>JAUVZD010000003.1 GCA_030602715.1 Candidatus Coatesiibacteriota bacterium
GACAATGTGAGCATAGAGGTTGAGCTGATCACGCCGATAGCGTTGGAGAAGGAGCTGCGCTTCGCCATCCGTGAGGGTGGGCGGACCGTAGGAGCCGGCGTGGTCGCGGATTTAATTGATTGAGTGGTGAGGGGATGATAAATAGATGGCAGCACAGAAAATAAGGATTCGCCTGAGGGCTTTTGACCACCGACTCCTGGACCGCTCAACGAAGGAGATAGTGGCTACCACGGAGAGAACCGGGGCTCGGGTCTCCGGACCGATTCCTCTGCCCACCAGGATAAATAGATTCACCGTTCTGCGGTCACCGTTCGTGGACAAGAAGTCTCGGGAGCAATTTGAGATTCGCACCCATAAGCGCATGCTGGAGATTCACGAGCCCACCCCGGAGACTATAGACGCCCTGATGCGTCTCCAGCTCCCGGCGGGTGTGGATGTGGAGATAAAATTGTAGTAGAAGCTTGGGTGCAGTTTGATTTTTAACCGAAAAAATAAACGCCAACAACGGCTGTGAACTATGAGTGCTGGATTGATCGGAAAGAAACTGGGCATGACCCAGATATTTGATGATGAGGGGCGGGTGGTTCCGGTAACAGTGATAGCCGTCGGTCCCTGTTTCATCACCCAGATAAAGACCGAGGAGAAAGACGGTTATAAAGCCCTGCAGTTGGCTTACGAAGATGTTCGGGAGAAGATTCTGACCAAGCCCCAACTGGGCCATCTGGCAAAGTCCCAGATTTCCCCAAAGCGGGTACTTCGTGAGTTTCGCCAATCGGTTGAGGGTTACGAACTGGGGCAGGAAATAAAGTGTGAGGGTATCTTTGAGGCGGGTCAGAGGGTAAATGTAAGAGGTCGTTCCAAGGGGAAGGGTTTTGCAGGTGGGGTAAAACGGCACGGCTGGCGGGGGGGTAGAATGACTCACGGTTCTATGTTCCATCGGGCACCCGGCTCCATCGGCGCCTCGGCGTCTCCCAGCAAAGTATTCAAGGGTAAGACCATGCCCGGGCACATGGGCGATGAGTGGGTGACCGTCCGCAATCTGGAAGTGGTGAAGGTGGACGGAGACCGCGGGCTGATTTTGGTGCGGGGGGCGATACCCGGGGCGGCTGGGGGTATACTGGAGATATACAAAGTGGGAGCCTGAAGACCGCAATTTGAAAAAAACCTTTGACAGGTAATTTTTTTTGTGTTAGTATTCGCCTCTTTCCCTCCCCCACAGGTGTTCGCAACTCTGGAAATGTAACTCATTGAAAAGAAGACTTGTGGGGAGTGGTAAATTGGTATAGTTCGGTTTGTATGGGTGAATTTGGGGAAATCCCAAATAAAAGGTGAGATTTGCGTTGAAACCTTACCTTGTGTAATAGCGGACGGTTTAGATGAAATACGATGTCGTGGACAGTAGCGGAAATAAAGTAGGGGAGATGGAGTTGCCGGAGAAAGTCTTCTCCGTCGAGGAGCGCCCCGAGCTGGTCCACGAGGTGGTGGTAGCGCTTTTGTCCAACAGGCGGGCGGGAAGTGCCTCCACCAAAGACCGCTCGGAGGTCAGGGGTGGGGGGCGCAAGCCCTGGCGCCAGAAGGGAACCGGACGGGCGAGGCACGGTTCCATTCGTTCTCCGATATGGCGTGGTGGGGGAGTAACCTTCGGTCCCAAACCGAGAAAGTATATCAAGCACATCCCCAAGAAGGTTCGCCGGGCGGCGTTATTCTCCGTATTGTCCAACCGCACCCGTGGCAAAAAGATGACCATATTGGATAACTTTGAGATGGAGGAGTATAAGACTAAGCGGGTGGTCAAGCTGATGGGGGATTTGAAGGTGGAGGGGAATATTCTCTTTGTGGTGGAGGGCTTTCAGCCAAATGTTTTCGCATCAACTAACAACATCCCCAATGTGGATGCTTTGGCGGTTGGCAGGCTCAATGTTTACGATATCGCCAGCCACGACCACCTGGTAATCACTAAGAGCAGTGTGGAGCGGTTGGCGGAGGTGTATGCGGAATGAAAGACCCCCACGATATTGTCCTTTTCCCCTATATGACCGAGAGGATTACCGAACTCAGGGAGAAGGTGAACAAATACGCCTTCGGGGTGGCGATGGATGCCAATAAGATAGAGATAGCCAAAGCGGTGGAGTTGATCTTCAATGTGAAGGTTATGGGGGTAAATACCATCCGCATGCGAGGAAAGGGCCGCAGATTGGGCTGGCGGGAGGGACGCACCCCAGACTGGAAGAAGGCTATCGTTACCCTGAAGGAAGGCGACACCATTGATGTTTTTGAGGGGGCTTAGGCTCTTTGCTTTTATTAACCGGGAGAGACCATTATGGCGGTAAGAAAATATAAGCCCACAAGTCCCGGCAGACGCTTTATGAGTGTCTCTGAGTTTGAGGAGATTACCAAGAGTAAGCCGGAGAAGAAGCTGACCAAAGCCAAACGCAAGAAGGGTGGGCGCAACAATAAAGGGCGTATCACTATGCGCCGTCGCGGTGGTGGCCATCGCCAACGTATTCGCATAGTGGACTTCCGTCGCCAGCGAGACGGCGTCCCCGCCAAGGTGGTGGCGATAGAATACGACCCCATTCGCTCGGCTCGCCTGGCTCTTCTCCATTTTCCCGACGGCAGAAAGGCTTACATAATCGCCCCGGATAAGGTGGAGGTGGGCAACATACTGGTCTGTGGCAGTGGAGCCAAGATTGAGACTGGAAATGTCATCCCCCTGCGGGATATCCCCGTCGGCTTGATGGTGCATTGTGTAGAAATGCGTCCGGGCAAAGGCGCTCAGGTAGCTCGGGCTGCCGGTGCCGGCGCTCAGATTCTGGCTAAGGAGGGGAAATACGCCCACATCCGTCTGCCCTCCGGTGAGGTGCGCCTATTCCATCTGGACTGTCGGGCAACAGTGGGTGAGGTGGGCAATAAAGACCACAATAATATCACTCTGGGAAAGGCGGGTCGCAAACGTTGGTTGGGAAGGCGGTCTAAGGTGCGGGGGGTGGCTATGAACCCCAATGATCACCCCCATGGTGGGGGTGAGGGTAAGACCTCCGGTGGGCGCCACCCATGCACCCCCTGGGGAAAGCCGACCAAGGGATATAAGACTAGACGCAAGAAGCCCTCGGATAAATTGATAGTCCGCCGTCGCAGGCAGTAGAATCGTGTTTTTGGTGTATTTAACCGGTCAAGGAGATACTTTTGGCAAGATCGACGAAAAAAGGTCCCTATATAGATGAGCGGTTGTTGGGGCGGATTCTGGAGATGAACGAGAGGGGGGATAAGAAGGTGGTCAAGACCTGGGCTCGTCGTTCGACGATTCCCCCGGAGTTCGTGGGTCACACCATCGCCGTGCATAACGGCAGAAAATTTATCCCCGTCTACATAACTGAAGATATGGTGGGTCATAAATTGGGAGAGTTTGCCCCGACACGCACTTACAGGGGTCACTCCGGCGCTACAACGGATAGAACCATCCGCTTAAAATAAGATTGTGCCCTTTTTGAGCTAAGCCGGGACACTTGATATACGAGCATATCCGTTTTTGAATTGGTGATGGGATATGGAACTTAAAGCCAGTTGTAAATACATACTTCACTCTCCACGCAAGATGCGGCGGGCGGCAGACCTGGTTCGGGGAAAGGATTTGGGGGAGGCGCTGGATATACTTCGTTATCTTCCCAATCGCTCCGCCTATTATGTTGCTCGTGTCCTGCGTTCAGCAGCGGCAAATGAATTCAATCTAGGCGGGGATGACAAAGTAGATGAGGACCGTCTGTATGTGAAGGTTATCTATGTAAACGAGGGAGCCCGCTACAAGCGGATAATGTATCGGGCATATGGCAGAGCCACCAAGGTGCTTAAGCGCACCTGTCATATTCATGTGGTTCTTGATGAACGACCGGAGGGTGAGCTCTCTAAGCGCACTCGCCGTCGGCTCTCCGAGAAGCCTACGAAAGGTAGAGCCAAGAAGAGGACCGCTAAGCCTGAGGCGGTAAAGGAGACCAAGCCCAAGAAAGAATCTGAACCCGAGAAGAAGACGAAAGCCAAGGCGAAGTCTAAGCCCAAGGCGAAGTCTAAGCCCAGGGCGAAGCAGAAAGCCAAGGAAGCGGGGAAGAAGAAATCCGCCAAATCCAAGGATAAAGAAGCAGAAAAGAAGCGTAAGAGATAATTTGGTAACAGCAGGAATCCCTTTCTAATGTTTTATCCATAAAGGCAGGATATGGGTCAGAAGACAAATCCCATCGGTTTTAGGCTTGGATATATAAAGACCTGGAAGTCAAGGTGGTATTCTAAGGAGAACTACTCCACCTATCTTCACGAGGATTTAAGCATGCGCCGACATATAAAGAGTAGTTTGGAGAATGCGGCGATATCGTCGGTGGAGATTGAGCGGCGGGGGGAGAATGTGACCGTATTCATTCATACGGCGCGTCCGGGGATAATTATCGGTCGGCGAGGCGCGGAGGTGAATAAGCTGAGGGAGGAGCTGAACAAGCTCTCCAAAGGAAAGGTAAACATTGAGATAAAGGAGATAAAGAACGCCGAGCTTGACGCTCAGTTGGTCGCCGAGTCCATCGCCAACCAGATTGAACGGCGCATCGGTTTTCGTCGGGCTATGAAGCGGGCGGTAGCAAACTGTATGCGCTTCGGGGCACTGGGGGTAAAGATTGAAGCCGCCGGTCGGTTGGGTGGAGCGGAGATGGCTCGCTCGGAGCGCTATTTTGAGGGGCGGGTCCCTCTGCATACCCTGAGGGCGGATATAGACTACGGCGTAGCGACCGCTAAGACCAACTCTGGAGCCGTGGGGATAAAGGTATGGATCTTCCTGGCGGAGAGACTTCCCGGTGAGGTGCGCGAGGAGATGATGGAGGTGGAGAGACGACCACCCAGGAAAGCGAAGAAGAAGCCCAAACGGACTCCTCGGGCTGACGGGCAGGTGCCGCGGAGGAAACGGCGCAAGAAGAAACCTTCGGCTGAGGCGAAACCAGCACCAAAGGCGGAGAAAGAGGAGAAGAAGCCGGCTGAGGAGAAGGTTGAGGTTAAAGAAGCCGAGGCGAAGAAGCCGAAGGTAGAGAAGGCGGTGGAGAAGAAACCCGAGGAGGAAAAGAAGCCCAGGGAGAAAGCTAAGGCAAAAGAGACCGAGAAGGAAGAGGAGAAGGTAAAGAAGCCCAAAGTGAGCAAGAAGAAGGCTACTGCCAAGAAGAAGACGGAGGAATCTTCTGAGACCACCGCCGAGAGCACCACCACAAAGAAGAAGACGGCGGGAAAAGAAGATAAGCAAGAGAAGAAGGAAACTGAGAAAGAGGCTGAGAAGTAGATAGATTGAGGATGGTGAGCGGTAATGTTGATGCCCAAGAGGGTTAAGTATCGTAAGCAGCAGAAGGGGCGTGTCCGGGGGATTGCTACCGCCGGCAATCGTCTGAACTTCGGCGATTATGGATTGCAGGCTCTTCAGTGCGGCTGGCTCACCTCCCAGCAGATAGAAAGTGCCCGTGTGGCAATTAACCGGTATATCCGCAGAAGCGGGAAGCTGTGGATTCGGGTCTTCCCTGACAAACCGGTCACCAAAAAGCCTCAAGAAACCAGAATGGGAAAGGGTAAGGGGGCTCCGGAGTTCTGGGTGGCGCCGGTCAAGACCGGACGCATCCTGTTTGAGCTTGAGGGGGTCCCATACCATGTCGCCAAAGAGGCTATGCGTCGTGCCGGACATAAACTTCCTATTAAGGTCAACTTCATCAGTAGGGTGAAGGAGGGGGAGTATGAAGCCCGGTGAGTTGAGGGATATGTCCCCGGAGGAGCTGCGCATCCGACTGGGGGAGCTGAAGGGGGACCTATTCAAGGCTACCTACGAGTTGCGCAGTCGGCAGTCGGAGGATATCACCCGGCGAGGGCTCATCAAGCGGGACATCGCTCGGATAATGACCATATTGCGTGAGAAGGGTGAGGAGAGCTACCTGCCCCAGGAGAAAACGCCGAAGGACAAGAAGGGGAGGAAAGGGCGAAAGAAGGCTGACAGGAGGAGAGGCGAGCAAGAATCGGCGAGTGAAAAGAAAGAATCCGCAAAAGTTAGCGAAAAGAAGGGGAGTAGGAAAGAGAAGAGAGCAAAGAGGTAGATTTCCGTAATAATTTTTTCTTTTATCACTTCTGGGGAGCGTCAATGGAAGCTGGAGCGAAAGAGACGAAGGATAAACGGGGTATGTGTAAGGCTCGTGTGGGAGTAGTGGTCTCAAACAAGATGGATAAGACCGTGGTGGTGGCGGTTACCAGGCACATGATGCATCCCTTGTATAAAAAGACGGTCAAGAAGACGAAGAAATTCTATGCCCACGATGAGAACAACGAGTGTGGAGTGGGCGATAAAGTGGAGATTAAGGAAACCAGACCGCTCTCTCGCCTGAAGAGATGGCGGGTGAGCGAAATCTTGGAGAAGGCTAAGTAGCCACTCTCTTACTCTATAAAATTTTGCGTTTGGCGGGTGCTGATAGGTTGGGTGTATGTCCGAGACGAACGATTGCTTTAGATAGTGACAAGAGAAGTGAAGAGCGATGATTCAGCATATGACCAGGGTAGTGATTGCCGATAACACCGGAGCCAAGAAGGCGTCTTGTATCCGTGTTCTGGGTGGTTCCGGCAGGCGCTACGCACGAGTTGGAGACCTCATTGTGATAACCGTCAAGGACGCTATGCCCAAAGGTTCGGTGCACAAGGGACAGGTGGTCAAGGCGGTGGTGGTGCGCACCAAATCTCAGATGCGTAGAGAGGACGGTTCTTATATCAAATTTGACGATAACGCTGCGGTCATACTGAATGAGCAAGGAGACCCGGCCGGCACCCGTATCTTCGGACCGGTGGCAAGGGAATTGCGGGAGAAGAAATATACGAAGGTGGTCTCCCTCGCTCCGGAGGTGCTCTGACCGTTGAGATGGAAGGGAAGAGGGCTATGGAAAGGGGAAAGCTGAAGATAAAGAAGGGCGATGAGGTAGTGGTCGTCGCCGGTCGGGAGCGCTTCGCCAAGAAGAAGGGCAAGGTGCTGAAGATATTTCCGGAGAAGAATACGGTCATCGTGGAAGGTGTAAATTTCGTAAAGAAGCACCGTCGTCAAACCCGCCAAGACCGCCAGGGGGGCATCATCAATGTAGAGGCTCCTATAAACATCTCCAATATAATGTTGGTGTGCCCCAAATGTGGCAAGCCCTCACGTGTGGGGCGCATAAGGTTGGAGGGAGGCTCTTCGGCAAGGGTTTGCAGAAGTTGTAATGAAATTATTGATAAATAGGCTTTTTCAGCAGGCGGGATGGAAAGTGAGTGCCGGGCGTTAGTGTTTAATTGAGGGCGTAAAGATGGGCGATTATCTAAAGATGTATCGTGATGAAATGATCCCTGCGATGATGAAGCGCTTTGACTACAAGAATCCCATGCAGGTTCCCAGACTGCTCAAGATAGTCATCAATAAGGGAATAGGCGAAGCTCACAGCAACAGCAAGATGCTGGAGGAGGCGATCGCCGAGCTTGCCGCAATCACCGGGCAGACGCCGGTGGTCGCCAGGGCACGCAAGTCCATCGCCGGTTTCAAGATTAGGGAAGGGTTCCCGGTGGGCTGTCGGGTGACTTTGCGCCGGCGTCGTATGTATGAGTTTCTGGATAGACTGGTCAATGTCGCTATTCCTCGCATCCGGGACTTCCGTGGTTTGCCCCGGAAGGGCTTTGACGGACGGGGCAACTTTACCCTGGGCATAACCGAGCAGATAATCTTCCCTGAGGTTCCATACGATAAGATAGCACATATAAGCGGTATGAGCATAACCTTCGTCACCGATGCCGAGACAGATGAGGAGGCAATGGCTCTTCTGGAGGCTTTCGGTATGCCTTTCGTCAGGATGCGGGAGGCGGTAACGGCGTCATAATCGTGTTAGTAAACGGTGGGACTTTTATGGCTGATTAACTGAGGGGAGTTTGATTTGGCAAAGAAATGTCTGAGAGTGAAGGCGGATAGAAAGCCCAAGTTCAAGGTGCGGGCATACAACCGATGCCCCCTCTGCGGGCGGGCTCGGGGTTATTTGCGTAAATTTGGCATGTGTCGCATATGCTTCCGCACCCTGGCGTTGAATGGCGAGCTTCCCGGAGTCATAAAAGCTAGTTGGTAGGCGATTTCATTTTTGTTGAATACTTTGGCTTGTGAGGAGTTGGGTAAGTAACCCGCAAGCTGTAGAATAGATTGTCGCAGAGTTTACAGGAGCGCAGTATGACTATGACCGACCCCATAGCGGATATGCTGACCCGCATTCGTAACGCCACAAGAGCACGCAAGAGCCTGGTGAGGATGCCCTCCTCCAATATGAAGGTTGCTATCGCCGAGATATTGAAGGAAGAAGGATACGTCACCGATTACTCTGTGGAGGAGGACAACAAGCAGAATGTGCTTTTGGTTAACCTGCGTTATCTGGAGGACGGCGAGTGCGCTATAAAGGGTATTAAGCGGGTGAGCACTCCCGGCTGGCGGCGGTATTTCTCCCGGGATAAGATTCCCTGGGTGAGGGACGGTTTGGGGGTATGTATTGTCACCACCTCCAGGGGGCTTATGACCGACGCCGATGCTCGCAAGGCAAATGTCGGCGGTGAGGCTATCTGTTTTGTCTGGTGATGGCAATATTTATGAAACTAAGGTATAGACGAAATGTCAAGAATCGGTAAGAGACCTATTACGCTTCCTGAATCGGTGAAAGTCTCCACTGAGGGGGATACCATCACCATTGAGGGACCGAAGGCGAAGTTATCCCACAAGATTCATCCCTTGATCACCGTGACCGTGGATGAGGGTGAGATAGTATGCACCCGTCCCAATGATACCAAGGAGGCTAAACAATTGCACGGGCTTACCCGCACCTTACTGGGGAATATGGTGCAGGGGGTGACCGAGGGTTTTCAGAGGAAGTTGTTCATCAAAGGCATTGGATATCGGGCAAGTGTTGACGGCAGTAAACTGAATCTCTCCGTGGGGCAGTCCCATCCGGTGATAATTGAGGTTCCCCCGGGGATAAACATCACCGTGGAGGAGAATACAATCATCTCTGTGAGCGGGGCGGATAAACAGATGGTGGGCTTCGTAGCCGCCCAGATTCGCTCCTGGCATCCGCCGGACCCTTATGTCCGTAAGCCGGACCCCCAGAAGGGCATCTTCTACGAGGGGGAACGGGTCAAATTAAAGGTGGGCAAGACCGGGGCGTAGCTATTGGAACCTGCTGGATGTACTCAGAAGGGAAAATTTTGGCTGTGAGGAGAATAGATGGCTAAAGAGTTACAATCTGCTCGCAAAAGACGGCACAGACGGGTGCGTAAAAAGCTCTCCGGAAGCGCTGAAAGGCCTCGTCTGTGTGTCTATCGCAGTCTTCAGCACATATATGCCCAACTAGTAGATGACGAGAAGAGCAACACCCTGGTCGCTGTATCTACACTATCCAAAGAATTATCCTCCAAGGTTAAATATGGGGGAAATGTTGAGGTGGCAAAACTGGTCGGGGAACTGCTTGCCAAGAAGGCTCAGGAAGCGGGGATTACCCGGGTGATATTTGACCGTGGGGGTAATCTATACCACGGTCGGGTGAAGGAGCTTGCGCAAGCGGCAAGAGAGGGAGGTTTGAAGTTTTAGGCTCATTGGTTTTTTAGATATTTTTCATAAACGAATGGTTGCATAGATATGGGGGTTTCCGTGTGAAGCGTGATTCGGATCAGCAGGATGAATTAGTAGATAAAGTAGTTTATATAAACCGGGTGGCTAAGGTGGTGAAGGGCGGGCGTCGCTTCCATTTCAGCGCTCTGGTGGTGGTAGGCGACCGCAGAGGCCGGGTAGGCGTAGGTCTGGGTAAGGCTAACGAGGTCTCCGAGGCGGTGCGTAAAGGGGTGGACCTGGCTAGAAAGAGCATCTTCTCCTTCTCCAAGCTCGGCGGCACCCTGCCTCATCGCATTATCGGACGCTTCGGGGCGGCGAGGGTTCTGCTTAAGCCAGCCCGACCGGGCACCGGTCTGATAGCCGGGGGAGCGGTGAGAGCTCTCCTGGAGGTGGGAGGGGTGACCGACGCTTTTACTAAATGTATCGGCACCAATAACCCCCACAATGTGCTCAAGGCTACAGTGGACGGGCTGAAGAGGATGATGTACCCCCGCAGGGTGATGGAGATGAGGGGGAAGGAGATTCCTCGTTTTATGCGTCTTTTGGAGCATGACAAGGAACACCGCAAGGTTTGGGAGGAAGAGTTAGCCAGGGAGCGGGCGAAAGCGGAGGCTGAGGAGCGGCGTAAAGCAGCCCGTAAGAAGGAGAGGGGTGGGGCTAAAGGGCGCCGCAGGAAGGGCGCTAGACGAGAGGAGAAACCGAAAGGGAAGGCGGTAGTGAAGGAGAAGGCGGAGGAGAAGAGGGCCGAGGTGGAGAAGGCAGTGAAGGAGAAGGCGGAGGAGAAGAGGACCGAGGAGGAGAAGGCAGTGGGGGAGAAGGCGGAGGAGAAGAGGACCGAGGAGGAGAAGGCAGTGGAGGAGAAGGCGGAGGAGAAGAGGGCCGAGGAGGAGAAGGCTGTGGAGGAGAAGGCGGAGGAGAAGAGGACCGAGGAGGAGAAGGCAGTGGAGGAGAAGGCGGAGGAGAAGGAGACCAAGGTGGCGAAGCCTGAGGTGGAGAAGGAGACCGAGGTGGCGAAGACCGAGGAGGAGAAGGCAGTGGAGGAGAAGGCGAAGGAGAAGAAGCCAAAGGCGGAAAAATCCGAGACGGAGCCGAAGAAAGATCAGAAGAGTGAGGAGAAGTCAAAGGCTTCCGGAGATAAGAAGAAGGAAGCGCAGAGCGACGAGGTCTAAATAACCTTAGTGGGCTTTTCCTGGATTTTGGAGAGCGCATGGCTGAAGGAAAGAAGATAAAGATAACTCTGGTGCGAAGTGTAATCGGTCGTCCCCCGGACCAAAGGGGAACCGCAAGAGCTCTGGGACTGACCAAGAGGGGAAAGACGGTGGTGCATAACGATACCCCTCAGATTAGGGGTATGGCTCATAAAATCCGCCACTTGGTAACTGTTGAGGAGATTTAGGAAGAAGATTGTTGAGGACAAGATTGATGGTTGAAAAAGAGAATTCTGCCATGAAAATCGGTAATTTGAGCCCCAACCCAAAAGCGAAGAAGAGACGCAAGCGTGTGGGACGAGGTGGTTCCTCCGGATATGGGGGGACCAGCGGTCGTGGCACAAAGGGGCAGAAAGCCCGCTCCGGCGGTGGGGTTAGGCGAGGCTTTGAGGGTGGGCAGATGCCCCTGCAGAGGAGGCTTCCTTCAAGGGGTTTCAAGCGACCTGTGAAAGTGCTTGAGGATTGGGCGGTGGTGAATGTGGGCATGTTGAACCGCTTTCGGGCGCAGAGTGAGGTGGGGATGGAGCAGTTTTCCGAGGAGGGCTTGATTCCCCGAAAGGTTGTAAAAGTGAAGATTCTGGGAGATGGGGAGTTGAAGAAGGCTTTGACGGTGAGAGCGCATAAGTTCTCGGGAAGCGCCCAAAAGAAGATTGAGACAGCTGGTGGAAAGGTGGAGGTGATATAGGGTGTTTGATGGTTTTCGCAACACATTTAAGATACCGGACCTGAGAAACCGCATCCTATTCACCCTGTCTCTGCTTTTTGTATATCGCATAGGCGGGCACATTCCCCTGCCGGGAATAGATTATGAGTCCCTGGCGGAGTTTTTCGCCGGACAGCAGGGGCTTTTCGGTCTGCTGGATATGTTCGCCGGGGGAAACCTGCGCAAGGCGACCATATTTGCCTTGGGCATTATGCCCTACATCTCCAGCTCAATTATCTTCCAGCTCCTCACCGCAGTTATCCCCTACCTGGAAAAACTTTCCAAGGAGGGTGAGTCGGGGCGCAAAAAGATTACCCAATATACCCGTTACGGAACGCTGATTCTTGCTGCGGTTCAATCTATGGGTATCGCCGTCTGGCTGGAGTCCAGTCCGGGAGGGATGCAGTTGGTCGCCACTCCGGGCTGGGGTTTCAGACTGCTTACCATGATCACTCTGACCTCCGGGACCGCTTTCATAATGTGGTTGGGGGAGAAGATTACTGAACGTGGAATCGGCAACGGTATTTCGCTCATAATCTTCGTGGGTATAGTCGCCAGTTTCCCCGGCGGGGTGATTAAGACCGTTGCTCAGGTGATTTCAAAAGCCATGTCGGTGCCGGTGCTGATTTTGATAGGGGTCATCATGGTTCTGGTGGTGGCTGCGGTGGTGATAATGCAACAGGGACAGCGGCGAGTGCGGGTGCAATATGCCAAACGGGTGGTGGGACGCCGGGTCTATGGTGGTCAGGGGACCCATATCCCCCTGCGGGTCAATACCGCCGGGGTTATCCCGGTCATCTTCGCCAGCTCGGTGATTATGTTCCCGCAGACGATTTTAACCTTCATGAATCCCGACCCGGCAGGCCTTATGGCTCGCATTGCTGGCATGTTTACCCCCGGACACTGGCTCTATTACCTCTTTGATGTGGTGCTGATTATCTTCTTCACCTATTTCTATACCGCCATCGTCTTAAACCCGCAGGATATGGCTGATAACATGAAGAAATACGGTGGGTTTATCCCCGGCATTCGCCCGGGCAAGAACACCGCAGAATATATTGACCGCATCCTGACCCGTATCACCCTGGCGGGAGCGGTATTTCTGGCGATGATAGATATAATGCCCACATTCCTTTACCGCTTGTTCAATGTGCCCTTCTGGTTCGGGGGCACCGGTTTACTCA
This sequence comes from Candidatus Coatesiibacteriota bacterium, assembly GCA_030602715.1. Classification (GTDB taxonomy): domain Bacteria; phylum RBG-13-66-14; class B26-G2; order B26-G2; family JAUVZD01; genus JAUVZD01. Next base: position 12,751 of record JAUVZD010000003.1, read on the forward strand.
TCGTGGTCGGCGTGGCTCTGGATACTATGCGTCAGGTGGAGTCTCACCTGCTGATGCGCCACTACGACGGATTTGTGAGGAAAGGGCGCCTCAGGGGGAGGGTGTAGTTGTTCCGGCGGCTGATACTTCTCGGTCCCCCCGGGGGTGGGAAGGGAACCCAGGCAGGGCTGCTTGCCGAAAAATATTCGCTTTATCATATATCAACAGGCGAGGTTCTAAGGCGTGCGGTGAGGGAGGAGAGTGAGCTGGGAAGGAAGGTGGAGGAAATTTTAAGTCGGGGGGATTTGGTTCCGGACGAGCTGATGGTGGATATTATTAAGGAAAATTTAACTGAAGATAGAGCCACCGACGGCTTTATATTGGACGGTTTTCCCCGCACCGTTCCTCAGGCGCAAGCCCTGAAGGAGAACGGAGTTGAGATAGACCGGGTTCTATTTCTGGATGTTCCCCGAGATGTGCTGGTGAAGCGACTCAAAGGTCGTCGGGAATGTCCCAGTTGTAAGTCCATCATAAATGCGGAGTCATCCTCAGTGCTTGACGATGGTGCTTGTCCACAGTGTGGGGAGAAACTGGAGCGCAGGGAAGACGACACCGAGGAGACGATTAACAAACGGCTGGAGATATATTTTCGGCGCACCCATCCGTTGATAGATTTTTATCGCCAGCGGGGTCTGCTGGTGGATATTGACGGCGACCAGAATCCGGAGATGGTATTTCAGGAAATCTGCGATGCCTTGGAATAGTTGAGGGAGAGTAACTTTGAGCGGTTTACTTGATGAGGTTTCCACCAGGTTTCGCTCCACGACCGCGATTCATCTGCGTAACGCCTGGGAGATCGAAAAGCTCCGGGCGAGCAATCAGGTGGTGGTGGAGACCCTAAACCTCCTTCGGGAGCATATCAAGCCGGGGACCTCCACCCTTCGGTTGGATAAGATGGCTGAAGATAACATTCGTAGTAAGGGCGCCCTTCCAGCCTTCAAGGGGTATCGGGGTTTTCCGGCGACCATCTGCGCCAGCATCAACCACCAGCTGGTGCACGGCATCCCCTCAAAGAAGAAGATATTGAAAGAGGGAGATATCATAACCATAGATTGCGGAGCCGAGATGGAGGGATACTTTGGCGATGCCGCTGTAACCTACGCCGTGGGGGAGATAGACCAGCGCCGGCGCCTGCTCTTGGAGACCACCAAGCAGTGTCTTCTGGAAGCGATTGAGAAGATGCGGGTGGGCTTCCGACTCTACGACCTCTCCGCCACCATCCAGGAGATTGCCGAGGGGGCGGGGTTCAATGTGGTGCGGGAATATACCGGGCACGGCATCGGCGCCAAGATGCACGAGCCCCCGCTCATACCCAACTATGGCACCGCCGGAATGGGTCCCCGGCTCAAGGCGGGCATGGTCTTTGCCCTGGAACCTATGCTCATTGATGGAGATTTTCGTGTGGAGGTAGCAGACGACGGCTGGACGGTATATCCTAAGGACAAGAGCCTGACCGCCCACTTTGAGCATACTGTGGTAGTCACCGAAGGGGAGCCCCAGGTGCTCTCCGAGGGGATAATCTGGGATTGAACGGTCTCTTTTTGAGGAGATAGACGAACCGAACTTATGGCAAAGGAAGGCACCATACAGCTTGAGGGCACGGTGATAGAGCCCCTACCCAACGCCATGTTCCGGGTGGAGTTGGATAACGGGCATCGCATCCTGGCGCATATCTGTGGCAAGATGCGTATGCACTTCGTGCGCATACTGCCCGGGGACAGGGTAAAGGTGGAGATGAGTTCCTATGACCCCAGCAGAGGGCGCATCACCTGGAGGTTCAAGTAGGTTTCGTTGGGGGATATTTGCTTTTGGGGGCAATTGGTGAGAGAGGGAAGAATATGAAAGTAAGGTCATCAGTGAAGAAGATGTGTAGTAAGTGCAAAATTATAAGGCGTCGTGGTGTGGTTCGGGTCATCTGTGAGAATCCACGCCACAAACAGCGCCAGGGTTAAGGGCGACTGGAGAAGGAGTTGTAATGGCTCGTATAGCTGGAGTTGACCTGCCCCGCAACAAGCGCTCGGTTATAGCGCTAACCTATATTTACGGCGTAGGCCGTTCCCGGGCGTCGGAGATTCTGAAGGAAGCCGGGGTGGGTGAGGATACCAAAGTCAAGGACCTGACCGAAGAGGATGTCAGTAAAATCCGCAAGCAGATAGAGGAGAGATATAAGGTTGAGGGAGCTCTGCGGGCGGAGACAGCTGGCAATATAAAGCGCCTTATCTCAATCGGGTGTTATCGGGGTCTGCGCCACAGGCGGGGGCTTCCGGTGCGTGGTCAGCGCACCCGTGACAACGCCCGCACCCGTAAGGGTCCCCGTAAGACCGTGAGCCGTAAACGCAAGAAGCTGTAGTCCCATTATCCGTTTGGAGGATTTTAGTATATGGCTACACCGAAGAAGAAGTCGGCAAAGAAGGGTCACCGTGATGTCCTTGAAGGCATCGCCTATGTGAAGTCCAGTTTCAACAACACTATCGTGACCATCACCGATAAAGAGGGCAATGTTTTGGTCTGGGGAAGTGCGGGAACCTCCGGCTTTAAGGGGAGCAAGAAATCCACCGCCTTTGCCGCCCAATTGACTGCGGATGCTACCGCCAAGAAGGCAATAGAGATGGGTCTAAAAAAGATAGAGATACGTGTCAAGGGACCGGGCTCCGGTCGGGAGGCGGCGGTGCGCTCCTTGCAAGCCAGCGGTCTATTGGTTACCTCCATCAAGGACATCACTACCACACCGCATAACGGCTGTCGTCCACCCAAACGGCGGCGGGTCTGATCACTTCGGATGGGTTGCTCTTCGGGAATGGATTTGAAAGGAAACTGGTATGGCAAGATACACTGGACCTAGATGCAAGCTCTGTCGCCGTGAGGGGGAGAAGCTCTTTCTGAAGGGGGAGCGCTGTCGTGTGGGCAACAAGTGTCCTTTTGACCGCCAGCAGAAGCCGAAGGCATATCCCCCGGGAGAACATGGTCTTCGCCGACCGAAGTTCTCCGACTACGGTGTTCAGCTCAGAGAGAAGCAGAAGGTGCGTCGGGTCTATGGGGTCCTGGAACGCCAGTTCCGCCGTTACTTTGCTAAAGCCGAGAGCCTTAAGGGCATGACCGGAGAGAACCTGTTGCGCATCCTGGAGCTCAGGCTGGATAATTCCGTCTATCGTCTGGGGTTTTCCACCTCTCGTTCCCAGGCTCGTCAGTTGGTGGGTCATTGCCACATTATGGTTAATGGGCGCAGAGTGGATATCCCCTCTTATATAGTTAAGGTGGGGGATGTAATCTCCGTCAAGGAGAAGAGCCGGGAACATCAGGCGGTGACCAATGCAATGGAGCTGTTCTCCACCGGCTCAACGGTTCCCTGGTTGAAACGGGAGCCCAACTCCTTTGAGGGGGTGGTGGAACATCTTCCCGAGCGGGAGGAGATTCCCGGCACCTTGCAGGAACAGTTGGTGGTGGAGTTCTACTCCAGAGTTTAGTTTTATATTATTGACCGAGCCCGATGACGGGGGAGACGGTCAGTCATTTTTTTCCGTTTATGGATGACCTCTAAAATACCGCCAAAATTATATTTGGGGGTGAATTGCGTGAGATGGACAGGACTTAAGCGACCGAGGACGATGGAATTTGACGAGTCGGTGAGCACCGATTCTTTTGGGCGCTTAATTGTGGAGCCCTTTGAGCGAGGTATGGGAACCACCATCGGGAATGCACTAAGGAGGGTGTTGTTATCTTCGCTTGAGGGGGCGGCTATCACCTCGGTGAAGATTGACGGCGTTTCCCATGAATTCTCAACCATTCCCAATGTCATGGAAGATATGATAAACATCTGCCTAAATATTAAGGGAGTGGTGGTTAGGTTGGATGCGGACCGGCCCAAAGTAATAACCATAGACGCCGCCGGCGAGGGGGAGATAAAGGCAAAGGATATACTCTGCGACCCGGATGTTCAGATAGTCAATCAGGAGCACCATATAGCCACACTTGTGGGGGATGGGAAACTGAAGATAGAGATGGAGGTTACCAAGGGGAGAGGGTATGTCCCTGCGCTGAGGGAGACACCGGAGGATGAGGTCATAGGCAAGATATATCTGGATGCCGACTACTCGCCCGTTCGGCATGTGAAATATGAGGTGCAAGACACCCGGGTGGGTCAGCGCACCGACTATGACAAACTGATTTTAGATATTACCACCGACGGTTCCGTCTCCCCTCGGGAGGCGACAAACCAGGCAGCGGCGATACTCACCGAATATGTGGAGATATTTATTGATTTTGAAAAAGGACTGGACCGAGAGACCGAGGTCCTTGACGAGAAGAAGGAGCAGTTGAAAGAACTCCTTGCTCGCAATGTGAATGAGCTGGAGCTGTCCGTTCGCTCGGCGAACTGCCTCAAGTTGGCTGATATACAGACCATCGCCGACCTGGTGCAGAAGACGGAGATGGAGATGCTCAAATACCGCAACTTCGGTAGAAAATCGCTGAACGAGATAAAAGAGGTTCTGGCGGATATGGGGCTCTCCCTGGGAATGAAGGTTGACCTGGAGGAAGGGGTCGTCATTGAGGAGGAGAAATGAGACACCGCAGGGCGAAATATCTGCTCAGCCGTAAGGTGGGGCATCGTAATATGCTTCTCTCCAATATGGCTTCCGCGCTCATCAAGCATAAACGCATCCGCACCACCAAAACCAAAGCCAAAGCCCTTTCAATGATGGTGGAGAAGCTGGTGACCAAGGCTAAGAAAGGGGACCTGCACTCCCGGCGGCTGGTGACTCGCCACCTGCGCAATCCCCAGGCGGTCAAGGAGCTCTTTGAGGAGTTAGCCCCCCGCTATGAGGACCGTCCCGGGGGATATACACGCATATTGCTCACCGAACAGCGCCGTGGGGATGCGTCCCAGATGTGCATTATGGAGTTTGTGGATTTTGAGAAGGAGTTGACCGAGCGGGAGGAGAAGACCAAGAAGGCTAAAGTTGAAAGGCGGAGGAAGCGGGAGGAGGAGCGTGAAAAGGTGGAGGAGGAGATGGATGCTGAAGCCGCTGCAACCGCCGCTGAAGCTGAGGAGAGGGAGCGGATGTTAGAGCGTGAGGCACGCTCCAAGAAGGATAAGGAGCGTAAGGGTTTCTTCTTCCGCAGGCGAAAACGCAAAGACGAAGGGGGACCGAGCAAGAAGGGCAGTTGATAGATATTAGGGAGGGTTAGCCTAATTGGTAAGGCAGCGGACTTGAAATCCGCCGGGCATTGCGACCCTTGGGGGTTCGAGTCCCTCACCCTCCGCCAGCAATTTTACTTTACATAATATTGCTTTGGTTGTGCTATAATCGCTATAAACGGAGAGGTGGCCGAGTTGGCTGAAGGCGTCCGCCTGCTAAGCGGATGTGGGGCTAAAAGGTCTCACCCAGGGTTCGAATCCCTGCCTCTCCGCCAGAACTGCAAGTCCCGCCCGGTTCATCTGGGCGGGTGCTTTGTTGGCTTTGAACCACTATTGTTATAAACTCTTCCCCGTCCAAAAGGCTCCTTTTCGCTATAAAACCCCACCTTAAACCTTAACACTCACATAAGAGTCTATATCATTGATAGCGACCGACAGTCGTCAAACCAATTCCCCGAGGAGGTAATACAGTGCCCCATCCGGAGATAGCCTATGCTCTGGAGCTGGTAGCTTTAGCCGCTGGTATCTTCCTTCTACTCAGGGTTGCCACCCTGGAAAAGCTTCCCAAAATTCTGGGTAGTGTCGTAAGCTACTTTATCATCGGCGTAACCGTCATCCTTATGGTGGTAACCACCGTAGGCACGGTTAATTTCATGCTCAACAAACCCGAGAAGCCCCAGGTTCCCCCGCCGGGCACTGAACTTGGTATGCTCCTGGGTCCGGGTGCCCAACATCAGGGTCCCCCGCCATTGTTCCAAAAGGAGATGGGTCCCAAGATTAAGATGAAGCTTAAGGAGAAGTTTGGCGAAGAGAAACCGGGACCTCTGGCTGACTTGGACCTGACCCCGGAGGAGAGGGAGGAATTGAAGGGGAAGGTGGACGCCTTTAAGGAAGAATTGCTCCAGGAATATATGGCTGAGAAGGGCAAGTAAGCGATAATAAGCCCGCAAGCGTCCTTTGACGGCTCGGCGCATCCCGCTGAGCCGTTTCTCTATCTGTCTCTTTTCAGGGAATCAAGATAGGACTGCAGGAGGACGGAAGCGGCGGCTGAATCGTCCAAGACCTTTCGTGGGGGCGAACGCCTCTTTCTTTGCCCTCTTTTCCAGCCGGCGTTCTTTGAGGGGCGCCCCACCGGGGGGCGTCCTGCGGATTCAGCCAGCCTGCGTCTGGCTTCCTTGGAGGTAAGGCGTTCATCGCAAAGCAAGACGGGAACGGTGAGGCTTTTTTTCAGTTCTTGGGCTACAGTCTCCGCATCCCGACTGCTTTCCGTGCAAGAGCCGTCCAGGGATAGAGGATGACCGACGATGACCAGCCCCACCCCTTCCTCCTGGATGAGCTTTCTTAAGGCGGAGTAGTCCTCTTCCTCAAATTCATGGCGGGAGAGGATATTAAAGGGGCTGGCTAGGGTGGCGGTGGAATCGGATATAGCCAAGCCCACCCGCACCCGCCCCACATCTATAGCCAGGATTTTGTCGCTTTGCATGGTTTGATGGGAAAGGTCTTGTGATTTGTCGGTTTTCATTGTAACATTAGAGCGTTGCAAGTAGATATATTTTCTTGAGATTAAAAAGGAGATTATTATGCTTGAGGACGATTAATTGACCTATAAGTTTGCTTTTTTGGAGGGGGGAGACCAATGAAGCATAGGAGAACAGAGAGATTGCTCAAGATGATCTCTATTTTATCTCAACACCAGGGAATGTCTGCCGAGGATATGGCGACTAACTTCAATGTATCCATCCGCACCGTCTATCGGGACATCTCCTCCCTCTCGGAGATGGTCCCCATCTATTATGATGACGGATATCGTTTGCTTTCCCCTCCCAGCTTCGCCACCACCACCTTTACACCTCGGGAGCTGATGCTCATCAGGTTGGGTGTGGGAATAACCGCCTTAAACACCTCCACGCCCTTCTACGAGGATATCGCCAGTGCTCTGGATAAGATAGACATGACCATGCCGGGATTTGACCTGAAGGAGGACGAGATTATCGGTGAGAGGATCTCTGTAAAGGTGGATATGTATGCCAACTATGCCGGTAAGACCACCACCTTCAGCACTCTGGAAAAGGCGGTGCGAAAAAACCTTCAGGTGCTGGTGCGCTATTTCTCCCTGTCAAGCGGTCAGGTGCAGAGCAGGGCAATAGACCCCTACGCTCTCTTATTTCGCCGGCACGCCTGGTATCTGGTCGGCTTCTGCCATCTGCGCGGCGAGGTGCGCACCTTCCGGGTGGAGAGGATTCGCTCGCTCAAGCTTTCCGGTGAGCGCTTCAAGAGACCGACCGATTTCAGCCTGGAGGGGTATCTCAAGAACGCCTGGGAGCTTCACAGCGGGAAGGAAGTGGTGGAGGTAAAGTTGCTCTTTGATTCCCGCCTTGCTCCACTCTTTCTGGAGGGGAAGCGCCATCCCTCCCAGAAGCTGGAGAAGCATCCCGACGGTCGGCTGATGTTCTCGGTGAAGGTCGCCGGAACTGAGGAGATAAAGCGGTGGATTCTGGGGTTTGGCGACCAGGCGGAGGTTCTGGAACCTCCAGAACTGCGGCGGGAGATGGCGGAGGTGGCTGGAAAGCTCAAGGAAAGATACAAACGATGAGGGGAATAAGATTTCCAGTCGTTTTCTTATCTCTGTTTTTGCTTACAGCTCTTCTGGGTTGCCCGCCCCGACCGAGAAGTAACATCTCCCTGAAAGAGCTTAAGCAACCATCTGATGCCATCTTCCGTGAAGGGGTTGCCGCGGAGCTTTCCGGTTACACCTTTGAGGGTTTGGCTTCCTACTACGGCGCCGAAGCCCACGGTGGACCGACGGCGAGCGGGGAGACCTACGATATGTATGCCCTGACCTGCGCCCACCGCACCCTTCCCTTTGGGGCTATGTTGAGGGTCACCAATTTAAATAACGGGGAAAGTGTGGTGGTGCGGGTAAACGACCGGGGACCTTTCGTGGAGGGGCGGGTGATAGACCTCTCCTATGCCGCCGCTCGTCGGCTGAAGATGCTGGATGAGGGGGTGGTGTCGGTCAGGGTGAGGGTGATGTATTGAGGTTTCAAATTTTCACCTGCAATAGTTTATGTAAAAAACCCCGCACTTAACCTGGCGGGGTTTTGAAAAATATATGCTATCGCTGGGTTCTACCTCTCATTCGCCTTATTTTTTACCCCAACCCACCGCGACCACTTCCGTGTCCTCCTCCGACGAGGAGAGGTGCTTGAGGGCTTTTTGATTGGGGGGGGATTTGGTGGGGTTTTGAGTGGAATTGGAGAATCTGTAGGGAAAGTTATAGGGCGAAGCCGACCGCTCCGCCCTTTTTGCTTTGAGTTCGGTAGGTGGTTTTATTAGAAGGTTACCCCGGCGCTTATGCGGTGGGACCCGCCGAGGTCGGTGTGGGTCTGGAAGGCGTAGTCAATCAGAAACATCTTGATGTGCACCCCGGCGCCGGCAGCGAAATGGGAACGGTAGGCACCGGCTCTGATGGCTAGGGTGTTGCGATAGACGAACTCCGCACCGTAGTGCAGATCAAAGCTGAGGGAGCCGGAGGAGAGCTGGGCGGAGTAGTCGTAGTTGTGCTTCTTTATGTCGGCGTCAAAGGCGGCGGTTAGTCTGCTCTCAATGGAGGGACAAGGAATGGTATAGGCTGCGCCTAGCTTGACATTCATGGGGAAGCGGTCGCTTGCTCCCGTATCCCAGTTCACCCTGGAGTGGATGTCCTGGAAATTAGTGGCAAAAGTTAGATTGTCAGTGGGGCTATACATTATGCCCACATCAAAGCCGTATCCGGAGCCGTGCCAGTCTCCACCGCCCTGGCGGAGTATCTTGGTGCTCAAGCCGATGTTGATTCCGCCGAAGAGTTTGCGGGCATAGGAGATGAATATACCCATATCCGCCCAGTTGAATGTGCTTTTTATCTGTGGGCGACGGTTGGGGTCATCGGGGTCGTCCCACTCGGTCTCCTTGATGTCATCCACGCCCACACGGAGAAGCCCTGCGGATACGGTGCCGTATTTTTCATTGATAGGATAAGCGAATGAGAGGGTGTCCACCTTTACCAGTCCCTTGAAGGTGTAGGCGTGCATAAATGAGCCCTCGCCGTGTTCCAGCAGGGCTAAGCCGGCAGGATTCCAGTAGGTGGCGCTGGAATCGTCGGCGACGGCAACAAAAGCTCCGCCCATACCCAGAGCCCTGGCTCCCATACCCAGGGAGAGGAACTCGCCTGCGTATTGATAGGTATCCTCCGCCCAAGAGGTATCCTGGACCAGCAGGAGGGAGAGTAGTAATGCCAGGATGGTTGCTGAGCATTTTCTCATGGCTTTATCCTTTTTTTGGCAGTGATGGCGAGTTTCCGTCATCATCAGCGCATCACCACCAGTTTGCCGAATTCTTCTGCATAACTCTGTCCGTCATCGGCGATAATCTTATAGAGATATACCCCGTTGGCAAGTCGGTTGCCGTCCTGGTCACGACCGTCCCAGTATATCTCGTTGTAGCCCGCATCCTGATTGCTGGCGTATATCTCGGCGATCTTCCTTCCGGCGACGGTGAAGACCTGAATCTTCACCGACTGAAGGGCGACCTGGCTTTCAAAGGTGAAGTAGGTATCTGTGGAGAAGGGGTTGGGGCAGACGAGGAGATTTCTCAGGGTGTTTTCACTGCCCACAATCACGGTCACCGACTCAGTGGTGGTGTTGAGGAAGTTGTCGTATGCGGTGACTACAATAGTGTGTTTACCTTCGTTAAAGTCAAGACCGATTGAAGCGGTGCCGGTAGTGGGGTCGTCAAGGGCTGGACTGAAACGGTGGGTCAGGTCATATGATTTCTCGCCTATTGGGCTGACAATGCGTAGCAGTATTGGTTGAGGGATAGCTATGTCATCACGAGTCTCCAATGCGTCGTCAATAGTGTTGTCAGTTGAAGTAAGAACTCCGCTGGGGTCGGTTATGGTGACCTCCAGCAGGCATTTCGGGGGAATGTAGTCACCGTCACGGAAGTGTTCTCCCCCGGCGGTGATGGTGATATCCGGTCCTGTGAAATCGGTCTGTGGGGCACTGCCTATTACATTGGTTTTAACCTGGTCAAGCAACACCGCACCGATTCCGTTCTCTTCATCGTATGCATAGATTTGCAGATGGGTTTCTATGGGGTCATCTTCAGCCTCCCCGCAGATGACCGGGATAATGATATCACCCTCAATCTGCCCATCGGTTACGGTTAACTTCATGCTGTTGAGAGGGCGCAGGTGGTAAACTTCTGTCACCCCAGGATTATCGCTTTTACAATACCATATGTTGTCATAGATGTTCACCACTGCTATACCATTAAAATTGGGTTGGTCGGCTACCGTTGCGCTGAAATGGAGGTTTTGTCCCCTCTGTATAGTGCTTGGGATAAAATCACAGTAAATTACTTTGGTGGGGAACGGTGGTCGGACTGCCGGGTCACCCAGAAGGACATGCTCTAAGCGAACTTCCTCATAGCAGTATAGTTTGGCATGAAGATAAGCCTGCCCCACGGTAATGCACGGGTTGTTCAACTTGCGGTCAGGGAAGAAGGCTTCATAGAGAAGTCGGTGATATGCATCTTGGTAAGTTTCACGGCCCAGGCGGGTGGAGCCGAAGGTAACGATAGCTCCTCTGTTGGTAGGAACCAGTAACTTCTCCCCACAACTGTCCACATAGTGGTCAAAGAAGGATAGGTTGCAGGACATCATGCTGACTATGGGGAATCGTTTGTTATTGGTGAGCAGTTGGAAGTCGTGATATTCCGGATGGTGCCAGTCCTGCCAGGGGCTTTCGGGGTCCACTACAAAATCTACATACAGGTATTCGTGACACCAGACATTGTAGGAGCCGTGACCACAAAACTGTACCCAGGCGCCATCAAAGTGCTCACGGAGATAAGGGGTGAGGTTGGCACGGGTATAGAGCTTCCGGTTACCAAGGTGTTCAGGATCGTTCCAACTCTCATCCCAATCCAGGCTTTCCATATAAATCTTATGCGGTCTGAACCCCAATGGCATATAATCATTGACTTTACCCTCGCAGTCCTTGGTGAAAGAACCCGGTTCGTCCGATTGATTATTGTCAGCCACAAAGGTCAATTCAATATGCCAGTCGTCGTATTCCCTTTCGGTCTCATAGAGTATTATCTTATCTACGATTGAGGCACATTTCTCTATATCGTGGGGGCATATCCTGGATAGGATCAAGTCGGGATAGTAGGAGTGGTCATCAAAATCCATACATGCATACCAGTTGTCGTGGGGGTAGGTTTCGGTGTAGTGGGCGGGTATTTTATTCTGCCCGTGATGGATGTGAATGTTGTCGCGGTCTTGTTGATGCAACAGGTGGTCTTTATAGTCAAAGAAGGCATCTCCCACCAGAAGGACATACGCAGGAGGAATCTCCCAGTTGTGATAGGCGAAGAACAGGAAGTTGCGAATCGCCGTTGGGTCAAACAAGCCGCGGCTGAACTCCTCATAGACATCCTCGGCTTTAATTAGTTTTGTCATATACCCCTGCGATTGGCGGAAGCTGGCTAACGGTTCTAGAGCCTCGATGAAGTCGTCGTAGGCGATGATTATGTAGTCTGCTGCATTATTGGGGTCATGGAGGTTGCTGGGGGCATCTGGACGGATATCCCGAGGAAAAAGAGAACTATTATTGGTTACCCCGGCATAGCGGGCAGTCGTTTCTTCCGCCATAGCCTGGAATTCCGCATAGTATCCCCCCTCGCTGTCACCAGTAATCTCAATATTTTCCAACCAACGGTAGTTGGTATAATCAATTACAAAGATGTTTTTGGATGTAAAGGGTCCGATATGGTAGCGGACCATACCGGTCTGATCTGAGGGAGACTGAAAGAGAATCCAGTCGTTTTCCGGGATAAACTCCCGCTTGTAGCCCACATCAAACCAGTCAAAGAAGATGCGGTCCTCTTTTAATGGGGGGTCAAAGGTGGGGTCGAAATACTCTTCCACCCAAAAAATATTGGTTCCCTCATGAAATAAGCTGGAATCCACGTTTACCGTTTCTTCAATATATGCATATCCAGCCCAGGATGGGTCGTCGTTCTCATATATCTTGAACTGCTCTATGGGTTCGTTCAAGTAGAGGGTGGTATGATGCCTGTTGGCCTGGTCACCCCCAGCTCCCTGATATCCCTGAATCCGGAATCTGATGGTCATATCATCCGGTATGTGGTTGGAAATGTTAAAGGGGGTGTCATGGTTGGTAATGGGTTGTGATAAGCTTGGGGAGAGAATAAACCAATACCATTCGTCTGACTCCTCGGGTATATCAGGGTCGCCACCTTTATACTGCACCTGTTCCTCGTAGTGTCTCCAGGACATGTAGTTCTCCACCAAAGGGGTCGTGTCCTGGGGGGTTCCATCAACCATCTCCATACGCAGGCCGGGTTCTCCGCCGTAGCTCAACCAGTAAACATTGTATTCCGTATAGTCTGATTTAAAGTAATTATATTCGTCATCGCAGAAGTTGGTCCCCGTTCCGAACATCAAGAAGTAATCTCCCGGATCGAAGGAACCGTCGTCATCACCTTCAAAATATATGGGTATTTCAAAGATGTAATCGTTTGCTGGAATCTCATCTGGAGTGTCATAGTATAGCTCACGGCGATCACCGCATAAAATCTTTATCGTGCGGGGGTCAACCTCCTCTGGACTGAAGCCGTTTTGCAACAACCATTCATAGGTTATCCTGTAAACCCCTTCGCTTAATATGTATAGCTTAAAGGGAACTCCGTAGGCATACAGGTCGTATGGGGTCATTCCGTCGCTGGTCGGGAGGGATTCTATAGGCTGTTTGAAGAAGGTGGAAGCGGTAGTATAGTTGAGCAGTAGATTCTCCAAAACTTGTTCTATCTCCCGTTCACCCTTGCTCATCTCCTCAGGGGCGAGAACGCCCTGCGGAGTGAGGGTGGCTCCGAAGAAGTCCACTCGCACCTTTATATTCTGGTAGAATTCCACACTCCCGTTGGCGGAGTTATAAACCAGCGGATTGACGATGATCTTTGCAATGTGGTAGCCTCGGCAGGTTCCCTCCTCAAAGAGCTCGGCGTTTAGTAGGGGATACATCTCACCTTTGTAGTAGGTGGCATCGTCCAGGGAATATTCCAATTCCAGTTGGGGAAAGTCCTCTCTGCCCTCAATGGGGTAAGCATAAGGGACGGGTTTTGGAACCGAATCCAATAATATCTGCGATAGAGGTCCTGCTTCTGCAGAGACCTTGACTACGGAGTCCGGGGGAATCCCGATGGCGATTACCTGTGTGGGAAACTCGGGTTTTCCGGGTGTTATGGAGGTGAAGTTGGTGGGGATATAAAAAGATGTGAAGGTCTGACCATCAACCTGTTCTTCTACCATCTGGGGATATGGAAAACTGACCTGGAAGGTAACTCCATTTATGTCCTCACTTATCAACTTTACCTCCACCCGGGGTAGTGCTTCCTCCTCCGGGATTAACGAGCTGAATTGCTCTCCGATTGAACCGGAGCTCAAATCAGTTTTACCCGAAGAAAGGTCGGCTTTCGAACTTCCCATTTTATCTTCTTTGGGGTTTAGATTTGATGGGCTAATAGTCTCTCCCCATACTACACTCAGCAGTATCACCACAAGAAGCGATAAGAAAATTAGGGAGGCTTTCTTCATCAATTCCATCTTTGTCTCCTAGTGCATGGTAACGGTTTGGAGATACCGAACCGTTTAGCTACATTGTAGCTTGGAATATGTCCATCACTTTCAACAACCGTATCTCACCTGATGGTTCCCCACAATATGCTTGGTCAATCCGTATAATTCATTAGAATACCATATAAGCTACTAAGTGTCAACTCTTTATCACTGCATCAAGGAGTTTTGCCATCCGCTTGGTCAGTTCGGGCCAGGAATAGGGCTTTAGCTCCAGATGGGGAACCTGGCTTTGCAGGTTGCCCGAGCGGAAGTCTTCAATCAAGCGGCGGAGCTCGCTTTGAACCCTAGAACCCCCGCTTGAGGATACTATGTGGGCTATCCCCAGCCTCTGAAGTAGGCGCATGCCTTCGGTCATCGGTCCTATGGCGAGTATCGGTCGCCGTGCCCAAAGGTATTCAAAGGTCTTTAGTAATATACGGCTCCTCTCCACCTCCTCGCTTATGAGCAGGAGCAGAGCGTCACTTTCCAGGAGCGCCTGCAGTGCATCCCTGTGAGGGAGGTAACCGCAAAACTCCACCACATCTCCGATACCGAAGGATTCAGCCAGGTCAACATCCTCGGAGCGCATCATGCCCAGAAAACGGACGGTCAACTTTTCGCCCAACTTATCGTCCTTCTCTTTCATCCGGGAAAGCTCTTGCAGAAAAATCTTTGCGGAGTGGAGCCCGACAAAATTGCCCACATGGGTCAGCACCATCTTTCCGTTGCCATTCTCTTTCGGTTTCCAGGGGAGCACTTCCGGGTCAAAGCCGTTTGTGATGGTGGCAAAACACTCTCTGGGTTTCTCCGGGTGACGGGCGGAGAAATCTGCGGTCATCTTCGGGGAGACGGTGGTCACTGCATCTGCGCGGGAGAGCACCAAAGCTTCTAACCTGCGATTAACCCACTTGGTGGGACGGGGTTGGTCCTTTCTTATGGCACGGGTGGCCCACTCGTCACGGAAGTCAGCAAGCCAGGGGATGCCGGTAACTTTTGAGAGTATGAGCCCGATGAGGTGGATGGATTCCGGCGGAGAGGTGGTCATTATCGCCTTATAGTGACCTGTGGATATCTCCTCAAGCCCGGCCCGGACGGCAAATGGTAACCAGCCGAGTTTCTCGTCGGGGATGATGAAGTTCTTGAGTAAGGATAAAAAACCACGCTTTGCAGGAGTTATGAACTCCGGCGGGCTGTAGGGACGACCGCTAAGGCGGGCTTTGAACTCCAGCAGGATTCGGGCTAACCGCTGGGGGCAGAGGGAAGAGGTGCGGATAACCTTGCTTTCGGGCGGTATATTATTGAGCAGGGTGGCATCAAAGGCATAATAGTGGAGCGGGTTAGGGGTGATGACCGAACAGTTCCAGCCTGAGCGGGGCAGAAACTTGACCAGTTTAGTCACCCGCTGAACACCACTCACCCCCAAGGGGGGAAAGTAGTAGGCGAAGATGAGCATTTTTTTCGAGGATTGTCGGTCGGCAGAGTCCACAATCCGAACTTTAAAGGGTTTGGGGAAAAGCAACCATTGCAAAAGAAACTTACCTGGCACTAATCTCTACTGCCGACCTCCCGTTAGCGTGGGGTGTGAATGTGTGTTGCTTCTTCTAGATGGAGTTTTTAACATATTGCTTGCCCGTTGTCAATAGGAAAATCGTACCAAAACATCTTGACTTTTCTTCGGTTTAGGGGTATATTTTCTAAAACTAATCCTGCCATTTTCCTGCAGTTTAACCATCCCCAAAAAACGTCTGAATCTCTCTTCTATGATCTCTTTCTAAAAGGATACCAGTGATATTTTCGGTTATTTGCCGCATTTGGCAAGCCGTTTAACTATGGCTACAATGGAGATGCCATGAACCTGCTTGAATTGAAGGAGAAATCGGTCTCCGAGTTGGGCGATATCGCCAAGAAATTGGAGATTGAGGGGGTAGGCTCGCTCTCCCCCCGGGAGCTCATCTTTGAGATTTTAGGCGCACAGGCAAAGGCGGACGGTCTCATCTTCGGCGAGGGAGTTCTGGAGATTCATCCCGACGGCTTCGGTTTCCTGCGCTCACCGGATAACAACTACCTTCCCGGTCCGGATGATATCTATGTCTCCCCGTCGCAGATTCGCCGCTTCGGTCTGCGCAAAGGGGAGGTGGTCTCCGGGCAGATCCGCCCCCCCAAGGAGGGAGAGCGCTATTTTGCACTCTTAAAAGTGGAAGCGGTCAACCACGAACCCCCGGAGCAAGCCTCCCGCAAGGCTTTCTTTGAAAGCCTGACCCCCCTCTATCCTGAAGAGCGCATCAAGCTGGAGCGGAACGACGGGGACCTCTCCATACGGGTCATGGACTTGATTACCCCCATCGGCAAGGGACAGCGCGGGCTCATCACCAGCCCCCCCAAGGCGGGGAAGACCATCCTGCTGCAGAAGGTAGCCAACTCGGTCACCGAGAATCACCCGGAGATGGAGCTCAATGTATTGCTGATAGACGAACGCCCGGAGGAGGTTACGGATATGGAGCGTTCGGTTAAGGGCGAGGTGATTGCCTCCACCTTTGACGAGCCGGCAGAGCGTCATGTGCAGGTGGCGGAGATGGTCATTGAGAAGGCAAAACGCTCCGTGGAGCACGGCAAGGATGTCATCATTCTTCTGGATTCCATCACCCGTCTGGCTCGGGCTTATAACTCGGTCGTCCCTCCCTCGGGGAAGATACTCTCCGGCGGTGTGGACGCCAACGCCCTGCACCGACCCAAGCGTTTCTTTGGGGCGGCGCGCAATGTGGAGGAGGGAGGATCCCTGTCCATCATCGCCACCGCCTTGATAGAGACCGGCTCCCGGATGGACGAGGTCATCTTTGAGGAGTTTAAGGGCACCGGCAACATGGAGATGGTGCTTGACAGGCGCCTGGCGGACAGGCGAATCTTCCCTGCGATGGACATCAACCGCTCCGGCACCCGCAAGGAGGAGCTACTGCTCACCGAGGAGGAGTTGCAGAAGATATGGCTGCTGCGCAAGGTGCTTGCCGGGGACAACCCGGTGGAGGCTATGGAGCTTTTGCTGGATAAGATGCGCAGGACCAAGAACAACGCCGAGTTTCTGGCGATGATAAATAGCATTTGAGCTGTAGATGTAAGTTAGTAAACATCTCCCGTAGGCATGATCATAAATCCTTGCCTTAATTCCAGATCATCATTAATAACTTTCCACACACTATACCCCCTCCTCCACCTCCCTCACATCCTCCTCCAACTTAAAGAAACGCTTGAAGGCGGGCGGTAGGTCTCTTATCCACTCGTTCAAGTCGGCGCCTATCAATAACCAGAAGACCTCCTCTTTGGTCACCGTTCGGCGGATGAGACAGGGCTGCTTTTTGAGTATCTTGAAGCCAAAATTGGCGTAGGTGCGCTCAAACTCGCCCCGCTTGGTGATGCCCAAGCCGTGGACGCGGGTCGCACCGTTTTCCAGGGCGTGCTTGAGGAATGTGGGAACCACCTGTAGCCACAGGCGTCGGTCACGGCGGAATTTTTGGGCTATGTTGAGATGAAAATGGGCCGGATATTCGGCTAGGGGTAGATGGATTTTCCCATACTTGACCATCTCCAGGATTGAATACCACACCAGCGGTATCCATTTCCATCCCAGGCGGTATCTTCCGCTTAGAATCTTCACCGCACAGCGGGGCAGGATGATGTAGTTTACAAGTCTCTCCGAGCGGCGGGTGTCGGTGCACAGGGCAAGATAAGCCACCACCCGCCCTTCGCATATGGCGACATAAGTGGACTGGGGCTCATAATCGGTGTAGTAACTGGTGAAGATGTCGGCGAATATCTCCGGGTCCACATCAAGCCAGGTGTCCAGGGGCTTTCCAAAGACCGTTACCTCCACACAGAGCCTTCGTATTCCCTCCCTATCCTTCGGCTGGTATTTGCGCAATGTGAGCGGTGCTCTGCTCATAACTTCACCCCTCACCCATTTTTACATCCCCCGCAAGGAAAGGCAAGGTTTTTTGAAAACCGGAGTTGTCTTGACCGCTCATTCGCTTTTGTGATATATTTGCTTAATTGTTTGCCGGGGGTGAACGATTGTGAACCACTTCGGCGTCTATATCCACATCCCCTTCTGTTTGGGCAAGTGCCCCTACTGCGACTTCTATTCACTCCCCTACAGGGAGGGGGATATGAGCCGATTGGTGCGGGCTCTCCTTTCCGAGGGGGAGATGGCTCGACGGTCTCTCTCCATTCCGGGGGAGGTGGATAGCTGGTATGTCGGTGGGGGGACGCCCAGCAGGCTCCCCGCCGAGCTTTTGGATGAGCTGGTCGGGGGACTTGCCGGGGCGTTCCCGCTGAGCGGTGATGGTGAATCCACCGTTGAAGCCAATCCCGAGGACATTACCCTGGCATTTCTGGAAAAGATAACTAGGCTTGGTTTCACCCGCCTGAGCCTGGGGGTGCAGAGCCTGCGACCTCGTATACTTTCGGCTCTTGGCAGGCGCACCAGCCGGCAAAAGAACCTTTACGCCCTTGAATTGGTCAAGGATAAGTGGAAGGGAAGCCTCTCCGTTGACCTTATCTACGGCTTAGCCGAAGGGGGGCTTTCCGGCTGGCTTGCGGATCTGGAAGAGGCGCTTCAGTTTTCACCCCAACACATTAGCGCCTATGAGCTAACCCTGGAGGCGGGGTCTCCCCTGGAGGGACTGAAGGGGGAGGATGAGCTCTGTCGGGAGATGTTTCTTACTAACCACAGACTGCTTGAGGAGCGGGGATATGAGCACTACGAGATATCCAACTACGCTCTTCCCCAAAGTCTGAGTAAGCACAATATGAACTACTGGCTGGGCGGAGAGTATCTCGGTCTGGGTCCCTCCTCAGCCTCCTTTATCGGCGGTGAGCGGTTCGGTAATCCGCCCGACCTGGACCGCTATCTGAGCGATGTTTTTCGGGGAAGCCCCCCCACCTGCTGGCGGGAGAGACTGGCAGGGGATAGGCGGGGTCGGGAGGCGCTCATCCTGGCGCTTCGGCTCGGTGAGGGGGTGGAGATGGATGAGTTTTCAAGGGTGCACGAGATTGATATTGAGGGGATGGTCAACCGGGAGCTTGCGCCCTACTTTGAAAGTGGGCTTGTGGAGATTGAGGACGGACGGTTGCGATTGACACTGGAGGGGATGCTCCTCTCCGATGACGTTTTCGGGGGCATTGTGTAGTTGGGAGAGATTGAAAAGCGGGGTAATTTTGAAAGAGGACGATGATGGGCAAGGTGAGGGAAGTTCTGAGCGGAGAAGCGGAACATCAACTGGATGGATTAGAAGGGTATTGATTGTCGCAGGTTTCTTATTCGTGGGTCTGGGAATTCTGGGGATATTTTTGCCTGTTTTGCCCACCACGCCCTTTCTTCTACTTGCTGCGGCGTGCTTCGCTAGAAGTTCGCAGAAATTTTACAACTGGCTCTTGAATAACCGATGGTTTGGAAGATACATTAGGAATTACAGGGAGGGGAAGGGGATTCCATTAAGGGTCAAGATTATAACTATCTCATTGTTATGGGTCACCATATTGATTTCAGCATATTTTGTATCAATCATCTATGTGCGTATTTTTTTGATTTTGGTGGCAATTGGGGTTACAATACATGTGGCAAGGATTGGTAGGGTGTGAGGGGGGAGTAGGGTTTAGATCATCTTCTACCCATTTATTGTTGTCCAACACACTGATTTACGGTTTTTTCTCATCATCTATGTGAAAATCTGTTTGCTTTTAGTGGCGATTGGAGTTACAATACATATAGTCAGATTGATGGGGGGTTGGTTAATAGATTAATGATAGCAAAGTATGTAACGAATCACAATGAAAGGAGACAAAATGGAAAACAGGAATGACCAGGAAGAAGTTATATTAAACATGAGGATTGAACTTGATAAAATTATTCACGACGATTGTATTAATGGGATGAAAAATTTACCAGAAAATTCCTTTGACATTGCGATTGCTGACCCACCATACAACCTTAGCAAGGGTAGCCAATGGAAATGGGATAATACAAAAAAACTTAAAGGCTTTGGTGGCGACTGGAATAAGGTCATGCAAAACTGGGATAGTATGACCCTAGAAGATTATTTATCCTTTACCCTTTCATGGCTTAGTGAAATAAAACGCATTGTCAAACCGACAGGTTCTATTTGGATTCACGGAACTTACCATAATATCGGGGTAATTAATGTTGCGTTGCAAATGCTTGAAATTGAAATCATCAACGAAGTTATTTGGTTTAAACGAAATAGCTTCCCTAACCTTTCAGGTCGCCGACTTACTGCGAGTCATGAGGCAATTCTTTGGGCACATACTGGAACATCTCAAAACCGATTATACATGTTCAATTACTTAGAGTCGAAAGAGATGGAGTGCCCCGAAGACAGCATAAAAAGATTAGGGAAGCAGATGCGAACGGTTTGGGATATTCCGAATAACAAGACACGTAAGGAGTTAGCTTACGGAAAGCATCCAACTCAAAAACCATTGAGATTATTAACCCGAATGATCAACCTATCAGCTAAACCAAAGGAACTCTGTCTTGTCCCTTTTGCTGGGTCTGGCTCAGAGTGTATAGCAGCCTTGAGATGTGGACTACGTTTTCTCGGATACGAAATAAACCACGAATATGCAACCATTGCTCGTCGTCGTTTAATTGGAGAGAATACTTTGTTTTCTGAATCCAATTCAAAAAATGGGTCAAAATTCAATACCAGCGAGCAAGGAGGATAACATGGGAAATGAATTGATCGTAAAAAGTACAAATATACCACCTTTAATAAAATGGACTGGAAGCAAAAGAAGGCAAGCGTCAAAAATCTACCCTTTATTTCCGAACTTCAGTACATATTTTGAGCCTTTTCTAGGGGGTGGAGCACTCCTTTATCTAGTTTATCCAAGAAAAGCAATAGTTGGAGATATATATAAGCCTCTCATAAATTTTTGGAAGATTGTGAAAGATAACGCAAGTCAGGTCGTAGAGAAATATACCGAAAATTGGGAACTGCTGCAACAGAACATACCTGATTATTACTATAAGGTTAGAGATCGCTTCAACCAAGAACCTAATGCTTTTGATTTGTGCTTCCTCACTCGTACATGTGTAAACGGTATTGTCCGTTTTAATAAAGACGGAAAATTCAACAATTCATTTCACTTATCTAGGAGGGGTATGCATCCTTCTAGATTTTGTAAAGTTGCTATGAATTGGCAAAGAAGAATACAAAATGTCGAATTCAAATGCTTCGATTATGAAATTACTCTTGAACATGTGCAAAAGGGAGATTTCGTTTACTTTGACCCACCCTATGCAGGAAGTAGAAACCGATATACTTCGAACCTTGATTTAAAAAGATTTTACCATACGCTAGAAAAACTAAATGCAAAAGGTATCAAGTGGGCTTTATCTTTTGACGGCAGAAGAGGTGAAACTGATATGAGAAAGCCTATTCCCGATACTTTGTATAAATGCCACTTCTTTATTGAAGTTGGGAACTCGCCTGTAAAAAATGTTCTTTCTGGATCATTAAATAAGGTTCAAGAATCCCTTTACTTGAATTATCTACGTGAGTAATGTCAACGCAAAGAACTCGGTATATAGTTCAGTGACATTCAAGCAACCATATTTAGTTAAAGGTAAATAAAGTGATTACAAAGAGATTCCGAATCCACGGTGATAATATTGTTGAGTGCGAGCGTATTCTCTCTTTAGTCATAAAGGGTTGTAGTTCTAATTACTCATTTAATGGTCCAAAAGGTAGTGCCACAAACCCCAAGTTTTTTCTCCACAATTCAAACGAAACACTCGAGTTTACTTTTTTCCCAGGGTTGGGTCATAAAAGGTGGAATGTTGATATCAGGGAATCACTCCATCAAAGTGAAAAAACTTTGAGGGAAACTGTGGATTCGCTGGTTACTATCTTAGAAAACGGTAATGAAATACCTTTAATAGCTGTTGAGTATTGTAGCTCACTTGATGCAGGTAATAACGCTTGGCAAAGATGCGGAAGAGCCTACTCATTTTCACAATCAAATTTACCTTATTTCTATTTAACTGATATCGGAGGTTTTGAACTTGATAAAAGTAGAAAGCGTAAGGCGAGAAGATATCCGAACCCAGCTGTACCTTTCGCATATGTTTGCCTTTCTCTTAGGTCAACGGAACCAACTTTACCCGTTTTTGAACGTCATCCTTCAACAGATAAAGAATTGGATTTATTTTTCACTTCAGTTTTCAATGGTGGTATTTTTGAAAAACTCTTATTTGCGACCCTCCAACGTCAAAAAACAAAAGTTTACGAAAAGGCACTCATCACCAAAGCACTTGAATTCTCAAAGCTTCTAGCAACACGTAGCATAAAAGGATCTGGTAGTATTTCGTTTGATGCTAGCAAAGCATTTTCTACTATTTCAGCTGGAGGAACATTAGCAGAGTTTATGAAAAAAGGGAATTCATTCCCTTGGAAGAAAACAATTACTATACCAATAAGTATAACAGCTTATGAATTCCTTCAAGTATGTTCAAGATTTGGAAGAGGTCTTACGAAATATACACTTCCTTTCTGTTACATACCTGCCACATATATTGGATCTTTCAAAAAAGATTTATTAAGTATATACCCTGGACTCTTAGATAAGTTCAAAGGATTTTTAAGTGAAACACAAGAACTTGTTATATGCTGGATTGCAGGTTTCAAACCGAGAGGAGATGATTCTCGGCCAGACCGTGGTTTGGTTCCCCTGGCTCGTATGCTTTTTGGTGACCAAATCAATATACTATCAATAGTTTATGGACCTGCAAAAGAATACATGTTTAATCTACTTGATAAAGAACCTGAAGCCTTAATACGTTCTAATGGTTTGTGGGAAGCGGTTTTGAAGTTAAGCGATGCCGTTATCATAGATTCAAAGAAATCACCAACCCACACAGCAATGGGGTACACAAAAGAGCATTTCAAACAAACTGAAAGAAAAGCATTTAATAAAAAAGTATTTGTAAATGAAAATCCAGTAAAATATGGGGAACAGGATATAGACACGACTCTTCATTTATTAGTTAAATATGTATTAAAGGATTTTATGTTTGAAGGGATGTGCAATCCACCAGGTGGTGATTGGAGCGGTGTTTCTATAATAAATGATTCGCGAAATGTTGAATACCGATGGCTTACTCTTCCTAGAGTAAGTGGGCCAGGGACTAAAAGACCAGATCATGTCTTTCAAATATTTCCAACTAAACAACAATCATTGCTAATAACAGTAGAATCCAAGAACAAACCTAACGACGTAGAACAAAATATTGGTCCACGACTTGAAGCCTATTTAACAAATCTCCTCAAGACTAATCCCAATGTAGAGAGGAATTTCCCAGTAGGAATGTGGAGTTCTTCAAAAAAGACGGACTTTCAAATTACAATACCAATTATTACTGTAGTTGCTTTTCAGAGTAATTCTTCTGAAATTATCCTCTCTACTTTAAAAAAATCAAAAGCAGATTTTGCTATGGGACTATCATACTCTGAAGATGGTTTAACCTGCGAAATTCTAGCAATTTCAGAAACTGAAAAGGGATTGATAGTCATTCAGTTTTTAAAAGATAAGATTAAAGTAAATACTGAACAATATAAAATCAGGATTATTTAAGTATATTAAGCACATATAAAGTAATTGCACATATTAAATAGACAACATGCCATGAAATTCGCTAAAATCGGATTTTTTAAATTAAAAAATTCTCTACCGACTGAGCTAGCGACCCCCCCCCCCCCCTACAACATCCCCGCCACCTCCGCCGTGTATTCCCCCTCCCCCCGCCATACATAGAGCGGGGGCTCAACGGTCAGCTCCACGCCCCCGCCCAGGCAAACCTCTAGCAGAAAGAGGTTGGCGGGTTTGTCCGGGAAGGGGTGGATGAGGCGCAGGCGCTTTGCCTGCAAGTTGTAATCTGGTAACGATGCCAGCAACTCAGCCATCCTGCGGGTGGGATATACCAGAAAGGCTCGCCCCCGGGGCTTGAGGGCGAAGTCTATCCCTTTCAGGAGTTCCTCTTGACTCAACGCTACCTCGTGGCGGGCAAGCCTTCTCCCCTCGTCGGGAGGGATGCGCCCCCCGCCCTTCTCCCTATACGGCGGGTTGGCGCAGACCAGGGGGAAGCTTGAGCGGGGGATGAGGGAGCATATCCGGCGGATGTCGCCGGGGATGATCTTCACTCGGTCCTGGAGGGCATTCTCAGCCACCCCCAGTTCCGCAAGTCGGACAAGTTCATCTTGATATTCAACGGCGGTTATGTTTAAGTGGGGATGGAGGTGGGCGAGGAGGAAGCTGACCACACCGCTCCCGGCGCCGATTTCCAGAAGGGAGGTTTCGTTCTTTTTGGGGTTGATGAAGTGTGCCAGCAATACCGCATCAATGGAGAAGCGGTAACCCCGCTTGGGCTGGAAGATGCGCACCGCACCGCCCTTCAAGGTGTCAACGGTATATGATTCCTCGCTCATAGCCTGGATATTATCATCATGGAGCGGGCGAGTAAAGGTTTTAACAGAATGAGGAAGATATATGGAAGCCTTTTTTGCCAGTCTGGCGCTGGTGGCGTTAAGCGAGCTGGGCGACAAGACCATGCTGGTGGTTCTGGCCCTTGCCGGTCAGGGAAGCGCCAAGCAGGTCTTTGGGGGGACTTTTCTGGCGGTATTACTGCTTTTCGGGGGAGCGGTGCTTCTGGGTAAGGCGGCTGTGGAACTTCTTCCTCGGCAGTATATTGCCTATGGGTCGGGGATATTATTTATTGCCATCGGTATATATGGTTTGGTGGTGTTCTTACGCCACAAGGAGGAACATTCAATTGAAAGGAAGCCGGCGGGCAATCTGTTTTGGCCCGCTTTTGGTATATTCGCCGTTGCTGAGTTGGGAGATAAGACCCAACTGGCTACCGTGGGTCTAACGGTGAAGTTCAGCAATCCCTGGGCGGTCTTCTTCGGTGCAGTTGCCGGGGAGACGCTCATCGTCCTGCTGGCGATTCTTCTGGGAAAGGTTGTTGCCAGATATTTGCCCACCAGGCTAATCAATCTAATCGCTTGCTTTATTTTTATTGCCGTAGGAGTATACATTGTTGTGAGCGTTGCCTTTCAATTCACTATCCTGTAGGATTTTAGGATGGCTCCCATATTCATCATTCTGGCGGGGATTCTGGGCGTCGTTTTGGCATCACTCACCTCCTTGCAGGGGGAGAGGGTTCCGCTCAAGGGTTGGGTAGCCTTAAGGCGGGGCTTCTGCTCCCACTGTGAGCTGGGGTGGTCCCGCTGGCGGCGCCTGCCCCTGGTCTGGTATCTGGCAACGCTGGGGCGCTGTCCTCAATGTCGGCGGGCTTTATCCGGGTCTCGCTTCATCTGGGAGCTTTGCGGGGGGATATTTGCGATTGCGCTGATACTATGGTTCGGGCCGGGTGTTGAATTCTACCGCCATCTGGCGCTGTCCGCTCTGCTTGCCTGGGAGCTCTCCCTGGTCCTGGCACGCATCCCCCCCTCCTGGGCGCTCATCGGCTGGTCTTTGGGCTTGGGAGCGATATTGGTCTATCTCGGCGCCATCGGTTTGCTCCAGGCTCTGTTGGGTGGCGTTGCACTTCTTATCGGCAGAGGCTTTTACCGGCGCTTGGGTGTGGCTCATGTTTTGGCGATAAGCGGTTTACTCGGCGGTTTTTTGGGGCATTATCAATTGTTCTTCGCCCTCTTTGTGGCTCTTTTGGTTGATTTAATCCTTAGGATTCGCCGTCGCAGGTTGCTCTACCAGATATATGCCGGGGTGGCTTTGGGTGCGGTGTTGTTCTCTGGTCCCCTGCAGGAGATAATCGGTCGGCTTTGATTGCAGGCGATTATGATAAAATATTGTCCCTGTTAAAGGGCAATTTTGATTTTGGGAGGATATACTAAAGGTGCGGTCCCGGGTAGTTGAGGGGTCAGGCGACATTTTCAATCCCTTTCAGCCACCTTGTCGGTTCTATCCTTACTGACCCTAGAATGGGTATATGGACTTGTGTAGCAAGGTTTACTCTTGACTTGATTTTCACAAAATTGTATTATTTGTGGTCTATCTTATGTAGTTTTTTAGGTCTTTTTGGGGGGATTTTCATCCCACCAAGTAGTTAGTCTATATCCAGTGGGTGAAATTTCATGGCCATTGAACCTCAGCGAAAGGAAGACCTGCTCAAACGGAAGGCTTACTATCAGGGTGTTCTCCACAAGGACGCCACATCGCCTGTATTTTTTAACCTTGCCGCGGTCCTAATGCAACTCGGCGAGCTGCAAGAAGCGGAAGATGTCCTGGATAAGGGCTTGGTCTACCATCGCAAGTGTCCCCAGGGGCATATACTCTTTGCTCACCTCCTGGTGGATAAGGGAGAGTTTGCCAAGGCGGAATCATACCTGCAGGTCGCTCTGGAGGTAGACCCCTACAACTTGGAAGCCCACTTTGAGAAAGCTCGGATGTTGGAGGAATCTGGAAAGCTTATTGAGGGTGAGGTAGTTTATGAGCGTATACTTGCCGAGGACCCGAACAACAGACGGGCTCGGAAGGCTTTAGCCCAACTTCGTTCTAGGCGCCTGCTGGGCGAGTATGAGGGAATGGTGTTCAGAGAAGACGCCGAAAGGACCGAGGTGCCCGAAGAGGGAGCCGTTGATAAAGAAGAGTTCGCCACCCTTGCCCTGGTTGATATCTACTTCAAGCAGGGACATGTGGAGAAGGCTAAAAGCATTGCCCGGCGGATACTGGAGGAAGACCCGGAAAATGTCCCCGCTGCCGAGTTTCTACAGAAGATAGAAGCTCAGATTGCCGAGCAGGAACTTCCCGAGGGGAGCCTGACCCTGGAGCTGACCAAGGATTATGCCGGCTTAGCCCCAGAGGAGATGGTCTATGAGGAGCTGGACATCACCCCGGATAAGAAGGATGTAGCTCCCACCGCCAGGCGCTTCGGCACCGGCATCCATCCTGCGAGCAGTGCACCTGAAGTGGAACTGCCGGATATTGAGGAGCTGAAGGAGCGGTTGGAGATTGACCTTACTACTTCCGACCTGACCGAGGAAGGCGTCGTTGAAGAGGTCTTTGAGGTGGATATGGACAGCCTGTTTCTGGGTGAGGGCGTCCCTGAGATTGAAGCGGAGGCGGAAGCCGGAAGAGCAGATGAGCTGATTGCGGAGAAGCCCCCTTCAGGGGACGAGAGGGAAGTGGAGCAGGAGGTATCAGCTCCTGAGAGGGTGCCGGAGGTAACCGTTGAGAAGCCGACACCTCCGCCTGAGGAGGTCCCACCGGAAACAAGGGGTCCTCAAAGAGATGATCGGGAAGTTGAGCTTCCCGAACCGTATAAGATGCTGGAGTTGGAGGAGGACGAAACCGAGGATATTGAGACTTTCCAGCAGTGGTTGGATAGGTTGACCCGGGAGTAGCCTTTCTGGTGATATGCGGTAAAGCCTTTTGGATGGTTTGAGCTGGAAGCTTAGGTGGGGGATATTCCCCCACATCAAACAGTTGGAGGATATATGGAGTTTCAACGATTATTGACCCAACTTCTGGAGAGGATAGATGGAGCTTTGGCGGCCAGCTTTTGCGGTGCTGACGGTATTAAGGTGGAGACGGTAACCTTCCGTGAGGATCTGGAGACCGCCGAAATTGAGGTGCATATTGCTACCATGTTGAAGATAGTAAATCGGGTGATGGGAAGTTTGGAGGTTGGTGAGATAAGGGCGTTCCTGTTTGAGGCGGAGAAGATGGTGGGGCTTCTGGAAAAGTGCGGGAAGGGCTATTTCATAGCGGTTCTGCTCAAGCCCGAGGGCAACATAGGTCGGGCGCGCTTTGAACTGAGGAAGCTTTCCGAAAAGCTGGCTGAGGAGACCTAGTCGTCGCAGGGGTTTTATATGAATCGGGTAAAGGACATACTTACAGAGCTTTCCGAACTCGCCGGCGTGCAGGCGATTATACTGCTAGATTCCAGTGGTTTTCCTCTGGAGTCTTTCTACCGCACGGAGATAGACGGCGAGGAGTTGGCAGGTGTAGCCCGTGACGCCCTCATCTCCAACATCCGCCTGGCGAATAACTTCCGCAAAAGCGTCTTCATTCAGGGCGTGCTGGAGACCTCCAAGAGCTTGATGATCCTGACCCAGTTCCCCAAAGGCATTTATATGGTGACCGTCGCCGAGCGGAATGTCGGACCTCAGAAACTGTGGAATGAGGTGGGGAGAAGGTATCGTCAGTTGGCGGAAGCGCTGGGGGAGTAGAAATCAAGATTAGATATTTTGATAAGGATAACCGGCTCTATGCCGCATTTTTTATTGAGCACTATCTTATGGTGGTTTTTTCCTCCAGGGAGAAGTTTTCCAAATGATCACTCCTAGCGACCTGCGAAAAGGGATGACCATTGAGATGGATGGCGAGCTATATCAGATAGTCTCCGCCGAGCATTACAAGCCCGGCAAAGGACCCGCCTTTGTGCGGGCTAAGATTCGTAATCTGGACAGTGGAGCCATCGTTAACCACAAGTTTCGCACCGACGAGAAAGTGAAGCGGGCGATGCTTGAGGAGCGCAAAGCCACATTCCTCTACCGAGACGGCGAGCGCTATATCTTCATGGACAGCGAAAGCTATGAGCAGTTCCCCTTCTCCGCTGAGTCCTTGTCCGGTGTGCTGGACTATCTGGTGGAGAACATGGAGCTGACCCTCACCTATTCCCAGGGTAAGCCTATCTCCGTTGAGCCCCCGGTCACTGTGGAGATGAAGGTGACCCGAGCCGACCCGGGTTTTAAGGGGGATACCGCCACCGGTGCGACCAAGCCGGTCACCGTGGAGTCGGGTGCCATAATTCAGGTTCCCCTGTTCATAGAGGAGGGCAATATTATCAAGATTGATACTCGCAGTGGCGAATATATTGAGCGGGTGAAGCAGAAGTAGTCCCTTGATGGACCTTGCTGAGAGGTTGAATATGAATCTGAATAGATTGAAGCGGATTCTGGAACTGATGAATGATTACGGCTTGTCGGAGGTTGAGCTTTCAGGTCCCCTGCGCCGACTGGTGGTGCGCCGGGGGATAAATCCAACCGGTGCGCAAACACCCACAGCCGTGGTTCCCCAAACCGCCGCCCAGCCCGCTTCTCAAAAGGCGGAGGCGGAACCCGCCGGAGTGGCCGGGGGAGCAGTGGTTGAGGAGAAGCTCCCCGCCGGGGTGGAAGTCAGCCCCGACAGGATACGGGAGATTAAAGCTCCCATGGTGGGCACCTTCTACCGGGCGCCAGCGCCGGACGCCGAACCCTATGTGGAGGAGGGGGGGAGGGTGGAGAAGGGCGATGTGGTGTGTATAATAGAGGCTATGAAGCTGATGAACGAGATAGAGAGCGAATTTAACGGCATCGTCCGCGAGATTCATGTGGAGAACGCCCAGCCGGTGGAGTATGGACAACTACTCATTACTGTGGTGGCGGGGTGAATTTATGTAGTCAGGAACTATCATTCTCGGCTATAAAAGAAAAGCAAACAAGCAGATCGTGCATCAGGGGTGGAATACCACCCCATTTTTTCATTGTAAGTAGTTACGGCTATTTAAAATCAACCCTAGAACAATTACATCTCCGCTCTATTTGCTCAACTCAAAATCCCCAAGAAAGACTTGCCTCTACAAGTTGAAACTTGATATAATAGAGAAAAAGGTAATGAAACTGACCCCCGTCGCCAAGGATGGTTAACAATATGGTCTTCAGTCTGTTCGGACGTTCCCTGTTGGTGCTGGCTCTGCTCTTCGGCTTGCTCTTTGCTGTTCTTATGGGCTTAGGCGCATACCTGGGCTGGAATATCTATGTAATCCTGCTGATCGCTATAGGCATCGTCGGCTTGCAGTATTTTCTCTCCCCCTACATAATCCAGTGGATATATCGCATCAACTGGGTGGGGCTTGAGGGGTTGGATCCCCATCAGGTGGCATTCATTGAGCAGACTTGCCAGGAGCGCAGGATACCAATCCCCCGCATAGGCATGGTGGAGGACGGCAACCCCAACGCCTTTACCTTCGGTCATTTCCCCGCCGACGCCCGCCTGGTGGTCACCCGTGGCTTGCTGGAGAAACTGAATCCGGGGGAGATAAATGCGGTCATCGGTCATGAGCTGGGGCACATCAAGCACTGGGATTTCGTCATCATGACCGTCGCCTCCCTGGTGCCGATTATATTCTACGTTATCTTCCGGGGGATGTTCTCCTCCACCAGGGGTAGGGGCAGTCGTAAGAACGCCGGAGGAGCTCTGCTCGTCGGCCTGGTAGCCTTTCTCATCTACATCATCAGCCAGTATATCGTCCTCTTCCTCTCCCGGGTGCGGGAGTATTATGCCGACGAGTTCTCCGCCGAGGTCACCGGCGACCCCAATCAGTTGGCGAGCGGGCTGGTGAAGATTGCCTACGGCTTGTCCGCAGAGGCGGGAAAGAGCGGGAAGGAGAACAAAGGCTTCCGCCAGCTCTCCGGAGCGAAATCGCTGGGCATTTTTGACCCCACTACAGCTCGCCATCTGGCGGTGGCTGCCGCCGGAAGCGGGGGCTTCACCCAGGAGAATATGGAGAATGCCATGAAGTGGGACCTGTGGAATCCCTGGGCGATGTTCTATGAGTTTTCCTCCACCCATCCCCTGCCGGCTAAGAGGATAATCCGCCTGGAGAGGTCCGCTCAGAAGTTCGGGCAGGTGCCGGCATACGCCTTCCGCCAGGTGAAGTCGGAGAGCTACTGGGATGAGTTCGCAGCCGACCTGTTTATGAACAGCCTGCCTCTGCTTTCATTCTTCGTCATTCTGGTGCTCATCCCCCTGCTCTTTGCGGTCAATAATTTGGATATGAGCTACGGGATCTTTCTCGGGTTTACCCTGGGGATGACGGTCGGCGGATTTTTCTCTCTGCTCAAGACCCGCTTCAAATACCGCAAGGGGGGTTTCCCCAAGCGCACCGTAGTTGACCTGGTGGGGGAGGTCAAGGTCAGCCACATACGCCCGGTTCCGGCTACCCTTTTAGGGAGGATAATCGGCAGAGGAATACCCGGTCTAATTTGGAGCGACGACCTGGTTCTACAGGATGAGAGTGGATTTATGGTCATAAACTACCGCCAACCGCTGGCTATATTGGAGTTTATCTTCGGCTTACTTCGGGCAAAGAAGCAGGTGGGAAAGGAGGCGAAGGTCGTCGGTTGGTATCGCCGTTCGCCCATGCCCCATTTTGAGATGTATAAGTTGATCACCGAGGACAAGACCCGCAAGGGGTATGTATATGGCACCAAGCTGGTTTTTGCCTGGATATGCGCCGGGCTGGGGGTATTGCTCACCGTTCTCTTGGTGGGTTCTGCAGCAGGCGTTTAGTGGAGGATGGACGGCTTCTGCAAGATAGAGGCGCCCTAGCTTGGGTGCCTTCTTCTTTTCACCCGAAGTGCCTTTTGGGTTGATTTAGAAGGTAAATGCTTGACCTTGGGGCTGATTTAGTGCTAAGTTATGGGCTTGGTGGCCCGCTGAGCTGATGGATCAGCTCCTATTAAAAAATGTTAGAAAAATATAAAACATCTAATCAATGACATATCTCGCTGATTGACAACTGGCATTCCAACCTATGCCTACCATCCAGGCATCATCATAATCTATTGAAAATACTGCTTTTGGTCCTATAAAATTGGGCGCCTTGGACCTCTCCCATTCAACGCCGTCCCAGTGCCAGAAAAATCCCTCTCCTTGAGGGTTCTCTTTTGTTGGCTCTCCGCCATACATCCAACCTTCATCAGGTGATGAGAAATGCAGACCGTTATAAGTTCCATTATAATCATAATCCCGGTGGTATTCGCCATTCTCCCATCTGGCCAGATTATCCCCACCTATAAATGCCGTAGTCGGGGTATCATATGCAACGCAAGAATAATCCCCTCCAAAATCATAAGTAATCAAATCCCAACTAACACCATCCCAGTGATAGACAAATTTGTAATATCCGACCGCCAATCCGTCAGTTGCAGAACCAAAGGCAAGAGCACCCAAACCACAATTCCCCGGATATAAATTTACGAATTCCAATTCGCTCCCATTCCAATGATATAAATCTCCACCAGAACTTCCCTCAACTCCATGGACAACAAACCAAATATCGTTTTCTGTTATTATAAACATTGGACCAACAGTTTCTTCAAGATGTTCTCTAAAAACATACCAATTATTCCCATCATATCTCAGAATGAACCCAAATGACCTATCTTCTCCAGTGTATTTATAAAATACTGCTCCTGTGCACCACCCATCATCTGGAGAACTAAATGCGATATCATATAAGGGTATACCTATAAAATCCCCTTCATCATCAAACCATCCCGGATAGTCATATTCAGTCCACACACCACCATTCCAATGAAGAAGAATTATCTTGTCTGGAACTCCCGCTCCCTCACTACCACACGCCCACCCATCATCAGGTGAATTGAAGTAACAGGCGTACAGATGTCCCTCTCCACCAGGCGTGGGCACCTCCTGCCAGGGTCCGGTGTATATGTCCATCTCATCACAAGAGATGGGGATGAGGGTTAGAGAGATTACAGATAGCAGAGATAATATCTTCACTATGGGTTTCACAGCTTACCTCTTTTTATAGCGAAAACCGATAACATAATTATATATAAATTATTTTAGGCAAATACAAGTGAAATATCCACCGTTTGATTCAGCATCATGGCATCGGTGATGTTCTCCGGCAGCTCCACAAAGTGAACTCCAGCAAATGATGCGGAACTGATGAGTAGAGAGAATGTCAATAAAATACCGAGTGTTACCCTTCTCTTAGATACCAACATCTGGAACCCTCCTCTTGAAAGTGTTAAGAAGTTTAAAAAACATCTATTAAGGGATATACCTCCAAGAACCACAATTACCGGTATCATCTATGCCCACCGCCCAGGCATCTTGATAATCTATTGAAAATATATCCCTCGGATGCATGAAATAAGCTCTTTTAAACCTGGTCCACTCAACGCCGTCCCAGTACCAGATAAAACCCTCACCTTCCGGATGTTCTTCCGTCGGCTCTCCACCATACATCCAACCTTCATCAGGTGATGAGAAATGCAGACCGTTATAAGTTCCATTATAATTATAATCCCGGTGGTATTCGCCGTCCTCCCATCTGGCCAGATTATCTCCACCTATAAATGCTGAAGTCGGGGTATCATAGGCAACGCAAGAATACTCCCCTCCAAAATCATAGGTAATCAAATCCCAACTAACACCATCCCAGTGATAGACGAATTTATAAACTCCGACCGCTAATCCGTCATTTGCTGAACCAAAGGCGATATCAGTAATACCCAAATTGAGCGGAGATAGATTTACAAATTCAAGTTCACTGCCATTCCAGTGAAGGAGATCTGAACTATTAATTCCATATAGCTCCCAACAGGAAAACCACACATCATCAGTTGATATCGCAAATACACTGCCTACACCTTCTCCTAAATGGTCTTCAAACACATACCACTGGTTTCCATCATATCTCAAAATAAAACCTGAGGAACTATCTTCACCAGTTGCTTTATAGACTAACGACCCAACACACCAACCGTCATTAGATGATGTAAAATAGAGGTCATGTAAAAGAATTCCAATAAACTCTTCATCATCAAACCATCCCGGATAAGCATACTCGGCCCACGCACTGCCATCCCAGTGCATAAGAATTAGTTTATCCGGATCATCTCCTCCCTCATAATCACCACAAGCCCACCCATCATTCGGCGAGATAAAGTAACAGGAAAACAAATTTCCCCAGCCGCCAGGCGTGGGCACCTCCTGCCAGGGTCCGGTGTATATATATCCGTTCGTATCACAGTAGATGGGGACCAGGGTGAGAGAGATGACAGAAAGCAGAGATAGTATCTTCACTATGGGTTTCACAGCTTGCCTCTTTTTATAGCGAAAACCGATAACATAATTATATCAAATGTTTAGGTAAAATTAAGTGAAATCGCCATCGTCGCTCCCCACAGATTATAGAAACTCATTCACCCAATGTTATAATATATTATAACAAAAATTATAATACTTTCAATAAGAAACACTACCATATACAAATGCGATAATTCCGTCCCCAGCTAAATCTTGACCTCTATTCCTGTTTAGTGATAAACTGCGAAAATGCTTCTTTGGTAATGGAAGAATTACTCAAACAAATTCCCGAAAAAATTGAGCTGGGTGAGTTTCTCTCCCGCAAGGGGGGAGAACTATGCCTTTCGGGATTAACTCCCTCCGCCCATCCCCTGCTCATAGCCTCCCTCCACATTCGGAATCTTTCGCCTATTATTGCCCTCCTCCCAAATCCGGAATCTGCAGAGAGGGCATACAACGACTTTCTGGGCTTCCTGGAACTGTCCCCGGACATCTCTCTTATAAAGGGCGAAACTGCCCTCTTTCCCCCCTGGGAGCTCCTTCCCTACGAGCTGACTACACCGCACCAAAAGTTGATGGGACGGCGCCTGACTGCCTTAGCCGGTCTTCTTCAGGGTCGTATTACCACCGTGTTCACCTCATATTCCGCCCTCGCCCAGCGCCTCATCCCCAAGTGGATATTGGCGGAGTCGGTCCTCTATCTTAAGGCAGGCCAGCAGATTGCCTTGGATGCTGTATTGGAGTTCTTGGTCCATCTGGGCTATCTTCCGGAGGCGGTGGTGGAGACCCCCGGTCAGTTCAGCCGTCGGGGAGGGATTCTGGACATCTTTCCCGTGGGTGAGGAGGAGCCCCTGCGACTGGAGTTCTTCGGGGATGAAATTGATTCCCTGCGACGATTCAATCCCGTAACTCAGCGCTCCACCACCCCGGTAAGCGATGCCCTGATAATCCCCCGCCGTGAGGCGGTGGCTCCCCCCGGAGGTTTTGAAGCCCTGCTGGAACGCTTGAAGGGGAAGGGAAGTCCTTATCTTCCCCAGCTGGAGAAGATAATCCTTGCCAATGAGGAGCAGGAGGGTCTGGAGGGCTTCCTGCCCGTCCTTTATGGGGATACCTCCCTGCTAACCGACTATTTCTCCATTGCGCCGATGATGGTGGTCGCCGACAGTGCAGGCGTGGAGGAGGCGGCAAAGGAATTTGCCGAGCAGGTGGTTGAGCGCTATCGCTCGGCTGAGGAGGGCGGAATCTTGTTCCCCGCGCCGGAGGAGTGTTGGGCGGGTTTGGAGGAGTTGTGCGGACAGCCATACTCCCGACGCTTGGTGTTGGAGGCGGAGTCCGGTGGAGGAGCCGGTGAGTATTTCCGGGTCTTTGAGAGGAAGAGGACCTCCTCCCGTCGGTTTGGGGAGTTCAGTGGACAGTTGGAGTTCTTTGAACGGGAGGCGGAAAGGGCTTTGCAGGAGGGTTGTCGCTTGATAGTGGCTTGCGCCACAGAGGGGGATAGGCGCCGACTGGCGGAGATACTTCCCCTGCACGCCGAGGGGGTGGCTGAACAGTGCGAGCTGGTGGAGAGTTCTTTGGCCGCCGACTTTGTGTGGTCCTCGGTGGGTCTGGCGATGACCAACGACCAGGCGATCTTCTCCCGCTACAAGCCGAGGAGGGTGAGAAAGCGTTTCGGTCTGCCCAAGGAGGTGGCGCCGGTAACCGCCCTGGGCGACCTGGAGCCGGGAGACTTCTGCGTCCACGCCGACCACGGCATCGGGGTTTTTCTGGGGCTCTCGGTGATGAAGGTAGGCGGGGTCAGTCGGGAGTTCGCCACCTTGGAGTATGCCGAGGGGAACAAGCTCTATGTCCCCATTGAGACGATATATAAACTCTTTCGCTATATCGGCGGCGATATAGCTAAGCCCAAAATTGACCGTCTGGGGGGAGTGGAGTGGGGAAGGCGTAAGGCTGTGGTCAAAAGGAGCGCCCGTGATATTGCCCGCCAGCTACTGGAACTGTATGCCCGCAGGCAAACCGCCTCTGGCTTTGCCTACTCCCCGGATACCGTCTGGCAGTATGAGTTGGAGGAGAGCTTCCCCTATAAGGAGACCGAGGACCAGAACTCAGCCATAATGGCGATCAAGGAGGATATGGAGAGGCCCCGTCCTATGGACCGTCTGGTCTGCGGGGATGTGGGTTACGGCAAGACCGAGGTGGCGATACGAGCCGCTTTCAAGGCGGTGAACGACGGCAAACAGGTGGCGCTGCTGGTGCCCACCACAGTTCTTGCCGCCCAGCACTTTGAGACCTTCAAAGAACGATTGAAACCCTTCCCGGTGGAGGTGGCGGTGCTCTCTCGGCTGGTGCCCCCCCGCCAACAGAAGGAGACAATCAAAGGGATAGCAGGCGGGAAGGTGGACATAGTCATCGCCACCCACAGACTGCTCTCCTCTGATATCCGCTTCGCCAACCTTGGGCTATTGATCGTTGATGAGGAACAACGCTTTGGGGTGACCCACAAGGAGCGGATAAAGGAGATGCGTGCCGAGGTGGATGTGATTACCCTCTCGGCGACGCCTATACCCCGCACCCTGTCTATGTCCCTGGCTGGCATTCGTGACCTCTCCATCATTAACACCCCGCCGCCGGGAAGGCTGCCCATATACACCTACATCAAGCGATTCGGTGCCCCTCTCATCTGCGATTCCATCACCCGGGAGATTGAGAGAGGGGGACAGGTATATTTCGTTCACAACCGGGTGGAGTCCATCGCCGCCATGGCGGAGTGGCTCTCCCGGCAACTGCCCAAGGTCCGTTTGGAGGTGGCTCATGGTCAACTACCTGAAGTCCAGCTGGCGAGGATTATGACTGACTTTTATGCCGGACGGTTTGACCTTCTGGTAACCACCACCATTATTGAGAGCGGGATAGACATCCCCCGGGTGAATACAATGATAATCAACCGGGCGGATACCTTTGGTCTGGCACAATTGCACCAGTTGCGGGGTCGGGTGGGACGAAGTGGTGAGCAGGCATTCTGCTACCTACTGATTCCCACCCACGGGAGGATAAGTGAACCCGCCCGCCGCCGCCTGGAGGCGATTCGTGATTTCACCGAACTGGGTAGTGGCTTGGCTTTAGCCCTTAAAGACCTGGAGACTCGTGGGGCGGGAAACATCTTGGGTGCGGAGCAGTCCGGTCACATCGCCGCCGTGGGCTTTGAGACCTACACCCGCCTGATTGCCGAAGCGGTGGCTGAGTTGCGGGGAGAGGTCCCCGCCAAGCCCCCTGATGTGAAGATGGAGCTGTCTGTGGAGGCGTATCTGCCCACAAGCTATGTCCCCGAACCAAAGGGGCGCATGGGGGCGTATCGTCGCCTTTCCGAAGCGGCGACCTTTACAGCGGTAGCTGAAAGCGAGGAAATGCTTCGGGATATGTATGGACCCCCGCCAAAGCAGGCGCGCAATCTATTGGCGATAGTCCGTCTGCGGGTTGTTGCCGAGAGGGTGGGGGTGGAATCAATTCGTGAGGAAGGGGAGCGGATTATGATAGTTTTCAGGGAGAGGCTGAAAGCGGAGAAGTTTGGGGGAAGGGGGATAAAGGGGATAAGCGATGTTCGCCTCCTGACCACTTCCGGGGGGAAGGTGGTCTTTGCCCTGCGCATTACCTTCCGGGAGGCGGAGGAGCGACTGGCTGTGCTTGAGGATGTGCTCTCTCGTTTGGAATAATAATAATAGGATGGCGCATTTAAGGCTTTGCAGAGGGATGTTAAGGAGGTAAGTTGTTATTATTCAACCCTGACGGATAGGGTTGAGGTAAGACTCAATATTTTTTATACGAGATTCTCGGTTAGATAACAAGAGATATCGTGCTGTCGCTATAATTCTTCTGTTACGATGAGGAGTTTTGGGGTTTAATATCGTGAGGGGTTGTTTTTTTCCCTTTACGAGGAGAAAAACCGGGAAGGCGCCTAAGGCGCCTTCCCAGGAGAGTAAAGGAGGTAAGTGATTATATTCAGTCCTAACGAGTAGGACTGAGGGTAAAACTCAGCGTGCATATTATAATAAATCCTCGGTTAAATGTCCAGTATAATCGTGCTGGTTTTTTGTGGTTAGAGCTTAGGTGCTCAATTGGTAGAGATGAGCATCTTTACCCTTGTACCCTTCTTGAAAGTTGAGGAAGTTACCTTCATCAGTGCAGTCGCAGGGCTATATTGGAGAAAAGGGGTCGGCGGAAAGCGACCCCTTTCTAGCGGGATGTTATTTCATAGCTATCCGATTTCACCAGAAACGGTGATGATTTTGAATTTGTGGCTAGAAGCCTAACGATAACATGGTGAAGATGGAGTATTTCTCGGAAGAGTCCTTGGCTCCGAATGTCGCTCCGATGTCCACGGTGAAAAGGGGGCTGAAGCCCACGCAAAGGCCGATGCCCACGTTGACCGGTTTGGCATCAGAGCCCGGCTGGAAGTTGCCGAAGACCTCGGCGTAGGTATATACGAACTTCCACAGCCTGAAGTCGCCGGCACCAGACCAGTCAAAGTAGTTGGGTGCAGGGTCATTAGGGTCTAGTTTGTCTCCGCCGATGTTTTCACGATGGTAGCCGAAATTCCCGTGGAGTCCGAAGAGGTCCAGCATGAAATATTTGGAGACCAGCCCTTTGATGTAGAAGGCGTAGGCACCGCTTCCAGTGGGATATGGATGCTCGGCGGTTACTTCCTCCTTTCCGGTGGGGACGGTTACCACCACCAGGGTGCCGACGCCGATGGGCTTTTTATGAGGGTCAATGATCATCACTTTGGTCCAGATGTCCATATCCCCTATCTCAAAGTAGCTGTCCCCGTCTTTGGGCATGGTGTAGAACAGCGGAACCTTAACGGAGACATCCAGGAAGGGAAGTATACCCACATAGGGTTGCATGGTAATACCTACTTGGGCGGCGCTTTCAAAAGTTTGACCCTCAACATCTACTTCTGTATCAATCTTGGCGTAAGCTCCGCTTAGCTCCAGCTTAAATTTGCCCATTCCCATAGTGTCGGCTGGTTCGGTGACCATACCGTTGGATGCCCATCCCTGGGTCGTAGTAGAAATGGAAAGAAGGGCTAAAGCGAGCAGACATAAACCGGCGTTTCTCATTCTCTACCTCCAAAGTGAATTAACGATTGGACAGAGGATTGAATTCATGCTAATTTTAGCATATCGCTTAAAATATGGAAGGCTTATTTTATGCATCAAGCCCCGACCGACGATTTTGAGCTGGTTGGGAAATGCTCAAGACCAAGCGCTTGGTTAGGCGATTTTGACAATACCTCGTCTGGTCCTGCAACACCAGCGCTCTAATTTGCGATTGACATATTGGGGCATTTATGATAGATTATAAATCTACCTTTTCCAAAAAAAATCTGACGGAGAATACCTTGCGATACCTTTTCTCAACTTTGGTTTTATTTGCCATTTTGCTCCCCTTTCTGGCGTGTGCAGGCGTCACCACCATAGATAAGACCAATACCTTCGGCGTTGGGGTGGGATTCGGGTTCAATGTTTTTACGGGTGATTTGGTGAAGGATGCCTTCAAGAGTGGGGGTGGGTTGGGGGGTTGCGTAAGCTATAATTTTAACGGCTACTTCGGTGTCTTCACTAGCTTCTACTACCAGCGCCCCAGACCGACGGAGTTGCTGAAGAGCGAATACGGCGGGGGTAGGATGCGCATCTACTCGCTTTCTTTCGGTCCTCGCATCAGTTTTGCAGTCGCCGGCGAGTTGAACCCGATCATAGACCTCTTCTTCGCTTACCATCAGGTGAGATTCAGCGGAAGTATCGGGGAATATAATTCCACACTTTATTCTCTCGGTGGACGATTCGGTGTGGAATTCTTTATGGGAAAGAAATTCAGCGTAACCCCGACAGTGGGATATCACTATTTACTCAATGAACTGGACACCGGTCCGCTCTATATTCCGCCAACAGAAAATCGCAAAGGTGGATTCGCTCCCCTTTCCATTGAACTGCTCTTCTACATATAGGCTCAAGGGGAAATAGCCCAAGATAGCAAATTCCAGTCGGTCTTTTTTACTTGCTTCTTTTTTGTGGGAAAAGGTAGGTAAGTTTTACCTGCCTTTGCTTTTTTCTGAAAGGGATTTTGACAGTTGCAGCCTAAAACACCGCCCATCGTTGCTTTCCAAGCCGAAGCCCTACGACTCCTTAAAAGTATCATAGAGCAGGAGCGGGTGGGTCATGCCTATCTCTTCACCGGTGATGTTGGCTGTGGAGCTTTGGAGTTGGCACACTCCTTTGCCCAGACTATTTTATGTCAGAAGCTGGTGGATGGATGGGCTTGTGGCGCCTGTCCCTCCTGTCGGAAGTTCCTCACCGTAAGCCATCCTGATTTCTTGCTGATTCAGGCAGGGGAGAGGTATATCAAGATAGATGAAATTAGAGAGCTGAAGAGGGAGTCTGCCTTAAATCCCTTTGAGGGGGGGCGCAGGGTGATATTGTTGGAGGAGGCTGAACGGATGAACCTGGAGGCGGCTAACGCCTTCCTCAAACTGCTGGAGGAGCCCCCACCCTCCACAGTAATCTTGCTTACCACCGCCAAGCCCAACCTTCTGCCGACCACTGTCCTCTCCCGGCTTCTGCGCATCAACCTGCGTCGCCCCCCGAACTCGGTGATTGCCCAACAGTTGGTCTTTGAGGGGATGGAACAGGAATCGGCGGATAAGGCGGCAAGGCTTGCCCGGGGTAGTGTGGAGACCGCCCGCAAGCTGGCATCCGCTGAAGCCGGGGATTCGGCTGGCGCAGGGGGTGATGTGGGGGGTGCCCAGCTACTGGGCAGTTTAGGCACCATTGAGGGTGCGGTGAAATCCGCCAAGATGTGGGGTAAAGACCGTCAGAAGGTTCTGGAGAATCTTGATGGGTTGAGTGCCTTTTTGGAGGGGAAACTGGGTGAAGGAGGAGAAGATGTTACTTCAGTCGTTGAAGAGGCTATACATGGGGTAATCTCCGCTCGGGTGGCAATCTCCGCCAATGCGGCAATTGAGTTGTGCTTGGTGGACCTGTTTATCAAGCTGGGGGATCTGGGTCTTTGCCGGATTGTCGTTTGATAGTTAAAATTATGATTCCGAATAGAGGTAAGTTATGCCCAAAAGATATATAACCATACACACTTTGAATGACGCCCAACAACGAGTTATAGAGGTGGTGGAGGACATTTTTGAGCCGGGGGATATCTGTCTTCTGAGCGGTGAGTTGGGTGAGGAGTTCTGTCGGGTGGTGATGGTTATGCCGGTGCCTGCGCAGGATGACCAGAAGCTGGAGTTAGCCCCCCTGCGTAAGGCTACTGAAGAGGATATGGAAAGGCTTCGCCTTATCCGGGAACGGGAGCGGGAAGCCCGCCGATTCTGCCTTCAGTGCGTTGAAGCCAGGGGGTTGGAGATGAAGTTGGTGGATGTCCATCTGGCTCCGGACGGCTCCAAACTTATCTTTTTCTACACCGCCGACGACCGGGTGGATTTTCGGGACCTGGTCAAGGATTTGGCTTCCGCCTTCCGCATCCGCATTGAGATGCGCCAGATTGGAGTGCGAGACGAAGCCCGCAAGATAGGCGGTTTGGGGCTTTGTCTGCGTCCCCTGTGCTGTGCCACCTTTCTGGATGAGTTCGTCCCCATCACCATGCAGATGGCTAAAGACCAGAATCTTACCCTGTCGCCGAACAAGATTTCCGGCATCTGCGGCAGACTGATGTGCTGTCTGGCTTATGAGCAAGAGGTATATCTGAAGGTGCGAGAGACGATGCCCTCAGAAGGGACTACGGTAATCTATAAGGATAAGAATTACACAGTCAAATCCCTGCTCGCATTCAACAAGCAGTTGGTCCTTGAGAATGATGAGGGAGGAGAGATAACCGTCTCTTCCGACGATGTAACCCCGGCTTCTGAAGCCCCCGATCTTACAGAGCATACCACCGAATGATGGAGGTGGGATGGGGGATAGCGGAGCAAGTCAAAGCTGTTATTCGGGGAGAGTAGATGAGGAGGAGAGCGGTGGTGAGCCCATACTTGCCGATGCCCACCTGCATCTGGATATGTCAAATTTTGACTCCGACCGGGAGGAGGTTGTAGCGCGGGCTGGCGAGGTTGGGGTGGCGATTTTAGTGCAGGCGGGCTCAGACCTCCCGTCTTCTCAGTTCGGAATGAGATTTTCCGCTGCCCATTTGAATGTATATTTCACTTCAGGGCTTCATCCCCACCAAGCCGACCTGGGAAGCGACGACTATCTGCAGAAGCTGGCTGGATTGGCGAAGGAGCCCAAATGCGTGGCAATCGGTGAAGCGGGGCTGGACTATTATTATGACCACTCCCCGCGCCCGGTGCAGAGGAAGGTGTTCGCAAGACAGATAGAGCTGGCGCACCAGCTTGACCTTCCCCTGGTGGTGCACAGTCGGGAGGCTTTTTCCGATACGGTCGCTGTCCTCAAGGAGGTGGGAGTGCCGGCTAAAGGGGTTCTCTTCCACTCCTTTACAGGTAGCGGGGAGGCGGCGGTCCTGCTGGCTGAGATGGGGGCTTATATCTCGGTTAACGGTATTATTACATTTCCTAAAGCCAATGCCCACCGGGAGAGCTTGGCGACTTTTCCCCCGGAGAGGATAATGCTTGAGACCGATGCACCGTATCTTGCGCCGTCTCCCAGGCGGGGGAGGAGAAATGAGCCGGCTTATCTTCCCCACACGCTCAGGTCTTTAGCTGAAATGCTGGCAAGAGGCGAGGAGGAGCTTGCCTATCTGACCACCAAGGCTTGTCGCAGATTCTTCAACATTCCCTATGAGACACTCGGCACCATAACCTATCGCATCCGTAACTCCCTCTATCTGAACATAACCAATCGCTGTAACAACGACTGCCCCTTCTGCGTGCGCCAGAGGGGTGACGGCGTTTGCGGGTATGACCTTCGCCTCTCCGTCGAGCCGCTGGCAGACGAGGTCATTGCTGAGATAGGCGACCCGAAATTATATGATGAGATTGTCTTCTGCGGTTTCGGAGAGCCCCTGTTGCGTCCCCTGCTGGTGAAGGAGGTGGCTGGCTGGATAAAGGCGCAGGGGGGAAGGGTTCGCATCAACACCAACGGCACCTCCTCCCTCTACCACCAGCGGGATATTGTGGCTGAGCTGGACGGCTTGGTGGATGTCTACTCGGTCAGCTTGAATGCGGTAAGCGAGGAGGAGTATCAGCGCAACTGTAAGCCTTCTCTAGTAGGTTCATTTAAGGCGGTGCTCTCCTTTATCAAGAGGGCT
This sequence comes from Candidatus Coatesiibacteriota bacterium, assembly GCA_030602715.1. Classification (GTDB taxonomy): domain Bacteria; phylum RBG-13-66-14; class B26-G2; order B26-G2; family JAUVZD01; genus JAUVZD01. The sequence continues at coordinate 55,788 of JAUVZD010000003.1, forward strand.
CGTGAGTCGGGTGCGGAAGTGGTAGCCACCTTCGTGCACCTGCCGGGGCTGGATGAGGAGTCCGCACGTCGCCTGACCGATGAGTTGGGGGTGAGACTGCGCATTCGGGCACATGTATAAGGCCGGGATGATTATCTCTGGGGAGAGTCTATGCGAACTGATTCAGCGGAGTATTTTCGCCGTCGCCTGAGGGAGATTGCAGGCAGGAAAAAAGAGGGGGAGAAAGGGACCGAGGAGCGCCCTTCTGCTGTTTCCCCACTCACTTTGGAGGAGGCTTTCCCCGAAAGTCAGGTGGCGAGCGTTGAGGGGATGGAATATCTCCATCTGGAGTCACCCCTTGATGAGTTGGGAGATGCCCAGGACGAGCTGGAGATGCTGGATAGGGCTTTTCGGGAGGAGAGAGGCGTCCTTAAGGGCTATTCCCTAAACCGGCTGTTGTTCCTGGACCTGGAGACCTGTGGTCCTGCCACATCTCCCCTCTTCCTTTTCGGGGTGATGACCCTGGACGGGGGTCCCCGCCTTATCCAAGGGCTGGCGCGCAGATACCCGGAGGAGGAAGCCTTGATAAGAGCGGTTTCCGGCTGGATAGAGCGTTATCCATATCTTGTAACCTTCAATGGAAAGGCTTACGACCTCCCTTTCGTCCACCAGAGGGCGATACGCTACTTGCTGAAGCCCCCTCGTCCGAAGGAACATCTGGATCTGTTCCATCTAGCCCGCAGGCGCCTGCCCAATGGCACCCTGCCCAACCGCAAACTGCTCACCCTGGAGCGATTTCTTTTGGGAAAGACCCGCCGGGGGGATGTCCCCTCACATCTGATTCCCGCACTGTATCATCAGTTCATAAAGAGCGGGGACGCACGACTGCTGGTCAATGTCGTCCGCCACAATGCTTACGATGTGCTCACCATGGCTCAACTTCTCCCGCTGCTCACTTAGTGCGGATGATAGATAGACATAATATCTCCAGTGTAGATATTTCTCGCAATTTGCTTTCCCCGGTGGCTTTTCTGATGTTATTCTCCACTATATCGGTCGGCTGGTTTTACTGGATGTCGCAATAGCGAATCTTGGGCGGGAGAATATCTTTATTGTGGTGACGGGTCTTCCCGCACCGTTCATCTTCTTCGCTTTTCTGACTGCTATGGGGTACCCCCGAAAAGGAAGTTGGATGGGATGACGATAATGGGGAGAACAGGCAGGTCTAAACTTGATTTCAGTCAGGTGCAATGTTATAATAGTAGATTATTCAACCTCTAAATCCATGTATCCAGAACACTGAAGGAAGATAGGAGCTTTCCATGGCTGGGGTGCGTGAGCGCATAATCCCAATCGGCATTGAAAAGGAGATGCGGGAGTCCTACCTTGACTACTCCATGTCGGTCATCGTGGGCAGGGCTCTGCCCGATGTCCGTGACGGGCTGAAGCCGGTGCACCGCCGCATCCTTTACGGCATGAATGAGCTGGGCATAAACTTCCGCTCTCCGTATAAGAAGAGCGCCCGTATCGTCGGGGAGGTGATGGGGAAGTATCATCCTCATGGTGATTTAGCTATCTACGAAACCCTGGTGCGAATGGCTCAGGATTTCTCCATGCGCTATCAGCTCATTGACGGGCAGGGTAACTTCGGCTCCATTGATGGCGATCCCCCGGCGGCTATGCGCTACACCGAAGCCCGCCTGGCTTCTATCGCCAGCACCATGCTTGATGATATTGGCAAGCAGACCGTTGAGTTCGGTCCTAATTTTGACGATACTCTGAAGGAGCCCCTGCTTCTACCCACCCTCCTGCCCAATCTGCTGGTCAACGGTGCCGACGGCATCGCCGTGGGAATGGCTACCAAGATACCTCCCCACAATCTCCAGGAAGTGGTATCAGCGGTAATCGCCCTGATAGAAAAACCCGACCTGGAGACCAAGCAGCTTTTGCGCTACATCCCCGCTCCGGACTTTCCCACCGGTGCATACATACTCGGCAGAAGGGACATTCTGGAGGCATATGAAAAAGGGCGAGGACGCATACGGGTGCGGGCAAAGGTCAACATTGAGCGGGGGCGAAGCGGGCGGGAATCCATTGTGGTCACCGAGATACCATTCCAGGTCAATAAGGTCCGGCTCATAGAGCGCATCGCCGACCTGGTCAAGGAGCGGAGGGTTGAGGGCATCGCCGATATCCGTGATGAGAGCGACCGTGACGGCATGCGTCTGGTGATTGAGGTTAAGAGGGGGGAGAATGTCAAGGTCATTCTGAATAAACTATTTTCCCTAACTCCACTGGAGACCACCTTCGGGGTGATAATGTTGGCTTTGATCAATGGCCAGCCGAAGATATTCACTCTGCGGGAGATGCTTAAGCATTTCATTGACTTCAGGATTGAGGTGGTCACCAGGCGGAGTAAGTATCTGCTGGAGTTAGCCAAGAGAAAGGCTCATATTTTAGAGGGTTTGAAGGTAGCGGTTGATAATATAAACGAGGTCATCTCCATCATCCGCAAATCCAAGACGGTGGAGGATGCAAAGACCGGTCTGCGTAAGCGTTTCAAGTTCAGCGAGATTCAGGCTAAGGCTATCCTTGATATGCGTTTAGTCCGTCTGACCGGTCTGGAGCGGGAGAAGTTGGTGGAGGAGTTGAAGGCGGTGCGAGGGGAGATTGGACGCTTAGAGAAAATCCTTGCCGAACCCAAGGTTATGATGAAGCTGATTAAGGACGAACTGAAGGAGCTCGCTCTGAAATATGGTGATGAGCGGCGAACCGAGGTCATTTCGGCGCCGAAGGATATCAAACTGGAGGACCTGATAGCTGAGGAGGATATGGTGGTCACCATCACCAACTCCGGCTTCATCAAACGCACGGTTACCTCCACCTATCGCCGTCAGAGCCGGGGTGGGGTGGGGGTGGTGGGCACAGGCGCCGCAGACGATGACTTTGTGGAGCACCTCTTCGTCGCTTCCACCCACGACTATATCCTCTTCTTCACCGATAGGGGACGCTGTTACTGGCAGAAGGTCTATGAGCTTCCCGAGGGAGGGAGAGCCTCCCGTGGGCGCAGAGTAACCAGCCTCATTGAGGTGGAAAAAGGGGAGACGGTTACCGCCCTCTTGCAGGTGCGGGATTTCTCCGAATCCGGCTACCTGGTCTTCGCCACCAAGAGGGGCTTCGTCAAGAAGACCGAACTGGAAGCCTTTGCCAATCCCATGCGTAAGGGTATCATCGCCACCAACTTAAAAAAGGGCGATGTGGTTATTGAAGTGGTATATACCACAGGCGGTGATGATGTCATTATTGTCACCAAGAAGGGTCAGGCTATCCGTTTCAACGAACGGAGCGTCCGTCCTATGGGGCGTAATGCAATGGGGGTGGTTGGCGTGAAGTTGGAGAAGGGCGATGAGGTGGTGGGGATGATAGCAGCCAAACGTGAGGCGGATTTGCTGGTGGTAACCGAGAAGGGCTTCGGCAAACGCACTCCCATCTCCGAATATCGGCTCACCCAGCGTGGAGGTAAAGGGGTCATCACCCTGAGCAACATTGAGAAAGTGGGGGGAATCGTAGGGGGATTGGAGGTTCTACCTGAGGATGAGGTGATGTGTGTAACCAACGACGGACAGCTTATTCGGGTAAAAGTCTCCGAGATTCCGGGGAGTGGAAGGGCAACTCAGGGGGTGCAGTTGGTCAAGCCTAGGAGGGGGAAGAGAGTGGTGGCTGTCGCCAGAATCATAAAGGAGAAATGACCACCTGTTAAAAACCCGGAAAACATGGGTGTTTCCGTGAATTTGCCGCTCAATCAGTATGATTGGCGGCTCTTCTTTTGTGCAGTAGCGGTAATATGATGGCGACGCCCAAAGAGGCCAAGATGATTATGAATGGTTCCATTGGCAGGCGAAAGCGGGAGCCAGCCCAGAAGATGAGCGCCGAAAAGATGGTGGGGAGGGCGACTGCCAGCATGAGTAGATATTTTCGTGGTCCTCTAAAAGCCCATAGCACCAGACCCCAGAGGGCAAGGAGCATGACCGGAGCGAAGGAGAATAGATGGACCAGGCGAAATATTCTGGGGTGGTTTTCCGGCCAGGGGTCAAAGAGGTCAACTATTTTTTTGCCCAGCAAGCGGGGAATGAGTCGGGGATGTTCGCTCAGATAGTTAAGAATAGCTTTCTGCAGGGCTTCATCCTCAACCCATGGAGGGGCATTGGTCAACTCAGCCTTCTGCTCGGCGGAGAGTATCTCGTCGGGGAAATAGATGTCGTATTTCTTGAAGGGGTTATCCTCCTCAAGGACCTTGGGGTTGTTGCTGGCGGCGAGGAGGCGCCCCGAATTGGTGACGATGGGAATCAAGTGCCCGGTGCGGTGATAATTATATAAAGTCCAGGGAACAAGGCAGGCTAAGGCTACTGTCGTTATAAGGAAGGAGTTTATAATGGTATATTTGAAGCCCCTGCCGGCAAGGAGTAAAGACAAGGGGAGGAAAAGGAGTGCGGAGAGCATCATGGGGCGGGTGAGTATCGCCAGGGCAAGGATGAAGCCGGCGAACATTGAGTAGGTCAGGGCTCGTTTTCCCCCGGAGTTGAACAGAGCCAGCAGGAGGAGGACGAGGGTCAGGTTCAACGGCACGATGAGATTCTCGGATAGTATAAGTGGGCAGTATTTGATTAAGAGGGGGTATATGGCACATATTCCCGTAGAGATTAGACCCACCAGGGGTCCAAAACACCGCCTGGCAAGAAGGTAGGCTAAGAAGACTGCAACTATCCCTAAGGCGATATTTATAAACTGCCCGGTTTCAACATAGGGGGCAAAGGCGTAAAATGGGGTGAGAAAGAGGACATAGCCCGGAGCACGACGATAGCTCGGTTTCCCCTCAATCTCGTAGCCTCCACCTCCTGCCAGGGAGAGGGCGAGATGATGGTAGTCAAATGCGTCATTTTCCGGTGGGGCGCCCAGCCCGATATACATCACCCAGGATAGGCGAACGAGAGCAGAAGCAATCAAGATGGCGATTAGCACCGTCCGCAGGATGGTCGGTGGTGGTTGGGGGAGGCTCCTCTTCAGGAAGGATTTTACCATGATAGGTATACGGGTTATGTGGGTCTTATCCATCCTGTGGATACTTTAAATGGGAGTGGTGAAGGTTTGGGTGATTTCTTCTTTTTTGTAGTAGGGACAGTATGATACTGATGGCCAGTGCGGCTAAGACAATGATTAAGGGTTCCATAGGCAGGCGAAAGCGAGCGCTTGAGTAGTAGATGAGATTGGAGACGATGGTGGGAAGGATGACCGCCAAAATGAGTAGATATTTTCGCGGTCCACGAAGTGTCCACAACAGCAAACCCCAGAGGGCAAGGAGCATAATTGGGGCAAAGGAGAGGAGATAAACAAGCTGAAACAGTATGGGGGAGTTTTCCAACCAGGGGTCGAATAGATGAACTATTTTTTTCCATAGCAGGCGGGGAATGAGGTGGGGGTGTTCGCTTAGATAGTTGAAAGTAGCCTGTCTTAAAATTTTGTCGGCAATCCATGGAGGAGAATTTTTTAGCTCGGCCTTCTGCTCATCGGAGACCATTTCCTCTGGAAAATTGTAGTCATATTGCTTATAAGAATTATCCTTTTCTAGGACCTTGGGGTTATTGCAAATGGCAAAGAAGGTTCCTGAGACGGTGATTATGGGAATAAAGCGACCGGTGCGATGATGGTTGTACAGAGTCCAGGGGATAAGGCAGGCGGTGGCAACTATCGCTATTACGAGATAATAAAAAATGGATTGTTTAATACCCTTGCCAGCGAGGAGTAGGGAAATAGGTAGGAATAGGAATGCAGAAAGCATCATGGGGCGGGTGAGTATTGCCAGGGCAAGGATGAGCCCTGCGGATATTGAATAGACCAAGGCTCGCTTTCGCTCGGAATTAAAAAGGGCTAATAAAAGGAGGATGAGGAGTAGGCAGAGCGGAACGACGAGATTCTCGGATAGTATAAATGAGCTGAATGCGATTAAGAGGGGGTATATGGCACAGATTCCCGCAGAGATTAGACCCACCAAGGTGCCAAAACACCGCCTGCCAAGAAGGTAGGTTAAAAAGACGGTCACTACCCCCAGGGCGGTATTTATAAATTGCCCGGTTTCAACATAGGGGGCTAAGGCGTAAAATGGGGTGAGAAGGAGGACATATCCCGGGGCGCGGTGGTAGATAGGGTTTCCCAGAACCTCGTAACCACCGCCTTCTTCCAGGGAGAGGGCGAGATGGTGGTAGTGAAAGGCGTCGCTTTCCGGTGGGGCGCCCAGCCCGATATGCATTACCCAGGATAGGCGAACGAGAGCAGAAGCTATCAAGATGGCGATGAGCACCGTCCACAGGATGGTCGGTGGGGGTTGGGGAAGAGGGCTCCTCTTTAGGTTGAATCCAGCCATAATCTGAAAATCAGCTTAAGCGGGTCCTTTCCACCTGTGGGACTTCCTCTATCTTGGTAAGCATTGCTCGGGTGTCGAAGTCCGGGGCGAAAGAGAGCACGAATTTGAAGCGGGACTTGGACTTTCCCTCAAGCACAAAAGCCTCCGCCTTTACTATATCCACGCCGAAGGAGGCGATGGTTGCGGAAAGTTCGGCAAGCAACCCTCGCCAATCCAGAGCCTCCACCGTAAGCCGAGCCATCTTCCGAGTTACGGTAATATCTCCCACCCAGCGGGCTTTGAGTCGGCGCTCCTTCGGCGCCCGGAGGATATTGGGACAGCTTGTGCTGTGGACGGAGACACCTCGGCTCTTGGTGGTGAAGCCGACGATAGCCTGCGGAGGAGAAGGAAGACAACAGCCGGCTATCCGATAGTCAAAATCGCCGCTTCCCTCAATCTCCACCCGGCATATCTCTGTTGTGGGAACGATGGTGGGCGGGGGTGCAACTTTGCTCTTCAGCAGTCTGTCCAGGAAACCCACCGCATTGATGCGTCCGTCCCCAATTGCGACCAGGAAACTGTCCTCATCGGTAAATCCGTATTGCTTTATGAGCTTTTTATAATTATCCTCCTTGTGCAGAGCGGAGAGCTTCTTGCGCCGTCGGCGGGCTTCCTCATCCAGTTGCCTCTGACCGTCACTGTGGTAGGTCTCCTGCTGGGTCTCTCGTAAATGTTGACGGATTCTGGAGCGAGCCCTTGAAGTTACCACAATATCCAGCCAGTCCCGGCTGGGAGCGGCGTTGGGGTTGGTCAAAATCTCCACCACATCCCCGGTTCGCAACCTGTAATTGAAGGGCACTATCCGTCCGTTTACCTTAGCCCCAACCGCCCGTCTGCCCACCTCGGTGTGGACGGCGAAGGCAAAATCCAGGGGGGTGGCGCCTAAGGGAAATTCCTTGACCTGTCCTTTCGGGGTGAAGACGAAGACCTCCTCCTCAAAGAGCCCCCTGCGCAGGGCGTCCATTATCTGTCCCGGCTCCACCAGATCGGTCTGCCATTCCAGAACTCTGTCCAGAAATGCCAGGGAGGTATCGTCGTGCAGTCCCGGCTTGGTCCTCTCTTTATAGCGCCAGTGGGCGGCAACCCCCACCTCGGCCCGGCGGTGCATCTCCTTGGTGCGTATCTGAAATTCAAAGAGCTGGCCTGCCTTGTCCACCACCACGGTGTGGATGGACTTGTAGCCGTTGGTCTTGGGCAGGGCAATGTAGTCCTTGAAGCGCCCGGGTATAGGGGTGAAGGCGGTGTGGATTAAGCCCAAGACGGTGTAACACTGTCTAATTGAGCCCAGAACGATGCGGATGCCGTGCAGGTCGGTTACCTCCTCAAAGGACCTGCCCTCCTGCATCTTACGCCAGATGCTGAAGAAGTGTTTGGGGCGACCGGCAATCTTCGCCTTGATGTTGGCTTTGGTAGATACTCCCTCAACCGATGCAATAGCGGAGGCGATTATATCCTCCCTTTCGGCGAGCTTTTTTGCCACCCGCCTTTCAATGTCGGCATAAGCCTCCGGCTCCAGATAGCGAAAGCAGAGGTCCTCCATCTCCCAGCGGATACTGCCGATGCCCATTCGGTTCGCCAGTGGGGCGAATATGTCCATACTCTCTTGGGCGATGCGTCTCTGGTCCTCTTGGTTTTTGTGATGGAGGGTGCGTAGATTGTGCAAGCGGTCTGCCAGCTTGATGAGCACCACGCGCACGTCCTTAGCCATAGCCAGCAACATCCGCCGTAGATTGTGAGCCTCGGCAAGAGCCGGGTCCGGGGAGAACTTGGACAGCTTGGATGCGCCCTCCACTAGATTTGCTATCTCCTCGCCGAACTCATCGCTAAGTTTCCCTTTGGTTAGGGGGGTGTCCTCCAGAGAATCGTGGAGCATTGATGCGCTCACCGTCACCACATCCAGGCGCAACTCAGCTAAAATCTCTGCCACCGCAAGCAGATGGTGGATGTAGGGCTCCCCGCTCTTGCGTATTTGGTCGGAGTGCAGTTCACACGCACGCTTGAAGGCACTGCGGAGTTTCTTCAGATCTCCCCGGGGGTCGTTTCGCCTGACCAGCCTGTAGATGCGCTCAAAGACCTTATCGGCGGAGTCTTGCATTTTCGGCTTTTCCTGGATTCTTTTTTCCATTACCTAAACAGGTCGTCTTTTGATTATATTTTAACACAAGAGGAGAGGCGCCGATATTTAAAATCAGCAAATAATCCTTGTGGGTTGAGCCAATTTATCTTATTTTTGATTTGCCTGAACAAAAGGGGTTTTCCAGACCTTTTCAGATTGACAAGTAGTAATTAGAGAAGCGGTAGAGGGAGGTAATTGAGCCCGATGGGTGTTGAGCTTGTATGGCTCCTCCCCTGGGGGATGGTTGTAGCTATCTTCATTATCAGTTGGGGGATAACCCTGTGGGGGTATCTCCGTAGGGGGATGGCTTCCCCCCGCTGGTTTCGCCCGGTGGTCATCGTCCTGCGCTCGGCATCGCTTCTGGGTCTGGTTCTGCTTCTGTCCGCACCGGTATTCAGCTGGTTCTCAACCCGGGGAAAGAAGCCGGTCCTTGCGGTGCTTGTGGATACCTCCGCATCTATGGGGCTGGGGAAGGAGAAAAGCCGTCTGGATGAGGCTGGGGAGTTAGCCCGCCAGTTGGTTGATGAGGGAGAGCTGAACGATAGGTTCCAACTTCTCTTCTATGGCTTCAACACCTCCCTCTCTCCGCTCAGTCCGGCGCAGTTTGAGGGGGATGGTGAACTCTCTGCCGCCGGGGGCACCCACCTGGAAGCTTGCCTGTGGGAACTGTCCACCATCCACCCGCCTGACGATATCGCCGGGGTGCTGGTGCTCACCGACGGGAGGCAGAGTATAGACGCTCCCCAGCCCACAGCCGATGGTCTTTCCCTGCCGGTCAAATATATCATCCTCGGCGAGCCGCCGGAGCGTGACCTTGCGGTTACCTTTTTTGAGGTGGACAGTCCCCTTCTTGCCGAAAGTCGCAGTCTGGCTCGGGTGGGTTTGCGGGCTCTGGGCATGGCTGGCGTCGCGTTAACCGTTACTTTACTGCAGGGGGAGGACATCCTCGCCAGCAAGACGGTTACACCCCAGGGGGATGAGGATTCCTTCACCGTAAGTCTGTCCTTCACTCCCCGGATGGATAGGGGCATCTTTCGGGTGGAGCTGACCTCTTTTCCTGGCGACGAACTCCCGGACAATGACTCCGCAGTTGCGGTGAGCGGTATTATCACCGATAAGATAAGGGTTCTGCTAATAAGCTCAGCGCCTTCGTTGGACTATGCCTTCCTCAAGCGGGCAATGGAGGAAGACCTGGCGCTCAACTTGACCACCGTCTGTTATTCAGCGGGGACAATCCTCCCCGAGGAGGGAGTAGCCCTTCCCCCGCCGGCAACGCCCCTTGAGCTGGCTCAGTATGACGCCGTCGTCTTGCTGAACCCCACCGAGCAAACTGCCCCCCAGCTATGTCCTTTGCTCGCTGACTATGTGAGCGGAGGAGGAGGGTTGCTTTTGCTCTTCACCGAATATCAGCCCTATCCGGCAGAGCTTGGCGAACTGGCTCCGCTCCTGCCCCAGTACGGCGGAGTGGTGGAGTTTCGTCCCCGGGCAAGTGCACAGTCCCGCACCCACACCCTGGGCTCCTCCTGGATACCAGTTGACGGCTCCTCCTTGCCTCCTCTGCGGGGACCGAGGATTATGGTCCTTGCTACCGGGGCGACGCCCCTTGCTATGCGGGATAGCGACGGTGAGGTGATTATGGCGGAAAGCCAGAGGGGCTTTGGTCGCACGCTGTCAATGGGCATGGGGGAGATGTGGGCTTGGGCTATGGCTGGTTACGAGGAACTCTATCCAGCCCTCTTCGGCAGAGTCCTGCGTTGGCTGGCGATTCCCCACATAGGCGGTCCCTTCGTGATTGAGGTTGAGGAGGGCGCCCCCCCCGGTCAGTTGGTTGACCTGCGGGTGCTTCCTAAGAGTCCTGGGGAGATTGGGGAGCGAGCTACGGTGACCATCTCGTATATTGAAGAAGGTAGGGAGGATATCATCGTAAGCGAGGATTTTGATACCTCCGAGGGAGTGCTCGCCCTGCAGTTCACCCCACAAAGGGAGGGGATCTATGACATCACTGCTCAGGGCGTTGGCGGGGCGGTAAGCTCCCGGCTCTTTCTCGTCGCACCGGTCAATGAACTGGACGACCCCCGCCCGGATGAGGGTTTTCTTGCCGCCAGTGCCGGCGAGGAGAACCACCTGTCCACCGAGAATGTGGTTTTAGAACTGATGCATCTTGGTGATGATTACCAGCCCCGAGCCGAGCTTCACAGCCTTATGGTTATCAGTCATCCCTTGCCCTACCTTCTGGTCGCTTTTCTGCTCTGTGGGGAGTGGCTCATCCGCAGGAGGTGGGGAGCTTGGTAAGGTGGACGGGAAAGGGCAGGGTTTTTTCCAGAAACATCGCCCTCGTCGGTGTTGGGATGGTGGCAATTCTCGCTCAGGTGGCTTGCTTTCGCACCCTCTTTTCTCTGGCAGGTGGCAATGAGCTCTCCTTCGGTATCGCTTTGGGTATCTGGCTCTTCTTTGGGGCTATCGGTTCACTGGCAGCCGTCCCCCTGACCAAATCCTCCATCTCCCCTCAGAGCCAGCTGGCGTTCATCTTTCTGCTCACTTGCGTTACCGTTCCTCTCTCCATCTTTCTCTTGCAGTATTTCCCCTTCCTCTGGGGTTTCTTGCCCGGGCAGGTGGCTTCTCTTGGGGCGATACTGCTCGCCTCGGTGGTGAGCTTGGCTCCGGTGGCAACCCCCCTTGGTGCCGCCTTCACCGTCTGTTGTCGGGGGGACTTTCCCGGCAGATTGGGCATCAGTTGGGTCTATATCACCGAAGCCATCGGGTCGGGAATCGGGGGGCTACTGGGCAGTCTTGCCCTGAGTCCCTTTCTGGAGTCCTTCCAGCTCGGGGCTTTAACCGTTGGGCTTTCGGCGATATTTGCCCTGTTTGCCCTCTCCCTCGGCGCAAGGGCGCTTTATAGATATATCGCCCTGATATCCGCAGTGATATTTGTCACCGCTTGTGCTGTGGGCTTCTTCAACCATAACCTGAATCGTTTGCACCAAAAGGTCAAGGAAATGCGCTCCTATCCCGGCTTTGAGGTGCTCAAGCTGGCGCCGTCACGGCTGGGGGAGCTGATAGCCGTCCGTCAGGGGGAGATAGTGAGCCTTTATGCCAATGCAGACCTCGTCGCCTCCTATCCCAACCAGTTATCTGCTGAGGAGTCCGCCCACCTTCCCCTGCTCGCTCACCCCAATCCCAAGAGGGTGCTTCTGGTAGGCGGGGGGCTATCCGGGGAATTGGGGGAGATGCTCAAACATCCCATTGAACAGCTGGTCTATCTGGAAAATGACTACAAGACCATTGAGATGGGGGAGGATTACCTGGGCTCCATTCCCGAGGATGAGCGCCTGAAGATAAAGATAATGGATATGCGCCGTATGTTTGTAAGCGAAGAGGTAGGTCTCCAACCTGGCGGCTTTGATGTCATTCTCCTGAATATGGGCGACCCTTCCACCGCCCAGGTCAACCGCAACTACACCCAGGAGTCTATGCTTCAGATAAAGGAGGCGCTGGCTTCCAACGGCATTCTAGCCTTCTTCGCCTCCGCCGATGAGAACTATATCGGCAGGGAGATGGCTGGCTACCTGGCAAATCTGCGGGCTTGCGCCGAAAGCGTCTTTCCCCAGGTGAAGTTTATGCCCGGAGCACGAACGCTCTTCCTTGCCGGTGGTGAGGAGGCTTCCATAGCCACTGATGCCCCCACCCTGGCACAAAGGCTCTCGGAGCGGGGTCTTGACCTAACTTATCACGACGCCCGTTATCTACAGATACGATTGATGCCAGACCGTTTTCGGTTGCTTACCGAGGCAATGGATTCGGCTCCACCCTCACCAATAAACGAGGACGAGCGCCCCATAGCCTACTATTACGACCTGGTGCTTTTCGCCGGGATGACCTCCCCTACGGTCAAGAACTTTTTGGTGGGAGCTTATCGCCTTTCCGGGTGGTGGTGGGTTTTAATTCCGTTGATTGTCGCCGTACCTGCCATATCCGCATTGGGGCGTGGTGGCGCTAGAAGGACCCTAAACTCGCTGGTCTTTTTGGTCGGAGGGGTGAATATCTCCATGACCGTGGTGTATATCATCGCCTACCAAACTTTGGTCGGCTATGTCTATCAGCAGGTGGCGATACTCTTCGCCGTCTTCATGGTCGGTTTGACCATCGGAGGTCTTATTCCCCCGCTACTTTTACGCCTGGGTAGGGGGGGGATGCGTCGCCTGCTCCTGCTTCTGGGGTTCAGTCTGTTGGCAATGTCTGCAGCTTGTATCGTGGGACCTCTGTTACTCTTTGCAAAGAACAGTACCCTGGCGGGAGGGACGGCGGTCTTCGCTCTTCTGGGGATTCAGGCGCTGTTGGGTGGGATGGTCTTCTCCTCCGCCTCCATGGCTGCGGTGGGTAAAGACCGGGATAGCGGGCGAGCCGGAGGATTCCTCCACGCCGCCGATTCCTTGGGGGCTATGGTCGGTTCTCTTGCCACCTCTGTGCTATTTCTTCCCTTAATAGGAATGCGCAACACGTCCTACCTCCTTTCAGCGGTCCTGCTGGGAGGGTTGGTCATCCTGTTTCTGCTCTCACCCCGTTTTTTTACCGGTTCTAAATGAGTGTCAGTTGGTTCCCCGGGATTCCTGAATGGGCTTGCTTTATCCCGGGGATTGATATATTATTGGATGGTAAATATTCGTTATTAGAACACAGTGTGCATTGGAGGAAGCCGTGAGCCCACACCGCTCCAGAATACTTCATTCAGTCCTGGTATCCATCGCTTGTTCGCTTTTATTTCCCGCTTTCGTTTTTTCCCAGCAACTCATCTTCTCCCTGCCGGTGGAACCCGGTGCGGTGTCCAAAGATGAAGGTGGGGTCTATTATCTGGGCAAGATGGGTGATGTGAGCCTGATAATAGCCCACCAGTCCAAATCGCAGAAGCTCTCCGCTTTGGGTGGGCAGATGCTTGGTGAATACCATGCGGATAAAGTTTATTATCTGGTCTATGGTGACAGACAGGCATGGATGGATGAACTTCCGGCAGGGGCAGAGATAATAGCCGAACAGGGGAATCTCTCACTGGTGGTATGTAGTGATCACCTGCCTCCAATGGTGCACGGAAGGTTGGTCCTTTTGAATGTCAAGCCGCTGCCGGAACATGTTCCCAGCTCGCCCCTTGTGGAACCTCTGTTGTATGCCGACCCTGACATACAGGAGCTGGTGGATGGGGTGAGTGAGGATAATCTCTATGACACCGTCTTGGATCTGGTGAACTTCGGGACTCGCTACTCATTTACCCCGGAATGCCATATGGCGGCGACCTATCTGGCTACCAAGTTTAATTCGTATGGAGCGGTGGTGGAGAAACAGCCTTTCCTTCCCGGCAGTCTGGAGGATGTCTTTTTCACCGAAGAGGGTCTGAACGGGTGGGCGGTGGGCCGTTACGGCGTGATACTGCACACCAACGACGGCGGCGCAATGTGGGAAGAGCAGGGGAACCTCGCTGAGAGGAACCTAAAAGGGGTTTATTTCTACGATGCCGACCACGGTTGGGTGTGTGGTCTCAGTGGAATATTGATCAAAACCGAGGACGGCGGCGACATCTGGGTTGAAGTGGACTGTGGATTCGACAACTCCTTTATGGATATCTGGGCTGATGAGAACGGCTTGGTCTTAGCCTGTGGTGGTTGGGGCGTCATCATCCGCTCCACCGATTTCGGGGCTACTTGGTCCTGCTACACTATCTCCTCCGAGGAATTCCTGTGGGGTATAGACATGCAGGAGGGCGGGGACCGGGGCGTCTGCGTGGGGAACTGGGGCGAGGCTTACCTGACCAATGACGGGGGACAAAGTTGGCAGAAGATTCAGACCGGGGTTTCTGAGTATTTGAGGGATGTATATTTTGAGGAGGACGGCACCTGCTGGGTCTGCGGAGATTTTGGCACCATCATCAGGTCGGATGACGGAGGTAGCAGTTGGTCGTCGGTGGACGGGGCGAGTCAGGATTCCATGTATAGGATTGTGGTAGAGGACGAGTACGGCTGGGTGGGCGGTGAGGTGGGGACCCTGTGGAGCACAAGCGACGGCGGAGACCACTGGGAGACGGTGCAGATAGAGACCGAAAGGAGCATCAAAGGCTTGTGTCAACCGCATCAGAATCTGGCATACCTGGTCGGCGTTCAAGGAATCATATTTAAATACATCGGTCCCAATCCGGAAGACTGGGAGGACCAGTCCAGCCATCTCTCACCGGATGGCACCCATACTTTATATAATGTAATTGGGCGCATAGACGGACAACTGTATCCCCACCAGGTCTATGCCATCAGCGCCCACTACGATTCCACCGCCTTGGGCTCGGGTGATGACCCTTACACCTATGCCCCCGGCGCGGACGACAATGCCACCGGTGTCTCAGCTGTATTGGAGACCTGTCGTCTTCTGTCCGACCAGGAGCCCGCTTACACCCTGAAGTTCATCTGCTTCAGCGGGGAGGAACTGGGCCTTTTAGGCTCCAGCTACTATGCGGGGAATATCAAATATACCGGCGACACTTTCCTGGCTGTGCTCAATTTTGACATGATCGGTTGCACGGAGGGGCAGGGGCTGAATGAGGATTTGGAGCTGATATCAAATGAGCAGTCGGTGCCATTTATGGATTTCATCATCTCCTCTCGCAACAACTATGTTCCCAACTTGAGGATTGACCGGCGAGTGGAGCCTGATATGGTGTTAAGCGACCACGCTTCATTCTGGGGGGTTGGCGTTCCCGCACTTTTAGGGATTGAGGATTTCCCTCTCTCCCACAACCGGGGAAATACCAGTAAGGATACCATTGAGTGGGTGGAATTTGACTATGTTGCATTATGTACCAAAGGGGGGGTGGCGGCGCTGGCGGAACTCAGCCAGATAGGCTCTCTTGACTTGCCCGGCGGTCTTGCCGACTTGAAAGTCTATCCCAATCCACTGAATTTGGCGACAAGCGTAAGCAGAGCCTTCTGCTTTGACGGTCTTCCCCAGGACAGTAAGGTGAGGATATACAATATCGCCGGTGAACTGGTTGCCGAGCTTAATCCTCCCACATCCGGGCGCTCTTTCTGGTATGCCCGAAACCAAGAGGGTTCCCTCTGTTCCAGTGGGATATATCTGTATGTGGTGGAGTGCTCAGCGGGAACCACCATCGGTAAACTGGCATTGGTCAGATAATCAAACGGGTCCACCTTTCACGGTGGATTAACCGGGGGGATATAGGTGAGACTGTAGCTATTATCTCCCCATTCTTTTTGATAGTTGTCGGATTCCGACCTGTATGGATGGTTAGAAATGGGTCAAAATGAACCACCGAAAGCCGAAGAGGGCTGGCATACCTTAGAGCAGTATGAGACCGCCGACCTTCTGGGAAGTGACATCAAACTGGGACTTACCCCGGAGGTGGCGCGCGGTCGTCTGGAGCTCTATGGCTCCAATGTGATCGGGTTGGAGTCCCGAATAAGCCCAATAAAGATACTATTCTCCCAGTTTCTGGATGTGATAGTGCTGGTGCTTATCGGTGCTCTGGTGGTAGCCGCCCTGCTCGGCGAATGGGTGGATTCTTTGGCTATTCTAATCATCGTCATTCTTAATGCGGTGCTGGGTTTTACTCAGGAGTTTAAGGCGGAGAAGGCTTTGGCAAAACTGCGGGAGATGGCTGCCCCCAGAGCCATAGTGATTCGGGGGGGAGCGGAGATGGATGTCCCCTCCGCCGACTTGGTAGCGGGCGACCTCATCCTTCTGGAAGCCGGGGATGCCATACCGGCTGACGGGAGGCTGATTGAGGAGGCGGGACTGCGCACCCAGGAAGCGGCTCTGACCGGGGAATCGCACACGGTGGAGAAGGATATTTCTGTGCTCGCCGACCCCAGGTTACCTCTGGGCGACAAATTTAACATGTTATATCAGGGGACCACCATTGCCGGCGGTCGGGGGAAGGCAATGGTGGTGGCTACCGGTCTTTCAACCGAGCTGGGGAAGATTGCCCGTATGGTTCGGGAGGTGGAAAGGGAACCCACACCCTTGCAGAAGCGGCTTAATTCGCTGGGAAAGAGGTTGTTGGTCATTATCCTTTCCATCTGCGGGGTAATCTTCCTCCTCGGCTTGCTGCACCAAACCGATACATCCCTGGTCTTCCTCACTGCGGTCAGTCTGGCGGTAGCCGCCATCCCCGAGGGTCTGCCCGCTGTGGTTACTATCGCTATGGCTCTTGGCGTCCAACGGATGGCGGTCCGCAATGCCCTCATCCGCAAACTCACCTCGGTGGAAACCCTGGGCTCCACCACCTTCATCTGTTCGGACAAGACCGGCACGCTGACCCAGAATAAGATGGAGATTACCAAGGTTTATTGTTTGGGTATCGGCGAGGTGGATATTGGCGACTTAAAAAGGGAAGCACAGCCTTTGGTCAAACATATCCTCAGGACCGGAGCTTTGGCTAACAACATTTACCTTAAGTCGTTGACCTTGGAGCGGTCAATCTTTGAGATGGCAGAGAACGGTCTTATCGGCGACCCCATGGAGGTAGCGCTGGTGGAGGCGGCGCTAGCCACCGAGTCCCTGGATGAAATTCCCAAAGGGGAGAAGCTGAAGCTGATAGCTGAGATTCCCTTTGATTCTACACGCAAGCGGATGAGTGTGATTTTCGGCTCTGCCAAGGGATGTATCAGCATGGTTAAGGGAGCGCCGGAGATAATCCTCCCCCGCTGTAGTAGCGCCTATAAAGACGACCGGGTCATCCCCTTGAACCCTAAACTGGCAGAGAACATCGCCTCGGTCAACGAGGGGCTGGCGGAACAAGCCCTCAGGGTTATAGCGTTGGCGGAGAAGAGGTGCGCCGGCGTCCCAAGAGGCGGGGATGATGTCTTTGAGGAAGGATTGACCTTTCTGGGGTTAATCGCTATGCGGGACCCCCCCCGACCGGAGGTCTATGAGGCGGTGGAGAAGTGCCGATCTGCCGGCATCACCCCGGTTATGGTTACCGGCGACCACATTGCCACCGCCGAGGCGATAGGTCGGGAGCTTGCCATCTTCGCCGATGGCGATATGGCTATTGACGGGCGAACGCTGGATGAGATGAGCGATGATGAATTGTTCAATAAGGTTGAGCAGGTGCGCTTGTTCGCCCGGGTCAGTCCGGAACATAAACTGCGTGTGGTAAGGGCGCTGAAAGCCCGTGGTCAGGTGGTGGCTATGACCGGAGACGGGGTGAACGACGCTCCAGCGATAACCGAAGCAAACATCGGGGTGGCTATGGGCATGAAGGGCACCGATGTCACCCGAGAAGCATCGGATATGATCCTCCTTGATGATAACTTCGCCACCATCGTAGCCGCCGTGGAGGAGGGGCGGCGCATCTACGACAATCTGGCAAAGTTTATCCATTACCTGCTCTCATGCAACACCGGCGAGGTGCTGGTAATGCTTGCCTCATCCATCGCCGGTCTTCCACTTCCCCTGTTTCCCATCCAACTATTGTGGATCAACCTGGTCACCGACGGTATTCCCGCATTAGCCCTGGGAGTGGAGCCTGCGGAACCGGACCTGATAAAGCGTCCCCCTCGCAGCCCCAAGGAGGGTTTCCTGAGGGGTCGTGAACTGGTGGATATCCTCATTGAGGGAAGCACCATTGCAGTAGCTACCCTGGCGGTCTTCATCTTTGAGCTTTTCTGGCGGGCGCCTTCCCTGGGCTTGGGAGCGGAGTTGGCCTACACCTATGCTCGAACCGCCGCCTTCTCCGTGCTGGTCTTCTCCCAGCTGTTTCATTCGCTCAACTGCCGGTCGCTCACCCTCCCCCTCCATCAGATGGGTCTCTTCGGAAACCGATACCTAATCCTGGCTTTCTTCGGCTCCATGGCAATCCATTTTTTAGTTATATACACCCCCTTTATGCAAACCATCTTCAAGGTAACACCCCTTGCGGCAATTGATATTTTAATGGTCACGCTCTTTGCCCTCACCCCCCTCTTCGGGGTGCAGGCGATGCGCATAATCCGTCAATATTTGGTGAGGAGGAGAGAACAAAATGGATAAGGATAGACTGGGACGGAGATGGCTCCTTTTGGTGTCCGCTATCTTCCTGGTCCTGCTGTTGGTCACTTTGGCTTGTGAGGAAGAGGTCTCCCCTTTTACCGGTGTGCCCGACCTATACCAGCCGATTAATGGAGAGATACTTGCGGTTCAATCTCCCTACTTTGACTGGAGCGATGTGGATGAAGCCACACGCTATCATCTGTTGGTCAGGTCATCAGATGATTATACGCCCTGGATTGACAAAGATAAACTGACCGAATCGGATTACCAGGCGATTGAAGTGCTGGCTGGTGGCAACTATCAGTGGAAGGTGCGGGCAGGGGATAATACCTACTGGGGTCATTGGTCGGCAACCTGGGAGTTCACCATCCAGTGAGCTAATCTTTTAGTCGCTCTCTGGGCGAAGCAAACAAACACACCTGAAATCAAAAAGGCGATGATAATCAGTATAGTTTGCTGGTGTGCAAGGTTTACCCCGGGGGAGCTTTCAGACTCAACTTTGCGGCTGCTTGTGTTTTATCTTACCCTTTCCCCTTGTAAAAGGAGCAGGGGGATATTATTTTATGGCTGTTATTGGGGTTTCTTTATGTTAAGAGTGGAGATGAAGGGAAAGACTGAGAGAAGACCGCGCCCCAAGCCCCCTCATAAGGTGGGTGTATGGAACCGCCTTAAACGGTGGGGGCGGTATGTATATCTGCGCACCGTCCGCCAGGACTCCACCCCGCCTCGCATAGCCTGGGGAACGGCGGTGGGGGTTTTTCTGGGCGTCTTTCCCACCTTCGGGCTGGGCATACCTGTAGCCTTGGGGCTGGCTTTCATCTTCCGCTTCAATCGGGCGGCAGCGGTTATCGGCTCAACCATAATGAATCCCCTGACCACTCCCTTCTTCTGGACGGTGAGCGCTCTCCTTGGAGCCTTCATCTTTGGCGAGGATGTCGCTCATCTGTGGATGCTTTTGAAGAGCGGTTCGGCTAAGGAGGCGATAATGACCTCCACCGTCGCCTATCTGACCGGCAATACCATCATAGCCGTCTTCTGCTCAGCATTATCCTGGACGCTGGTCTATTTCTCCGTTCGGGCTTTTAAGCGGGGTAGAGCGAGGTAGGGGGGGTAACCGCGATTAAACATATGCTATTTAATATTACCTTAGCGAACTAAGAACTCTTATAGAATGGCGAATGTTTACTACAACAATTAGATTTACCGGGATAGTAATCTGTGGGTTTGTTCTAAATAAGGTTGCCAAGGGCTTGAAATATCAATACCGTCAATATCTGTCCTTTTTCCATCTTTGAATTCTACTGGAGGACACCCATAGGACCTTATCCAGTCTAAAAACCCTTCCCATTTTAACTTGGGAACATAGAATAACCAAACATTTTCTCTTACACTACTATAAGCTTTCTCAATAGAGTCCAGGAGCGTTTTAATATCGGTCTGGTTTTGAGACACCGCAAATTTGAAATAGGCTCTAATATCATTTATTACTCCTTTTAGTTTTGGTGCATTAAATTGCCGGTTAATCCAACTGTCGGACCAAAGTCTTTGTAAAAAATCTTCTTCTAGTTTGTTACCTCCAAATTGCTTCAGGAGGTTAAATAGGAATTCGAACGCATGGTTTGGATTTCCGCAGAGTATTGCGTATTGGCAAATTATGAACGTCCACGCTGTCGGGTTTTTGGGTAGGGCACTCTTTGGCATGTAGCGCGTGATTATATCGTGTAGGCATGTATAATAGAACTCGTTTGGTTTTTCGCGGTATTTGTCGATAATGGAAGTATCACCGTTGTTGTTATGTATCAAGTAATTCCTTTGCACTTGCCTTGCCATATTATCGAAGACTACCCTCTCTGTTAACGGGACAGAGAACTGTTTATTATTCATTTTCCCCTTAACAAATACATAATTTTCTAATAAATCCTTGCCTACTATTATATTTCTTTTTTCAAAAGGAGCGGATATATCTACTATAGCCCTGTCCTCAAGGTTAACGATATTCATAGTAAATTGTAATTGGTCCCATATATCTTTGTATTGGTCAAATAAACCCTTATCAGTAATATCCTCACTATTCGCATTTCTCAAAGCATTCAAGACATCAATCTTTGGGACTATTATAGAATCCCTAGTATAGCCGCGAACAATTCCCGCAACGGCGATTGATAACCTTAGTAACTCAGCTAATATTACTCGCCCCAAAGTTCCCATTAACGATTGTATATAATGTATGTATTCATGAACGAATTTTGCTTGCACAACTGGGTTTGTTGTCAAAGCTTCGTAAGTTTCATCTTTCATATTTATTTTCCACTGTATGAGATCGAAGTCTGCCATATTTATCTCCGTGTTATCGTCGGTTAAAAGTGAATTCCTTAAACTACAATTTCTATGAAACCTGTGTTTCCTATCAGTTAAAAAGTTTATAAGTCTAAGTTTGTCATTGCTATCCTCTTCTATCCCCTCCTACCTCAGTTTCGTCCAATAGGGCTTATATCTCCCGGTCAACAGTCCCACAAAGCCCCATAACTGTGCTATGTTGGTGAGCATAAAATAGAGCGGGAAGTAGGTAAGGCGTCCTTGGGAGAGAGGGGAGAGCTCAATCGCCAAGCCTATTCCCGCCAGGGCGTAGAAGATGACCTGGCAGAAGAGGGCTATCTCATAGCCCCGCCACGGCGGGGGGGGGGAGGTCGTCTGTAAGTAGATGTTGGCGGCGAGGAGCAGGAGCATAAGAAAGGGGCTTGCCCAGCGCAACAGCTTGTGACAGATTAGCTTGAGGGCGATGGGGCGGAAAAAGAGCCTTCCCAGCAGGCGCATGGAGCCGATGGAACCGGCCAGGATGCGCGCCTTGCGTTTGAACTCCAGGCTCAATGCGTGTGTGCCAGCCTCATAAGCACAAGCCTGGGGGCAGTAGGTGATGCGCGCACCCTCCCGCACCGCCCACAGGGAGATGAGCAGGTCGTCCATCACCAGCCAGGGGGGATTCTTTTTGCAGAAGAGCTCCCGGCGCAGGGCATATAGACTGCCGTCGGCACCGCAGACATTCCCCGACTTGCTCTCCGCCCGCTTGATGAAGGATTCGTATCTCCAGTAGAGTCCCTCCCCTGCCGATGAGCCCTCCTTGCCCCTAATAATCTGCTCTCCAGCCACACAGCCCACTGCAGGGTCGGAGAGGGGAGCAATCAACCGACGCAGAGCCTTCTTTTCTATGGTGGTGTTGGCGTCGGTGAAGACCAGTATCTCCCCGCTTGCCGATTCAACTCCAGAAATCAATGCTCCCAACTTGCCCTGGCGCTTGGGGAGGCGCAGGAGACGCACCCCTTTGTCGGCGTGTTGCTTAACGATTTCGTCGGTGGCATCGTCGCTGGCGTCGGAGATTACTAATATCTCCAGTTTGTTCTTTTCCCAATCCAGGGATAGCGATTCCTCCAGCTTCTTGCGTATCACTTTTTCCTCGTTGTGCGCCGGGATGAGCAAGGTCAGGGTCGGAGTGTGTTCTTTGCTCTCAATCCTTCTGGGGAAGACGAGCGCCCATAGGGCGATCAGGATGGGATAGAGTATGTAGCAGAGGACCAGCAGACCCAGGGAAGACCAGAAGACTATGAGCGCAGAGGCAAGCATCTCAGCTTGGGTGAGGGAGGGAAGGGGAGATAATCTTATGCCTGGACAACCGGAGAAAGCTCAATCACCGCTCTCCTTGCTGTTTTGGCTTCTTGTCGGCTTGTGGCACTCCACGCAGGATTTGGTCTGGTCGTAGTCGTGCTTGGGCTTGGGCATGTCCGGCTCATCCCTCAGGTGGCACTCCACACAGCCCTCTTCATCGTCTATATCCTGGTGGTCCTCATCATCGGGCAGGGGGGCGGCACAGGAGAGGAGGAAGAATATCATGATAGGGGAGATTAGGAAAGCGAAGCTCTTTTTCACTTTTACTTATGAAAGATTGTGTTGGAGCGGTTAGTTGGCGATATGGTAACATACATTTGAGCACTTGACAATTGATAAATCCCGAAGGCTCCTCACTTGACTTTCCCTTCCCTTTCAATTAAAATCGCTTAGTAATTCTCATCTGCCCGAAAGAGATTATGCCCGAGAAAAAAATTGGTAAATATCAGGTCATCCGCCTGCTGGGGAGCGGGGGCTTCGGCGATGTCTTTCTGGTCCATGACCCCATCCTGGACCGCAAGTGGGCGCTGAAGGTCTCCTCCGGGGTGGGCGACAAGGGAGAAGCCCTCCTGAAGGAGGCGAAGCTTACCCTGAAGCTTACCCATCCCCACATCGTCCACCTGCACGATGCCTTCTTTGAGGGACTTAACTTCTGCATGGTCATGGAGTATTGCCCCGGGGGAAGTCTGGCACAGCGAATCAAGGCGGCGTCAGCGGAGGGTTCGGCTTATAAACCGGAGAGAGCGGCGTCTATCGCCCTGGTGATAGCTGAGGCTCTGGACTACGCTCACAGCCGGCGCGTCCTGCACCGGGATGTCAAACCGGGGAATATACTCTTCGGCGAGGAGGATATCCCCAAGCTCTCCGACTTCGGCATCGCCCGCATCCTGGAAGATGTGCACGGAGCCGCCTCCACCCGCATCGGCTCGGTGCCCTATATGGCTCCGGAACACCTGCTGGGCAGAGCCACCTTCCAGAGCGATATCTTCTCCGCCGGGGCGGTGCTCTACGAGATGCTCACCTCAAAGCGAGCCTTCCCCGGCTCAAGTGACTATATCGTGATGAAGAGTATAGAGAGCGGTTTTCTTACCCCACCCCGTCAGATAAACGCCTCCATCCCAAAGTGGCTTGAGGCGGTGACCCTCAAGGCGCTTGCCCAGGACCCCGCCGACCGCTTCGCAGGCGCCGGGAAGATGGCTGAGGCATTAAGAACCGGGCTTGGGGGTAAACCGGTGCAGGTTACCCCTCCTCCTGAACGTAAAGAGCCGATCCTCGTCCCCGCTCCATCCTATGCAGAAGGGGATGCTTTGGAGGAGGCTCCCTCAAAGGAGATTGCGCCAAAGCCAAAGAAGAAGCGCGGAGTGGGGTGGTTCTTTGCGGTTATGCTGCTCATCGCTGCGCTGACTGGTCTTGGAGTGGGGGGAAAGTATCTGCTGGAGTATCTCGGATATCTGGGCGGGAAGGAGGAGCCGGTGGTGGTAACCGAGGTGCCCATAGAAAAGGATTCCAAGCTGGACTCTCTGAAGGCGAAGGATGACCTGGAATCCAGGATACGAGAAGCGAAGGAGAAGCCTCTAACCATCAACAAAGTAACCTGGTATAAATACTTCACCAAGGATGTTGGCGGGTTGTTCAAGAAGGGGACCAGGAAGGAGATAGGGGATAGCTTTCTGGATCTGGTATTTCTGCGCTTCGGCTTCTATCAGATAGTCGCTCAGGTGGAGGCGACCAACAACCTCTTCAACCTGGAGAGCTTCTCCGGGACACTGACCTTTGAGCTGCCCCGCTTTGAATCCTCCGGCACCGTCTCTCAGGAGATGCCCTTTACTCTGAAGAAGAATGTGCAGGAGTTTACCCAGGAGTTATACCTGGATTTCACCTATCTTACCGGGAAAGATTTCATTATGGATAAGGAGTATCAGGGGCTGATCAAGATAAAGTTCAAGGACCAGGAGCTTTACCGCATACTCCTGAATTTCAAAGCCGCCAGGGGCTATGAGGAAGAGGGTGAGAAAAGTATTAACCCATAGCCGACCGGCAAAGCTCGTTGTCCTGCGCCTGTCACATCTGGGCGACCTGTTGCTCATCATCCCCGCCTTGAGGGCACTCAGAGCCCTCCATTCTCACGCTGAAATAGTTCTGGTCACCGAGGAGGAGTATGTTCCTCTATTTTCGCTGGTCTCGGCGGTGGATGGTGTCGTTGGCATAAAGCCACGAGAGCTCCGCTCCCGCAAAGCCCGGCAGAGGGCGGTGCAGAGAATAAATGGGCTCGGTCCTTATGACCTTATGTTAGATCTTCATAATGTGAGCAGAACTCGGGTTCTGCGTAATTCCATCCATGCCCGGCAGGTGCTGGTTACCAATAAACATACCTTGGGGCGGTGGCTTTTAGTGCTGTTGAAGAAGGACATGCTTCCCCGCCCCTGGCAGGTGGCTTACGGTCACCTGATGCCTTTAAGGGCGCTGGGCTTTGCCGGGGAGATGCCCGACCACCGCCTGGAGGTTGACAACGAAAGGGGACTGCGGTTGGCTGGTGAGCTGGGCATCCAGATGCATGCGCCCCCTCTGGCTTTTGCCCCCTTCGCCACCGGGTGCACCAAGGAGTGGCCCGGCGAAAATTACATTGAGCTTGCTCGTTCGGCGGTGGAGAGATTCGGGGGAGTGGTGCTTATCTTGGGCTCACCAGCTGAGGGCGAGCGGGGGGAGGCTCTGGCGTCTGCGCTCAGGGATGATGGGATAACGGCGGTAAGCCTGGCGGGGAGGATTGGCTTGGGCGAACTACCCCATCTGCTCTCCTGTTGTTGTACCCTGGTTGGTGGGGATACGGGATTAGCTCATCTAGCTTCAGCATGCGGGATTGCAAATGTGGCTATTTTTGGACCTACCACCCCCCGGCTGGGATTTTCCCCTCTGGGGGAGAGGAGTACAGTGGTGGAACGGGAGCTCACCTGCCGACCCTGCAGTCGCCACGGGGGGGAGCGCTGTCCCCTGGGGACCCTGGAGTGTATGCGGGAGATTAGACCACAGATGGTGCTTGAGGTACTTGAGGATTTGATATAACAGTTTAGCAGGGAGCGGGGTTGGCGAGAATTGGTATGAGGATATATAGGTTCAATGGGGTATAGGGGAGGTAGAGGAATAATCTCAGGGAGAGATTCATGAACAAGGGCAAGATAATCGTTCCCGTAGTAATTGGAGTTGTGATTTTGGTTTTAGTTTCCTGGTATGTCCTCACCCGCCACAGGGAACGGGCTGGGGTGATAGAGGCTTCCGGCGTCTTTGAGGCTAAGGAAGTTGTCGTCTCCGCCGAGGTGGTCGGCAAGGTCCTCGCCGTCTATCATGACAGCGGGGATATGGTGGTGCAGGGTGAAGCTCTAGCGGATATTGACACCACGGATATACTCCTGCAGATAGCCCGGGCTCGGGCTGGTCTGGCTGGCGCGGATGTGGGCGTCGTCCAGGCACAGACCCGGCTCTCCCAGGCACGGAGCAACTATGAGCGGGTGAAGGCGCTGTATGAGGACGGTGCCACCTCCGAGTCCCTGCTTGAGGAGGCGGTTACCGCACTCAAGCTGGCGAAGAGCGCTTTGGAAGCGGCGCGTGAGGCGAAACGCCAGGCGCAAGCCCAGGTGAACATACTCACCCATCAACTTTCCAAGGCGAAGATAGACTCCCCCATCTCCGGTCAGGTGCTGGAGCGCTTTATTTCCGCCGGAGAGATGGCTGGGGTGGGCACAAAGCTATTCTCCGTCGCCGACCTCTCCCATCTGTGGCTGGATGTCTATGTGCCCGAAGGTAAGCTGGGTCTGGTGGAGGTGGGTCAGGAGGTGGAGATTAGCGTGGACTCCTTCCCCGACCAGACCTTCCCCGGTCGGGTCTCGTTTATAAGCGGTGAGGCGGAGTTCACCCCCAAAAATATTCAGACCAAAGAGGAGCGCTCCAAGCTGGTCTTTCGGGTGCGGGTGGAGGTGCCTAACCCGGAGGGTAAGCTCAAGATTGGCATGCCCGCAGATGCGGTCATCCTGGTGGGGGAATGAGCCCCCACACTTTTTTATCGGAGTAAGCCGGTGAATGAGGATAACCGAAGGACGATAGTCTCCGCCGAGGGGCTGGTCAAGTCCTATGGTGAAATCAAAGCGGTGCGGGGTATCTCCCTTTCCATAAGTGAGGGGGAGATATTTGGTTTCATCGGTCCCGACGGCGCCGGCAAGACCACCACCGTGCAGATGCTGGTGGGGGTGCTCCCACCCGAAAGCGGCACCGTCTCCGTTCTGGGAAACGATGTGGTGAGTGATGCGGAATCCATCAAAGCTCACATCGGTTATATGCCCCAACAGTTCTCCCTCTATGAGGACCTGACCGTCTGGGAGAACATTCGCTTCTTCGGGATGTTATATAAGTTGCGCCTTCGCCCAACCGACGATTGGGTGGACCGTCTGCTCTCCTTCAGTCGGCTCTCCCCGTTCCTCAAGCGTCCCGCAGGCAAGCTCTCCGGGGGGATGAAGAAGAAACTGGCTCTGTGCTGTGCCCTCATCCACCGCCCCCCGCTACTCTTCCTGGATGAACCCACCACCGGCGTTGACCCTATAAGTAGAGTTGAGCTGTGGGAGATACTCTATCAATTGGTGGAGGAGGGGCTGGTCACCATATTCTTCACCTCACCATATATGGACGAAGCCGAGCGCGCCGGTCGTATCGCCCTGCTCTCTGCCGGGCGGATACTTACCTGCGACCGACCGCGGGCGGTGCGGGACTCGGTTGCGGGGGTGATACTTGAGTTTAAGGTGGACGACCTGCTCAAGGCAAGGGATGTCTTGCGCAAACACTTCGGCGAGGTGCGGGTCAATGTCTGGAGTATTTATCTCCATCTTTTAGTGGAAAAGCCGAAAGAGGACGGTGCGCAGGCCAGAAAGATACTGAAAAAGGAGGGCATAAAGCTGGTATCCCTGCGGGAGAAGCATATCAGCCTGGAGGACGCCTTCATAGCCCGCATCGGCGCCGAGAGGGGAGGAGAGGGAGAATGATGGGTTCCACCCAGAGTAATGCAGAATTTGCCATAGAGGTGGAGGGTCTGGTGCGCCGTTTCGGCTCCTTCACCGCAGTGGACGGCGTGAGTTTCAAGGTGAGGCGTGGTGAGGTCTTCGGCTTCCTGGGTCCCAACGGCGCCGGCAAGACCACTACCATTCGTATGCTCTGCGGTCTGCTTCTGCCCACCGAGGGAAGTGGTCGTGTGAGCGGATATGACATCCGCACCCAGAGCCAGAGTATTCGGGGAATAATCGGCTACATGTCCCAGAAATTCTCCCTTTACACCGACCTGAGCGTGGCTGAGAATATCAGATTTTACGGTGGGGTTTACGGCATGAGCAGGGAGGAGATAGAGGAGCGTCTGCCGCAGATTTTAGAGCTTTCTGGGCTACGCGGTCGGGAGAATGAGCTTACCGCCAATCTTGCCGGCGGTTTTCGCCAGCGTTTGGCTTTGGGCTGCGCCATTATCCACAGCCCGCAGATTATATTTCTGGACGAACCAACCGCCGGTGTGGACCCCATCAGCAGGAGGGATTTCTGGGACCTGATCTATAACCTATCGGAGGAAGGGGTGACCATTCTGGTCACCACCCATTTTATGGACGAAGCCGAGCACTGCCATACGGTAGCCCTTATTCACGAAGGACATCTCATCGCCATCGGAAGCCCGGAGGAGCTTAAGCGTCAGCATCTCGCAGATGTGCTCTGGGAGATAGAATGCACTCCCCTTTTTGAGGCTTATCGCCTGCTTTCCAGTGAGCCTGCGGTGGAGAGGTTATCCCTTTACGGCTCCGCCATCCAGGTTTTGGGCAAAGACCACCGCAAGATGGCTGGCTTTCTCCCCAGGTTTTGCCGAAAGCACAACATAGAGCTATTGCGAATGGAGGAGGTCACCCCCACTATGGAGAACCTCTTCCTCACCCTTATGGAGCGGTAGCTATGCGCCTGTGGGCGATGATTTCCAAGGAGTTCATCCACATCCTGAGGGACCCACGAACCCTGTGGCTGGCTGTCGGCATGCCCCTGCTCTTTCTGGTTGCCTTCGGATATATCATCTCCTTTGACTTCTACGATTTGGGTGTGGCTGTCTATCAACCTAAACCGTCGCCCATTGCAACCGACTATCTTGCTGGGCTTGGTGAAAGCCCCTATTTTGAGATTGAATATTGGGCACAGAGCTACGAACAGTTGGTGGAGTTGATTGACCGCAACCGGGTCAAGATAGGGATAGTCATGCCCACCGGGATGGGGCGGGATGCGGTCAGGGGGGAGGAGGTGCCCATTCAGATTATCGCCGACGGGAGCGATAATCTCACCACCACGGTGGCTATCGGTTATCTTTTGGGCTACAGCGCCGATTTCACCATGAAATATCTGCAGGGGCAACTTCCCTTCGGTTACTTTGATAGAATCCCCCGCATAGAGGTGTTGGAGAAGGCTTGGTACAACCCAGCGCTTTCCAGCCCGGTCTTCATCGTCCCCGGGCTCTTCGTGGTCATAATGATGTTGCTGGGGGTCATCCTCACCTCGCTCACTGTGGCAAGGGAGTGGGAGAAAGGGACCATGGAACAGCTCATCTCCACACCCATCCATCCTCTGGAGATTATAGTCGGCAAGATATCGCCCTATATGCTCATCTGCCTGCTGGATGTAGCCCTGACGGTGATTGTGGGGATACTACTCTTTGGCGTCCCCTTCAACGGCAGTGTGCTCCTCTTCTTGCTCATTACCTTCATCTTTCTTTTCGGGGTGCTCTGTCTGGGGCTGTTCATCTCCACCGCCACCAAGAGCCAGCAGCTGGCTATGATGATCTCCTTCCTAAGTTCTATGCTGCCTGCCTTCCTTCTCTCCGGCTTCATCTTTCCTATCAACTCTATGCCTCGCATCATCCAGTGGTTCACCTATCTGGTGCCGGCTCGCTATTATGTTACCGTCAGCCGAGCCATCTTGCTCAAGGGGGCGGGACTTTCTGCGTTGTGGGAGCCGACCCTCTTTCTGGTGGGATTCTGCCTGGTCTTTGTGGCTCTTTCCCTCTTCCGCTTCCGCAAATCTCTGGAGTAGAGTGTGTTAAGTGGCAAAGACAAAGCCGGCTATTTCCGCAGGGGCTTATCCGCCCTGATGCGCAAGGAGTTCATCCAGGTTCTGCGGGATAGGCGAATGCGCTTCATCGTCTTCGGCGCCCCAATTGTGCAACTTTTAGTCTTCGGCTTTGCGGTAACATTTGACATTCAGCACATACCCCTGGCGGTGGTGGACTATGACCGTAGCCCCGCCTCCCGCAAGTTAGCCTCCTCCCTGTCTAATACAGTCTACTTTGATACAGTCGGTTATCCGGAAAGTGAAAGTGAAGCTCTGGCGTTGATGGATGCGGGAAAGGTGAGCGCAGTGTTGGTCATCCCGGCGGGGCTATATCGCCATCTGGGGCGGGGGGAGACCGCCCAGGTGGGGGTGTGGGTGGATGGAAGCGACGCCAACACCGCCAATGTAGCCGCAAAATACGCAGAAGCCATCATCTACAACTATTCCGCCGATATCGCCCTGGAGCAATACTCGGTGGTCGGACCGATGACCACATTTGTGCCCCGCTTTCAAGTATGGTATAACCCCGAGCTGAAGAGCACGGTATTTATGATACCCGGAGTCATCTGCCTCATCCTCACCGTCATCACCATCATCCTCACCTCCACGGCAATCGTCCGTGAGCGGGAGATGGGAACTCTGGAGCAGGTGATGGTCACCCCGCTCTCCCGCCTGCAGTTTATGCTGGGCAAACTCATCCCCTACACCATCATCAGCTTTATTGATGTCACCCTGGTCATCGCTCTGAGCTACCTCATCTTCTCGGTGCCTATCCGGGGAAATATCTTCCTGCTCTATTTTTGCTCCGCCCTCTTCCTTCTGACCAGCCTGGGGATCGGCTTGCTCATCTCCACCGTCTCCCGCACCCAACAGCAGGCGATGCTCTCCACTATGTTCTACGCCTTCCCGGCCATAATCCTCTCCGGCTTTATGTATCCCATAGCCAATATGCCCAGGTTCTTCCAATACATCACCTACGCCAACCCCTTGCGCTACTTTCTGGAGATTATCCGGGGAATAATGCTCAAGGGGAACGGCATTGATGTGCTCTGGCTGCAGGCGCTGATGCTGGCGGTGATTGGGATTGTCACCATTACTCTCTCCTCCCTGCGCTTCCAGAAGCGGGTGGGATAGGCTTGTAGCGGAGAGTTAAACTCTCCGCTACATTATGAAAAAACGCCAAATTAAAGGGGTTTTTATTGATTAAACCCTTTATGATGAGGGGCAGATGGTAAGCAATATCCCTCAAGACTATTCTATCTTTCGCATCCAAAAAGAGCTGGATGAGTAATAATCTTTAGAAGTAGAACCCTCCGGTAATGGAAAAGTCACCTTCAGCTTTTGGGGATATTTTCTGTTGATATAGCTGGCGCACCAGAGCACCTCAAAACTGCGATTGCAGGTCAAAAATGCTTGCAGGAGATATTGCTCCGACCAGAAGCGCAATTTTTCTGTCACCCAGTCTTTAGGATAATGTTTGGGGAAAAAATGTCGTGAATGTGGATGATGACCCCCTTTTTCAGCCGGGGTAATACTTCAAGATATAGATAAACTATATCTCCGCCGATTCTGACCACATGGCTTGAATCAATAAATAATATATCTCCTTCCTCCAATTGATTAAAGAAATCAAGGTTCATCTCCTCCACCTTACGGGGGATCAACTCCGACAAACCAGGGAAGCCCTCCCTTAGGACTTTATCGGGATACGGCTCGATGGAGATGAGTTTGCAGGTTTTTCCTTCAGCTTGGTTATGCAAGACGGCTCTTGCGGAGACTAAGGTAGAATATCCGGAACCTACCTCTATAATTGTTTTAGGGGCAAAGTGACGAACCATACAATGCAATACAGCAGCGAAGAGAAAACCAAAGGCCCGATTGTTTGTATAGTATTCAAAGGGAGTAGAAGTTGGTTCATATGGAAAATTGCATTCCTGACTGAACTGGGGAAAAACCCTTTTCAGTAGGTTCAGTTGCCCTTCCAGATTAAGGTCAACACCTACCAGCTCCATTTCCCCTTCCCAAAGTTTATTATTGCTCTTTAGAAGCAGGGTGTCGGGGAGGGGGCTATAAAAATTTCGGCGTAAAATATGCCAACCCAACCGTTGAAAAAATTTAAAGATGACCTTGGAGGGTAACAGCTTGCTTAAAGTTCGCCTTAGAATTGACACAATTAGGACTCCTATCTCGTTAAGGTGATTGTTTCAGCAGATAGTTACAAGAATAAGCCAGCCGAAAATCCTCTAGTTGTAGTGAGAGGGAAAATTTTGGTTTTCTAATCCTTGCTCTACACCACTTCGCCGTAGCCCACCACCTGACTCTCATCCCCCGAAAAACTCGTCCCCGAGGATTGGGGCGGTTCTCGGGTCAAATGGTTGCTTAGTAGTAATAGACGGTATCCCCTAGAAGCGGTGAGGCGGACATCTGCACATAGGGCTCACCATCCCAGCCCTCACGGAGGCATAACCAGCCGATGCTACTCTCCTGGTTCATCACCTTGATCCATTCGTAATGGGTGCTCCCGCCTTCGGGGTCGTCATACCACTGGTCTTCCTCTCGCCCTAGATAATAGACCCACTCGCCCTTGGTTACGATTCCCAGGCGTTCACTCTCTATGTCCGGCATCGCACGCAGGTTGAGGGCCTCGGCTAAGACCTTGACCTGGGGATAGACCAAGTAGCTCTCCATCCACGGTCCCGGGCTGGGTCCCTCTCCGGAATCAAGAAGCTCTCGCCACTGCTCATCATTTAAGGGCACATCATTTTCAAACTCGTAGTGCATGTAAGCGGCGCCACTGCACAGTTGCTCCTTGCCCATCATCTCCACCACCACGGTCAGCACGGTGGGGTCTCCCACCGCCTCCAGCAGGAACTTGGGGGGGATACCCGGTGCGGAGCCTGAGGCGACATCGGCGATTAGAGCCACCCGCTGGTCGTTGATTTGAGCACCGGCATCGCTCCACTCCGCAGCCTCCCTGTCGTAGTTTATCAAGTTGACGGTGATTCTCTGCAGCTTGTAGCCGAAATCGTGGATGAAATCTTTCTCTTCCTCGGTGAACTCCTGCCCGGCGAACTCCTTATCGTTTATGGAGTTCAAGAAGTCCAGGGTGGTGAGTATTCTCTCGTAGGTCTCCCCCAGGGTATCAAAATCCCATTCATTTCCCTGGCGGTATTCACCAAGCCAAAGGTTGCGCCCTGCAAGCTCGTCGTGCAACTCCACCACCGCCTCTCTGAGGGCTTTGTATAACTGTGAGTGCGGCTCCACATAGCCCACCGGCTCGGGGATTATGGGCCACTCGTCTGGTCCGCCGCCGCTACCGTAGGCTCCCACCCCCTCGTTATAGAGTATAGTGTCGTGACGCAACTCAGTCCAGGTGGCAAGTCCGGTGGTCAGCAGTTTATCCTGCCAGGCAACCGTCTCCATGAAGCGCTGGATGGGCAATTCGCTATCAAAGAGCATCTTTATAGTTCCCAGCCAGCAGTTGTATATGTTGGCGGTGTAGAACTCGTCGCTGAAGGATTGGAACTGGTCAATCATCTCCCGCAGTTGGCTCTCGTAGTTGAGATAGCTGTCAAAATCAAAGACCTCGGTCAGATAATACAGCGCTTGTTCACTTCCCATCGCCGCTATCACCTCAGCGCCACAGGGAAGTAGGCGCAGATTGGTCAGGTCACTGACCTCAGGAAAGACCAGGTTCTGCATGATGTTGGTGTCCGGGGTGTAGCTCTGGGGCATCAGCTTGAAAGCTGGACGGAGGTCGGCTCCTATCTTGGGCGGGGGGAGCTTGTCCAGCTCGGCGCGGAAGGCGGACATCTTGGCGGGGTCGTTGAAGGCGGAATAGTCGCTTGCCGAACCGTATATCTACTCAATCAAGTGGGTATAGATCTCTGGTCCAAAGTCGTCGGCTCGACCCACAAAGAGGCACTGGATGTCGTAGATATCCTTAAAGAGACTGAGGACGGTCTCATCCTGCATCAGGCTGGTGATGTATAGGGAGGTCAGAAGTTCCTCGTCTTCCTCGGCGAGGAAGCTTCCCTGGGAGAGCCACATCATTCCCAGGAAGTAGTTGGTCAGCGTCTCGCTGGTGGTGTAGTGACCCCGGGGCAGGAAGACGGCGAAGTTGAACGGGGGCGTTTTCTCCGGGAAGAATATGGAGTAGCCGCTTTTTGCGGATATGCTGGCAAGCTCCTGGCTCACCCGGCTGGAATATGAGCCGGGCATATCCGGATTGAGCAGGGCGTAGGCAACGGTGAAGTAGTCACAGATGTATTCCCAGCGCTCCTTCTCCT
Organism: Candidatus Coatesiibacteriota bacterium; assembly: GCA_030602715.1. Classification (GTDB taxonomy): domain Bacteria; phylum RBG-13-66-14; class B26-G2; order B26-G2; family JAUVZD01; genus JAUVZD01. Next base: position 89,422 of record JAUVZD010000003.1, read on the forward strand.
CAGGGGTGTCCGCTGCGGAGAGTTCCTCCTCAGCCGATGAGACCAAGAGGGTGACCATGGTGTTCAGTTTGTCGTAGAAGACCTCCTCCTCCAGCACCCGCAGGAGAAAATCAAAGTAGAGATGGAAGACCTCCAGGACGGAGTCGGAGGTGATGAAGTTGGGAATCTCATATTCGTCGCCATAACTGCCGTATTTGGAATAGTTATAGAGCTGATGGAAGAGGTTGGCAGTCTCGCCGGTGGCGATGAAGCCGTTCTTCTCCAGCTTTTCCAACTGGTTGGATGAGAAATTGGAGAACTCAAATAGATTCCACACCGAACTCATGGGGTTTTCCAGCGGTTGCTGATATAGTTTTCCGCCTTTGGAATAGACTAGCGAAGCACCGTCGGGAGCCCAGGCGATGTTGCTCTCCAGGCTCACTGTGCTGGCTACCAGGAGGGTGTCGTCGGCATACAGGTCATATATGTAGAGGTTATCCTGCGAGTCCACATAAGCTATCTGAGTGCCGTTGGGGGAGACGGAGAGGCGCTTTGCCTTCATCTTCACCTCGCTGAAGGGGGGTCCTCCCCAACCCCAGTCATATCGGATACGGAAGGTGTCGGCACCCGATGAGCCCTGAATGGAGCAGAGGGCGATCAGACCGCCATAGAACCAGTCGCCGTCGTTTACTGTGGAGTAGGGCTGGTAGGCATCCCCGGGATGGGAGTAGGACCATCCGTAATTCTCCTTGAACCAGTCCTCGTCGGGGGTTTGACCGCAGAAGGTGAATGCCCGGAAGAGGCTTGAGTTGGTGTTTACCGAGTAGAGGTCAAATTTTCCGTCGTGTTCTTTGATGAAAAGCACCTTGTAGAATTCGTCGCCGGTTTGGCTCTCATAGTCGTAAGATGACCATTTTATCGGCGAGACGCGGGGTCTGCGCTCATCGCTCGCTTCGCTGGTTATCTGCACCAGGTTGCCCCCCGCTGTGTCCATATTCCATAGGTCAAAGCCTGCGCCGGTATCCCGGGCGAAGACGATGAAGTTGCCTTCGGGGGAGAAGGAGGGCTCCAGGTTGTCCCCGCCGGAAAAGATTTTTGAGGGTCCTACCGCACTTTTGAATTCGTAGGTCCATATGTCGTGGGCTCCGCTCTCTCCGGTGCAGAAGAGCAAGCCCTCGCCGTCGGGATAAAAAACTGGGTCCCGAGCGTCCTTATATTCTAATAGCAGTAAGGGCTCTCCTATGAGTGAGGGGAAGGAGAGGGCGAGGGAGGGGAGGGTAAGGGTTATAACGAACAGGATATAAAGCCTCTTCATTGCATACCTCCTATGAAGATGAATTGCCCGATGTTTCTATAGAGGCAATTATTATAGAAGTTATGAGAAAGGTCAAATGCAAAAGGTTTTATGCTTGGGTTTAGCGTGTAGGCTTTGAATTCCTATAAAAAGATAAACTTATTAGTCTTACTTTCTGCCCACAATAAGAATGCCGTTTCCAAGACGGTTGTTATGCACTTTATCCAGAAGGCAAAGTAGGATTGTTAACGGGAACAGTAAGAGCTGGACCAATTTCAAGGGGAGGCTTTGGAATAATACGAGCGGAAGCTCCCAAGCAAAAGCACCTGCAGGACCGAAGGTATAAGCGACTTCAATGATTTGTAATCCAAACGAGGACAAATTTCCCTCAAGTTCGCTTCGGGTAAATCCGTCTATACAGTGACCGGGGTCTTCCCAGCGGGGATGTTCATTTTTTAGAAAGTATTTGGTCGGTATGTGAGGTGTATGGAGTAATAAATACCCTCCGGGTTTTAGTGACCGGGAAAACTTCCCTATAACTGCAAATGGTTCAGGGAGATGTTCCAAGGTATCTATGCAAAGTATCAGATCTAAATCGCGAGGTAAGTCGTATTGGGTAATATCTCCAATTTTAAGTGTGACATTGGGATAGGGGGCGCAGATTTTCCGTGCATATTCTATTTCCTCTGCATCCAAGTCTAAACCGTAGAGCTTAGCGATGGGCTTGCGCCGGGCAAGAAAGGAGAGGGTTATCCCCCTGCCACAGCCGATATCAAAGACTATCCCTTCCTTTGGAGCTAAAGCCGACAACCTTGACCATACAGCAAGGCGACGTATTGTTTGTCCAGGATGATACGCAAACCGCCGTTCAAGGAATAGTCGTGAGAAGGTTATCAAACCGTATTTTTTAGCATATTGTTTCAATCAATCGCCTACTTATCCTGCCATCGTTGAAAAAGGGCAGCAATATCCTTTTCCTCATTCTTGTGTAAGGCTCCACACCACTGCGGCGTAGCCCACCACCTGGCTCTCATCCCCCGAAAAGTCCGCCGAGGTGCCGTAGCGCAGAACCGAAGGTTTCATCACCCCCAGCTCCCTGGCGGCGTAGTTGACCGCCCCGAAGACCAGAGGAGCATCCACTGCGGAGGTGCCCTTCTCGTTGGTCTCCACGATGTAGAGGGGATCGTCGTCGCAGAGTGCGGAGAGCGCCGCTTCGTCCAGCACCCTGGCCTGCTCTATGGGATAGTAGTGGGAGAGGTCCACGGTGGAGACGATGAGGACCTCCTTTCCGCTCTCTTGGATGAGGGCTAAAAGCCCCTCGCCCAACTCCTTTGCAAAGTCCTTATCCCCGCTGTTGAGGATGATGGGAACGATGGGGACATCGCCCCAGATGTGATGGATGAAGGGTAGCTGGTTCTCCAGGCTGTGCTCCTGATAGTGGGGAGCGGGATAGTCGTAGGCTCCGTCAACTTTGTCCATGAATAACTGGACCAGGTCTTCGTCTATGACCGAGGCGCCCAATGGGGAGAGGAAAGTTCCTTTGCAGAAGACCGCCGCTCCGGTGAGCGGGGCGTAGTGATATGGTCCGATGAGGACGATGGTATCCGGCTGGGTGTGGCTTGCCGACTTGAAGGCTTCAGCGGCGATTTTTCCGGAATATACATAGCCGGCGTGGGGTGTGGTGATGGCGATAACCCCCTCCAGAGGCTTGCTCTTTGCCTCCACAAGAAAATTTTCCACCATCGCCTTAAGTTCTTCGGCGTCTCCGGGATAGAATTTGCCGGCGTGAGCCGGATGGCGGATGACTAACTCCTCCTCCGTCTCTTTTTCCACCACTACCCGCTCCCTCTTCTCTCCGCCACAGGCGATTAGGAAGAGGGTTAAAGGCAAAACTACAATTATGCTGACGAAACGTATTGCCATTCTCCCGTATGTTCAATTAGGCAAAAAGCGATCTTCAATCTCTATGCGCAGTCCCCCAAAGGGAAGCAGGTATTTTCTGATTGTGGTATGAGGTCTCAGCCCATCAGAACAGACTGCTAATCCTTATCCGCAAGCCCTCAAAGGGAAGCTCGTATCTACACACCCCACCGGAGCAGGTCTTTCCTCCCCGCAGTTGACCATAGCCCACACTTATCTCGTGTTCATTGGTCAGCTTATAGAGGAATTCTCCCCAAGTCCAACTGTCCCTCTCATCACCGGCCGGTTCTTGGTTGGTGTTCTCATACTTTAAGCTGGCGATGAAAAGCCCGCTCCAGGAGAAGGACAGCTCTCCTGTTAAATCTCTGAAGGTGCTCTCAACAGGAAAGGTCTCCCGGCGTCGTTCGTATTCAAAGCTGGTGATGATAGAATGATTGTCGGTCAGTTGGTAGCTGGTCTTTATCCGCCCGCGGTCATAATCGGTGACATTCTCTTCGTGTTCCAACTCATAGAATACTTCCAGAACCGTTTTGGGGATAAACTCTTGCACCCGTATGGAGGCGACAGCTTCATCTATCACCTGTTTGGGAATCTCCGGACTGAATGTGGTGAGCTCCTCCTGATGGGCGTATCCGCCCCTCAAGCGCAAGAATTTTATGGGGTTGGAAATTATCTCTATAAGATAGCCCTTTTCATTCTGTGCATTGCTGATCGTTTGTTCAAAGAAGCTTACATACGGGGGAGCGAAGTAGTCCATCCCCCCAAGATGATTGTAGTTCTTATATTCAAAGTTGACCGAGAGGTTGGTGAACGGGGGGGTGGCTACAGCATTTATGTAATAGCCGTCCCCATAGCGTAGTTCACTCTGCACCGGAGTGTCCTGAAAAAAGAAATCAGTCTTTTTTGCGTAGATACCTGAGACGGTGAAGAAATCGGTTGTAAACTTGCCCCCACCGGCGTAATGGCGGATGTCACTTGTCGGCAGGTAGGGGGAGGTATAGCCTACGGAGCTTATTGCCCCGCTGAAAGAAAGCCCGTATATGCCCAGTGCGGAGAGAGGATAGGCGGTGAATTCACCACCATATATATTGTCAGGGCTGTCGTCATCGGCTTCCCCCCTTCCGCCAAGAACTTTTATCTCCAAATCTTTCCAGGGTTTAATCTCTAGATAAGCTCCTTTAGCCATCCAATTTCTATCTACATCAATATCCTCATAGGTGCGCAGGACCATACCCTTTGCCAGGGTGCTGGTGAAACTTCCTATGGTTGCCTTGAGTGGTTTGGCGTTGTATTTCAAAAAGATTTGGGAGAAGTCGGTCTGGTATTCGGCGATACCGCTGAAGGGGTTTAGCCGGGGTTGGTATATCAGGGCCACCACCCCTATGGTGAAGGGGTGGAGGTTTAGGTCCAGTTCCAGGCGGTCGGTGAAATACTCATCGCCCTCTTCGTCGGTCAGCAGATAGATGGCTTCATTACTGCCGTGAATGGACAGGATTTCGGTCGTTGGAAGCAGGGCAAAGCAAGCCCCGGCGGCGACTAAAAGCAAAGTGGTGATGATGGGTATCTTCTTAAACATACTCTCACCTTTCCTTTGGCAATCTGTTTGGGTTATTTACCGCCGAAGAAGTCGCCGCCCTCACTTGCGCTCAAAGCGTCCTCTATCGCATCTTTAAAGACGGCTTCGGTTCCGGGGGTGAAACCGCTGTAGGAGAAGGGGATGTCGCCGTCCCAGTTAATTAGAAAGTAGTAGGGCTCCTGGTTCACATTGAAGGTGTCACGAACATATTGGTCGGTGTCCAGAAGGACGGTGAAGGTGTAGCCCTGACCGCTGATGAAGGGTTTGACCCGATCGGAGGTTCGCTCGCTGTCCGTGGCGATGCAGATGACCTTCAGTCCCTCGTAGTAGTAGTCGTCGTAGATATCCTGCAAGTAGGGCATGGAATCCTTACAAGCCTCGCAGTCTGTGGACCAGAACATGATGAAGATGAGATAGTTGCCGTAGAGGTCGGAGGAATCCACCCATCTACCCTTAGTATCTTTGAGCGAAAAGTAGGGGGCGTTGCCGGCGTAGGCTAAACCGGCGAGAATTGAAAGCAGGGACAACACAATCACGGAGTTGAGTAGAATTTTCTTCATTTCATACCGCCTTGAGTTATTTGTGGTGAGACTCTCAGATAAAAGATTAACTTTCTCAGATTTTAACATCCGGGAGGGGAAAAACAAAGGATAAATTACCCTTGATAGGTTGCCTGGACTTACCTAGCGGATTTATCTGATTTAACAATAAGAAGAGCGGAAGGGTTTCTGTTTTCAGGACGGATATTGTGGCTTGGTCAGTTCGCCGCCCCCAGATAAGCCTCAATGACCCTGGGGTTGTTGCGCACCTCGGCTGGTGATCCTTCGGCGATCTTTTCGCCGTGGTCCAGCACCACCACATGGTCGGAGATACCCATTACCACCTTCATGTCGTGCTCTATGAGCAGGACGGTAATTCCCAGGTCGTGGATATTGTGGATGAGCTCCATCAGGTGGATGGTCTCTATGGGGTTCATTCCCGCAGCCGGCTCGTCCAGGAGGATGAAGGTCGGCTTGGCGGCAAGCGCCCTGGCAATCTCCAACCGCCGTTGGTCTCCATAGGAGAGGCTTGCGGCGTTCTCCAGAAATCCCACCTTCAAGCCCACGAAATCCAGGAGTTGTTTCGCCTCCTGGAAACCCTCCCGTTCCTCCCTCTTCTTGCGGGGGGTGGAGAAGATGGAGTCAAAGAAGCCGGAGCGGGTCTGGGTGTAGCGCCCCACCAGTATGTTGTCCAGAACCGACATCTGGTTGAATAGGTGGATGGTCTGGAAGGTTCTGCTTATCCCCAGGGCGGCGACCTGGTCCGGTCTGAGGGAGGTGGGGGGAAGGCGAAGATAACCCACGACGGTGAAGGCGATAGCCACGGCGACAGAACCCAAGGTGCAGGTATACCATGTCCCTCCAAGGCAGGCTAGAGCTACCGCGGTTCCGATTATAGTCAGCACAGCAGTGATTATGAAGGGGGGAAGCCATCTTACCCGACCGCGGGTGCGGGTGACGGGACGGCCCATGAACTTTACATTGCCCTCGGTGGGTTTGATTAAGCCGGTTACCAGGTTGAAGAAGGTGGTCTTGCCGGCGCCGTTGGGACCTATGAGGCTCACGATCTGTCCCTTATTGATATTGAAGGAGAGCGCATTCAGGGCGACCAAGCCCTCGAAATGCTTGGAGAGACCGTTGACCTCCAGGACGACATCGTCCAAAGCGAACCTCCGATAGCGGTTGGGGAAAATTAACATAATATTTCTCCCTTAGCAATCAAAATCTTTTTCGGTATAATGGGGGAATATCGGCAAAAACTTGCAGGTCTTTAAATTAAACCTTGCCTTTTTGGGGATGTCAAATATAATAGGATGTAGTGGTATAACAGATTCAATTCTTAAGGAGGATGTAATGAGCAAGTTTACTGTTATCTTGGCAATAATCTTCTCCCTGCTATTAGCTACTGAGGCGGTATGCGAGACCTTCACCTTCACCATTCCCGACCCCTATCTCTACCACCAGGATGAGGAGAAGAAGGAACCGGTGTTACTCTATGTGACCGGCACCGGCAATGTAAAAGCATTCCCCGAGCAGGTGGTCATCTCAGCCTATATCTACACCAAAGATAAGAAGGCGAGCGTCGCCTTTGAGGAGAATCAGTTCAAGATGGGCCGTTTGATGAGTATGCTTCTCTCTCTGGGAATTCCCAAGAGGAACGTAGCCACCGAGTCGCTTTCCATAGACACCATTTACAAGAAAGACTCTACCAAAGTGGATTACTTCTCCGTCTACCGCTCAATTAAAATTTTCCAGGACGATCTGGATGTCATAAGCCCCATTCTGGACGCCCTGATTGATGCGGAGATAGAGGATATCGGCAGTATCCAGTTCGTGGTCAAGAATCTGGAGGAGAAGTATAGGGAGGCTCTACAGAAGGCGGCGGAGGATTGCCGAAATACCGCCGAGATGTTGGCTACTTCCATGGGGGCGAGGATAGTTGACCTGCAGTCCATGAGCTATGATTACGGCGGATACGATTATCGTGTTATGGAGCGGTCGGTTTCGGGTGAAATGTACGGCGGAATAACGGAATATAGCCAGATGATCGTCCCTCGGGAGGTAACCACCACGGTCAATGTCTACGCCACCTACGAGATTGTGTATGTGGGAAGTGGGACTTTTTAATGCCGGCGGTCTGGCTCTCATCCGTCAGCGACTAATAAACCGGGCTTCAATACGAAGCCCGGTCTTTTTTACTGATTTTTTATACCCCCCTTAATGCTTCGTAGATAGCACACAGCTCACTGGTTTTATGGGGGGTAAACTGAGCCGGGTCTTCTGGAAAAATTACTTATAGTTCGCACTCGGCTCTTTTTCAGCCGGCGAGCCCGCTGGGGTGCTCTTTATCTCTATTCCCAGGATATGCCCCAGAGAATAGATGAACAGCAGAAAGAAGATGGGGAAGGCGTCGTAGAAATCCCTGAGCTCGTCTATGAACGCAAAAAAGATGCTAGCCACGAAAAGAGGCACCATTATCCACAGCCCCCGCTTGAGAAATGGGGGCTTCTCCCTCCATCTGTGGATTATAGAAGCGACCACCGCTATCCAGGCAACCAGGGTGGGAATTGAATATGCGGTCAATACCTTATAGTTATGGACCAGAAGCTGGAACTCTACCAATCCCCCCCTGTTCTCTATGAAGATTATATTGATTATTGTCTTTATGACCACGAAGACGGCGAGCTGGCAGAGCAGATGGACTGCCAGATGCGACTTATTCATCCCCTCTTTGTAGAAGTGGATGGCAAAGACCATGGACATAAGGATGGTGGTCTCTTTGTTTATACAACTGAGGGGAAAGATGATGTAAAACAGGTGAAATCTTTCCCTCACCATCAAACCCAACAATAGGGCGGAGAACATCAATGTGGGGAAGTCCCAGATATAGTTGGTGTATTTGAAGAAGGGCGGAAGGCAGACCAGCGCTATCAGGGGGGTTATGTTGGTGAATGTCTTGGTGCTGAGGTAAACCCCCTTGAACAAGTATCTTATGGCATAACAGAAACCGAAGAGCGTAAGATACATTAGGACACATGAGATTATATACTCTATAAAATATTCAATCTCCCAATCAAGTTTATTGAATACTTTCATTACCAGGTTGTTCCCCCGCATCCTTTCAATTATAGACTCTCTGGTAGCTTCGGGGATGGAGAGGGTAAGCAATCGCACCGTTGCGGGAAGAAGGGTGCGGTAAACATAAGGTCTCTTGGCTTCCCCATAGACCATATCTTTGAGTAGAGCCTGACCGACATTGTTGAACCCCGGGTCTTGAACGAAGATGACCAGGATGACTGTGCTAAGAAGCGCATATAACAAGAACCATATCACCTTATCCCTCATTCAGTCCTCCTTCCGGCGAGGGCTTGTATTGAGCTCGGTAAAAGGCTACCGATGAAAACATCCTCCACCTCAATTTTCACTCACCTTCCCTTGGTCCTCTTCTCTACCAACTTCCTCAAACTGGCTACCTCGCCGGTCAATCTCTTCAAGTTGTCCCCCTCATCCCACATCCTCACCTCCGAGAGGACATGAGTCAACAGCGGTGCTATTACCTCGGCGAAGTTATGGAGCGCATCCACCTCCTGCGGTGAATATTTCCTGCCATCCTCCCGCCCGGTGAGCATTATCCAAGCTATATTGTCGTCGCCGATGCGCAGGGGCACCACCAGCTCAACCTCCAGTTCCTTGAGCCTGCCTGCCTCCTCTTCGGTGAGGTGACCTTCAAGCTCCTCCCCTTCCTCGGGGAGATAGACCGCACGGGGTTTGACCTCCAAGGAGACCGCAAGTCCCCCATCGGCGGGGAGAGCGGGCTTTTCCTTCTTACCGATGAAGCGCATAACCTCTCCCTCCACTCTGTAAAGGTAACAGTTCACCGCACCGTATAGTTTTTCAAGACGTGTGGTGAAAATCTGAGCCATGCGGTCTGTATTCTTGAAGAGGGGCAGTTCCCGGGAAAGCTCCTTCAAACCTCTCTTTAGGCGAAACTTCTCACGGAAGACGGATAGTTCTACGAACTTCTCCACCGCCCGGCGCAGGGGAGGGAAGCCCAGGGCGACGATTGCGGTTACAGACAATATGAGGATGATATTGTGTCCCCAACCGACCCACTCCACCAGATAAAGCTCCAGAAGCCACTCAATGGAGACGGCGACAGCTATGACCGGGGCTATCGCCAGTCCATAGACCAGCCCCCGGCTTATCACCACGGTTACATCCTGCACCCGGCGGTGGACGATGGCGTATCCGAAGGAGAGCGGGACCAGAATGAGGGGGTAGATGAAGGCGGACGAGTAGCGCAGTATGTGGGATAGAGCGTAGAAATTGCTCAGGAGGAGGATGATATTGTATGTCAACAGGGGAAGGACTCCCAACACAGTCCCCCAGATGAGATACCGGAGTCGCCTGCGCTGGGCGGGATTCTCCTCGGTGAAGTGGCTGTGCAGAAAGGCGAAGATGGCGCAGAGCACCAGGATGGTGCCCAATGGATAGTTGAGGGAGTGGATGGGCAGAAGCAGATGGGACAGCTCTGGCGACTGGGTGATGTGGGCGTATTTAAATGTGGCGAAAATAATAGCCCCCGCCAGGCAGAACATGATGACCGTCGCCGGAAGCCAGGGGGCTTTATCTATTACCCTCTTCTGCTTGGGGAAGTGGAGGGAGAGGAGCAGGATGAACATACCGAAGAGGAAGCCTGCGGCGGTTGACAGGGGAATGTATAGTCTGTCTATGAGATTGAGGGCACTGGGTAGTCTGAGCTCAACCGGGATGGGAGAAAGGGCGGTGGCGGCGGAGATACACAGCAGGAGAAATATGGCGGGGATGCGACCGGTGGTGGTGGAGAGGTAGACGATGAGCCCAGACAGTAGAAAGATGGTCGCCACCACGGTCAATGCTGAATCCTGGAGGAATTTCAGGGGGGAGGGTGGCTCCAGCAGGATACTAAACTCCAGCAGTTCCCCTTCCCTTTCTACCGTAAGGTCCAGGGTCTTGCCGAAGAGACGGTCCTCCCAGAGTTGGTCGGCGGCTTGGGGCTCTTGCCCCTCCACGCTGATTAGCTTATCCCCTACCTGTAATCCGGCGGACTCGGCGTTTCCTCCCTCCTCCACGGCGGTGATGAAGAAGCCGGGGCTTTCGCCGGCAAGATATTCAATGGTCAACCCCTGGTCGCATTTAACCAGCTCCAAAACATTACGATAGACGCCGTAGAGGGGGATGATGATAAGGACGATGAGAAGCCAACGGGTGAGGGTTTTCATGACAGCCCTCTGGGGATGAGTTTATGGAAGATGGATTGATTGTTTTTTAATGCTAACATAAGGGAGGGAGGTGGGCAAGATAATGTAGCGGAGATTTAGAATCTCCGCTACAGAAAACCTACATAAAAAAAGACGGGCTTGGCGCCCGCCTTATGTTATTTCTTAGAGACTTAGATTTGTGTTGATTGTTTCCATCTTCTATTGAAATTTTCAACTAAGGCTTCAAATATGTCGTTATTTGTGTCTTTATTTAGTATTATTGCAAATGTTTCTCTTGTTCCCAAATCTTTGATACTATGTCCTAATATCACCAGATTGTCTGATGAAATTATATATCTATCATGGATATCAGTATTAGGATAATTCCTAAACTCTATATTTGGATTTTCTTTTTTAAAATCTTTAAGTTCACGTAAGAGCCGGTTTTTATTCTTCTCTTTAAGATTCTCTGTTCTTGTAATAAATTTTACAACATAATTTTTGACATTGGTTAGGATATCTAATGTTCTTTCACCGCAATATGGATCTACAATTTTCAATTCCCCTTTAAGATTGCTTAAAATATTTTTCACTAAGATTTTCTTGCTTGTGTATTCTTTTTCTGGCTTAAAATAATACACGTTTATAGACTCATCTTTTAATTGAGTAGCTAAATGTTCTTTTCCGGGTTTCATAATCTCGTAATAAACTTCTTCATTCTTATGGTATGTATGAATTTTATCTCCTGCTCTATTGAATGTTCTAGTAATGGATTCTGCATTAATACTAATCTCTTTTACATCTATTATGATTAAAGCTATTTGCTCAGCAGTTAGCATTTTTATTTTTAATTTGTCCTTTGCTACCCATAGTACCCATAAACCTCTTTCAAGAGGTGTTATATATATGTTAAAGCTTGGAAAGTCAGATGTATCTACTTCTTTAAATCTTTTCGTTAAGTCATTTCCCATCTATTTTTCCTCTTCTTTGAATTTTTTTTCTACAAATTTTACTCCTGAATTGGTTAAGGTCCAGCTTTTAAATTTATCTTTTTTCTCTTTACGTTCCATCATGAAACCTTTTCTTATATTTCTATTAACACATTCGTTTATATTCGGAGGTTCTTTTTCTTTTGTCGATTGAAATCCATCTCTCAAGTCTAATAAATTAAAGGAGACGTAGCTTTCATATTTTTCAAGATAATAACCTATACCTAAAGTTTTTTGGTTATCATCACTTGGTTTCTTTGATATAATAAATTCGTTTATTGAGATCTTCTTTTTTTTATTTGGTTTTTCTTCAATCAAAACCTCAATACTCGAAATCCTTCTTTCGAGGATATCTAATCTCTTCTTTATTTCGTTAATTGGTTCATCTACCTTCATTTCAAAATCCTTTTTCAAATTATAGTCCCAAACTATTTTGAATTCATCATTGAGTATTAGTTTAATAAAAAATTTGCTATTTGTCAATGGTTTTTTAGCTAATCTCACTATTTTTAACATGAATTTTTTTCAAAATTTAGAGTTAATAATATTTATATTATTTACGAGCAACCCTTCTTTTTGTGACAGAATAAAAGGAAAGGACGGCACTTTAACCGTCCTCGTCCTTTATTAGCACAAACCTATTTTTACGATTTGTGTTTAGTTTTGTCCACCAGCACATAATTTTGACCTGGTTTGGGTGTCGGTGGGAAAGGCTCTCCTTCAGTTACTGTTACTTCGTAGCCTGTTTTTGTGTTTTTATATTGTCCCGACTTCTGGCAAACTTGTCCAGATTTGTGTCTTTTAGGCATTTGTTCACCTCCTTTTGAGTTAGTTTAGATGTTATAATTGTAAATATAATTGCACTTTGTGTCAAGAAAAATCCTTCTTATTTCAACAATTTTTTGCAGAATTAAATTTTATAGAACACAAAAAAACCCTACAAAAAAAGACGGGCTTGGCGCCCGCCTTTTTAGTTTGGGTTTTCTGCTTTCTTTAGTGCCACATTGCCTTCATTGTTCCCAGGCTCCGGGGCTGGATGTTGGTGGTGCCGGAGCCCGCCCCGAAAAACTCCAGGATTCCAGCCATCAGTGCACTGCGCAAGCCGGCGGAGTCCCTAGTCTCTTCATACGTTTATTGTCAATCAAGCCTTTTCTCCTCTGGCAGTAGAAGCGATTTTATCTCCGCTATAAGGTCCTCAATGGGGACCGTCCTCTGACCGACTTTCCTCTCTACCCATTCTTCCCTGTCTTCAATCTTGATTTTCTCGGCTTTAATCACCCTCAAGTCTTTGATTGAAACTTGATTGCTGGAAAACTCATCAGGTCCAATTATCACCGCGATGGGGATCATCTGCCTGTCGGCATATTTCAATTGCTTGGTGAGGGTATTTTCCTTCCCCATATATAGCTCTGTCTTTATTTGACCCGCTCTGAGCTTTTGGGCTATCTTTTGGTATTCAATTATCTTGTCCTCCACCATCACCGTAACCAGAACATCAGCGGTGGAGGGTCTCTCATCTATCATCTCCAACTTTTGCATGGCTGAAAAGAGGCGGTCAACTCCGATGGAAGCTCCCGTAGCGGGCACTTTTTCACCGGCGAAATGCTCTATCAATTCATCAAAGCGCCCTCCAGCCATAACGCTTCCAAAGCCTATCACCCTTTCATCGGTGAGGATTGCCTCAAAGACCGGTCCGGTATAGTAGTCAAGACCTCTGGCTATGCTCAGGTCAACAATCGCCTCCTCGTCGGAGATATTCAGGGCATCAAGATATTCGGAAATCTCCCTTAGCTCGCCGATTCCCTCCTCCGCTCCCTTGATGCCCTTAAACAGCTCTTTTAATAAATTTATGGTCTCCAGGCGATTTTGTGCGGGCAGATTGAGAAATTCCTCAATTTTGGATATTTGAGCATCGTTGAGCCCCAAGCCTGCTATTTCATCGCCGGATTCATCTATCCTGCCGTCACCGAGCTCCAGCATAACTTTTTCAAGTCCTTGCTTTTCCAATTTATCCATCACTCGGAAGACAACGAGCGAAAGTTGGGGTTCAATGTCGGCAAAGGCTATCAGACTGTTTAAAACTTTCCTGTTGCTAAACCTGATTTTGAAGGCGAGTCCAAGTTTAATGAGACAATCACGCATGGCGGAGATGATCTCGGCATCCGCCACCATAGAATCCGTCCCCACGGTATCTATATCAAACTGGATGAACTCCCGAAACCTTCCCGGATCGGGCTTATCGTATCTCCATACCGGTTGAATCTGATACCTTTTGAAAGGTCTGGGAAGTTCCTTATATTGGGCAACCACCCTGGATAGAGGAACCGTCAGGTCAAACCTTAAGCCGACCTCGTTGCCCTCCGGTTCTTTGAAGAGGTATATCTGTTTGCTGGCTTCTTCCCCATACCCCAAAAGGACATCCTTGTATTCAAGAGCCGGTGTGGAAAGGGGCACGAAGCCGTAGGACTCGTAAACATCTCTGATTGCGGAGATAACCCTTTCACGGGCGATTATCTCCCCGGAGAGGAAATCTCTGAACCCTTTTAAGATTTTTGGTTCAACTTTCTTCATGGTTTATTCCTTTTAAAAATAAAAAAATACCGGCGACGGGATTCGAACCCATGACCTTCTGATCCACAGTCAGACGCTCTAGCCATCTGAGCTACGCCGGCATCTATAAGTAATTTAATTGATTTTTGAAAAAAGTCAAGCATTTTTTTCATCTTATGTCTTTGGGAGGCGCATCGCCAATAACTTGTTCAAATCCGAAGCCTGACACCACTTAACATCGCCAAATAGTATATAGCAAACATAGTCAAAAATCAAAGGCTTTATACAACTTGAGGCCTTGGTTGAGCGGATTTGGCATTCTCAATCTAGAATTGGGATAAGGGAGATATTTACTCCCGTATCCTTTCCATGTTTGTGGAAGTTGGAAGGATATTTGGGTCTGATCATCTGTTCCGGGAAGCTGAATTAGCCGAAGGATACCAGAGCGGCGCCGATGAAGGCTAAGAGAATTCCTAGGACTCGGCGGGCGGTGATCGGCTCACGGAGGAGCAGGGCGGCTAAGATGAAGATGAAGATATTGCTGGTCTGGTTCAGCGCCGATGCTATGGAAGCCTGGGTATATTTCATTCCCGCCAACCAGAGGATCATAGAGAGATAGGTGCCCACAAAAGAACCTGAGACCGTGTAGCGCCATCCCCGCCTGGAGATGATGGAGGATAAGATGGCGCGCCGGGCGGGGTAAAAAAGCAGGATAATACCTATTATCATAACGCCACCGAAGAGGCGGATCTCTGTTACCCACAATAAAGGCGAACGCTCCAGCAGGGGTTTTATCATTATTATGCCTATCGCCATTGCGGCGTGGGCTAGGACACCCCAGAGAATCCCCCACGCCAGATCCCGCCTGCTAATCTGGCTCTTGCCTCTTTCAAGGGATGCAGTTAACACAGCCGAGACGACCAACGCCGCCCCCACCGCCTGTAGGGCGGTGAGCCCTTCTCCCAGCCATAGGATTGACAGACCGATGATAAAAGGGCTATAAAGGCAGTCCACAATGGCGGTAAGACCCGCCCCGAGTAGATTTAGACTTTTGAAGAAGAGGGTGTCACCTATTCCTATACCGATAACACCGCTTAAGAGAAGGAGTGCGTAGTCGGATGGTGGGGCGTTATGGGCAAGTGTTTCATGAAATATCCACATAGTGGGGAGGATAAGGATAAGTGCAAACAGGTTTTTGAAGAGGTTGAGGGCTAATGGATGGACCGTTTCCCCACTCTTCTTGAACAGTATGACCGCAAAAGCCCAAAATATAGCGGTAAGTAGTGAAAGGGCTTCACCGATGTGTGGTATGGTTCCGTCCAATTGCGAGCTCCCTGTTCGTTCTCTTGCCGTTCTGCAGACGATATATCCGAGGGCAAGTGTGAGTTCTTTTCCGGGGGAAATTGGGTGGAAAAGTTTGGAATGGGCAACGGGGATTTTTGTAAAGAGGATATTATATCAACAATTCCTGCCTGTGCAACTGTTTCCGTCAATGATTGATGATGCTCGCCTGGTGCAAATTTTCCGAGGTGCTTGACATCCAGCCCAACATACAAAAGGGGCTCTTAAGGCCGTCCTCAGCAGAGCTGTTTTTTCCGTGACAACATAGAAATAGCCGTATAATGTGCTTCCACGGGGTATATGGTTACATTCTATGTGTAAATTTGAGATGCCTTCTCAGACAGCGGGTTGGACCTCCGGGTAGGACTTAAACCTGCAACCAACCGTTTAACAGCCGGTTGCTCCCATACTAATTATATTGTCCAGAGACACGGTTTGTGTTAAGTTAGAGTGTGAATTAACCGATTGGTTTTAAGGGTGATTGCTATACCGAGACCAAAACCCAAGTTCCGACCGGGGGCGCCTAAGCCCCCCGGCGAGGCGGAGCTTTTCACGGACCGTGAGGAGTTGTTGACCGCCTTTGAAGAGGCGCTTTGGGGTATAGAGCCGGACTCAACCAGAGTTCTCGTCTTTC
Source organism: Candidatus Coatesiibacteriota bacterium (assembly GCA_030602715.1). Lineage (GTDB taxonomy): Bacteria > RBG-13-66-14 > B26-G2 > B26-G2 > JAUVZD01 > JAUVZD01. The sequence continues at coordinate 105,484 of JAUVZD010000003.1, forward strand.
ACGGTCCTGCCGGGATAGGCAAGAGCAGTATAAGGCGAGAGTTGATGAGGAGGCTTGAGGCGGAAAGATATAAGGATGTAGCCTGGGGCAGTTATCAATTTGATGCAGAGGTGCGAAACGCTCCTGATGTGGCATTGGCGATAATATCGGGTTCCTTGGGGAGGACGGGAAAGGTTAGATTTCTGGCGTTTGAGATATCCTCGGCGATGTTTTGGAGGAAGAAATACCCTCATCTTAAGTTCACCCAGAAGGAGATGCCCTATTTTAAGGTGGGAAGTGTATTCGCCAATATTGCGGATGTGTTTGTTCCCGGCATGAAGCTCGCCTCTGTATTGTTGGACTTGATACATCCTGCATTCAAGAAACACATAAAGATGTGGTGGGACACCCGTGGCAAGGAATATTTACGGGGTTTGGAATATGAGGAGCCTGAGGACATTCTTGGGAAGTTGCCCTCTTTCTTCGGTGTGGACCTGGTGAAATCGCTTGAGAGCAATAAGATGAAGGCGGTAATTTTCCTTGATGGATATGAGAGCGTGTGGCAATCGGAGACCAGGGTAAGATTCAGCGACGATGCCTGGGTGAGGGAGATGGTCGCATCCTGTCCTGGGGTTTTATTTGTGGTGGGCAGCAGGAGACCTCTTCCCTGGGGTGAGTTGGAGGGTGAGGAGGGGGAGGGATGGACTCAATGTATTGAGGATTATACGGTTGCCGATTTCGAGGATGTCTATTCCCGGGAGCTTTTAGGAAAGGCGGGGATAGAGGACGAAGGGGTGTTATCGGCGATCATCAAGGGTTCCGCCGGTTTACCCCTTTATCTGGACCTGTGCATTGATATATGTTATCGGATGAAGGCTTCCGGGCGTGAGCCGTCAAAAGAGGACTTTCCGCCCAACTATCAGGAGATATTTGAGAGGTTCATTCGTGATGTGGGGCTGGCTGAAAAGACCGCACTTGAGGTCATGTCTTCGTCAAGGTTTTTCAACAGGGATATATTTGAGATGCTGATGGAGGAGTTTAAGAGCGGATATCCTGCAGGGGCGTTTGAGGACTTCGTTCGGTTTTCGTTTGTATCAGAGGGTGAAGAGGAGGGAACCTATCGCATCCATGATCTACTGAGAAGGCATCTTCAGGATTATATGGACCAGGATGTTCGCAAGGATGTTCACAGTTTTCTCTATGAGCACTACAGGCAGAGGGCTGAGGTGGAGGACCCGAAATCCATAGGCGAGGAGAATGTAAGAGCCCTGGGCGAGGGGCTCTACCACGGTTTGGAGACGGGTGACGTTTTAGAGGTGGCGGAATGGTTCAATAGAACGCATAAACCTTACTACGAAGGAGCGTATTACAATGAGTTGAGGGTTCTATATGAGGTGTTGGCGGAATCCTGTGAGACAGCCCTTGGAGAGCATTCGGAGCTGGCAAAGACGCTTAATATTTTAGCAAAAGTTTACATGAGGCAGGGTTGTTATTCAGACGCCGAACCTCTCTTCCTGAAGAGCCTTGAGATGGGGGAGAGAGTACACGGGAAGGAACACCCGGATGTCGCAGAGACACTCAACAGCCTCGCTGAGCTTTACGATGATATTGGTCGCTACGAAGACGCCGAACCCCTCTTGCTGAGAAGTCTTGAGATAAGGGAGAAAGCCCTGGGGAAGGAACACCCGGAGGTCGCAAATACGCTTAACAATCTCGCATTGCATTACAGAAATGTAGGTCGTTACGGTGACGCCGAAATCCTCTACCTGAGAACTCTTGATATTGATGAAAAAGCCCTGGGGAAGGAACACCCGGAATTCGCAGTTACCCTCAACAACCTCGCCTTGCTTTACATGGACATGGGTCGCTACGATGACGCCGAATCCCTCTACCTGAGAAGTCTTGAGATTGATGAAAAAGCCCTGGGGACAGAACACCCGAATGTCACAGCAACCCTCAACAACCTCGCCGTGCTTTACATGGAAATAGGCCGTTACGAAGACGCCGAACCCCTCTTGCTGAGAAGTCTTGAGATATGGGAAAAAGCCCTGGGGAAGGAACACCCGGAGGTCGCAAATACGCTTCACAATCTCGCTTGGCTTTACGGGAAAATAGGTTGCTACGAGGACGCAGAACCGCTCTTCCTGAGAAGTCTTGAGATAAGGGAGAAAGCTCTGGGGAAAGAACACCCGAAGGTCGCATCTACTCTCAACGGTCTCGCTGTGCTTTACAGGGAGATAGGACGCTACGACGAAACTGAACCACTCTTCCTGAGAAGCCTTGAGATATATGAAAAAGCCTTGGGGATAGAACATCCTTCGGTCGCATTTACTCTCCATGGTCTCGCTGTGCTTTATAGGGAAATGGAGCGCTACGACGAAGCCGAACCACTCTTCCTGAGAAGTCTTGAGATAAGGGAGAAAGCCCTGGGGACAGAACACATATTTGTTGCAGATACCCTTAGCAACCTCGCTGTGCTTTACAGGGAAATAGGTCGCTACGACGATGCCGAACCCCTCTTTCTGAGAAGTCTTGAGATAAGGGAAAAAGCCCTGGGGGGGGACCATCCAGATTTTACAGAGATCCTCTACGAATTTGGTATCCTTTTGTATAAAACCGATCGGCAAAAAGAGGCTTTAGAAAAATTGGAGCGCGCCCTGGCAATTTATTCCAAAGCCCTTCCCTCAAACCACCCAAAAACTATTAATACCCTTAAAAGTTTAAGTGAGGTGTATGCCAAGTCTGGAGAGACCGAGAAGGCTTCCCAGTGTGCCCAGCGCGCCGAGGAACTTGAGAGGTCCCGTGATGATGTATAGGGCTTATCCGTGTGAATTGGAGCGCCTTATACAGAGTTGTTTTTAGAACCTATTATCCCCATAAAGACAAAAAAGATAGAACCTCTTGAGAGGAGGTTCTATCTTTTGTATGGGCTGGCTCCCCGGGCAGGACTTGAACCTGCAACCAACCGGTTAACAGCCGGTTGCTCTACCATTGAGCTACCGAGGAGCAGATATATCAAAGTTTGATTTGGTAATTTAGCATATTACCACATAACTGTCAAGCCCCATAATGCTTCATCTTTTCTTTACTCCGGTGTAAATTTCAAAATCTCATCTTCAGTGGCAATTCCCTACCGATACCGGATTATCCGCCCCCGATTGTAGGGGGTTTCGCCCTTCTCCGGTATGAAGAAGAGATAGACCGCCAGGGCCAGGCTCGCCAGCCAGCCGAAGGGGTGGATGCGGACCAGTTGGTGGAGCAGGAGGGGTGCGTGGAGGGAGGCGGTGCGCTCCCGGGCGAAGCCGTAGAAGAGACCGCCGACGAAGGCGAATAGTATCTGCAGCGCCAGTCCCCGCCAGTCGGCGCCTTCAATGACTATCCAGAAGGGGATGGACCAGACCACATAGAGCAGAGCGGTTACCAGCACCAGACCGGGGAGGTAGAACCGTCCTACCGCCACTCCCCGCTGGAACTTGCCCTTGGCTTTGTCCCAGAAGAAGCCCCGGAAGAGCATCTCCGTTAGCAGGGGGAAGGTTAGCCCAATCAGCCAATAGCCGGGCAGTGTGGCGGGTGCGAGGGTGAGGATGAGGGCTGTCAGGACAGTGGATACCACCAGCGCACAGAAACAGACGATGCGCTGGGGGGGGGAGAGTCTCCGCCAGAGTATCCTCAGGGTGCGTAGTTGTGGGGAAAGGGGGATGAGTATCATTCCTAAGGTGAAGGGGAGGTTGCAGGCGACGAAGAGCACGGTGAAAAATGCCGGCTTCCCGCTCTGACCACGGATGGAGAAGCCCAGGGTGGACCTGGTCAGGCGGGCGCCGACGGCGACAAGAGCGGAGAGGAGCAGAACGCCGACTACCTTCAGAAGGAGTTGGACCGTGGGGTGGAGTTCGCCGAGTGGCGGTTGAGAGAGGTAGAAATGTAAAGCCCAAATAACAGCGATGGTTACAGCGATGATGACGGCAGTGTAGATGAAATAGTATATTCGGCGGTTCATCTCTGCTCCTTTTTGGGGATTATAACACGGTGGAGTTCCAAAACAAGGGAAAAGGGTGAGAGGTTCTCCCGCCGCTATTGTAGTTTCTGTGGAGGCGACTCTTCGCCGAGCTGGGCTATGAGGGGGTGGTCTTCGGCAAATCCTAGTGTGGTGGTGTTTGACGCCGGGTGACAGGAACATGAATTTTTGGGGCGGAGGGGTAGATTTTGGTTGTAAAGTCTGGTATAGTTACGATAAAATAGATAGCTGTCAATAATTTGTATGCAAATTCTGAGCTTTCTTATCCCTTCCAACCTATGAAGGGCAGGATTTGTCCAAGGCTTATCATTGTTTCGGTCTCCACCGAACTGGCGGCAGTGGATGCAGACTATTGTGATGTAGCCTCCGCCTATCTGCTTTCGGCGGAAGAGCCGATGGATTACTTTCTTTTCCGGATTCTCGCCGTTAAACATTGTCAGCTTTCAGGTGTCTTTTAATCAAAGAACGCTTTTACCTTTTTTGAGAGATTATTCATCTTTTTTCAATAGGAGGTGTGATTTGCAAGCACCAAAAACTACCTTCATTCTGGGAATAGTTCTTCTGGCATTATCGGTGGTTATTCCCGCCGCTTCTTATGAAAGGGAGGAGGGGGCTTGGGAGGAGCCTCGGGAGGAAGAGGCAATATCCGAGGAAAGGATGGAGGAAGCCGAGGAGGTGGTAACCTACCGCACCGAGGTGCCGCTCATCGGTCCGGATTATGAGAGTAATCCACCGACAAGCGCCTATGCCCTCTTGCAGGACGTGCGTAATTACTACGATGAGGGCTCTTTTGTCTGGTCCCTTGCCGCCTGCGAGGAGTTTGACAGGCGCTATCCGGGCGACAAGAACCGCCCGGAGGTGGATTTGGTCGCCATCCGTTGTATGCTTCGGTTGGGGTATTACCAGGATGCGATCAATGGTCTGGACGACTATCTGGATATGAAGATGGTCAAAGGCACCGATTGGGCAGCCGAGGCTATTGACCTCTATCTGAATCTCTACACCAGTGGAAGCGAAGCCTACTACTACTACGATCTGGTGTATTACATCTACGAACTCCACGACGAGGGCTACTACGATTACCATCATCCCCGGACGGATAAGCGTCGGTATGAGCTTCTGGATATGGCAAAGAAGATATACCGTGACTTGATGAAGAGGAGCGGTGTCGCCGCCCGCCTGCATTACGCCGACCGTCTGGTGCAGGATTACATGCTCATGTATGACTATCTTGATTTTGCTCCTAAAGATGAAACTGTGGTGGAGGAGTTCAGAAATCGGTTGGAATACATAGAGATGGTCGTTGAGTTGGAGATGAGCCAACAGATGGTTTCGCTGATAGAGTACCTGAAAGGCGAGCTCTATTTTGACTACTACGCCCCTACGGAGGAGGAGTGGGCAAGCGCTCTGGATGAGGATTACAATGAATATCAACAGAGACGACAGATTGAGCTTGCCGAGGGGATTTGGAAGGAGTTGGTCTCAACCGGCGCCGAGTTGCCCGGGGGGGCTATGGCTCTGCTCTCCCTGACCAATCTTGATGTAGGCTACAACAACGACCCGGTCAGTGCCAGGGAGCGTTTGGAATATCTTATGGAAGAGATGGGGATGACCGGCGACTGGAGGGATTACTACCAGGGGATCATTGATGAATTGCAGGAGCCCTCACTGGGAATATTGAGCTCCAGCGCCGACTTCTACGAGAGTCCCCAGGTATCCCTGGAATTGGTAGTCAAAGTATATGAAGAGGTCAACTTCACCCTCTATCCGGTGGATCCCAATAAGGTGAACGAGATATTTGAGGAGTTTGGCGCTGTGGATATGCCCGGTTCCAAAGCCGAGGCTCGGGAAGAGAAAGAGGTCATCACTCCGGAGATGCTGGTGGAGCTTAGGGGAATCCCCAAAGATGTTGAGGAGATAGACGGGGTGGAGGAGGTTATCCGTGAATGGACCCTTACCACAAATGCTTCACCCGACGGCACCCCGAAAGTAGTCAATGTCACCCTGGACGACCTATCAGCCGGGTTGTATATCGTGGAAGCTTCCTCCGAAGATGACATTACCCGTTCTCTGCTGATGGTCTCGCCGGTTATAGTTATATCCGGCGCAGATGACCGTAGTATGTTGATTCAGGCGATTGATGCCCGAAACGGGGAGAGCATTAAAATTGAAGACAGCAATCTCTATCGCTACTGGTGGGACTACGATGATGAGGGTTACTCAGAACAACGTAGCGAGAAGGTTAAACTTCCCGCCAAGAAACAGAAGGACGGCTGGATGATAAACATGGACAAGCTGGACCGGGATAGCTCATATTTCCTGGTCTTGGAGACCGAGGTCGGTCCGGCGCTGTTCAACTTTTACCCTTATTACTACCGTGAGCGGGATGACTATCAGGTGGGCATCATCTACACCGACCGACCGCTCTATCGCCCGCAGGATCTGGTCAGTTTTAAGGGCGTCGTCCGCGAGGTTGACTATGTGGAGAAGGTGCTCTCTCCCATCAAGGATAAGACTGTGCTGGTGACCCTCTACAGTCCCGACTATGAGGAGATGTGGACCGAGGAGTTTGCCACCAACGAGTTCGGCTCCTTCTGGGGGGAGGTGGAACTCCCCGCAGGAACCATGTTGGGTTATCTGGAGTTGACTGCGGAGTGGGTGGATGAGAGCGAATATGAGTTCTATGCCTACACCTACTTCCAGCTGGAGGAGTATGAGAAGCCGGAGTATGAGATGACCGTGTTGCCCCAAAAGGACCGTTATCTCTCCGGCGAGGAGGTAAATGTGGAGGTGGTGGGCTACTACTACTTCGGTGGCCCGATGTCGGACAGCTATGTGGAGTATGAGGTTACACGCTCGGGCTATTATACCTCCGACTGGGATTATGAATACGACAAGCTGAAGAAGAAGGGCGACGGCTATACCGACAGCGAGGGTCGCTTCCTGATAACCTTTGATTCCGACTACGCCAGGGAGTTTGACAACACCTATGAGGTCTATGTCAAGCTGACCGACCCCTCCAACCATGTCATTGAGGATTGGATGTGGGTCTATACCTACCGCAGTGACCGTTATGTGGGGCTTTATCTGGACCAATATACCTACCACGAGGGCGACACCGTTGAGGCTACCGTCTACACCTACGATTGGTATAATGAGTATCTCTCCATGCCGGTAACGGTGAATGTCTATGAGCGGGAGTATGACCAGATGACATATTCCTACAGGGATGTGGGAATCATCTACACCACCGAAGTCACCACCGGTGATGATGGTTATGCCACGGTGATGATAGACCTGGTGGACCCACCGCAGTATGTATTGGTGGAGGCGGTAATTGAGGATACCTGGGGAACCGAGGTAACTTCAGTCTACGACGCCGAGTTCGTCCGCAGAGCCGTTGAAACCGAGGAGACTGCACCCGAGCTTGCGCTATATCTGGATGAATACTACCCGGAACTGGGCGATGTGGTTACCCTCACCATTGAGTCCCGTTTTGACCATGCGGATGTTTTTCTGATCTACCTCTCCAACTATATCGTTGAGTCCGAGATAGTGGAGCTTGAGCCGCAAGAGAGGGGGAGCAAGCTGGACATCGTCCTGGATGTGGGGCAGAAGTTCTTACCTTATGCGGAGATATATGCCCGGCTGGTGAAGGATGACTACATCTACTACGACTACCAGTATCTCTATATCACCAACACCAACACGGAGATGAACATCACGGTGGAGGCAGATGCCGAGGAATATACGCCCGGAGAAGAAGCGGAGGTGACCGTAACCTGCACCGATAATAATGACCGACCGGTCAAGGCGGAGCTCTCCCTGGTGGCGATTGACAACTCCCTTCTGGCTCTAGCCCCTGACGAGACCTACTACCTGCCCGATTCCCTGTCAAACAACCTGGGTCGTAATGTCTGGCTGGAGCAGGAAGAAAACTTCTATTACAGGGGAACTCTGGATACGGTGGTATTCTACTTCCAGTATTTCTACCCCTTCTCCACCTCCGGTGCCTATCATTTGCCCGTCCCGCAGGACTGGGATGTTGCCGGGGATATGCTTTACAAAATCTATCCCTCCTATTACATCCGCTCCGACCTGTATGACATTATCTACCTCTCCGGCACCAATCTTCTTTCCTATATTGGCGTGGAGGGAGAAAAGTGGGAGGCGACCAGTGATGTGTTCGGCTACGGTGGAGGGGAGAAGGGCGCTGGGGGTTACTTTCGTGATGAGATGGCTTTAGGTAGCGCTGAAGACTTTGATGAGGGTGTGATGATGGCTGAGATGAAGACGCTGGAAGCGGAGGAAGGATATCCTCTTTCCGCCCCGGGCAAGGACTACATCGCCACAGATGGGGTGGGCACGATTACCATAGGGGGCGAGGAATTCACCCAAGCCGTCCTGCGCCAATATTTCACCGACTCCCCGTTGTGGATTCCCGACCTCAAGACCGGAGGAGACGGAAAGGCTTTTGCCACCGTCAATGTCCCCGACAATCTGACCACCTGGAAGCTTTTTGCTCTGGGCGTGGATAAGGGTCAGCGCATAGGCTGGGGGGAAGCTTCCTTCGTCTCCACCAAGAATGTCATCATCCGTCTGAAAGCCCCTCGCCATATGGTGGTGGGCGATGTCTGCAAGCTGACCGCCATAGCCCACAACTACCTGCCCACTTCCAAGGATATATACATCTCCATAGATTTAGAAGGCTTGAGCCATGTGGGGGGTGACCAGAGCAAGACCATTAAAGTAGCCCCTGATGACAAGGGCATCATGGAGGAGTGGGTTCGTGCCGATGAGGTGGGGGATGCGTATATGCTCTCCGCCGCCCTGACCGATGAGGAATCCGACGCCACTGAGAAGTTCATTCCCATCTTTCCCCACGGAGCCATGCTGCGTCAAGCCTTCGCCGGGCGCCTGCGCGATTCAGTAACCCATACCCTGACCCTGGCGGATATGATTGACCCCGAGACCTTCAGCGGAGAGTTGATCCTCTCGCCTTCGCTTGCCGCCGCCCTCTCCTACGGGTTGGACTTCTTCACCTACTATCCCTACGACTGCATAGAGCAGACCATAAACCGCTTCCTGCCCAATGCCGTGCTTGCCGCCTCGGCGGGTAAACTGGGCTTGGACCAGTATCAACTGTCAGAGGGACTTGCCGAAGCCATAGACGGCGGTATCGCACGCATCTACGAAGCCCAGACGGATAAAGGGGGATGGGCTTGGTGGAAGGGGGGCAAAGAATCGCCCTACATGACCGCTTATGCTGTTGACGCCCTTTACGCCATAATGGACAGCCCCTTCTTATCCGAAGAGTCCAGGGTTAAGGTTGACGAGATGTATCCCAGGGCACTGGAGTTCATTGAGGGTTGGCTTGTTGAGCTTTCCAACGACCAGACCCGTTACGACTGGGAGCTGGGGCTTTATGTAGGCGATGTAGCCCTCAGAGTGGGCATAAGCGATGAATATCTACCACTGATTCGGGATTCGGTTGACTATTACTTTGAGGTGCGTGACCCCATGTCAGATATGGGGCTGGTGCTACTGGGCTCTGCACTCCATCAGTTGGGCAACGACTATGAGGTGGGGGTGGTTCTGCGCAACCTGGACAACACCGCCAACTACGGCTCCGATGATACCCTGTGGTGGGGCAAGGACCCCCAGCACTGCTGGTATTGGTGGGACGATTCGGTGGAGACCACCGCCAAGGTGCTGTCCTTTAAGATGGAGGTTTCGCCCGACAGCAAGCAGATACCGTTTATGATTGACTGGCTGGTTGACCAGCGCAGGGGTGCGGTATGGAAGTCCACCAAGGACAGCTCGGCGGCTATGCGCGCCATCATAGACTACCTGCTCAACTATCCGGAGATTTCGGCGCCGATAATCGCTGAATATGTGCTAAACGACGAGAAGGTTGGCGGGTTGGAACTTGACCCCACGGACTACGAGCATCCCGCCCGGGAGATTATCTTCCAGTTGGAGGACTTCGTCACCGGAGATAACACTTTGACGGTTGAACGCACCTCAGGTGAGGGTCCGGTCTTCTACACCATAGCCCTTGAGTATTACACCACCGCCGACTACATCCCGGCGGTGGAGGGCTCCATCGGTCTGGAGCGCAACTACTACCTGATAGACCGCCACTATGAGAAGGGGAAGCTGGTGGAGGAGCGCAAGCCCTTTGAGGGTGAGATAGAGGTGGGGGAGGAGCTGGAGGTGGAGATAATCATCAATTCGCCGTATGACTTTGACTATGTGATATTGGAGGATCCCCGCCCGGCGGGCTTGATATTCACCCAGATAGAAAGCTACTACGACTGGTGGCTGGATGCCTATGTGGAACTGCGCACCGAGAAGCGAGCCATCCTCTTTGAGCGGCTGAACGCCGGGGAGACGAAGATAATCTACCGCCTGCGCGCCGAGGTGCCGGGAACCTACTCCGCCCTTCCCACCATCATCATTGGGATGTACTCGCCGGATATCGGCTCCTCCACTGCGGAGCTGAAGGTGGAGGTGGTGGAGTAGGATAGGCATTACAGGATTAAACTAGAGCCGGGGTGAGAACCCCGGCTTTTTTTGCGCAGTTTACCCGCACACCTTTCAAAAACTCCCATAAAAGTAATAAAATATGTTATATTCTTTCAAACAGTCCAATTGCCTTGCATCATAACCCCTTATGCCCCAATACGATTGCAAAATCTGCGGTCGTGGGATGGAAGTTCCCGGCGACGGGGGGAGTGTCATCTGTCCCCACTGCAACTCCCGCTATAATGTGGAGAGGGATGAGTCCGGACTGCGCTTGAGGTTGGTGGATTTTGCCGGGCTTCCCTCTCCCGACGACTATCCCGGGGTGCTGGAGTTTTTCGCCGTGCCGGAAGCGGTAGCGAGCGCCGAGAGGAAACTCAAGTCTGAATCCGAAGTGGCAACTGCTACACTCCAGGAGGAGAGGGCAGTCGCTGAATATGAATTACCGGAGGCGGTTTCCCCTGTGGCAGCGACTCCTCTGGTTGTGGAACCCCCGGATTTTAAAAAACCTTCCTCTGTAGGGGTGGATGAGGCGGAGGAAGTTACCACCACCGAGAGCGTCTCCCCCTGGCAGGTTAGGGCTATATCCGAAGAGGAGGAGGAACTTGCCCGCCAAAGAAAGCACTTCAAGCGTTTTCGTTCCAGGCTTAACCGACTTAAGGTGGGCTTTATCATCGGCTTCAGCTTCGCCGGTTTGATGCTAATTTCCGGCATTATTGGAGTGTTTGCCCTGCTTGGGGGATATGAGGAGGTTTTATTTTACCTGTGCTTCGCCTTCCCCTCCATAGCCTTTCTTCTAAGCCTTGCCGGGGGCTTGTTTTTCTTCATCCGCTATCTGTCTAAAAAGCCCCTCCTGCGCACCCTGCAAGGGCTTTTGAGTGACCAGGAGAGGAAGGTTGCGGAGTTGCCAAGACTTAAGGAGAGCCCGTGAAAGCTATCATTCCCGTAGCCGGCGCCGGCATCCGTCTGCGTCCCCACACCCACACCACCCCCAAGCCCCTGTTGAATGTTGCCGGCAAGCCCATCATCGCCCACATCATAGATGAGCTGATGGATGTGGGGGTTGACGAACTGATCCTGGTCATCGGTCATCTGGGGGACAAGATTCGGGACTTTGTGGAGAGGGAGTATCGGATACCGGCTAAGTTTGTGGTCCAGGAGAGTATGGAGGGCATCGCCCATGCTATTCATCTTACAAGAGATTATATGGACGGCTCACCGGTGCTTATAATCCTGGGGGATACCATCTTTGACACCGACCTGAAGGCGGTGGTTAAGGCGGGGAAGAGCGCCTTAGGGGTGAAGGAGGTGGAGGATGCACGCCGTTTTGGGGTGGTGGAGACGGACGGCGCCAATATCCGCCGATTGGTGGAGAAGCCGGAGAAGCCCCCATCCAATCTGGTGCTCACCGGTATCTATTATATCAAGGAGAGCGAGCAGTTATTTACAGCCATTGGGCAGTTGATTGAGAAGGGAAAGCGCACCAAAGGGGAGTTTCAAATTACCGACGCACTGCAGACGGTAATAGACCAGGGAATAGAGATTGGCACCTTCCCGGTCAGGGAGTGGTATGACTGCGGAAAGCCGGAGACCCTGCTGGAGTCCAACCGCAGACTCCTGGAGCGCTATGCCCGGTCCTTCAAGGGGGGAGAGGAATCCATCATCGTCCCTCCGGTGCATATTCATGAAGATGTGGGGATATTTCGCTCCATCGTAGGTCCCAATGTGAGCATAGCCAGAGGGGCGAAGGTCGTAAACTCCATAATCACCGAGAGTATAATCGGTGAAGAGGCGACGGTGGAGTGCGCCGCTTTATCAAACTCCATCATCGGTCCAAATGCGGAGATAAAGGGAGCCTTCCACAGCTTGAATGTGGGAGATTCCTCAAGCGTTCATTTGGAATAGAGTGGGCAACATAGACCGCTTATCTCGCCTGCCGACTGGTGGGCGTTTTGTTTTGCAGGCGTTGGTCAATTTTGTTTGACAGTAAAAAGGCTTTATAATATCATTGTAATTCTCCATAAGGACGGATATTTCCCCTTGGATTGCCAAAGGTTGGGAACATTTTATGGGTAAGGAGAGCACCGGAACCATCCAGGTATATACCGGCGACGGCAAGGGAAAGACTACCGCCGCCCTGGGGCAGGCTCTGCGCGCCTGGGGGCACGACCAGCGCGTCCTGGTGCTTCAGTTTATGAAGGGGAGGATTAACTACGGCGAGCTCTCCGCCGCTGAACGACTGGAGGGGTTTGACATCGTCCAGTGCGGACGGGAGACCTTCGTCAATAAGGAGAACCCCGAACCGGAGGACATCAAACTGGCGCAGAAGGGCTTGAAGCTTGCCGGAAAGGAGATATCCGCTGGAAGATACGACGTCATCGTTCTGGATGAGCTGAATGTGGCCTTGGATTATAATCTGGTGAGCCTCGATGAGGTGCTGGAGATTCTGTCCGCTAAACCCGAGAATATGGAGATAATCATCACCGGAAGATATGCACCCCCGAAGATTATGGAGATAGCCGACCTGGTAAGTGAGGTGCGGGAGGTCAAGCACCATTATCAGGATGGTATCTCCGCCCGTGAGGGGGTTGAGTATTAGCATGGCACCGGTCTCCTCCAATCGTCAGGAACTGCTCAAGAGGTTCTTCGGCGGAGACCGTCTGGCTCTGTCCCGGGTAATCTCCATCATAGAGAATGAGAGAGACGGCTATCGGGAGATTTTAGCCAGTCTGTATGCCAACAGCCACAAAGCCTTCCGCATCGGGGTGACCGGTCCTCCCGGGGCGGGAAAGTCCACCCTGGTCTCCCGCCTGGCACGGTACTACCTACAGAGTGAGTTGTCGGTGGGGATAATTGCGGTTGACCCCACCAGCCCTTTCAGCGGGGGAGCGCTACTCGGTGATAGGGTGCGTATGCAGGATGAGGGGGTGCAGAGTGGGGCTTTCATCCGCTCTATGGCTACCCGGGGGAGCGTCGGTGGTCTGGCGCAGGCAAGCCGTGGTGTGGCTTTAGCAATGGACGCTTTCGGCAAGGAGCCGATAATACTGGAGACGGTGGGGGTGGGGCAGAGCGAGCTGGACATCGCCAACTCCGCCGATACCACCGTTGTAGTATTGGTGCCGGAGTCGGGGGACGGCATCCAGGCGATGAAGGCTGGACTTATGGAGATTGCCGATGTCTTCTGCGTCAATAAAGCAGACCGTGAGGGGGCGGAAGCCCTCTGTCGGGAGATAGCGGTTATATGTGAGATGCGGTCGGACCGCAGTTGGGAGATACCCATCGTGCAGACTGTTGCCACCAGAAATGAGGGCACAGAGGAGCTGGTGAGGGCGATTGAGAGCCACCGTGAGTTCATAACCGAGGGGGAGCGGTATCACCTCCACCTGCGCCAGCAGATACGCAGTGACCTCCAGGAGCTTCTGGAGAGGGAGATTTCCATGCGCCTTCAGTTCCGCAATGGGTTTGAGGAACTGCTTGAGAAACAGGTGGGACGGATAGAGTCCGGCGAGATATCGCCCTATGAGGCGGTGGACATTTTGCTTGGAAAGGAATTGAAGTTACAATAAACAACTGAAGGAGCCTGCAGATGACCTACAATTTAGACCCCAAACAGCAGAAGGTTAGAGATGAGGTGCGCAAGTTTGCCGAAAAGCATGTTTTGCCTCGTTCGGTGGAGCTGGATAGGCGCCCGCCGGAGTTTCCCTACGACATCTTCAAGGAGATGGGAAAGGCGAAGTTTCTGGGATTTCCCACTTCAAAGGAGTATGGCGGTGAGGGGAGAAGCATCCTGGAACATTGCACACTGGTAGAGGAGATGTCCGTCGCCGATGCGGCGATCGCCATAGTCATGGCTGTCTCCGTTTTAACCTCCACCCCTATTGAGCTTTTCGGCAATGAGCAGCAGAAGAAGAAATATCTCCCCAAGATTGCCTCCGGGGAGTATATCGGAGCCTTCGCCTTGACCGAGCCGGGGGCTGGCTCCGATGCCGCAGCCCAGAAGACCACCGCGGTCCTTGACGGAGACCATTATGTGGTCAACGGCGAGAAGATATTCATCACCTCCGGAAATGTCGCCGATGTAGTGGTGCTGATATGCCGGATTTGTGAGGACTCTGAAGGTGAGGGAAAAGTATCCGCTCTAATCTTTGATGACCCCAAAGCCGAGGGTTTTAGGACGGAGACTTTGAAATATAAGATGGGCATCCGTGCATCCACCACCGGTCGGCTCTACTTCAAGAACGTGCGCATTCCTAAAGAAAACTTATTGGGTGAGGTGGGCAAGGGTTTCCGCATAACCATGACCACCCTGGATTCAGCTCGCATTGGGGTGGCATCTCAGGCGGTGGGTATCGCTCAGAGGGCTTACAATGAGGCGGTGAAATATTCACTGGAGCGGGAGCAGTTCGGCAAGCCCATCTCCGCCAACCAGGCGATACAATGGATGCTTGCCGATATGTCCTGTCGTCTGGAGGCTTCCCGCCTGTTGACCTACAAAGCCGCCCAGATGGCTGATAATGGGGAGAAGTATGCCAAAGAAGCAGCCCAGGCAAAGCTGTATGCTTCCGAGAGTGCGGTTTTTTGTGCCGACCGAGCGGTGCAGATTCACGGCGGATACGGTTACATCGGAGATTTTTCCGAGATAGATAGACTCTATCGTGACGCTCGCATAACCCCCATCTACGAGGGCACCAGTGAGGTGCAGAGGTTGGTCATCGCCAACTATATCTTGAAGGGCAAGTGATATTGGGGAGGGACTTTGCGGGTTGAACTGACCGAGGTAGAGGAGGATATCGCCCTAACCGCCGCTAAATTTGCCCAGAAAGAGGTAGCTCCCCTGGGCGGGGAGGTGGATGCCGGGGATAGGATTCCCCCAGCGCTCTTTGAGCTGATGGCTGGGCTTGATTATCTGGGGTTGTGTGTCCCCGCCAAATATGGGGGAGTCGGCTTGGGTCTTGTCGCCCGCACCCTGATTCTTGCCGAGATTTCCCAGAGACTTCCTGCGGTGGGCTTCGCCCTGCAGGTGTTTCAACTGGCGATAAGCCCCATCGTCAGGTGGGGGACGGAGGAGCAGAGGGGAAAATATGTTCCCCCTATGGCATCCGGGAAGTCGTTCGGCACCATGACCTTGACCGAGCCCTCGGGGGGGAGCGACCCCAGGGGAATCAAGACCCGGGCGGAGAAAGACGGTGGTATATACCGATTGAGCGGAGCGAAGTGTTTCATCACCCATTCTCGCCTTGCTGATATTCATATTGTGCTTGCTAGAACCGGTGCAGGCGTTGACGACCTCTCCGCCTTCATAGTGGAGTCCTCAATGCCCGGGTTCAAGGTGGGACGGCTGGAGGAGAAACGGTCCCTTCGGGGTTGTGAATATGGTGAGGTGATATTTGACGGTTGCCAGGTGCCGGCGGAAAACCGCCTCGGTGAGGAGGGGGAGGGATTGAGGATAGTTATGGAGGCGGTAAGCGAATATGGCAGGAGCGGGGTGTCTGCGGTGGGATTGGGGATAATATCCGGCTGTTTGCAGGTGGCGACGGAATTTGCCCGGGAGAGGGTGGTGGGGGGAAAGCCGATTATTGAATATCGCCAAATCAAAGAACATGTGCAGGAAATTGAGAAGATATGTCGGGGGGCGTTGGAGTTTCTTTTGGTCGCCTGTCGTATGGTGGACGAGGGAGGGCGCGCCGACCGGGAGCTGGCATTGGCAAAGAAGGAGTGCAGTGAGGGGGCTTTTCGGAGCGCTGGATTGGCGGGAGAGGTGCTTGGAGGGGCGGCTATCTGTGAGGATTTCCCCGTCGCTCGCTATCTGCGTGATTCGGCTGCACTTTTTGCCGCCGCAGGCACCAATGAGATTATGGAGTTGATAATCGGAAAGAAGGAATAAAAGGATGAGAGAAAATGGCTAAGAAAACCGCAAGCCAAAGTGATCAGGAAGCCTTCCAGGAGAAAGTCAAGACCTGCAAATTTCGGGATGTGCTTTATGAGACTATCTCCGGTGATGAGGTCAAGGTGTTATATACTCCAGAGGATTTGGAGGATTTTGACTACCAGCGGGATTTAGGCTATCCCGGCGAGTTTCCCTACACCAGAGGCGTTCACACCGATATGTATCGTGGTCGGTTGTGGACCATGCGCCAGTTCTCCGGCTTCGGCACCCCTGAGGATACCAACAAGCGCTACAAGTTCCTGCTGGAGCAGGGACAGACCGGACTCTCCGTAGCCTTTGATATGGCTACCATTATGGGCTACGACTCCGACCATCCCCGTGCCCGGGGAGAGGTGGGGCGCTGTGGGGTTGCCGTCTCCAGCCTGGCGGACATGGAGACCATCTTTGACGGCATTCCTCTGGATAAGATATCCACCTCCATGACCATCAACGCCCCGGCGGCGATGTTGCTGTGTTTCTACATCGCTGTGGGGGAGAAGCAGGGTGTGGATTCCAAACTGCTGACCGGCACCATACAGAACGACATCCTCAAGGAATATATCGCCCAGAAATCGTGGATATTCCCGCCGGAGCCCTCCATGCGCATTATCACCGACATAATGGCTTTCGCCGCCGAGGAGGTTCCCAGGTGGAATACCATATCCATCTCCGGTTATCACATCCGTGAAGCCGGCTCAACCGCCGCTCAGGAGCTTGCCTTTACCCTTGCCGACGGTTTCGCCTACGTGGAGGCAGGAATCGCCGCCGGGCTGGATGTGGATACCTTCGCCCCCCGCCTATCCCACTTCTTCAACGCCCATCTGGATTTCTTTGAGGAGATAGCCAAGTATCGGGCGGCGCGGCGGATATGGGCTAGGCACATGCGGGAAAAATATAAGGCAAAGAACCCCCGAAGCTGGCTCATGCGCTTCCACACCCAGACCGCAGGTTGTTCCCTGACCTCCCAACAGCCGGAGAACAATATCATCCGCACCGCCTACGAAGCCCTGTCGGCGGTTCTGGGCGGGACCCAGAGCCTGCACACCAACTCCATGGACGAGACCCTAGCCCTTCCCACGGAAAAGGCGGTGCTCATCGCCCTGCGCACCCAGCAGATAATCGCCAGTGAGAGTGGGGTGGCTAACACCATAGACCCCCTGGCCGGCTCTTACTATGTGGAGTCGTTCACCAACCGATTGGAGGAGCAAGCCGAGGAGTATTTCCAGAAGATTGAGGATCTGGGCGGGGTGATTAAAGCCATAGAAGTCGGCTTCTTCCAGAAGGAGATAGCCGACGCCGCCTACCGCTATCAGAAGGAGATAGAGGAGAAGAGGCGTATCATCGTGGGGCTCAATGATTTCGTTTTGCCGGATGAGAAGGTGGAGATAGATGTCCTCAGGATATCTCCGCAGGTGGAGAAGAGGCAGATTGAGAAGCTGGCAAAGCTTAGGGCGGAGAGGGACAACGGAGAGGTGGAACGGACCCTTAAAGAACTGCGCAAATCGGCGAATGAGGGTAGCAACCTCCTTCCCCGCATACTGGTATGCACACGCTGTTATGCCACCCTGGGAGAGATAATTCAGGTTCTGCGGGAGGAGTTCGGGGAGTATAAGGACCCGGCGTATTTCTAGGCTGGGTTATCTTATTGGTTATGAGAGGGAGTTGAGATGGAACGGATATTCCTTGTTGGTGTAGTTTTGTTTGTAACATTATTTGGCTCTTCTGGGGTCTATGCCGAACAATTGGTCATAGTCACCCCCTCATCTATGAACTTCCGCACCGAACCGTCGGCGAATTCGGAACAGGTGAGCGACTGTCCCAAGCAAGTTATCTAGTCTTATTTGATATACAAGGAGCGCAATATGGCTGAGAAGATAAGGGTATTGGTGGGAAAGCCCGGCTTGGACGGTCACGACCGGGGCGCCAAGGTGGTCGCCCGGGCTCTGCGCGACGGTGGTATGGAGGTAATCTACACCGGTCTGCACCAGACCCCGGAGATGATTGTGGAAGCCGCCCTGCAGGAGGATGTTGATGTGGTAGCTCTCTCCATCCTCTCCGGTGCGCATATGACCATGTTCTCCCGCGTCCTTGAACTCCTCAAGGAGAACGGCGCCGACCATATATTGGTGACCGGCGGGGGCATCATCCCCGAGGAGGATATTAAGGCGCTGGGCGAGATGGGCGTTGGGCGTCTGTTCGGTCCCGGCACCCCCACGGATGAGATTGTGGAATACATCCGGGGCGCTGTGGAAGAGGCTCGGGCGAAATAAACCAAACCATTTCTCACAGAACAGGAGCTGTCGTGTCCAATCAAGATAAATATCGCCTGTTGGAGAAGAAGCGCCAGCAAGCCCTGCTGGGAGGTGGTAAGGAGCGCATTGACGCCCAGCATAAGAAGGGCAAGCTGACCGCCAGGGAACGGATTGATATTCTCATGGATGAGGGCACATTTCAGGAGCTGGATGCGCTGGTGGAACACCGCTGTCATTATATGGGTATGGAGAAAAACCGCATCCCCGGCGACGGGGTGGTTACCGGTTACGGGAAGATAGGCGGACGGTTGACATTTATCTATGCCCAGGACTTCACCACCTTTGGAGGGTCCTTATCCAAAGCCAACAGTGAGAAGATAAACAAAGTGATGGATCTGGCAATCCGTCAGGGTGCGCCGGTGATTGGGTTGAACGACTCCGGCGGAGCTCGCATCCAGGAGGGGGTGGACAGTCTGGCCGGCTATGCGGAGTTCTTCCTGCGCAACGTGCTCGCCAGCGGGGTGGTCCCCCAGATTACCGCGGTAATGGGTCCCTGTGCCGGAGGGGCGGTCTATTCCCCGGCGCTCACCGACTTTACCCTGATGGTGGAGGAGACCAGCTATATGTTCCTCACCGGACCGGATGTGGTAAAGACCGTGCTTGCCGAGGAGGTCAGCTACGAAGAGCTGGGCGGTGCTGGGGTGCATGCCTCCATAACTGGCATCGCCCATTTCTCCTGCCAGGACGATGTGGAATGTCTTCAGACCATCCGCAAACTGCTCTCCTATCTTCCGCAAAACAATATGGAGGACCCTCCCATTCTAGAAAGCGAAGACGACCCCCAGCGAATGGATATGGAGTTGGATGAGGTGGTCCCGGATTCTCCAACCAAGCCTTACGATGTCCGGGAGATAATATCCCGCATCGTGGATAAAGACTCATTTCTAGAGATTCATGCCGACTATGCTCAGTCCATGGTGGTGGGCTTCGCCCGCTTTGACGGGCGGGTGGTGGGTATTATCGCCAATCAGCCGGCGGTGCTGGCTGGTTGCCTGGATTGCGACTCCTCCATCAAAGGGGCTCGCCTCATCCGCTTCTGCGACGCCTTCAATATTCCGGTTCTGACCCTGACCGATGTCCCCGGCTTTCTCCCCGGCACCGACCAGGAACACCGAGGAGTGATCAAGCAGGGGGCAAAGTTCCTCTATGCCTACTGTGAGTGCACCGTCCCCAAGATAAATATCATCACCCGCAAGGCTTACGGGGGAGCGTATGCGGTGATGTCCAACCGCCACCACCGGGGAGATATCGTCTATGCCTGGCCTACGGCGGAGATTGCGGTGATGGGAGCGCAAGGAGCGGTGAATGTCCTCTATCGCAAGGAGCTGGCTAAGGCGAAGGAGCCGGAGAAACTGCGCCGGAAGCTGGTGGATAAGTTCACTGACAAATTCTGCAATCCCTATATCGCCGCCGAGCTGGGTTATGTTGACGAGGTCATCATGCCCCACCAGTCTCGTCCGATGGTAATTAAGGCTCTGAGGATGCTTGAGGGAAAGCGGGACTATAATCCTCCCAAAAAACACGGCAATCCACCCCTTTAAAATCGGTGAAAATTATGTTTATTTTTCTGGGATATTTTGATATAATTTTCACAAATGTCCCCTACTCATAACTGGAATGATTAAGAAAAGGAGCTTGAGCGAAGACCGTGGCTCGTCCGCCGTTTAAGAAGATTCTGATCGCCAACAGGGGCGAGATCGCCATGCGTGTCCTGCGCACCTGCCGGGAGATGGGCATTATAAGTGTGGCGGTCTATTCCGAGGTAGACCGACCGACCCTCCATGTGCGCTATGCGGATGAGGTGCACTGCATAGGTCCTCCACCGAGCACAGAATCATATCTGCGGATAGATAAGGTCGTAGAGGTGGCTCTGGAACATAAAGCGGAAGCCATCCACCCCGGCTACGGCTTCCTGGCGGAAAACCCGGAATTCGCCCGTGCCTGCCGGGATGCAGGCATCGCCTTCATCGGTCCTACGCCTGAAGCTCTGGAAGCGATGGGCGACAAGGTGGGGGCCAGGAAGAGTATGTCCTCGGTGGGTTTGCCGATTATCCCCGGTGCGGACCCCACCCTGAAGACCGACAAAGCGATAATCTCCGCGGCGAAGAAGATGGGCTTCCCGGTGATGATCAAGGCTGCCGCCGGTGGTGGGGGGAAGGGGATGCGCATAGCAAATGATGCAGAAGCGATGCCCTCATTGCTTAAGGCGGCTCGCAGTGAGGCTTCCACCGCTTTCGGCGATGAGCGTATCTTCGTAGAGAAATATATTCCCGCTCCTCGCCATGTGGAGTTTCAGATTCTTGCCGACGAGATGGGGAATGTGATTCATCTGGGCGAGCGGGAATGCTCCATCCAGCGCAGGCATCAGAAATTGATAGAGGAGTCGCCCTCCCCGGCGCTCACCCCCGGACTTCGCACACAGATGGCGGAGGCGGCGGTCCTGGCCGCCAAGACCGCCAACTACACCAACGCCGGCACGGTAGAGTTTCTGCTGGATGGGGAGGGAAGCTTCTACTTTTTGGAGATGAATACCCGCCTGCAGGTGGAGCATCCGGTAACCGAGCTGGTCACCGGGATGGACCTGGTCAAGGAGCAGATACTGATCGCCGGTGGGCGCAAGCTGGCTTATAAACAGAGCGATATCCTCCATCGGGGTCATGCCATAGAGTGCCGTATCTGTGCCGAAGACCCGGATAATAACTTTCTCCCCTCGGCGGGAGCCATCTCTCGCCTGCGCCATCCTCTGGGACCCGGGGTGCGCATGGACAGCGGTATCTATCAGGGTTATGAAGTGCCTCTATACTATGACCCCCTGATTGCCAAGTTGGTGGTGTGGGCTGAGGACCGACCCACGGCGGTGCTCAGAATGTCTAGGGCTTTATCCGAATACATCATAGAAGGCGTTGCCACCACCATACCGTTTCACCGCTGGGTGATGAATCATCCCCAGTTTAAGAAGGGTCAATACGATACCCACTTCATAGCCGACCACTATAAGCCTGAGGAGATAGACCTCACCGAATGGGAGTCAGCGGCGGCGGTGCTCTGTGCCCTCCTGACCGAGACGGACACAGGTCTATCCCGCCCCACCGAGCAGGTGGACGGGCAGAAGGAGAGTTACAGTCCCTGGAAGTTTGCCGCCCGCCGGGAGATGGGGAGAAGGAGGGTATGAAATATATCGCCGAGATAGGGGAACACGTTTACACCATAGAGGTAACCCACGAGGACGGGAAGCCTAAGGTCTCCTTGGACGGTAAGCCCTCTCAGGTGGACCTCTGCGAGGTCTCACCGGGGGCGCTTTACTCGCTCATTCTGAACGGAAACTCCTACGAGCTGTGGGCAAGACACACTGATGAGGGCTGGGAGGTCTTCGGCGGGGGGAGGAGTTTTCGCCTGCAGTTGGCTGATGAGCGAGCCCACAGCATAGCAAGCCTGCGGAGAGCCTCCCAGACGAAGACTGAAGTAGTGGCGGTCGCTTCCCCCATGCCGGCGCAGGTGGTGGAGGTCAAGGTCTCCCCCGGGCAGGAAGTGGTTAAGGGTGAGGCGCTGATAATCGTGGAAGCTATGAAGATGGAGAACGAGCTTACCGCCCCCCGGGCCGGCAAGGTGCGGGAGGTGCTGGTTGAGCCTGAGCAGGGCGTGGAGAAGGAGCAGGCTCTGATAATCATTGAGTGAGGAGAGCGATAAGTAAGCCGATGAGCGATGATATCAAGAAGGGTTATAAGCGCTGGGAGAAGGAGAAGCTTTCTCCGACCGCTGCCAGGCGTCCCCTGCGCAAGGAGTCCTTCAAGACCACTTCCGAGATTGAGCTTAAGACGCTATATACTCCCCTGGATCTGGGGGATGGAGACTATTTAGATGAGCTCGGCTTTCCCGGTGAATATCCGTTTGCACGGGGGATTTATCCCACTATGTATAGGGGAAGGCTGTGGACCATGCGCCAGTATGCCGGCTACGGCTCGGCGACTGAGACCAACGCCCGCTTCCGCTATCTCCTATCTCAAGGACAGACCGGGCTATCGGTAGCCTTTGACCTACCCACCCAGATGGGCTACGACTCCGACCATCCCCGCGCCGAGGGGGAGGTGGGCAGAGTGGGGGTGGCGGTATCTACCATAGATGATATGGAGGAGCTTTTTGCGGATATTGACCTCTCCAGGGTCTCCACCTCCATGACCATAAACTCCACCGCTTCAATCCTGCTGGCTATGTATGTCGCCCTGGCGAGAAGGAGGGGCATAGACACGAAAAGCCTCTCCGGGACGGTGCAGAACGATATATTGAAGGAATATATCGCCCGGGGGACATATATCTTCCCCCCCAAGCCCAGTATGCATCTGGCGATAGACCTGATCGGTTATACCACCGACAATCTGCCCCGCTGGCATCCCATAAGCATCTCCGGTTATCATATCCGTGAAGCCGGTGCAACTGCGGTGCAGGAGTTAGCCTTCACCCTGGCGGACGGAATCGCCTACGTGCAAGAGGCTACCAGCGGTGGGCTTGCTGTGGATGATTTTGCCCCTCGCATATCCTTCTTCTTCTGCGCCCATAATAACCTGCTGGAGGAGGTGGCTAAGTTCCGTGCCGCTCGCCTGCTGTGGGCGAGGATAATGAAAGAGAGATTCGGAGCAAAAAATCCGCAGTCTATGCAGCTTCGCTTTCACACCCAGACCGCAGGCTGTGCCCTCACCGGTCAACAGCCCCAGAACAATGTGGTCCGGGTCGCAATCCAGGCGATGGCTGCGGTATTGGGAGGCACTCAGAGCCTGCACACCAACTCCCGGGACGAGGCGCTCAGTCTGCCCAGCGAGGAGTCGGTGCGCATAGCCCTGCGCACCCAGCAGATAATCGCTGAGGAGAGCGGGCTGTCTGAGGTGGTGGACCCCCTGGGAGGTTCATACTGCATTGAGTCGCTGACCGAGGATATCTGCCGACGGGTGGAGGAATATCTGGAGAAGATAGACGACTTGGGTGGGGCGGTATTGGCGGTGGAGAGCGGCTTCTTTCAGCAGGAGATAGCCGACTCCGCCTACAGATACCAGAAGGAGGTTGAGGCGGGCGTTAGGGTGGTGGTGGGGGTGAATGAATATCAGATAGAGGAGGAGGTGCCCCTAAAGGTGCTTCGGGTGGATGAGGCACTGGAAAAAGAGAGGGCAGAGAGGTTGGCTGAATTTCGCAGAAGGCGGGGAAGTGTAGAACGGTATCTTTCCGCCTTGAAGGAGAGGGCGAGGGATGGTGAGGCGATGATGGAGTTTCTGGTGGAGGGGGTGGAGCTGGGCGCCACCGTGGGGGAGATATGCTCGGCTCTGGGCGAGGTCTATGGGAGCTATGAGTCTTCGGCAAGTATATAGGTGGGTGGAAAGAATGGTAGGGAGAGTTGATGTTTGTAAATCTTGACCATATAGCCATAGCGGTTAAGAATCTGGATGAGAGCATAAGCATCTATACGGACAAGCTGGGCTTTGAGCTGGTCGCAGAAGAGGAGCTTGAGGAGAGGGGCTTGCGCCTGGCAGTTCTTTCCGGCGCAGGGGCGCCCATAGAGCTTCTGGAGGATACCACCGGCGAAGGCACCGTGGCAAAGTTTATCGCTAAACACGGTCCCGGTCTCCACCATCTAGCCTTCAATGTGGAGGACATAGGCAAGGCGATGGAGGAGCTTAAGGCTCGGGGAATGGAGTTTACCACATCCGAGCCCAACAAAGGGGCGGGGGGAAAGCTGATAGCCTTCATTCATCCCCGTTCCACCGGGGGTTTGATGATAGAGCTGGTGCAAAAAATATGACTGTTTTTAGCATATAGGAAGGAGGAGTGATGGGTTTTTTGGATGTCAGCAAGGACGGTCCGTTGGCGATGGTGAAGGTCAATCGTCCGGACGCCCTGAATGCGCTGAACAGTGAGGTCTTGGGCGAGATTCGGGAGACAATGGAAGCGCTGGATGCGGATTCGGCGGTGCGGGTGGTGATAATCACCGGCGAAGGAAAGGCTTTCGTGGCCGGGGCCGATGTCGCCGAGATGGTGGATATGAGCGGAGGTGAGGCGGAGAAACTTTCCCTGCACGGTCAGAGGGCTTTCCTGCAGATTGAGAGGATGGGAACGGTGGTCATCGCCGCCATAAACGGCTTTGCCCTGGGTGGGGGGCTGGAGCTTGCCCTAGCCTGCGACCTGCGCTATGCATCCGAGAGGGCTAAGCTCGGTCAGCCGGAGGTCACCCTGGGGGTAACCCCGGGATTTGCCGGCACCCAAAGGCTTCCCAGGATAGTCGGTCTTCCTCGGGCTAAGGAGATGCTTCTTACCGGGGATTTGATTGATGCTAAACGTGCCGAGGAGATAGGGCTGGTAAACGGCGTCTTCGGCGCCGAGGAGCTTATGGAGAGGGTAACTGAAATTGCCCTAAAGATTGCCTCTCGGGGACCGCTTTCAGTCAAGCTGGTAAAGAAAGCGATAAACGAAGGGCTGGTGCTTGGCTCCCAGGAGGGGGGGGCGATAGAGGCAAAATATTTCGGCGAGTGCTTCGCCTCCGGGGAGACTGGTGAGGGTATGCGGGCTTTTTTGGAGAAGAGGGAGCCCTCGTGGAAGGAATGAAACCGAAAAACATTAACATAGAGAAAGAGAGGAAGAGATGAAAAGAGATGTGGTACTTGCTGGCGCCTGCCGCACGGCTATAGGTCGCTTCTTGGGAGGACTGGCGACCGTATCGGCACCGGATTTAGGTGCGGTAGTGGTCAAAGAAGCGGTCAAGAGGGCGGGGATCAAGCCCGAAGTGATTGAAGAGGTAATTATGGGCAATGTGGTCTCCGCAGGAACGGGACAGTCTCCCGCCCGCCAGGCGGCAGTCAAAGGTGGTATCCCTCCAACAATCAGCGGGATGACCATAAACAAAGTCTGCGGTTCGGGTCTGCGTGCGGTCTCACTTGCCGCCCAGATAATCCAA
Source organism: Candidatus Coatesiibacteriota bacterium (assembly GCA_030602715.1). Lineage (GTDB taxonomy): Bacteria > RBG-13-66-14 > B26-G2 > B26-G2 > JAUVZD01 > JAUVZD01. The sequence continues at coordinate 131,175 of JAUVZD010000003.1, forward strand.
CTCGGAGAAGCGGATGTCATCCTGGCTGGTGGGTTGGAGTCCATGTCCAATGTCCCCCACTATTTCTATAAGGGACGAACCGGCCAGAAGTTCGGTGACATGAAACTGGTAGATGGTATGATTCACGATGGTCTGTGGTGCGTCTTCAATGATTGTCACATGGGCGTTCTGGGCGACTTTACCGCCGAGAATTCGGGTATCAGCCGGGAGGAACAGGACGCCTGGGCGGCGGGAAGCCACGCTAAAGCTATCGCCGCCATCAAAGGGGGAAAGTTCAAGGAGGAGATAACCCCGGTAATGGTCCCCCAGCGTAAAGGCGACCCCATCCCCTTTGAGGTGGATGAGGGTCCCCGGGAGGATACCACTGAGGAGGTTCTGGCAAAATTGAGGCCCGCTTTCTCCAAGGAGGGCACCATTACCCCCGGAAACGCCCCCGGTCTAAATGACGGAGCGGCGGCGGTCATCGTGATGTCAGCGGACAAAGCCGAGGAGCTGAAGGTGGAACCGCAGGCTAAAATCACCGGCTATGCCACCGGTGCGGTGGAGCCCAAGATGCTCTTCTATGCTCCCATTGAGGCGGTGCGCAATTTAATGAAGAAGACCGGGGACAAGATTGATGACTATGACCTGATAGAGATCAACGAGGCTTTCTCCGCTCAGGTGCTTGCCGACGGCAAAGAGCTGGGCTTCAATTGGGACATTGTGAATGTGAATGGTGCCTCCGTCGCCATGGGCCATCCCATCGGAGCAAGTGGCTGCCGTATTCTGGTAACCCTGATATACGCCATGAAGGACCGCAAGGCGAAGAAGGGGCTGGCTACGCTCTGTCTGGGTGGCGGCGATGCGGTCGCAATGAGCATTGAGATGTAAATAAACCATTAAGGAGGAGAGGATTATGGCTATCAAGAATGTTGCGGTAGTGGGTGGAGGCACAATGGGAAATGGCATAGCCCAGGTCTTCGCCCAATCGGGATATGCGGTTACCCTGATAGATACGGAGCAGTCTTACCTTGACCGGGCGATGAAGACAATAGAGAAGAACCTGGGGCGGATGGTGAGCAAGGAGAAGATCAGCCAGGAGGATGCCGATGCGGCACTGAAGCTGATAAAGCCGTCGCTGAAACTGGCGGATGCCAAGGATGCCGACCTGGTAGTGGAGGCGGTATTTGAGGACCGGGAGTTGAAGAAGGACATCTTCGTCAAGCTGGATAAGCAGTCATCACCCGATGCTATTTTTGCTTCCAACACCAGCTCCATCCCCATAACCGAGATTGCCGCCATCACAAATCGTCCGGACAAAGTAATCGGTATGCACTTTATGAACCCGGTGCCGGTGATGAAGTTAGTGGAGCTGATTAGGGCAATAGAGACCTCCGATGAGTGCTTCAAGACGGTATGGGAGGTTACCGAAAAACTGGGGAAGACCCCGGTGGAGGTAAACGACTTTCCCGGCTTCATCTCCAATCGGGTGCTCATGCCCATGATTAACGAGGCGGTCTTCGCCCTCTACGAGGGTGTGGCAACCAAAGAGGCGATTGACAATGTGATGATGTTGGGAATGAATCACCCTATGGGTCCTCTGGCGCTTGCTGACCTGATAGGTCTGGATATCTGTCTGGACATAATGGATGTGCTCTATAACGGCTTCGGTGACAGCAAATACCGTCCCTGTCCCTTACTGCGCAAAATGGTGCAGGCAGGCTATCTTGGACGAAAGACCAAACGGGGCTTCTACGATTATTCCGAGAAGAAATAGCCGCTTTTATGTTGCCGACAACCCCCAGTAGGTATCTGCTGGGGGTTTTTATGATCTTTTTGGGGGAAAATTCTTAAAAAATGTGGAGTATCGGAGTTTTTTGGGTGGTTTGATTAGCTTTCTTGAAAATAAACGATTTTTTTCACTTGACAGGGGTTGAGGGTGATGATATATTAGATTAGCGTAAGTATAAATTGAGGAGGTGGTTACTCTGAGAATTTCGTCTCTTTGTATTCTCCTGCTCCTGGTATCTTCGTTTGCCTTCGCCAGTGACTTTCATCTGGTCATAGGCGAAATTTACTCGCATACGGTTATGAGCGAGGAAGGCGCCCGCTTCGTGGAGTTATATAATCCCTTGGAATATAGTGTGGACCTCAGCGGCTGGCGCCTGGAGATTCTCAGTTCGGAAGAGGAAGGGTTGAACGCAGTATATTTTGACGAAGGTAGTATCATTCCCACCTACGGTTTTTTCCTCATCGCCATAAGCACCGATATGGGAACCTGGCCCGGCGATTGGCCCTTCCCCGATATCATCACCTACGACATTCCAATGGATTCGCTGGATAGCGGGGTCCGCCTGGTGGCCGGCGAGGATGACATAGTTGATACCATAGGTTGGGGTGCGGTCTCCGATAGCGAATTCTATGAGGAGGCGCCGCAGATTAACCCTGCTATGGGCTCCTCCATTGAGCGAAAGAGCGGGATGGTCCATAGCGAATATCAGGGAAATAGCTGGGATACGGACAATAACTTCAACGACACATTTATTCGTGAGGAACCACAGCCGCAGAACACGGACTCTCCTCCCGAAGACCCCTCGGCAAGTATAGAAGAACACTCCGTCGGTATTCTCAAGGCTCTGTATGGAATTCCTTAAATACCAGCCTAGCCCCGGCGATGATAATGTGCACCCCTAAAGATACTCCGGGGGCTGTTTTTTTAATCGGATAAATACCCAATCGTTCAAATTCAAGGTGGAATGATCCCTTATGACCGAGAAGAGGCTTTCCCCCCAAGAGGAAGTAGCCCGGATTGCCAAGGGAGCCGATGAGTTGATATCCCCCGAGGAGCTACTGAACAAGATAGAGAGAGGGCGCAGTGAGAAGAGACCACTGCGCATAAAATACGGCGCCGACCCCTCTGCGCCGGACATCCATCTGGGTCATGCGGTCAGCCTCTTCAAGCTGAAACAACTGCAGGATTTGGGGCATCACATCATCTTCCTCATCGGTGACTTCACCGGTATGATCGGCGACCCCTCCGGTCGCTCCAAGACTCGTTCCCCGCTCTCCCGGGAGGAGGTGGAGAAGAACGCAGAAACCTATCGGGCGCAGGTCTCCATGATACTGGATGTGGAACGCACCGAGGTGGCTTACAACTCCGAATGGTGCTCCAAGCTCAGTTTTGAGGATGTCATCCGCCTCTGCTCCTCCACCACCGTAGCCCGCATGCTGGAGAGGGACGACTTTTTAATGCGCTACCAGAATGAGGTGCCCATCTCCCTGCACGAGTTCCTCTATCCCATCGCCCAGGGATACGACTCCGTATGCCTGAAGGCGGATATGGAGATAGGGGGGACCGACCAGAAGTTCAATTTTCTCCTCGCCCGTCAGATGCAGAGGGACCATGGTCAGGAACCGCAGATTATCCTCACCGTACCCCTTCTGGTGGGCACCGACGGAGAGCAGAAGATGAGCAAGTCGCAAGGCAACTACATCTGCATTACCGAGTCCGCGGTGGACATATTCGGCAAGGTGATGTCCATCCCAGATTCGGCTATGGAGAGCTACTACCGACTGGCGAGCAGACTGCCGGGTGCCGAGGTGGATAAGATACTTGCCGAGGTAAAAAGTGGAAAGATGCACCCTATGGAGGCTAAGAAGCGCCTGGCGCGTGCCATAACCTCCCTCTACGCCGGGGAGGAGGGAGCCAGACGGGGGGAGGAGGAGTTCGCCCGCGTCTTTCAGGAGGGGGAGGACCCCAGCGCCATGCCTTTGATACATGTTGACGTCCCGCCCCCGCCAAAGGCGGGGCGGGGGGGGCGCATATGGATAGTGGAGCTGGTCTGCTCGGTGGGCTTTGCGGAGAGCAAGGGCAAAGCCAGGCGCCTGGTGGAGCAGGGGGCGGTCAGCCTGGACGGGGAGCGGATAAGCGACGCCGACGCCCAGGTGGACATCTCCCGGGAGAGGGTGCTGAGGGTGGGCAAGCGCAGGTTTGCCCGGGTGGTGGCGAGGGGGTAATTTTTATGCTATAGTGTGCATATCTATGTCTTACCGGTAGGAGGATATAATTGCAGGCGCCGGACACTATATTCAAGTTAGTTGAACGATTTAATAGTAATATTGACCAATACCGCTCCCCGCGCTACAACGAAGCCCAATTGCGCACCGAATTCGCCAATCCCTTCTTCATCGCTCTGGGCTGGGATGTATTCAACGAGAAGGGATATGCGGAGGCATACAAAGAGGTGGTGCACGAAGCTGTGGTCAAGGTGGGTGGAGCCACCAAAGCCCCGGACTACAGCTTCCGCATCGGTGGGACGCGCAAGTTCTTCGTGGAGACCAAGAAACCGGCGGTCAACCTGAGCGTTGACCCTCTCCCCGCCTTCCAACTGCGCCGATACGCCTGGTCGGCGAAACTGCCCCTCTCCATCCTGACCGACTTTGAGGAGTTTGCGGTCTATGACACCCGCATAAAGCCGGCGAAAAACGACAAAGCCTCGGTGGGGCGGATAATCAACCTCACTTACTGCGACTACACCGACCGCTGGGAGGAGATAGCCGACATCTTCTCCCCCACCGCAATACGCAAGGGCTCCTTTGATAAGTATGTAGAATCCACCCGCAAGAAGAAGGGCACCGCCGAGGTGGACGACGCCTTCCTCAAGGATATAGAGTCCTGGCGGGACGAACTGGCGCGTAACATCGCCTTGCGCAATCCCGGTCTCTCCACCCGGGAGCTGAACTTCGCCGTCCAGCGCATAATTGACCGCATCATCTTTCTGCGCATCTGCGAGGATAGGGGGATAGAGGAATACGGCGAGCTACAATCCCTACTCAAAGAAGCGGACATCTACTCCCGTCTGGTGGCGCTCTTCAACCGCGCCGACGAGCGCTACAACTCCGGGCTCTTCCACTTCAACCGGGAGCGGGGACGACCTCAAAAGCCGGACACCCTCACCCCCACCCTTAAGATTGACGACAGGGTTCCCAAAGAGATCATCAAGGAACTTTACTACCCGGAGAGCCCCTACGAGTTCTCGGTCCTGCCGGCGGACATACTGGGGCAGGTATATGAGCAGTTTCTGGGCAAGGTGATACGGCTGACCCCCGGGCATCGGGCGGTGGTGGAGGAGAAGCCGGAGGTCAAGAAAGCCGGCGGGGTCTATTATACCCCCACCTACATAGTTGACTACATAGTGGAGAACACCGTGGGCAAGCTGTTGGAGGGAAAGACGCCGCGGCAGGTCTCCAAGCTGCGCATACTGGACCCGGCCTGCGGATCGGGGTCCTTTCTCATCGGGGCCTATCAGAAGCTGTTGGACTGGCACCAGGAGTGGTATGTTCACCCCCCCGCCTCTGGCGGGGGCGGGGGGCCGGAGAAGTGGCGTAAGGTTCTGTATGAGGGACCCGAGGGGGAGTGGCGGCTGACCACTGCGGAGCGGAGGCGAATATTGCTGAACAACATCTACGGGGTGGACATAGACCCCCAGGCGGTGGAGGTGACCAAGCTCTCGCTACTGCTGAAGGTGTTGGAGGGGGAGAGCGGGGAGGTCCTCAACCGCCAGTTGGAGATATTCAGGGAGCGGGCACTGCCTGACCTGGCAACCAACATAAAATGCGGTAACTCGCTCATCGGACCGGACTTCTACCAGGGCAAGCAGATGAGCCTTTTAAGCGACGAGGAGCGGTTGCGCATAAATGCATTTGACTGGAATGAGGAGTTTAAGGAGATAATGGAGCCCCGCCCCCCCGCCGATGGCGGGGCAAAGGCGGGGTTTGACGCGGTGATAGGGAACCCGCCGTATGTGAGACAGGAGGGGTTAGGGGAATGGAAGGAATATTTTAAAAGCCATTATAAGACTTATGCCGGAACAGCAGATTTATATACATATTTTATAGAGAAAGCATTGACCAAATTAAAGCAAAATGGCTATTTTGGATATATTGTCTCAAATAAGTGGATGAGAGCAAGGTATGGAGAAAAGCTACGGAAATTTGTGAAGCAATATCAAATAGAGCAGTTAATTAATTTTGGAGAGTTGAGGGTTTTTCAGAATGCAGCGACTTTTCCTTTAATTGTGATTATTAGGAAGACAGAACCGAAGGTAAAAGCGATATATGCGCCAATAAAGAGACTTAGTTTTCAGAATCTGACAGAAGAAGTGAAAAATATAGGTTATGAACTAGAAGATAACGCATTGTCTGACGAAGGATTTAGCCTTGTTGTTAATGATTATCAAAATATCATTGATAAAATGAAGTCAATTGGAATTCCTCTTGGAGATTATGCAAATGGTAAAATATATAGAGGAGGAGTTACTGGTTTTAATAAAGCTTTTATAATAGATAAGAAAACAAGAAACAGGCTTATTTCGGAGGATCCAAAATCAATTGAGATATTAAAACCTATTGTAATAGGAGATGATGTTAGAAGATATTTTTTACATTTTCGCGATAGATATTTAATATTTGCCAAACACGGTATAGATATAGAGAAATACCCAGCTATCTTAAGTCATTTATCAAAATGGAAAAAGGAATTAACACCTAAAAAGGATAGAGAAGATAGATATGGAAGAGCAAAAGGCAATTATGAGTGGTTTGAACTGCAATCTGGTGTTGGTTGTCATGTTTATTTTGAAAAACCTAAAATAATCTATCCTGATATTGCCAAAGAAAGTAGATTTGCATTTGATAAAAATGGACTTTATGTTGATTGTACTGTTTTTATTATACCTTTAAATGATTATTATTTATTAGGATTACTAAATTCAAAGCTAATATGGAAATATTTAAAATCATTATGCTATGTTTTAGGTGATCCTGAGAAGAAAGGAAGATTAAGATTAAAAAGAATTTTTTTGGTAAAAGTTCCCATCCGCACCATTGACTTTGACGACCCGGATGATGTCAAAATGCACGACCGGATGGTGGCGTTGGTGGAGGAGATGCTTTCGCTGCACAAGAAGGTTGCCTCCGCCCGCACCGACCACCCCGCCAGGGCGGGGCAACGCCAGATAGACGCCACCGACGGGCAGATAGATAAACTTGTATATGAGCTGTATGGCTTGAGTGAAGAGGAGATAAGGGTGGTGGAGGGGCGGTAGGGGGGAAAAAAGTAATAAAATCACATTATTTTTTATAATCATTTGAAATAAATACTAATATAGGGTATTTCTTGCTTGACAAAAGGGTTGCTTTTATGTTAGGGTTATAGTAATTTTTGAAATAAATGTTAAACAATGGTAGAGCAAAGGATGAAAAGTAAAAATGGCAAAAAAGAATGAAGAAGAGAAGAAAGAAGAAGTTAAATACGAAATTTACATTAAAGAAAGAGAGTCGTTAGTAAGTGCGAGATTACAAGTAGCAACCTCTTTAGATAAATACGTTTTAACATTATCGGGGGCGGCTCTCGGTTTATCGATTACGTTTATCAGCAATATAGTCGGAGAATCAGGGCCTAAGTCGTTAGAATTACTGAAATATGGTTGGTTATGTTTTATTATATCTATTTTGTCAACTTTAATTTCATTATTAGCAAGCCAAAAAGCATATGATAAGCAGATAGAAATCTTGGAAAAGGTATACATAGAAGTTTTTTGTTACGAACCAAAGAACCGTTACTCTATTACAACTACATTACTAAATATTTTCTCGGTCGTTTCTTTCGTTGTAGGTGCAATATTTTTAGCTCTTTTTGCAATTAAAAATATCTAGGAGCGAAATGTCAGAAACTGAAAATAGAAGCCCCAAACCACCTGCGTCTGAACATAGAGGCCCCAAACCACCTGCGTCTCCTAAACCACCGCCACCAAAGAAACCATCTAATTCGCCAAGAAAACCAAGACAACAGAATCAAACAAAATCATCTGGCAAGAGATCCAAAAAGGGAGGGGCTACACCACCAAAAACCCCCAAAAAACCACCTAAGAGAAAGAAATAGCTTTCTACATTACTTTTAGGTATTTGCTTAAGACTTTATGGTAGACCAATAAACGTTCACCGCTGCCGTGAGCGACGCCGACCGCAAGCACTTCGACCGCGCCATAAAAACCACCTACCGAAAAATAAACGCTCTGGTCTATGAATTGTATGGGATGACGTAGAAGGAGATAAGGGTGGTGGAGACCAGATAATACCGCACGGTTCAGCGTTCGGTCCTTAACCGGGCTTAAGCCTCGGGTCCCGACTTCAGAAGGAGGGAAGTTTTATATGCTAGTCACAATATGGGTAATTTTAATTGTATTGGCAATATTGTTGCTGTTTACGTTTGGCAATATTTTATTTAAAATAATCCGGCGGGATTATGAAAAGTTATTCGACCGGGTCGCTATTCTTATAGCGATGATAGGGTCATTTGCTGCTGTCGTGGGGGTAATGCTTGTATACCAGGATATGGAGTTGAAGAATAGGCCATACGTGTATGCGGAAACTAAGATAATTGAACATTCAGGTAATACGTTCTTTTCTGAAACTTCTATAAAAAATTGCGGGAACACGCCAGCTTATAAAGTTGTCATTACTCCGAAACTGTGCGTTAACGGAAACGAAATCTCAGCTCCCCCGCCGGAATCAAAAGGTTTTTCCCTTTATCCAAACGGCGTCCAGTACCACCATTTTAGTATAAATTTCAACCCCGGCGATAAAATAGAATATTCTATTGACATAGATTATAAGGACTCAACGGGTAAGAAGTTTCATTATTCTGGCGTAAGTAAATTTTGGGACATGGGTGAAGGTTGTTACTCGTGGAAAACTATTTATAGCGAATAAAACTACGGTTAAAAAAAGTAGCGGAGATTTCAAATCTCCGCTGGTGGTGCAGGGGGAGGTAGTTTTAGAGGGCGACGATACCCATCGTCGCCCACGAAAAACAAACGTTTCGGCGAGGATTGGTATCCTCGCCTTCTTGTTTTTTTAATCCCCTCAAACCCCCCCTACTGCTTAAACAATATCGCCTCCGCCTTCTCCCCGTCCAGGGTCAGTATCACCAGCTCCCCGCCGGCGATGAGGATGGAGAACTCGTGCTGGGGCTCCTCGTCGGTGAACATCACCCGCTGATATTTATAGTCGGTTGTGTAGGTGTCCTTGACCTTGCGGATGACCTCCACCTCCAGCGCATAGTTCCCTTTGGGGCAGTGTATCATCTCCTGCAGAGCCACCGACTGGGTGTTGAACTCTCTGGTCACATTTAACTCGCCGTATTCCGAACCTACCCCCACCAGAGCCACACGGAAATGCCAGTAGAATTCCCTGGGGGGCTTGTCCCAGTTCAGGGCGCTGTAGTGGGCGTCAATGGTCACCACCAAGCCCATGCCCTCAAAACCGCCGGTATATGGCTCCACGCCCTCGGTATCCCCGGTGGTGGGCAGAAGGGCTCCGCAGTGCATACAATATTTCATGGTGTCGGAGTTCTGCCTATCGCAGACAGGGCAGGTCTTCACCGCCAGGGCAATGGTGGATGTGAGCAGTATTGCCAGAAGGGCGAACAGGGTAAAGAGTACCAGGTTCCTGCTCATCTTCTTCTCCTTTTCGGATTATTTGTCTCAAATTCCGAGATTATTTCGGGTTATGCTCCAAACTTCTCAGATGCCCCCATCAGGTTGAGCATAATGGGCATCAGGTCCATTCCCCGGATTCGTCCCAATCCTCCCCCGCTGCACGGTCGCTCGCCGAAGCCGGTGACCCCATCTGGGCGGGTCATCTTCCCCCAGACCGCTATGGGGACGGAGTCGCCGGTGTGATCGCGGAAGGCTACCGGCGTGGAATGGTCGGCAAGGACGGCGATGTGGGTGTCGCTCTCCTTTATCCCTTCGTAGATTATCCCCAGCATCCTGTCCGCTTTCTCAATGGCGGAGATCTTCTTTATGGCGTCGCCGTCGTGCCCGCCCAGGTCCGGGGCTTTGATGTTGGTGAACACCAGGTCATACTTCTTGAGTGCTGTTAGCACCGCCCGGGCAAGGGCTTTCTCGTCGGTGTCGTAGCCCCCGGTGGCGGTGGGCACATCTATCAACGCCAAGCCCAGAAAACGGGCTATTCCCCGAATCAACCCCACCTCAACCACAGCGGAACCCTTGATACCATAGCGCTCACTGAAGGGCTGAACCCGGGGGGCTATTCCGGCTCCACGCAGGAGTATGCAGTTGGCAGTCGGCTTTCCCTCCTTTTGGCGTTTTTTGTTGATGGGATGGTCGCCAAAAAGCTCCTTTGCCCTCTCTATCAGCTTATCCACCAACCCGGCGGTGCGCTCCGCCTCCTCGGTCAAAGGGCGAGCTTTGGGGATGGGACTGCCCTCACGGTGGGGGTCGGCGTCCTCTATTTCGCCGGAAAGGTCCTCTCCCCTCAGAATCACCGCACCTCTGTGGGCGGTGGAGGCTTTGCACAATATCTTCACTCCGTCTATCTCCAAGCCATTGAGCAGGGATGCCAGCTCATCGGTGCCCTCGTCCTCCTGGATGCGTCCGGCACGGCGGTCAATCACCACTCCCTTATCGTCAATGGTGGCGAAATTCATGCGCAGAGCCACATCCCCGCCTTTTACCTCAAGCCCCGCTCCTATGGCTTCAAAGGGACCTCGCCCGGTGTAATATTGATAGGGGTCGTAACCGAAGAGGGCTAAGTGGGCGGTATCCGAACCGGGTCGCACACCGGGGGCGATGGGGTCAAGAATTCCACATTCTCCTTGCTCCGCTATCAAGTCCATGTTGGGGGTTTCGGCGGCTTCTATGGTGGTTGCGCCGCCCAGCTCGGCGAGGGGGCGTCCAGCCATACCATCGGCGATGAAGATAATGCCTTTTGCCATACGACTTGCTCCTGTTGGATGGATTTTTGCATAGTATATAACTCGGCGGCGGGCAATGCAAGGGCAAATGTCAACTTGTGGGCTTTGAGGTCAGAAAAATCTTGTGCTTATGGATTATTCTGATATAATCGCTCCTATAAAATTTTTTCCGGTGATAGTCCGAAGGAGAATCGCTATGGAAGAGAAGAAGATGGTCACTGCAATCACCGGTCAGGCGGAGGATTTTTCCCAGTGGTATGTGGATGTCATTCGCAAGGCTGAACTTGCCGACTACGCCCCGGTGCGGGGTTGTATGGTCATCCGTCCCTACGGCTTTGGCATCTGGGAGCGAGCGCGGGACTTGTTGGATTTGCGCATCAAGCGGGACGCCGGTTGCCAGAACGCTTACTTTCCTCTATTTATCCCGCAATCGTATTTAGAGAAGGAAGCCGAACATGTGGAGGGCTTCGCACCGGAGGTGGCTTGGGTCACCCACGGGGGAGACGAGGAGCTGGAGGAGCGGTTGGCTATCCGACCGACTTCGGAAGCTATCATCTGTTCTATGTATTCCAAATGGATTTCCTCCTATCGGGACCTGCCCCTGCTCATCAATCAATGGTCCAATGTGGTCCGTTGGGAGAAGGTCACCCGCCCCTTCTTACGCACCACCGAGTTTCTCTGGCAGGAGGGGCATACCGTTCACCAAAGCGAGGAGGAAGCCGAGGAATATACCCTGATGATTTTACAGATGTATAAGGATTTCTTCTGGGAGGATCTGGCTATACCGGTTATTGACGGCATAAAGAGCGAGCGGGAGAAGTTCGCCGGAGCTTTACGCACCTACGCTGTGGAGGCGATGATGCCCGACGGACGGTCTTTGCAAGCCGGCACCAGCCATAACCTGGGACAGCACTTCGCCAAGGTCTTTGATATCAAATATCTGGACGAGAAGCAGAAGGAGGTCTATGCCTGGCAGACCTCCTGGGGGGTCTCCAGCAGGATTATCGGGGCTTTGATAATGACCCACGGTGACGACAGCGGGCTGATGCTTCCGCCCAAAGTGGCACCGGTTCAGGTGGTGGTGGTGCCCATCATCTTTGACGCCACCAAGGAGAAGGTTCTTGCGGAATCCCGCAAGCTGGCAGAGGAGCTGAACTCCGAGGGGATTGCTTGCAAGGTGGATGACCGAGAGGGGCAGACCGCGGGATGGAAGTTTGCCGAATGGGAGATGCGGGGTGTGCCCCTGCGTCTGGAGGTGGGTCCCAAGGACCTGGAGAAGGGAACGGTGCTCTCAGTTCGCCGGGACAACCGCAAGAAGGAGTTTATTCCCCGGGATGGCGTCTCCGCTTTCATAAAAGACTTTCTGCCCGCCTTCCAGCAGGACCTGCTAAAGCGGGCTGAGGAGCGGCAGGAGGCTCTGACTCAGGTGGTGGAGGATTATGGAGAGTTCAAGCACTTGATGGAGGGTCGCCCCGGCTTTCTAATCTCCGGCTGGTGCGGAGATGATGCCTGTGAGGGCAAAATCCAGGAGGAGACCAAAGCTACGGTGCGGGTCATCCCCCTGGATGAGATGGATTTTCCCAAAAAGTGTCTCTGTGGTAAGAAGGCGAAGAGGGCGGCTTATTATGCCAAGGCTTATTAGCTGGTGGAATAATTGACTTATAATTTTGTGGCGGAGAGTTGAACTCTCCGCCACAGTTTTTATGTCCATTTACTTATCCTCCCGCCCTTCCTTGCCCCAGGCGACCTTCTGGGTGCCGAAAAGGAAGCGGAAGAATCCCACCACCAGGCTGAAGTTGATGGCGGTGAAGTAGAAGGGCATTCCCAGAACGCCTGTGCGCACCTTTGCAAGTTGCAAAAGTCCCCCGACGAAGGATAAACCATAGAAGCCCACCTGGACCCAGAAGATTATCTGATATAGCAGTTGGTGATAGTGGAAGCCCAGAAAGTATGAGATGATGAAGGCACCCGCTAAGAAGAGGGGAGCCAACCAGCGAAGCACCTTATGCCCGAAGAAGGTGTAAGCAAGCAGACGGTATTTGGGGGAGAGGATGTAACCCAGGCGGAGGAGCGATTGGTAGTTGCCCACCCCGATGCGAAACATGCGCTTCATCTGGTCCCGCATCCGTTCGGAGGTCTGCTCCACGCCGATTGAATCCCCCTGATAGACGCAGGCAAAACCTTCGGCGCATATCTTCATGGGCAGGAAGAAATCCTCGGTGATCATGCCCCGTGGAATTTCTTGAAAGAGCTTTTGGCGGAAGGCGTAGTTTCCACCGTTTGCCCCCACCAGGACACCCATATCCCCTTCCAACCGCTTCAGCTTCTTCTCAAAACGCCAGTAGAGACTTTCACCTCTGGCTTGAGTTCCACCTCCCACGGGAACGAGATCCATCCTTCCGCAGACCACCCCTACCCTTGGGTCGGCAAAGGGGCTTACCATCTCCCGCACCGCCCGGGTGTTCTGGATGGTGTTGGCGTCGGAGAGGTAGATGAGCTCCCCTTTCGCCTCTTTCACGCAGTCGCTTATCACCGCCAATTTGCCCCTGTTTTGGGGGAACTCTATCAGGCGGATGCGCTCGTCGCCTGCCTGACGGATAATCTCGCCGGTGTTGTCAGTGCATCCGTCCAAGCCGATGATAATCTCCAGCTTGCCCGCCGGATAATCAAGAGCTTGCAGATTGGCAAGTCTCTCACCGATGACCTTCTCCTCGTTATAGGCGGTGATAATGAGGGAGACGGTGGGGAGATATTCCTCGTCCTCAGCCAGCTTGAGCCGACGGAAGGGGTGGAGGATGAGCAATACCAGAGGATGGAAAAGGTAGGGATAGACGATTAATGCTGTCAGTGTCCAGAAGACGATATTTAGGGTTAGATACAAGGCTTTTCCTCATTTCAGCTCTGTCTTTGCCGACTGTTTACCAGGCATCTCCCACCGCCCGGGCGGTTGTCCCGCTCTCCTCAATGGAGTCAATTTTCACCGGGATGAAGCGGTTGTGAAAGCCGACCGTTCCCGGCAGGCGCACTCGCAGGTAGTTCTCGGAAAGTCCCTCGGCTTCGGCGGGAGGAGAACTTTCCACCAGTATGGTCAGCTCGGTCCCCAGCATAGCTTGCTGGAAAAGTAGGTTTTTCTCTTTTCCCAGGGTGCGCAGGCTTTCACTGCGAGCTTTCTTTGTCTGGGGTTCTACCCGTCCATCCATCCCGGCGGCTGGGGTTCCCGGGCGATGGGAGTAGCTGAATACATGCAGGTAGGTGACGGGCAGACGCTCTATGAGCTGAACGGTTAAAGCAAAGTCGTCATCGGTCTCGCCGGGGAAACCGACTATGACATCGGCGCCGATTCCAATCCCCGGCACCCTCTCCGCCAACTCCTCCACCAATGAGGTGAAGTGCTGGGGTGTGTATCGCCGCCCCATCAGGCGCAATATCCGTTCCGAGCCGCTTTGCAGGGGAAGATGGATGTGGGCGGCAAGTTTTCCCTTTTCCGCAAGCATCTCCTTTATCGCTGGGGTGACCAGATTGGGTTCAATGGAGGAGAGGCGTAGCCGCCCCAGTCCGGGGAGATTCATCAGTCGCTCTAAAAGCCCCGCCAGGTCAACCCCATTGCTCTGGTAACCACCCAGATTGATGCCGGTCAGCACTATCTCCCGATAATCCCCATCTATCAGCACCCGAGCCGCCTCCAGCACTCTGGGCAGGGGTTCGCTCTTGGGCTTACCCCGTGCCAGCCGAACCTTGCAGAATGTGCAGGTGAAATCGCAACCCTCCTGCACCTTTAGAAAAGCACGACTGCGCCCGCTGAAACCACGAACCAGAGGTCGGGGTGAGCCGTTGGGCTTAATGCCGTAGGGGGCTAGCCGTTCCACCAGCAACCCCTTTTCGCTTAAGGGCAGGACCAGACCCACACCGTCAATTTCGGCTAGTTCCTCGGGGTTGGTGGTGGCATAACAGCCGGTGACCACCACCAGGGCTTGGGGGTTGGTGCGGTGGGCACGACGGGCAAGCTGTCTGCTCTTATAATCGGCTCGGGAGGTGACCGTGCAGGTGTTGACTATATAAACATCCGCCTCGGCGTTGAAGGGGACAATGCAGGCGCCGGCGGAGGTGAGCGACTCCCGCATACCCTCGGTCTCATACTGGTTGAGTTTACAGCCGATGGTGGCTAAGGCTACCCTGGGGCTTTCCCTGATTCCACTCACTTCTCGCTCCGGATTATGCCATCACCGCAATGCAGTCTATCTCCACCAACGCCCCTTTGGGCAGGTCTGATACCTGCACCGTGGCTCTAGCCGGCAGGGTCTTCTCAAAGAACTGGGCATAGACGGCGTTCATGACGCCGAAATCGTCCAGGTCTTTAAGGAAAACGGTGGTCTTTACCACGCCGTCCAGGCTGGCGCCGCTTGCCCCCAGAATGGCGGCGATGTTGCTCAGGGCTTGGTGGGTCTGGCTTTCAATGGTCGCCCCGGCAAGCTCATCCGTGGCTGGGTCTATGCCCAGCTGACCGCTGACGAAGACCAGCCCCCCGGCGGCGATTCCCTGCGAATAGGGACCAACGGCTTTGGGGGCGTCTTTGGTGGATATGTGATGCATCTTCCCACCTCACTTGGGTGTTTACACTAAGTAAACAGAATTTTATCTAATCGTTGCGGTAATGTCAAGGGTGAGAAGATGTTGTGGTTTTTGCTGTAGCTTGTTAAAAACCCTGCAATAAAGCCCCCCATCCTTCGGGGGGCTTTATCTTTCTTTGATAATCAAATCACTCCCGTGCCAACCTACCCAAACACCAGCTTTCCATCCTTCACCCCCACCTTTACCTCATCCCCGGGCTTGTATTCGCCCTTCAGTATGGCGTTTGCCAGAGGGGTTGACACCAGCCGGTCCACCGCCCGTTTTAACGGTCTAGCGCCGAAGGCGGGGTCGTAGCCCTCCTCTGCCAGAAGCTCCTTGGCGGGCTCGCTCACCTCCAGGGTAATCTCCTTCTCGGAAAGCCTCTCCTCCACATCGGAGAGGAACAGGTCAACAATCTGTTTTATCTCTGCCTTGCTCAATGCGGTGAAGACGATGATGTCGTCCACGCGGTTCAGGAACTCCGGACGGAAGTGGCGGTGCACCTCCTCCAGCACCTCATTCTTCATCCGCTCGTAGGCTGATTTATCCTCGGCGAAGTCCGGTCGCTCGCTCATCTGTCGTATCCGCTCCGCCCCGATGTTGGAGGTCATGATGATGATGGTATTGCGGAAGTCAACCACCCGACCGTGGCTGTCGGTCAGCCGCCCCTCATCCAGCACCTGAAGCAGGATGTTGAAGACATCCGGATGGGCTTTCTCAATCTCGTCCAACAGGATCACGGAGTAAGGCTTTCTGCGCACCGCCTCGGTAAGCTGTCCGCCCTCCTCGTAGCCCACATAGCCCGGAGGCGCCCCCACCAGTCGGGATACATTGAACGCCTCCATATATTCGCTCATGTCTAGGCGCACGATTGCCTCCTCGCTGCCGTAGAGGAAGCGAGCCAGCGAGCGGGCAAGTTCGGTCTTGCCCACGCCGGTGGGACCCAGGAAGATGAAGGAGCCGGAGGGACGATTGGGGTCGGAGAGACCGGCTCTGGCGTTACGCACCACCTGGGAGACCGCATTTACCGCAGTATCCTGGCCGATAAGCCGTTTGTGGATGAACTCCTCCATATGCAGTAGCCTTTCCGACTCCTCCTCGGTCAGCTCGGTTATGGGGATGCCGGTCCATTTGCTGATTACCTCAGCCACATTCTCCCGCCCCACCACAGCCTTTTTTGCGGTCTCCGCTTTGGTCTTCTCCCACTCCTGTTTGACCTGGTTGAGCTTGGCGGAGAGCTCCAGCTCCTGGACGTGGAGACGCTGGGCGGTCTCAAAGTCCTGTCTGCTGATCGCCGACTCCTTCTCCATGTTCAGGCGGGCAATCTCCTCCTCCTTCTCACGCAGGTCAGGGGGGATGATGAGGTTTGCCAGGCGCACCGAGGCAGCGGCTTCATCAATGCAATCTATGGCTTTGTCCGGCAGGTATCGTCCGCTGATGTAGCGAGCGGAGAGGGTTGCGGCGGCGTTTATCGCCTCGTCGGAGATGGTAACCTTGTGGTGGGCTTCGTAGCGGTCGCGCAGTCCTTTGAGTATCTCCACAGTCTCCTCCACCGTCGGTTCGTCCACAATAATCGTCTGGAACCTGCGCTCCAGAGCGGCGTCCTTCTCAATATATTTCCGATATTCGTCCAGGGTGGTAGCGCCGATTGCCTGCAGGTCGCCCCGGGCGAGAGCCGGCTTGAGGATGTTTGCCGCATCTATGGCTCCTTCGGCGGCGCCGGCACCCACCAGGGTGTGCATCTCGTCTATGAAGAGGATGACATCGCCGGACTTGGTCACCTCCTCCACCACATTCTTCAGTCGGTCCTCAAACTCACCTCGGAACTTGGTGCCGGCTACCAGTCCCGCTAGATCCAGGTTGATGACCCGCTTGTCGGCAATCACCTCCGGCACCTCATTCTCTGCAATCTTGCGGGCGAGCCCCTCAACGATGGCGGTCTTGCCCACCCCCGGCTCGCCGATGAGCACCGGGTTGTTCTTGGTTCGGCGGGATAGTATATGTATGACCCGCTCAATCTCATCATCCCGACCGATGACCGGGTCCAGCTTATCCTTGCGCGCCAGGTCGGTCAGGTCCCGCCCGAAGGCGTCCAGCGCCGGTGTCTCGCTCTCCGGGCTTGCTCCGTAGCGACCTTTGTCCTCCATGCTGGCGTGCTTGAACAGGGAGGCTCTCACCTTGGAGGGGTCGGCACCCAGGTTGGTCAGAGCTCGCTTGGCGGTGCTATCCGGCTCCTCCAGGATGCCTATCATCAGGTGTTCCACACCGACATATTTTTGACCGCTTGCTCCCGCCTCGTCCACCGCCCGGCGGATGACCGACTTCGCACGGGGGGAGAACTCAAGATACTGCACCCCGGTGGTGGGAGGGGGCTCCTCGGCACAGAGGCGCTCCACTTCCCGGCGGACGGCGTCAAAGGTTATCCCCTCCTCCTCCAGTGCCGACCGCACCGGGGATTTGATATCCCTGGCACAGCCCACCAGCAGGTGTTCTGTGCCTATCTGGGGCATGCCCAGGGCTCTCGCCTCGTCCTGAGCGAAGCGGATAGCCTCCTGAGCCATGGGGTTGAAATACTCTTCCATCTATGTCAACCTTTCTCTGGTTAAAATGAACTTCGTTGGATTATACCATAATTTTTCGCTGGAGATGGGGCAAAAGATATGCCAGGGGGTGGATGGGATCCCCGATTTCCCCGTTGCTCCTTGACAAGGTTGTTCAATAATTGTAGATTATGTTTATTCAAGGTTGGGCTGATTTCCAGCTTTATTCGTAAAAGGAGAACACCATGAAAGACGACGATTCTGACTTTTATACCCGTGGTGAGAAGTCCGGTAAGGATGAGCCCCGAAGGAGGGGCAAAGCTCCCAGGGGAAAGCCCGGCGATGATGCCCTCACCCGCAAGGCGGCGGAGGATGAGTTTGAGTTTGAGACCGGCAAGGTTGATGTGGACGCCGAGACCAAAGTCATGGGCAGGCAGGAAGGGGCGGTCGGGGAACCCACCTTTGCCTGGCTGGTAATCGTGGAGGGGGACGGTCGGGGAATCAAGTTTGACATCTTCACCGACCAGAATATCATCGGCAGGGGCGAGCAGTGCCACATCCAACTGGAGGACTCCTATGCCTCCGAGCTACATGCCATAATCGCCGAGAAAGAGGGGGTCTTCCATGCCTGGGATCTGGGCAGTAAGAACGGCACCAAGCTGAACGATGAGGAACTGCTCGGTCATAGCGAGCTTTCCGACGGCGATACCATAGAGATAGGCAAGACCAAGCTGGTCTTCAAAAAGGTCTAGGAGATTATTTTACAATTCCTTTGACCGATTGCACTTTTTATAGGAGACGGAGTCATGAATAGATTCCAGAGGATTATCCCCCTTCTGCTCTTTGCGGTGGCGGTTTCGGCTTGGGCTGATTCCGGGAGCACCACCACCGGTCCCAGCTTGAGCATCGTGAGCATCCTCCCCGATGAGCAGGTCGGGGAAGTGACCGTTATCCTGAGCATAACCAATATGGAGCAGTTGCCGGTGGAGGGGCTGAAGGCAAAATCCTTTACGGTTACCGACAGCGGGGAGGAGATAGGGGATTTCAGCATAACCCCCCTCTCCAAGGAGCTTTCCCCGGCGACCATAGCCCTGCTCATTGATACCTCCGGCTCTATGGAATATGGTAAGAAGCTGGAGTATGCGAAGTCGGCGGCGACGCAGTTCTGCAAAAAGCTTCCCACCGGCTACCAGTGTGGTATCTTCGCCTTCAACGAGCGTGTCTATTCGGTGCAGGGGTTCACCGAAAACAGATCCGACCTGACCGCTCGCATCGCCACCCTTTCGGTGGAGCGGAAGAACACCTTCCTCTTTGATGCCCTGAATACGGTCATTGAGCAGATGGCGGTGGTGGACAGCCCCCGCAAGATAATCATCACCCTCTCCGACGGCTTGGATACCGCCGCCGAGGGTGGAGTCAGGACTCAGGGGTTAACCGTGCAGGATAACGTCAAGAAGGCGGGTGAGGCGGGGGTGGTCATCTACACCATCGGCTTGGGGTTTGATGTGGATAAGGCAAATCTGCAGAGTCTGGCGGAGCAGACCTGTGGAGATTACTTCTTCTGCGGTAAGCCTGATGAGTTGAGCAGACAATACGATAAAATCTTTCGGCAACTGCTCGGTCAGTATTCCCTGACCTATAATCTTGCCCAGCAGGAACTTTCGGCGGAGGATGAGGATGCATACCTGGCAAAAGGCGAGCGCATCTTAAAGATTACCGTGAAGACCAACCAGGGCACGGTGAGCGCCGAGCGTTCCTACCGAGCCGAGTTCCGGGTTGAGAAGGGCGTGCAGGAGCTTTTTGCCCAGTGGTGGTTCTGGCTGATCGTGGGAAGTGGATTCATTCTGCTGGTGGTGATAATCCTCCTGCTGGTTATGGCTGGACGAAGGCGGCGCAGACTGGCGGAAGCCGGCTTGGAGGAGGAGGTCTCCGAGGAACCTGCGCCGGACTCCTTTGATATGGACAGGGATATGGTCGCCGGCTACGAAGCGGTTACATCAGGTCAGGAAAGGGTGGCGGTGGAAGAAGCGCCCGGAGCGGAGGAAGGGGCGGTGGCTGAGCTGGTGGTCATCCGCTCACCGGGCAGACCTCTTGCGGGTGCGTCTGTTTTAATCGCCAAGGATGAGGTGCTGATCGGCAGGGACCCGGCGTGCGACATTCACATTGACTCCGATAAGGTCTCCCGAAAGCACGCCCGTCTAATCCACAGGCGGGGAAAGTTCCTCATAGAGGACATGGATTCACTCAACGGCACCTATGTGGCTCGGAGAGGAGGCAGGACCTTCCACAAGCAAGGGCGGGTGGAGGTCTTCCCCGGCGACCTGCTGGCTTTCAGCCGGGAGTTTATCGTAGAACTTCGCACCCTGCGGGATGTTACCCGGGCATTTTAGCTTTTTCAGGGAAGATGAGAGGAAGAAAGAAGGCGAGGATGGATATCCTCGCCTTCTGTGAAATTGTGGTGTAGGCGACAGTATGTGTTGTCGCCCGCTTTGTTTTACCTGATAATCACCGCCCTGGCGCTCACCTCAGCGCCGTAGTAAGACGCCCGCAAGGTATAAACCCCGCTTGCCAGCATGGAGACATCAAGCGTCGCTTCCAGCTCGGTGGGCTCGGTAGCCTCAAGTTGTTGTTTAAGCACTAGCCGCCCCGAAAGGTCGTATAGCGTAAGCTGCACAATTCCAACCTCAGGCATAGCCAGCAGGCAGGTCAGCATGTCGGACGCCGGGTTGGGATAGAGGGCTAAGATGGCGAAGGAGGCTGGTGGTAGTCCGGCGGTGGCTTGAGTGGTGCCCAGGGTCTCCGGGCTGTCATCGGCGAGCACCGCCTCCAGCTTGTATTCGTAGGCGACGCCGGACTCCACGCTGGAATCGGTGTAGGAGAAGGGGTTTTGGCCGGTGATGAGGGAAGTGTTGATCTTAAGCCAATAGTCCAGGCGAGAATATGTATTCTCGCCTTCGGGGGAGAGGGGACGGCGATAGAGGTTGAAGCCGGCGATATGCTCGTCCCCCGCCATAGGCGGGGTGATCTCCACACTCCAGTTAAGGACAATTGCGGAGTCATTTGGTTTTGTAGAGAAATATTCAAGGATGATATCCACAAATGGGTCGCCGTACCAGGCATACTTGAGGTTTGTATTGCCCTGGTCGAAATAAGATATGTGTGGTATGTCATTTGAATCCAACGCAAGCGAGGTATATTGCCCAACATAAGCATGTGAATCAACGGTTTGGGTATCCCACTCACTGCCTGTCCAGCGGGCATATTTAAGATTGTTATTATCGTCATCAAAATATGAGATATGGGGATAATTTTGTGAATCAATGGCTATGGAGGTATATCCACACACACATTCGGAGTCCACGACTTGGATTTCCCATTCGCTACCTGTCCACCGTGCATACTTGAGGTAGCCGCCTCCTCTATAAGATATATTTGGATGGTTTTGGTTGTCAAGTGCGATAGATGAATAATAGCCCACATTACCAGAAGATTCTACGGTTTGTATTTCCCATCCACTAATTGTTTTGTGTGCATACTTAAGGTCTTCCACGTTTTTATCACAATACGAAATATGTGGGTAGTCTTGGCTATCCAGAGCAATTGATATGTACCGGAACTTATCACCTGTTGAGTCAATTGTCTGGAATGCCCACGTGCTACCGGTCCAGTGGTTATATCCAAGCCTGTTTGGGGTATGGTGTTCTTTATACTGATAAGAGAGATGGGGATGATCTTGGCTATCCAAACCAATACAGCAATATTTTCCCAAGGAGTAAGGTTCCCAAAAAGGATGTGATTCACCTAAGACTGTAATATCCCACGCACTACCTGTCCATCTGGCATAGTTTATCCTATCACAGTCATACCACATTTCAAGAAAATGGCAATAAGTATAAAAGTTGTAATAATACGAGATGTGGGGGTAATCCTGGCTATCTAAGGCAATAGATGTAAACCGATATGTGTCCCCAAAGGTATAAACGGTCTGTATTTCCCATCCATCACCAGTCCATTTGGCATACTTTAGGCTTTCGTTAGTGGAGTCATTATACGAGATGTGTGGGTGGTCCTGACTATCTAGGGCTATAGATGTGTAACGTCCTACAGACCCTCCGGAGTCCACAGTGGTGTATTGCCAATCATCAGCAGAAGATGTTCCGGTTGTCAAAGATACTAGAGTAATAAATGAAACTATAGCTACTAAATACCTCATCGTAGAACCCCCTTGATATAGTTGTTTTTATTGTTACTCTAATTTAATTCTATCATACCTGAATATTTCTGTCAAGTATTTTAAATATCCACAATTTTCTCATATCTTCTGAAAACCATCAATACCCCCCAAAAATTCTCAATGGGCCCATAGTTTATGCTATCATTCACTTTAATGGAGATAATATAAACCTTAAACAGATGAGTCTATGGGTAATCTCAAATGTATCATCATAGCTTCGCTGGTGGCATTGTTTGGCGAAAGCCGACGACAGGGAAAGGGCTGCAATCGCAATAAGCCCTATCATTACATATAGCATTTTCATCTTCTTTTCCTCATCCCCTATAGTGTATGTTGATAGATATATCTTCATTTGTTATTTTGCCACTTATATGTCAAAATGTTAATGGAAAAGTAGCAAGCGAGGATTTATATCCTCGCTTTCGGTTTTTTTCTGATTTTCATCTCACAACCACCGCCACCCCGCCACAGGCGGGGCTCACCTCAGCGCCGTCGTAAGACGCCCGCAGGGTGTAAATCCCGCTTGCCAGCGCGGAGACATCAAACATCGCTTCCAGCTCGGAGGGCTCGGTAGCCTCAAGTGGTTGGTTGAGCACCAGCCGCCCCGACAGGTCGTATAGCGTAAGATCCACAATTCCAACCTCAGGCATAGCCAGCAGACAGGTCAGCATGTCGGATGCCGGATTGGGATAGAGGGCTAGGATGGCGAAGGAGGCTGGTGGTAGTCCGGCGGTGGCTTGAGTTGTGCCCAGGGTCTCCGGGCTGTCATCTGCGAGCACCGCCTCCAGTTTGTATTCGTAGGCGACGCCTGCCTCCACATCTGAGTCGGTGTAGGTGTAGGGGTTTTCGCCGGTGATGAGGGAGGTGTTGATCTTAGTCCAGATGTCTGTTTCGTTTTCCCGTAAGGGCGGATGGCCATCCGCCCTTACACCGCCCCCGCCCACGCGATCTTCCATCTTCATCTCCCGGCGATAGAGGTTGAAGCCCAGGATATGCTCGTCCTCGGTTGTCTGGACGGACCAGTTTATGGAGATGGCGGAGTCTTCAGGGTGTGCGGAGAAGGAAATTAAGTCTATGTCAAGTGGGTCGCCGTAGTAGGCATATTTAATGTCTCGGGTGAGGTCACGACTGGCAAGTTCATAATAAGATATATGGGGATTATCAGATGTGTCAAGAGCGATGGAGGTACAATAACCCACATCCCCATAGGAATCCACAGAATAGGTTTCCCAAACGCTTCCCGTCCAGTGGGTGTACATGAGGGCGCTGTAGTAAGGACCGACATGATGTGAGATGTGGGGGTAGTCCTGGCTGTCAAGGGCAATGGATGTGCTCCCGCCCTCCAACACATAGTCACCTATGGTTTGGATTTCCCAAGTAGTTCCTGTCCATTTGGCATAACAGAGATAACATTCGTGTTCGTTAGTCTCTTTATAGTACGAAATATGAGAATAGTCTTGGCTGTCCAAGGCGATAGAGGGAGAATAGCAACCCCAGTAGGCGGAGTCCAATGTTTGTATTTCCCATTCACTACCTGTCCATCGGGCATACTTTAGGTCGTAGTCATAACTATCTGAGTTGTAGGAAGAATATGAAATATGCGGATAGTCCTGACTGTCCAGGGCGATGGATGTATAAGAGCCTATATAATCTTCAGAGTCCACAATCTGTATATTCCATTCGCTTCCAGTCCAGCGAGCATACTTCAGGTAGCCGTTACCATAATCCCTATAAGAGATATGAGGATGTCCTTGGTCGTCTAATGCTATGGAAGTGGAAGAACCAACGTATCCTTCAGAATCTACGGTCTGGATTAACCATTCACTTCCAGTCCAACGGGCATACCTTAAGTCATAACTATAATCGTGAGAAAAGTGATAGGAGATATGGGGGTAGTCTTGGGAATCCAAGGCGATAGATGTATCGGTGCCGCCCTCGGGGTCAACGATTTGAATATCCCATTCCGTTCCTGTCCACTTAGCGAACCTAATACCGGGGTAAGATATGTTTGGGTGGTCTTGACTGTCTATTGCGATGGAGGTGTTAGCACCACATTCATGGTCTACAGTGGTAATATACCAGTCATAAGCAGAAGATGTCCCGGTTGCCAAAGATACAAGGGTACAAAATAAAACTATAGCTACTAAATACCTCATTGTAGAACCCCCTTGATATAGTTGTTTTTATTGTTCCTCCAATTTCATTTTACCATACCTGAATATTTCTGTCAAGTTTTTAAATATCCACAATTTTTTCATATCTTCTTAAAATTACCAATACCTCCCAAAAATTCTCAATGGGTCCATAGTTTATGCTATCATTCACTTTAATGGAGATAAACTAAACCTTAAACAGAGGAGCCCATGGTTAATCTCAAATACATCATCATACCTTCACTGGTGGCATTGTTTGGCTTCTCTTCCGCTTTTGCTTTAACCCCCTATCCGTATCACTTAGCCCTCAAGGGGGAAGGGAGCACTCTGGCAGGTGAAACCCTCTCCTTGGGGATTAACGGTATCGCCACTTACGGTGACCACATCTGGATAGCCACTTCCAACGGTCTCGGTCATTCACCGGACGGGGGGGAGACCTGGCAGGCATACTTTGCTTACCACGGCTTGGGGGATGATGTTCTCCCCTGCGTGGATGCGGTGGGGGATACCTGGTGGGTGGGGTGTATTGACGAGGAGAGCGAGGGCATACAGTATATTGGCGCCGGGGTCTCCATCACCACCGACGGGGGGCGCACCTGGCGCACCATCGGCAACGATGAAGGGTTACCCGTTGAGGGTCTGTTTAAGGTGCCCTGGGACATACTGCTGGCAAGCGACTACACCTGGGTTGCCACCTGGACCGATGGGGTGGGGAGGAGCGCAGACGGAGGGGACTCGTGGACTATGTTCATCCCCGAAAACGACCTGGGGGAGAAGATTTATTACACCTATGCCTTCGCCGAAGCCGACGATTATCTCTGGGTGGGGACGGAGATGGGTATAGCCCGCACACCGGACGCCGGTTTGACCTGGCAGGTCTTTGACAGAAGCGACGGTCTTCTGGGGCTTTTCTACCCCACCATCCATCTGCAGGCTCCGGGGGTCCTCTGGGGGGGAACGGGGTATGAGCTGGTTGGGGAGCACACCATAGCCAGCCATGGGGCGGTGTTGACCCAGGATAATGGAGAGACCTGGACTACATTTCTGGCCGGCTTGAGCGGTCTCTCCTCCAATGTTATCTATGACATCACCTCCGTCGGCGAGTGGGCTTTCCTGGCCACGCCTGAGGGTATTAATTATACCAACATCTTCCAGGTTACAATTACTTTTGAGCAGATCACCACCGCAAACGGTCTCCCCTCAAATGAGGTATACTCCCTTGCCGCCGACGACAATGGGGTGTTGTGGGCCGGGACCGGCAACGGGCTGGCAAAATCCGAGGATCTGGGGGAGAGCTGGACGATAATAGACTATCGCCCGGAGACCGGAGAGCTTGATGTGCCCCAGACCTATGCCTATCCCTCTCCCTTTTCGCCGAGGGTTGACGGCGCATGCACCATCGTTTATTCACTGTTTTATCCCCATAATGTTTCCATCCTCATCTACGACTTTGCCGGGGAGCTGGTGAAGACGGTGGTTGACGGTGAGCTGCGAGGTCCCGGCGATAATCTGGAGGAGAAGTGGTATGGCATAAACGACCGGGGTGAGGATGTTGCCAACGGAGTCTATTTCTATGTCATCAAGGTGGATGGCGAGGTGTCCGCATATGGAAAGGTGGCGGTTCTGCAATGAAAAGGCTGATACTCCTTCTGCTTGCTTGGTCGGCGCTCCTCTCCAGCCACCCGGCAATGGCGGATGAGGGAGAGGGAGGGATGGCTGGCGCCTTTCTGCGCATATCGCCTGACCCCCGCTCCGCCGCTATGGGTGGGGCTTATACCTCCGTCGCCGGTGGGGCTTGCGCTTCAATCTGGAATCCAGCCCAACTCGGCTATCTGCAGGGTTATGTGCTGGAGACCTCACTTGCCCGCCTTTCAATGGAACGCAACCTGGGTTATATTACCGGTGTCGCCCCGCTTTCCGGGGACGCTGGAATGGGTGGGGGCTGGCTTCGGGCTTGGGTAGATGACCTGCCTCGCTACGACAGTGGGGGCTCCAGGGTGGGCGAATTCTCATTCTCCCAGAATGCCTTCTTCCTCTCCTTCGGCAGGCGCATCATCCCCCAGCTCTCGGCGGGCTTGACCGTCAAGTTCTTCTATCACTTCCTAGACGGTGTCGGCGCCACCGGCTTATCGTTTGATGTGGGAATAATGGCTAAGCCCATCGCTCCTCTCTCTCTGGGGCTGGTCTTTCAGGATGTGCACGGTCAGGAGACCTGGGATTCCGCATATCTTTACGGAAGCGGTAAAAAGGACGAGATACCGCTGACCATCCGTGGCGGGGCGAGCTACTCCCTTCTGGATGAGAGACTTATCTTGGTCGGCGAGATATCCGGGCAAATTCACAGGAGTCCGGCTTATCATCTGGGCCTGGAGGTTTGGCCGAGGTGGGACCTGGCACTGCGGGCAGGCTACGACGATGGATTTCTGAGCGCCGGTGGGGGGCTTCTATTCCCCATAAACAACATGGTGCTCTCCGTGGATTATGCATACACCCAGGATTCCCTGCAGGTCTCCCCCGGGCATCGCTTCAGTCTGGGTTTCATTTTCTGATGGTTTTATCGGATTAACAACAGGCGGGATGGGCATAAAAACGAGGAGAAAGAAACCCGTAGTTTCAAGGGATATGTCTGAGGAGGATAGTGGATACCCCTCAAGGGCTTCCACCATTCGGGTGGTGAAAGGGGTTGCGGTTCTTTATGGGCTCTCCTTTATCCCTCAGATCGTTGAGCTTACAACCGTCATCGGTGTATCCGCCACCACAAGGTGGCTCTACTTGATACTTGTCTCTTTCGCCTGCCTGACTCCCATCGCCGCGGTAATGCTGTGGATGCGCCTCTCCGCTGGAAGGATACTGGCGCTTGTTCTTTGCGTCCTTCAGCTCTTATTTCGGGCGTTCTTTGTCCCCATGACGGAGCCGTATAACGCCGTCATCCTGGTGGTTATGTTCTGTGTGGTTATCGTCCTTTTCTCCGACGGCGTTGACCGTGTCTTTGGGAAGAGGGGGAAGGACACCAGGGTGGAGAAGGAGGAGCCGAAGGGGGCTTCTTTGAAACAGAGGAAACCAAACAAGTGAGTTTGGGGTTATAATCTTGAGGAATGGGGGGATTTGATTTGGAGGTTGATGGATGAGAAACGCCGGTCTTTTATTGGTCGTTTTCGTTTTGGCGCTATCTACCTTGATGGTTCTCACTTCCTGCGCCAGGAAGGTTGCGCCGACCCCTCAAGCGCTCCAGGGGGGAGACTACTACTCTCATCACTGTTCGCCGTGCCACGGATTGGAGCTTGGTGGAGGGGTGGCTCCTGCACTTGTCGGCAGACATTTCATTGAGGAAGCTCGGGAACACGGATATGACAACGCCGGCGAGTTATATGAATTTATCACCGAAAATATGCCCCCCTCAGCGCCAGGTTCTCTCTCCACTGAGAAGTATTGGGCAATCGTGGCTCATATCCTCAGAGAGAACGGCATTGAGTTGCCCTCCAACCTGACCGAGGGAAATGCCGGGGGGGTGAATATCCATTTATGAGTCTCTCATTTCGTAAAAAAGCCCTGCTCGTAGCTTTGTCGGTAATATTTTCTATCGTTTTCGTTGTCGGCTGTGGCAGGAGAGCCGAAAGAGACGACGAACTTTTGATTGTGGTGGCTACAATCTATCCCCTTTATGACCTGGCCAGGGAGGTGGGAGGGGATTATATTCAAGCTACCTGTCTCCTTCCCCCCGGGGCGAGCCCCCATATTTATCATCCTACACCGCAGGACATTATGGTTTTGGAGCAGGCAGAGCTGGTGCTCTGCGTCGGGGAGGGTGTGGACGGTTGGCTTACCCCGATGCTTTCCGCCGACGAGGATGCGCAGATGATCACCATGATGGAGTTGGTGGAGCTTCTGCCGGCTGTAGATTACAGCTGGAGCTTTGAGGAGGAAGGTGGGGAGCATGACCAGGACCATCAGCACGGCACCTGCGACCCCCATGTGTGGATGGACCCGCTTAATATGAAAGTAATGGCTCGGTATGTGGCGGTGGAACTGTCCAAGCTTGATGGGGAACATATAGAGGATTACCGGCGGACGGCGGATGATTACATCGCCCGCTTGGAGGGGTTGGACGAGGAGTATGAACGGGCTACAGCCGGCTTTTCCCGGAAGAGCTTCGTCGCCTTCCACTCCTCATTGACCTACCTGGCGGAGAGATACGGATGGGAGCAGGCGGCGGTTATTGAGGTTGCCCCGGGGGTGAACCCGGACCCCCGTTACCTTGCCGAGCTGATTGACTTCATCAAGGAAAGCGATGTCGCCTGTGTGCTCGCCGAACCGCAGTTCAATCCCCAACTGGCAAAGACCGTATCTTCGGAATCCGGCGTTCCGCTGGTAACGGTGGATCCCATCGGCGACCCCAACCACCCCGATCGGGACACATATATTGAAAATATGCAGGCAAATCTGGAGGCGTTAAAGGAGGTATTTGGTGAGAAGAGGGATTGACATATCTTTGCAGATACCTGCGGTTAAGATCAGGGACCTCTCCTTCAGTTATAACCATAAGCAGGTGTTGAAAGATATCAAACTTGAGGTTCGCCAGGGGGAGATTATGGTTATTATCGGTCCTAACGGCGGGGGAAAGACGACGCTTTTGCGAATCATCCTCGGTCTGCTCTCCGGCTATGAGGGTGAGGTGGAGGTTTTCGGGCGCCCGGCGCGTGAGACCCCCAAGAGGAGAGGTTTGGTCGGCTATCTACCTCAGCACCACCAGATGGAGTTGCGGTTTCCTATTCTGGTCAAAGAGGTAATAGGCTTGGGATTTTACGGACCCCTGGGGCTGGTGCGCCGACCGGGCAGAGCGGAGATGGATGAGGTGTCGGCAACAGCGGAGCGAATGGGCATTAGCGACCTGCTGGATATGCCCCTGGGTGAGCTTTCCACCGGCCAACAGCAAAGGGTTTTTCTGGCTAGGGCGATAGTCGCCCATCCCCATATGTTGCTTCTTGACGAACCGATGGTCGGCGTGGATGAGAGCGGGCAGGCGCATCTTCTGGACAACCTCCTGCATCTTAATAAGGATGAGGGGGTCACCATCCTGTCCGCCACCCACAATATTCTCTCACTGGGAAAGTTGGCTGATAAGGTGGCTTGCCTGGATATGTGCATTCATTTCCACGATATCCCCGGGCGGCTGACAAGAGAGAAGCTCCTGGAGGTTTATAAGTGCGATTACGCTATGTTTGAGGAGTTGGCTCGGGTAAGTGAAGGTGAGGAGTAGGGTTTGCTTGAGGTTCTAAGCCATCCTTTTATGCAGAGAGCGGTTCTTGCTGGGGTAGCCTGCGCCTTAGCCTGTTCAATTCTTTCGGTATATATCGTCCTAAAGCGCATGGCTTTCATCGGCGAGGGGATAGCCCACTCCGCCTTCGGAGGGGTAGCCCTGGCAATCCTTATGGGCTGGAATATCACTATCACCACTATGGTCTTCGCAGTGGTAGTGGCTATACTTATTGGAGTAACCGCACGGGACAGGAGAATATCAGAGGATTCCGCCATCGGCATCTTCCTTACCACCTCCATGGCTTTGGGGGTGGTCTTTCTTAATATCCATCGCCAGTTCACTGCGGATATCTTCGGTTACCTCTTCGGCAATATCTTGGCTGTGGATGTGAGCAACCTCATAGCGGTGGCTATATTGGCGGTGGTGGTCATTGCTTTGGTGGCGGTTTTCTACAAGGAGCTTCTCTTCTTTACCTTTGATGAGGAGATGGCAAAAGCCAGCGGCATGCCCACCAACTTAATATACTTTCTACTGCTTTTCTTAGTGTCGCTGACCGTGGTGCTCTCCATAAAAATGGTGGGTTTGATCCTGGTCAGTGCTCTGCTTATCATCCCGGGCGCCGCCGCCTTGTTGGTGACCCGCAGTTTGCGCTGGATGATTATAGTGGCGGTGATTTTGGGCGTGGGGGCGGCGATTAGTGGCTTGGTGGGCTCGTATTATCTGCGCCTCGGGAGCGGGGCGGTGATGGTGCTCTGTCTCTTCGCCGCCTTCGTCGTTTTAAGGTTGGTGCGGGCTCTGCGCCGGGGCTGAATTGATAGAACCATACTCGCTTCAGACTTCCTTAGTAGAAAAACCCCTCCCGGAAGCGGGAAGGGTTTTTAAAGTGGTCCCGATTTCTTCGCCCGGATACACTATTATTCGGTGATGATTTTGACCGACCCGCTGACGGTTGAGATGGATATCTGGTTATCTCCGGCGCCGGCTCTAGCGTTGTATTCGGCTCCGACGAAACCGCCGGTTTTCTCCAGGGGAAGGTCGGAATCTACCGACCCACTTATGGTGTCTACGTTTATGTCGTAGTTTTCAGTGCTTCCCTGAATAGTAAGCTTTATAGCGCCTGAGACCGCCGACAGGGAATACTTGCCTCCTGATTCCGGTAGGGAGACGCTTAGTTCTATTTCGCCGTTGACCGCTGAGACGTTCAGATTTTCGGAAGCTTTGCCCGTGTTGTCAATCTTGATGTCTCCACTCACCACGGAAACATTGATATCTTCAAACCCTTTGGAGATATTTATATCACCGTTTACCGATTCAATTTCCATAACCGCAACGCCGTCAACTGAAATATCGCCGCTAACTGAATGAGTGATCAGCTTTATTCCCTCAGGCAGTGTAATGTAGAAATTGACACGGACATCCTTAAGCCCGGTGAGCACCTTCGGGTAATCAACGACAACTTCAACCTTATCCGGCTTTTCTTCCACCTTGATGGAGACTTTCTCCAGGCCCTTTACCGCCTCGGTCTCGCTGTCGCTTTTAGCGACCTTTGTCGCCTTGATTACAATTAAATCTCCGCCTGTGGTTACCTTTATCTCTCCGCTTAAATTGGTGACCTCAAGAATCTTTGCGCCAGCCCCCCCGGACCACTCAAAGCCCTCTGTCTTTTCCACGGCTAGTGCGGGGACTGCAATTAGCGCAATCATGACAAGCATCAACATTTCTTGGACCATGTGCACCTCCAGGTTAGAATTTTTAGATACTCCGTTTTGAGCTTAGTTAACTGCCTCTTGTTTAATTTTCTCTTTGGAAAAGAACATCACTAAATAAGATAGTAACATATTGGGATGATCTGTATTCATAAATCCCTCTTATCTGGGGACTTTATTTTCTGAAGATAGTGATGGAATATTCCACCGCTAAAACTTTGAAATCTCAAGGGGTTATGGCATTTAGCCTTACTTTTCCACAACTTATCAACAGGGGTTTATTTGGAGAACTTAGGTCGTTAAATGTTCCTGCGGGTTTTAAGGTTTGGGGGAGAGATCATTGGGTGGCTAGTTTTACGAGTGAAGATTTATAAATTACAGTGAATGGTTTGATGCTTATTCAACTATCGCCCATTATTGCGTAACCTGTTGAGAATTCAAGAGTTATAATGCACCGGTCCTTTTCAGAGATATTTGCCTCCAACTATCGGATGGGAGGCGCCCACCGCCCTGTAAGAGATGGCAGAAGGTGAACTTATTGTTATCATAATGTTAAAGGCTGATGTTCCTTTGAATAAAGCATAAGACAAAGTTTTTTTGCATGTTGAAAGCGTGTTGAAAAATTTTAAGGCGGATAATTGACTCCTGCTGCTAAATTATAGGTTTTTCAATGGGTTATGACTTGGGTGTTGAAAGCTCCTTGGGGATTTGCTTTCGCCCGGAGAGCTCCCACAGGGCTACTGCGGCGGCGACGGAGACATTGAGGGATTCCGTGGGCTCGCATATTGGAATTTTCAGAAGGCTGTCGCAGTTGCGCTCTACCAGTGGGGGGAGCCCTTTCCCCTCCGAGCCCAACACCAGAGCCAAAGGATAGGCGCTTTTGAAATCAAGGATGGATTCGGAGGTGTTTGCGGAGAGCCCCACCACCCAGAAGCCGGCCTTTTTAACCCTGTCTATTGTCTGGTTGATGTTGGCTACCCGGCAGATGGACAGATACTCCGCCGCCCCTGCTGCCGCTTTGAGCGCCGTCGGGGAGAGGCTTGCCGCTCGCCTTCTGCGCAGTATCACCCCACCGCTGCCAAAGGCAAGCGACGAGCGCAGGATGGCGCCCAGATTTTGAGGGTCCTCTATCCCCTCCAGGATAAGCAGGGGTGAGGGGGGCTTCTTGGCTGAAGAATCAAGCAGCTCTTTTAGACCGATGTAGGGGAAAGGTTCCGCTCTGGCGACGATGCCCTGGTGGTTTGAGGAGTTGCATATGTCGGTCAGCTCCTCGCGGCTTTTTGCTATTACCGGCACGCCTTTCTCGGAGGCTGAATTCTCAGCTTCTCGGAGGACGGTGCTTTTCGCTTGCGGTAGGATATAGAGCTCAAAGATGCGCCGCCGTCCGGCACGGAGGGCGGCGACGACGGCGTTTGCGCCCATTATGTATTCACCACTCATTATCGCACTCTATTCTTCCTTGAAACGCATCTCTATGGGAACCTCGTAGTAGCGGTCCACCTGGAAGAGGAAGTTTATCGCCTCCTGTTCTTTATTGGGATCTCCTCCGCCGTACTGTAAGTAGGCGGAGTAATGGTCGCCGGCTTTCTGCAGTTCATCCAGACCGAGATAAGCGCAAGCCAGACTGAAATGGGCCTCGGCGAAGTCCTGGCGCTTCTTGATGACCATGGAGAGGGCGTCCACCGCCTCCTCAAAACGATACTGTTCTATCAAAGCGATGCCCAGATTGTTGTAGGCGGTGTAGTTGCCCGGGTTTCTGCTTATCGCCTCCCGGGAGATTCTATCCACCTCCTTGATCTTGCCCAACTCCAATAGCACCAGGGTGAGGTTGTTGACCGCATTCTCGTCTTCTGCATCAAGCTCCAAAGCCTTGCGCAGGCTGACCTCCGATTCCTCCAGGTAGCCCAGACGATACTGGGTGATGCCCAGGTTGACCAGATTGTCCACAGTGGGCTTCAGCTCGGTTACCATCCTATACTCTTCTATGGCTTCCTGGTCCATACCCAGGTTCACATAGCAGAATGCCAGCCAATCATGGATCTCCATCAGAGTGTTGTCTATATGCAGCGCCTCCTTGAATTTCTCCACCGCCAGCTCATACTCAAACCAGTTGGCAAGCTCCACCCCTTCATCGTAAGCGATCTGGATGAGGCAGGTGTCCAGCCATTCCTGAGCCACGGTGAGGTCCGGCTCAAGCTCCAGCACCTTGCGGAAATACTCAGCAGAGGTCTGGTAATTTCCGGCTTCAAAAGCCTTCTGAGCCCGCTTGAAATATTCCCTTGCCTCCTTGCAGATGGATGCGGTAACCGTATCTGCAAAGCTTGTTGAGGGGGAGTATAGAAGGCTCACCAGCAATGCTGGAATGAGCAGGAATATTCCCCATCTAATATTATGACTTTTGACATCGCCCATTGCGCTCACCTCACTAAATTTTTATATCCTGGTCGGTTCTTATATTTGAAGAGCAACGCCGAGGCTATAACCGCTACGCCCTCCCCCCGACCGATGAATCCCATGCCTTCGTTGCTCTTCCCTTTGATGCTCACCTGTTCCGGCTCCAGGTCCAGCGCCTCCATTATTCTCTTGCGCATTGCCGGGGTGTGCGGAGAAATCTTAGGCTCCTCGGTGATTATGGTGATGTCCACATTGACACTGCGATATCCCTGCTTGTCTATCATCTCAGCCGCCTGAAGAAGAAGGGAGAAGCTGTCAATATCCTTATACTGTGGGTCGTCGGGAGGGAATTGCTGTCCGATATCCGCAAGCCCCGAGGCGCCGAGCAGTGCGTCAATGAGGGCGTGGAGAACCGCATCCCCGTCAGAGTGTCCCAGAAGCCCCTTGGGATGGTCAATCTTTACCCCGCCCAGGAATAGCTTCCTTCCCTCAGAAAATCGGTGGGAGTCGTAGCCCATCCCGATACGATAAGGCAGACTCCCCCATTCCAGAAACTCAGCCGGCGGTTTTGCCCGGCGTGCCTTCCTCCCCCTGGTGGTCTCCTCAGACGATGACCTTTTCCCTTTACCTTCCGTTCCCTCAAATTTCTCGGTCATATTGGTTTCCTTCAAAGCGGATTAGGCGTCTTTTTGGATATTATTATACCACACTTGGACTTTCGGGGTGATACTTTGACAGCACCTGACGATAGAGCTCCAGGGTGCGTCCACCGGAGTAGGAGATAAGACCATATTCCTCAAGGAAGCGAAGATACCGTTTTCTCTCCGCTTTCGTCGGCTTGGTCTGGAGAATCTCAACTATCGCTTTTACCATCCGCTCCCTGTCGTCAAAGTTGAAGAGGGTGATGGGACAGCCTTTGGAGGCTAGATACTCCGGTCCCCCGCTCCTGCTTGCCAGCACCGACCTTCCGCAAGCGAGCCCCTCAAAGATCACTCTGCCCAAGCCCTCCTCTCGGGAGGGGATTAACAGGAGGTCCAGGTTGGCGATGTAGTCCGGGAAAGCCTCTCGGAAACCGAGGAAATGAATCCTTTCTGCAAGTTGCGGTTGGGAGGCGAGTTCTTCCAACCTACGGCGAAACCTGGTTCTCTCTCTGGGCGAGCCATAGTAGTCGCCGATAAAGAGAATGTGGGAGTCCCGCACCTGGGAGAGGATCTCCGGGGCGGATTGCAGGACCAGGTCCTGTCCCTTCAAATGGTGCAGGTTGCCGACGACGCCGATCAACTTGCTTTGCGGGTCGGAGAGGGAGGGGTGGTCGCCTGCGAAGACGACACTGCGGGGCTTGGCTTCAGGGAGTCGGTCGGTTGTTAGGGGTAAGCCGTCGTGTATGGTGAAGATTTTTTTATGGTGTAAGGATTTCAGGAAGAGCTTGGTTATCGCCGGGGAGATGGAGATGACCGCATCGGTCAGGATGAGGGTAATGTGGGTGATGACCCTTCTTTTAGTGAGGTCTCGTTTATGGGCGATCAGGGGGAAGGTGCGAAATATCTTGGTGAGAGCCGCCGCCTGCCAGGCGAGGAAGGTGTTGGCGTGGATGAGATGAGGCTCTATATCGGTTAGGGCTCTATAAAGCCAGGCTACCGCTCTTGCCAGTAATATCAGCTTCTTGAAGGGGTCCGCTTCGGCAAATTGATTGGTATTAAGGGGAAAGGGGAGTATCCGCTCCCCGGGCAGGGGTGCGTTTTTGGCTGGAGCCGAGTTCGGGGGGCAGGCAAGCCAGCACTCAACTCTACCAGAGTCCTCCATGAACTCCACCAGCTCCAGAAGACAGCGCTGACCGCCGTATAGTTGGTCGCCGGTCTCCAGATACAGAACCCTGATGGGGGAATGGGAATCTGTCCCGATAGACACCATTATTCAATCTTATGGCAGGCAGGGGCGAAAGTCAAACGAAAAACCCCGCCTTTGGCGGGGTGGTGATTATTGCGGGGCTTTTAAGGTGTGATAATGTAGAAGATGTCCGGGGTATTCCCTCTTTAGTGTATTCTATCATTAAAATGGTCAGAGGGAAATAGCTACATTTCAATATATGGCTGATTTTATCTAGAATCAGGTGAGGGTAATATTCTTCCCTGCCTTGACAATCCCCTTGGAAAATCATAATATGTATTCTCCAGGTATCCACAGGAGGGGTAATGACTTTTATAGAGTTGGTTATACTGTTCGCTGTAGCCTTCGTTATCGGACTCATAGCTCAGCTCATCGTCGGCTTTGACCGTAAGGGCTGTCTGGTGACCGTCGCCATCGGGTTTATCGGTGCGGTGTTGGGAAGTTTTCTGGTCTCCAGCTTCAATCTTCCCGAGCTCTTCGCACCAACCATCGGCTCCAAACAGATTCCCTTGGTCTGGGGGATAATCGGTGCGGTGTTCTTTATATTGATAGTCTCATTGATTTTGGGAAGAAGGAGGAAATAGTTGTGGATGAGGAGGGATTCTATGGCTGATTTTGAAGAGATATGTGCCTGGTATGCTGGGGAGCGGGCAAAACAGGTGATCGCCGGCTTAAAGGGACGACAGATGAACGGTTACTATGCAAAAGACGGCCATGAGGCTTGCAAACTCGCCCTCTCTTTGATTCCTGAGGGCAGTGAGGTGGGTCTGGGGGGAAGTATGACCGTCACTCAGATTGGGCTGTTGGATGCTCTGGTTTCCGGCAATTACAATCTTCATAACCAGTATGAGCGGGGAATTGACCGGGAGGAATCTCTACGCTGCCGCACTCTGGGCACTCAGGCTGAAGTCTATGTGAGCGGTTGTAATGCCATCACCCTGGACGGGATTCTCATCAACCAGGACGGCACCGGCAATCGGGTGTCCGCATTCTGCTACGGTCCGCAGAAGGTCATCCATCTGGTGGGCTATAACAAGATCGTTGCCGATATTCCCGAAGGCTTGGAACGAATCAGGTTGTATGCCGCTCCCGCCAACGCCAAACGGCTGGAGTTGCCTACGCCCTGCGCAACCGACACCGTCTGCACAGACTGCCGCTCCGAGCGTAGAATCTGTAACTATACCCTCATTCAGGAATACTCCATATTTCCCGACCGCACTCATGTAATCATCATCGGCGAGGTTCTGGGTCTTTAATAGATGCAGATACTTTTACTAAATCCCCCCTTCCTGCCCCGCTTCTCCCGTGAACAGCGCAGTCCGGCGGTCACCAAAAGCGGGACGCTCTACTATCCCATGTGGCTCTCCTATGCCTGCGCCCTACTGGAGGAGAGGGGTTACGAATGTACTCTGATAGACGGCGTGGTCCCCGGCGGGGAGGAGAGGCTGGCGGAGTATATGAAGCGGAGCCGACCGTCGCTGGTCGTCATCGCCACCTCCACGCCCAGCATAGAGAACGACCTGGAGTGGGTGAGGAGGCTTGATGCAAAATTCCCCGATGCCTTCATCCTTGCCGTGGGTCCCCATGTCTCCGCTCTGGGCCACGAAGTGCTCAAGCTCTGTCCCCAACTGGACGGGGTGGCGCTCGGCGAGTATGAGCTGACCACCTGCGAGCTTGCCGAAGCCCTCGCCAGAGGAAAGAGACCGCGGAGTC
The DNA here is from genome assembly GCA_030602715.1 of Candidatus Coatesiibacteriota bacterium. Taxonomy (GTDB): domain Bacteria; phylum RBG-13-66-14; class B26-G2; order B26-G2; family JAUVZD01; genus JAUVZD01. The sequence continues at coordinate 168,426 of JAUVZD010000003.1, forward strand.
TGGTGGGGGCAATACTGCGCAAAGGTAAAAAGCTTAGCCCCGCCTTTGGCGGGGGCGGACGGCGACCCTTATTGCGCAATTTAGATGAATTGCCCTTCGCAACCCCGGTCTATAAGAAGCATCTCAACTATACAGATTATTTCTACGCCCACAGCAAACATCCCATGGTTACCATCCTCTCGGCGCGGGGCTGTCCCAATCGGTGCATCTACTGCGTCTATCCGCAGACTTTCACCGGTCATCTCTATCGCACCCGCTCCATAGACAACATCTGCGAGGAGATCGCTTATATCAAACGCACCTTCCAGCCCCTGAGCGAGTTGATGTTTGAGGACGACACCTTCACCATAGACCAGGGGCGGACTCAAGCCCTCTGCGAGGAGATGGTGCGCAGGGGGCTTTCCATGCCCTTCTCCGCAAACGCCCGGGTGGACATCGGTTATGATACCCTGCGGGCGATGAAAGCCGCCGGCTGTCGTCTGATGTGCGTGGGAATAGAGAGCGGGGACCAGGGGGTGCTGGACAACATCGGCAAGGGGACGAATCTGGCGCAGATAGAGCGCTTTTTCCGGGATGCTCGTCGGGCGGGCATACTCATCCACGGCTGTTTCATGGTGGGAAACCCGGGAGAAGACAGGAACACTCTTGAGAAGACTATGGCTTTCGCCATGAAGCTTGAGCCGGACACGGCACAGTTCTTTCCGGTGATGAGCTACCCCGGCACCCGCCTGCATAAGTGGGCTCTGGAACACGGCTACATAACCGCCCGGAGCTACTCGGAGTGGCTGAACGAGGAAGGGGGGCATAACTGCGTGGTCTCCCGCCCGGGCTTGACCAGCGACGACCTGGTGCGCTTCTGCGATTCGGCAAGGAGGCGCTTCTACCTGGCGCCAAGCTATCTACTGAGAAAGCTCCTGCAGAGCTGTCTAAAGCCCCAGGAGGCGCTCCGCACCCTGAAGTCGGCGAGGAGGTTTTTTTGGCACCTAGTGAAGGGGAGGTAGGGGAGGGGAATTATGTATTGAAAAGCAATGATTTTTTTCTAATAATGAGGTGAGGAATTGAATATGAATCCGCATATACAGGTTGATAAGGAACGGATAACCGAGTTTTGCAGGAAATATCGCATACGCAGTATGTCCTTTTTCGGTTCAGTTCTCAGGGAGGATTTTAGTGGGGAAAGCGATGTGGATGTGATGGTGAGCTTCAATGAGGATGCCCATTGGAGCCTTCTTGACTTAGTGAATATGCAGGAGGAGCTTGCGGGTATCCTCGGTCGGGAGGTGGATTTAGTTGAACGTGAGGCGATTGAAGCAAGCGAGAACTATATCCGACGCCGGCACATCCTGCAAACCGAGGAGCCGATATATGTGGAGGGATGATGCATATTTGTTGGATATGCTTCTGGCGTCGAGAAAGATTCTTCAATTTACAAAAGATACGACCCTAGAGCAGTTCCGAACGGATGAAATGATGCAGCATGCCATAATGCGGTTGATACAAATCATCGGGGAGGCGGCGAGAAAAATATCAACACAATTTACTGAGTCACACCCGGAAATTCCCTGGAAAGGGATAATCGGGATGCGACATAGACTGATACATGAGTATTTCCGTGTAAACCCAGATAAAGTATGGGAGGTAGTTGAAAAGGATATTCCTGTGCTTATTCCTCTTATTGAACCGCTTGTTCCATCTGATGAATCCCCTGAAGAAAATAGGTGATGCATTCAAGTTCTACCTTTGCATGTGAAAATTGGTTCAATAAGATTGTGGTTGATGACAATCTAGTGGAAACTGCAAACACCATGCGCTCAGCTAGGTCGTTTGAAAGGCATCTGGTGAAGGGGAGGTAGAGGGGGGCAGGGCATTTAGTGAAGCCCTCAAACGCCGGATAGACGCCACCGACAGGCGGATAGACAATCTGGTCTATGAGCTGTATGGGCTGACCGAGGAGGAGATAAGGGTAGTGGAGGGGAGGTAGAGGGGGGGACAATCCGTAATAGACCTAAAATGATATAAATGTATGATGGTTTTTACTTATGTCTATATTCGTTTCTAACCTGATTGCTATAGATTTTTAATTCTTCCAAATCCTTAATTACTTTTTCATTTTGTCTTGCCTTATCAGACGAAAAATATTTTGGTGTGTTCAAGATTATTTTCTTTAGATCACTTATATATTTTGTATTTTCACCGTTATTGTCTGTTTTTGTAAATTTTACAACCGAGTTTAGCATTCTCGTTTCTTTTGGTTTCTTGTAATATTCGTACACATAAATATCATGGTGTTCACAGTTCCAACCATTATCTTTTGCCGATGAGATAATAAAAGTTTTTGCGAAACCAAAAACCCGCCTCTTCAATTCTTCTATTTCATCATACAATGCTGTTCCATATTCTTTTAATAATAATTCTTCTAATTTTGGGTAATTATAAATGTTTTTAGAAATATCTCGTTTGAAATTTGCTTCAACATCATTATGTATTTCAGAAAAATCCGTTGTTAAGAATAATAAGAAAGAGTTTATCCCCTTTTGAAGTGTGAATATTTTATTGTAGGCTTTATACATTTCATTGTCCTCAAAGATAGTATTAACTAGGCACTCGTATGGATCAAAATTAATGATATCGAACGGAAATAAACTTTCTAATTCTTTATTCTTGCTTTTATAATATACATAATCTCGAATTTCAATTGAGTCGACATCTGTATCATCTTTTCGTAATTGCATTTCAACCTCTTCGGATTCTTCAAAATTAAGTATTTTCTGTAGTTCTCCAACAATGAGACCAGCATTTAATGGTGGACGAACATCTCTATCAATATCAGCTGCTGCAGATTGATCAGATTCGCATATGTGTACATCAATTAAATAACCATCACTATCTCTAAATAAGATCTTTGCTTTTTCTAACATAAATATATCTATACCTTCCCTTGCACAGAGTGTGAAATACTTTAATATTTTCTTCTGGTTCTCTTTTTTGAACTTTTTACTAGCGGGTAACCAACCGTAGTATCGAACACAATGTTTTTCAATATATTCCCAATAATCTATGTTTGGATAGTCATTTTTCACAATAGAACCTCCATAAATTGTATTAATATATCTTGAAAAATATTATGCCTCTCTTCTTCATCTTCTGCAATTTGCTCAGCGATTGAATATGTAAGTTCTACTGCTCTAATTATTGATTTCACTCTCTTTCTTGTTGAAGGAAGTGAAGAAGTATTTAAAATTATCTCACCTTTTTCTTCATTAACTTTAATTATGGGTTCATCTCTTTTAAGTGCTTTTTCTAATAGTTTATATTTTCCGTTTGAATGTTTATATATAATGTCTTTTAGATCCTTTTTAAATTTTTTTTCTTTTCGTTGTCGTTTTTTTTCTTGACTCTTATCTGCAATCGAACTTATTTTAGAAAAAATTTCATTTAATTCTTGATGTAGTTCAAATTTTAACTTTTTATAATGTTCATTATGTTCATTGAAGCTGTCTCTATCAATATTCAAAGCATCTTCTAACCCTTCATCAACGAAAATTTCACCTGATAACCACCTTTCTTTTACAGTTGGAATTTTTCTAAAAAATTTCAAAAATGTTTGGTCATAAACTCCAATCCCCACTTCTTTAAGCCTTATTTGAACTCCAGTTATTTCTAATGGTCTAATTGCTCTATGTATTTGGGCAAACAAGTAACCAGAAAATTTCAAACGTTCATTACCAATTATCTGGTCAAAATTTATAAAATATAACCTGGGAATAATATCATTCTTTCTTTCACTGGGTAGTATTATTAATCGGCGTAAATCTATACCTTCAAATATTATTCTGAAATTATAAGATAAAAATGTCTTTTGGCGTTCTTCTATAAACTCTTTTGCTCTTTGAAAATCCTCTCTTTCATTTTCATCCATTTCAACTTTATTAAAAGAACTAATATTGATTGGGAAATTGTCAGAACTTCCAAAATAGGGTAAAGGTGAAAGAATAGATAATTCCCATATAGTTTCAAGATACGATTTCCATTCCTGTATGGATTTCTTTTTGTCAAAAAACCTGGTTTGTAAGTCTTCTTGTTTAAAGGGTATTCTATTAATATTCTTTTTACATAAATCATCCGGTAAACCCTTTTTCATCTCTTTTTTAAAAGTAGAGCGTACATCTTTTGAATAAATCCGGAAACCCTTCTTACGTTTGTCAAATTCAATTTCATCCAATAACCAAGTACCAACTTTTATTTCCTTTTGTTTTCCATTTTTCAGATTATCTTTAATTTTCGGTATTTCTGTGTCTAAAAGTATAATGTGCGCTTTAAAAGCTTTACCTACACCATTTTCAAAATAATGAGACTCCATGAAAAAACTATTACAAATCTGTCCAATAGATATCATTCCTATTCCTAATCTACCGATTATTGGCCGTTTAAATCTGCCAGTTTCTATATTACCAGCTCTTTTTACGCAACTTCCTATTCCTTCTTTAACAAAATACCTTTCAAATTCATTTCTTGTCATTCCATCGCCATTATCAACACAAGATATAAAATCAAAATAAGGGAAATTAAGACTAATCCTTACTTCTGTTGCACCAGCATCGTATGAATTATTTACTAATTCTTTTAAAACTGCTGCACTACTCCTATAAACACCACGGCTTAAATGGTCTAGAGTTATTGATGATACTTTTATGTCTTTATAATTGTTTCTCTTCATAGTACATTACTCGTTTAGAATCTAAGTAAAGAGGAGAAGCTTTTCTTACTTTCAATAATTTACATTCCCCCAAATGTAATGGACCTAATCTTTTCCGGGGAGAAGTAATGATATTATAATCAGATATAGCTGTATATTTTTTGCCATTTGCTAGCCTAAATTTAAATTGTTTCATTCCATCAATTGCTTCCGTTTTGTACTCAATTTTTAATAAGTAATTTATGTAAGCTAATTCTTCTTTTGATATTAAATCGAAATTCAAAGATTCCTGGATCTTTAGCAATTTTGTTAAAATTTCCAATCGTGTTCTTAACAAAAAAGCTCCAAATTTTACTTTATTTTCTACACTTTTAGGGACATATTGGTTTTTTTGTTGGCGTATATCAAAAAGCCAATTTCTAAAATCCAAAAGTATTTGCATTTTTTCTTCTCCGTTGTCGATGATATTTTCCATTGAAACATCTTTATCAACTACAGTACACACCCAACAACCAAATCTTGATTTACCACAACTCTGCTGTTTAATATCTATTACATATGGGCATTCTCCTCCTCTAGAAGCGTTACGGTATAAATTGAGGAGATTGTGGTTATCATAACCCCACGGATTTGGTGATGTTAGAAGATATGCCCATACATCATTGTTTGATAAATCTGCTATTGGAGCGAAGACTTTTAAATTGCGTGATTTGTGTTTTAAGTAACGCCCACCCTTTCTGTGATTTCTAATTGATATAGCACGATTAGCTGATTCAGAACTTCTAATTCCAAGTATAACAATCACTGTTTTAGAATTCCCAAAAGTATTTATTATATAATCATTCGTAGGTTTAATCTTAAGACGATCTGTACACCACCGGAACCACCTATTTGGCGATGGATAACCTCTTCCTATCAAATTAACCCAAAAAGTATCTTCTATCTTAGGTGTGACTTTTTTAACATTAAATAAGAGAGGATTGTGTTTGAAAAGCTGTTCTTTCCCTGCTTTTTTAATAAACATCAACTGTTTATCAATATATTCAATTATCATAGGATTTTCAACTAGTGTATCATTAGATATTACATGTAATTCTTTTTTCAATTTGTTCCCTGGCAATGTTTTAAGTGCATAAAATATAAATTGCAATAATGCTGTGCTATCTTTTCCACCTGAAAAACCAATAACCCAAGGAAAAGAATTTCTAAGGTATGTTTCTTTTATGTCATCAATGATTTTTTTATATATCATAATCCCCTCCTTTTATTTATATTGTAACATTTTATTTCTCAGAGATCAACATAATTATTGTTTTTTTCAATGAATGGTCCGCAAAATACTTTTCTGGCATTTCCTTTTATTCATATATACACCCCCATTACACATCCAGATTCCTGACCTCGGTGGCGTGGTCCTCTATGAATTTTCGGCGGGGCTCCACCTTGTCGCCCATCAAAGTGGTGAAGATTTTATCCGCCTTCACCGCGCTCTCTATGGATATCTGCTGGATAGTGCGGCGTTCGGGGTCCATGGTGGTGGCCCACAGCTGTTCCGGGTTCATCTCCCCCAGACCCTTGTAGCGCTGAAGGGTGTATTTCTGCTCCTCCTCAAGTGTTGCCACCAGCGTGCGCAATTCCTCCTCGCTGAACAGGTATCTCTGCTGTTTGTCGTAGGAGATGCGGTAGAGCGGTGGGTTGGCGATATAGACCCGTCCGGCGTTGATTAGCTCTTTCATGTAGCGGAAGAAGAAGGTGAGCAGGAGGGTGCGGATGTGGGCGCCGTCAATGTCGGCGTCGGTCATGATGATCAGCTTGCCGTAGCGGAGTTTGCTCTCATCAAACTCGTCGCCGATGCCACAGCCCAGGGCGGTTATGATGGTGCCTATCTCCTCATTGTGCAGAATCTTGTCCATGCGGGCTTTTTCAACATTGAGTATCTTTCCCCGCAGGGGCAGAATCGCCTGGAATCTGCGGTCTCTGCCCTGTTTGGCGCTTCCGCCGGCGCTGTTCCCCTCCACCAGGAAGAGCTCGGTTACCTCGGTGTCCTGTGAGGAGCAGTCGGCTAACTTACCCGGCAGAGTGCCGGACTCCAGGGCGGTCTTTCGGCGGGTGAGTTCCCGTGCCTTGCGGGCGGCGGCACGGGAGCGAGCCGCGGACACCACCTTTGTCACTATCTTCTTGGAGACCCGGGGGGTCTCATCAAGGAAATCCCGCAGTTTGTCGTAGACCAGGGAATAGACCAGACCTTGCAGTTCGCTGTTGCCCAGCTTGGTCTTGGTCTGTCCTTCAAACTGGGGGTTGCGCAGGCGAACGGAGATGACCGCGGTCAGCCCCTCGCGGACATCCTCGCCGGTGAGGTTGGTCTCCGCCTTGAGCAGCTTGCTCTTTAGCGCATAGTCTATGACCGCCTTGGTGATGGCGGTCTTGAAGCCGGTCAGGTGGGTGCCCCCCTCGGTGGTGTTGATATTGTTGGCGAAGGAGTAGATATTCTCGGAGTAGCCGGTGGTGTATTGCAGGGAGACGTCTGTGTGAACATCCTCGCCGGTGGTGTGGAAGGTGATGGGCTTGGGATGGAGGGGGTCCTTGTTCTTGTTCAGTTGACGGACGAAGGCGTCCACGCCTCCTTCGTAGTGGAAGACCTGTTTGCGCTTATCGGCGTTCTTCAGCCGTTCATCTATGAAGGTGATGGAGACTTCCGGAGTCAGGTAGGCTAATTCCTGGAAGCGGTCGGAGAGCAGATCACGGTCAAACTTGACCTCGTCAAATATCTCCTTATCCGGCATGAAGGTGACGATGGTGCCGCTGGCGTTCACCTTTCCCACCTTCTTCACCCCACCCTGCGGCTTTCCCCGGCTGTATCTCTGACGATGGAGGAGCTTTCTGCGCCCCACCTCCACTACCATCCATTCGGACAGGGCGTTGACCACCGAGACCCCCACGCCGTGTAGTCCGCCGGAGACCTTATACATCTTGCCGTCAAACTTCCCCCCGGCGTGGAGCATGGTCATAGCCACCTCCAGGGCGCTCTTCTTCTCCGTGGGGTGCTCCTCCACCGGAATTCCCCGCCCGTCGTCCTTCACGGTTATGGAGTTGTCCTTGTGGATGATGACCACGATATTTTTACAATAGCCGGCAAGGGCTTCGTCAATGGCGTTGTCCACCACCTCATAGACCAGGTGATGGAGACCTCTGGGTCCGGTGGTGCCGACATACATAGCCGGACGCTTACGCACCGCCGAAAGCCCTTTGAGTACCTTTATGGACTCGGCGTTGTAAGCGTCCTCGGCTTTTTTTATTTTCTTTCCCTTTGCCATTTCTCAGACCAGCGTTTTGCCATTAATAGATAATTTTAACACAGGGGTGTGCAAATCTCAAGTAATTTCGGCGGTCTCTTGCCCATTAAGTGATGAGCCGAGCCTGAAATTTAAAGCTCGGCACACATATTTTTGCATGATTCATCGGGTTACATAAATTGTTTGGAGATCTCCACCTCAAATATATCCGGGGCGTCTGTCAGTTCGGGGGAGATCTGGGCAAGGAACTTTTCCTTGGCATTTGCAATCTGGGAGGCGTAGATGGAGGTAGCCATTCCCATTTTCTTGGCTTCGTTCACCTCTTTCTTGCCAATCTCCGAGATCAGGTCGGCGATTATATTTCTGGCAAGTATCTTCGCCTCTTTCTTGTTCTCAATCATCTCTCCACACTCAGAACGGTTGGGGGAGGATTTTCCCGTCTGTCGGGAATTTTAACACAAAAGAGCGAATCGGCAATCACTTTTCTGCCCCCAAACTTTTATCTTTTTCATCCCCAGGGTTGATAACAGCCTGCCTCTCCACCTCTTGAAGCTTTTCGCCGTCATCAAGGTAGAGGTTGGTGATGGAGACTCCCAGGTCAACTAACAACCCCAAAGCCTCCCTTCCCTCCTCCCAGGGGACGGAGAGCACCACGCCACATTCCCCATGAATGGTCTGGGGTTTGGGGATGACCTCCACAGTGATGCCCTCCTGCAGAAGTTTTCTTTCCCCGCCGATGACCTGGTGGGTGGTCTTCAATGCCAGTATCAGCCTGTGTTTGTGTGTGCCCAAAGGTTTTCCCTTAGTCTGCTTATTTTTTCCCTCTGCCCAGGGGCAGATGGAGGATGAAGATAGTGCCGATGCCCTCACTGGAGCTTACCTCTATCCGACCGGCGTGATATTCCTCAACTATACGCTTGACCAGGGAGAGACCCATGCCCCAGCCACGGCGTTTGGTGGTGAAGCCGGGCTCGAAGATGTGGCGCAAGGTGGAGGAGGGGATGCCCACGCCGTCGTCGCTGATCTCAATCAGGGCTTCATCGCGATTGGTGTCCTCCTCTATGCTGATGCGGATGTTGCTGTGGCTTCTGCCGCTTATGGCGGTGACCGCATTCTTGAGCAGGTTTTCACAGCACCAGCCTATCTGCTCTGTGTTTATAGGTAGGACGAGCTGGGGAGGATATTTCTCCGCTATGGCGACGCCCTTGGCTTCAAAGTCAAAGCGGGTGCGGTAGTAGTCCACCGCTCGGCGCACGCAGCCCACTAAGTCCGCATTGCGCAATGTGGGGCGGGTGCCGATGGAGCCGAAACGCTCGGCGATACGGCGCAGGCGATTTACATCCCAGCCGATCTCCTTCAATGCGGTTTTCACCAGCTCCTGGTCGCTTTTCTTCAGGGCGGAGTAGTCCACATCCCGAAGGAGTTCCAGCCATCCAAAAAGGGAGGAGGTGGGGGTGCCCAGTTGGTGGGCGGTCTCCTTAGCCATACCAGCCCACAGGGCGGACTGTTCCCCCCGTTTAAGGCCACGGTAGGTGAGCACGCCGATGAGGATGAAGGCTATCACCAGGGCGATCTGAGCCACAGGTAACCACTTTAGCAGGGTGATGACCGCCGGCTCCTGGTAGTGAAATAGGAACGCTTTCTGCTCCATAAGCTCGCGGGTGTTGGGATTCATATGATAACGGATGATGGGGATGGGGTCGTTGGCGGAATCCATTTTGGCTATCAGCTCTTTCACTCGCTCCAAGTCCTGCGGGTCATTCTCGTCAATCTCAAAGCCCAAATTCTTTCCGGCGATGTAGTTACCTTCGTTGTCGGTCAAAACTGAGGGGAAGTTCATGGTCTCGCCGATATCCGAAGCCAGTTTGTCGGTTACCTCCTCAACCTTGGAGGATATGAGCATGGAGGAGACGATGGCGTAAGCGGTGGATGTCTTCTTATATTCCTCCTTCAGGCGGTTGATGACCAGTTGACTGTAGGTGAACATTAACACAGCAATTATTGCCATGCCGATGACGAAATATGTCTGGATGAAGTATCCCCGCCTGGGGGGCTTGAGCTCGTAGGCGCTGATTTTAAACCCACGGCGGACTCTTGACTTATCGGAGCTGTTTTTACTCGGCTTGGTCACTTTTCCTCAACCTCTAGAATATCGCTGCTCCCAGACCAAACTGCACATACCATCCATTGCGTCTGAAGATAGGCTCCCGGTTATCGGTGTTGAATTGGCGCAGGTCACCCAGGATGAAGTGGAACTTGATGCCAAGGTCAAGTAGCAGATGGCTGGAGACATAGTAGTCCGCTCCTAAAGCGAAGTGGGTGGTGATATTAAAGTTGGTCTGGTAGAGGATGGTTTCGTCGGTTTTGATATTCCATGCCAGGAGACCACCGCCGAAGCCGAGATAAGGATGCACCTTTGCCCTGGGGAAGATGGTGGCGTAGATGGTGGCGTGAAGAGGGATATATGTGTTCTCTATGAAATTTTCCACCTCGGCGTCCTTCTTGGTCTTGGTAACGCCCAAGCCAATCTCAGCCTTTAGGGAGAAGAGATGTTTTAGCGGATTTCCTATCCATTCTCCCTTAAATATGAGCTCAACTCCCGGAGCGATGGGCAGGTCGGCATCCAGTTCCCTGCTGAACTTGCTGACCCCGATATATAATCCCCCACCGAGCTGGAACTGGCCCACTTTGAAAGCCCAGACAGAACCGCTGATAAGCGCAATCGTCAGAACTGCTGCCAGCATGACTGTAATCTGCCTGTTCATCGCCGATTCCTTTTTTTAACTTCACTCTTTCTGTGAAATCATTATATGGTTATAGGTGATTGGTGATGGTTTGACCTTGTCTTATCTTTTCCGAGAACGAATGAGGCTTACGAACATGATGAGCAATATTACCGCCAGAGCGCCGATTATCAAATATAATATAAAAGGACGCTCCTCTCTCTTTTTCTGCTCAGTCAGAACCTGAGCTTGTATCTTGTCCATAGCAGATTTTGCCGCCATACGCACCTGTGGGCTCTTGTCGTGGCGATAGATATTCCGCAGGTGTTCCAACGCCGAAGGGTCGCCTATCTCTCCTAAAGCCCAACACGCCTTCTCCCGCACATCCGATTGGGGGAGTTTCAACGCCTTGACCAATGAATTCAGGGCGTCTTCGCCCAGCTCGGGGATTTTTACCCAGTCCTTCTTGGCGATGAGATACTGCGCCTCTATCGGCTCAGAAGGTGGTTTCCAGCCCCTCTTCTCCAGGGCTTTCACCGCCGCTAACCGAACCGCTTCGTCCTGGTCCCAGAGCCTTCCAATGAGAACGGTGGTGGTTTGCTGGTCATCGTATTTGGCAAGTATCTCAATTCCCGCCAGGCGCTCCTCGGGGGTCTTGCCTTCCTGCGCAGTTTTAATAGCCTCCTCCAATTCACCGGCTTGAGAAAGCCCCAGACATAAGAAGGCGCACAGCAGTATGGACATGGTTGATAGGAGGGGTAGCTTCAAGGGCGTGTCCTTCAGGATATGGGTTTAGAAAATTTGCCGCCTGCGGGCGGCGTAGGGATTGTAGCATAGCTCTCTCAGGGATTGCAAGTTATTAACAGGCTATCACCGCCAGCCTGAGTTGGTAGACCGCGCCGTTTTTTTTGGGGTTGTCCTCGGAGAAGAAGTCGCCGTAGTAGCGGTCGGTGATGTGGTTTATTAGCAAGAACAGTGATATGGGGTTAAAATAGAATATAGAATTCAGTTTACTTTTACAATCCCTCTCTTCGGTGGAAATTACCGGGTAAGTAAGGTGGGGGAAGGATCAACTCTTCTCAAGCCACTTCTCCAACCATTTTTTGGACTTTCGGTCGGTGGGGGGCGGAGGTGTCACCCCCAATACCTCCTCCATATTGAAAGCCTGACGGGTTTCGGGGGTGTCTTTGACCATCAGTATCTCCAAGGCTCCCGGGGTGCCGATTCGGGCGAGAGCCACTGCCACCTTCCTTCGCACCTCAGGGTCGGCATCGTCCAGCTTTTTTGCCAATGCGGGTATCGCTTGGGGGTTTCCTATCTCCCCCAGAGCCCAGGCAGCCAGACTGCGGAAATACTCTTCATCATTCTCCAGGTGTTTGCACAGGAAGCTGACTGCGTGTTTGTTGTCCAGCTTACCCAGCGCTTTGGCGGCGGATTCGTGGATATCGGTCAGTGCCCGCAGGAGGGGGATGACCGCAAGGATATCGCCGATCTCACCTAAAGCCCAGGCTGCCGCCCGACGAACAACGATAGAGCTGTCATCCTGCATGAGGTCTATGAGTTTTCCCACAGCCTTTTTTCCCCTCAGGCGACCGAGAGCTTTGGCTGAGGAGGCACGGACCCGCTTTCGGCGGTCGTGGAGGGTGGAAAGCAGATGGGGTATGGCGCTTTTCCCCAGTCTCTCCAGTGACCAGGATGCTTCGTCCGGGAACTCGCCCAGCATCTTGGTCAGTTCCTCAGCAGAGCTGGAATCCCCGATACGTCCCAGGGCGGTTATCGCCGCCCGGCGCACCGCTTTGTTGTTATCCTCTAGGGAGACGATGAGAATCTTTAGAACATCGGGTTTACCGATATTGCCCAAGATAGTGGCTATCAGAGCACGGATTTGCGGGCGGCTGTCAAGCATAGCCACTGCCAGTTGGGAGACAGCGTTCTTGCCCATTTGTGTGAGTGAGTTGGCAGCGGCGTTTTGGATGCTTTTGCGGTCGCTTCCCAGCTTCTCAATCAGGGCGGGGATAGAATCGGATTCTCCTATCCGTCCCAGCGCTTCACAGGCGGAGAGGACCACTTCTCGGCGAGGGTCGGCGAGCAGTCTCTCAACAGCTCTAGCTGACTTCTTGCCCTTTATGTTGGCGATGGCTCTGGTTGCATAAGAACGAATGGTTGTACGTCGGTCCTGCAATGCCTCTATCAGCTCGTCCACATTGCGTTCTCTAACCAGTTTGTCAATCTTTTCTTTGCTGTAATGATTCATATTGATAGGTTTTTAGAAAGGAGTGAAGGTTTGCGTTTTAGCGAATTGTAAAAAAGTATGGGACTTAACTCATTTCCTGAGCGTCAAAATTCGTCCTCAGATTCTTCCTCTTCAAGGAAGATGGTTTTTCCTTCTACCTCCATCTTCTTGTCTTTCATTTTGGCTTTGTATTCGTTTATGATGTCCAACGCCTCAGGAGTGCTTATCTCATTGAGAGCTGAGAGAATAGCCCCCTGCAACCTGGAGGAGGGGTTCTGGCTTAAAGCTGTCTTGAGGGAGCCGATAGCCTCAGGAGAGGCGATTTTTCCCAGGGCTCTGGAAGCACGCAGGCAGATGGTCTCATCGGGGTCATCCAGGAGTTTGGTGAGGGCAGTAACCGCTTTGGGGTCACCTAGATTGCCCAGGCTTTTGATTGTACTTATGCGGACACGTGTGCTTGCATCATTCAGGACCGGAATGAGCGCTTCCACTACACCTTCCAGGGGATAGTTCCCCAGTGCCCTGGCGGATTGCAAACGGACTTTCTCGTTTGCATCCTCAAGTGCGTTTATTAGATATGGCACCGCCCTATCGTCGCCCAGTTTTCCCATACCGAAGGCAGCCATCTTGCGCACCATATTATCTTCAGATTGTATTGCCCAAACCAGTGAGTCAAAGCCTTTGGGGTCACCGAGCCGACCAATGCCGGCGGCGGCGTAGTGGTGACCGGGGACATCGCTATACAGGAATTCAATCAGCGCATCCAGGGCTCGCTTGTTTTTAGACAAGCCCAAAGCCCGAGCCGCAAGGGTGCGCAGTTCCGCACCCAGGCTCTCATCACGCACTATGGAGATCAATCTCTCCAGGGCTTCGTCAGATTTCTTGGCGAACTTGACGGAGGCTTTGAAGACAACATCGTTCAAAATGTCGTTCTTGCCGAAGTAGGAGATGACCAAATCAAAGGCTTTAACATTTCCTATTTCCCCCAAAGCCAGAATACAGTTGATCTGCACCGCTTCCTCATCATTCTGCAAAACCTCCATCAGCACATCAACGGTCTCCGGGTCAGCTAAGGAGCCCAGTTGGAAGGAAGCCTCTATCCGCTCTATTAAGTCCGGGCTGTATTTGAGCTTGCTAACCGCAAGAGCGGTCTCGGGATTGGTGAAGTTCTCATCCCCTTTTGAACCACAGCCGAGCAAGAGCAAAAGGCAGAGGGAGATGAGAGAGATAAATGTAAGGCGATAGGGCTGTCTCATTTTTCCCCTTTATAAGGTTTGATAACTGTTCAGCCCTTTTCTTCCCATTCGGCAAGAATTTCCTGTGCTTCGCTGGTTCCAATTTTCTCTAGAGCATCCCACACACGAGCGCGGGTAATCTCGTCGTCGTCCTCTATCATCATGGCTATGGGGCGAACGGTGGACGGGTCCCCGATTTCGCCCAGAGCCCAGACCGCGTTCTGGCGCACCACCACATCCTGGTCCTTGAGGGCGGTCAGTAGCACCTCGGTCGCCGTCTGCGAGCCCAGTTGACCCAGGGCATAGGCACAGGCTCTGCGGACATTCTCAAATCTATCGTTCATCTTCTCTATCAACCCCTCCACAGCGGAGGGGTCGCCGATCTCCCCCAGAGCAATCGCTGACGCTTCCCGCAGTTCGTTCTCCTTGCTTTTGAGCGCTTCAAGCAGTCCTTCCACCGCCTCCGGGTCGCCAATCTTTCCCAGAGCGGTGGCGGCAGCCACTCTCAGGGAGGTGGTTTCGGCGTCCAGCAGGGGAATCAAGATTGGTGTAGCCACATCTGACCCAATTAAGCCGAGTGCATTTACAGCGGAGATCATTGTTATCAAGTCTTCTTCAACCATGGCCGAAATCACGGAGGTAAGGGCAGGCTCACCGATTGCTCCCAAAGCCACAGCCGCCATCCTGCGGGTGACCTCATCACTGTCGGAGAGGGCTTTGATGAGGGGGAGGATGGCTTCCTCGTCTTTCATCAAGCCCAGAATATCGGCACAGCTTCTTCGTATCTCAACATTGTCGCTCTCAAGCCCGGCGATGAGGGCGGGCAGAGCCGGCGAACCTATCTCCAGAATGGCTTGCTTTGCCTGGGTCTGGACGAAGAAGTCCGACGAAGCCGACTTCTCAATCAGGGAGGAGACCGCTGAACTCTGGTCCAGGTGAGCTAAGGCGCTGCTCGCCGCCAGGCTTACCTGTGTGTCCGGGTCCTGCAGTAGAGCTTTGATGGCTTCCGTCGTCTGCGGGTCTCCGATTAGCCCAAGAGTGGTAACCGCACTCTCCCTCACCCCCGGGCTTTCGCTTGAAAGAAGGGGTAGGATGGAGTTTACCGCCTCACTGCCGAACTGCAGTAAAGCGTCTATCGCCGCTTTACGAATCCAAACGTCGTGTGAGCAGAGTTTCTCCACCAGGGGCTCAACAGCCCGGGTGTCGCCGATCTCCCCCAAGGCGGTTATCGCCGCCCGGTGCACTGAGAAGGTGTCGTCGTTTAGCGCTTTAAGAAGGTATTCCACCGCCTGGGTGTCGCCAATCTTACCCAGTTGGTAACAAGCCTCCCGCCGCTCAATTTCGGTGCCGGTCTGCAACATACCGATATACTTGAGCAGAGCCCTTTCCTCGGGGCTCAGTTCTTCATCCCCCGGGGTGAGGGCATAACTGGTGGGGGACAGAGCTACCACCGATAAAACAATTATGAGAGAGCATTTTAGAATTTTCCTTTTGGTCAAAAGCATATCCTCTCCGAGGCTTTAGCGGTTTTTATCTTCCACCGGTCGGGTATGTTGAGGAAAATGTTGGTGAGATGATAACAAGGGAGTGGGAGATAATCAATGAAAAAGTCATGCCACGAGCGGACTACATCAAGGACCTTTCCAGCAGGGGAATGGTGAAATAGATTAGGAAACCTAGGGTAATCACATACATCAGTGGGTGGATGTCCCGCAGACGACCACTAATTATCTTCATGAAAGTGAAGGTGGTAAATCCTGCGCCGATGCCGTTGGTTATGGAATAAGTGAAGGGCATCATGATGATGATGATGAAGGCGGGGATAGCTTCGTCCATTTCCTCAAAGTTAATATCTACCACCAGAGTGGTCATTAGAAAGCCGACCAGGATGAGCGCCGGTGCTGTGGCTTCCGGGGGGATGATGCTTATAATCGGATGGAAGAAGATAGCCAGAAAGAAGAGCAGACCCACGATCACCGCCATCATTCCACTCCTTCCTCCGCTGGCTACCCCGGCGGCACTTTCCACATAGGAGGTTACCGAACTGGCACCGAAGGCGCCGCCGCCAGACTGTCCACAAAGAGAATGGTGCGCAGGCGGGGTATCTTGCCCTTTTTGTCCATAAGCCCCGACTTGGCGCCGATGCCCACCACTGTGCCAATGGTGTCAAAGAAGTCGGAGAGCATTACGCTGAAGATGGTCAAGGAGGCGCCGAGTATACCCAGGTAGGAGAAGACGGAGAAGTCAAAGTAGCCGAAGGTGGAGAAGTCGGGTTTGGCTATTAACGATGAGGGCAGGACGGCAGTTCCCGCCGTTAAACCCAGCGTCCCTACGCCAGCCTCATCCACCCCGGAGATGTAGTTGGCGGCTATGGCGATGACGGTGGTAAACAGTATTCCGATGAGGATGGCTCCGGGCACTTTTCTCGCCATAAGCACTGCGGTTAAGACGAATCCCACTAAAACGATGAAGACCGGAAACGATGTGGGGTCGCCCAGTGTAATCAGGGTGTCCTTGCTGGGGGTGATAAGGCCCCCATTTTGGAGACCGATGAAGGCGATGAACATGCCGATGCCCACGCCGATGGCTATCTTCATGGACATGGGTATGGCGTTCATCACCGCCTCTCGGAAGCGGGTGAGCACCAGGATGTGATGATCAAACCCTCAATGACGAAGACGCCGAAAGCCGGCTTGAAGGAGCCCATCACGGCGGCAAGTTGGTAAGCGGCGATGGCGTTTAAGCCCATGCCACTTGCCAGGGCTAGAGGGAAGTTGGAGAGCAAGCCCATGAGGATGCACATCAGACCGGAGGCGAGACAGGTGGCGGTCACCGAGGCGGAGATAGGCAGGGCGATGTCGGACATTTCCGGGTCGCCGAAGAAGGAGAGGAACTGGGGATTGACGAAGATGATGTATGCCATGGTGACGAAGGTGGTCAGTCCGGCGACCACCTCAATGCGCATATTGGTGCCTAGCTCCTGGAATTTGAAGAAGCGGGAGAACATAGTCCATCTTTTGGGATAAAGGAGAACATGTTTGGGTTTATGTAATAAAATATCATTAAAGATGGTTTAGGTCAAGGGAGGCAACATGATTGATGGGGATATTTCCCTCGGGCTCTATTTTGGGAGTTTTTCAACTTACTCTGTGGTCCGGAGTGGTGGAAGCGCTATGCTGTCGCTGATTCAGCCAGGACAATGGGGGAATAGCCATAATTTTTCATCACCATCTCCTCGCCCATATGGTGAGGTTTAGCCCCACCTGGTGCAGATTCCCCCCATTTGCGTCCTTGAGACCCAAGTATAGCAACCGACCGGCAACCCACCCCTCTCGGGCGAAAATTCCTATGGATAGATTCTCCGCCATATTAATCTGGAGATTGAACTCGCTGAAAAGATATAAATTAGCGTGAATGGTGTCCAGGTCGTAACCCTCCTGTTGCCAGTCCTTCTTTCCCGAATGACCGCTTATAAGGGGACCGAGTCCCCCTCTAATTTGGAGGCTTAAGGGAGAGTGGGGGAGGAGCTCCAGTCCCAAAGAAGGCGTCAGGATGATAGCCTGATCCTTATATTCACCCCTGGGGGGGAATTCCACCTTATTTGCCAGGTAGAGGAAGTCTATCTGCAGGAAGAGGGCGGCTTTCTTTGTCTTCAGGCTGGGGGTTATTGGTTTTAAGACGATATATCCTCCGGTGCAGGCACCGTTGCCGGGGAAGAGGCTGAAGTCCGCATCCGGACGCATCAACCCAAAACAGAAGCCGACCCCCATCTCTACTGAGGGTTCGCTCTCACTTACCCGCAGACCCCACACAGTAATGGAGGTGAATAATAGGAGAAGTATTGAAAGGGTGGGGATGATTACGGATGATCTATTGACAACCTGCATGGAGACTCCCTCATCTGAGCCGAGACGGGAAGGGGGCTGTCCTCACCGGCTATATTTAATATTATCATAATTCCATAACCAAGACAAGTGAATGAAATGGATGCTTCTTTAGGGTTGATGGAAATCTCCTTTTCCATTAAACCCCACGTGGTGGGCGCCTGTCTATTTCAACGGATAAGGGGGAAGAATATTTCTGGGTAGGGAGATATGGATCTTGGTCCTGTAAAGGACCTGCTACCAGCGAGCCGGAGGGAGGTTGATCCCCTGAGGGGTTGATCCCTCCCTCCAAATTTTTTCCCCGCCATCTTCTCAAAGTAACGCTGTCTTTTATCGCCCCATAGTTGGGGCTTTTATTTTTCTTGCGGACGGCGTCTTTTTTGTGGTAATATGATATATTGAATCCAAGGACTATGTGGGACCGGGAACAGGATGAGTTTTTCGCCGCTCGGGAGCTGACCGAGGAGAAGCGGATTGAGCTTTTGGAGCGAATCGCCCAGGAGGTGGTGGAGCGGAATTTGACCGCTCCGGCGGTCTTCGTTCTGGAGGTGGCGCGCCCCTTCACCTTCATCGGCTCCCAGACGATGGTCTTTCTGGAGCCCATCATCCAGTCCATCTTCAACTGGAGGAACTACACCTATGTGCGCAAACTCCTTGAGGACCGCAAGAATCTGGATGAGTTACTCCTGCGCATAGAGGATTATGACGAGAAGTTCTGGGGGGAGATAAAGGAGAAAAAGAAGGCGGAGAAGGAGGGGCGCAAGAGGCGGAGGAAGGAGAAGCAGGAGGCGAAGAAGCGGGGGTTTGGTCAGTAAGGGGGAACGGTAGCATCTATCGGTTTCAGCATGGCAAGATTAATGAAAATAGGAATTGGGATATTAATTACAATCGCATTCCTTTTCTCTTTTGCGTTATTAGGCTTAGCAGAGGAGAAGGCAAATTATTACCGGCATATAACCGTGGACGGAACTTATTCGATAGTAGGCAGATATCCTATTGATGACGAGTTAGCTGATGAGGTGAATTGCTATCATTTTGTATATGACAATATCGGGAGGCTGAGAAAGGTTGAATATCTTGAATGTGGTAATCTATCAATAGATCCTTTCTTCGAAGTTGCTCAAGTTTCAATAGAATACGAACAAGGATATGAGAATAGAATATACTTAGATACTCAAGATAATCCAACAGCTGGTTATAATGGTGTCTATTCTATTCGATTGAAACTAAATGAAAATGGATATCCTATATCGAAGTTCAACTATAACCAAGAAGGACAGTTAGTAAAAGATATTTATTGCGTTGTGCAATATATCTTCACTCTCGATGATAAAGGTAGAAGGATTGTAACTATATTCTGTGATGAAAATGGAAATAGAATAGAAAATATATATGAATCTTTTAAGGTGATTAAGAAATATGATAAGAACGGGAATGTTGAGGAGAAAAGCTTTTATGGTAAAGAAGAAAAGCTAAAAGACCATAAAAAATATGGTGTAGCTATTATTAAATATGAATTCGATGAACAAGAAAATATTATAGAAGAGAGTTATTACGAGAAAGATGGAAAACTAAAAGAACGTTCTGACTTAGGCTTGGCAATTTTGCGCCAGAAATATGATGAGCAAGGGAATATGATTGAAGAAAGTTATCACGAGAAAGATGGAAAACTAAAAGAACGTTTTGACTTAGGCATGGCAATTTTTCGCCGAAAATATGATGAGCAAGGAAATATGATTGAAGAATCCTACTATGGAACTAATGAAAAACTTATAGTACCTTATGATAGAGACTATGCCATTATGCGTAAGAAATACAATTACCGAGGGAATCTGGTTGAAATTAGCTATTATGGCATTGATGGATACTTAAAAGAGAATGAGAATCTTTATTTTGCAATTGAGCGGTGTGAGTATGATGAAAATGGCAATATAATAGAAATTGGATTTTACGGAATTGATGAGAATTTGAAGGAACATAAGGTTCTTGGCTGTGCAATAATTCGTTGGAAATATGATGAAAATGGCAATAGAATAGAAATTGGATTTTACGGAATTGATGAGAAGTTGAAGGAAAATAAGGTTTTTGGCTGTGCAATAATTCGTTGGAAATATGATGACTATGGAAATATTCTAAAGTTAACATTCTATGATACAGATGATAAAATAACAGATGCGATTGGTGGTATTCTTTTTAAAGAAACGCTCGAAGTCCTGTCCCCTGAAAGTGTATATGCTGGAAAAGTATATGAACGTAAATTGGGTTGTGCTTATATTCTATTTAAATATGATAGTTACGAAAATCTAATAAAGGCAATACTTTATGATAAGTATGGTGTTGAGTTAGGTGAGGCAACTGATTGCGAAAGTTTAAAAATAATGGAACAACTTTTTTATTGGTTACAATTTGGAATTATGTAATGGAATAAATCTTCATGAAAGGACGAACTCCTCATGGCTCAGCAGGAGAGGTGCACTGACCGCATTCTAGCCACAGATTGCGGTTCCACCACCACCAAGGCGATCCTCATTGAGAAGCGGGGGAAGGAGTATCGTCTGTTGGTGCGGGGGGAGGCGCCGACTACGGTGGAGGCTCCGGCGGAGGACGTAACCCGGGGGGTGCTCAACGCGGTCGGAGAGGTGGAGGAGCTTACCGGCATCAAGCTGATTCGCAATCAGAAGTTGATCACCGATAAGTTCACCGAGAAGGAGGGGACCAAGATATATATGTCCACCTCCTCGGCTGGTGGTGGTCTGCAGATGATGGTCGCCGGCGTGGTCAAGTCTATGACCGCAGAGAGCGCCCAGCGGGCGGCTCTGGGTGCCGGAGCCATTGTAATGGATGTTCTCGCCTCCAACGACGGCAGACTTCCCCACCAGAAGATTGAAGCCATCCGCCACCTCCGTCCGGATATGATACTGCTCTCCGGGGGAATTGATGGCGGAACCATTACCCATGTGGTTGAGCTGGCGGAGATTATCAGCGCCGCCGACCCCAAACCCCGCTTCGGGGTGGGCTATGAACTGCCGGTAATATATGCCGGAAATATTGAAGCCCGCGAGGCGGTTGGTGAGCGCCTGGCAGGAAAGACAGCTCTGACCAATGTGGACAACATCCGTCCGGTTCTGGAGCGTGAGAACTTGGGTCCCGCCCGCCATGAGATTCACGAACTGTTTATGGAACATGTTATGGCTCAAGCCCCGGGCTATAGGAAGTTGATGGAGTGGACGGCGGTGCCCATCATGCCCACGCCCGGTGCGGTGGGGGCAATCATCCAGACCATTGCCGAGAGGGAGAATATAGAGGTCATCGGGGTGGATATCGGCGGGGCAACCACCGATATCTTCTCCGTCTTCCAGGGGGTGTTCAATCGCACCGTCTCCGCTAATCTGGGGATGAGCTACTCCATCAGTAATGTGCTGGCGGAGGCTACATTGCCCAACATAATGCGCTGGGTGCCTTTTGACATAGACGAAAAGGACATGCGTAACCGCATCCGCAATAAGATGATTCGTCCCACCACCATCCCTATGACCCTCCGTGAACTGGTGCTGGAGCAAGCCATCGCCAAGGAGGCACTACGGTTGGCTCTGGAACAACATAGGTCCCTGGCGGTGGGGCTGAAGGGCATCCAACAACAGCGCACCATCTCCGACGCCTTTGAGCAGACCGCCACCGGTGAGACCCTGGTTAATCTGCTGACCCTCAATATGATGGTTGGCTCCGGTGGGGTGCTCTCTCACGCCCCCCGGCGGGTGCAGGCGGCGGCAATGGTTATAGACGGTTTTCTCCCCCAGGGGATAACTATGCTCGCTGTGGATTCAATATTTATGATGCCCCAGTTGGGGGTGCTCTCCACGGTCAACGCGCAAGCGGCGACCGAGGTCTTTGAGAAGGATTGCCTGATTCGGCTGGGGACCTGTGTTGCCCCGGTGGGTGGTGGCAAGGCTGGTGCCACCTGTATGGGATATAAGATTACCCTTCCCGACGGCAAGGTGGAGAAGGGGGAGTTGAAGTTCGGCGAGATGAAGCTAATTCCCTGCCCCATCGGCAAGTTTGCGCAGGCTGAGCTTGACCCCGGTCGTGGTTTTACCCTGAGCGAGGAAGGGGGCAAGCTGGAGGATGTAAAACTGGAGGGGGGAGTGGTGGGCATCATCCTGGACGGGCGGGGAAGACCGCTTCAGTTGCCGGAGTATAGAGCCGAGGGCATCAAAACCATCCAGGGTTGGAATAAGGCGTTGGGGTTGTATCCGGAGTAGACGGCTCTGTTTGCTGGAGGAAAGCTGTAAAAAACAGCCCCAGTTGTGGGTGTTACGAGAGTTCTGGAAAAGTGGTTTCCAATTGGAAAAAGCCAGAAGTGATTGAGAAGACAGGAGTTAGAAGGAATTGGGCCATGGAAACCGATTTCTGGAAAAACGCCCAAAAACAAGGATTTATGGAAA
>JAUVZD010000008.1 GCA_030602715.1 Candidatus Coatesiibacteriota bacterium
GAGGTTCAGCAGGCATCTACCTACACTGCGGTGTGGGATGGACTGGACAGCGAGGGTGAGGAGGCGGCGAGCGGGTTGTATATCTACCGGATGAGTGCTGGGAATTTCCAGTCTGCCAAGAAGATGGTGCTGGTCCGATAAAGGTTTGTAGAAGGAAAAGAAAGGGGAGCGTTTTTACGCTCCCCTTTTTTATTGTCAAATACTGGAATTAAAAAGATATTACCTTGTCCGCCTCCATCAGGCTTTCGGTGATCTCAAAGAAGTTGCTCACTCTACCAACAGCCAGCTTATCCTTGATGCCGAAAAAATCCAGGCAGGTGCCGCAGACCAGTATCTCTACTCCGCCCGCCTCTATCTCTTTGATTGCCTCCACCGTTGAAGCTCCTGCGACGGTCAGTTTTACCCCGGTGTTCAAAAATATCACTTTTTGCGGGGTGGGGACATCAAGCAGGGTCTTTAGGAAGGCTTTGAGCAGGACCTCACCCAGCTTATCGTCTCCCCGACCGATGACATTTGAGGGGACCAAGAATATCACCCTCTTGCCGGCTTCACGAGCGGAGTTTACCTTGGAGGTGGAGGCTTCTTTGTGGGTCAGGTGTATGCGGAACTCCGTCCCTTCGGCATCGGCTTCAACTTCTGCATGGAAGTGCATCTTCTCCGCCAGCCGTTTGATGTTCTCCACAGTTACTGTGGAGTCGGTGATCACCAGTATCTCCGTCTCACCGTCCTCAATGGCTCGTTTGGTCAATATCACCGGCTGGGGGCACGCTAAACCGACTACATTCAACTCCTTCAAGGTATGTTCTCCTCTCCTGGCAAAAGCTTCTCTTTATTTCTCCGAAAAGACTTTGTTTTCGGAATCGTAGGATACCTCCGTCACCTCAAGCATTTTGTCTCCCACCTCTATCTTCTCCACTACATTCATCCCCTCTAAAACCCGACCGAATACGGTATATCCCCCGTCCAGCTGGGTAAGATCGTCCAGGCAGAAGTAAAACTGGCTTCCGGCGGAGTTGGGCTCTGAGGTCTTAGCCATACCCAGGGAACCGTATTTGTGAAGCTTTCCGCTATCCTCGTCCTGGATGTTGTAGCCCGGCCCGCCCATGCCGGTGCCCAGAGGGTCGCCCCCTTGAACGACGAACCCCGGCTCCACTCGGTGGAAAATTATTCCATTGTAAAACCCCTCGTTCACTAACTTGATGATGTTTCCGGCGGTTATGGGGGCGGAGTCCATATAAAGCTCAATGTAAATGATTCCTTTGTCGGTCTCCATGCGCACATATCTCATATTTTCATCTCCCCAAACTGTGGTCAAGGCGGTCAGAATGAGAATTACTGAGATTAAAGGAGGTAGATATTTTCTAAACATAGTTTCTCCTGGCCTTTCTGGGGTTGTTAAAAGGGGGGTCGTCAAGACGGCGACCCCCCCTAGTTTTTCCTAACGACTATTTTTTCTTCTTCGGTCTGGGTTTGGCTTTGGTGGTCTTTTTGGCTGTAGTTTTCTTTGCTGTGGGTTTCCTGGCTGTGGTTTTCTTCCTTTTCGGTTTCTCCTCCTCTTTCTCCTCCGGCTTAACCTCTTCCACTGGTGGAATTATCGGTTCCTGGGACTCCTCGTCAAAGAATTCCAGCAGGTTTTCATCGTCCTTCTTCTTGCGCAGGACGGTGTAAATGATGGTCTGCCCGACGCTGTTGACCGAGCAGGAGTAGGAGATGACAAAGAGCATAATTAGGGTAAAGGCGAGCCCCACGATGAAGCCGGAGATCCAGTATGCCCAGGACCAGTCAGCGGGAAGCTCTACCTGATAGAAGAAGTTGAGGTTGACATAGTCGGACTCCAAGCCCAGGATGAGGTTGGGAAGCCCCTTGAATATTCCCGTGCCGGTGGTGCACCAAGCCATGATATCGCCCAGCCGGTCAAAAGTCAGGTTGAGCCAGGGGAAGAGGGCTTTGACCTTGGAAAGCCACAGGGCGGGTATGTTGGGCATGTAGCCGGCGGCGTAAGCGAAGATCTGCTCTGCCTTGTCGGTGGTGGAGATGAGCTTAGCCGACCAGTAGTAGGTGTTGAACATCACCCTAACACCTAGGATAGTAGCGAGGGCGAAGAGCCAGGTGGCAGCCACCCGTATGACCATCAGTATTATTTCGTAGACCGCCAGCCTCCAGGATTGGGAGGACAAGGTGGAGAAGAGCTCAAAGGATGTCTCAAAGGTATCGTTTTTGGTGCAGGAGACGATAGCCGGGGTGAGCAGGAAGGATGATAAGGTGACCACTACCAGAAAGACAAAGAATAGCGCCACCACAAAGATCGGAATGGTCAGTAGGCTGGTGGTCAGCTCACCGACATAGGGGATACACTGCCAGGCACCGACGATCATCCCCCCGATGAAGAGGATAATCATGAGGACCACCAGGGCGATGGGGGTGAAGATGATGGAGCGCCAGTGCTTGCGGACGAAAGCCCATGCTTCCTTGCGGGAGAAGAAGTCGTTTCCCCTGAGCTGTTCAATGGTCACTTTGGCGACGGCGGCGGAAGCCAGGAACCAGAGGATGGCTATGACAGCGATTCCCACCCAATAGAGAATATCCGCATACCAGGTCCAGCTGAAGGCGTGGCTCTTGAAGGCTGAGCTTAAGGGGCAGGGGAAGAAGTGCATAACCCGCCACATGTCAAGAAATTTATTTCCGCTCAGGACACCGCCGAGATATACTAAGATATTGTAGATCAATAGACTGTAGAAAAAGGCGGTAAAATGAATCCATATCTTTTTTGCCGAGAAACCTAGTTTGGGTGCGCGAAACACATCCTTGAAGTTGAAATGGAGTGGGACCATTAAAAACCTCCTTAATTTTAGCAATTTATTGATAGAATTGCTTCTTTAAATTTGACGGATATTTTACATCGCAGAGCATAACACCACCGCCAGTTTATGTCAAGGACAATCTATTTCTTGGGTATCTTCTTATAATCCTCCTTGAACTTCTCAATACCGATATGCGTCAGGGGATGTTCAGTTAGTTGCTCAACCACCTTCGGGGGTATGGTGGCGATGTCTGCGCCCATCATAGCCGCCTCCAGAACATGGAGGGGATTGCGTATGCTTGCCACTATTACTTCGGTGTCTATGGCGTAGTTGTCAAATATGTTGACTATCTGCCCCACCAGCTCCATACCATAATGGCTGATGTCGTCCAGGCGACCGACGAAGGGGCTGACATAGTTAGCCCCGGCTTTTGAGGCGAGCAGGGCTTGGGCTGGGGAGAAGGTCAGGGTGACATTTGTCTGTATGCCTTCAACTGCCAATCTATTGACCACCACAAGTCCGTCTTTGCTCATGGGAACCTTCATCACGAAATTGTCCGCCAACTGGGCGTACTCCTTAGCCTCCTTGACCATATTATCAACACCTTCGGTGACCAGCTCAATGTTGACCGGGCGACCCTCTACTAACTTGGCGATTTCCAGCATGACCTCCATAAAGGGACGGTTCTCCCTGGAGACCAGGGTGGGATTGGTGGTTACTCCGTCAAGCACCCCCAGCTCCATCATATCTTTGATGGCGGCAGGATTGGCGGTATCTATAAACAACTTCACAGTTTTCCTCCTGGATTGGCGTATCCCGCATAAGATTTCAATTGGCGAGATTTTAGCATAAATCTTTTCCAAAATCAAAGGCTAATCTTGGGGGGTAGTCCGTTACCCACCTCTTTTCTTTGCCGGAGATAGAGTTTCTGCGGCTCTTGTGGGGGATAGAAGACCTTCATGAGGAAGAGTCCCTGGGGAGGTGCGGTGGGACCTGCCCGCTTTATATCCCCGGACTGTAATACCTCCTCTATCTCCTCTAAGGCGACGTTCCCCCGACCCGAGCCAAGCAGACTGCCCACAATCATTCGCACCATCTTATGTATGAAGCTGGGGGCGAGGGCGTCTATCTCCAGCCCCTCATCGTGGAAGTTGAGGTCAAGCGCCCACAGAGTGCGCCTCCTGTCCCCCTGCTCCTCCACTGTTGTGAAGGCGGTGAAGTCATGACTGCCGATGAGGTGCCCCGCCGCTTTCTCCATTGCATTTTGGTTCAGTTCCTGAGGCAGGTGCAGGCAGAACCTTCTTTCAAATACCGTGGGATTTCGGCGAACATAGTAGCGGTACCATCTTCCGTTGGCGTCCCGCCGGGGATTGAAGGAAGGTTGAACCTCCTCCACCTTGATTATGCGGATATCGGTCGGCAGGGCGCTTCCCAAAGCCCGAAGGAGTTCGTCGGCATCCATGCGGGTGCCAGCACTTACCGCGGCGACTTGTCCCAGGGCGTGAACCCCGGAGTCGGTCCTTCCGCTCCCCTCCAGTTTGATGGAGGTTTTGAATATCTCCTCCAGTGCTCTTTTTATGGTCCCTTGAACGCTTCGTCCCCGGGGTTGAATCTGCCAGCCAACGAAGCTACTTCCGTCATATTCAATGGTCAGCTTAAAACGATGGGATGAGGGTGGGTTATTCATCGCTGGAGGGGGTTTCCAGATACCAGTTGGGGTTGATTTGCCCCAGAAAGTCGCTTTCCTTGCTTAGATGTTCAATGAAGGCTCGGTCATGTTCCGCCAGTTTTCCTTTGTCCATCAGGTCGGCGGCGATTCGGCTCAAGCGACCGAAATCCTCATAGTGGTTGCTTACCCGCAGGGCGGCGTAATCGGAAGCCTCCAGGGTGGTGACCAGATAGGGCCAGTCGGAGGCTTCCAGCAGCATCAGCTCCTGAGCGCAGAGACGGAGGATGTTGTCCAACTGCGGTGGGCTGTGCTTCCCACCTCTCTTTACCAGTTCGGTCATCTTACCCTCCGCCTGATAGATGAGTTTCCATATCCAGGTGGTTCGTTCGTTCATCCAGGTCCAGTCTCCGCCTCCTTCCCCCCAGGAGCCGGCTTTGAAGAAAAATCCCTTCCGGGCAGGGTGGCGGTCGCAGAACTCCCCCAGTCGGATGGTGGAGAGTTCCTCATCTTGATGAGCTAGACGCAGAACATGAGAGAGCCAGTCCACCCCCTCACGCCACCAGTGTCCGAAGAGCTCGGTATCAAAGGGGGCTACGATGATTGCCGGGCGACCGCTTTGGCGATGATACCGTCCGGCGATCTCCCGACAGAGGGATATGAAGTGAACGGCGTGCTCCTCCGCCTTGCCCAGGGCGCGGTGGAGATTGTAGGGCTCTTTGTGCACCATATCCAGGTTGGTGTCCGTAATCCGCCAGTAGCGGTTACCGCCGGGGAAGTGTTTTTTGCTGAAATCCATATACCAGCCGTCCCGAGGATAGTTGAGGTCTCCGCTCCACACCTGCAGTCCGGTCAGCATATCCCGGATGAGAGCGGTTATCTGTGGCTTAGCTTCCCGTCCCGGGGTAAGCACCCAGTAGGGTTCCAGAGGCGAGTTGTGCTCCTCGGGCTCCTCTTCCAATGTAGCCGTCTGTTCCTGCTCTCCTCTTCCCATAATTCTCTTAAGCGTCTGGAATTTCTCCCGGAAGGTGCCTATTGCTTCCTTGCCGGTGAGCATATGGGTATCCAGGATGAAATACTCCAATCCCGCCTCAGCCACCAGCTCCTCTATGCCGGCTCTCTTCCGGCTTTCACCGTTGGACAGCGGATTTGTCCACGTCCCCCGTGGGCGGTAGGCGCACTCCGGAAGCCACAGACCCCGGGGCCGGGAGCCAAAAAACTTCTCAAAGCAGGAGACCCCGGATTTGAGCTGGGCGCGGACGGCGCCGTCTGTGGAGAGTAAGGGGAGGTAGGCGTGGGTGGCGGGGGAGGTGAGTAGTTCCACCTGGCCGCTTTCATGTAGCTCCTTCAGCCATTTTAATAGCTCGTAGTGGAACCTTTTGCTGAAGGTGGAGAGGACTCCCTGATAGAAATCTCGCCACCATGTAGCTGTATCGGCAAGAGCGGTCTGACCGGTGCTGGTGAAATAGCGTTCGTCACCGGTTGAGCCATCAATCTTGCGCTGGAGGTAGGACTGGAAATTGGTGGGAAAGGCGGGATGAGCCAACTGCTCAGCCAGGATGGGGGTTATGCTCAAATTCAGCTGGAAATCTATACCGCTTTCGCGCAGTGAGAACAGGGAGTCCAGCAGGGGGAGGTAGCATTCGGCGACGGCTTCATAGAGCCAGTCCTCGCCGTGCGGCCAGCTCCCCTGACCGATTACATAAGGTATATGGGTGTGGAGGACGAAGGCGATGTAACCGGTCTTCAAAATATCATCCTCGGTGGTTTATTTCATCAATGATTGCCAGTAATTCCTTGATATCGTCCAGGGCGTAGTCGGCTTTACCGACCTGGTCTTTGAAGGGGTCTCCGTAGCGAGCGAATACGGTGTGCAGACCGACCTGCTTGGCTCCGACGATGTCCCGTGCAATCCAGTCGCCGACCATGATCGCTTCTCCGGGTTTGACCTTCAACTTCTCCAGTGCCAGCAGGAAGGGGGCGGGATGGGGTTTGTATTGGAGGGTATCCTCGTGGGTGACAACCACATCAAAAAAATGGTGTAATTGCAGATAGCAGAGCCTGAGCCATGCTTGAAGCCGGGGAGCGTCGCTGATCACGCCCAGCGCAAGCCCTCGTTTGGTCAACTCCACCAGGGTCTCCTTGATGTGGGGGTAGAGGACCAGACTGCCTTCCCGGGCGCGGCGGTAGCCGACTATGCCGGCGGCGAGGATTTTGTAGTCAATCTCCCCCAACTCGTCAATGAGAAAGGAGTCAAAGACCTGCTGATATTCAATGCCCTCACGCTCGTAGATAGCCTTTATCCTCTCAATGGCCTTCTCCTCGGTGAGGTCCAGCCCGGCATCTATCATGGCTTGGGTGGCGGCTTCAATGGAGCGGTTTTTTACCCCCACAAAATCGGTCAGGGTGTTGTCCAGGTCAAAGATGACGGCGTGGATCAAAGCCTCTCCCTTATTCTTGGAA
Source organism: Candidatus Coatesiibacteriota bacterium (assembly GCA_030602715.1). GTDB lineage: Bacteria > RBG-13-66-14 > B26-G2 > B26-G2 > JAUVZD01 > JAUVZD01. The sequence goes on from JAUVZD010000008.1 coordinate 6,931, forward strand.
TGTAGGTATCCAGGAATTTCGCCAGTTGCGGGGCGATTTTTGCGGCAATCCGGGATACCTCCTCATCTTGAACCCCGGCTATGCCCACCAGGTTAGTGAGTAAGGAGATTGCCAGAACCTCCGCCCCTTCCTGGCGGGCGGCTTGAACATCCGGCACTGTTGACATGCCCACAGCATCTACGCCCAACAAGCGCAGGAATTTTGTCTCCGTGGGGGTTTCAAAAGCAGGTCCAGCCACGGCGCAATAAACCCCCTCAAATGCCGGTATGGACAGTTCATCAGCCACCTTCATCGCTTCCCGCCTGAGGTCGGCGTCGTAGGCGTCAACCATGGAGAGGAACCGCCGTTTACTGTCATGATATATTAATCCCCGCAGGGGGGATGTTCCCATGAGGTTGATGTGGTCGGCGAGGAACATAAATGAGCCCAGCTTTCCGGAGTTGGAGACCAGCCCGGCGGCGTTGGTGATGATGACCGTCTTCGCCCCCAGGCGGACCATAGTGCGAACGGGGTGGGTGACCTCATGCATGGTGAAACCCTCGTAAAAATGCAGTCTGCCGTTGTAAACCAGAGTGGGAATACCGAAGGCGTTGACAAAGTAGAGATTGAGCTTTCGTCCGGGAATCTGTGAGGGCTGAAAGTGGGGGATCTCGTCAAAGGGAAAGCGTTGTTTTTCCTGGAAGCCCTCAATCCAATATTCCAGATTCTGGCGTAGAATGATGCCCAGCTTCGGTTTGGTGGGTAACTTATCCGCTATCCAGGTTACTGATTCGTTTACCAGAGCCATAGTTTTTTTTCGGGTTGATTTTTTGGTGAAAATTTGCTAATGTTTTGTATAATAAATATTGGATAAGGTAAAAACTATCAAAAACCGTAAAGAGGTCGGGCGACAGGAGTGAGCGAGAACATAACCATTAGCGATAAGCTGAGAAGCGGTGATTCCGGAAAAGTAACCATCGTCGTCTGGGGTGATGTGTGTCTTGACGAGTATATTTATGGTCAAGTGCGCACCATCACCAAAGAAGCGCCGGTTCCTGCTCTTTTTGAGAGCTTTCGTGAGAAAGTCCCCGGACAGGCTGGCAATGTTGCCCGCAATTTGATCGCTCTGGGTTGTGGTGTGCGCCTGGTATCCTGCTGGGGAGAGGATGCCAGTGGGGAGAGGTTGAGGGAGCTCTTCGGTGCAACGGAGACTGATATTTCCGGAAGCATTATCTCGGAGAGCGTAACCACCACCCATAGAATCAAATTGGTGAACCATAGTCCCCAGAGAGGATATTATCATCTATATCACATATATCGTGAAGGCATCTGTCCGGATGAGCTGGCGGGCAAGCTCGTGGAGGATTTTATCCTTGACCGCAGTGATTGTCAAGCCTTTGTTATCTCCGATTACTCCTTGGGGGTTCTTTCCGAGAGACTGGTGGGGGAGGTCATTGGTCGGGCAAAGGAGATGGGCATCCCGACGGTTGCCAACACCCGCGGTTCTATCTTTATGTATCAGGGTGTCAGTGGAATCGTCTGCAACCTGGAGGAGGTCTCAATTGCGCTTGGGGGTGACCCCATTCTGGAGGAAAGAAAGACGGAGCAGGTGGTCGGGGGGGCGCATAGACTGCTTGCTGAGCAGGGCTGGGAGTGGATTTTGGTGACCGGGGGAGGAGAGGGGATGTTTTTAATTGATGGCAGTGGTTCCTCGGGGAAGGGGGAGGTTGTGCATCTCTCGCCTTGTGCTTGCAAAGTGGTGGACATTACCGGGGCGGGGGATACGGTGGTGGCGGCGATGGCTTTTGGGTTGGGGCTGGGCTGGGAACTTGAGGAGGCGATGCAGTTGGCAAATCTTGCCGCCGGAGTGGTGGTGGGCAAGCCGGGCACCTCCACAGCCACGCCCGAGGAGATAGAGAGCCTGGATAAAGATCGGAGTTTGTGAGAGATAGATGAGATTGATGTTTTTCTCTAATTCCATTTTGGGGTGATAGGAATGACCAGTAAGATTCAGGAGTTGCGTAAGAAGCATCATATGACCCAGGCGGAGCTGGCGGAGATGTTGAATATCTCCAAAGGTTATCTTAGCCAGTTAGAAATCAGTGTGCGCTCACCCTCCCTGAAACTGCTTAAACAGCTCTCCAAGATATTCTCCGTCCCTCTGGACTATCTGGTCTTTGACAGAGCCACCCTGGACGGGCAGGAGATTCCGGAATCTATCATTGTCTTCTTCCGCACCGAGAATCTCTCAGATAAGGACCTGGAGGAGCTGAAGAGCCTCTTTGAGTGGTGGAAGAAACAACGGGAGAAGAGGAAGTAGGGGGGGGGTAACGGTTCGTTTCTGTTTTAACCGAATAACGGTAAAATTTGGGGTTTTCCTTTGGAGATATTTCCCAACGGTTGGTGATAATTATGCGCCCTGAGGACTATGCCCGCAGTCTATTCCATCTGCTGGATATTACCTCAACGCCTGTAGATTTAGAGCCGATATGTAAGTATTTCAACATCGCCGTCAAGAGGGTTGACTTAGCTCTGGTGCTGGGAGTGTTGATAAAGGACCGGATAATGCCGGTGATTGCGGTCAACAAGAATATGACCCTGCCCCGCCAGCGTTTCACTCTGGCTCACGAGTTGGGACATTTCATCATGCCCCACAACAGCCCTATATTCGCCTGCAGGGATGCGCAGGTCAACCGCTGGGAGAGGGAGGCAAATCGCTTCGCCGGCGAGCTGTTGATGCCCCAGCCGTTGGTGGCGAGGTTGTGGAGGAAGTATGAGGACAATCCCGAACACCGAATGGATATCCTAGCCGCACGGCTTTCGGTATCGGGGCAGGCGCTTGCCATTCGTTTGCGGGGATTGGGTTTTGCCCTTGCAGAAGATGGTAGTGGGAACGAGAGAGCAACGAGAGATGGGGGGAAGCTGGCGATATGAGGATTGCCATTGATTGCGAGCCCATTACCTGCAATATGGGGGGGATTCGGGTTTATACAATGAATCTGGTTCGGGCTTTAGCTCGCATAGAAACGGATACCCAATTTCGCCTCTATTATAGCTTCTCCCGCAGATACCTACATACCCCGCTTACTGTCCCCAGGGAGAACTTTTCCAATATCTACAATCCCCTTCCCGCTGCAGTTATGGATTGGGCGACAGCGCACACCCCCCTCAGCCATTCATTTTTTCTGGGTTCGGTGGATGTGGTTCATTCCATCAACTTTAGATATTTTAAGTTGACCCGGGGCGAGAAGCTGGTGGTCACCATCCATGATGTCTGTTTTCTGCTCTTTCCACAATTTTTCGGTGAGGAGATGGCATCCAAGCTCAAAAGGTCGGTTGAACGGCTCCTACAAGATGCAGAATATGTCATCACCGTCTCGGAGAATACGCGGCGGGATTTCTTGGAACACTTCATCTGGCCCGAGGATAGAATTTCGGCGATTCTCGAGGGAGTGGATACTCGTATGGCGGCTGGCTTGACGCTTTCAAGAGGTGGGAGGCGAGGTATAGATGCGCCTTACATACTATCCGTGGGGACGCTGGAACCCCGAAAGAATTATTCCCGACTGTTTAGAGCCTTCTCTGAGCTGAAAAGGGAGCATAAGGAACCATTGAAATTGGTTGTGGTCGGTGGAAGAGGGTGGTTATACGGGGAGACCTTGAAGACTTGGGAGGATAGTCCGGTGAGGGAGGATATTGTCATTCTCGGTAGGGTGGAGTTTGAGCGGTTACAGGAGTTGTATAGGGGAGCGGAGTTTTTCGTCTATCCCTCGGTTTATGAGGGTTTCGGTCTGCCCATTCTGGAAGCCCAGCAGATGGGTTTGGCGGTGCTGGCGGGGGACAATTCCAGCATCCCTGAGGTGTGCGGGGATTCCGCTTTGTTGGTAAATAGCAGCAGTGAAAGGGAGATAGCCTGGGGTATGAAGAGGTTGCTTGCAGACCTTGATTTCAGGCGGATGCTGGTGGAGAGGGGGAGGGTGAATCTGGGAAGGTTCAGCTGGGATGACACCGCTCGCCGGGTTTTGGAGATCTATCGGCTTGTTGCCGGCGAGGGGTAGAATGGATGTGAAATTGGAACAGGAGAGGGCGAAAGATGTCCTTGAGGGCTGGCAGTTGGTGCCCTTGGCTGTCGGTCTTATGCGCTCTATAACCGGCGGGGAGAAGTATAACCGGAGGGTGATAACGGCGTTGGAAGGACTGGGTGCAAGGCTTCGGGGCTTCGCCCCTCCAAGTTGTAACAGCCCTTTTCTGCGCCTCCTGTGGGAGATACTTTTTTGGCTCTCAAAGGTCGCGGACTTGAGCCATAGGACACTATTCTTTTTCGACTCCTCCTGCTATCTGAGTTTGTTTTTCGTTCTGCTTTATATAAGAATCTTCAAGCAAGCTAGGATAATAACAACTGTCTATCATTTAACCAATATACTTCCAAAAAACCCAGTCAGGAGAATGGTATATCGGTTTTTTGAAGGGGGGGCTATAAGATTATCCCATCTAATACTTACAATAAGCAACTCCACCAGGGAGGATATCCATAAGATCGCCGGTGCTTTTGTATCTCCGTTCATCGTCCCGCCGGGGATGGAGATCGTGTCTATGAAACGACGGCGTTCATATAGGACGAAATCGCCTTTCAGGATAGTCTCCCTGGGTTTTATCGCCCCCCAAAAGGGGGTTGAGACCTTGATCAAGGCGGTAGGTTTGCTGGGCGGTCTTGATGTGGAGGTGGACTGGGCGGGAGATTACTCCAGAGACCGCCGGGATTTTTACTTGAGATGCAAGGAACTTGTGGCAAAACTGGGCTTGCAGGATAGATTTCGTTTTCGGGGTTATCTCAGCCGGGAGGAGCTATCCACTCTTTTGGAGGAAGCGGACCTCTTCGTCTCTCCCTCCTCTTTGGAGGGTTACGGGATTGCCATAATTGAGGCGGCATCGTTCTCCCTCCCGCTATTGCTTTCGGATATTGCTCCATTCAGGGAATTTGCCGGCGGTGATGCTTTGTATTTCAAACCTGGTAACTGCGAGGGATTGGCGGAGGTCATTGAGGGATTGCTGCAGAACCATAAGAAAAGGGAGCGGATGGGCAGGGCGGTCTATGAGCGTGTGGATTTTTCCTATGACTGGGACAGTATGCAGTCTATGGTCCAGGAGGTGGTAGGGGAATGGTGGAGGCGATAATTTTACATTAGATAATTGCGGAAGACATTAGCCGGATTTAGGTGGATTTTTTCCCCGAACGGAGTGGATATGGGAAGTGGCGAGACCAAAAAGATAAGGGTGATGCTCACTATCACCGACCTCTCCATCGGGGGAATAGAGCTGGTCAATCTGAACCTTGCCAGGCACCTGGATAAGAGCCGGTTTGAGGTGACCCTGGTCTGCTGGCGGGGCGAGGGTCCGCTGATAAAGAGGCTGAGGGGACAGGATTTTGACCTGGTGGTCTTCGGACTTCCCCCCTGGAATTTCTTGGGCATACTGTGGCGATATTGTCGGGAGATTAGAGGAAGGCGGATTCACATATTGCACGCCAACCCCGGCTCCTTCGCAAGAATTTCCGCCGTAGCCCTCAAAGTGCCGGTGATAATCTCCTCATTTCATAGCCAGTGGCGGTTGGGATTTGTGAAATTACTACTGGACCGAACGCTCTCAAAATTCACCGACTATTTTATCGGGGTTTCTCAGGCGGTCGCCGAACATATTAAGGCACAGCAGAAAGTAAGGGATGATAGGATAAAGGTTGTATATAATGGTGTTATTCCAGAGGAGTATGAACTCCACCCTCGGGATATTTCCCTTAAAAGCGAACTTGGGCTCGCCTATAATGCCCGTCTGGTGGGCTTTCTGGGTCGTCTCAGTTTTGAGAAAGGCGCAGACATCCTCATCCGAGCCGCCCCCGCCATACTGAGAAAACAGAGGACAGCCCATCTGGTCATCGTGGGAGACGGACCGGAGAGAGCCGACCTGGAGCGCATGGCGCAGGAGCTGGGAATTTTTAAGCGAGTCCACTTCTTGGGCTATCGCCAGGACATCCCTGAAATTCTCTCCGCACTGCATGTGGTGGCGGTTCCCTCCCGTCAAGCCGGCTTTGAACTGATACTGGCTGAGGCTATGGCTTCCGGTGTGGTGGTGGTGGCTTCCAGAGTAGGACCCATCCCCGAGGTGATCGCCGACGGGGAGACCGGATTATTGGTGCCCCCACAGGACCACGAAGCCTTCGCAGATGCCATCATTAAACTACTGGGCCAACCCGACCGGCGAAAGAGGATGGGAGAGGCGGGCAGAGCGAGGGTCAGAGAGAGATTCTCCATCCAGAGGATGGTTTCTGAGACTGAAGCGCTCTACGAGAGACTGGTAGCGGAGAAGATGGGCGGGCGAAAGACCGCCTGATTTCACCTGGCAGAATGAGTAAAATTATCCAACAATATTATATCTTGAATATTCGTGGTATCAATACCACAGCCTATCCTAGGCTCCAGATTATTACCCGTGTCGCATCCTGCCCCCGGGGTTGATAGAATTCGGAGCGGTAGAACTCCTGCTCTTTGCTCACGGTGATGTTGGCTCCGAAGCCGTCATAAACTCGGCTGGGGATGTAGAGGGAATATTGCTGGTAGTCGCCGGTGTTGACCGGATAGTCGTCGAACCAGAAGGCGTGTTGAACAAAGTAATCCACGTTGTTTTTTTGTATGTACTCCTCAAGTTGGCCGCTCCGCAGGTATTCCTGATACTCGAAGTCGTTGACAAGTCCGTCGAGATTTATGGTGGTACGTTGGGAGTAATATCCAAAGACGCCACAGTCCTTCATGGCAAATATCGCCCCTTCAGGGGTGTTTTCGCGTGCATATATGGCGGTCTCGTATATTCTTATGGTCATTCCCATTTCGCGGCGGCTGAGGGAATAGGCTTGAGTGCCTAGTGTGGAGATAGCCGCAATAATGAACAACGCCTTCATAATAAGCATACAACCACGCTTTGATTTTAACTCTTTGAGCAAAATTAGCAATGGCATCCCGGTGCTTAATACTATAACCGGCAATAGGAAGGAGAAGGTATAGGCGAACACGCCCCATTTGACAAAGAGAAAGTTGAATGTGAGGAAGAGTAGGGAGGAGATGGCGAAAAGGGTTATGGGGATGAGGAAGCGGTCTCTTTGCTCCTGGTTGAAGTATCGTTTGCTTAAAAGAATGATAATTATTGCGATAACGGCGAAGGCGAAGCCAGCAAAATATTCGGGGTAGGTGGTGACCATACGAAGCACTTGATTGGTGGTGCCGGAGAGGGTCCACTTCACCTTCATCTTGGAGCTGATGGTGGCGATGGTGCCGAAATTTGTGTAGTTCCAGTTCAGGAAGGGAAGTAGGCCCAGCACAACCACACTGCCGGCGAGCAGCGCTCCCAGTGAAGCGGTGGTCGGGGATTTGTGCTTACAAATGTCGATTATTAAAATGTAGGAAAGTATCACCGCGGGCAGAAAGAAGGTATCGAGCCGGGTAAGCACTAGAGCCGTCAGAAGCGCTCCCAGAAGAAGAGAATAAAGGTGCCATTTGCTAGAAAATATTTCGGAAAAAATTTTTGGCAGTAAAAATAAAATAAGCAATAACAAAAAAATAACCAATCCGCTTTCCATACCGCCGTGAAATATATGAAAGAAGCGAGGATACATAGGTATCATTAAGAGAGTTGCTATCAGGAGGGGAGGGAATACTTCCTTTGCGTTTTTCTTTATAAGGATTAGTGAGCCTAAGAAGAGCAGCGCCTGAAGAACCAAGACTATCCTGATAAGACTGACTTGTCCCAGGCCGGGTATGGCTGAAAGTAGGGTTAGAACTAGAAGCCAGAGAGGGTGGAAGCCGTTGGTCTTGTGTATGCCGTCGAAGGTGGCGCCCTTGCCAGCGGTGATATTTTGGGCAATTTTGAGATAGTAATAAGTGTCATCCTGCATTGAGGAGATCATCAGGTCGGTTGGGTGAAAGGTAAATTGCAGGGAGTAAATGAAGAGTAGGGCTATTATTCCCCAGAGAATTTTTTGCTCATACTTTTCCAAAAAGTCTCCTGATAATTTATAATTATATTTACTTGAGCAAATATTAGCATACCCGATTTAAAAACTAAAGTATTAAGTATCGGCAGAAGAATCTAGCTGAGGGGGCTAGTAAGTAGCCCCCGTTACTTTTTTCTGGAACATACGTTTGGTTTCTGCGGTTGGAAAGAAGATGCTGACCATATCCGCGGAGTTTTCTTCGGTTGAAAGCGTTTGGTGATAATCGTATAATTGCAACTTGGGGACAATGCCAAAAGGCGACGACAGCATAATTATACGCGGGGCTAGGGTGCATAATCTAAAGAATATAGATGTGCGCATTCCCCGCAACCGACTGGTGGTCATCACCGGAATATCCGGCTCGGGGAAATCCAGCCTGGCATTTGACACCCTCTACGCCGAGGGACAGCGCCGTTATGTGGAGTCCCTCTCCGCCTATGCCCGCCAGTTTCTGGGTCAGATGGACAAGCCGGACTGTGACTCCATAGAGGGGCTCTCCCCAGCCATCTCCATAGACCAGAAGTCTGCCAGCAAGAACCCCCGCTCCACCGTGGCTACCATCACCGAGATACACGATTATCTGCGCCTGCTCTACGCCCGGGTCGGAAAGCCCCACTGTTATCAGTGCGGAAAGCCCATTGAGGCACAGGCGGTGGATCAGATGGTGGATGAGGTGATGAACCTGCCGGAGGGAACCCGATTTTATGTCCTCTCTCCGTTGGTGAAAGGGCGCAAGGGTGAACACCGCTCCGTATTTGAATCCGCCCAGAAGTCCGGTTTCACCAGGGTCATTGTTGATGAGCTTGAGTATCGTCTGGATGAGGAGATTCCTCTGGACAAGAACAAGAAGCACACCATTGAATTGGTCGTTGACCGCCTGGTGATGAAAGAGAACCTGCGCAGTCGTCTGCACGAAGCTCTGGAGACCGCGCTCTCAAAATCGGACGACGGATTGGTCAAGGTGAAAATTGTGGATGAGGGCTCAAAGGACGGTGAAAAATTTCTCTTCAGCCGAAAACTCTCCTGCCCCAACTGCGGTATCAGCTACGAGGAGCTCTCTCCACGGATGTTCTCCTTCAACAGTCCCTATGGTCGCTGTCCCACCTGCGACGGTCTGGGCTTCATCAGCGAGGTGGACCCGGAGCTGGTCATCTCCCATCCTCAGCTTTCCATAAATGAGGGAGCCATCTCCCCCTGGCGAGATACCTCCTCGGAGTGGGTCTCCGCCATCCTGGGGGCATTATCCCGTAATTATAAGATTGACCTGGATAAGCCCTATCAGGAACTCAGGGAGGAGCAGAAGCGGGTCATCCTTTATGGAACCGGAAGCGATGAACTCCTGGTGGAGTTCGGCGACGAGCGCTTTCGGCGCAGTAGGCGAATGCGCTTTCGGGGGGTGATACCACTCATTGAGCGGGGCTACCACGAGACCTCCTCGGATGACGCCAGAGAATTCTACTATGGTCGCTTTATCGCCAAAAATCCCTGTCCCGACTGCGGGGGGATGCGCCTGAAGCCGGCATCTCTTGCGGTAACTGTGGGGGGGAGGAACCTGGGCGAGGTGACCGCTATGAGCGTTGAGTCTGCGCTTCAGTTCTTCTCCGGACTCAAATTTTCCGAACATGAGATGTTGATAGCCAGGGAGGTGCTGAAGGAGATATCCGGCCGCTTAAAATTCATGCAGGATGTGGGGCTCTCCTACCTCACCCTGGACCGGACGGCTCCCACACTGGCGGGCGGGGAGGTTCAGCGCATCCGTCTGGCAACCCAGATAGGCTCCGGTCTGGTGGGAGTGTTGTATATCCTGGATGAGCCCACCATCGGGCTCCATCAGCGGGATAATAAAAGACTGTTGGCTACGCTCAAAAAACTGCGGGATTTGGGCAATACGGTGATAATAGTGGAGCACGACCGTGAGACCATCAACTCCGCCGACTGGGTCATTGACCTGGGACCGGGGGCGGGAGTGCACGGTGGGGAGGTGGTTACTTTTGGTCCGCCGGAGAAGGTGGCAAGGAGCAGAAATTCGCTCACCGGCAGGTACCTCTGTGGACGGGAGGCGATTCCCATCCCCAGGGAGCGTAAGTCGGGCGACGGGCGTTTCTTGGAGATATTCGGGGCAGGTGAACACAATCTGAAGAATATTGAGGTCCGCTTTCCCCTGGGAACTTTCATCTGCGTAACCGGCGTATCCGGCTCGGGGAAATCAACCCTGGTGGATGAGACCCTATATCGTATTCTTGCCAGGGCAATCAACCGCTCCCCGGTCAAACCGGGGAGATATAAGGCGGTTGATGGTGTGGAAAATATAGACAAGGTCATAGAGGTGGACCAGAGCCCCATCGGGCGTTCCCCCCGCTCCAATCCAGCCACTTATACCGGCGTCTTCACCCACATCCGGCACCTGTTTGCAATGTTGCCGGAATCCAAGGTTCGGGGCTACAGAGATGGGCGCTTCTCCTTCAATGTGTCCGGGGGTCGCTGTGAGGCTTGCGACGGCGACGGGTTCATCAAGGTGGAGATGCACTTTCTTCCCGATGTGTATATTCCCTGTCAGGTCTGCAAGGGCAAGCGCTACAATCGGGAGACCCTTGAGGTACGCTATAAGGGGAAAAACATCGCCGATGTCCTCTCCATGACCATTGAGGAGGCTTACTCCTTCTTTCAGACCATTCCCTCCGTCAAGCGGATTTTGCAGACCTTGCTGGATGTGGGATTGGGCTATCTGGAGTTGGGTCAGCCGGCTACCACCCTCTCCGGGGGAGAGGCTCAACGCATCAAGCTGGCTCGGGAACTGAGAAAGCGGGCTACCGGTAAAACCCTCTATATCCTGGACGAGCCCACCACCGGACTGCACTTTGAGGACGTGCGCAAACTGCTTTCGGTGCTTACTCGCCTGCGGGAGGGGGGAAACACGGTGGTGGTAATAGAACACAATTTTGAGGTGATCAAAACCGCCGATTACATCATAGACCTGGGTCCTGAGGGTGGAGATGAGGGGGGATATGTGGTGGCTTGCGGAACTCCGGAGGAGGTGGCAAAAGTAAAGGATTCGCATACCGGGAGGTTCCTGCGGGGGATTCTACGGCAGAAATAGGATAGATTTTTTATTGATTTTTCGCCAGGTGTGTGTTAAATTTTAAGCCTGATACGCAGGGGAGTTAGCGAAAATGAATAGACCGATTTTGTTTGTCTCTGTCCTTTTATGCCTGATACTTCTGGTGCCGAATCTGGCGTTTGCTTCCAAGTTCGCCATAATCGGGAGAAAGCCGCCCAAGGAGGAGCCGATAGAAGAGGTTGAGCCCCCACCACCGCCGACTTATGGTGGGGAGCAGTTGGGCACCACTCATGTGGTGGTGAAAGGGGAGTGTCTCTTCTTCATTGCCGGATATAGGGAGTATTACGGCGACCCGTTCAAGTGGCGCCTGATCTATGAGGCTAATAGGGACAAGATAGCTAACCCCCACTGGATCTACCCCGGGCAGGAGTTTTATATCCCTCCGGAGTAGTCTAAATTATTGCAAAATCAACCCCACCTTGAACTTCAGGTGGGGCTTTTTATTGGGAGAGAATATGTCTGTTGGGCTTTTTTATTCGCCGATAGCCTTTCCACACTCCGGGCAGAATTTGGCACCGGAGGGAATATCCTTTTCGCAGGAGGGGCATTTCTTGGTGGTGACCAGGGGATTTCCACATTCCGGGCAGAACTTCCCCAGGGGGACGGTTTTTTCGCAGGCGGGACATTGCACCGTTTGTTTTTTCACCTTGGGTTTTAACTCCCCCCCGCAGGCGGGGCAGAAGTGGGAGTTGGCGGGGATGGTGGCGTTGCATTTGGTGCAGGTGGTGGTCTGCATGGTGTTCATCATCTGCATCTGCTGAGCCATACTCATTCCGGCGCCGATGCCCATACCCAAACCCATGCCTTCACCCATACCGCTCTCACTGCCGGCGGCTTCTTCTATGGCTTTGGCGGTCTTATACTGCATAAATTTGTTCATGTCTCCGACGGCGCCCATGCCAGCCCGCTCGTCGATGGCTTTTTCCACCTCCGGCGGAGGGGTGATGGCGTTGATGAAGAAATCCCTCACTTCCAAGCCGTATTTTGCCAGGTCGTCAACGACTCGGGACTTCATCGCTGTGCCCAGTTCGTCGTAGATTGAGGTTAGGTCAAAGACGGATTTCATATTCTCGCCGAGGATATCGGTGAATCGGCTGACGAATATCCCCTTTAAGAAGCCAATGATGTCGCCGGTGGTGAATAACCCCTGGGTGCCCACAATTTTGTTTACGAACAGTTGGGAGTCGTGAATAACGATGGAGTAAGTGCCGTATGAACGCAGGCGAACCATGCCCAGCTCGGCGTCCCGGAAGGGGACCGGGTCCGGGGTGCCCCACTTCAGATTGCGAAAGGTCTTCTTGTTGACGAAATAGACCTCCGCCTTGAAGGGGCTGTCCCCTCCGCTCAATAAGGCGGATAAGAATTTGGTGAGCAGGGGGATGTTGGCGGTGGTCAGGGTGTGTCGTCCGGGTCCGAAGACATCGTAGGCTTTACCGTCACGGAAGAAGACCGCCTTCTGGTTCTCCCGCACGGTCAGTTGGGCGCCGAGCTTTAGCTCATCGTTGGGAAAGCGGACCACCATCTCATCGCCCATCTCCTCCCGCCACTCTATAACATCTATTACTGCCAATGTGCACCTCCAATTGTTTTTAAGGTTGCAGAAGTATCTCTTCCCGTTTGGTGAATTCAGCATCCAAGCCCTCCACCTTCTCCGTCAATGCCTCCAGAGCTTTGCTGAGTTCGGAAGCTTCGCCTGCCGCCTTTTTAGCTTTGGTGACAAACTCCTCCGTCTCCATAACCTGTTGTAGTATCTCTGCGTCGAAATCATAGAGTTTGTCCAGGTGGTGTTCATCCACCCGCACCGGATCAAAGAAGCCGGCGTAGCCGTAATCGGCGAAGCGGATGCGGTCCTCTACCTTCTCCATTTTGGCGGCGACTCTGTCCACAGGGGAGAGTTCCTCCAACCGCCCGTCGTTGGTCAGCTTCTCGGCTATCTTCATAAAATCCCGGCGATAGCCGCCCAGCTTGTCGGCGATGTGCACCCGAAGCATCTTGTCCGCCTCCCGACGGGTCTCCTTCTCGGTGTAGCCACCGTAGGCGGGAATGTGCTCCACACACCAATCGTGGAACTTTCTTCGGTCACTGCCGACCAGGTTTCTCAGGTCTTCCAATTTATCACTCCTTTCAAGATAGCCAAAAGGGGAATTGATTATACATAAATATATTCGGATTTGCAATTAGAACTGACCTAATTTTATCATCCCAATAGGGGAAAATGAGATTAAAGTGTGCAGAACGATTGTCCGTGGGCAGTAAAACTAATCTGCCAACTACTTAAATGTTTTATTATATATTATCATATCAGAGACTGGATTTAAACTATAATTTCGCAGGTGTCGGTTTAACGATATTCGGGATTTTAACGGGACTATTTCAAAAAGAGCAGGCCTTTCGGCCTGCTTGAGGTCGTTTCTGTGGGTAGCATCACATGTATATCAGCAGGAGGATGCCGGTAATTGCCCCACTGATGCCTGCAGATATTGCCAGGGCGGTGGCGCTTCCTTTCTCCTTCTGGGTGAACATATATATGGCAGCCGTACCGGTGGTGATGCATGTCGTTGAGCTTATCCACAGTATGGGTCGAGCCACGGGACCCATATACTTCTTCATCTTGACCCTCTTCTCAAACTCCTCTTTATCTATGGGGCGGAGGATGTCGTCCATGAAGGAGCGCTCAAAGGTGATCATCTCAAACTCGGGATTGGCACGGTTGATGATCAGACCGATGGGTTCATCCAATCGCCCTTCAATGATTAACCCTTCAAGGAAGATTAGCTCACCCCTCTCTCCACGGGTTACTTCGGGGCTAGCCTCAGTGGTGGAGTATTCAATCTGGGCAAATCCCAGACCGATTGAGGAGAGAAAGACGAAGACGGTCAGGAAAGTTATTCTGGACAGATTTTGTCTCATATGGATACCACCTCCCTACCGGGCGGTTTAGTCTGAGCCTTTTACCTATTTTTATTATTCCATAAAACTTTGCTTAAGTCAAGGGTTGTTAGGGGAAAAATGAAGGGGTGGGGCTGTGCCTCACCCCTTTTTCAAACGATTATCCTTTATCACCGACTGAATTCTTGATTTCTACTCCGGTGGCGTCTCCGTCCCCTCCTCTGGAGGAGTTACCTCCTCTGTAGCAGTTTCTTCTTCACTGGAGGGAGCCTCCTCGGTGGTCTCTTCTTCCATGGGAGTTATCTCTTCGGAGGTAGTTTCCTCTTCAAAGGTGCTCGTCTCCTCAAAGCTCTCCTCCTCCGGTGGAGCGAATTCCTCCGGCGGTGGGGTGTAAGTCTCATAAGTGCTGACCATTGATTCGGGCAGGCGGATATCTATGACCGAGGGCTCATAGCACTCCATCTTCACCCAGTAGCTGTCCTTCTTTCCACTGCGCGCTTCAACAGCTATGGCGTTGTCGCCGATTCGCAGATAGGGGGTGATGTCGTAGGTATCTACCGATTTCCAGTCGTCGTCCGAGCCCACCATCTGACCGTTCACATATAGGGTGTATTCCTCACGGGCGGAGATGCGCACCATACGGGTCATGGGACGGGTGTGCAGGGAGAATTTTATCACATAGTAGGTATATTCCGATAGATATGGCGACCACATGAAGATGGCTTCCTGGTCGTCGTTGAAGCCGAATAGTTTGGACCGATCCTTCTCCGAAATCATACCTTCCCCGGGCTTGGACCAGGAGGATATGTTGGCGGTGTAGGTATTCCAGCCGGGTGTGGGTACGCTGGTGGAGACCTTCCAGCCGGCATCGGGATGGGAGGGGATGACCAACCCGGTCCAGTCTTCGCCACTGACATACAGTTCCGGATAGTAGTATATCAATCTGGTTTGGGCATATTCGGACCATTCATCGCTGACGCCGGTCAGTTGGCTTTGGTCGAAACACTCCATGAAGTAATCTCTGGCTTTGCTGTAATATGGTTTTGCCTGCTCCTCCAGTCCCTGCCTGTATTCTGCAACATATTCCGGGTTGTCAATGATCTCTTGGGGTATCTCCGAGAAGACGAAGGCGTCCCCGAAGTTCTCATTTATCTGCCCCAAACGGCAGATGGAGACGGACTTAAATTCGGGGACATCATACTCAATGAGCAGTTTATAGAGGGTGTCGCAGGCTTGGTAGAGTTGATTCTTCTTTTCAAAGTTGGCTTTGAGCACCTCAATGGGCATAGTCAACATGATGGGTTCAAACTGCTGATAGAAGCTCTCGGCAATTTGGAAGTTTGCCTTGGCTGGATAGATCACCGTTTCCGGTTCCAGGTCCTCACTGTAGGTGTAGTCGCTTCTAATCTCCTCAAATATCTTGACTGTAGCTAGATACTGCTGGTGGGCGTCATCCCAGTTACCGGCTAGCTCGTCAGCGTATCCCACTTTATACATAGCTTCCACCAGCCGATTGACATCCCTGGGTTTGGAGGAGAGGAACACCTGGTAGGTAGTTTTGACCCCCTTCCAGTCGCCCAATATCTCGTAATCCTGAGCGGTGTTATACATTGCCTCAAACTGGGCATCGTCAACATTCTTTGAGGGGTCGGTGCTGTAGACCAGTTGGTAGATGCTTATGGCATCACGCCATTTCTCCACCTTTTCATAGGCGTGAGCCGCTTTCATCAAGGTGGCGATGCGGTCGGGTGCGTTGGGAAAGAAGTCCAGGTATTCCATATAGACCTGGGCGGCCTTGTCCCAAGCGCCGATCTCCTCGTAGGCTGCAGCAGCACTATTCAAGCTGGTGAGAGCCAAATCCTTGTCCGGGATGTCAGCGTCAAAGTCCTTGGGTTGTCCTTTGAGGATTTTGCGGGCTACTTCCAGATACTGCTCCGCCTGATCGGTTTTGGCGGCAGAGACCGTGGGGTCAACGGTAACTTCGGGCATTTCCATACCCTCTTCAATCCCGGGTGCTTCCATATGGCTGATGCTGGGGATTACTCCTCCGGTGACCTCGGCTATCTGCATCTGCGCAGCAAGGGCTCTTCGGTTTGCCTCTCTGGAGTATTCCTCAAACTTAGACCTCTTGTCGTCGTCGGGGGCGTTGTAAGCCAGGTTGGCGTATGTGTCCGCAGTCTTGGCATACCATTCCATAGAAATGGTGAACATCTGTTCCGCTTCTTTGCTCCGCTTCTCGCTCATGAAAGCATATCCGCGCTGGAAGTATATCAGGGAGATGTTATCGCAGGCCAGCACATACTCTTCGGATTTTTGGAATTCATCGGTGATTTCACCATAGGCGAGCAATGCCCTGTCGTAGTATTCGTAGAACTGGTAGGCTTGAGCCTCACGCATCAACACCTTGGGCATCTTTTCGTGTGTGGGATACATTGTCTCAAAGTTGTCGCAGGAACGGATCAGGTCCTGGGCTGATTCATCAATGGATGGGAGCTCGTAGCCGTCGCTGTCCAGAACCTTGCCCTCCTTGGTGACTATCTCATCTTCTCGGGGTATGGTCAGGTCTATGGTCTCCAAAACCTTGCCCCCGTTACCGCAGGAGGTGAGCGCCAGGACAAAAACCCCCGCCCCTACCAGCGAGGATACCACCAATAGAACATTAAATAGTTTTTTCATCGGGTTTCACCTTGTTACCCAAAAGTTGGTTTTGTGATCACTGTCTAGAAGGGAATATTACCGTATGATTATTTTTATTGCAATTCTATCGGGTCGTCGTCTCGCCCTTACCTTCGTCCTCTTCTGAGGAGGTTCCCCGGGGTCTCCTTATTCTTCACTCCCGCTCCTCATTCCTCGCCCGGTTCGGCTATGGTGTCCAACGGTGGGGGTTGCTCATCGTCCGGTTCAAGGGGCTTGGTCTCCTCGGGTTTCTCTTCAGGGATATATCCGGTGCCGCCGGGCTCATACCCATCAGTGGATGGGTAGGTGATGAGTTTGCGCAGGGGCGTATTATCATCATCATAGGTCTCATCCTTGAAGCTCTCAAATATCCTTGAGTAGCAGACCACCGCGTTGTAGGCGGCATCGGAGCGGGTGAACTTGATATCATCAGCGGTGATGGTATAGCGGTCTTCGGTATATTCCAAGGAGACCCGTTCAAACTCCACCGCTGCGCCCTTATTGTCCCCCAGTTCAAGGAGGACAGCGGCAAGGTTGAAGTTGTATTTATACGCCTTCTTGTTACCTGGATATTCGTGGAGATACTGGCGGTAGCGGTAGGCGGCTTTCAGGAAATATTCCTTGGCAAGCTCCGAATCTCCCTCAGTTTTGGCTTTTAGAGCCATCTGGTGGTTATATTCGGCGACCTCGTGCAGATTCATCTCCCTCTGTTTGAGGGCGTTGGTCTTCAAGGTGGCGTCCTCCAGGTTCTTGAACCACTCGCTGTCCGGACCGTATTCATCCAGGATGCGCTGGCGGGTGGAATCAGCATACTCCAGGTTCTCGTCCCGAGTGTAAGCCTCCACCACCGAGGTCAGCACCTCCGCCGCTTTCTCGTAATTAGGGTTGTCTGCCAGTAGGTTCTCATATACATCTATAGCTTTTTTTATCTTGTCCTGCTTGTAGAGATAGACATCCCCAATGCGATGGATGATGTTTGCGGAGTAGGGCTTGTCGTGGACGGCGAAGTAATCGTCGGCAATTTCTGTAGCTGATGGGGGGGGGTTCTTGGCAAGTTCGGTGAAGCAGATGGCGGAGAAGCGTTCAGCCTCATCTGAGAGCTCCACCTGCTGGGCGCTTATAACCCCTTCGCCCTCCTTCTTGAGCTGTTTGTAGAAATCGAGCAGGTTACAGAAGGAATCGATTGAATTGTAATAATCCTCTAAGTTGTAGTCGTTTGCCAGGTTGTAGTAGCACCAACCGATTTTGTAGATTGCCTTGTCGTGGAGTTTCTCGTTTTCAGGGTTATTCTCCACTTTGGTGAAGTATTGTATAGCAGTATCAAACTCAAAGATATCAAAATAATAGTTTCCGATGCGCAGATAGGATTCTGCGGCGAATCTACTGTCGGGGAAATGGGTAACCAGAACCTTGTAGGTTTCGGCGGCTTCTTTGCGCTCATTCATGCTTTCCAGGCAGATGCCCAAGCCATAATAAGCGGTATCTATGTATTCAAAATCTTTATAGAGGAGGACTATCTCCTGATAGGCTTTTATGGTCTTCTCAAACCTGTGTTTGGGTTCCTCACGGTCAAAGGTGATAGTTGGTGAGAAGGCTGGGGGAGTTTCTATGTTACGGTATTCCTCCTCGGTAATCCCCAGCGATTCCAGGAAAGCTTTGCGCTCCGCCCGCACTTTGGAGGCATACTCCTCGGTAGCCTTCAGGTATTCCAGATTCCTTTCTATCTGGTTCGCCTCCGATTGCTCGTAGTAAACCTCCCCCAGACGGATGAGGATATCGGGAGTGTAGGTGCTCTCCGGGTATTTGGTAAGGAATTTCTCGTAGCCCTCAATGGCGTCGGCACGCAGTTTATCCATCTCGGTGACAATGTTCTGGGCTTTTTTCTCCCGTTCTTCGTGAATCTCTATAATCTTCTCGTTTATCTCCTCAACCTTATCCCGGTATTTCTCCTCCACCGCTTTTTTGACCTCTTCAATGTCACGTACCTTGTCCAAGGAACCGTTGTTGTCACCACAACCGCTGTACAGCAACAGCCCGGCTACCAGCAGGGATGCCAATATCGGAGTGAGGTTACTGTTGCCTTTGACCATATTGATTATCTCCTCCACGGTATAATTTCTGTCTAGGAACATCTGGTTTACAGAAACTCAAATCGTTCTCAAAATCATCGTTGTGATATATTTGTACCCCAGTTAGGCTGTTACTACGTAATGAATACATAATAAGTTAGGAATTAGTTCGCAGTTCAACTCTATACCGCCAATTAATCAAGAACAAAATCCCCAACAAGAAAAGTGGTCCTGAGATCATCAAATAAGCCGACCAGTGGAACCTTCCCCAAGCTGTAACCAGATAAAATATCCCAATTGCCGTGAATAGAATTCCGCCAACCCATTCCCAGCGCCACGAGATGGCAAGTACGACAAGTATTATACCGGTTGGGATAAGATGTATCAGCATGGCTAATATCGTTTCCCAGAACCCATAACCTGCGCTAAACACGTCTAGTGCAAACAAACTTATAAAAACAGCGAATAGAATACATAAGATCCTTGGGCTCCAGAACAACAATCGTTTCACGGATTTTTTCATATTCTCACCAACTTTCGGGAGCCTACTGGGAACCCTCAGTACCTTCCGATGGTGGTGCTTCTTCCCCGCTCGTTGTTGCACCCTCAACGCTTTCTGGCTCCTCTGGGGGAGGCGCCTGGGTAGTTTCCTCTTCAACTATCGGAACGAGAACCCCTTCCCGCTTCTTGGAGGGGAAGTATTTGCTGGGGGAATATGTAATATTACCGGAGACATCCTTGGTCAGCCCGAATTCCTCCGGGGGCGGAAGGGAGATTACCTCGCTTTCTCCTTCCACTTGTTCTTTGTATCCCAGGCGATACTGCTCCTCTATAGCCACCTCCCGGGAGACTTTCTCGGAGTAGGTTAGCTTTTCCTGTTCCAGCTCCTCAACTTCCAAATTTATCTCTATGCTCAATTCCTCTATCTCTTTCTCCAGTAGTTGTTCCTTTTGGAAGGCGATGGTTGCCATGCCGAACTCGGCGCCGAGCATCAGGTTGCGACCAGTGGTGGAACGACCGGAGAACCACATCTCCAAACCCGCCAGCTGGTCTTGCAGGCGGCGCACCTCTTGAATCTCCGATTGAATCTGTTGGTGTATGTCATCCAGTCCCCGG
Source organism: Candidatus Coatesiibacteriota bacterium (assembly GCA_030602715.1). Classification (GTDB taxonomy): domain Bacteria; phylum RBG-13-66-14; class B26-G2; order B26-G2; family JAUVZD01; genus JAUVZD01. The sequence goes on from JAUVZD010000008.1 coordinate 26,816, forward strand.
TCAATAGCTATCTCATCCAGCTCCAGGAAACCAAAATATATCTCCTCAATCTTGTCCATCTCCTCAAAGATGCCCTGATAGACCTCGCTTACCCGAGGGTCGCCAGCCAATTCTAGTTCCAGATTGTAGTTCTGTTTAATGTCCCGATATTGGTCCATCGCTTTCTCATATTTTCCCAGACCGAGATTGCAATGAGCCAAAGACAGCTTGGCTTCGGCGATGAGGTCGCTTGAGCGACGCCGGCTGATAATCTTTTCAAGATAACCTGACGCTTTCTCGTATTTCTCCTGCTTGATATATACCCAGCCAATGCCCAGAAGGGCGTTGTCGTAGTTCTCAACATCGCTGGAGTCAACCCTTTCATACTCATCTACCGCATCCTCATACCTGCCCACTTCGTAGAACAGGCGCCCCAGGGTTACACGAGCCAAGTTCTTCAAAGCCTTGTCTATCCTCCCGGCAAAACTCATGGAGTCAATTGCCTTGAGCTGGTGTATTGCGCCTTCAATGTCATCTTGCTGGACCAGACAAAGAGCCATGGAGTACTGGGAGAAACCGTAAAAATCTGAAATCGGTCGCACTTCGTTGAGTATTCCATAGGCATCTTTGAATTCGCCGATGCTGTAACGGCAGATTCCGCCGATGTAGTTGGAGGCGTCAATGAAGCTCTCCACATCAAATTCCTTCATCGCTTCCGGGGGGATGGTCAGAGTGCCGGCATGGTAGCGGTTGAGGATTTCCTGATGGTAGAAGATGGCTTCGGTGTAGCGCTCCTGCTTGAACCCCAACTGCTCCATGCGGTACAACGAGATTGCATAGTAGATGGAATCGGGATAGTTTTTTATCACCCGGGTGAAGGCGTCACGGGAATCGGTGTAGTCGCCGGCTTTGAAGAAGGACTCGCCCATATAGTAGCTTGCTTCTACCGCTTTGGAGAAGCCGGGATAGAGGAAGACCAGTTCTTTGAACTTGACGCCCGCCTGGCTATATTTCTTTGACTTGTAGTCCCCATAGGCGTCCTGATAGGTTTTCATTGCCAGGGCTTCCAACTCCTCAAACTTGCGTTCCTGGCGCAGTTCATAGATGTATTCTGTGGTCACCTCCAAGTCGCTGGGGAGGTCGTTTTGAGCATAGACCAGACCCATATCTCCTAGGAGTGATGCTACCAGCAGAAGAGAGGAGAACCAGCTCATTTTAGACATGTCCCTACCCCAGTCCGTTTTTGGATTTATTAGTTAGCTTGTTGAGCGATTTACTTAATGAGGATATCCCGCAAGCGCTTCAGCTCTTGCTCTGAAGCCTCCCGTCGGTCACGAGCCTGCTTCAATCTCTCCATTGCCCGCTCAATGCGGTTCTTAAGACGCATCAACCGTTCCTGCTCCGCACCAGTGAGTAGTGGACCCAAAAGATACTGCACCGAGATTGAGAATTTTGGTTGGTCGTATTCGTCATATACCGGCACACCGGGTTGGTCTGGGTCTGTGGCCATGGGTCCCCCCCACCAGAACTGTTCAATCTCCCCGACGCCGGCAGTGATAGTAAACTTGTATGGGAGGTTGAAGCGGACACCGGCGTTGAAATCCCGTCCATCCACCTCGGCGAGAATATCAATGTAGTTATTCACATCCCACTCAAAACCGGCGAAAATTCCCTGCCAGGGGTAGGAGTGCCTCCAAGCCCCAACAAAACGCCCGGAACCGACCCCCAGATGTAACTTGATGGGGGCTTTCAGAATCGGCTCCATATCCTTGGAGGCGACGATGAAGAAGGAGTAGTTGAGGTTGTGGTAGTAATTGCTGGCATTATCTCCCCAGGAGTTGATATTGGTGTTTGGGGAGATGTCCAGCATACCGATGGAGATGCAGGGAATGCGGGAAGTTTCGTTGAGTATTTTGGCTTTGGCATATCCGCCGAATGTCTTGGGCCCGTAGTAACGCAGACCTATCTCTATGCGGTCCAACAAGCCCAGGGTAATCCAGGCATCCATCTCCCGGAAATTTTTTCCCGGTTTATCGACATTAATAGGTTGGGAGACGATGAGGTAAGAGGATATACCTATATCTATCTCCGTGTTTTCAATGGTGTAAGCTACGGGAATGTCCAGCAATCCGCCCTGGATTTGATATCCCCCGAAGACTGCATTGGGCGCCAGGAGAGCGGTAAAAAATACCACAGCATAAACCGTAAAGACTTCTGGCTGGTGAATTTTGTTCAAAAGTGTTTCACCACCTTGTATTTTTGCTGGATATATCTTTTCTACTTTAATTTACCCCATAAAAGAAAGAAAGTCAAGGGTAAATTCATTGAAATATGAGGACATCTGGTATTTAGCAACAGCCTTTCCCCCCCTCCTGAAATTGTAATTATAACCGGTTATTAGCGGTATTTCTTCACCTTCAGGATGTCAATATGATAGTATTTATATAGCTATGCAGTATTTTTCGTTTATAGTGACCGAGGACGATGCCGGACAGCGTCTGGATGCTTATCTCGCCTCGCTTCTGCCCTTCTCCCGCAGTTCTATCAGCTCCGTCATTAAGAAAGGAAGAGCCTTGGTGGATGGGGTTGTGGTCAAGCCCTCCTATCGCCTCGCAGAGGAAGAGTCGGTGGAGTTGTATGTTGAACCCCCGCCTGAGCCCCTGCTCAAGCCCTCATCCATACCATTAGACATCCTCTTTGAGGATGAGGTTTTAATTATAATCAACAAGCCGGCTGGCATCTCCGTCCATCCCGGGGCGGGACGGGAGGATGATACTCTAATTTCTGCCGTCATCGCCCACACGGAGATTCGTTGCCTAAGCGGCTGGCCCCTGCGCCCGGGCGTCGTCCATCGTCTGGATAAGGATACATCCGGGTTGATGGTGGTGGCAAAAAGTGAGATCGCTTATCAGTCGCTGGTGAGACAGTTCAGCAGGCGGCAGGTCTTCAAACAATACCAGGCGGTCTGTCATGGAATCCTTCCCGAGGATGAGGGGATAATTGAGGCTCCCATTGGGCGTCATCGGCGCCACCGCCAGATGATGGCTGTCCGCCCTTCCACCGGTAAGCCGGCGGCAACCGTTTATCGGGTGGAGCGTTTCTTTCCTCCCCAAGCCACCCTCTTTCTAGCCCTTCCCAGGACCGGTCGCACCCACCAAATCCGTGTCCATCTCGCCCATATCGGGCATCCCTTGATGGGGGATAGGGTTTATGGTGGACGGGTTGGGCTTATCGGGCGTCAGGCGCTCCACGCCCAACTCCTTTCCTTTGAACACCCGATTGAAGAGCGAAAGCTGGAGTTTTCCGCTCCTTTGCCCGAGGATATGCAGGAGTTAATTAACCACTTGTCGGGTGGACGATAGTATGCTATATTTTGTGAAAATTTCCATCGGGAGGTGCGGTAGATGAAATATAGCTTCAGGAAGGTTATGGGTGCCGAGAAGATCAAGCGTAGTATGGAGCGCATCGCCGCGGAGATTCTGGAATGGAACCTGGGTGGTGAGGGGCTGGCGTTGGTGGGAATACGCACAGGAGGAGCACACCTGGCCCAGAGGTTGTTAAAACTGCTGGAGAGGGAAGAAGGGATTAAGATTCCGGTGGGGATTATAGACATCACCCTCTATCGTGATGATATCAGCAGTATGGAGTCAATGCCCCAGGTGCGTTCCACCGATATTGACTTTGATGTTCAAGATCGGGTGATTATCCTGGTTGATGATGTGCTCTACACCGGGCGGACGGTGCGGGCGGCTATAGACCAGATAATGGATTTTGGGAGGCCAAGAGCCATCAAACTTGCCGTGCTTATTGATCGGGGTCACCGAGAACTTCCCATTCAGCCGGACTTTGTGGGTCATAGGCTCTCCTCCAAACCCGATGAGCGAGTGGAGGTGGAGTTGTCGGAGGAGAAGAAGACAGACCAGGTGGTTATCGGTGTGCCCGAATAGACCAGGTTTTCGGATGGTGATGGATTGAGCCGACGGATTATACACACAAACGTTGGGGTGGAGTTGGGCTCTGTTGAGGTCTATTATACACCTGCAGGTGAAGTGGTCTATATCGTCTTAGGGGAGGGTGGGGATTTCTTCGCTTGGAGCAGGCGCCAGGGCTTTGAGGTTGAACTGGAGAGTGGTGCGGAAGATGACCTGCCTGTCCGTGAGTTGAAGGAATATTTCTCCGGCAGGAGACGATACTTCCAGAGCCCGCTTCCTATGCGAGGCACCCCCTTCCAGCGCAGGGTCTGGCTGGAGGGCTTACACATACCATTCGGTGAGACCGTCTCTTACGGTGAGTTATCCAGGAGGGTATTCTCTTCCTCCCCGGGTAGTCCTAGGGCTGTCGGTCAGGCTCTGGCGGCTAACCCGGTCCCCATAATCGTTCCCTGCCATAGGGTGCTGGCAAAGGATGGCGGGCTTGGCGGTTTCGGCGGAGGGCTGAAGTGGAAAAGGTATCTTCTGGACCTGGAGGGGGCTTATTACAAGGAAGATTAGTTATGGGAGCGGGGAAGAATGGCGCCTGGCTGGAGTAACTTAAATATAGTTTTGATTTTTCGTTCTTGATGTGTTATCCTGCTGCAATAGACAACGATAAACAGATGGTGAAAAAAGGGGAACATGGGAACGGTCAGTATTCGCATAGGTGAGGAGATTTTTGATCTGGATTTAGATGCCATCCGTAAAGCGATTAACGAGGGGATGATTGAGGGGCACGACCTGGTTCGCTCTGCACAGCTTACCGATGACCAGTGGAAGATGGTGGGGGAGACGGAGCCACTCCGCTCTTGGCTGGTAGGTTCCTCGGACCAATCCGTAGCTAACAAAGAACTTGGGTTGCCCACGCTCAAAAAAGCTCTCCTTGAAAAACAAGAACAACTCCTGGAGGAGTTGGCTTCAAAAGGGGTGGATTTGGTCTGCCCCAACTGCGGACCTGAGGGGAAAACCATACCCTCGGCGGTCTATCCGGAGAAATTCTACTGCAAGAGGTGTGAGCGCTACTACAAGATATAGGATTAGGGGAATTATGCCCTTGACAAACCATAGCCGATATGTAAGCGGGAAGCGGTTGTCGTATAAAAAATTGACCGAGGCGAAGGAGGAATAAATGGTATCTTCAACCACTAGTAATAAGTATTGTAGTTCTACTGACCTCACTAATGAGGCGAGCGTCGAAGCGTTTTTTGTACTTCGGCTTTTATCCGATTTAGGATATGAAGACGCCGAAATCAAAACTAAGGAAGCTATAGGGACTCTTAGCGTACCGAGGGGCCGGGATAAGGAATTATATAAGCCGGACTTCCTGATGGTGTGCTACGAAAAGCCCCGTTGGTTAATCGACGCCAAGTCAACCAAAGAACGTATTGAAAACTATACCTATCAATGCGCCGGGTATTCTCTTGAAATTAATAAAAAATATGAAGACCGACCTCTTCGTTATTATATGCTTACGAACGGACTCTTAACCCGAGTTTATGTTTGGGACCAAGAAGAAGCAGTTTTATCTTTGCGATTCAAGGATTTCGTTGATGGTAACTCAAAATATGAAGCGATAAAAAAACTCCTACTCGCCAATAACGCTCGTAATGGGTGGACAATTACGCCAAGTACCCGTATTAAGGTGATTGCTTTAAAACGTCCGGCAATGGATGTGGTCAAACGTGCTTTCCTGCGTTGTCATAGGATTATTTGGAAAGCAGAGAAAATGAGTCCGCAAGCGGCTTTTGAGGAATTCGCTAAAATTCTATTTGTAAAATTATGGGAAGACCGACGACTTCGGGATGATTCCGCGTTAATGGCTATGATTAGTAAAGGCGAACCTTTGCCTATCGATAAAGTAAGGTTTACTAAACATTGGATTAAGGAGCAGGAGGCGAATAATACGAACCCCTTAGATACGTTACTCTTTAAGCAATTAGTAGATTCGTTAGAGCGCGAGATTAATTTAAAGAAGAGGAAAAGGATATTTGAGCCGAACGAAAAGCTAAACGTATCACCGGGAACCGTACGCCGCGTCGTTAAGGAATTAGAAGGTTATTACCTATTCGGTATCGACGAGGATTTAAACGGGAGGATGTTTGAGGCTTTTCTCACCGCGACTATGCGTGGCAAAGAATTAGGGCAATATTTCACCCCGCGAAGCATTGTAAAATTGATGACGAAACTGGCGAAGCTCAAAGCACAACCGGGGGCAAACAATATTGAGAATGTTATCGATGCTTGTTGTGGAACGGGAGGGTTTTTAATAGAAGCACTAACCGAAATGCGGCGCCAATTGTGGGATAACCAGTCGCTCTCAAATACTCAAAGGGAAGAACTACTTGATGTAGTTTCCAATAAAGCTATACTTGGAATCGATGTGGGCCGTGGTCCAGTAATTGCGCGTATAGCGCGGTTAAATATGTATCTTCACGGTGATGGTGGTAACAAGGTATATATGACAGACGCGCTTAAAGACCCACCGGAACCATCCCCAGCCGATTCGATTGAAGTGAAGGGAGAGGTCGAAGAACTACGCGGCCTTTTAGCTAACGGTTTAAGATTTGATGCGGCGTTAACGAATCCACCGTTTTCGATGGATTACTCTTCTGACGACCCAGAAGAAAAGGTAATTCTTGATACATATGATTTGACTACCTATGGGGGGAAACGCAAGAATTCCTTGAGGTCGTCCGTTCTTTTTATAGAACGCTATTACGATTTACTGCGTCCGGGTGGTCGTCTTCTTACTGTTATCGATGACAGTATCCTTGCCGGTAAACCCTTTCCGTTTGTTCGTGATTTTATTAGGGAACGATTTATTATAAAGGCAATAATTAGCTTGCACGGGGATGCTTTTCGTCGTTCGGGATCGAGGGCGAAAACATCTATTCTTTATTTAATAAAGAAAAACGACCCTTCTGAAGTACAACCAAGTTGTTTCGTTTATGAAACCCAATATGTTGGCCGTGATGACGTTCCTACTAAAACGAGGATTAGCAATGCCGAGAAAGCGAGGAGTCTCGCTGGCAATGAAATAAACGAGATAACTACATCTTTTGATTCTTTTCTTCGGGGCGAAGCTGGGCCTTGGTTGGTTCCCGCCTCTTCTTTAACCGAAAGACTCGATGCTAAACACCTTCGTCCCTGGTCTGTATCGGAACTCGAAAAGGATTGGGAAGCTCACGGTATACCTTCAGATATTATTGGGAATCTATTTGACCCAATTGAAGAAGAAGTATCACTCGAACCAGATACGAGATATACGTTTCTTCGTATTACTTATGAAGGACGACCCGAACGCGGTGATACAGCTTTAGGTAAAGAAGTGTCTTACCAAAAGATGTATAGGGCGAGGGTTGGAGATATTGTTATCAGTACTATTAATGCTGTGCATAAGGCGATTTGCGTAATGCCAGAAGTATTGGATGACCTTTTAATTTCACCGGCATTTATCGTACTACGGCTAAAGGATTCTAAAGTCGGCGATATAGACCCAGCGTACGTATGGTCGGTTCTTCGTACCCCTGCAATCGTGGCAGAATGGTTGTCTCATACGACCGGATTCGGGCGACATTATGTTGATTGGAATATTATCCGTGACCAACGTATTCCGCTACTTCTTGCGGATAAACAGCTGGCTATCGGGAATATGATTCGTGAATTATTCCGATACGAGCAAGAAATATCTGTGAAGAAAGACGCGGCGGAGGATATGTTAGCTGGTCTTGGTTTAAATGATAGTCGCGCCAAAGACCGCCTTGCCAAAGCTAAACCTCCGCAATAAACCAAAGCCTAAAATAAATAAGAAAGCTAAGAAACCCCATCCCCGCAAATACGAAAAACCCATCTCGCTTTATTCCTTACCGTTGTACGAGGTGTTAAAGGCCGCACTCGCGGGGAAACGCAAAGGCGCGAAACCGTCCCGTGGTTTGCGAAAGGCATAGTTCCCTAGGGTTATACTTTACTATCTCCTATGGGAACTTTAATCCCCAGGGAGCCTTTGGCTCTCATTTCTTATTGCTGTTGACCTCTGATGATGATATACTCGCCCCGTTCAGAAAGGAGACAACGATGGCTGAAAGAAGGGGCTATTTTTACTCAATAGCAATAATCATCAGCCTTTTATTCACAGTTCAGGCTTGGGCGCAGATGAACGCTGTTGAGAGTGAGGGGTTTCGTATTCCCCTTGATGTAGAGGCTGGGGCAACGGGTGATCTCGGTTTCTCCCCGCTGACCGCAGAGGAGATAACCAGAGTGTTTGATGATAATGAAATGGTCTATACCCAGGTCTCGTCCAACGCCTGGGTTCTACCCTACACCAGCAGTAATATGGAGAACCTGGAGGTTGCCCTCATCCTCAATCCGGACTGGGTGGTGTTCTCCACGACCATCCTTACCCTGCCGGAAAAGGTCAAAGAGAAGGACGTCTATCGTGACCTATTGGAGTATAACTTCCAGGTCAATCAGGGGAAGTTCGCCATAGACGAGGGCAAAATCTATTTTCTCATAGAGGTCCCCATCCGCCTCTGCGATGTGCAGGAACTGTTGGACAATCTCAGCGCCAGCGCCCAGGTAGCCGACGGTATGTATCCGGTGCTTTTGGAAAGTCTGGACCTGGAGGATTGATATAACCTGAAAAAACCCTGATTTATATGTTTTACAGCGGGGTTGCAAAAACCCCGCTGTAAAAATGCATATCCATTTTACTTACATCAAACAAAGAAAAGCCGAGGGTTCTCCCCCGGCTTTCCTCAAAGCTCTTTCCTGAAGGGAGAGGTGATAGTTTTGGTCTACAGGGGATTCCACCGATTGGAGAGTATTGGGTTGCCTTGGGGGGGATTTTTGTTATATAATGGCTTTAAGATGATGAGTGGATTTGGAGGGTAAATTATGCCAGGTTACCGTTGGATTATCGGTCTTTTTGCGGTGGTTTTATCGCTTGTCCTTTTTGCGGAAGGGGCTTTCGCCAAACGTAAGGAGGAGGAACCCCCGAAGGACTCCAGAGTAATTGCCCACATACAATTTGGGGTAAACTATGGACTTTCGTCGCCGGATATGGTGGATACTATTAATGACACCGCAATAAATACGCTGAACTCTGAGGACCGCTTGGGCGATTTCGGCTTGGGGTTTAGCTTCGGCTTGGATATCCTATTCAACGCGAAGGGACCGTTATGGCTCGGTGGGGGGCTGGGAATCAATACCGCCAAAACCCACCAGAAATTCAAGTATTATGACGCTATTGGTAACTTCTACAATGAGTATTATGGGATAAGCCTTACCGTTGGGTCGCTTGACGGCTTGGCTATGTTTCGTTTCAACACCAGGGGGAGTTTCTCGCCATATCTTTTCGCAGGTGGCGGTATCTCCCTTACAGTGATGAATTTTGATAACTATATGGTAAATATCTATGGGGGTGAGCACTTCCATCGGGGTCAAGCCACTAAATACTCCCCTGTCCTGCGGGCTGGTGGAGGTTTTGGTGTTCCCTTCTTCAACCTGGGTCAGTTCTTCACCCAGGTGAGCTACACCTATCCCGTTGGGGAGTTTGAGGTTTTAGGTTGGGGAGTGAAGCAAGACGCCTGGGCGGTATCTTTCGGATTGGATAGAGCCTTCTGAAGGGGACCGTGGATGAAGGTTCAGGAATTAACTATGAGCCGAAGTTTAAGAACCATGGCTTTATCCTTGACGGGGTTGGGTTTCTGTGCTACTTTCTGTGGAAATAATTCGCTGGGGGAAAGGAGTCTTAATTGAGAAGGATTGTAATCCTCGCTTGGGTAGCATTCGCCTTGCTACTTGCTTCGTGTTCCAGTAACGACGATTCTCCCATAGGATTTGACTGGGTGGGTTGGGACTCCCCGGTATATACCGTAATTCTATACCCCGATGCATCCTGGCAGGATACTTACTTTGACTGTTATGTCAACACCGGACGTTCTCTGCGCCTGCTGGTGGGTCGCTTTGACCACTATCTATATCGCTCGTTGATTATGTTCCGTCCCCAGGATTTGGAATTCGGTTCCGCCAACGACATCACCTGCGCCAAGATCAGCTTCGCCATGGAGAGAGAGGTGGGGTTGCTCAACGATGCGGTTTATAACCAGGGGAGTCTGGAGATAGAGGTCGCCCCGCTCTATGTGGATTGGCTGGAGGACGCCGCCAGTTGGTATCACGCCGACCATTACACCCCCTGGGATGGGGGGATATTCGGTCCGCCGCAGGGAATCGCTCTTGCCGGCGAAGCCACCGAGGAGATTACCTATGTAGATATTGAGATTACCGACATGTGCCGGGATTGGGTTGCCGACCCTAACTCCAATCATGGGGTCATCGTCATGGCTCGGGATGAGAGCCGGGAGGTGGTCAAGGAATTTTATTCCCTGGATATCCTCACCCGTGAGGGAGTTCCCAAGTTGATAATAGAGTATCAGGAGGATGGGGAGAAGAAGAAGGTCAGTATTCCCCCGGCAATAGATTGTTTCATCACCACCTCGGATGAGCGCTTTTTTGACGACGATATACCCGGATACAACGAGGAAATTATGGTCGGTGGTTTCAACGGTTATTCCTACCGGGCGATGATGTATTTTGATTTGAGCCAGGAAACCACTTTCATCCCCAGGGACGCCACCATCGTCCTGGCGGAGCTCAAGCTCTATTATAAACCCGGCTCCAAAGCGGATGAGTCACTCATCCGAGCCTATGTGCTGGATCAGGCCTTTGATGAGTCTATGAACCGGGGGACTTTGGCTTCTCTGCAATTCAATACCTCAACCTCCTACGGAGAGATGGATATTGAAGGCGCTCCTGAGGGATTTCTGGGCATCTTCATAAATCAGATGGTTCAGGGCTGGATAAGCGGTTCCTTAAATAACTACGGGCTGCTGTTGATGGCGGATGGGGAATATCTGGATTCCACCTGTCACATTGAATTCTCAAGCACCGACAATTCCAACCCATCTTACTGGCCTTATCTGTTGGTCAAGTTCACCCTGCCCCCCGGTTATCCCCCCGATTGGATGATGGCTAATGACTCTCTCTAGGGCGATTGCTCTGAAGCTTGTGGGATTAGCCCTGGTAGCAATTTTAGCTCTGTCGCTCTCCACCGCATCTGCCAACACCTTGCTCAACATAGACCAGATGGGTGAGCCTTTTCTCGCCTATGAAGCCCGAGCCATAGCAATGGGCAACGCTTGCATCGCCTTATATGACGGTGCCAATACCTCCTTGCTCAACCCGGCATGCAGTGCTCAGCTATCCACCACTATGTTCAACGCCACCTATCTCCGTTATCAGACCAGATACTCCCTCTATGGACAGGAGAGCGCAGTGGTGGAACATAATCTGCCCAATATCTCCTTCACCGCCTTCATTCCTAAAATAGAGTTACCGGTAACCGTGGGACACCGCACCTATTATGATTGGGGCATAAAGGTGGCCCAGCCCCTGATAGTGGAGGGGGAGGAGGTGGGGGAGGAGTGGTATATCGGTAAGGGCAGTCTTAACTGCTTCTCGGTCGCCAGTGCGCGCAGTCTTTTGCCCTGGATGAGCCTGGGCTTGCGTCTGGACTACTATTTCGGCGCTCCGAAGGAGGCTTGGATCAAGGATTTTTCAAGTGATTATTATACCGATGTGAGGGATGTTCTTGAACACCGGATGCACGGGGCAAGCTTCACCGTCGGCGCGGTGGGCAGTATGGGTATGGGGCTGGATGTGGGCTTCTTCTATCAGCACAAAGCCAAGCTGGATGTGGAGGATACCGTAACCAGCAACTTCGGGGTGGTAGCCGAAGATTCTTATACCCTTACCTATCCAGCGAGGATGGGGTTCGGCATTGCTTATCATTCCTTCCCCTGGCTCACCGCCGCCATAGATGTAATCCACACCCGCTGGAGTGGTTTTGAGAGTGGGAACCAGGAGTTTGATTTTCAGAGCACCACCGAATTCCACGGGGGGGTGGAGATAGTTCCCAGCCAGAACCCCAAGTCGTTCAAGCTACTGCGACTGCCCTATCGGGCGGGGTTTTATTATATTCCCTGGTATGGTGCTGACCCCGGCGGGGGTCGGTATAGCGAGGTCGGTTTTACCTTCGGAATGGGCTATCTTTTTGGGCAGAATGAGAACTCACGGGTGGATGTAGCCTTTGAGTTCGGTCGGCGAGGCGGAGGTGACCTGGACCTGCAAGAGGATATATTCAGGCTTTACTTCTCGGTCAGTGCCCTGGAGAAGTGGCTGGGTAAGTTCACCAAGGAAGATTGAGGGTAATATCTCTGGTTTTAGAGGAAAAAATGCTTGATTTTGTGAATTTTTTTGCTATAATTCAGCCTAATTTTGAGCGCAAGTTCTGATTTTTTTTCTTATAAACATTCATGGATTTTTTGGAGGTGTATGAATGGCAGCGAAACCCAAGATTGACCCCGATCTTTGCACCGGCTGTGTCATCTGTGTGGATACCTGTTCCACCGGTTCATTGGAGATGAATGAGGATGAGACATTAGCGGTTCTTGCCCATCCTGACGATTGCGACTCGTGCGGCGACTGCGAGGAAGCCTGTCCGGCGGAAGCAATTGAGATGGTTGAGTAGGAAACAGGAGATATTAGCTCCCCCAGAAAATTTCTGGGGGATTTTCCTTTTTAAAAGCATGTGGAATATTTATGTATAGCGATATTCCTTCCAGCGGTGAGTGGTGGTGAGCTATTATGGCTCAAAATTACCCTTTGGAAGGGCTCAAAGGAGGGATTTTTTCCTTCTTTGCGATAGGAAAAAGGGTGGACAAAATCTGAGTTATGTGCTATATTCGGTTGTGGAAAATTTGGCGAAAACAAGGGGTTAGAAAATGAGATTGTTAAGTTTTCCCCTCATTATAGTTATTGCATTTGTCGCTTCGCCCGCCTTTGGTGATGTGGTGGAGCTTTACTGGGATGACGGCATCCCCTATGTGCCCCACTTTCATAATCAGGAGGGGGACGGCTGGGGAGTGCGCTTTGAGCCCACCGGTCCGGGTCTGATTTTGCAGGCTAAGATATATGTTGGCAATCCCCCACCCGAAGATCCGCCCGTCTTTCAGGGTTGTAATATTTCTCTCTACTACGATGACGGGGGCTTCCCCACCGATGAGCCTTTCTGGGGGCCGGTCTTTTTTGAGACCGAGGCGGGATGGAACTACTTCACCATAAGCACCTATTGTAACGGGAATAATTTCTATGTAGCCTGGATCCAGGTGGGGTATGGTCCCGACTGCGACGCGGTCTATGCCGATACCTATGACGACAACCACCGCAGTCTCAGGTATCTCAACGGAATATGGGACTACTATGACTTCGGCGGTGACCTGTTGATCCGCTGTTTCTACGATTATCCACCCCCTGCGGTTCAGCCCATATCCCTGGGCAAGGTTAAAGCCCTCTTTAACTGATATACATTCATTAAAAAAGTAGAAGGCAGGGGCGGAAACCCCTGCCCTTTCAGTATTTAAGTGTTACCTGCATTGATGTCTCTGATGGGAACTGAGAGGATGGACAGTGCATTTCCGGCTTCCCTGATTGATACATTTATATGCAATATACCTTGACATCCTGGGCTTGTTATGGTAAAGTTTACGATTAAAAGATAACCTTCTTACATGTCTTTCTATGCCCATTGATTCCACCACAGAATATTGGTTGCGCTTGAATGCGGTTCCCGGCGTGGGTCCGGTGCGTTTCTTCTCCCTGAAGGAGCACTTCGGGGTAGTGGAGAAGGTTTTTTCCGGCACCGTCTCCCAGCTCGTCCACATCAACGGCATGGACCGGAAGCTGGCTTCTTCCATCCACTCCCAGTTGGATTATCTGGACCTGGAAAAGGAGATAGCCCTGATGGAGGAGCACAGCGTGCGGGCGGTAACCTACGATGATGACGAATATCCGGCGATGCTCAAGGAGATTCCCTATCCACCTCCTCTGCTTTATGTGCGTGGGACACTCAAGGCGGATGAGGTATGTATCTCCGTGGTGGGAACCAGGCGGGCTTGCGGCTACGGTCGCCATGTTGCTGAGAGCGTCGGCAGGGGATTGGCTCAAGCGGGGGTGACTGTAGTGAGCGGTCTGGCTCGGGGTATAGACGGCTATGCCCAGCGGTCGGCTCTGGATGCCGGCGGACGCACCATCGGGGTGATGGGTTGCGGAATGGCTATGGTCTATCCCTCGGAGCACCGTAAGCTGGCGGATATGGTGGTCAACAGTGGAGCGTTGATAAGCGAATTTCCCATGACCACTCCGCCCCATGCCGGTAATTTCCCCCGCAGGAACCGTATCATCGCCGGGCTCTCTCGGGGAACGGTAGTGGTAGAGGCGGGGGAGAAGAGCGGAGCCCTGCTCTCCGCCGACCACACCCTCAACCAGGGCAAGGAGGTCTATGCCGTCCCGGGACCGATAAACATTGAGAGCTTCCGGGGCTGTCATTCTCTCATTCGCGATGGGGCAAGGCTCCTGCAGGATGTGGAGGATATACTGAAGGACTTGGGCTTTTTTGCAGATACCGGTGCTGCGGAGGAGGAGTGGACGCCCAAGGACCTGACCCCGGAGCAGGAGAGGATATTCTCCGCCCTAACAGCTGTCAAGCCGGTGCATATGGACGACCTGATTAGGGAGAGCGGTTTGCCGACAGCTACGGTCAATGTAGCATTGATAGACCTGGAGCTCGCCGGCTATATCCGGCAGATGCCGGGGAAGCTGTTTTACAGGTCAAGATAGGGATTTAGAGAAAGAAAGGTTTTTAATTTAAGGCGATAAATCAAGGAGAACAATGGCAAAGAAGACCACGAAAAGCAAACCCCTGTTAATTGTGGAATCCAACGCCAAAGTGCGTACCATCTCCCGCTATCTGGGCGGGAAATACCAAGTCGTCTCTTGCAGGGGGCACGTCAGGGACCTGCCCAAATCCAAGCTGGGCGTGGAGGTGGAGAACGGCTTTCTTCCCACCTACGAGGTTACGCCCGGTCAGGAGGAATTGTTAGATGAGATGGGCAAGGATTGGAAGAAGGCGGAGCGAATCCTCCTCGCCTGCGACCCGGACCGGGAAGGCGAAGCCATCTGCTGGCATTTGGTGGAGGCTTTGGGCAAACGCCCGGGCATTGAGCGCATAACCTTTAACGAGATAACCGAGCCTGCGGTAAAGGCTGCAGTGCAGGCACCCCGCAAGATAAACATGGAGCTGGTCTATGCTCAGCAGGCTCGCCGTATCTTGGACCGTCTGGTGGGCTATAAAGTATCGCCCTTGCTCTGGCCCATCGTGCGCGCCGGTCTCTCCGCCGGGCGGGTGCAGACCGTTGCCCTGCGCCTTATCGTGGAGCGGGAGAGGGAGGTTCGTTCCTTCGTGCCCCAAGAATATTGGAGCATCGGGGCGACGATGCAGGCAAAGCCGGCCAAGGGCAAGAAAAAGGGCGTTGAGTTCCCTGCCACCTTGTTCAGCATAGACGAAAAAAGGGTAGTCTCCCCGCTGGATAAGCGCAGGGGAAAGACTATGGTCATCGGCTCCAAAGATGAAGCCGAGGGGATAGTCGCCCGCTTCTCCGGCAAGAAGTTTGTGGTCAAGGAGGTGAAGAAGCGGGACGCCAAACGTTCTCCCTCCCCGCCGTTCATTACCAGCACCCTACAGCAGTCTGCCAGCGGGATGCTCGGCTTCTCGCCCAAAAAGACCATGCTGATGGCTCAACGGCTCTATGAGGGCAAGGACCTGGGGAGCGGGGAGCGCACCGGTCTTATCACCTATATGCGCACCGATTCGGTGCGGGTGGCGCAAGGGGCTATGCAAGCCAATCGGGCGATGATTGAGAAGAAATATGGGGAAAAGTATCTTCCGGAAAAGCCCCGCTTTTACAAGAACCCCCGAGCCTCTCAGGATGCCCACGAAGCAATTCGCCCCACAGATGTCAACCGCACTCCGGAGGTGTTGAAGAAGTTTCTGGAGAAGGACGAGTATCGCCTTTATAGCATTATATGGAAGCGTTTTGTCGCCAGCCAGATGGCTAATGCGATAACCAAGCAGACCACGGTAAACATTGAGGCTGATGGTGGGCTATTCAGAGCAAACGGTCACGAGCTGGTCTTCCCCGGCTTCTACAAGGTCTGGACGCAGAGCGGTGAGGGCGATGTGCTACTGCCCCCACTTGAGGAGGGCGATGAGCTGACCTGCAAGAAGATTTCGCCCAAACAGCACTTCACCGAGCCGCCCCCTCGCTTCACCGACGCCTCTTTGGTGCGTGGTCTGGAGGAGAGCGGTGTGGGCAGACCCAGCACCTACGCTCCCATTATCTCCACCATCCTGGACCGGGGCTATGTGGAGCGAGTAGTTGGCGGTCGAGCGCTTAAGCCCACAGAGATAGGTGAGTTGACCGCAGATTTGCTGGTGCGCACCTTCAAGGATATTTTTGATGTCGGCTTCACCGCCGGGATGGAGGGCAAGCTGGATGAGATTGAGGAGGGGGAGAAGGACTGGGTGGCGGTGCTCAAGGAGTTCTACAATGCCTTTGAACGGCAGTTGGAGGGCGCTGATGAGCGCATGTATAAAGCTAAGAAAGAACAGGAAGAGGACACCGACCTGAAATGTGAGCTGTGCGGAAAAACCATGCGTTTGCAGTTTGGTCGCTCCGGTAGGTTCCTGGGTTGTAGTGGTTATCCGGAGTGTAAGAACACCAAGCCGGTGACCTTTGATGAGGACGGCAAACCCAAGCCGGTGGAGCTGGAGGAGAAGGTGGTCTGCGATAAATGTGGGCGGGATATGGTGATAAAGAGCGGTAGATACGGACTCTTTCTTGCCTGCAGTGGTTATCCGGAATGTAAGAACACCAAGAATTATGGTGATGATCTGGGCGTCACCTGCCCCAAGGGGGGCTGTGGCGGAAAGGTGATACAGATAAAAACCCGAAAAGGACGCATCTTCTTCGGTTGTAGCAACTATCCCAAATGCGACTTCGCCACCTGGTATAGACCGGTGGAGAAGCCTTGTCCTCAGTGTAAAGCGACCTTCCTGGTGGAGAAAGGAAGGGGGAAGAAGAGACGCTTGGTTTGCATAGCCGAGGGCTGTAACTATGAGGAGAACTCCGAGGGAGAGGGCGAATAGATGGCGGCTGGGAAGAGAGCGATAGTGATAGGCGGGGGGTTGGCTGGCAGTGAATCCGCCTGGCAGTTGGCACAACGGGGCGTGGAGGTGGAGCTTTATGAGATGCGCCCGGAACTGACCACACCAGCCCATGTCGGCGGTGAGCTGGCTGAGCTGGTCTGTTCCAACTCCCTCCGCTCCCGGGATGTTACCATAGCAGCCGGGCTCCTGAAGGAGGAGTTGATGCAGCTGGGCTCGCTTCTCATCTCCTCCGCCTACAAGTTCGCTCTGCCGGCAGGTGGGGCACTGGCGGTGGACCGCAAGCGCTTCTCTCGGCATATTACCAGGACCCTTGAGAAACACCCTCGCATCAAGATAGTCCGTCAGGAAATGATTGAGCTTCCAGAGTCCACTCCCACCATCATCGCCACCGGGCCGTTGACCAGTGATAGACTGGCGGCAGTGATTAAGGAGCTTTTGGGGGAGCGTTATCTCTATTTTTACGACGCCATCTCCCCGACGGTTACCACCAAATCGGTGAATATGGAGCGGGCCTTCATTGCCTCCCGCTACGGCAAGGGCGATTCCGCCTACATCAACTGTCCGCTGAATGAGAAGGAATACGATACCTTCTATTCCGCTCTCATCCGGGCTGAGCCTTATCCCCGCCGTCAGTTTGAGCTGGACAAGTTCTTTGAGGGGTGTCTGCCCATTGAGGAGCTTGCCCGTCGGGAGAAGGACGCCATACGCTTCGGGCCGCTCAAACCGGTGGGTCTGGTGGACCCCCAGACCGACAAGAGACCCTATGCGGTGGTTCAGCTCCGGCCGGAGGACAAAGGGGCGACATTATATAACATGGTCGGCTTCCAGACCCGCCTGCGCCACAACGACCAGCGGGAGATATTCTCGCTCATCCCCGCCCTGGAGGAAGCCGAGTTCGTCCGTCTGGGCTCCTCCCACCGCAACACCTATATCAACTCCCCCCACCATCTGGAAAAAACTCTGCAGTTGAAGGGGAGCGATAATCTGTGGTTTGCCGGTCAGATGGTCGGCGTGGAGGGTTACTGTGAGTCCATCGCAATGGGTCTGGTCTGCGGACTGAATCTATTTTTGGCAATAAGCAAAAAGAAGCCGATCAGCTTTCCGGCCACGACTATGGTGGGGGCTCTGCTCAAATACATCACCACCGTCTCCGAGGATGTCTTTCAGCCGATGAATGTCAGCTTCGGTCTCCTTCCCCCGCTTGCCGAGCGCATGGAGAGCAAGAAAGCGAAGAGGGAGGCGATGAGCAAGCGAGCCCTTGCCGACCTGGCGAAGCTGGTGTCGGCTTTGGGGATAACTTCCTATTCCACGCCTAAGCCCTCTCGGGTTACGAAGCACCCCCGGGTGGCAACCAAAACTCCGGAGAAGGCTCCTCGCAGGAGAGCAGGCAGGGTGGGCAAAGGCAGCGAGCAGGGGAGCATAGAGCGGAGGGGCAGAAGGCGGCGTTCACCGGAAAGAAAGAACCGTTCAGGGAAGCATACCACCGGTCAGGTTGAAGATAAGGGAAGCAAAGATAAGGGTGGAAAGGAAAACCTAAAAAAGAAATCCTAGAACATTGAGCTGGTGATGAAGGGTTTTATCCTGAGTGAAAGTTGGTCAGGTTATGTCTGAGGTGGTAAAGGAGGGTGAAAGTAGCGCAGAAGGGGCAGGCGTTGACGATATCTGGGGATGGGTGATAGGCGAGTTCCTGGATTATATGGGGGAGGTGCGCAGGGTCTCGCCGGCGACCGTAAAAGCCTACAGGTGCGACCTGACCCAATTTGCCGATTTCATCTCCGAATATCAGCCGGGGATTACTTTACAGGAGATAGACCACATCGCCCTGCGTCACTTCCTAGCCTACCGGCGCGAAAAGGGGGTAGGCGCTCGCTCAATCTCTCGCCAGCTGTCCGCCCTGCGCAGGTTCTTTCGCTTCCTGCGCCTCCAGGGGCTGATAGATGTTGACCCCACCAAGAGATTGGACTCGGTGCGCTATCAACGAAAACTCCCCCAGACGGTGCAGACCCCACAGGAGATGGAAGCCTTCATCTCCGCCGTGCGAAAGATGCCCAGGAGGGAGCATGAGTTGAAGGAGGCGCTGATTGTCCGGGATATAGCCATTCTGCAATTTCTATACGGAATGGGTCTGCGCAGTGCCGAGCTGGTGGCGTTGGATGTTGGGGATGTGGGAGAGGATTTCGTGCGGGTTAAGGGAAAGGGCGATAAGGAGCGGACGGTGCCCATAGGGAAGAGGAGCAGGAGGGCTTTTGAGGAATACATCGCTCTGCGGGAGAAGCTCACCGGGGAGGCGGGTGGTCCTCTCTTCGTCTCCGTGAGGGGTAAACGACTTAACACACGCTTTATCCGTAAGTTATTTACACGGTTAGTGCGCTTTCTGGGGAAGGAGAGGATAACTCCCCACACCCTGCGCCACACCTTTGCCACTCATCTTTATGAGCATGACGCCGACCTGCGAGATATTCAGGAACTGCTGGGTCATGAGAGTATAGACACCACCGATGTTTATACCCATGCCAGCGTAGCCAAGCTGAAGGAGAAGTATGATAAAGCCCATCCCCACGGGGGGAAGGGTGGGAAATCGGAGGGGGAAAGCGAGGAAGAGGGCTGAGAGGGGAGATGTGAACTTGAACGCAAGCAAGAAAATCCGCGCCACCACCGTCCTTGCGGTGCATAAGGATGGGAAGGTGGCAATGGCTGGCGACGGTCAGATAACCGTCGGGGAGACGGTGCTGAAGGCAAGTGCGGTCAAACTGCGCCGTATGGCGGAGGACAGAGTCCTGGCTGGCTTCGCCGGTGGGCTGGCTGACGCCCTGACCCTCTTTGAGAAGTTTGAGGGTAAGATGAAAGATTTTCCGGACAATCTGGTGCGGGCGGCGGTGGAATTGGCTAAGGACTGGCGCAGTGATAAGATACTACGCAGACTGGAGGCGCTATTGATCGTCGCCGATGCCAAGAGCCTTCTGGTCATCTCCGGTATGGGAGATGTGGTGGAGCCGGATGATGGGATAGCGGCAATCGGCAGTGGGGCTGAGTATGCGCTGGCGGCAGCCCGGGCACTGGTCGCACATACCAAACTCTCCCCCCGGCAGATTGTAGAGGAGGCGATGAAGATTGCCGCCGCCATCTGCGTCTATACCAATGAGAACATAACCATTGAGGAGCTTTAGGCGTGAATTTCTCGCGGAAAAGTGTTTTGTTAGGAGGGAATCGTTAGGTGGAAGACTTGACCCCTAAAAAGATAGTTTCTGAGCTGGATAAATATATCGTCGGGCAGGATGATGCCAAACGGAGTGTAGCCATCGCTATACGTAATCGCTGGCGCAGAAGGCAGTTGCCTGAGGAGTTGGCTGACGAGGTGGCTCCTAAAAACATCATCATGATAGGACCTACCGGGGTGGGCAAGACGGAGATCTCCCGCCGTTTGGCTAGACTGACCAATGCGCCGTTTATGAAGGTGGAGGCTTCAAAATTCACCGAGGTGGGTTATGTGGGTCGGGATGTGGAGTCAATGATTCGGGACCTGGTGGAGATTGCCGTCTCCAGTGAGAAGGAGAAGATGATGGAGGAGGTGGAAGAGAAAGCCGAGCAGTTGGCTGAGGAGCTGATACTGGACATTCTACTTCCTCCCATCAAGAAGAAACCGACCCCTGAAAAGGCGACGCCGGGAGGGGAGGGAATCTCCGCAGTTCACATGGGTCCGCCTTTTTCCCCGGTCTCTCCTCCGACGGAACCATCGCCTGCGCCGGTGGGAGCGGAGGTTACCACCTTACCCGCTGAAGAGGAGGAGAAGATTGCCCGCACAAGGGAGAAGTTGCGCAGGAAGTTGAGGGCGGGGGAGTTGGATGACAAGATTGTGGAGATTGAGGTGAGCGCTAAGGTAACCCCTATGATTGAAATTTTTTCCGGCACCGGTTTTGAGGAGATGGACCTGAATCTGGGGGAGATTTTCGGGTCGGCTTTTCCGGGGAAGACCAAACGGCGGAAGGTGACCGTCCGTGAGGCATTGGATATCCTGTCCAGTGAGGAAGCCTCCAAGTTGGTGGATATGGATAAAGTGGTCACTTTGGCTTTGGAAAAGGTGGAGGAGTTGGGGATGATATTCCTGGATGAGCTTGATAAGATCGCCGGTCGGGAGAGTGGACATGGACCGGATGTATCCCGGGAGGGGGTTCAGCGAGACCTGCTGCCGATTATAGAAGGGACCACGGTGGTAACCAAGTATGGCATGATCCGCACCGACCACATCCTGTTCATCGCCGCCGGAGCTTTCCATATCACCAAACCCTCAGACCTCATCCCGGAGATGCAGGGGCGTTTTCCCATCCGGGTGGAACTGCACAGCCTGAACAAGGAACATTTCATTCGCATACTGGAGGAGCCCAGAAACGCCCTGATAAAGCAGTATATAGCTCTCCTGGCTACCGAGGGTGTTGAGCTGGAGTTCACCGAGGACGCCATTGATGCTATCGCTGAGCTCGCCCAGCGAGCCAACGAGCAGATGCAGAACATCGGCGCCAGAAGGCTACACACTGTAATGGAGTCCTTGCTGGAGGAGATATCCTTTGAGGCTCCTGAGAGAGGCGAGGGTAAGTTGGTGATAGATGCTAATTATGTGCAGGAGAAGATACTGCCCATAATCAAGGATGACGATGCGGCAAAATATATACTCTAAAACCGGGGCATAAGGAGGATGCAATGGCAGAGCACAAAGACCCTCTTGTGGATTTAGCCTATAAGGCGGTTGAGAGCTGGGTGAGGAAGGGAGGGCGGATAGAAGCCCCTTCTCCCCTTCCGGGGGAGATGAGTGCACAGGCGGGAGTTTTCGTCTCCATCCATAAAAAGGGAGGAAGCCTGCGGGGCTGTATAGGCACCTTCAGCCCCACCAAACCCAACATCGCCGAGGAGATAATTGAGAATGCCATATCCTCCTCCAGTCGGGACCCTCGCTTCCCGCCCATATCCATCGCCGAACTTGATGATCTGGATATCTCCGTGGATGTCCTCTCCGAATCGGAGGAGGTGTCCGGGAAAAAGGAGTTGAACTCCAAAAAATATGGTCTGATATTGGAGGCGAAGGATGGTTTTCGGCGGGGACTGTTACTGCCGGATCTGGAGGGTGTGGACACGGTGGAGGAGCAGGTAAAGATCGTGCGTATGAAGGCGGGGATAGGTCCCAACGAGCCGGTGAAGTTTTACCGCTTTAAGGTGGTGCGCCATAGCTAGGGGATGATGTTTTGGTTGTAGAGGCAAGATATTACCAGCAGTTGGATGGGGGGAAGGTGAAGTGCGCCCTTTGCCCCCATGAGTGCGTCATCGCCGAGGGAAAGCGGGGGTTGTGTATGCTGCGTCTCTGCCATGACGGCAAACTGTGGGCTGACGGCTACGGTAAGACCATCTCAGTCTCCTCCGACCCCATGGAGAAGAAGCCCATCTATCATCTATTCCCCGGCTCTCAGATTATCTCGGTGGGGGGAAACGGCTGTAATCTCTCCTGCGATTTCTGCCAGAACTGGAACAGCTCTCAGACGCCCTGTGCCACCGGGATGGTGACTCCCCAGCAGTTGGTGGAGCTTGCCGAACAGGGGGGAAGCGTGGGCGTCTCCTATACCTACACCGAGCCACTCGTGTGGTTTGAGTTTGTGAGGGATACCGCCGAACTGGTGCGGGAAGCGGGAATGGTCAATGTGCTGGTCTCCAACGGCTTCGTCAATCCGGAACCGCTTGCTGAGCTTCTCCCCCTAATTGATGCCATAAACATTGACCTGAAGTCCATGGACGAGAAGTTTTACCAGAAGCGCTGTAGCGGGCGTCTTGAGCCGGTGCTTGCCACCATAAGGACTTGCGTTGAGGCGCCGAAATGCCTGGTGGAGATAACCAATCTGCTCATCCCCGGTGCAAACGACAGCGAGGAGGCGGTCCGCAAGCTGGTTGACTTCGTCGCCGATGAGCTGGGAGAGGATATCCCACTGCACATCTCCCGCTACTATCCAGCATACAAAGCCAAGGAACCTCCCACACCGCCTGAGACCCTGGAGCGAGCCGGAGAGATTGCCCAGGAGAAGCTCAAATATGTCTATCTGGGCAATGTTGCCACCCCAGCCCACACCTACTGTCCCAACTGCGGACAGCCGGTGGTGGAGCGTTGGGGTTATACGGTGCGCACCACCGGACTGAAGGACGGACAGTGTGCCAACTGCGGCTACTCCACCGGGATCAGGAGATGAACAAATTTTTTCCGGGGATGCCGGTTTTTGCGGTATTATAATACTGAGTTTGGAAGAAAAGGAGAGGCGATATGTTGGGTAGCATCGGGATACAGGAGATACTGATAATTCTGGTAATCGCCCTGCTCCTCTTTGGGGCAAAGCGGTTGCCGGAGATAGGTAGAACCCTGGGCAGGGGGATTTCTGAGTTTCGCAAGGCGCAGAAGGGGCTCACCGACGCCATTGAGCGGGAGGTGGAGAAGGCGGAGAAGGAGGGGGAGGAGAAGAGGGCGGATAAAGGGGATGGGGGGAAGATAGATGTTAAGGGAGATGAGAAGTCGGATGAGGGAAGGAAGAAGTTGAGTATATGAGTTTAAATATCATATTATTAGGAAAGGAAGCAGCACATTTTTATATGCCCCCAAAATGGGGGTTTGCTTTTTGGCTGTTGCTTCCTTCTACCTATTCATATTCATATAACTTACCGCCTTGACCCTCCCCCCACCATAAGTTATACTCAATCACACCAACCCTAGAAGACCATTGATCTATTTTCCGGGAGGTATCCTTGCCTGCCAAACTTGAGGGCTACTCCATCACCGTTGGCATAGAGGTGCATCTACAGCTCGCCACCACAACCAAAGCCTTCTGCGCATGCCCCACCACCTACGGCGCCCCGCCCAACACCCAGACCTGCCCCATCTGTCTGGGGCATCCCGGCACCCTGCCCGCACCAAACAGACGGATGTGGGAATATACGGTAATCGCTGCCTTGGCTCTGAACTGCAAGCTCCATCAGACCACCCGTTATGACCGCAAGAACTACTTCTATCCCGATCTGCCCAAGGGCTTCCAGATATCCCAGCGGGACATACCGGTGGGCTACGACGGCTTTCTTGAGTTTTACGCCGACGAGGAGGGAGAGAAGCTGGTGCGTTGGGAGATAGAGCGGGTGCATCTGGAGGAGGACACCGCCAAGATAACCCACGAGGAGGGAGCATCCCTGCTGGACTTCAACCGAGCAGGAGTGCCGTTGATGGAGGTGGTCTCCAAGCCGATGAAGGCATCTCCCCAGGAGGCATATTATTATCTTCGTGCGCTTCGTGCCACCCTGCTCGCCCTGGGCGTCTCCGACTGTTCCATGGAGGAGGGCAGTTTCCGCTGTGACACCAATATCTCCGTCGCTCCAAGGGGCGCGGAAATGGGCACCAAGGTGGAGATAAAGAACCTCAACTCCCTGCGGGCTGTGCGCCGCTCCCTGGAGTACGAATTTCAGCGGCAGGTGGCGCTTTTAGAAGGGGGAGGGAAGGTGGAGCAGGAGACCCGCCACTGGGACGAGGGGGCTGACAAAACCCGCCTCGGACGGAGCAAGGAGGAGTCCGCCGACTACCGCTACTTCCCGGAGCCGGACATTCCCCCTGTTTATGTAAGCGACCAGTGGGTTGAGGAACTCAAGGCGAAGGCCGGCGAGATGCCCCTTGAGCGTATCAAACGCTATCGGGGGCTGGGGCTGAATCACTTTGAGGCGGTTACTATGGCGGAGAGACCGCCTTTGGCGGATTACTTTGACCGTTGTATGAGTCTTCTTGATGCACCCAAGCTGGTCGCCACCTGGGTGGTGGGTGACCTCTCCGCCCTGGGGGCTACCGCAGGGCTTTCGCCGGCGCAGTTTCCCGTTGAGCCTCAAGAGCTAACCGATCTGCTCCGGATGGTTGATGCCGGGGAGGTGAGCGGTCCGGTGGCAAAGGAGGTGCTCGCCAGAGCCTGGGAGAGCGGTGAGGCGCCTAAAACTATAATTGAGAGGGAGGGGCTTACCCAGATCTCCGATGAGGAGGGGCTGGTGGAGATAGTCTCCTCGGTCATAGAAAACAACCCCGAGGTGGTAAAGAGCATCCTGGCAGGGAAGGACAAGGCAGTCGGTCGTCTGGTCGGAGAGGTGATGAAGGCTACTAAAGGGCGAGCAAATCCCGAGTTGGTCAACAAGCTGTTGGCAGAGGAGCTCTCCAAGCTCAAGGAGTGACCTTCGGTAATTCTGTGTGAGGAGGGAAGTTTGGCTGATAAGGATAAAGGGAAGCCCGGCAGAGAGGAGAGGGAAGAGGACGCCCTACAGATTGCCGGGGAGGAGGGCACGGAAAAGAAACGGAGACCGTGGTTCACTAGAAGGAGATGGGTGGTCATCTCCGCCTGCGCCCTCGGTGGTATCCTCCTTCTGCTTATCCTGGGAATGGCAATTCTACTTCTGGTCAACACGCCGGAGAAGCTCAAGTCCCGTCTGCTCCCCAAGCTGGAGGAGATGGTGGACGGGGAGGTCACCTTTGAGGACATCCACATGTCGCTTTTTCCCCGCCAGGAGGTGGTTATGGAGGGCTTTGCTTTGACCCCGGCTGACGGTAGCGCCCCTGCGGTAGCCGAAGAGTTGCAGTTGGGCTTGCATCTCCTCCCCCTCATTGTAGGCGACCTCTCCATCTCCCGCATAACCCTTCTCTCCGCCGACCTGCCCCTCTACCGGGAGGGGGGTTCCCTCTCCCTGGCTCACTGCTTCCCCAAAGAGGGGAGCCTGACCCGGATGAGCTACAAAGGGAGAATAGAGCTTGATGGGAGTCGGATAAGGCTTCTGGACCAGAGCGGGTGGTCCTTCACCTGGGAGGGGAGCGATTTTTTCTGCGACCTCAACCTCAACCCCAACGGTGACTCCGTATTTAAGGTGAAGCTCTCCTGGGAACGGTTGGTAATCTCCGATACCAAGACCAAAGAACCCTCTCCCTTCGCCGGCTTTTCCGGCAGTATTAAACTGGTCGGTAAACATAAGCGCAAAGAGGGACATATGGAGTTTACTCAGGTTGACCTGAACCTAGCCGGAGCCGAGCTTTCGGCAAGAGGTGAGGTGCGGGACCTGGGCACCGATCTGGTAACCTTGGATTTTGAGGTGAGCGGAAGCGATGTAGATGCCGGTTCCCTCTTCGCCCTCTTCAATCCCCGGCGGTATGAAGTGTTGGGGCGGGTGGAACTTGTCGGCAGGGCTGATGTGGATTTGCGGGTTAGCGCCGAGCTTCCCTCGGGGGAGGGCTTTGAAAACATAAATCTGGCGGGGGTGGTTAAATTGTACGACGCCCAAATCACCTCACGGTCGGATTCCGGCGGTCGGGGTTCGGCGGAGGACCTTGAGGCTAAGCTGGTCTTTGAGGAGGGGAAGGTGTCGGTAAAGGAGCTCTACTGCCGGATGGCAGGTGAAGAGTGCGTGGGCTATCTGGAGCTCTCTTGGGGTGGCGAGCCCAGAGTGGTGGGAAAATTCTGGGGGGAGTTTGACGCCGGCTTGCTATCCTCACTTGCCGGTGGGAAACCCGGCTGGCAGGTCAGCGGCAAAGCCTGCGGGGAGATATACCTGGATGGAGGCGTGGAGGGAGCAGGCGATATTTCCTACACCGGACATCTGGCGGAAATGTCCGGTCAGTTTTATCTTTCGCCCTTCTCTGCGCCCATAGTGGTCAAAGGAGGTCGTCTGGAGATGGCTGGATATGAGATGCGCCTCATGGATTGTTCCCTCACTTTGGGCGAATCTCCCATCACCCTGAACGGCACCCTGAAGGGCTTTGAGTTCCCCCGCATAAGCTACGCCCTCTATTCCCCCAGCCTGGACCTGGATGCGGTGCTCAAGGAAGATCTCTCCCCGCCGTCTGGCGATGTTGAGGCTCTGGAGGAGGGCAGGGTGACCCTGGAGGGTGAATATACAATTGACAAACTTCTTTTGTGGAATATCCCGGTGGAGGGCTTCAAGGCAACCACCACATACAATGGCGGGATACTGCAATTAAATAGTATGGAGTTCATCGCCTACGGCGGTCCGGTGCGGGGCAAGGCAACCATCCAGATACGGGAGCGGGCATATACCTTCCAGCTGGAGGGGGATTATGTGGGCATCAGCAATTGGCTGGATGAGTTTACCGAGAACTACAAAGAGGTGCTTGCGGGAGGCAGGCTTTCTGTGGACATGTTCTTCTCCGCCCGAGGCACCTCCGCCGACCCGGTCAAGGAGAGCATCACCGGCCAGGGTGTTTTGATATTTGAACGGGGGACGGTGACCAATCTGTCCATACTGGACCAGCTGGCAGAGTGGAGTGGGGTGGGGATATTGAACGGCTTCTTCATAGACCGCCTGAAGGGCAGATTCCGTCTGGGAGAGGGGGGTATAACCATCCGGGAGGGCGCACTTTCCGGTCCGGAAATATATGAGGCGATGATTGACGGATATCTGGGCTTTGACGGGGAGGTTGCCTTCTCCGTCATCCTGCGCCTCTCTCCACAGATGACCCGGAAGTATTATTCCACTGCGGTTTCGCTTGCCCTGGACAGCAAAGGAAGAGGTGGGATGGCATTCCTGGTGAGCGGAACTTTGGACGAGCCCCGCTTCAAGCTGGATGCAGAGGCTACCGCAAGGCTGGCTACGGAGTCGGTGGGAGAGGTGGGCGCAGAGGGGCTTTCCCGCTTTGAGAAGGACGAGGAGCTGATGGGCTTGGATAGCGAGAGTATTTTTTGATTCTGATGTTAGATTTTTGGTCAGTGTTCGGCGGGATTGGCAATGGAATGGTATTATTTTTTTGTTGAAATAGTCGGGTTTTTTTACTATTATTATCTGGGGTTTTTAGAAGAATCAGTTGATTTTTGAAGAAAGGGGGAACGATGAAAGCAGTAATTGCATTTCTGGTTGTGTCTGTGTCTACTATGGGAGTGTGTTGGGCGGAGGATTTACTGATATTGACCGATGATAGTGGGACTTACAGTTATCCCGACGATATCGGCGACCTGGTCGATTCCATGTCTCCAACTCCCAGCTATTTGGTGCAGACCAACAACGGTGACAGTGGAGTATATTCTTCGGATGAGGATTTTTTATCGGATTTTGGTGCGGTCTTTTGGTATGCCTCCGGGGCTGGCGGCTATGGTCGAACTACCTCCACAGCTGAGTTGAACGCCTGTCAGTCTTATATTGACTCTGGAGGGCATATGCTCGTCACCGGATATGACCTCATAGGAAGCCCCGATGACCCCAATATGGCTCAAATCATCAACTCCGCCACCTACGGCGACGGTCCCTTCACCACCGGAATGGAAATAGTTGAAGAGGGTCATTTCATAGTGGATGGACCCTATGGGACCTTTACGGGGTCATTCTATGTATCTCAAACCGACCACGATCAACTAACGCCGGGAACCGATGCGGTGGAGGTCATCACCATTACTGGCTCCGCTAACTCCAAGTGCATCTGCACCGATTATTCTGAGTCTTACGGTGGTACGGTAGTCGGTTGGGTGGGGAACCGTGGTGACGATGACTTCATAAGCTTCTCCGATTTAGGGGATATGTTCAAGAACTGGCTTTCCTATTTGACCTATCCCACCTCTGTCCAGCCCACCAGCTTGGGGCAGATAAAAGCCCTCTACCAGTAAGCGCATCTCAGCCGAGTAATATACGGCAAAGCGCCCAGCCATTGGGGCTGGGTGCTTTTTATATATTTACTTGGGCTAGGGGTTCTGCAGAGGCTTTATTATCCGTTCTCCTCCTCTGTCAACTCCTCGTCAAGGAAGTCCCTGTCTATGAAGTCCTGCCTCTCAAAGTCCAGCTCCTGGTTTTCTATCTCTGCAAGCAGTTCATCCTGGGCGAACTCCTCAACCTCTTTAAGTTCTTCCTCCTCATCCTCAACAAGTTCTTTAGCCCCTTCGCCCTTCGGGGAATCGTCAGCGGTTATGAGCCCGATATCTTCGTCAATTTTATCAATCAAGGCATTCTCATCGTCTTCCCGGTCATTCAGCTCCTCCCCGCAGCGGGGACAGAACTCCGTCTGTTTCCCCAGAAAATAGCCGACGTAGTTGCACTGTGGGCATTCAAACTTTTCCGCCCGAGAACCACATTTGGGGCATTGTTGAGGACATTCCGGGTCGGCGCCGGTGAAACCACAAGATGGACAGAACCAGGTTTCCATTGTTACTCTCCGAAAACTGCAACGGGCGAGGAAATTATATTCATTAGGTTTTGTGGTTTCAAGTAAAAAAATCATTCAAATGGCGGAATTTTTATATCCATCTTTTTTGCGAATTCTATGGCTTGAGCATACCCTGCGTCGGCGTGGCGCACCACCCCGGTTGCCGGGTCGCTTTCAAGCACCCTTCGCAGACGTCGGTCTGCATCTTTGCTGCCGTCGGCGACGATGACCATCCCGGCATGGATGGAATAGCCAATCCCCACACCTCCGCCGTGATGGACGGAGATCCAACTGGCTCCGTTGACCGCATTGACCAAGGCGTTTAAGATGGGCCAGTCGGCTACCGCATCGGAGCCGTCTTTCATCGCCTCCGTCTCCCGGTTGGGGCTGGCAACAGAGCCGGAGTCCAGATGGTCACGGCCGATTACGATGGGGGCGGATACCTTTCCCCTGGCAACGAGGTGGTTGAAGTGTTCCCCCATTCTTGCCCGCTCGCCGTATCCCAGCCAGCAGATGCGTGCCGGCAGTCCCTGAAAGGTTACCCTTTGAGAAGCCAGTCGTATCCAGCGGGCGAGGGCTTCGTTTTCCCCAAATTCCTGCAGAATCGCCTGGTCGGTTTCGGCGATGTCTTTGGGGTCGCCGGATAGAGCTACCCAGCGGAAGGGACCCTTCCCCTCGCAGAAGAGGGGGCGGATGTATGCGGGGACAAAACCGGGGAATGAGAAGGCTTCGGATACTCCGGCTTTTTCTGCCTGAGCGCGGATGTTGTTGCCATAGTCAAAGGTAACCGCTCCCGCCTTCATCATGGCAAGCATTGCCCGCACATGTTCTCCCACCGCCTCCAGAGCCAACTGCTGGTATCTTGCCGGGTCCTTCTTGCGCAGTCCTAAAGCCTCCCGGTAGCTTACCTGGTTGGGGACATAGCCGGCTAATAGGTCGTGGGCGGAGGTTTGATCGGTGAGCAAGTCCGGGGTGAAACCCCTCTTGACCAGTTCCGGTAGAACATCGGCGCAGTTGCCGAGGATACCGATGGAGAGGGGCTCGCCCTTTTTTTTGGCAGATTCCGCTTCACTCAGGGCTTGGTCAAGATTGTCGGTGGATTTATCCAGGTATCTGGTCTTTAGACGGCGCTTGATTCGGTCCGGGTCCACCTCCACGCAGAGAGCCACACCCTCGTTCATGGTGATTGCCAGGGGCTGAGCTCCGCCCATGCCCCCCAGACCGCCGGTCAGGGTGATGGTGCCCGAAAGGGTGCCGCCGAAGTGTTGGCGGGCTACTTCTGCCAGGGTCTCGTAAGTGCCCTGTAATATTCCCTGGGTGCCGATGTAGATCCAGCTGCCGGCGGTCATCTGACCGTACATCATGAGACCGGCTTTCTCCAGCTGGTTGAAGACCTCCCAATTCGCCCATTGGGGAACCAGGAGGGAGTTGACGATGAGCACCCTGGGGGCGTCGGGATGAGTCGTTAATACCGCC
Source organism: Candidatus Coatesiibacteriota bacterium (assembly GCA_030602715.1). Taxonomy (GTDB): domain Bacteria; phylum RBG-13-66-14; class B26-G2; order B26-G2; family JAUVZD01; genus JAUVZD01. Next base: position 57,546 of record JAUVZD010000008.1, read on the forward strand.
ACCGGCTTTCCGCTCTGCACCATTAAGGTCTCGTCATTCTCCAGTTTTTTCAACGAGGCGATTATGGCGTGGTATGCCTCCCAGTTGCGGGCGGCTTTCCCCCGCCCCCCGTAAACGATTAGCTCCTCGGGCTTCTCCGCCACCTCGGGGTCCAGGTTATTCATCAACATGCGCATAGCCGCTTCCTGAACCCACCCCCGACAGCTTATATTGGAGCCCCTGGGAGCATGGATGTTTTTTGGGACCTTTGCCATGGAAAGCACCTTCTCTTTATAGTTGAGTGTTTTGCGAGTCTTACAAAGTGCATATAATACATACATTATTAGCCTGAAATTTGCAAGAAAATTTGGGGCTAAAGGTTAGGGATCGGGTCTGACTTGTAGAGTATTGTATAATAAAATTTCCAGCTTGACAGTGATGGGTGCGGAGGTTATATTTTCAATAATCGTAACTGATTTCACTTTTTTATCTATCAACGGATAAAGGATGGATAAAATCTACAAGGAGCTAACCGCAAAGATTGAAGCCAGAGACGCCCTTGTGGGTGTCATCGGCTTGGGCTATGTGGGTCTGCCCCTGGCTATGGAGTTCGGCAGAGCCGGGTTCACCGTCTTGGGCTTTGATACCAACCCCCAACTGGTTGAGCGTTTCAACGCCTCCGACTGTTACATCGGTCAGGTTGATGAGGGGTTGTTCACCCGGCTGATAGGTGACGGTCATATGTCGGCTACAGGCGACATGGCTCGTCTGGGGGAGCAGAATGTATTGTGTATATGTGTTCCCACGCCACTGGATAAGCATCGGGAGCCGGATATGACCTTTATCGTCAACACCTGCAAGACTTTGGCTGAGCACCTGCGTTCCGGTCAGTTGGTGATTCTTGAATCCACCACCTACCCCGGAACCACCCGGGAGTTGATTAAGCCCCTGCTGGAGGGTAGCGGTCAATCAGTGGGCGAGGATTTCTTTCTTGCCTATTCCCCGGAACGGATTGACCCCGGCAACAAGGATGTGAAACTGCGCCAGATTCCCAAGGTAGTGGGGGGGATGACAGAACGCTGCACTAATCTGGCAAGAGTCCTTTACTCTGCGGTCTTTGATGAGGTCTATGAGGTCTCCTCCCCTGAGGTGGCGGAGATGTCCAAGCTGTTGGAGAATATATTTCGTTCGGTCAATATCGCCCTGGTCAACGAGATGAAGATGCTCGCCGACCGAATGGGGTTGGACATATGGGAGATAATCCTGGCGGCGGCGACCAAACCCTTCGGGTTCCAGCCCTTCTATCCCGGACCGGGGCTGGGAGGGCATTGCATACCCATAGACCCCTTCTATCTCACCTGGAAGGCGAGGCAGTATGACTTTCCCACCCGCTTCATTGAGCTTGCCGGACAGATAAATACCAGTATGCCCGATTATGTGGTCAGCCGAACGATGGATGCGTTGAATGAGCGCCGTATCTGCTTGAACGGCAGCCGTATTCTGGTGCTGGGGGTGGCTTATAAGCCGAATATTGACGATATGCGGGAGAGTCCGGCGGTGCGCATTATGGAGATACTGCAGGAACATGGGGCGGTGGTGGATTATAACGACCCCTATATTCCCAGGATAGCCGACCAGCGTCAGACCGACTTGCGCAAGGAGTCCATTCGGCTCTCGGAGAAGACATTGGGGGAATACTCGGCGGTTATTATAGTAACCGACCACAGCGATTATGACTTCCAGTGGATAGTTGAGAATTCCCGACTGGTGATTGATACCCGCAATGCCACCCGGGAAGTGGAGGGTTACGAGGACAAGATAGTCCGTGCCTGATTTTTTGAGAGGGGAGACGGTTGAACAACGCCAAGGCTTTGTTTGAGCAGGGCTTCAATTGAGCGGAGTCCATACTCCTGGGAGTTGCCCGGGACATAGGAACGGAATCGCCACATTTTCCCCACCTTGCCACCCCTTTCGGCGGGGGTATGGGGCGCAATCAGATGATGTGCGGGGCTTTGACCGGTGGGGTTATGGTCATAGGACTGCTTTTTGGCAGAAATTCAGGCGGTGGGGAGAAGGATAAAGCTTACAGCAGTGTGGACGCCCTCTTCAATGCCTTTAGGGAGAAATTCGGCAATCTGGGTTGTCGGGAGTTGATTGAGGTGGACCTGCGAAGCGAGGAGGGGCAAAGACTCTATCACGAACGCAATCTTCACTCGGAGAAGTGCTCCCAGTATGTCGCTTTTGTCGCCGACTGGTTGTTGAGCCTAAAGAGATGAGCAGATACTTATGGGTATGGCGAAGCAAAGAGTTATTTTAGTGACCGGGGGTGGTGGTTTCATCGGCAGATGGGTGGTCAGAAGACTTCTCGCCGAGGAACGCAAGGTGGTGGTGGTGGACAACTTCTCCAACGCAAGCCCCAGCAACCTTGCTGGGTTTGAGGGGGATGAGAACCTTCTTGCGATACACAGGGAGGATATCCGCTGGCGGGAGTTTATGACCGCTCTTTTTGATGAGTATAGGTTCTCCCTCTGTATCCACCTGGCCGCATCCATCAGTGTGCAGGACTCCATTGACCACCCCTTGAGCACCTTTGATAACGACACCGTTGCAACCCTCCATCTCCTTGAGCTCTGCAGGCAGCACGAAACCCCCTTCGTCTTCACCTCCACCTGTCTGGTTTACGATACTTTTGACGGCACAGATGCCATTAGTGAGGAACATCCCGTAAAACCTCATTCACCTTACTCGGCGAGCAAGCTCTCCGCTGAGGCTTTAGCCCTCTCCTATCACCAGACCTACGACCTTCCGGTCACTGTCCTTCGCCCCTTCAATACCTACGGACCCTTCCAGCGTTCCACGGGAGAGGGGGGCGTGGTGGCGACCTTTCTTCATAGGGCGCTCGCCGGTGAATCGCTATTGGTCTATGGCGACGGCGAGCAGAGCCGGGACTTGCTCTATGTGGAGGACTGTGCAGACTTTATCGTCTCCTCCGCCTTCCAGGAGAGGGCGGTGGGACGGATAATTAATGCAGCCAGCGGCAGAGAGACCAAGATCAACGAGCTGGCGGAGATGATAGCCGAGGGAAAGGTTGCCATAGAGCATGTGCCTCACATCCATCCCCGAAGCGAGGTGGGGCGTCTGAAGGGGAGCTATGTTCTTGCAGAGGAGCTTCTGGGATGGAAGCCGGTGGTGGATTTGGAGGAAGGCATCGCCCGCACCCGGGATTATATCGCCGGGGAGCTGGAGGGGTGATGAGGTCCGCAAAGCTTCCAGCGATTGAAGGCGGTGCGCCGATCAGGGAGGAATACCTCCCCTATGGAAAACATTGGATAAGCCCCGAGGAGGTGGAGTCGGTCTGCGAGGTGCTCCGGGGGGATTGGCTGACCACGGGACCGGAGGTGGGTTTGTTGGAGGGGGAACTGGCGGATTATCTCGGTGCACGCTGGGTGCGGGCGGTAAACTCCGGCACCGCCGCCCTCATCTGCGCTGTGGGGGGGTTGGGGTTGGGTGAGGGGGATGAGGTCATCACCAGCCCGCTCTCCTTTGCCGCTTCAACCAACTGCGTCCTCTTTCACGGTGCAAAGCCGGTCTTTGCCGATATCTCCCTGGAGAACGGTTACTGCCTGGACCCGGAGTCGGTAGCTGGGGCTGTCACCAAAAGGACCCGGGCAATACTTGTGGTCCATTACGGCGGTTTTGTTGCCGATATGGTGGCTATCGGCGAAATAGCTGAGGAGAATGGACTTTTAGTAATAGAGGATACAGCTCATGCATTAGGGGCGGTTCAGGAGGGGCGGATGGCGGGAACCTTCGGTGATGCCGGCTGTCTATCCTTTCATCCGGTCAAACACATCGCCGCCGGTGAGGGGGGCGCGGTAGTGTCTTCCTCAGAGGAGCTTGCCCGCTTCACCGAGCTTTACCGCAACCAGGGGTTATCCACCACCACTTATCAGCGGCAGGTGGAGCGGAAGATTCATCATTACGATGTGATTATGTTGGGCTATAACTTCCGCATCTCAGACATCCACGCACGGTTGGCTCGGGAACAGCTGAAGCGCCAGCCCGGGTTTGTCGCTCGCCGAAGGGAGCTTGCCCAAAGTTACGACGAAGCCTTTGCGGACCACGAGGGCATCATTCCTCCTCCGCCGGCAAGCGAGCACGGGGGCAGTTATCATCTCTATCCTGTGCGGATTATCCCGGAGAGATGGCGGATTGAGCGGGACCATCTACTCCAGGCTCTACGCACTGAGGGTATAGGTGCTACCCTGCATTATCCCCCCATCCACCTTCTGCAATATCATCGTCAGTTGTTGGGCTATAAGTCGGGTGATTTTCCCAATGCGGAAGCCGCTGCAGCGACGCTTCTAACTATACCCCTCTTTCCTAGGATGAGCGACGAGGACCGGGATGATGTCATCTCGGCGCTGGAGAAGCTGTGGGAATATTATAAGAGATGAGATTGGCAGAAGGAAGATTGAAGGCTTGAATCGTCGCTGGATTGAGAAAGAGGTTATCGGTAAATCATCGTGCAAACCCCCACCTGGATGGGGGCTTGAATTTTGCGGTGATTTTATTGTATAATATAATTGTTGGCGAATTTATTATTGAGCTAAGTTCTGAGCTTAGCTCTGTTGTTTGGAGAGCGGATAGATTATGACAATATTTTCCGGCTATAGGGTAGCATTTCGTGTGGATGGCGGGGAGGAGATTGGCTGGAGTTCCTTCAATCGTTGCTGTGCTCTGGCTTACGAGCTGGAGAACTATTTTGGGTGCAAGGTGGGTTTCTTCTCTTCAATTGAGGGTGAGCCGCCCTGGGGAGAACCACGATGGTCGCTGGTGACTCCACCTGAGGATATGAGTGTCTGGCAGGAGGGTCGGTGGCTTTCCTGGGAGACCGAGGTGGGAGGATACGACGGGATTGTCGTTGATGTCCGCAGGGATTTGGACTCGCTGTGTAAGCCTTTGATAAAGAGCGGATTTGTGGTGGTGGTTATTGATGAGGATTACCGGGGCATAGTCCCCTCACATCTGGTGGTAAATGCTTCCATAGTTGAGGATCCTCAAGGCTATCATCCATTCAATAGAGAACAGTTGTTCCTACTCGGTCATCGCTACATCATTTTGCGCCCCAAGTTCGGTGGGGAGAGGGACAGAATTGTCAAAGAAAGAGCGGAACATCTAGTGGTCTCGCCCGGTAGGGGTTATCCTCCTGCGGTCTGGGGGAGGGCTATACGCCAGGCGGTGGAGAAGGGCGGTATGAAGCGCATCTCTATATTTACTGAGCGGTCTCATTCCCTGGAGGATTTTGAGGTAGCAGAATTTTCATCGGATATTGATTTTCACTCCGGGCTGGAGGACCCCTCAAGGGTCATGGCTGGCGGTGATATCGCTCTGTGCGGGGGTGGGACTACTTTGTTTGAGTATATCTCCCTGGGGGTTCCCGCGGTGGCGATAACCGCCATACCTGGCGAGATTAAGGAAGCGGAGGCTTTAGCCTCTCAGGGAGCATGTGTTGCCCTTACCTATTCATTTGCGCCGGAGCGGGTGGGGATAGCGGTAAAGACGCTCGCCGACCGAATTGATGTTCGTCGGTTGATGAGTGCGTATGGTGCGGCGCTGATTGACGGGGGTGGGCGGGAGAGGGTGGCGCTGACTGTAGTAGAAATTTTGAGGAGGGAAAAGGGCTCTGGTTAGGTAGAGGGAGGACAGTGTGGGAGAGAAGGAGAGATGGGATAGGCATCACTCTGACCGCATGTTGCGCTATCCCAGCGAGGATGTGGTTCGTTTCATCGTCCGCAACTGGGAGACATCCCAATCCAGAAATGGATTGAGGGCGTTGGACTTGGGATGTGGTTCCGGTCGGCATACCGTGTATCTGGCAAAAGAGGGATTTCGGGCATATGGGACGGATATCTCCGCCATCGGTCTGGCTAATGCGGAGCAATTTCTTAGGCAGGAGGGGGCATCGGCGGAATTAAAATGGTCGGCTCTGGATAATATTCCCTATCAGGATGATTTTTTTGATCTGGTTTTAGCCTGGGAATCTATTCATTATGGAGATTATTCCTTCGGTCGTCGTGTGGGGGGGGAGATATTCCGTGTGCTCAAATCCGGGGGGAGGCTGTTCATATCCTTTCGCAGTCGGGATGACAACCATCCCGGGGAGGAGACCGCCGAAAGATTTACATTTGAGGGGAGAGAGGGTGAGGAGGGCTTGCTCTTTCATCTTTATGACCGCAAGGAAGCCCTATCGGTGCTTGAGGGCTTTGAGATAGTGTATGTGGATAGATTTTTTTGGACTAGATATAACCAAAGCCAATTGAACACATCTTTTATGATAGAAGCGAGAAAGGCTTTATAGAGAATGCTTATCGGGAAAACTTTTTGAAATTTACATATAGATAAATAAAGATGAGGAAAAAACATCTCAAGTATTTGGTCTGTCCGGCTTGCCAGGTACAACTTCTACTGTCAGATATAGAGGCGAAAGATGAGGACTCTATCAAGTCGGGGGTTTTGATCTGTTCAAAGTGTGGACGAAGATACAGTATTGAGAACTATATCCCGCGTTTTGTCCCTTCCCAGAATTATGCCAGCGGATTTGGATTGGAATGGACCATACATGCGCGGACCCAATATGATAGTTATAGTGGCTGTGATATATCGGAAACTAGATTTTTTAACGAGACCAGGTGGTCAAGAAATTTAAGCGGGCAAGTGATTTTGGAGGTGGGTGGTGGTTCCGGCAGGTTTACCGAACAAGCGGAATCTACCGGAGCGATGGTCATCTCATTAGATTATAGTTATGCGGTGGAAGCCAATTATGCTTCTAATGGGCACAAAGATAATGTCATGATTGTTCAAGGCGACCTTTACAACATGCCCTTTAGAAGAAACTTCTTTGATAAAATTTTTTGTTTCGGGGTTTTACAGCATACTCCTGATGTGGAGAAAGCGTTTATGGTTCTACCGCAATACTTGAAATCAGGCGGTAGTATAGTTATTGATGTGTATCGTAAATATTCCGGGTTGAAGGGGCTTTTCAAGACCAAGTATTGGGTAAGACCGGTCACTAAGAAAATTCCAGCAAGAAAGCTGTATTATTTTGTAAAGCGGTACGTGGAATTTATGTGGCCGCTGACCAAACTTCTCAATAAGATCCCATATTTTGGGAAGCGGCTTATTTGGATGCTACTGATTGCAGACTACCGAGGGGTGTATAATTTGTCAGAAGACCTATTAGGGGAATGGGCTATACTGGATACATTTGATCTGTTGTCACCCGCCTTTGACCAACCACAAACTATAGAGACGGTGCGCGGATGGTTTAAGGACGCAGGTTTATGTGGGGTAGAGGTTAATTACGGTTATAATGGCATTGAAGGGCGAGGGATAAAACCGTAAGCTTTGATAGTTGTCGCCTGTTTGCTAAAGGTAGGTCCGGGAGTTTTTTGTTTTTACTTTTTCATGGTGATTTAGAAATGAAAAGAAAGAAGCTCTCAGCAGTGATCGTGACTTATAACTCAGCGGAGGACATTCTAGGGTGTTTGAAATCCATCTATTCTGAAGATAAGGATGTGCAGATTATAGTTGTGGATAACAGTTCTGAGGATAATACAATTAAACTTGTTAAAATTAAATTTCCCCAGGTAGTAATTATTCTCATGGGCGGTAATCTCGGTTATGCTGCCGGGGTTAATCGTGGAATTGCTGAAAGCTCGGGAGAGTTTATACTTATTATCAATCCAGATTGTCGGATTCTAACTGGGGCTTTATCGGCAATGTGTAAAACAATAGCTTTATCAGAAGCAGGTGCGGTGGGACCTATGCTGATGGATGAGAATGGAATCATTGACCCAAACACCAGCCGCCAGGACCTTAGTTGGCATATTATTCTGTTTACTGTATTGGGAATTGACAGTAAAAAGTTTAACTTTACCATATTTCGAAGGTATTATTATCGGGGACAAACCGTTGATAAAGAATGGCAAGTTAAGCTTCTATCCGGAGCTTGCATGATGATAAAGAGGGAAGTGGTGAGAGATGTTGGTGGGATGGATACTGGGTTTTTCTTGTTTGGGGAGGATGTAGACTTTTCTCTGCGGATAGGTCGAGGTGGCTATAGATTGTTCTATCAGCCCAAAGCCAGGGTTATACATCATACCGGAAAGAGCCGTAGAAGTAATGTAGGACAGGTTATGGCTGAGGAGATTTGGAGCATGTCCAGATTGGCAGCCAAGTTGGGATTTAGTGTAACTAGTAAGCTAGCGTTATTTTTGGCTATTTTTTTACTTCCACTGAGGGTTTTGTGGGTCCAATTGGTGAGGAAAGGATCAGGTAGTTTAAGGTTTCAAAGGGCAAGCGAGATTCTTAAGTATATATTCTATAAAATAAGAAAACAGGGATGGCCTTGGGCGAATATATCACAAGAGAACTACATACCCCTCAAGGATAGTGGTTAAATGGCTCAGTTTCGCCTTACATCGGATTGCTCCGGGCTGTTTTCGTTCGGTCATAGGCTCAGGGACCTCATCTCCACTGCACTGAGGAAGAATGCGGTGCGTCAGGTGCTGGCATTTGTGCTGGTTATGTCAGTGGTTCTTGTGGCGCTTGTAAAACTTCACATTGGATACCGGGAGATGGTGGAGATTGCTGTGTATGCTTTTCTTTTTGCCATCTTCGTCTTTCGCCCCATCATGTTGATAATACTTCTGCTGTCTATGGACCTATTCCTGGTGGAGTTTCTGCACTTTTCGTTGAATATCCCGGTTATAAATATCTCAGCCAGTAAGATAATCGGTGCGGTCTTGATTGTCGCCACTTTGGTTGATCTGGCGGTAAAGAGAAGAAAGGCAAATTGGGGGGAGAGGAGAATCGGTTATCTTTTGATATTATTTCTATTCGTATATATCCTTTCCACCATTACAGCGGTAGATCGCATCTTGGCGCTTGCTTTCCTATTTAGATTTGTTCAATGCTTGATATTCTACTTTGTTTTGATAAACCTGGTAACTGATACCCGAAAATTTGTAATCTTGACCTCATTTTACATAGGCTTTGTGATGATAAATGCATTTTTTGCCATTATGCAGGCAGTGCGTCATCACCAACTACGGGTAATTGGATATCTGTTGAATCCCAATCTCTTGGCGTTAAACAGTCTAGCGGCGCTCACCTTTTGCCTGTGTCTACTTACAGTTGTAAAAAGGAGGGCGGTTAAGAATACCTTGATTTTCGCTATATTCTTGTTTGTGGTGACAGTTATATTAACTCAATCACGAGCACCTATCTTTGGAATGGGAATCTTGTTCATTGTGCTCTTCATTATCTATAGAAGGAAGTCATTCCTTATCACTTTGTTGATAGTTGCAATTCTGGCTTTATCATACTTAATCCCTATGGGATATACCCAGCGGGTTAGTTCCTATGTGGAAAGAATGAGAACCGGAGAGATATTTGAGACCAGCCGGCAGAATATTTTACGGGCAGGATGGCAGATGTTTTTGGACCACCCCATATTGGGAGTAGGTCCGGGCAATTTCTTCTACCTTTACGGTGCAAAATATGGTCCAGAGGTTGTACAGGATTACCGAAAAAGAGCAAGCCATAATTCCTATATGACCTACCTATCTGAAAACGGAATTTTGGGATTCTTGTTATTTATCATGATTCTGATCGCCATTTTCTATGACCTGATAAAAAATAGAAAGACTATTGTCGCCAGTAGAGATGTGGTTTTGTTGCGCATATCAGATGCGCTTACCCTGAATATCTTTTTAATATGTATTATTGGATTTTTCTATCAGTCAATGTTTGACCGGATGAGCTTCTACTACATTGGGATGGCTTATGCTGCCATCCATATCGCCCGTAATCTGGTGGCGTCACGCTCCTCGGGTGCTGACTCCCCTGCCAAACACCAAGAGCCCCAACGGTCGTTGCCCGACCGGACTTTGAAAACCCCTTGACATTCAATATACAGTTGTGCTATTTTGAGAAAGGAAGACCAAGGCGGCATAGCCAAGAGGCTAAGGCGACGGTCTGCAAAACCGTTATTCCCCGGTTCGATTCCGGGTGCCGCCTTTCTTTTTTAGGCTCTTTAGTATTATCGCCTTTGTGGTGATAACTTTGGTGATGATGTTCATTGTCGGTCAATTTTTTGCTGTGGGGGATGGGGAATTTTGCCGGATATGGAGCTTTCGTCAGAAAATGTATGTGCCGGGGTGGTGGAATGGCAGACACAGCGGACTTAAAATCCGCTGGGCTTCCCAGCCCGTGTCGGTTCGAATCCGATCCCCGGCACCATAAATAAAGAAGGCGAGGATACCGTCCTCGCCTTCAGTCTGTCCGCTCATCACCTGTTAACTTTATTCCTCACTCTGATAGCTCTTCACTATCTCCCGCACCGTCTTTTCCACCTCGGGGATAGCCTCTCTAACCGCATCGGACATCTCCTCCCGCTCGCCGAAGGTCTGATAGTCCTTTACCTCCACCGCGATAACCTCCACCCTCTGGGGCATGTCAAAGCCCAACTGGGCGCCGAATTCCATAGCGGTGGGCAGGTGGAGATTGTGCGACTGGACGAACTCGGTGGGAGGGGGAAGCTCATTGGCGTTTATTCTCAGCACCGTTCCCGGCGGGTGTTTGCCGGTCACCATGGCGTCTATGATAATCGCCAGGCGATGCCCCGCAAGAAGATGGAGCAGGTCTATGCCGGCGACGGCGGCAGTCTTCACCGTCACCAGGTCAGTCGGGAAGGCGCCCTCCAGGTCCCGGGCGGCATAGATGCCCACCCCGTCGTCCCGCAGTATGTCGTTTCCCAGACCGATTATCACAATCGGCGCTTTGTGCTCAAATACCGGCATCAGTTACCCTTAGCGAGATATTAAGATTTTTTAGATGGCATTACAAGGGTTCTCTTCATCACAAATAAAAAATTGGGCTGGGAGAGATCCCAGCCCAAATAATTTTCGTAAGACCAAGTTACTTTCGGGAGATGGTCTGCAGTAAATTTCCGTCCTTATCCTTGATATTTAAGGTCAGGGGCATCTCTCCGGGAAGGGCATGGGTTCCGCAGGCGTAGCAGGGGTCATAGGCTCTGAAAGCCATCTCCACGATGTTCAGCGTCCCCTCATCAATCTTCTTCCCTTTGGTGATGACCGAGCGGGCGGCGTCGGCGATTGACTTACAGATGGCGGCGTTGTTTTGTACCGTAGCCACGATGAGGTTGACATCGGTAAGGATGCCGTTCTCATCGGTCTTGTAGTGGTGAATCAGGGTGCCCCGACAGGCTTCATCTATGCCCACCCCCTCGGTGGGGGTTTCGGTGGGAATTACTCGATAATCATCCCCGCCGATATCAGGATCGTTGGAAAGTTCTACTAACATCTCAGCGGCGTAAAGCGCCTCTATTACCCTTGCCCAGTGGAAGGCTAAGGTGTTGTGAGCCGGCTTTCCGCCCAGAGTTTCATACATCTTTTCGTATTCTTCCTGAGCCAGCGGTGTAGCCATCCCGTCGGAGGCGTTCAGCCGAGCAAGCGGTGCCACACGATATACACCGCTGTCCTGACCGGTGACAATCCCCTTCCAACCCACTTTCTTGAGGTAGGGGAACTTGAGGTAGGACCAGGGCTCCACATGCTCGGCGATATGGTCCAGATATTCGTGGGGTTTAAATTTACAGAACTCCTTTCCCTTGGTGTCCACCACACGCACGTCGCCGTCGTAGAAGTTGACATGGTTGTTCTCGTCAACCATACCCATATAGTAAGTGTCCATTTTCCAGGGGTCGGAGAGGATCATATCCACATAATCTTTATTGCCCAGAACGATGTCGTGGAAGATTTTGATGGTGAACTTGGCGAACTCCAGGCAGGAGTCAGCCATCATCTTCAGTTCGTCAATCTCCTCCTTGGAGAGACCCTTGGATACTCCGCCGGGAATTGCGCCCACACCGTGTATGGGTTTGCCGCCGAATATCTCCACTATCCTTTGCCCGTAGGAGCGGTGTTTGATGACCTCTTTGCCGATATCCAGTCCGACCTTGTTGATTACCCCCAGAATGTTTCTCTCCGCCGCCGGGGCGGTGGGACCGACCACGAAATCGGGACCGCCTAGGGCGTAGAAATGGAGGTTATGGTCCTCAAAGTAATAGCCGGCGTAACAGAGCTCTCTCAGCTTTTTGCCCAGCGGGGGAATTTCTACATTATAGACTGCATCACAAGCTTTGGCTGATGCCATGTGGTGGGCGACGGGACAGACCCCGCAGATGCGGGGGGTAATGCGAGGCATCTCCTCCACCGGTCGCCCGACGCAGAATTTCTCAAAGCCGCGCAATTCAGGGATGACCATGTAGGCGTTTTCAACCTCGCCGGCATCATTGAGAAAGATATCTATCCTGCCGTGCCCCTCAAGGCGAGTTATGGGGTCTATGGAGATTTTTTTCATTTTATCGCCTCTTCAATTTTGCGAATGTTACCGTGTAGCAGGGATTTGGGCAAATCAAAGCGGTAGAAGGTCCCGGCCGGGTCCAGTATGCTTTTGGTTATCTCTTCGGCTGCCTGCTCTTCCGCTACATCCAGGATGGAAGCCAGGGCGGAGACGAATTTTGCACCGCCGTCAATTACATTTGGGCTGATGCCGAAACAACCCCGGCAGGGCATATTGGCGTTGATACAGCGGTTGCCGCAGCCGGAGCGGGTGATGGGACCCATGCAGATAATACCCTGCTCCAAAAGACATAGACCGGGTTCGGGTATGATTTCGTGCGGACGATAGATTTTTTCAATCTTTTTGTCGTGCTTCTCCAGTTCACAGGTGTCGCACAGGGTCTTATCCCCGGCAAAGACATGCCCTTTTTCCGGAGCTTCTGTGGCAAGTTTCAGCACCGCATCAACGATCTGGTCCGGGACCGGGGGACATCCTGGGATGTAGTAGTCAACATCCACCACCTGGTCCAGGGAATATACCCGCCCGAAGAAGGTAGGTATCTCTATCTCCCCCTCTTTGACTGTGGATTTTACCTGTGGTTGGGTTTTGTTCGGGTTTACTGTTGAGGGGGTCTCCAGATAGGCGTAGTCCATTATCTCCTTGGCGGAGTAGAAGTTTGCCAGACCGGGGATTCCGCCGCTGGAGGAGCATGAGCCGAAGGCGACCATTATCTTACTTTTCCGGCGCAGGAGCTCGGCTATCTCCAACTGCTCGGAGTTGCGCACCGCTCCGTTGAAGAAGGTTACATCAATGTAGCCGTCCTCCATCGCCCGAACATCGCTGTATTTGAAGTCCATTGCACAGGGCCAGAAGACGATATCGGCTATCTCTATTACCTTGAGAATCGCCTCGTCAATGTCCAGAACCGCAACCTCACAACCACCACAACTTGCAGCCCAGTAGAATGCAATCTTTAATTTCTCTTTATTTGACATAATTCTCTTCTTCTGTTGGGTTATCAATATTTAAGGTTTCACTTTCTTCAAGGGGCTCCACATTACTTTTAGAGAGACCAAGGGGTCCTAACTCCTTTAGCCTATCGACCATCTCGTTTACCACTCTCACCAACTTGTCTCCCTCGGCTGCCGATATCCATTCTAACCTTAATCTATCTTCCTCAATCCCCAATTGAGAGAGCAACTTCTTTAATAGTGGATACCTGCGCATTGCCTTGAAGTTGCCGTTTTGGTAGTGGCAATCGCTTGGTGGGTGGCAACCGGCCATTAGTACGCCATCTGCGCCCTCTTCAAATGCCTTCAGTACAAATGTAGGGTCTATCCTACCGGAACACATAACCCTGATAATCCGGATATTTGATGGATATTTCATTCTCGCCGTTCCAGCCAGGTCAGCGCCTGTATAAGCGCACCAGTTACACAGGAATCCCAGAATCTTCGGTTCATAACTCATATAAGCGCTCCTTCAATTTCAGCGAGTATTTGTTTGTCTGTAAAGTGTTTTCCGATAATGGCGCTACTCGGACAGGCGGCAACACAGGTTCCGCAACCCTTACACAAAGCCTCATTGACCACTGATGCGCCTATTTTTTCATCAAATTCAATTGCTGAATATGGACAGAGGAGGTTACATGTTTTACAACCGGAGCACCAATCCTCAACAACCATTGCAGTTGCAGATTCAACCTCTATAGTTCCTCTGTCAATTAAGGAGAGTGCAGCCGCTCCAGCAGCGCCACCCTGAGCAACGGAGTCGGGTATGTCCTTGGGTCCCTGACAGGCACCGGCGAGATAAATCCCGTCGGAAGCGGTCTCAATAGGTGCTAACTTGGGGTGCTTCTCCAAGAAGAATCCATCTGCGGTGCAGCCGAGACCGAACATCGCTCCGAACTCTCTGGCATCATCTCTCGCCTCAATTGCCGGGCAGAGGACCACCATATCAACAGGTATCCTTCTGATCTCGCCTGCGAGTGTATCCTCACAACTTACTATCAGTTTCCCCTCCTCCTCGGCACAAATTGCAATGTTTGTCACCTCACCAGGTTTACCTCTAATGAACCTGACATCCTCTGACAGTAGCCTGCTATAGAACTCCTCATAGCCTTTACCAAATGCCCTCATATCAATGTAGAATTGATAGACCTCAGCAGAGGTCTTCTCTTTTATTAGATGTGCCATCTTCAGGGCATACATACAGCAAACTCTTGAGCAATAAGCGTGGGTGTCAACATCTCTTGAACCAACGCAGTGAATTATGGCAATATCCTTTGGCTCTTCTCCCTTAGATGTCACCACCTTTCCATCGGTAAGACCTGAAGCGTTTGTCATCTTCTCAAACTCAGCGGAAGTTATCACATCCGGGAATTTGCCATAACCATACCTGGTTATCCCAGATGGGTTCATCACCTGGAAGCCGGTTGATATAACAATTGTACCCACATCTATATCAATTATCTCGTCCTCCATCTCGTAGTTTATTGCCTCAGGCTCACACATCTTGGCGCAGACATTACACCCTTCTGTTTGGAAATGGATACATGTCTCGGTATTGATAAAGGGAACATTGGGCACGGACTGATAGGTGGGGATTGCTATGGACTTCGGTGGTCCTACTGTGAGCTCGTCAATAGGGACCTTCCTGCCAAAGGCATCCTCCATCTTCACCGTTCCTGTCGGGCATACCGAAAAACACGCACCACAGGTGATGCATGCTTCAGACTCCTCATCAAAAGGTGGACTAACCTCCCTTTCAGCACCTCTTCCTGCAAAGGATATGGCTTCCACTCCAACTACTTCAGCACAGACCCTAACGCAGAGTCCGCAGAGGATGCAGGTTTCCGCTTCTTCTTCAGGAACCATCTCAGGCAATTCCATTCCAAGCTTTATTGCCATCTCTCTCAATATTTCAACATTTGGGCATCTTTCCAGTAACAGACTCAGGATTACCCTCCTCGCATTGAGGACTTTCTCGGAGTCTGTAATTATCTTCATACCCTCCTGGCAAACGGTATTGCACGATGTTACCAGCTCTTTGCCCCAATCTCGTTCTATCTCCACCTGGCATATACGACAAGCTGCGTAAGGTTCCATAATGGGGGTGTAGCATAGAGTGGGAATCTCTATTCCAGCGCTTTCCGCTGCTTTATAGATGGTAGTTCCCTCTTCAACCTCAACGGTTTTTCCGTTTATCTCTAAACTTACCATCGATATCTCCTTTTGAACCTTTTTACTCATCAGCTATTCCTCTCGCAAATCACACCTGAGGCACCGCTCACTTTCTCTCAGGGCGTCTTCATCAGAGTATCCGAGTTCAACCATATTGAAATTCATAACTCTCTCTTTGACATCTGCGAGTGGCATTTCCGGGCGACCTGTTTCTGCTAACATCTCCAATTCCTCATCAGAAAGTTCAAGCATTGGAAGTTTTATACCAGGTTCGGTAATGTGATGTTCCCTTATGACTTTTTCACCTTTCAGGAATTTGTCTATCATTTGTGCAGCAATTTTTCCTAAAGCCAGAGAGTCAGAAACGGTGGAAGTTCCCGATACAGCATCTCCGCAGGCAAACACTCCATTCTTACCGGTATAGAGTGTTTCATTATCCACCTTAATCGTTCCATCATCGTTGAGTTCTATCCCGCTGACGCCGTTGAGAAAACTTGCATTAGGCACTTGCTTTATTGCCGGGAATAGACATTCTGCTTTGATAACCAACTCTGAACCTTCAACAGGCACGACTTCACGATATCCTGTCTCAGTAAGCTCTCCAAGTTCCATACGAATACATTCAAGACCAACCATATTTCCATCTTCAACAATAATCCTCTTCGGTCTCGTCAGAAATTCTATATTTATGCCTTCATCAATTCCTGCTTGAACCTCCCCTTGAAATGCCTCCATTTCTTCTCTGATATTCTCAAAGACAATGGATACATTTGACCCTAACCTTCGTGCGGTTCTGGCAACATCTATTGATGCATTTCCACCACCGACCACAACAACTTCTTTGGGTAGTGAAGGTTTCTCGCCTTTGTTAATCGCCCATAAAAATTCTATCGGGTTTCGGACCCCTTGGGCGTCCTCTCCAGGGATGCCTAAAGGAACATTTTTTTCTGCGCCGACTGAGATGAGTATTGCCTTGAAGCCTTTATCAAAGAGTTCCTCAAATTTTACATCATCCCCTATACGAGTGTTAATCTGTATTTCAACACCACCACTTTTTATAGCGTCAATTTCCATCTCCAATATACTCTTGTTGAGGCGGAAACTGGGAATCGCCGATGCAGGCATTCCACCTGGCTTTGAATCTGCTTCAAATACTGTAACTGGATGTCCCATCTTAACCAATTCATGTGCTGCACCCAATCCAGCAGGTCCGGCACCTATAACCGCGACTTTTGGTCCTGCTAATTTGGTCTTTTCAACTTTTGGTTTACGGCCCTTGGTCATCAGTTTATCGCCGATATACCTTTTGAGTGCCTTAATTGCAAGTTTATTTCCTCCCATATCACCTGCACGACATAGGTCTTCACAAGCGTGATGGCACACATAACCGCAGGTTACAGCGAATGGATTTCCGTCATAGATGGTGTCAAAAGCCTTCTCATATTCTCTTCTGGCGAGGTATCCGAAAAAATCTGGTATGTTTGTCTGAACAGGACAGTTGTATTTACAAGGTGTGAATATGATTTTTGAACAGACCATAGAAGGGCAGTTCTTTCTTAGAATATGTTCCTCATATTCATTCCGGAAGTATTTTAATGTTGTCAGTATCGGATTAGGTGCAGTTTGACCAAGACCGCATAATGCAGTCTCCTTAATCACATTGCCGAGTGTCTCAAGTTCTTCAACATCGCTTAATTTCCCCTCTCCCCTGGTAATCCGCTCTAAGATGTCATGCATCTTTGGTACGCCCTCTCTGCAGGGGGTGCATTTCCCACAGGATTCGTTCTTGGTAAAATTGAGGAAGAATTTTGCCAGATCTACCATACATGTTTCTTCGTCTGCTACGACCAATCCGCCGGAGCCCATCATTGAGCCTGCTTCTGTTAATCTCTCGTAATCAACTGGCATATCCAACATTGAACCCGGAATACAGCCACCTGAAGGGCCACCAGTCTGGACTGCTTTGAAATCTTTTCCTTCAGCTATACCACCGCCGATGCTAAATATTAGGTCCTTTAAGGCGATTCCCATGGGGACTTCTACAAGTCCAGAATTTCTAATCTTTCCTGTGAGAGCAAAGACCATTGTTCCTTTGCTTTTTTCTGTTCCGATGTTTGAAAACCACTTTGCACCCCGTGCTATTATCGGAGGGACACTAGCCCAAGATTTGACATTATTGACGACGGTTGGCTTACCATAGATTCCGCTCTCGGTTGGGAATGGGGGACGGGGTCTGGGCTCCGTTAATCTACCTTCTATTGCCGCAATGAGAGCGGTTTCCTCACCGCAGACAAATGCTCCAGGCTCTCTGGCAATCCTCAGATCAAAGGAAAAATCTGTTCCAAGTATGTTTTCACCGAGGAATCCGTATTCTTTTGCCTTTTCAATTGCCTTTTTTAGTGTGTCAATCGCAAGGTAGTAATCTACACCGATATAAATGAAGCCTTTTGATGCCCCGATTGCGTGTGCTCCGATAATCATCCCCTCTATAACGCTATGCGGGTCACTTTCAAGAACTCTTCTGTCCATGTATGCGCCTGGGTCACCTTCATGAGCATTACATACTATATATTTGGGTTCGCCTTTTGCGGCTCTACAGAACTTCCACTTAAGCCCGGTGGGGAAACCTCCTCCTCCACGACCTCTGAGACCTGAGTTCTGAACTTCCTTAATAACATCTTCAGGTTTCATCTCTTTGAGGCTTTTGATAAGTGAGGAGTATCCTCCACGAGCGATATATTCGTTAATATTTTCAGGGTCTATGTGACCGGTATTTCTTAAAATTATCTTTAACTGTTTTTTAAAGAAAGGAATCTCGTGGCATTGGAGGAACTCCTGGTATTCATCTGGGATCCCATTTTTTGAATATTTATGTTCAGTTTCAAGTATGAGAATATCTTCACGATCGGTGCGGCACAGCACCCACTCGGGAATTATCTCTCCGTTTTGGGCTGACTTTAATAGTTTATTAACTTTATC
This sequence comes from Candidatus Coatesiibacteriota bacterium, assembly GCA_030602715.1. Lineage (GTDB taxonomy): Bacteria > RBG-13-66-14 > B26-G2 > B26-G2 > JAUVZD01 > JAUVZD01. The sequence goes on from JAUVZD010000008.1 coordinate 76,115, forward strand.
CTCCATGATTGAGTGATATGTTATCCTGGGAAGTCCAGGGAAGATTACATCTACAATCGGCTCAACCTGACAATAACCAATACAGCCTGTTTTTGTGATGTGGAGGTCAATATTGGAATCTTTAACCTTCTCCATTAGTTTGTCATACACATCAAGAGCACCTGCCGCACGACCACAAGTTGCCATACCCACCATTATCTTGGTCTTTGCAGGATAGAGAGATTTAGTGCCCTCTTTTTTTAGGCTCTTTAAATCTTTGATTTCATGCACCTTCATCTCAGTCCCCCTTATATCTATACTTTCTTAGAAGGGCGGGCACTTTGTTTGAAAGCATTCTTGAAAATATCTTTTCATCTATTTTTACGGTAGGAGGAAGGCTACAATACCCAAAGCAACTTACATCCTGAAGGGTAAACTGCATGTCCTCTGTTGTCTCTCCGGATTTTACACCCAATTCCTGTTCAAACCTTCTCAAAATCCGTATCCCACCCCTCACATGGCATGCTGTTCCTGAACATACTTGGACTATATGTTTCCCTCGTGGTGTAAGGGAGAAAAACCCGAAGAAAGAGGCAAGACTGAATATCTTACTCAGTGGAACATCTAACTTCTTAGAAAGCCTAAGTAATTCATCTTTTGGCAGGTAATTGTGCTCCTCTTGAATATCCTGGAGGACCTCAATTAAAGCCTCTCTCTCCTCAACTTCAATCGTTACATTTCCATCTCCGCTAGACATCTAACTCACCTTGCTTTCGGTAAGTGGTTCGGCTTCACCAATGCCAGATTTAACCACTTTTTTGCCCACCTTTATTACCTTCTTTGATGGAACGGTGTAAGAAGGACATACCTCCCAGCATGTTCCACAAGAGGTGCACTTTTCCAGGTCAACATATCTTGCTTTCTTACGGACCTTAACTGAGAAATTGCCAATGTATCCAGATACATCCTCAACTTCACTGTGAGACAGTATCTCAATATTGGGGTGTATTCCTACATCTACCATCTTTGGAGTTAGAATACAGGCAGCGCAATCAAGGGTGGGGAAAGTCTTATCAAAATATCCCATGTGTCCACCTATAGTTGGCTCCCTTTCAACCAGGAAGACCTTTCTTCCACCATTGGCAATGTCCAGTGCCGCTTGTATTCCAGCAACCCCACCACCCACCACCAGTGCTGAGGGGGTAATATCAACCGTTCGGGTTTCAAGTGCCTCCAAAAGGGTTGCCCTTCTAACCGCAGCCGATACCAGTGCCTTAGCCTTCTCAGTCGCCTTTTTCTTGTCCTCGGTAACCCATGATACATGTTCTCTGATGTTTGCCATTGAGAAGTAATACTGGTTCAATCCCTCGTCACGGCAAACCCTCCTGAATGTGTGCTCGTGCATCCTGGGAGAGCACGATGCGACCACAACACGATTTAAGCCTAAGTTTCTAATATCTTCCTTGATTAGGTTCTGACCGGGGTCAGAACACATAAACCTAAAATCTCGAGAAATGACAACATTCGGGAGCCGACCTGCAAAATCTGAAACATCAGCAGTGTCTACAACTCCCTCAATGTTGCTCCCGCAATGGCAGATATAAACCCCGACCTTTACTTTCTCTTTTTCTTCCTCTGCCATATCACCTCTCCTTTGGGTGATAGAAAGTCCTAAAGCCTCACTTTATGGATAGTTCTTCTACCGCCAATCCTTCAATCTCTGCGAGAATCTGCTCATCCGTAAAGTGTTTCCCTATAATAGCGCTACTTGGACAGGCAGCAACACAGGTTCCACAACCCTTGCACAGGGCTTCGTTCACCACAGAAGCACCCTTCTCCTCATCAAAAGTAATTGCAGTGTATGGGCATAAGTCATTACAAATCTTGCATCCTGAGCAGAGCTCTTCCATCGTCTCTGCGGTTGCGGATTCAATCTCAACCTTCCCTGTGACCATCAAGTCTAGGGCTGCTGCTCCTGCACTTGCTCCCTGGTCAACCGAGTATGGAATATCCTTGGGTCCAACAGCACACCCGGCGATGAAGATGCCGGCGGAGGCTGTCTCAGTGGGGTCAAGTTTAACGTGTTTTTCTAAGAAGAACCCGTCCTCAGTGCACCCAAGCCCGAACATCGCTGAGACCTCTTTTGAATCGGCACTGGGTTCAACTGCCGGGCAAAGGATTACCAGGTCAACAGGAACTCTCCTGATCTCACCGGCGAGCGTATCCTCACACCTTACGATTAACTTACCCTCCTCACCCGGGAACATGGCAAAATCAGTTATCTCCGCAGCCTTTCCACGAATGAATCTCACTTCCTCTGATAAGAGCCTTCTGTAGAATTGCTCATAGCCTTTTCCATAACACCTCATATCAATATACATCTGATAGACCTCTGCTCGCTTCTCGGTTCTTTCTCTGATGAGGTGGGAGAATTTGAGGGCATACATACAGCATACGGCTGAACAATACTCGTGATAATCTTCATCCCTTGAACCAATACAATGAAGTATGGCAACTGACTCTGGCTCTACTCCTTTTGATGTCAGCATCTTACCTTCAGAAAACCCAGTGGCGTTGACCATCCTCTCAAATTCCAGAGAGGTTATAACATCAGGATATTTTCCGTATCCGTATCTGGTCATAGGAGTCGGGTCAAAGAGTTGATAACCTGTTGCCACAACTATCGTTCCGACATTTAACTCCACTATCTCATCTTTAGCGTCGTGAAAAATGGACTTAGGTTCGCATACAGTCTCACATTGGCGACACTCAACACAAACACCGCAGTGCAGACATCTCTCTGCTTCTCTCTGTGCATCTTCCTCAGAAAATCCGAGCATGACCTCTTCAAAGTTGGTCTTTCTTGTATCCGGGCTCAACTCAGACGTAACAGTTCTGTGTTTCCAAGGCTCGTCAGGATACTCCTCTCTCCAATCAATCTCCTCCTCCAACTTCTCCTCATGCTCAATTTTCTCTTCTAGTAGATCAGTAAAACGCTCGCCCTCAAAATATCTTATGATACTTTTTGCCGACTTTTTACCATCTGCAACTGCCTCTAAGACGGTAGCCGGTCCATACACCATGTCTCCACCCCCGAACACACCCTTTACATTGGTGGCTTTCGTCTCATGGTTAACGGTTAAGGTGCCCCAATCGGTGAAGTTTAACCTTAAACCATCTTCGTTGAAGGTAAGGTCTGGTTTTTGACCTATTGCGAGTATGACCCTATCGCATTCAATTACATGCTCTGACCCGTCAACTGGAACTGGTCGTGGTCTGCCGGATGAGTCAACTTCGCCCAACTCCATATTCTGACACTTAAGACCGGTAAGTTTACCCTTGCTATCAGTTTCAAAGCCTACGGGTGATTTGAGGAAGGTGAATTTGACCCCCTCAGCTTCCGCTTCTTTTATTTCATCCGGGTCAGCAGGCATCTGTTCTTCAGTTCTACGATAGACTACCTCTACCGATGAGGCGCCTGAACGGAGTGCCACCCTGGCTGCATCCATTGCGGTATTGCCACCACCAATTACTTTTACCTTACCTGAGATGTCAACCTCACCACCAAGGTTGATATCTCTCAATATGTCAACGCCCTGATATACGGCAGCAACATCTGTATAGTCAAGCCCGCCGGAGGTTCCAACATGTGCACCTGTTGCGATGAAGATTGCATCGTATTCTTTTTTCAATTTCTTTAAGGTGATATCCTTTCCTACTGTGGTTGATGTCTTGATTGCCACGCCCATCTTCTTAATGTAGTCTATCTCACGGTCCAATATCTCGTCTGGAAGCCTATATCTTGGGATGCCGACGCGCATCATGCCACCGGCGGTGGGGAGCGATTCGTAGATGACGGATTTATATCCCTGTAGGGCTAGGTCATGTGCACAGGAGAGACCTGCTGGGCCACTTCCTATGATGGCAACCTTTTTACTCTTCTTCTCCTCAATTTCTGGTGGCTCCAAATGCTCATTGTGCTCATAAGCCCAGTCGTAGATAAACCTCTTGAGGTGTCTGATGGAGATGGGTTGGTCAAGTTCTCCCCTTCTACAGTTGGCTTCACAGGGGTGATAGCAAACCCTTCCGCAAATTGCCGGAAGGGGGTTTACCCTGCGGATTAATCTCATTGCTTCTGCATATTTCCCCTTGGTTACCAGGGCAACATAACCTGCTGCGTCCTGGTCAATGAGACATGCAACTTTACACGGGGATATTTCCTTCTTATCTATTACAAATTTGTTCGGGACGGCTTGTGGAAACATTCGGTAAATTGCTTTTCTTTTAGCGTGTCCTAGTTCAAACTCGTCAGAAACCTCAATGGGACAGACCTCTGTGCAGTCATTACAGGCGGTACAGGTTTCAAGGTCAACATAACGTGCCTTTTTGCGAACTTTTACTGTGAAGTTACCGACGAAACCTGATACATCCTCAACTTCGCTGTAGGAGAGAATCTCTATATTAGGATTACTTGCCACATCAACCATTTTAGGGGTGAGAATACAGGCGGCGCAGTCAAGTGTTGGAAAAGTCTTATCCAGATATGCCATATGACCGCCGATTGAAGGTTGCTTTTCAACGAGATAAACCTTTATGTCACCAGCAGCCATTTTGAGGGCTGCTGAAATCCCTGCGATTCCACCGCCTACCACCAACACTGCTGGCTCAATATCAACTTCTCTTGTAGGAAGTGGTTCAAGTAGTGATGCCCTTCTTATCGCAGCGGATACTAAGGCCTTGGACTTCTCTGTGGCTTCTTTCGGGTCGGTAGTGACCCAGGAAACTTGTTCGCGGATATTTGCCATGGTAAAGAGATACTGGTTTAACCCAGCCTCTCTACAAGCCCTACGAAATGTAGGTTCGTGCATTCTTGGGGAGCAAGAAGCGACGACCACTCTATTCAGGTTGTGTTCCTTAATATCTTCCTTGATGATATTCTGCCCCTCATCGGAGCACATGAACTTGAAGTCTCTGGAAACTACGACGTTGTCTAATCTGCCAGCAAACTCGGTAACTTCTTTGGTGTTTACAATTCCCTCAATGTTGCTTCCGCAATGGCATATATAGACGCCAACTCTCGCTTCAGAACCGTTTCCGTTCATTCAGAACTCTCCTTTACACAAATGACGACAATTGCTTTTCAGGACTGACGATAAGGCTATTCATAGCCATATCCTTCTCACTCCTTCCAAAAGCAAACCCCATCAGTTGTGGGAAAAACAATATCGGTATGTTAAAGTCAGCGTCATACCTCTTGTTTATCTGTGCCTGATAGGCTTCCAAATTGATGTGGCACATTGGACAGGGAGTTATGATGATATCTGTCTCTTCACGTTGAGCGGCGAGCAGTATGTTCTTGCTCATTCTCAATGCCTGTTCTCTTACGGAACCTGCAATGCTACCACCGCAACACCTGTCCTTCATGGGGAAATATACGGAGGTTGCTCCCAGGGCTACTACGATGTCGTCAAGAGTGTGTGGGTCCTCAACGGAGTCAAATCCACCCTCTGGTCTGATGGTCTGGCAGCCATAATAAGAGGCAACTTTGAGACCACCTAAATCCCTCTTTAAATTTGCCCTGACGGTATCCAATCCAACATCGTTGACTACCACATCCAGAAGGTGCCTTACCTTAATTGTCCCATTATACTCCAACCCTGCCACTGTAAGTGCTTTGGTTACTAAATCCTTTACCTCAGCATGTTCCTCCATATAAATATTGGTCTTGTTTAGGCCAAGATAGCAGGCGCTACAGGGTGCAATTATATCCCATCCTTTCTTCTCTGCTAAGGCGAGATTTCTTGCGGATAGGACAAAAGACCTCCCTTGTGAGACTGACATATAGGCTGTTGCACCACAACAGTTCCAATCCTCTAGCTCCTCCAGATCAATGTCAAGTAAAGGAGCAATTGCCCGAGTTGAAAGATCGTAGGGAAAGGAAGTCGCTTCAAGAGAACACCCGGGATAATATGTATATTTCATTACACAACACCTCCTAATACCTCATGCTCCTCACAGACATCAAGCATCTTCTGTAATTCTTTCAAGTCCTTGATCTTCTTGCCTCCGAGTGGCAGTCTCCCCTTGAAGAATAGTTTTATTCCTATGGGTGCCTGCTTGAATATCTCCAGAGGAGCGGCGGTGAGGCTGAACCTGGTCATCAATTCAATCTCGTGATTTCTCCCTTTCTTTCTTACGATATCAAAGAAGATGGGGGACATCTTATAAAGCCTTGCCTGGGGAGCCTTCAAGTCAGTCTCGTTCCATGCAATCCTTTTCAATGCATAAAAGACATCCGTTATCTTGATGTTTTGAGGGCATCTGACCTGACACATATAGCAAGAACAACAATATAAGATTGCCTCGCTCTCAAGAACTTCCTTCCTCATACCAGCCCGCACCATTGCAAATACCTGTCTTGGAGAGTAGTCCATCAAGTAGGCAGTGGGGCAAGAACCGGAGCAGGTCCCACACTGGATACACTTTTTTATCTGTTCTCCCCCTGGAATAGAATATACCTCATCAATGAAGTCTCTCGCCAATGTATATTCTAACCGTATCTCTTTTTCTTCCTCCATAATTGGCACCTTCTGTGAAATTTCAGGAATCTTGAAAAGGGAATACTAACCCCAAAATTTTGATGCAGAATGTAAAATACTCCACAATAAAGGTTCTTTCCAAGCAAGAATATTCTTACTCTGAACCTTTGAGGTTATAACAATAACATCATGGATACTGCTTGAAATAAAAAAAATCTTTTAGAATCGTCGGTTACTTGATGCGCTATTCCTATTCTGAAAGGTTTCTCAACTTGCTTTACAGCAGTTATCACCCGTTCCGTTCCCCAAGAAAAACCTCACCGGAAATAGAAAAAACTGTGTTTTAAAAAACTAAAAAACCAGATATATCTCAAGTTTTATGCCAGCTAAATTGGCAATTCAGCTAATTTGAGTTGTTATAAGGAAGCGAGGAAGTAAAATGGTCGTGACTAGTGATTATATTCACGGATTTTTTTATATAGTATTTTATTTTTAACATTTTTGGGGTAGCTTTGTCAAGGCTTTTTTTGTGATTTCAATGCTAACACTTCTTAAAAAATAAATTAATATTGTCCTAATGGCTTTATTTTCAGATGATTGTGGATGTTGTGTCAGACTAAATGTTTTATTCTTTTGCTTGCGTAACATGTTAAAATATGTCCATCTTCTCTCATAATATGCAAAAACCCGGGGAAATAGTTCCCCGGATTGTAAAAAACCGAATTTTTTTCACTTATCTATTCTTTTTGTCCTTTCTGGGTGAGTTTCAGAATCAAGCCATAGATAAGAAAACCAACTCCCAAAAGGATAAGGATGAGGCTCCATGAGGCGTTCTCTATACCGGCGGTATAATAAAGCCCCAACCCAACTCCCAAGCCTATCGCAAGCAATATTATACCGTTGCGGATGTTTAACATTATGTTATAGACTTTTTCTCCAGGCTTTGCTGAAGCCGGCTCCATAGGGATTTCAACACCTTTTTCCAGTGCCTTCATCTTCAGTTCATGGTTGAGTTTACTTCGCCGGTATCTGCTAATTATGGCGAATATAGCGATGGTAACACCGCCGAGAACGGCAAAAATGGGAATCATTGTCCCCATAATTACACCTGCCATTGCTTCGTCCATTTCTCTTCTCCTTTCAATTCAAATGGTAAGCTTTTGTTTCTAACATTTAGAGTAGAGTAGGGAAAAAAAAGTTTCAAAAAATGAAACCTTGGGGCGCTTTTTTTCATCAAAACTTATGATTAGTTTGGTAAACTATGGTTATGTTAGCAAACAAGCTGGGGCAGGAGGAGTTGATAAAAGGATGCCTGGCTGGCGAGGAGAATGCCTTCCTTCAGTTGGTGGAGGATAATCAGGATATGGTCTTCTCCATAGCCCGACGGTTGGGCACCACACAGCAGTTGGCTGAGGATATCTCCCAGGAGGTTTTTTTGCGCGTCTATCGGAATTTGCACTCCTTTAGGGGTGATTCCAAACTATCCACCTGGATATATCGCATAGCATATAACACTACAATTGAGATGTTGCGCAAGCGAAAGGAGGGTTTCTCCTACGAGGCTCTGGTGGAAGATGGGTGGCAGGTTGAAGACGGAGGTCTGTCCCCGGAACAGGAGGCGGAGCGAAATGAGCAGGCGGAGCTTCTTGGTAAGTTGATATCACAACTGCCGGGGAAGTATCGCCATGTGATTGTCCTTTTTTATCTGCAAGACAAGTCCTATGAACAAGTGGCGCAAACCACGGGTTACCCCCTGGGGACGGTAAAGACATATCTCCATCGTGCCAAAAAGGAGATGTTGAAGGCTTATCTGCGTATGGAAAGAGGTGACCTATGAAGGATTGTAGGCGATTTGAAAAGATTTTAGTTAAGGAACCCGGAGAGCGGAGCAAGGATGAAGAGGTCTTCCTTGAGGAGCACGCTGAGGTCTGCTATCGGTGTGGTCGCCTGGCTCAAGCTGCGGACAAAATGGAATCCGCCCTGTCAAAAATTTCCGCAACTCCCGCACCGGAATATCTATCCTACAGGGTTGCGGGTTCGTTGATCCGTGAATCAGGGAGGAGGGAAGCGGAAGCCCGGATAACCTGGCGGATGAAGCTGGGGTGGTTGCTCAACGGATTTGGGGAGGCGCTGGTCTGGGGCGTTTTGGCGACCATCGTCTTCATCGCAGTGGGCAAGGCCATGATGGTCTGGGCAGGATATAGTGTTAATTACTCCGGGATTTTCTCGGTATTGGGGGATAAGCTGGGGAGCTTGGTCACCGTTTCAGGTACGGGCGGCATTTTGACATTTCGTATAAAATTTTGAGTTCGTTGGATATGGAAATGAGGAGAAGGACTGAGACCGCCCGGTTCTGGAAGCCCCGAAAATGCAAGCAATTTTTCCTCCATTTTCTCTTGACAAGGGTGTGATTAGATGATAGATTATAACATGCGGAAAGCGGCGATGGCCGCGAGGATGATTTTCACCCCTCCACTGAAGAACATCCTGTAGGGACCGGTGACTACTCCGACAACACCGGTAGGCCCGGCATCTCTGCCGGGCCACAGTATATATACGGCCTGCTGGAATGGACCAAAGTGCCAATCACCCCCCACTTTACAGGGGGGCTCTCTCTTGGGTCGTTATGGAGGGAACTCTGAACCTCCGTTTTAGGCGTTGTTATTCCTATATCCTATTTTCCTGGAAATTTTAAAATTTAATGTTGGGTTAGTTTTTAGGCGGTTCTTTTGAATTTATCAGGATTTCCCCGAGTTCACGGAGTTGATTTTATCCGAAAAATATTGTAGATTGGGGCTATTCTTACCGATTACACACAAACGGAGGGGTGGCGATGGAGTTAGGAGTAAAGACCATGGAGTGGCGGGACGGTCGCCTGTATATACTTGACCAGCGACTGCTTCCCACGGACATACAGTTTATAGAATGCACAGACTATAAGATGGTCTTTGAAGCCATCAGGACCTTGGCGGTGCGGGGAGCCCCGGCTATTGGGGTTGCCGCCGCTTATGGTATGGTGCTTTCGGCAGGCGAGGCGCTCTCGGCTAAAGGCGGTGATTTTCACCGAAAGTTGGAAGAAGCCGGTGATTATCTAGCCTCCAGCCGACCGACGGCGGTCAATCTATTCTGGGCGATAGACAGAATGAAGCGCTTGGCAGACGTTCGTAAGGGCTCAAAACCAGAGGAGCTCTACGATCTCCTTCTCTGCGAGGCACAGAAGATAGAGGAGGAGGATGTAGCTATGTGCCGAACCATCGGGGAGTGGGGTCAAAGTCTTCTTCCTGAGGAGTGTGTGCTGCTTACTCACTGCAACGCCGGCTCGCTTGCCACCGCCGGCTACGGCACCGCTCTGGGAGTCATCTATTCCGCCGTCTCGGCGGGCAAGAAAGTGCGGGTCTTCGTTGATGAGACTAGACCTCTAATGCAGGGCTCCCGACTGACCGCCTGGGAACTTATGCAGAGCGAGGTTCACACCACAATAATCTGCGACAATATGGCTGGGCATGTTTTACGGGAAAAAGGGGTGGACGCGGTGATTGTGGGTGCGGACCGAATCGCTAAGAACGGAGATGTGGCTAACAAAGTCGGTACCTATGGGCTTGCGGTTCTGGCGGATTATCATCAGGTCCCATTTTACGTCGCCGCTCCCACATCTACAATTGATTTCAGCATCGTTCGGGGAGAGGACATCCCCATAGAGGAGCGGGATTCTTCGGAGATAACCGAGGGGATGGGAAAGCGCACCGCACCATTCGCCTGTGAGGTTTACAACCCCGCCTTTGATGTTACTCCCGCCCGGTTGGTGAGCGCAATAATTACCGAGCGGGGGATACATCGCCCGCCTTACGAGAAGAGTTTGAGAGAGGGGGAAGGTGGATAGGGGAGACGCCAGGGCGGTGGTCGTGGTTTTGGATGGGGTAGGGGTGGGGGAGATGCCGGATGCCAGTCAATACGGCGACGGTGGCTCCGCCTCCCTGCAGAATACTTGGCGGGCGTTGGGGGGATTGGAATTGCCCAATATGGTCAAGATGGGCTTGGGGGGGATTGAAGGTCTGCAGGTCTGTGGATTCCCGCCTGAGGTAGTAGGGGGCTATGGAAGGATGGCTATCGCTTCCCACGGCAAAGATTCCACTGTGGGGCATTGGGAGATGATGGGCTTGCGGGTGGATGAGCCCTTTCCCACATTTCCCGACGGATTTCCAGAGGAGCTGATAGCTGGTTTTGAGGGGGAGATTGGACGGGGGATTTTGGGGAATCGTTCCGCATCGGGAACGGAGATTATAAACGAGTTGGGGGAGGAGCATATCCGCAGTGGGAAACCGATAGTATATACTTCAGCGGACTCGGTCTTCCAGGTAGCGGCTCACGAGGAGGTCATCCCCCTAAGGGAGCAATACAGAATCTGTGAGATTGCTCGCTGTCTTTGCAGTGGAGATTATGCGGTGGCACGGGTAATTGCTCGTCCTTTTATCGGTGAGCCGGGCGGATTCAGACGCACCGCCAATCGCAAGGACTACAGTCTTCCCCCACCGGGAAGGACCCTTCTTGATGTCTTGCAGGAGGAGGGAATCCCGGTTTTGGGAGTTGGCAAGCTGGATGACCTCTTCGCCGGGAGGGGGTTTGACAGATGCATCCATTACAGCGGGAACCTGGAGGGCATGGAATTGCTGGAAGGTCAGGTCTCCTCGGAGGAAAGACGGGGGTTGATATTTGCAAACCTGATAGATTTTGATATGGCTTGGGGGCATAGAAATGATGTCCTGGCTTACGGTCGGGGTCTTGAGGAGTTTGATAGATTTCTGCCACGACTTCTTTCGGCTTGCGGAGAAGGCGACCTTTTACTTATTGTATCCGACCACGGCAACGACCCCACCACGAAGAGCACCGACCATTCCCGGGAATATTGCCTGCTCCTTGCTTGGATGAGGGGGATGAGTTCGGGGATAGAGTTGGGGACCAGGGAGACGCTCGGCGATGTCGGGGCGACGGTCGCCGACCATCTGGGTGTCCGCTGTCCCGGCGAGGGAGTAAGTTTTTATTCCCGATTGCGGGGATAGAAGAAATGGATTGCAAATCCGGGCGAATGGTTGTAGAATAAGGTTGATGGGCAAAGGAAGGGGAGAGGGAGTGTCAAGATGCGCTTTTTGGTCTCTTTGATAGCGGTTCTTGTCTGTTTTGCAGGTGTCCGGGCATATGCTGATGATAAGGGGGATGATGAGACCCAGAGCACTAAAAACGTTTATTTCCGCTACGGAGACAACGGTCCCCTGAAGTCAATAAGTTCATCCATATCCTATTCCACCTATCTGGCAAAAAATTTAAGCTTCACTGCCTCCACCGACCTTACCAACTCCTACAATAAAGATAGGGACTTTCCAACAAAGACCATCAACTTCAGCACCTCTATAAGTTATACCCCCCAGGATTCCCGACTGTCAACTGATATTGGTTACTCCTACAGGACGACTGATAGTTCAATCGCAGGTCAGGGAGGAGGTGAAGAGTATGCGACATACGACCGCAATATTGGTTTGACCGCAACCGTGGCTTATAAATTTACCAACGATCTGAGGGCTTCAATGGATATGAACTTTACGGATTATAAAAGGGACAACACCGCGCCTCGGGAGAGCCGTGACAATCGAGAAAAAGAGAATAAATCTGTGGGGACGACGGTTAATTATAATATTACCAGCACCACAAATATGAGCGCCACTTATCATTATTCAAAGACCACTGGTTGGGAGTTGTCCCGGTCGGATTACTTTGAGATGTTTGAACCCCCGCTGGTGTATGAAAATTCCGGTGGTGGGAGGGTCAGTGGTCGCCTGCAGACCAGCATAGACGCAACGGACAATTTTCACATTTCCACAAACATCAATGTGTATAAATTTAAAAAGGTTGACAAGTATGACCCCTCATACAACACGACTAATTTGAGTGGTGACGGCTTGGTGAGCATCAGCTATACGCCCCATACAAACTTTAAGCTATTGGCTAACGCCAGCTTCTACCGCAACAAGATCATTGAAGATAAGCGTGCTAAGGAGATAAAGGGTTACGATATATTTAACAGAGTGTATACCAATCTGGATATGTCCGGCAAGGTGGAATGGCAGATCTCCGATAATTCCCGCTTGACCACCGATGTAGGACGAGGGTATAGTGACACCTACTTTTATGATAAAGATGACCCGAGTAAACATCCTGGTCCGGGCCATCCAAATGCCGAGAACTTCAAAGAGGTTTTTGAGTTATATGTTAACTCGTTTTTGATATATACCATCTCTGAAAGATTGAGCCTCCAGATTAGCCATTACTACAAGAGGACCGATCACCAATACAGAGTTATTGTTGGTGATTATGATAACAGTAACTATGTGCACAATAATAATTTCAATTCCTCTATTCGCTATGAGTTCAGCGATAGCACCACCTCGCTGGTCAGTTGTGGGATGAATAATACCAATTTCTTCTACTATGATGAGTCGGTGGCTTTATTAAACAACAACCGCACGGATAATATCTCCTTGAATGTTCAGTTCCTGCAGGATGTCGGCGATTATACCCAGTTGGACCTGTCTTATTACATAAATCAGTATAAGAAACGAATGGTCAAACAGCATTTGACCACCAGCGAGAGTTTGACCCGCAAGATAAGTGCCAATATCTCCTTCCTGTGGGGTGTCGTTCAACCCACTTTGGGAGGAGGCGTAGAGTGGATAAGGAATAATAAAGCTGGATACAATAGCCTAAAGACTTACACCTTTTCTCCCGGCATCACCATTAAACCCACGGAGAACTTCACCGTCAGCTTTTATTTCAATTACTCCCGATACGATAACTCCAGCACAGATGACCCCGACCTTAGAAATATATACTATAGAATATACTATGATAGCTCAATATCTTATCTGTTGTTTGAAGGCATGAATGTCAGCCTTTCTATGGACAGGAGCGCAACGGAGACATATTCCCGATTCTCCGGGTCAATAAATTATACTTTCTAGTTTTTTACATAAATTTCCCTTGACAGGCGGAGTTTTTCTGAATATAATATAGCTCTGAAGGGAACAATTTTTTAAGATGTGTGGTTGTGTGATTGTGAATGGTAAACTTATCTTGGAGGGTTGATAGCGCCTTTAGATTTAGATGTATGTAAGTTTTAGAGGGTTATCCTTCAGCCCAACAAGAGAGGTTTGGTAGATGTATAAGCAACTTAAAAATAGAGGCGTTCTTTTTGCCTCAGCGGTCGGCTTGCTGGCTATAGTGGCTTTAGTTCAATGTTTCTCTGAACCGGGAAATGGGGAACCTGTTACTTGGTATCCGGATTTTGAGACTCCGTTCCAGTGCCTCAGTAATTTGCTATATACCTACGAACATTATAGGGACGAACCGAATATCATTGACAAATATAAACTAGTTCTAGACCCCCAATATGTCTTCTACTTTGACCCGGAAGATGTGGGTACTTGGGTGGGAGATTATCAAATCCCCACATCCTGGACCTATGAAGAGGACTGGCGGGCTACAAAAAACATGTTCAATCTGGCACATAGTATCGCCCTGGATATTCCCATCCTTAACCAAGGTGAGGAGTATTTTGGCACCCCTGCGGATGATGCCACGGTTTTTCCCAGAAACAATGTAACTATCAATTTACTTTTGATGGTGGATGAGAGCAACGGTTTTCAGGCTACTGGGTTTTGTGACTTTGAATTTGCAAAGAATGAAAACGGAGAGTGGCATCTTATCGTTTGGTGGGATAGGACCGCATCAGGATAAGCCAGAAGTCCCTTGATAAATATAGAATTCAAATTTGGCTAATTTGCGCCGTCCGAAGAACAAGTATATATACTTACCCCTTCTTAGCGTTAATTATCGCTGGAAGGGTTTTTTGTCGCCGACTCATCCCTTAAACCGCTAGAAAAATCCTGTGGGAAAGTGTACAATTTCCAGGGCCGTTTTAACCACCGGGCGTCCCCAGGCAATGGTGAGTGCCTGCCTGGCCGGCTATTCAAGTCGTTACGACGCCACCTCCAGGCTGATACCCTTTTTCAGCCAGGGGGTTGTCCTGGGATACTTCCTGCCCATATGCCCGGAGATGTGGGCCGGTTGGTCGGCTCCCCGGCTCAAAGTATCCATCCTCGGCGGAAACGGCAGGGATCTCCTCGCCGGAAGGGGAAGGCTGATAGATGAAGCTGGACTGGACCTGACCGGTGAACTTCTCCTGGCGGTGAGCATGATATTATATAATTATCGTAATAGGCTTCCCCCGATAGCCTATCTCAAGGAGGGGAGTCCCAGTTGCGGGGTATCCGATTGCGGAATGGGGCACGAAGGCGTATCCGGTCCGGGTCTCTTTTCCGCAGCTTTATCGGCTTGTGGAGTTCAGTTGGTGGGCGTAGAATAGAAAAAGGAAAAGTAATGTCCCCCCCAAACCATATCTTGGGAATAGACACCTCCTGCGATGACACCGCCTGTGGGCTGGTAACCACCGAAGGCGTAATACTTAGCAATATCGTCGCCAGTCAGGTGGAGGAACACGCGCCTTTCGGCGGGGTGGTGCCGGAGATCGCCGCCCGCAGTCATCTAGAAGCTCTCCCCTGGGTGGTGGAGAGGGCTCTCTCTCCGCTCGGTGGAGAATGGGATGAGGTGGATGCGGTTGCGGTTACTTATGGTCCGGGATTGGTCGGCTCTCTGCTGGCAGGTATCTCCTACGCCAAGGGACTGTCCCTGGCAAGCGGGAAGCCCCTGATAGGCATCAATCACCTGGAGGCTCACGTCTCCTCCGCCCTGATTAGCGAGGAGTGCCCCCCGCAACCGTTGGTAGCCTTGGTGGTGTCCGGTGGTCACACTATTTTAGCTCTGGTGGAGGATGATGGCGGTTTTGAACTTCTGGGGGGAACTCGTGACGATGCCTGCGGGGAGGCGTTTGATAAGGTGGCAAAGTTGCTAGGGTTGGGCTATCCCGGCGGACCGGCGATTGAGAAGATAGCCGACCAGACAGGTGAGCCAGCCAAAAAAGGCGAGTGGGTGGAGTTTCCTCGCCCTATGAAGGATAGGGGGGAGCTGGACTTCAGCTTCAGCGGATTGAAGACCGCCGTGGCAAATTATGTCCGTGGTCTCTCCCCACCTGAGAGGGAGAGGGAGCTTGCGGCAATAGTGCGGGGCTTCCAGGAGGCGGCTGTAGATGTGCTGATGATAAAGCTACGGCAGGCGCTTTTGAGGACGAAAACTCCGGGGTTCATCGTCGTGGGTGGTGTGGCTGCCAACCGAAGGCTGAGGGAGCTTGCTGGGGCTCTGGCGGAGGAGATGGAGATTTCCCATTATATTCCCCCACCTGAGCTGTGCACGGATAACGGGGCTATGGTGGCAGCCGCCGCCAGAGAAAAACTGAGGAAGGGTGAATACGCCTCCCTTGATTTGGCTGCCTATCCCAATCTGGAGCTGGGGCAGAAGCCAAGCCCCGCTTTATTCAGCAGATGAGCGGAAAGAAGACTTGAAAAAGCGAACCCCGCCATGGCGGGGTTTCTTTTTACCTTCTGATAATTTATTCTATTGAGAGGAAGAGCGGGAGTTAGTAAATATGGTTCTATTCTACATAGGGGGAGAAGCGGGAAGCTCCCCCGCCGTTGGTGCCAAACCACTTGATGTTCTTGGTGGTGCACAGAGCGGAGTTGATGCCGGAGACGAGGGGACCGTCATCCTGACCGGGACCGTAAATTCTCCAGTCGGTGCCGTTCTCAAAGCGGTTTACGCCGCCGTTTAGGGTGGCGAACCACATGGGGTCGCCGTCGTTATCGGCGCAGATTCCGCTCACCGCACTGTCGCTCAGACCGCTGTCCTGGGGGGTGTAACTGGTGAAAGTTCCCCCCTCATATTTGCTGGCTCCTCCGTTGGTGCCGAACCAGATGGCTTCCCCCAGAGGATAGGCACAGAATACCTGGTTGTTCACCAGACCATCGCCTACGGTAAACACCTGCCAGTCGTCCGGCGGGGTGAAGATGGCTGCTCCGCTGTTGGTGGCGATGATTATCTTGTTGTTGCTTACCACGACGATGTCCCAGATGATGTCGCTGGGCAGGTCGCTGTTGCCGGTATCATATGTGGTCGCCGAAACCGAGGGGACAAATCTGCAGATGCCGGCGTCTGCGGTGCCCACCCAGGCGGTGTTTGCATCCTCCAGACTGATGGTGTTTATCTCGTTTGAAGGCAAGCCGTCGGCGGTGGTGTAGGTGGTGATTGTGCTACCATCGTAAATTGCTAAGCCGTCATCGGTTCCCAGCCACAGCCTTCCATCGTCACCACAGACCAGGCAGAGGACTACATCCGAGGGCAGACCGTCAGCGGTGGTGAGATTTGCGAAGGTGGCGTCGGCTAAGAAGTGGGAGGCACCTTCATAGGTGGCAAGCCAGATGGTGCCGTCGGTAGCCTCGTCAGCATCAAAGACCAGGTTGGAGGCAAGTCCGTCGGTGGTGGTGAAGTTGAACCACACCCCCTCAATGCTTATACCCGACTCACCGCAGGATAGCAAAATTAGAATCGCAATTAAGGTGAATAGGGCTAGGATTCTCCGCATCTCTACCTCCAGGGACTTAACGGTAGTTTTTGCTTAATTTTATCATAAAAATATCTAAAGTAAACCCCCATCAAAGGATGGGGGTTCGGTATGCTTCCCGATTTGCTTTTACTTTTTCTCGCCCTGCTTTTTGAAATAGGATAGAAACGGCTCTAACATGTCTATGGGGAAGGGGAAGATGGTGGTGGAGTTGTTCTCGGCGGCTATCTCGCTGAGAGTTTGCAAGTATCGTAGTTGCATTGCTGCGGGATGTCTTCCAATGATGGCTGCGGCTTCAGCAAGGCGCTCCGCCGCTTGATACTCACCCTCGGCGTTGATAATCTTCGCCCGACGCTCACGCTCGGTCTCCGCCTGCTTTGCCATAACCCGCACCATATCCGGCGGCAGGTCAACATTCTTGACCTCCACGGTTGAGACTTTGACCCCCCAGGGTTCGGTCATCTTGTCCAGGATGTTTTGTAGCTCCATGTTGATCTTATCACGTTCAGCGAGCAGGTCGTCCATATCGTGCTGTCCTAAAACGGAGCGCAGGGTGGTCTGTGACAACTGGCTGGTGGCGAAGAGATAGTTCTCCACCTCCACCACCGCCTTGTTGGGGTCCAGGACTCGGAAATAGACCACGGCGCTCACCTTAACCGAAACATTGTCCCGGGTGATGACATCCTGTACGGGCACATCCAGGGTCACGATGCGCAAGCTGATTTTTACCATCTTATCAATAATGGGGATGAGGATTATCAAACCGGGACCGCGCACGGAGATCAGCCGTCCCAGGCGGAATATTACCCCACGTTCGTACTCCCGAAGGACCTTTATCGCCGACATCAAAAGAAAGAGAACTACTATGCCGATGGCGGAACAGCATAATAGTTTGTTCAAGTCAAATAGTTGCTCCATTTTGAAGACCTCCATGAATATTGGTAAGTTGTTTTTTGGCGAGATGGTTCTTAAAGGTATTTGGTTTTCTACTGGGTCGCTTCCACAACCAAAATCATATCTCTAATCGCACGGACCACCACCTGACTGCCGGAGGGAATCTCATCCTTGGAGACCGCTATCCACAACTCACCGGCCACAAAAGCTTTCCCGCCCTTCGGGTTTATGGTGGTGCGGGCAATGCCTGTCTTGCCCTCCATTCCCTCCTGACCGGTGGTTATGCGCTTCCTCTGGGCTAACAGACCGATGATTATGAACAGAATGGAGAGGAGGATGATGAATGAGATGACAAATATGGTTTCAAAAAGCACGATTCATTCCTAAAGGATGTATTTACGAAAGAATCCCTTCTTCTTCGGTCGGGGGACTTCGTCGCCGGTGAAGGGGACGACGGATACGATCATACCCTCTTTGGCGGAGACCACCACTTTATTTCCACGGGGGATGTTTTGCTCACTACGAGCCTGCCAAAGTTCGCCGTGAATGAATGCCTTGCCCACAGTGTGGGTGATTACCGTCTTAGCCTCGCCGACCTTACCCAACATGCCTTCGTCGCCGGTGGTCGGTTTGCACCGCTGGGCTCTCAGCGCCAGAGAGACGGCGAACATGAAGAAAGCAGTGGTCATAAGCACCGCCGGCAATATCACCCACCAGGATATGCGCAGATAGGGCACCGGAGATTCAATAAGCATCACCGAGCCGAGAAAGAAGGATATAGCTCCCCCGATGGCAAGTAAACCGTGGCTGGTGACCTTTATCTCGGCGATGAAGAGGATGACGGAAAAGATGATTAAAAAGAGCCCGGCATAGTTTATGGAGAATGTGTGCAGGGCAAATAAGCCCAGTACGAGCAGGATAGCCCCCGCTACTCCGGGGAAGATGGCACCCGGATTGGACAGCTCAAAGAACAGACCGTAGAAGCCCAGGATGAGCATAAGGTAGGCTATATTGGGATCGGATATGACCGCCAGGAATTGATTGCGCAGGCTCATCTTCAGCTCTTTGACGGCGCTGTCTGCAGTCTTTAGAATCACTTCGCCGTCGGAGGTTTTTACCACCAGGCCGTCTATCTTGGAGAGGAGGTCGTTGACATCGCCGGCAATGAACTCAATGACATCCATCTCCAGAGCCTTCTCCTCGCCCAGGGAGGAGCCTTTGGTTACCGATTCCACCGCCCATTGGGCATTGCGGTTGCGTTCCAGGGCGAGAGATTCCATATATGAGGCGGCATCGTTCATCATCTTCTGCTTCAGGGTCTTATCCACGTCCCCACCGCCCGTGCCCATGGTTACCGGGGAGGCGGCGCCGATGGAGGTGGAGGGAGCCATAGCTATCACATGGCTGGCCATGGCGATAAAACAGCCGGCGGAAGCGGCCCGGCTGCCCCTGGGGGAAACATAGGTGATGACCGGCACCTTGCTGGCTAAGATGGCTTTGATTATCTCCCGCATTGATTTGTCCAGCCCTCCGGGAGTATCCATCTGCAAAATCAAGCAGACCGCCCCGTCCTCGCTGGCTTTGTTGATGCCGTCTTTGATGTGGTCGGTCATCACCGGGCCGATTACCCCCTCCACTTTGAGCAGGTCAACATGGTTGGGCTCCTCCTTCATCACATCGGCAATGAGGGCGAGGGGCAGGAGAAGCGCGCCTAAAAGGACCGAAAGCAGGCTTACCAGGCGAAAAATCTTATGGACCGCTCTCATCGTTCAGGACTC
The DNA here is from genome assembly GCA_030602715.1 of Candidatus Coatesiibacteriota bacterium. Classification (GTDB taxonomy): domain Bacteria; phylum RBG-13-66-14; class B26-G2; order B26-G2; family JAUVZD01; genus JAUVZD01. Next base: position 95,866 of record JAUVZD010000008.1, read on the forward strand.
CTTGAATTTCCACAGGGGAAGCCCGGTGTCCTTCTCCAGGTGGCGACGGAGGGGTTCTCCCTCATACGGTTCTATGGTCAACTCAGCGACGACCACAATAGTCCCCGGCAGTAGATGACCGCCGAAGGCAACGCCTTCTCGGTTGCCGACGACAACATGGGCGTGGACGAAGGGTTTGCCGTCCCGTATGGAGATATTGCCGTTCAGGTTGACCAGTTCATGGTAATCGTTCAGGAGGATACGTTCATAGACCTGGGTTTCAAAGTTGTAGAATCCGATGACCGCAGGGTTAACCGCCCCTATACCGCTAATGTGTCCGGAGGTGAGATTCAGCTCTTCCGCAAGCTGATTTAGAGCTTCCTGCAGGTCGTTTCCGGCGGTGATGCGAGCCATGATGGGAGACGGACTTTGAAATCTACGGTATTTGAACATCTCTATTTTAATGCTCTAGGTAGCGAGGAAAGAAGACGGGGAAACTTAAGTTTCCCCCAAATCATAGCATATCTATTGGGAAATTCTTGAAAAATCGTCTAAACAATACTTTTTCCCTTGCCTTTAGCCATCTCAATTATATTGATAAATTCCTTTGGTTGGGAGACATATAGGCAACGGTAAGCACCGAACTCTTTATCCTTTTGAATCAGAAGTTTTTCGCCATACTTGATGGTGGTGATCACATCCAGGTTGGCGAACTTTTTGTCTTTGTCCTCGCCGTCGGCAAACTCCACACTAACTACTTCACCGATAGGGACCTCAACGATGTTCTTTCTTCCCAGAGTGCGAACGAAACGTCGGTTGGTGATGCTGTAGAAATCCCTTGAAAACCAGAGATAGATGGAAAAGGCTATGGGGATTAAACCAAGCAGGGAGAAGACCAGGGCATTGAACCAGAACATTCCTATTATGCAACCGAACAGGGCAACAGCGCAGATGATGAGAGGGACTTTGACCGAACTGATGTGTTGGTATTCGGAATATAATTTATTCTCTGTATCTGGAGTCATCTTAAGGATTTTTTTCGCCATCTCTTCAGCTGTCTCCTTTTCAATGTTGGATAGGTGCTTTCTCAGCTTTTCGATTTCTTATGCCTTTGGCGGGAACAATAACATCATATTTATTTTACCCTATTGCCCTCCCCCTGTCAAGTAGGTATATCACAATAAAACGACCCTTCACTGGGGGTATAACTCACGGCACAGTCCCAGAAATTCCTCTATGAAGACCGCCAGTTTTACCTTGCCCCATTCGGGCTTCTTCTTGCCGGGATTCATCTTCTTGTATTTCAATTCCACCTGGTAGGAGGATATATTAATTTTAGAATAGACCCACTCGTCCAGTAGTTTCACCGCCAGCAGGCATTGGGCTAACCTGGTCTCACTTAAAGGCTCCCAGGCGGAAGCCTTCTCTTCGCTGGCATCAATGGAGTGGCGGAGTAGCTCCACCTCCCAGCGACTGACGGTGAAACCTTCTATGAGCGAAAGACCCGCCAGATATTCAATTGTCTCGGAGGAGGTGATCAGTCCTTCGGCGTCCCCGACATCAATTTTGTCGGTATTCAGCCGGTCGTGATTATAACTGAATATCAAGTGCGATGGGGGATAGTCCACAGGGGTCTGAGGAGGACCGAAGTAGGGGTGCCAGCGCAGATACCATTCCTTGGAATAGTTCAGTCCCGGTGGAGAGCTCCTGTCGCTTAAAAGCATCTGCTGGAGATTATATAGGTATAAAGGTCTATCCTTGATCATATCGTTGTAGGAGAAGAGGGAGAAGCCCTCCGCTCCACTTTCCCGCACTTCCTCAATTTCAGCTACGATTGTTTTCTCGTCCTTCAGATAGGAGCCCAAGCCCATATAGGCGCATCCGCCGACCTCTTCAATCTGCTCATAGAGTTCGGTCAGCCTTCCGTAAGGCATGTCCCAGTATGCCATAGGACAGAGCAAATCCACCCAGCCCTCAGCCGCCCAACGGAGCCAGTCCTGACCTACATAGCGATAGGCGTGGGAGGGGTCAGCCCACACGGCGGCGGAGAGGATACATTCCGGTCGGCTTACCGCCATCTGCAGGGATACTTTGCGCACCACCTCGTCCACAGCATTCGCCCGGAAGGCATACCACTGCAGAAGATGGATATCCAACCAGAGATGGGCTAGATTCGCCGTCGGGTCATCGCTCAGATTCCAATATGCCAGCTCTATCGGGTCAACGGAAAACATCTCCTGAAACCTCTCTCTTTCATGAGGTCCGTATCCAAATTTGATATTGGGAAAGCGGATGAAATCCAGATGGATGCCGTCAATGGAGTAATTATCCAGTATCTCCTGCACCACTTCGCAGATGTAGTCGCCGACCCGGGGATAGAATGGGTTGAGGTAGAGCCCTTCGGAGTCGTTGGCTTTGAGCTCGTCCCGGGTATAATCCCACTGACTGCGCAGGTCCCTACCTACCAGGACCCACTCGGGTCGGCTCTGGAGGATGTGCTCCTCAGCCATTTCATAATCGTAGCCGGGTGCGCCGTAGAGGACATTGAGCCAGGCGTGGACCTGCAAGCCCTTGCGATGTGCCAGGAATATCACCATCTGCAGGGGGTCGGCGTCATCCGGCCACAGACCCAGGGAGAAGGGACGGGGTTCTGTTGTGGATAGGTAGTAGGCGTCGCCTGCGCCCCGCACCTGAACGAAGAGGGTGTTGAAGTTTGCCGCTTCCGCTTCCTCTACCAGCCTAACGATGGATTCGGTGGAAGTGAGAGCCTTCCGACAGACCCATAGGGCTCGCCCCTCCACCCAAACATCTTCCGTCTCCGGAAAGACCGAAGGGAGGGATATGGGGATTATGGAGTATTCCGGCAGGGGGGAGTAGAGAGGTTTGTCCTCCAGCTGGTAGAGCTTCTGGGAATAGAACAGCAGTTCTTGGGGTGAATATGTTTCGCTAAGCGATGGGGCGATTGTGTCTGTGGAGGTGGGGTTCTGATTGTTGTCTTCATTCTCACATCCGCTTTTGATATTGGAGGACGAGCTACCAGGGCAGATTATAAAAATGTGTGCCAGGGCGAACACAAGAAGGATATATATCCAATGTTTAAATCCTGTCCTCAATTCTGAAATCTCCCGGAGTTTATTTATTCAGTATTAATTGTAACACGAAGATGGGATTATGGCAAGATTGCCGCTGGGTGTTTTTTGCAGGGATTAAGAGAGATGAAGAAAGGGGGTAGCCAAAGGCTACCCCCTTAATCGGCTTATGTCGGGTGATTACATTTCGTTGACGGTGAATTCAATTCGGCGGTTCATCGCTCTGCCGTATTCGGTGCTGTTGTCACCGAGGGGCATGGTGGAACCGAATCCCTGGGTGTCTATTCTGGTGGAGTCAATACCATATTTGGTTACCAGATAGTTCTTAATGGTCTGCGCCCTATCTTTGGAGAGTTGCATCTCAAAGTCAAAACGACCGGTGGAAGCGGCATGTCCGGAGATGGTTACGGTGATGTCCGGATAATCCTTCAGGATCATCCCGGCTTCCGCAAGCGAATCATACTGCCCGGGCAGCATCTCTGCTTTGTCCGGCTTGAACTTGATGTCGGTCATTATGATTAGCTTCTTCTCCGGCATCTTGACCTCTACAGGCACCTCATCAGGACAACCGTCATCGTCCATGTAACCGTTGAAGGTCTCCGGTTCGTTGGGGCATTTATCAATGGTGTCGGGAATTCCATCGCCGTCGTTGTCCAGGTCAGGAATACCGTCGGTGTCTTCCCAGCCGTCAAAGTCCTCCGGGTCGTTGGGAGCGCCGTCTATGTTGTCCGGGATGCCGTCGTTGTCGTTATCCCAATCCGGGCATCCGTCCTCGTCCTGGAAGCCGTCAAAATCCTCCGGGTCGGTGGGGCATAGATCGCGCTTGTCGGGGATGCCATCGCCGTCACGGTCAAGGGGGATGATGGGGACATCTGCGGAGAGGATGATTTGGGCGTTGTAGTTCTTATTGGAGAGTGAACCGGTGGTGTAGTCAATAGCCCACTTGCCGAAGGTCTTACCGAAGGCTAGAGTTACATGGAAGAAGTCCTGAGCGTTAAAGCGAACACCCAGCATCACCTGTGTCTGTTTGGCGGCATTTCCATTGGGGTGGAGAACCGTATCGGAATCCACGCCCTGGTATAACCGGAATTGGGTGTCAAAGATGGCGGTCAGGTAACGCCAGGGGGTGAACTCCATAGCCCCACCGAGCAGGAAGTAGCCCGAGCGATTGCTATCATGTACATGACCTACCAGATGGCTCATATCTGCCGGGGCTTCCCAGTCAAACCTGTAAAGGCTTATGTCGTCTGCGTATGGCGCGGTACCGGTGCGGACCACATAGCCGATGTTACTGTGCAGGTTAAACATGGTGAAAGCGCCAAATTCCTTGGGCATAAGCTTCTTGGAGATTACCCCCATAAATCCGATGTTGTAGTTGCCGTCTCCCTGGGTAAGGAATTTCAGCTCCTTACGGTAGAGGGGGTCGTTGGGGAGTTCTTCATGTTCAAGGGTAAATTCCTGTTTTCCAGTGGGAATATCAATGAATACTACCGCAGCCATATCAATCTTTGCCTGTTCCTCATTGAGGAACTGCCCCTTGATGCCGACATGGGTGTCTCCCAGACCACCTTCGGAGAGGATCTTCTCATGCCAGGGGGCGTAAGGATTGCGGTCAATGAATTTACGGGCTTCAACGCCGGAGGCGGTGACCATAGCGGCGACCTCAAAGCGATTGAGGAAGGACAGAGTGAAACCCCCGGGGGCGATGTAATACAGATGCCCATGATGACAGTCATCCGGTGCCAGCGGTGGGGTTACATAGGGAGCTGCCCAGAAATCCACGCCAACCTGAGGAGCAATCTCCATGTTGCCTAAGGTGTAGGCGTAGTAGGTCATGATTGCTCCGGAGAGACCGTAGGTTGTGGTTCCGGTTGCAAATGCACCGCTCACCGCCGAAAGCACAAACAGGATTGGCAGAATAGATAGTGTTAACTTTCGCATAAACTGTCTCCTTTCGATAGACAATGGTTTAGTTCCGCTTTTTGTGAAGAATATTTACCATAATTGAAAACCGATGTCAACATAAATTATAAATCATTACCATAAGCCGATTCAACCTGATAATAAATAATTTTGACCGTATATAAAGCTATTCAATGTTGATTAAGTCAATACTGATAGTCCCGATAACTATGGAAGTCTGGATGCGGGTTACATATCTTTTGTCGTTGTTGGTGAGCCATAATTTGAACTCTGAGGAATCGGAGAACAGCCCGTCGGTCCCCTCCATTCTTCCCTCAATTACTAGAGTATCAAATGTCCCGGCGATGGTATCTATGGTCTCATTAGCAATAACATCTATATATAAAGATGCATTGCGTTCACCCTGGTAGATGGGCAGGACAAAGGAATCGCCGACCGAAAGGGGTATGGTGCGCAGGTAGTAGAATGAACCCAGGATATCCCTGCTTCCGGGCACTATCCTGTAGCTCTCCCCATCTACCGAGGCGATGTTCTCCTCATGGTCATATACAACCTTGATATGTTCGTAATTGTTCCCTTCGTGGGCGGATTTTTCGTAAGCAATCGTCTCTAGTGAATCGGTGGCGACTAGGGTATCCACCCGGTCCTTTAGATAGAAGAAGCTGGAGAAGAAGTCCTCCGTTTGAGCGATTGAGACCAGGTGATAGACCTCCCGGTCGTTGAAGGTTTCCTTTGCGCAGACCTCAAGATAACCGTGCCCCACTAAAAGCCCCTGGAAAGTGATGGCGAACTCCATCTTTTCACCGACGCTAAATTCAGTCAGTGCAAAGAGTTGCCCGGCACCACCCAGGTTCAGGATTACGAGAATTAAAACCGAAAGCCAAACCCATCCGGCAGAAAAGGAATTGCCCGAAGACATATCTTCCCCTCCACGATTAACAAAACCCCTAGCTCAGTATTTGCTAGGTGTAGTGCCGATATGATTGAACTGCCAATGAATTATATAAATATATTGTCCCTCTGTCAATGGATTATTTTTTTGTTTTCGGGAAAAAAATTATGGGTAGTTAAAGACATACAATTTTCCCGGCAATAATTTTTATGCGGTTTCTGGAACGCCACTACCTGAAGAGGGATTTTATCCCTCCCAGTGAGGTTGGTTGGATATTTATTAGATGTGTCCCACCCCACATTAGCAGATTGTGCAATATCTCGTTTCGTTCCTCCTGGTCGCCGATAGATTCAATTGGGCAGGAGAGCAGGGCGATATGATACTCTCCTGAACCGATAGTCTTTTCCCCGCATGCATAGACGCACGAATAATGGTGATGCTCCTCATCCGCATCCACCCAGATGGCGGTGGCATCCCCGGGGAAGACCGCTTCCAGTTGGTCCGGATAGTTGAAATCGGAAGCCCAGATTATCTCATAGGATGAGGTGCCGTAGAACTGGTCCCCCACCCCTTCCAGAGCCCAGTCGTCGTCAACATGAATCCAATCGGTGAAGTTGTCCTCAATATAGGAGAGCCCCAACAAAGCGCTGAATAAGGGGCTGTAGAACTGCGTATGGTCGTCGGAGTTGGCGATGCAGTTCCAGGCGATCCACATCCCGGAGAGGATAAGCAGACGGTCCTGGTCGCCGGTGTTGAGATAGGTCTCCAGGGTTCTTTCTTCACTGAGGCTTAAGGTCAAATGACCGAAGTAGGGGTCGTCTGCGGGGTATTGACCGGAGTTCCCGGTGTACCAGATAATTGCGCTGTATGGTTCAAGGTCCCCGATGGTGGGGCTTCCCAGCGCATTGTGGTCCCAGATGGTGTAGGCGTAGCCGTAATAATCCATTGCGGAGACATAGTATTCGTCAAAGAACTGGGGGTCGGCGACGCCGTCAACCTGGTCGCTGACCAGCAGGACGGACGAGGTGGGCAGTAGATGTATGGTTTCCGTCTCCCTTAGCCCGTTTTCCGCACCGAGGGTCGCAGCAGTGGTTATGGATAGCAGGATAGCAGTGAGTATGCAGATAGCCGTAGTATTTTTATATGCCGACATATCCCGTTACCTGAAGAGGGATTTGATGTAGCCCAAGGAGGTGGGTTGGATGGAGACCTCTATGTCCAGCAATGATATGATACCTGCCATCAAGGCATCTTTGGTATTCTGTCCCATTCCGTCTTGCAAGGAGCCGAAGATGATGGTGGAACAATATACCTTGCCCCCGGTGGTTTCGGGGTCGTTGAAGACACAGCGAACATTGGAAATCTCGCCGGCTTTTCGGGAGGTGAAGAGGACGTCGTCGGCTTCGGCGGAGAGTTCGTCCACATAGTTGTCCGGCAGTTCTATCTGATAGGCGTAATAGACGAATGAGTATCCTTCAAATGGTCCCCCAGCGGTCCCCTCCAGGACATCCACATTACCGCCATCATAGACATATCTGCCGTCGTGCTCAAAAGTAGCCCCGGTCCAGGAGAACAGGGTGGTGGAGTAATAGTCGTTTCCAAAATCCCCGCCTTCAACATAGAGGTTTCCCCCATTTTCTAAGTATGACACCAAAGTGTCCTGCTCACTTATGGACAGGGTTCCATCCATGGGCCACGAGCCAAGAAGGACGAAGACGGTATCGTAACCGCCCAGGTCGACGGGAAGGGTGTCCACCTCGTCTATCTGCCATACGAAGTTGTTAGCCAGGGCGTTGATTATGGCGTAGGCGGAATCAACGGTGTTATGGCTCTCCGGGTCGGTGAAGGTCAGTGTGTTGTTGTCCCACACCAATACCGCCGACCAGAGAAGACTCGGCAAAATGACCACCAACAGCAGGGGAGAAATTTTTAATAGTTGTTTCATCTCCACCCTTCTTTGTGGTGGTTACTTTTTTTCCTCAACGGAATCTTTGATGGATGCGTTTAGATCCTCTATCAACTTGTCCACATCTATTCCGTGCACCAGGGCGCCCTGTTCAATATTCTCAAACATAGCCGCTTGACATCCGATGCATCCCATTCCATATCGGAAGAAGGTCTCAATCGTATTAGGATACTTAGAGACGACCTGCTCAATGGTCATCTCTTTGGTGATTTTTTCCATTCCTTCTCTCCTTAGTCGCTAATTTAACTTTAGTTTAGCATAGCCTATTTTTAAATCAATTTCAACCCCTAAAATAGCATAACAGCAATTCTCGCCAGCTCTCCGCCAGAAGCCATTTTAAGAGCGCATCCGCCGCTACCAAGCCAAGACCCCACCACAGATAAGGGGTCCTCCAGTTGAAGGTGAGTCTCCGTTCTCCCACCAAGTTCCACAGAGGTTGGGAGAGGGCGATTGCCAGGGAGATGTATCCCACCACCCGCAGGAGAGCCCAGGGGGGCCACCCGATGAGGGAGATTAGGGCGGAGTTGGTGGATGCTGATGCCAGCATACCCACATAGAAGTTCATATAGTTGAGTAGAATGGTGCCCATTACCAGGCCGAAAAAGCCCCCGCTTATCAACGTGGTTGGGATGTATATCAACAGATGGAGGGCGTGTTGTGGCAGAAAGAGGACTGGGTTTCCCTCGGCACCCTCGCCGGTCTCTATCCAGGTGAACATTTCACTTGTGTAGTCGGTTCCGTTGATGGTCAACTCGCCCATCATCTGTGGATTCTGCGTGGTGGCGAGAACCATCATCACCGAGAGGAGAAGAGCCCACAACAGGCTGAGCATGAGCGTTGCCCGGTATCTTCCAGCGGATAGGTAGATGACGAAGATGGGGAAGAAGAGCAGGGCGCTTATCAGCGGGAGGAGATACTTGTTGTCAATATACATCCCGGCGGCGAAGCCCAGAGGTGTGGTGGCGATAAGGTAGAAGACCACCGCCGGGAGTGGAAACCTTTCTGTGAGCCGGGGGAGTTTGGAGAGCATTATTTTTCAGCCCTTTGCAGGCGATGAGGGTTTAAGTGGAGGTCCAAAGTCATGGCCTGCATAAGATAGCAGAATATTTTTAGAGATACAACTATCCGTGTTTGAACGCCAGGCGGGTTTTGAAATAGGCGCTGAAGAGATGATGTAGCATCTTCATCTTGAATATGCCCAGGCGATGTTTCTGAGGGTCGTCCAAGAAGTAGATGCCCTCATCGGGCAGAAGCACCAGGCTGACCTTTACATTTGGCGCCACCCCGGCGGGGATACCATTCTCCAGGCAGACCTCATACATCCGCCTGAAGACGGGAATCATGTCCTCAACTTTGGGTGGGGGGTAATCCTCCATGTCGGTGCCTATGGTAGGACGGAAGACGCAGACGGTGGAGACAGCTCCAACGGAGGCGAAATGTTCAATGGCGGTGATGGAAGCCTCGGGCGACTCCAGACCGGCGATTATCTCCCCAGCCACTCTTCCCTTGCCGAACAACTCGGAGCAGTAGGCGATGGTGTCCAGATAGCGCTCCTGATTGATATGCTCCTTTTTGCCCGGACAGACCTCGGCGAAGCGCTCGGGGTCGTAGAGCTCTATGCAGAAGGAGACATGGTTGACCCCCAGCTTCTTCAACATATCATACTTTTGCATTTCCTTATCCGGCGGGGTCTGAACTCCGATGAGCAGTCCGGTCTCCTTTTTCACCGCTTTTATATAGGGGAGGAGCACATCCAGGTAGTTTTCATCGGGATGATAATAGCCGGTATTGAAATGGACGAAGGTGATATTCAGCTCTTTGCGCGCCGCCTTCACCACCTCCACCACATCGGAAACACCTTTCTCCTCTTCCTCCTGCGCTCCGATGTTCAATCCGACGGAACAGAAGCGGCAGTTTTTCTTCGGCTCCATCTCCCAGAAGCCGCATACCTTGGTGGGGTATATCCCGATGTAGGTGCCCTGCATAACCCCTATGCGGCTCATCAGCTTTCCGCTGGAGGTGCGCTGGTCATAAAATTTGGGCTCCGGCAGGAGTTTTAGCGGCGCCACCTTCAAATTTTCTTTATAGATTAAATATACCCCGTCTTCCTTTTTCAGGATGTAGGGCGATTTTTTGGCGAAATTTTCCATAATGGGAATGTTTGTATAGAGGTCGTCGGTGAGCATTGCCTCCAGACCGCTCCCCAGACCGCCACGGGTGCGCAGGATGGGAGAGGCGTCGTCATCCAGATTGCAGGATTCATCAATGCGCATCCCCAGACAGTAAAGCTCCAGCTTTAAAAGACCGGGGTTTTTACGGACATCCCTTTCCATCGCTCTGATTCTCCTCGGAAATGTTGGGTAAAATGAATGGATAATCTAGCACAAGATAGGGGATATGTCAAGGGAGAGCGGATGGGAAAGTGCCAATTCTAATCGCCGAGGAAAAGGCTTGTCTTTCGGGAACACCTATAATATCATTACCGTTAATTTGTGGAGAGGAGGTGTGTGAGCAGATGTCGGATGATGAGATTCGCTTGACCCAGGATGTCGCCGCCGCCGGTTGAGCGGCGAAACTTGAGGCTACCCTCCTGTCGCAGGTTCTCTCATCTCTGCGACTGCCCAAAGACCCCAGGGTTCTGGTCGGTCTGCATACCGCAGACGACGCCGGGGTATATCTAATTAGCGAGGAACGCGCCCTGGTGCTCACCACCGACTTCTTCACCCCTATAGTGGACGACCCCTACACCTTCGGCGGAGTCGCCGCCGCCAACGCCCTCTCCGATGTCTATGCCATGGGTGGGCGGGCGCTTACCGCCCTCGCCATCGCCGCCTTCCCAAACCATAAATATCCCACCGAGGTGCTCACCGCCATCACCCAGGGAGCCGCCGATAAATGCGCCGAGGGGGGCTGTGTGCTCATCGGTGGACATACTGTAAAGGATGAGGAGTTGAAGTTCGGCTTGGCGGTGACCGGTGAGGTTCATCCCCAGAAAATAATCACCAATTCTCGTGCCCGGGTGGGGGAGCTTTTGCTGCTGACCAAGCCCCTGGGCACCGGCATCATCAACACTGCGGTTAAGGGAGATGCGTGCGACCCGAAGGCGGAGGATACAGCGATAGAGAATATGCTCCTGCTAAACGCTGGCGCTTGTGAGGTGATGGGGGAGATGGGCACCGTCTGCGCCACCGATGTCACCGGCTTCGGTCTGCTGGGACACGGACTGGAGATGGCTAAGGCAAGCGAAGTAGCCCTCTACTTTGATTCCAGCAAGGTGCCGGTGATGCCCCACGCAGAGGACTATGCGGGTATGGGATTGATACCAGGGGGTTTGAATTGCAACAAGGACTACCTTGAAGGTCATCTGACCGTTGAGGGTGAGGTCTCCAGAGAGCGGCTGGATTTGATGTTTGACCCGCAGACCTCCGGGGGGCTTCTCATCTGCGTATCGTCCAAGCGAGCCGGGGAGATGGTGGAGAAGCTGAGGGAGAGGGGCTATCCCCAAACGGTTGTGGTCGGTGAGGTGATTGAGGGGGAGGCGGGTAAGATAGTGGTGAGGTAGGAGGGATTTGAGGATAATAGATGGGTGAGGAAACATAAGAAAAGCACCGCTAAGGGCCGGTGCTTCTTTTTTTAGCGATAATTGACCCCTTGCTTGCAAAGGCTCACATCTCCCTATCCAGAGCCCTATACTGTATCCCCTCGCTGATGTGGTGGGGGGAAATGCTTTCGGCACCCTCCAGGTCGGCGATGGTGCGTGCCAGCTTGGTGATGCGGTCGTAAGCCCGGGCGGATAGCCCCAGCTTGTCCACCGCCCGAGCCAGAAGCGTCTTGCACTCCTCATCCAGCGGACAGTGTTCCCGCAGAAGTTTTCCGCTTATCTGCGAGTTGGTATAGATGCCCGAAAGGTGTTGGAAGCGCTCCAACTGTGTCTTGCGGGCGGCTGAAACCCGGCGGCGTATGTCGGCGCTGGGCTCTCCGCCGACCTCCTTGGTCAGTTTATCAAAGGGCACCGCCGGCACCTCCAGGTGGATGTCTATGCGGTCCAGAACCGGTCCGCTCACTCGCTGGCGGTAGCGGGCAACCTGTGGCGGGGAGCAGGTGCAGGGACGGGTGGGGCTGCCGAAGAAACCGCAGGGGCAGGGGTTCATGGAGGTGGCAAGCATGAAGTTTGCCGGATAGGTGATGTTAGCCGCCGCCCGGCTGATGGTCACCATTCCGTCCTCCATCGGCTGGCGAATTGCCTCCAGCACATTACGTTCCAGCTCGGGAAGCTCGTCAAGAAACAGAACCCCGTGATGGGCAAGGGATATCTCCCCCGGGCGGGGCATAGCTCCTCCGCCTATCAGCCCGGCGTCGGAGATGGTGTGGTGGGGGGAGCGGAAGGGGCGTTGGCAGAGCAGAGCCTGGCTTGCCGGCAGGTTGCCGGCGATGGAGTGAATCTTGGTTGCCTCCAGAGCTTCATCCAGGGTGAGCGGTGGAAGGATGCCCGGCAGTCGTCTTGCCATCATGGTCTTGCCGGAGCCGGGAGGGCCGATGAGGAGGATGTTATGGCTTCCGGCGGCAGCCACCTCCAGAGCACGTTTGGCGTGCTCCTGCCCCTTGACCTCCGCCATATCCAGGGGGTATTCCTCAACGCCGGCACGGAAGAGCTGGTCTATGTCCACCTCGGTGGGAGGAATGGCGAGCGAACCGTTCAGAAGCTCCACCACCTCCTCCAGGCTTTCTATGCCATAGACATCTATTCCCTCGGCAAGGGCAGCCTGGGGGGCGTTTTCCTTGGAGATGATGAGCGACTTGATGCCCGCCTGCCGGCAGGCAAGAGCCAGGGGTAAAGCGCCCTTAACTGGACGCACAGTACCCTCCAGAGCCAGCTCGCCTACGACGGCGGTCTTGCTGTCCGGAGGGATGAGTAACTGCCCGGAGGCGCAGAGTATGCCTACCGCGATGGGCAGGTCGTAGATTGGACCTTCCTTGCGGGTGTCGGCGGGAGCCAGGTTGACGGTCACCTTGCCGTCGGGCATCTTGAAGCCGGAGTTGGTGAGCGCCGACTGCACCCGCTCCCGGCTCTCCTTTACCGCTGCATCGGGCAAGCCTACGGTGATGAAGTAGGGGCTTACACCGTGAATGTCAACCTCCACCTCCACCAGGTAGCCGTCAATGCCCAACAGAGCGGCGGACAGGGTCTTGGAATATCTGCGCATTTAAGTGGGTGATCTGCTTATGTGCAAATTTTATATTAAAAAATCCAACGATTAAAGGGTAATCGTAGGGAGCATAAGGATTCAAAATAGGATTTATTATTGTATCCCCCCTTCAAGCGAAGTCAAAGTTTCCTTTGGGTGGGGTTTAAATGGGTTTCGGGGGAGGCATTTTGCCTCCCCCGAAGGTGAAAGGAGCAGTTATGCGGTTTGGGTTAGTAGATGTCAAAAGAAGGTTTTCAGTCGGTAAACATATAGAGAATTCGCTACCCAACCGATGGAATAGACAGGCGACGGTGGGAAAGGTTTAATCATTTTTTGCATTTTTTTATTTAGCGTAGATTCTCAAGCTGTGCTGCAAATTTATGTGGTGAGAATACCTCCTTGACATAACCCTTCAATTGGCTTAAGATTTAGGAAATGGATATTCGTTTCCGCTGAAATCTGGAGGGGAGCGGTGGAAGGGTTCATAATCACCTTCTGTCCTCAATCCAAGCGTTACAAGCTATATTTCGCAAACGCAGGCGAGGTGCATTCCTGGTATATGCCTAAGGAGCCCCCGCAGGAGACCAATCTCCGCCGAATGGCGCGCACCATGGATAGGTTTGTCCCGGCGAAAGGCGATGACTTTTCTAAGGCTGTCGCCGACCATCAGATTGATGACCCCGGAGAGGTCTGGGATGAGGGTAAGGCGGAGATGGATTCCTGGAAGGATGCTAAAATAGTTATGCATCTTGCCGGCAGGAAGCTTTCCGGAAAATATGTGCTTCTGAATGTAAGCGAGCATTATGGTGAAGGGAGCTGGCTCATCTTCCGTGCCGAGTAGGGGCGCAGATGGGGTTAAATCCCCGGTTGTGGCTGTAACCGGTAGTCCGGGGAGCGGGAAGTCCACGGTGGCTCAGGTTTTTGAGAGCCTCGGCGCTCGGCTCATTGAGGCGGACAAGATAGGACATAGACTGCTGGAACGGGCGGAGGTGAAGGAGCATCTGACAGCCTGGTTGGGGGAGGGGATACTGGACCAGGAGGGCAATATCTCCCGACCCAAGATGGCGAGCCTGCTTTTCGGGGATAGGGAAAAACTTACAAAATACGATGCCTTCATTCACCCCCTGCTTCTCACCGAGCTGAGGGAGATGATTGCCGAATCAGCCCGGAGGAGCGACGGTAAGATGATAGTGATAGACGCCGCTTTGATCTATGAGTGGGGCTTTGACACCGAGTGCGATGCGGTGGTGGTGGTCTCCGCCCCTCTGGAGGAGCGCATCGTCAGGTGTATGCGCAAGTTTGGGGAGAGCCGGGAGGGTGCGATAGAGCGCATGAACAGCCAGATTCCTCAGCAGGAGAAGGCGGCGAAAGCGGACTTTATCATCAAGAACCACGGCGGGATAGATGAGCTGAGAAAGAGAGCTGAGAAGGTTTATAGTGAGCTTAAGGAGAGTTTATAGTGGTATATGAACTGGAGGCGAAGGCTCATTTTTCGTCCGCCCACGCCCTCAGGGGTTATGGGGGAGATTGCGAACGGCTGCACGGGCACAATTTTCGGGTGCTGGCGGTGGTCTATGGTGGGGAGCTGGACTCTCTTGGTTTGCTGATTGACTTTCGGGAGTTGAACGAGCTTTTAGGAGAGGTGGTGGGGGAGCTGGACCATCGGGATTTGAACTCTCTGCCTGCTTTTAATGATAAAAATCCCAGCTCGGAGGTGCTGGCAGAGTATATCTTTGAGCGCCTTTCCGCTCTCCTGGGGGAGAAGCAGGGGGAAAGGGTGCGGGTGAAGCAGATAACCGTCTGGGAGTCGGAAGGATATGGCGCCACCTACCGACCTTGAAGCGGTGGCTTTGCTCTCCGGGGGGCTGGACTCCACCGTGGCTATGGCTCTTGCCCATCTGGATGTGGGCGTGGCAGTCGCCCTCTGTGTGAACTACGGTCAGCGAACCTACGAACGGGAGTTTTCCGCCGCCACTGTGATATGTGAGCGTTTGGGCATTCCCCCGCCAAGGGGCGGGGTCTCCGTTGATGTATATGAGGGGCTCCGCCTTGGCGGAGGGGGAAAGTTATTGGAGCGGGAGGGAGATGCCCCCCCCGCCAAGGCGGGAGATGCCCCCGTCTTGGCGGGGGGGGGGGAGGATATGGATTTCTGGGTGCCCAACCGCAACGGCATATTGCTCAATATCGGGGCCGGGGTGGCGGAGGCTGAGGGGCTGGCGTATGTGGTGGTGGGCTTCAATTTGGAGGAGGCGGAATTCTTTCCGGATAATTCCCGAAAGTTTATGGAGAGTGCCAATTCCGCTCTGGCTTACTCCACCAGAAATAAGGTGAGAGTCATCTCCCCGACGCTGGAGATGACCAAGCGGGAGATAGTTGAGGCGGGGCTCTCGGTGGACGCACCCCTGGAGTTGATATATTCCTGTTATCGGGGAGAGGTTGTCCACTGCGGTCGCTGTCCCAACTGTCGGCGGTTGGTGGATGCTTTTCGGGGCGCCGGTGCTTATCATTTAATAGAGCGAAAATTTGAGGGATGAGGGAAGATGGAGACCTATTTCCACGAACAGGACCTGGCTTATAGCGGTGAGCAACTCACCTCACACTTCTCGCTGAAAAATTTTAAGATTATGGGCGACAGCCTGGTCGCCTTTATAGGGCGGTGTGATGTGAGTGGAGCTAATCTGGTGGACATGGAGGAGGCGCTCGCCAGCCAGAGAATCTACTCCCCCAAGATGCTCCATTTCATCGCCGAGTTCTTCGGGATGAGTATGAGAGAGGTGGTCCTCTGGCAGTATATTCTGGTCTCCCTGGCTATGTCCGGGCTCATCTCCCGGAAGAAGGGTCTGGAGATTGAGAGGGACGGCGACGACCTCTATGTCGGCGAGCGAAAACTCTCCATCTCCGTCGCCACAGTAAGTCCGGTCTCCGCCCTCATCCACCTGGGCATAAATATTGATACCAAGGGGATAGAGTTTCCCACCATCGGTCTGACGGAGCTGGGAGTCAACCCCGGGGAGTTCGCCTTGTGGGTGTTGGAGGCTTTCGTCAAGGAGGTTGAGGGGGTAAGGAAAGCCACAGCGAAGGTGCGCTGGGTGGAATAGCCCAGTAAGTTGCCGAGGGAGCCGAAGATGACGGAAGGTTACATAGTTGAAGCCTATCCCTCACTGGAGGGTGAGGGAGTGAAATTGGGCAGTCCAGCCCTTTTTTTTCGCCTGGCTGGATGCAACCTCCGCTGTGCCTACTGCGATACCCGCAAGGCTTGGGAGGAGAAGCCGGCTGAGGGAATGTGGAGCTTTACTGATAATAGGCGAAAGCTGAGGAATCCTGTCTCTCAAACGACGGTGGAGGAGTGGCTGAGGGTGTGGAAGCAGATCTATCCCACAGTCGTCTTCACCGGCGGGGAGCCCTTACTGCAAGCCAAGTTTTTATGCGAGGTTGCCCATCTGGCAAAGGGATTGGGTCTGACCACCCGACTGGAGACCAACGCCACCCTGGCGGAGGCGTGGGAGACGGTCTGGGCGGATATAGACCAGGTATCTGCGGACATAAAGATACCCTCAACCAGTGGTTCTGATTTTCTTCTCCACGAACACCGCAACTTCCTGGAGAGGGCTCGTGGAAAGCTGATTCACATCAAGGTGGTGGTGGGCATAGAGACCGGAACCGAGGAGCTAATATCCGCGGCGGAACTTGCCGCAGAGGTCGCACCTCAAATTCCCCTGGTGATTATGCCCGCATCCGTTGAAGATAAACCCATAAGCATCCCCAATGAGAGGATTATTGAATGGCTGAGGGCGCTTGAGATGATTCCCTTGGAGGTGCGCATAATTCCCCAGATGCATAAATTGTGGTCGTTGCCATGATGGAAGAAGGCAGATTACAGAAGGAGAGGGCGGTTTTGGTGGTCGGGTTCCTCTACGGTGATGAGGGAGACTACCTGCGAGCTTGCAAACTGCTGGCTGGCGACTGGGGAAAGCCTGCGGTGGAAAGCGATGCCGTCGCCTTTGATTCCACCGATTATTACCGCCCGGAGATGGGTGAGGACCTCAACCGCCGAATATGCGCCTTTTCGGTCCCCATAAAGCCCCATCAGCTCAAGGATTTCAAGGAGACCGCCAAGCAGGTGGAAGCCACCCTGTCCGAAAGAGGGCGCAGGCGGATAAATATAGACCCCGGCTATCTCACCCCGGATAAACTGGTGTTAGCCACCCATAAGGTCTATTCCTTCTCCGTTGCCCTGAGCGAGGATTTTTCTGCGGTGTTAGAGCTGGTCCATCGGAGCGGAAGCTTCCAGCCCCTCCCCTGGACCTATCCCGACTATCGGCAGATGGTAAAATTTTTCAATGGACTGCGGAAAAGGTTCTTCCCCGGGCGAGTGAGAAAGGGGGGCGGAAAGGTTTGAGTGATATGGCCAGATTCCTGGGTGAGGTGCACTTCACCATCTCTCCCCGCTCCACTGAGGCGTTGGGCGAAGAGCTGGGCGTTGAACTAACGCCCGGAACGGTGGTGGCTCTGGTGGGGGAGTTGGGTGCGGGAAAAACCGTATTTATAAAGGGGTTAGCTCGGGGTTTGGGGGTGGAGCAGGAGGTGGTGAGCCCCTCTTTTCAGATTGCCAGATTCTATCGTGCAAGGATGCCCCTCTGCCATCTTGACTTTTATCGCCTTAAGGCGGGAGACGAATTTGTATTCGGATTGGAGGAGTATCTTCTGGACGACGGGGTGACGGTGATAGAGTGGGCGGATAGAATATCAACCATAATACCCGGGGATGCTGTCGCCGTGCGCATCACCATTCAGGGGGAGATGGAGAGGCGGATAGAGCTTCTTCTCTGGGAGGAGATGTTGAGGAAAGCCGAAGAGGTCGGCGGGGAGCAATGCTTTGAGTGATGAGCGAAAAATCCCCAAGTTTGTTCTGGGTCTTGAGGCTTCAACCCCGCAAGCCTCCACCGCGCTTCTTGTGGAAGGTAGGTTTGCGGACCAGTGGACGGTGACCACCCATCGGGGTCATTCAAGGGCTTTGATGCCCCTGGTGGAGGGGATGCTCTCCGAACATAATATCGCCGTCTCCGAGATAGGGTTGATAGCCTGCGGTCGGGGTCCGGGGACCTTTACCGGCTTGCGGGTGGCGTGCGCCTCGGCTATGGGTCTCTCTGCACCTCACAAGATTCCCCTGGTGGGGGTGAGCAGTCTCTCCGCCCTCGCTGGTCAGGCTCCGCCGACCGAGGGATGGGTGGTGGCACTGCTGGATGCCAGAAAGGGCGAGGTCTATGCTCAGCTCTATCGCTGGCGGAGTGGGAAGCGTGGCGGGGTGGGAGATGCCCCGCCGGTAAAAACTGAGGCTGGGAGAGTTCTCTGTTCCCAATCCGAGCCTCAGGTGGCTCGGGCTGAGGGTGTGGTCTCCAATTTGGAGGGCGAGGTGGTCTGTCTGGGTCCCGGCGCTTTGGCGTATGAGAGCGAGTTGCGGTCAGTTGTCGGGGATAGATTAAGGCTAATCTCCGCCTTCCCTTTGGCAGGAGATGTCGGCCGCCTGGGGTTGGAGAGATATAAGCTGTTGGGTGGGGGAGAGAGGCTCTCCCCACTATATCTGCGGGGTGGGGATGTGCAGATTGGGGAGAGGAATGGTAAGTGAGTCCCCTGCCGATTGGCATATTCGCTTGATGCGGGCTGAGGATATTATCCCTATCGCGGTAATTGAGGGTGAGGTTTTCGGCGACCCCTGGGCTAAGGATGTCTTTGAAAGCGAGCTTGCCAATCCAAGTGCAGTCTATCTCTGTGCGGTGGGAAGGGGAGGGGAGATCTGGGGCTATATCGGCAGTTGGATTGTTGCCGGGGAACTCCATATCACCAACATAGCGGTGCGCAAGAGCGAACAGCACCGAGGTGTGGGAAAACACCTTCTGCAGTTGTTGGAGAATAGAGCCAGAACCGAGGGATGTTCTGTCGCTTATCTGGAGGTGCGGAGGGGAAACCTGTCCGCCCAGAAGTTCTATCAGAAACGGGGTTATACCGTGGTTCATGCCCGCCCCAATTACTATGTAAATCCCACAGAGGATGCCCTGGTGCTGAAAAAAATCCTGTCGGGGGTTGAGGATGGACATCACCCGGGCGGATAAAAGTAATATCCGGTTCTATCCACACCTGGAGACATTCCTCATTCCCCTCATAGTCGGGCGATGCCCATCGGGTTTATTCTGCGAACACAACTCATCCTCCTCCCAATGTTGGGTGCGGTGGATGCAACTCTCTCTTCCTTTATGACCTGCAGGTAAGTTTTGGTTTGACTGCAAATTGTTTTATGGTTATAATACATTCACTTAAATTAAAGGTTGGAGTTGATTTTTAGTGAAGGCTAAGAAAAGAGATTTTTCCCGGGCAAAGGAGAGCGATGACCGACTCCTGACCCGGCTGATAAAGGTGGACTATCAGTCCTTGGTGGATAACGAGGAGTTGGACACCAGCCGGGAGGTGGAGGAACTGATCTTACTGCAGTCGGTGGAGGGGCACGCTCACAACGGGCACGGGGCTTTTCATAAGAGGCGTTTCGTCAACTTGACCACCGCTGATGTAGTTCGCCGTCTGGGTCTGGATGAGGAGAAGGTCAAAGGTGATCGCCAGAAGCTCATAGATGAGATATTTGAATGGGTGGATGAGGCGCTTTCAGAGGAGCCCAAGGAGCGCTTGGTGAACCGCAAGGGCAAGCCTTTTATCCGCATCCCGTTTCTGGCTGAGATGGAGGTGGATGCCGGGGATATACTGCGGGGGATGTATATTGGCGGAAGGCGTGACGACAGCGATGTTCGTGAGGAGGTGGAGAGGAGATATGATGTTTGCATCGGCGGAGGCGATAGCTATCTGGTTGACACCCGAATTATGCGCAAGATGGGCTTGAACGCTGAGGAGTTGGCAAGCGGAGGATTTCAGGATGATATTGAGCATTTTCGCCAGGTGGGTTTGATAGTAGATAAGCCAAAAAGGGTGGATGATGATGTAATTCGCTATCTCTATATTCGCCACCGGGAGGGTCCCGGGCATTCCGACGATTCAGCCATCGTCTCGGCGGGTTTGTTGTGGGGGAGGGATGTAGCTCTGGGGGTCTTTTTAGCCGATGCCATTGATACCCTGGAGAAATACAGCTATAAGTATGAGGACCAGGACAGTGACCTGGCAAACTATATTCACGATAAATTTGACCGTCTTGACTTTGGAAGGGAAGAACTGCACACCCTGACCTACCTGGCAGGGATTCCCGAGGGTAAGGAGGAGAGAGTCCCCGACAGCTCACTGCGCTATTTTCTCTCCATAGATAAGAAGACCCGGATAACAATGCTATTGAGCCACATCAACTTTGTTGAGGGAAGACCTTACATCCCCATAAATACCGGTCATCACCGCATCTCCACCGACCAATTCTATCAGTTTATCAGTGAGCGGGTGATGGAGTTTACCAAGATGGAGGTGCCGGTGAAGAGCAAACTGGCGGAGGTCGGTCCGCCCCTCTCCGCCGCTCTGGAGAGGAACTTCGTTGTGGTGGATATCAATGCCACAGTGGAAGATGTGGCAAAGGCGATGGTGAAGGAAAGCACCGACATAGCGGTAGTCCTTGATGATGGTGGTAGCGTGGTGGGAGTGGTGCGGGGGAGCAAGCTCCTTCCCTTCCTGACCGGGGGGAAAGGAGAATAGGAGGATTTTGCATCAGGGCTTTTTTGTTGAAATGTGTCTGAATAGATGTTATTCTCCGATATATCTTTCGGCAATAAATTGGGCTAAGTAAAGGGGGGAAATGGGGCTTCGTCCAATACCTGTCTTTAGAATAATCCTTCCACTGGCTTTATTCATCCTGGTTCCTTCCATAATCCTCGCTCAGCCGGTTCTTGTGTCCATCACCTTGCGGGATTATGACGGAGGCTCCTTCTCCGATGAGTATACCGACCAACTGCTGGTCCGGGTTGACTTTGAGGTGACTGGGACTCCGACTGAGATGATAATGTCCGAGGACCCTACTTTCTCCGGAGCGAGCTGGGTTCCGTATACCAATCCCGCTGAATTCACCTTTACTCCCGGGGAAGGAATACGCACTCTCTATGCCAAGGTTAGAGACGCCGTCGGTGAGAGCGAAGCCAGGAGTGATGACATCTGGGTGGATACTATTGCTCCCTCAATCGCTCCGGATTCGCTTCCGCCGGAAATGTATGACCCACTGATTTACATTACCTATCCCGACGAAGAATCTCCCCCCGCCAGCCCGCTCTGGCATGTATACCTGTATTACAGGTTTGAAGGCGGCGCCTGGACCTACTATGACGACGATTCCCCTCCCACCGGACAATTCCAATTTGATGCAGGACCGATTGGTTCGGGAACATACGATTTTGAGATAGTAGCTCAAGATATGGCGGGAAATTGGGAAACGCAGACCGGCGTCCCCGAAGCCTCCACCTACATCTATACCGATGGCATCGGTCTTCGCAGTATTTTGGTAACCGACTACGATACCGACGACCCGCTCTACACCGACAACTATCTGGTGCGGGTAACTATGGATGTAGGCGACCCGGATGACGCTGCCTGGATGAAACTCTCCGAGGATCCGGCGTTCGGCGGCTCGTCGTGGGATTCTTTTGAGAATCCCACCACCTTCACACTGAGCGAAGGGGAGGGCTTGAAGACCGTATATTGCAAGCTGGCTACCGTTGAGTTTGTGGAGACCCCGCCAAAGAGCGATACCATAACCGTCTCGTTTGCCGATATGACTTTGGAGGAGGTGGTGGTCTCCGATGTGGACAGCGGAAGTACTGAGTATACCGACAATCCCGATGTGCGGGTGGCTTTGACCGTCACCGGTTCGGAGACGCCGGTATGGATGCAGATATCCGAGGATAGCAGTTTCACCGGTGTGGACTGGATTCCCTATCAACAGGAGTCCATATTTACCCTCAGTGAGGGCGATGGTCTGAAGACCGTCTATGCCCGAGTTGCCGACCCCGATTACAGCCCCAGTAATATCAATCAGGATACTATTACCCTGGATACCCTCCCTCCAAACTCCATACTCGGCAGTCTGCCCTACTCTACGAGCGAGGTGGTCTTACAGATTCCGTTTTCCACCGAGGGAGGTGATCCTCCAGCATCGCCGATAACCGCCGTGGAACTGTGGTATAACCGTGAGGGTGAAAAAACCGATTACAGCACATCGGCACTTTCGGGGGGCAGTATCTTCTCATTCCCGGTTGCCCAACAGCCCCCCGACTGGGTGTTGTATCAGACGGTGGGTGGGACCGAGAGCTTCTTCTCCTTTGACAGCTCCACCATCGGAGGAGCCGGGACCTATCATTTCATCTCCATAGCAGAGGACGCCGCCGGAAATCGCAAGCCCTGGCCCGATGAGGTGGAGCAGACGGTAGTCTTCATCAGCGAGGGCGATGTCGGACCTGTGCATCAAATCCTGACCCCGAATGGCGACGGTATTAACGATTCTACTACATTTATCTTCCCCAAAACCTCATTGGGGATGGTATATCTTTATATCTATTCCCGGGAAAGGATTCTGGTATTTGAGAGTATATCAAGTGACCCCGTCTGGGATGGAAGAGATAATAAGGGTAAAATTGTTCCCGGGGGGATTTATATCTTCCAGTTGGTTACCGATAGTGCGGTCTATAACGGCACCGTGGTTGTAGCCCGGTAATTTTTGCGGAGAAAGGTGGGATTTCTCATCCGTTAGAGATGTGCGGAGTGGCTATGAGGAAGATGACCGCAGTTACAGTTCTGACACTGCTTTTTGTGCTTACAATCTCATCCGACGCTAAAGCTTCCTTTGAAGCAGAGGGTGGAGTCAGGATGATGGGCTTGGGTGGGGCGTTTGTCGCCCTCTCCGATGATGCCCAGGCGGTGCAGACCAATCCTGCCGGCTTGTGGTTCTTAGACCGCTACCATTTGACAGTATCCTACCTTCGCCAGTATGTCGGCTTAAACAGTGGTCATCTGGGTTACTCTTACTTTGCCTTCGCCAGTCCTTTTGGAGGGTGGGGCACTATGGGCGTCTATAACGGCTTTCTGGATACCGGCTTTTATAGGGAAAATGTCTTCGGTGTCTCCTATGGTTTTGGCTTCGGAGACATTTTATCCTTCGGGGTGCTGGGCAAAATTTTTTGGAAGTTCTATGCGGAGAACGAGGATACCCGGCAGGATCCCTTCTTCAGGGAGTTCGGATTCAACAAGCGCAACTTTGCGGTGGATATTGGTATGATGTTCAAGCCTGCCGATATGTTCTCCTTTGGCGTCATCGCCCGCAATCTCAACCGGCCCAATATGTCTCTGGACCCTGATGGCAAGGATAGGATTCCCAGGAGCATCACCATGGGGGTGAGCTCTAAGTTTCTCATCTTCACACCACTTGTGGATGTGGAGTTGGTTGACCAGAAGCTGGCGGGTGAATATCATGTCCGTTATCACTTCGGGCTGGAAGTCCAGGTGTTGGATTCCTCACTTGCCCTTCGGGGGGGTTATCAGAACGAACAGATTACCACCGGGATGGGATATACTTTCGGTTCGCCGGATGGATTCCAAATGGGCATTGAATATGCCTTTCTCTTTCCCATCCGGAGCATAAAGAGCACCTACGGGAGTCACAATGTGGGGGTTTCGCTGGCTTTCGGTGAAAAGGTGAAAAAACCCAAGGGACTGCGTCATTTTGAATTTACTTATCCGGGGCGGGATATCACCTCGGCGGGCGTGGATACCTTGCGGGAGCTTGACCCGGAGAAGGTAACCTCCACGGCAAGCCCCCTTGCCAATACGGAGGCTTTCTCCACCTTCAGGTTGGACCCTGAGGAGGAGGAGGTCTATACCTATATTCAGATAACCTCCACCATCGTCCGAGAGGATTTTGAAAGGGTGGAGATTCGCTATCGGGTCTCCAAACACTGGCTCACCAGCAATAAGATTGACACCAGAACTTTGAAGCTGTTGCGTTACGATGAGACCACCGGGCAGACCGAGGAGCTGGAGAGCATCAAGGTGGGGGAGGATGAGCTTTATCTATATTTCATCGCCACCAGCGGGGTGTTGTAAGGGAAGGGCTGGCGGGCAAGATAATATCCATCGGCGGTGGGGGTTCTAAACCTCCACCGCAAGTTATTACCCGATTGTTTTTTCAGGCGAGGATTAAATCCTCGCCTGTGATTTTTTCCTTTTATTTTTCCCTTCGCAGAACCCTGAAAATGCTACATACTATACTTCTCAATGCCCTCCTTTAGTGCCTTCATCGCCTTGCGCAAATCCTCCTCGCAGAGCACATAGGCTATGCGTACCTCGTCCCTGCCCATCTGCGGGGTGGCGTAGAAACCCGCCAGGGGGGCAAGCATCACCGTCTCTTTGTCGGCGGTGGCGAAATCGTTTAACAACCAGGCGCAGAACCTCTCCGCATCATCCACCGGCAGGCGGGCGGAGATGTAGAAGCTGCCCGCCGGCTTGAGGGCGAAGGCGCCGCCGATATCCATCAATAACTCATGGGTGATATCCCGCCGTTTCTTGTATTCGCTTATGCTGGGGGTGATGTATTCCTCCGGTTTCAGCTCCAGTGCGGATAGGGTGATGTGCTGTCCGATGACCGGGGGGCAAAGGCGAGCCTGTCCCATGCGCAGAGCCGACGAGACCACCTCTTCGTTACGGGAGGCGATACAGCCGATGCGAGCCCCGCAGGATGAGAAGCGCTTGGAGATGGAATCCAGGAGGATGGCATTATCCTTGAAATCGGGGATGTTCATCGCCGAGTAGGCACTGCCTTCGTAGATAAACTCCCGATAGACCTCATCGGAGAGCAAGAAGAGGTGGTGATGACGGCAGATTTCGGCTATCCCCTTAAACTCCTCCTCGGTGAGAACCGTGCCGGTGGGATTGTTGGGACTGCAGACAAGGATAGCCCGGGTCTTTTCGGTGATAGCCCGCTTGATCAGGCGGGGTTGGGGGGGACGATAGCCGTCGTCCACATCGGTGGCTATCGGGACCAGTTTGATGCCTGCCTGGGCGGCAAAGCCGTTGTAGTTGGTGTAGAATGGCTCAAAGACGATTATCTCCTCGCCGGGGGAGGCGACCAGGGAGAAGGCGAAGAGTAGAGCCTCACTTCCTCCGGTGGTCACCACTATCTGCTCCTCACCCAAATCTATGCCCACCCTCTTGTAATAGTCGGCGAAGGCTTGGCGCAGGGGCTTCTCCCCCTGAGAGTGACCATAGGCGATAATTTTTGAGGGGTAGTCAGCCAGAGCGGAGAACATCTGCGGTGGGGAGGGGATGTCCGGTTGACCGATGTTTAAGTGATAGACTTTGATGCCTCTCTCCTTCGCCATCTCGGCGAGAGGGACCAATTTACGGATGGGAGAGGCGGGAACATTCCGTGCTCTTTTTGAAATTGACATGACTTAAAAAACCCCTATTTATGGTTGGTGAGTTGAAGATTAAAAAAATTTAACATAATAGGAAAGGCAGGTCAAGAATTATGGGTGATGGAGATTGCTTTATAGTTTTTTGTTGCAATCGGCTCAGACATTTATTATATTCGGGCATTAGACTAACAGATTGGAGGAAGATATGTTCAAGTTGCTCTCTGTAACCCTTATCTTATTCTTGGCTTTTGCCGTCCCCGTCATTGCCTCAGAATATCCCGGCGTGGTGGATGTAAAAGAGCTTATTTGGGTGGGTATGGAGAACACTCCCCCGATGAGCGGAGAGGAGATCAAAACCCGCTATTATACCGGACTGCCCTTTCGTCTAAGTGTGGTTTACAGCAGTTCCGGCGATAAGTGGTCCGACCCCTTTCTGATAATCGTCAACGAGGAGCTTTATCCCCAGATCAGCGACAAGCTGATAGATGAATATGTGCCCCAGCTGGAGGGGGATGGGATATTCATTGAGGTGTGGACAACGCTCTACGGCACCCCGGAGGACCTCAGGGACGCTATGGCGGACTACTATTCTATTAACGGCTCTTACTATTGCATGCAGGTCGGGGAGTTTCCCCCACCGCTCTCGGAGATAGGCTTCTTCCCCGGCGAATCCACGCCTTACCCCATAGACTTCTTCTTCATGGACCTGGACGGGGAGTGGATTGACTACGATGAGGACGGTTACTACGACGACCATACCGGCAGTCTGGAACCGGATATCGTCTTCGGTCGTCTGGCGGCATACACCCTCACTTACGGTTCCAGTGATGAAGCGGAGTTGGTCAACCACTACCTGGACAAGAATCTGGCTTATCGTCGGGGTGAAACCACCGAGGTGCTTGAGCGAGCCCTGGCTTTCATAGACGATGATTGGTTCTACTGGGCGTATAGCGACTGGGGTTACTGGCTGGCATGGGCATATCCGGATACAGAGATAATCGCCGACTACAGAACTGTCGCCGAGGAATACCGTGATATGCTGGACGACAACTACGAATATATCTTCTTAGCCGCACACTCCAACCCCAATATGCATCAATTCAAGATCGGTGAGGAGTGGGAGTCGGATACGGTCCACTATACAGATATAATCAACATCCAACCCATCGCCCAGCACTACAACTTCTTCTGCTGTTCATCGGCACAATATACCTTTAGCAATTACATCGTCGGCTGGTATATCTTCAACGAAGGCGATTATGGGCTTATGGGTATCGGCTCGGCGAAGACCGGCTCCATGTTGTATTATGAAGATTTTTACCCGTTGTTAGCCGCTGAGGGTTATACCTTCGGTGAGGCTTTCCGTTACTGGCTGGAGATGAACAGTGAAGTTGACCGCCAGTGGTTCTACGGCATGACCCTCATCGGAGACCCACTGCTTAAGCCCTATGCTTATATGGTGGATATAGAGGTCGCTTATTTCAAGGCTACGCCGTCCGACAAAGGTATAAACCTGGCCTGGGAGTTGAGCGGTGATGAGCTCCCCCTGGGCTTCAATCTATATCGGCAGGAGATATGGTCAGATACTGGGGGGGATTCCTCCCGGGCTGGCGTTCTTTGGGGAGATAGGGCCACACTGGAGACTAGAATAAACCAGAGCCCCATCACCGGCTCAGGCGTCTATCATTACCTGGACGATGGGGTGAGTGGCGGGGGGACCTATCGGTATCGTCTGGAGGCGATAACCGAATACGGTCTGGAGAACCTTGCATCTTGTGAGGGGACTATGGGGGACGGAGCGGTCTCTTTCAATCTCAGCCAGAACTACCCCAACCCCTGGAGTGGAAGCACGACGCTTGGTTTCACCCTCTCCCAGGCGGGAATGGTACTCCTTGAGCTTTACGACATCTCCGGGAGAATGGTTGAGGGGATAGTTGAAGGTCAGTATTCAGCAGGCGAGCACAGCCTTGTCCTGAGCGATGAGGGCTTGGAGAGCGGCCTTTATCTCCTTAGACTGACCTGTGGTGAGCGCAGTGCCGCCAGAATCATGGTGCTTATGAAGTAGCACAAAACCAGGGATAAACCGGAGAGGGGCGGCTGGTATCCGCCCCTCCTTTATACCCATTTTTATCCTTGACATTTCCCCTCGGCTGTGCTATCAAGTAATTGTAGCTGCGGGCATAACTCAGTGGAAGAGTGTCAGCTTCCCAAGCTGAAGGTCGCGGGTTCAAGTCCCGTTGCCCGCTCCAAGATCAAAGAAAGGCGGGTTGAACCCGCCTTTTCCGCTATCATAGTTTTTTTTAGGAGGAATGAGTGACCGCTCCCAAAAGTTTAAAGCCCAAATCCGACAAGAAACCCGATAACCGTGCCTTCTGGGGGAAATTTCTTATCCTCATAACCGCCCTTGCGGTCCTGGGAGCTTTCTTCTATGGCACCTGGAAGGTGATGGTTCCTCCGCTGGCTTACTTCCTCCTGCTCTATATCGCCTATACCATGATACCAAGTAAAATCGCCAAGCCCATCATCATGGTCCTCACCGTCATCTTCATCGCCTGGGCTTTCGTCGCTTTGGGCGCTATCCTGGTTCCCTTTCTCTTCGCCATGCTCCTTGCCTACCTCCTGGACCCCATCGTGGACATTGGAGAATCCTGGGGTATACCACGCTCTCTTGTCATCCTCATCATCTTCATCATCTTCGGCGGTGGGGTAATAGTGGCTCTCTCCATCATCATCCCCCGTATTCTGGCGGAGATAATCGGCATTATGGAGACCTTGCATGCGGTGCCGGAGCAAGCTCTCGGCTTGGCGCAATATCTCTACGACCAACTGGAGGCAATAGCCGAGCAGGAGAGCGAGACCTACAATCAGATTATATCCGGCTTCATGCAGGAGCTGACCGGACTCTTCCGCAAACTGCTCTTTGGTGTGGTCAATGTGGTCCAGGCATTGGGCACCATCATCTCCACCACCTTCAGCCTGATTATCATCCCCTTCCTCACCTTCTACCTTTTACGGGACATTGATAAACTGAAGGCTTTCGTGGTGGACGCCGTCCCCGAAAAGAATCGCCAATCATTTATAGACTTTATGTGGCAGGTGGACCGCATTCTTTCCGGCTATTTCCGTGGTCAGTTGATTATGTGTTTAATTGAGGGTTCCCTCATCGCCTTGGGGCTCTCTCTGCTGGGTGTGCCCTATGCTTTATTGCTGGGTTTTATAGCCGGACTTGCCAACCTGATTCCCTATGTCGGCGTGCTTATTGGGGGTATTCCCGCCGTCCTGGTCGCTGCCTTCACCGATGACCCCCTGCACATGGTCATCTACACAGTCATTTTGTATCTGGTTATTCAGACGATTGATGGATACATAATCGCCCCCCGCATTATCGGCAAGCGGGTGGGGTTGCATCCAGCATTGGTGATACTCTCCATCATGGTCGGGGCGAAGTTCTTTGGGGTGGTGGGCTTTCTGCTGGCTACCCCGACAGCGGCAATCGCCAAGCTGGCGATAACCCGCATCTGGCGCAAGCATCGTGGACTGCCCCTTGAGGACGACGAGGAGAAGAAACCTTTGGGCAAGGGGGTCATAATCGGTAAACTGAAGCGGAAGAAGCGCCAGAAGGCGAAAAGTAAGAGCGTTGCCAAATGATAGGTCCCTCCTCTGGTGGTGTTGCTTAAGGGTTTTCCATTTATTCGTCAGGTCTAGGGTGATTTGAATATATGTCGGTAAAAGTAAGGCGAGTTCAACCCCATTCCCCGGCCGAGAGGGCTGGGGTTTTGGCTGGAGATGTCGTAACCTCTGTGGCGGGGGTGACGATAGGTGATTATCTGGATGTGGAGCTGGCAATATCCGGCGAGGGGGAGGTGGAGCTCTCAGTTGAGCGTGGGGGAGAGGAGTTAGCGCTTATGCTGAATCGTTCATCTTTGCAAGGCGTGCTCCTCTCTGCGGGATTGGAGCTGGAATTTTCCCCTCGCATCTGCCCCAATAACTGCATCTTCTGCTTTGTGGACCAGAATCCCCCCGGCATGCGCCAGAGCATCTATGTAAAGGACGAGGATTATCGTCTCTCCTTCACCGACGGCGCCTACATCACCCTGACCAACTTGACCGCAGAGGATAAAGCCCGCATCTCCGCTCTGCGCCTCTCCCCCCTCTATGTCTCCGTCCACACCACAGACGACCGACTGCGAAGGGAGATACTGGGTAACGCCAGAGCGGAGCCGATAATTCCCGCCCTGAAGGAGCTTGTCGGGTTGGGGGTATCCGTCCATACCCAGGTGGTGGTCATGCCGGGCATAAATGACGGCGTGGTGCTGGAGAGGACATTGCGCGAATTATCATTCCTCCATCCCGGTGTGGCGTCCGCCGCCGTGGTCCCGCTGGGGCTCACCCGATGGCGCGAGGGACTGAATCCTCTTAAGCCCGTCGGCGCAGATTCAGCCAGGGAGATTATGGGGATTGTAGATGAGCTTCAACGGGAGTTTATGGTGAGGATCGGCATCCGCTTCGCTTTCTGCGCTGATGAGTTCTTTATTAAAGCTCGGCGGGAGTTTCCGGGTGGCGACTATTATGAGGGCTATCCCCAACTGGAGGATGGCGTAGGTCTCTGGGTTTGTCTTAGAGAGGGGTTTTACTCCGCCCTGGAGGAAATATCCGCTGAACCGGCTTTGAGACGGGTCACCGTGGTCAGTTCCACTCTGGCGGAGCCCCTGCTCCGCGAGTTGTGTCGTGAGGCATGGGTGAGGTGGAGGGTTAAGGCTGATGTGGTAGCGGTCCCCAATCGGCTCTTCGGGGAGACGGTGGGCGTAGCCGGCTTGCTCTGCGGAGAGGATATCGTTGGGTTTTTAAAGGGGAGGGAGTTGGGCGAAGTGGTGCTGGTGCCGGTATCGGCGGTGGACGGCGAGGGGAGGTTCATTGACGATGTTACCGTTGAGGAGCTATCGGAGCGCCTGGGGAGGACTATAAGAGTGGTTGAGATAGACGGCGGAGAACTGCTAGGGGCGCTTCTGGGGCTTGAGGAGGATTGAAAAACGGCGCAAGTAAAAATCTCCGCTGTAAAGATTTACTTCCTGGTAACTATGTTTGCCAGCTTATCCGGCACCAGGATGAACTTTGCCACCTCTCTGCCCTTGAGGTGGTTTTGCACCTTGGGCAGGTTCATCACCAATTCCTCCGCCTCCTTCTGGCTTATCCCCCGCCGAGCCTCCACCCGGTCTCGCACCTTGCCGTCAATCTGCACCACCAGGGTGAAAGTCTCCTCCACTATGGCACCCGGGTCAAATTCGGGCCAGGGGTGGGTCAGTATGCTCTCCTCCCCGCCCAGGCGGTGCCACAGCTCCTCGCTTATGTGGGGTGCGAAGGGAGCTAGCAGGATGGGGAGCAGGCGAAGGCAGGCGGAGAAGGTGGGCGAGGAGCGGTCCTCGGTGGTGTACATATCGTTTACCAACTCCATTATGGCGGAGATGGCGGTATTGAAATGGATGGCGTCCAAATCCTCGGTAACTTTTTTGATGGTGCGCTGGAGACGGCGGTATAGGGCAAGCTCATCCTGCTCCATCTTCTTCATATCCAGGATGTGCGCTGATTTGTGGTCGGCGCACTTTTCATTATCCAGCACTATGCGCCACACCCGGTTGAGGAAGCGGTTGGCTCCCACCACCCCCTCGTCGCTCCACACCTTGTCCACATCCGGGGGACCGGCGAAGAGGGAGAGTATGCGGGCGGTGTCCGAGCCCCATTCCTCCACGAACGGTCCTATCGGCACCGCATTCCCCTTGGATTTTGACATCACCTCTATGCTCTCTTTGCCGTCGGGACCTTTGACCGCCCGGTGTATCATCCCCTGGCTGAAGTAGTTGACGAAGGGCTCATCAAAATCCAGCAAGCCCTGGTCTTTGAGGAACTTGACGAAGAAGCGGGAGTAGAGCATGTGGCTGGTGGCGTGTTCCTTTCCGCCGATATACTGGTCAACTGGCATCCATCTTTTAACCAGGTCCCTATCAAAGATTGCCCCTTCGTTTTTGGGGTCGCAGTAGCGCAGGAAATACCAGCTGGAGCAGACATAGGTGTCCATGGTGTCCGGGTCTCTGCGAGCTTTTCCCCCGCAGGAGGGGCAGGTGGTGCTCATCCATTCCTCATTTGATGCCAGCACGGAGACGCCCTTGGGGGTGAAATCTACGCTGTCCTCCGGGGGGAGCAGGAGGGGAAGCTCCTCCTCGGGGATGGGGACCAGACCACAGCTATCGCAGTGGATGACGGGGATGGGACAGCCCCAGTATCTCTGGCGGGAGATGAGCCAGTCGCGTAACTTGTAGGTTACCGCCGATTTTCCTTTTCGCTGACCGGTCAATTCCTCAGCCACTTTAGCCATACCCTCCTCCGAGGTCAAACCGTCAAAGGAGCCGGAGTTCACCATTATCCCGTAGTCCTGGTAGGCGCATTCCATCTTCTCCTCATCCAGCTTGGCGTCTTTTGGATGGATGACCACTTTTATGGGCAGACCGTATTTTTTAGAGAACTCAAAGTCCCGCTGGTCGTGGGCGGGAACGCCCATCACCACCCCGGAGCCGTAATGCACCAGGACATAGTCGCCCACCCAGATGGGCAATCTCTCGCCGGATAGGGGGTTGAGCGCATATCTTCCGGTAAATACCCCGTCCTTCTCTCTCACTGTGGAGGTGCGCTCTATCTCGGTCTTCTTCATTGCTTGAGCGATGTATGTCTCCACATCCTTCCGCTTGGGGGAGTCGGCTATCAGCCGGGCGACAAGAGGGTGCTCTGGAGCCAGGGTGATGAAGGTAACTCCAAAGAGGGTGTCCGCCCGGGTGGTGAAGACCGGGAGGGTAAAATCAAATCCCTCCACATCAAAGATGATGTTCGCCCCCTCACTCCGTCCTATCCAGTTGCGTTGCATGGTCAGCACTTCCGGTATCCAGCCCTTCAACTTGTCTATGCCCTCCAACAGGCGCTGGGCGTAGGCGGTGATGCGGAAGAACCACTGGTTGAGCATCCTTTTGTGCACCGGGGAACCACAGCGATGACAGAGCCCCTGGGAATCAACCTGTTCGTTTGCCAGCACGGTCAGACAGCCGGTGCACCAGTTGACTGCGGCGTCGGCACGGTAGGCAAGGTCATCCTTAAACAGCTTGAGGAAGAGCCATTGGGTCCATTTGAAATAGTCCGGCAGGCAGGTGGTTATCTCCCGCCCCCAATCGTAAGCCAAGCCCATCATCTTGACGGAGTTCTTGGAGGTGGCGATATTGGATAGAGTCCACTCCTGGGGGGGGATACCCCGCTGGATGGCGGCGTTTTCCGCCGGCAGACCGAAGGCGTCCCAGCCGAAGGGATGGAGCACCTCATATCCGCACATCCGCTTGTAGTGGGCTAGGACATCGCCGAGGATGTAGTTGGACATGTGACCCACATGGAGATCCCCGGAGGGATAGGGATACATCTCCAGCATATAGAACTTGGGTTTTTGGGATTTATCGTCGGCATCAAAGATGCCTTCCTTCTCCCAGAATGCCTGCCACTTGGACTCAATCTGGCGAGCGGGATATTTTTCCATTTTCAGCTCCTCCGTAGATTCTCAAAGATGCAAGCCGGGGATATTTCTACTTTTTTAACATAATCTGGAGATTTGGCAAGGGGAAAATTTATATTTAATTGCTAAATAGAAAAGCAGGCCCAGAGCCTGCCGTTCCCTTGGGCTGATATGTATATTGTTTACCTGAGCAATACCACTTGCACATGGGCGCTCTGGTCCAGGGCTTGCAAACTGAGGATGTAAACCCCGCTGGACAGTCCACCGGCGACAAAACCCATCCGGTGTTCACCAAGGGAGAAGTTTCCCCTGCCCAGCTCCCGCACCATCCTTCCGCTGATGTCGTAGAGCTTCAAGACCGCCTCTCCCTCCTGTGGGAGGAAGAAGAATATAGTGGCGGTCTCGGTAACGGGATTGGGGAAACAGAAGAGGGAGAAGGGGAGGGTTATGCCTCCTGATGGTGTTAGACGGTCAAGGGCTTCCTGCACTGCCGGCACCGCCTGGATGCGTCCGCTTCCGTAATAATTATCCTTCCCTTTTTCCCCCAGGTCAAGGGCGGTGCTCTCAATTATATCTATGATATCGGCGGGGGAAAGTTGATAGTTCGCCTGCAGGAGCAGGGCTGCCAGGCCGGTTACATGGGGGGTTGCCATGCTGGTGCCTTCCAGTAGATAGTAGCCGTCAATCTGGTTGTAAGCACAGGATTTGATGAGATGACCCTCGTCGTAAGGGTCGGACTCCAGTTCCCTTCCGCCGGGAGCCACCACATTGGGCTTTATCAAGCCGGGGGGATAGGGGTAGTCGTCAAAGGGGGGTTCCTCGTCCCACTCCACCGGTCCGTGGCTGGAGTTGTAGAATATGACATCGGTGTTGCCGGTTCCGCCGACGGTGAGCACTTCGGGGACATCGCCGGGGGTGCGGATGCTGTCCGGAGATTCATACCCCTGCTCGTTTCCCGCCGCGGCAACGATAAGTGTCCCCCCCGCCTGGGTGTTGATGCAAGCCCAGCGCCAAGCCACCCGGTCCGGCTCCAGCCAGTGGTGTAAGCCTGAGGAGAGGTTGATGATGTCGGCGGCATTGTCAAGCGCATATTGGAAGGCGAGGAAGGTCTGGGTCTGGTAGAAACTGAAGGCGTCATTTATCTTGAGCACCATCAGGGAGGCGTCGGGAGCCACCCCGCAATTACTGCCTGCGGAGCCGTCGGAGGCGATGGTGCCGGCGACATGGGTGCCGTGTCCGTGAACATCGCTGGGGTCGTTGTTGTCATCCATGAAGTTCCAGCCCCAGGTGTCGTCTATATAGCCGTTGTCGTCGTCGTCAATGCCGTTTCCGGGTATCTCGTCCTCGTTCACCCACATGTGGTCGGTCAGGTCCAGATGGTCCCGATTACAGCCGGTATCAACCACAGCCACCACCACACCCTCGCCGGTGTATCCCGAGGGGGGCATCTGCCACACATCGTCGGCGCCCACCTTCTCCACCCCCCAGGTGACTTCACAGAGCAGGCTTATAGGGGAATAATCGTAGCTGATGTAGGCTACATCTTCGTTCTCGCTCAGGGAGATGATGGTCTGGCCGTCGGCGTAGCAGGAGACGGCATTGATTATCCATAGAGAGGTTATCTTTGCGACCCGCCCTTCTGCCTCTGCACCCTCCAGGAGTGAGAGCAGTGGGGCTTGCGAGGAGGAGGCGATGAATTGCAGATATTCACAGACCCGACTTCGCTTCTGCTGCTTATCCTCCAGTAAGGAGAAAGCTCTCATCTGAACACCATCCGCCTGCTCGGTCAAGCGGATGATGACGGGAAACTGCTCATCCTCGCCAGCAGACGCAATCTCCTCCAGCAGATTGGGCGCAATTTCCGCGGGGAATGCCCAACCGATGGGGGCGAGGAGCAATATTGCAACGGCTATGAGGCAGGGTAGTCGGCACACTAAAAAGCCTCCAGAGAAGCTGGTGTAGAAATCATACCAGCAAAATCCCCCCTTGACAAGGCTTTTTGCGTCAATTCAAGAGCAGACATCCTTCATAAGATATTGACATTAAGAGGTGTTATGTTACTATGCCTAGCTATGCCTTTTCTGACCGAGTTCTTTCTCTCCTTTATTCCACTCTTTGTGGCTTTTGATGCGCTGGGCATCATCCCTGTGTTCATCTCCTTCACCTCCACTCTGGACACAGCCCAGCGAAGAAAGGTGACTTATAAATCTATACTCACCGCCGGTCTAATAGGCTTAGCCTTCATCTTTGCCGGCGAGGGAGTGTTTCTTTTTTTGGGCATCACCATAACCGACTTCCAGGTCGCCGGGGGACTGATACTACTTCTGCTGTCCATAAACGACCTGGTGACCGAGCCCTCTGATACCCGCAGACCCTCATCAAAGACCATCGGCATCGTTCCCATCGGCATGCCCCTGATATTGGGTCCGGCGGCTCTGACCGCTATGCTCACCTCCTCCAGCCTCTACGGCATACCCATCACCTTGGGCACTTTTCTGGTAAATTTGGGGATAATGTGGTTGGTGCTCTCCTTTTCCGGCACCATCACCCGGCTCATCGGCGAGGGGGCTTCCATTGCTATCAGCAAGGTGATGAACCTGCTCCTCGCCGCCATTGCGGTGATGCTGATCAGAAGCGGGGTAATCAGCGTGGTGCAGTATCTGCAGGGCGAGGTGGCGAGCATACCGTGACGATATATTTTCCCCATTATCGGCGATTAAGATTATCCGTATTCAACTTGAAGTTTCTATAGATTCTATTTTCAAGGAGGAAGAAAATTGTTACCCCCATTTTGCAATTTTCCCATAGCGGACTTCTCCCTGGCGGAGAATCAGAAGAAGATGGAGTCCGCTCTGAAGCTGGTTCAGTCCCAATTCGGGAAGACCTATCCCCTGATAATCGGCGGGGAGAAGGTGGAGACCGCCGATAAATTTGACTCCATCAACCCCTGCAAGAAGAGCGAGGTCATCGGCACCTTCTCCAAGGCGGACGCCAAACTGGCTGATAAGGCGGTTAAAGCGGGGGTGAAGGCTTTTGAGGATTGGAAGTGGGTCTCGGCGGAGGAGAGGGCTCGTTATCTACTAAACGCAGCCGAGATTATGCGCCAGAGGGTGTTTGAGCTTTCCGCCTGGATGGTGGTGGAGGAGGGCAAGAGCTGGCTGGAGGCTTACGGCGACACCGCCGAAGCCATTGACTTTCTGGAATTCTATGCTCGGGAGGCTGTGCTCTACGGTGGCGAGCAGATTGTTGAGGACTTTCCCGGCGAGGAGAACAACCTTTACTACATCCCTTTGGGTGTGGGGGCTGTCATACCCCCCTGGAATTTTCCCTGTGCAATTTTGGTGGGTATGGCCAGCGCCGCAATCGCTGCCGGCAATACAGTGGTGCTCAAGCCTGCCAGCCCCTCACCGACCATCGCCTACAAGTTCGTGGAGATAATGAACGACGAGCTGGGGCTTCCCCCCGGCGTGCTCAATTTCCTGCCCGGTCCCGGTGGAACCATGGGAGACGCTTTGGTGGGACATCCCCGGACCCGCTTCATCGCTTTCACCGGCAGTATGGAGGTGGGCTTGCACATCAATGAACTTGCCGCCAAAGCCCAACCCGGTCAAATCTGGATAAAGCGGGTCATCGCCGAGATGGGGGGGAAGGACACCATCGTCGTTGATGACAGCGCCGACCTGGATTCGGCTGCAGACGGCATTGTCACCTCCGCCTTCGGCTTCCAGGGGCAGAAGTGCTCCGCCTGCTCCCGGGTCATCGCCCTGGAGTCCATCTATGATGAACTTGTGAAGAGAGTGGTGGATAGGGCGAAGAAACTGACCGTCGGCGACACTCGTGACCACAAAAACTATATGGGTGCGGTCATCAACCAGCAGGCTTACGAGAAGATACTTGAATACATCAAGATAGGCAAGGACGAGGGCAAGCTGATGTGCGGCGGCAAGACGATAGGTGAAGAGGGCTACTTCATAGAGCCCACAGTCTTCGCCGACATTGATCCCATGGCGCGCCTGAGCCAGGAGGAGATTTTCGGACCGGTGCTGGCTTTCATCAAGGCGAAGGATTTCAAGGGAGCGCTGGGTATTGCCAATAACACCATATACGGCTTGACCGGGGGGGTCTATTCCATGACCCGTCCCCATCTGGAGCAGGCTCGGCGGGAGTTTCATGTGGGCAACCTCTACTTCAACCGCAAATGCACCGGGGCGCTGGTGGGGGTTCAGCCCTTCGGCGGGTTCAATATGAGCGGGACCGACAGCAAAGCCGGAGGAAGTGATTATCTCCTGCTCTTCCTGCAGGCGAAGTCGGTGACCGAGAAGCTGTAACTTTCATTATGGGATGGCGATAAAAGCCCCGCCCAAATTGAATGGGCGGGGCTTTTTAACATATCTCATTGCGGAAATTGAAAATCTCCGCTACAGGTCATTTTATGGTGAACCGCCAGGCGCAGAACTTTTCGGTGGGGTGTCGGTCCGGGGGACAGGCGATGCACTCGGTTTTGATGCGCTCATCAACTGTTCTGGCGATTCCCCCGAACTCCACCATCCCCACGCTCTTGCAGAGGAAATCGGGCAGGTTCTTTCTGCGACGTGCCGACTGCACCCGACAGTCTATCATGCGATGGATCAGGGCGCCGTCCTCCCACACGTTCTCATATTCGTTGATGAAAGCATACATGCGGTGGTCTAAGACCTCCTCCAGGGCTTCAAGCCCCCCACCGGGCTCAATTCCCCTTGCCTGCATAATCCGCTTTGCCTCAATCACCGCAAAATCAGCCCAGGCTTTTCGGTCCAGCTCTATCGCCTTCTCCGTTCCCAGTTCACTTTCTACCGCCAGAAACCACAGCCCGTCGTGGGCAAGCCAGCTCCTGGCGTAGGCTGTGGCTAAGGCGAGAAGTTCCTCTCTGGTCAACTCCTCTTTGCCCAATCGGTTCACCCCCATTATGGATTGGTAATCTTAAATTGGTTGGGGATTATAACATAATGGTCGGGTTTTTCTTATGCAATCCCTTGACTTCCCATCATTTTCTGCTATCATCGTTATTCTATTCACAAGCTCCAATTTCTAACATAAGGAGGGTCTTAAATGGCTAAGGCAAAGCGCTACCTTAACTTCATCGGCGGGAAGTGGGTGGAGCCCGCAACCGGAAAGTATACCGAAAACCGCAACCCGGCGGATAACGACGATCTGATAGGGGAGTTTCC
This sequence comes from Candidatus Coatesiibacteriota bacterium, assembly GCA_030602715.1. GTDB lineage: Bacteria > RBG-13-66-14 > B26-G2 > B26-G2 > JAUVZD01 > JAUVZD01. Next base: position 134,028 of record JAUVZD010000008.1, read on the forward strand.
AGCCAGCGGGGGGGAGGATGTGGATAAGGCGGTTCAGTCCGCAAAGAAAGCCTTCAATGACTGGCGTCTGGTTCCCGCCCCCAAGCGCGGCGAACTGGTCAAGCGAGTCGGCGACATTCTGGTGCGCAGAAAAGAGGAGATATCCCAGGTGATGACCCGGGAGATGGGCAAGATAATCAAGGAGACCCGGGGGGATACCCAGGAGGGAATAGACACCGCTTACTATTCCGCAGGCGAGGGCAGGCGTCTCTTCGGGCAGACGGTGCCGGCGGAGTTGCCCAATAAGTTTGCCATGTCCGTGCGCCAACCGGTGGGAGTCTGCGGGATGATAACCCCCTGGAACTTTCCCATCGCCATCCCCACCTGGAAGCTCTTCCCGGCGATACTGTGCGGAAATACCTGCGTCATCAAGCCAGCGACGCTCACCCCGGCGTCGGTGGCACTGCTGATGGAGGTCTTCCAGGAGGCGGGACTGCCCGATGGTGTTGTCAATTTGGTCTGCGGAAGTGGGGGAGAGGTGGGGAATGCCATGGTGGGACACCCGGACATCAACCGCATCAGCTTCACCGGTTCGGTGGAGATAGGCAGAAAGCTGGCGGAGAAGTGCGGGGCAAATATGAAGCGCCTGTCGCTTGAGCTAGGGGGGAAGAACGCAGAGATAATAATGGACGACGCCGACCTGGAGCTTGCGGTGGAGGGCGCTCTGTGGGGCGCCTTCGGCACCACCGGTCAGCGCTGTACCGCCACCAGCCGGCTCATAGTCCACGAAAAAGTGCACCATGAGGTGTTGGCTATGATGGTTGAGCGGGCGAAGAATCTGAAGGTGGGAAACGGTCTGGACGAGAGGGTGGAGGTGGGTCCGATGGTTTGCGAGGACCAGCGCCGGACGGTTCTGGAGTATATTCGCATCGGGAAGGAGGAGGATAAGGCTGAGCTGGTTACCGGGCGAGGAACTTTGACCGAGGGCGATTATGCCAAGGGGTATTTCCTTAAGCCCACCATATTTGACCGGGTCCAGCCGGGTATGCGCATAGCACAGGAGGAGATTTTCGGACCGGTGCTGGCGGTTATCACCATCAAGAGCCTGGAGGAGGCGATAGAGGTGCTAAACGACACCGAATATGGTCTCTCCAGCTCCATCTACACCCGGGATGTCAACCGGGCGTTCCAAGCCATTCGGGACATTGAGGCGGGAATAACCTACATCAACGGTCCCACCATCGGCGCCGAGGTTCAGTTGCCCTTCGGCGGAGTGAAGAACACCGGCAACGGTCACCGCGAGGCGGGCACCGTGGTCTATGACTTCTACACCGAGTGGAAGAGCGTCTATGTGGACTTTAGCGGAAGACTGCAGAAGGCGCAGATAGACACGGCGGAATAGTGGGTTTAGCCGGTCGCTAGATGACGATAAACAAGGGGGGCGCAAGCCCCCCATTTTATATTGCCGAATGAAGCAATTTATTTTATAATAGTTATGATTAGTATTAGTTGTTTGTATTTAGGAAGGTGGGTGATTATATGGATTGGACATTTTTTTACGACCCAGAATGGATAATTGGAATAGCGGTAATGGTAATTATTTTCCTCGTTGGGACTTTCTTTACACTTGCTCAGTGGATTTCCTCCGTCAGAAAATATGTAAAAAAATACTTCAGGATTGTTTGGAAAAAGGCGCGTAAGTTGAAGCCTGATGATTTCTTGAGAGGACGCCCTTATTATGATTTTTACCTTAAGAGAGGAGAGGACGAGAGAATACAAGGATTAGTAAAGAACAAAAAGAATTTTTTAATCGTTGGTAGTCCTTTGAGCGGGAAGACCCGCGCCGCTTATGAAGCTATTAAGGAGCTTAAGTGGTGGCGGGATATTTTAGTGGCTATTCCCCAGGACATTGAACTTCAAAATTTCAAGATACCCAGGCATTTCAAATTCTGGCGCAAGAAGGTTATTTTTATTGACGATTTTCACCTTTTTGTAGAACGTCAGAACTTTGAACATTTGATTTATCAGGCACAGGATAAAAATATTACCATAGTCGCCACCTGCCGTTCCGGGGAAGAGCTAAAGAAAACCGAGGGGAATATGGCCGGTGTTAACTTATATATGAAAACAGTCTTTGAGGAAAATATGATTGAATTGGGAACGATTGATCGGGAGGAGGGAAAAAAGATCGCTGATGAAGTGGAGATTGATTGGAAAAACGTAGCTTTTAACGGAACTGTCGGCTCCATCTTTATGAAGTTGCCGGAGATGAAGGTAAGATTTCAGAACCGATGTAGCCCCCAAGAGAAGACAGTGCTTAGGGCAATGAAGGATATGTTTGAATGCGGGATATTCAGGGAGGATATGATATTCCCTGTTGAATGGATAAAAATCGGCGCAGAGAAAGAGGGAATAAAGACGACGGAATATGAATGGACCGTATTGTTGGAGAGTTTAGCCGGATGGGAGTTCTTTTCATTGGACGAAGGGTATGTTAAGCCCGAAGAGGTATATTTTGAGGAGGTGGTTACCCGCCCCACAGAAATAGATGTGCTAAATCTTTTTAGAAAGATGTTGGATATTTTTTGTGGAGTTCCTGAAGCATTGGTTAGATTGGGAAATCGTGCATGTGAAATTGGAATTTATGTTATGGAAAAGTCGGAATTTATGAATGTGGCTATACAATCATATGATAATGTCCTGAAAACATATAGTTTTGAGCAATATCCCGAAAACTATGCCATGACCAAGAACAACTTGGGGAATGCCTATAGTACATTAGCCGAGGTGGAGGAAAAGGGGGATAACTGTCGGAGGGCGATAGGGGCATATCAGGAAGCTTTGAAGGTTTATATGCTTGAGCGATTTCCGATGGACTATGCCATGACCC
>JAUVZD010000009.1 GCA_030602715.1 Candidatus Coatesiibacteriota bacterium
TGTCATAACCAGCATCTATCCCAATCCGGCGGTTGATGAGGTCAACATTTCGCTATATCTGCCGGAGAGTGGTGTGATACGGCTGGAGCTTTACGATCTTAGCGGCAGGAAGGTAATGGAGAGGGCAGTGGGCGAGTTAGGAGAGGGGGAGCAGGTTACGGTGGTAGATACTTCGGGTTTGCAGTCCGGTGTTTACACGGTGCGTGTGGTTTTTGCCGGAGGTGACTTGGGGAGTGCTACTGATGTGAGTAAGCTGGTGGTGGTGCGGTAGGATTAGGGTTCATCTGAAACCAATGGAAAATAAAGGGGCGATGTGAAAGTCGCCCCTTTATTGTCTTATTCAGTCCCTGATATCTCAGAAGGTTCAGTTGAACAGGGCTTTTACCACGCCCAAGGAGGTGGGTTGAATCGCTGTGGGGGTATATTCTACAGTTAGCTGGAACCCGAAGTCATAATAATAGCCAAAGTCGTCTTCAATGCTATACCATCCGTCGACCAAGTATTCCCAGTCGTTGGTGTCATCGGGACCATCATCCATACAGAGAATATAGTCACTAATATATGGTGGTTCGCCGATAATGCCCAACCCCACACATTGCTCGCCATCTACATCCCAATCAACTTCATAAGTGTTCAGAGTGTCGTCGTCCGCTTCCCAAGTAATGGTTTGATCGGTTAGGTCGTAGGTGTGAGGTATTCCCTCTGGACTACTCTCTTTGTCGGGGAGAAGGATGAGAAAGAGGGCACAGGGACCACTGCCATCCTCACCGGTGTAGTTACCGCTGGCCCAGATACCAATTTCGGTGATTGTGTAGTCTTCACTACCAATGGCAAAGTCAGCCGGGTCAAAAGCTTGTACATAATAGTCGTCATCGGCAGGAAGATTCCAGTAGTAACTGCCCCACGCATCGTAGTAATACCAGGTCTCAGTGGTGGAGAATGCCGACAGGGGCAATACCACTACAATCAACAACATCATTAGAGTATATGCCTTCCACATAGCTTATTCCTCCTTTAGTTTGGGTTTACATAAAAACTGTTTGAACCATTTTTAGAATAGCACATATGGGTTGATTTTGTCAATATTTTTTTTGGGCGTTTTAAAATTTTAACTGAGCTACAAATATATTACTCCATTTCTTTACCCCCCTTTTCCCCTTGAAAAGCGGAAGGCTTTGCGATAATATCTTCCCTTATCTAGGAATTATTCGCCGGAGTTTGTGGGAAATCCCATGGCTATTCTCGTAGATGAGAACACCCGTCTGATCGTTCAGGGCATCACCGGCACCGCAGGCTCCTTCCACGCCAAACGCATGCTCGCCTACGGCACCAACATCGTCGCCGGCACCAGCCCCGGCAAAGGCGGGCAGAATGTGGACGGAATCCCGGTCTATGACACCGTGCAGGAGTGCGTGGATGAGCAGGGCGCGGATACATCGGTGCTCTTCGTCCCCGCCCGCTTCGTGCTGGATTCCACCCTGGAGGCGCTATCCGCCGGCATCAAGCTGGTGGTGGTGGTCCCGGAACATATCCCCATCCACGATATGCTGCGTATCCGCAACTCAGCAAAGGAGCACGGGGCGATGGTCCTGGGTGGAAACACCGCAGGCATCATCAGCCCCGGCAAGTGTAACGTGGGGATAATCCCCGAGCTTGCCTTCACCCCCGGACGCATCGGCACCGTCTCCCGCTCCGGCTCCATCACCTACTATGTCGCCGATACGCTGACTTCCTGCGGGCTGGGGGAGACCACCTGCGTGGGGCTGGGCGGAGACCCCATCCTCGGCTCCACATTCGGGGAGGTGCTGGAGCTATTTGAAGAGGACCCCCAGACCGAGGGGGTGGTTCTGGTGGGGGAGATCGGCGGGGTCTATGAGGAGATGTCCGCCGAGACGGTGAGGAAGATGAGCAAGCCGGTGGTCTTCATCATCGGCGGAGTAAACGCACCCCCGGGCAAGCGCATGGGGCACGCCGGAGCCATCATTGAAGGGGATATGGGGACCGCCCGGAGCAAGATAAAGGCTCTGGAGGAGGCGGGGGCGATACGGGCGAAGACATTTTTGGATATACCGAAGATATTTGAGGAGGTTTTGGGATAGGGGTGTGTCGGTGGTATTTGTCTGGTTTAAGGCAATTGATTATTTCTGAGTGGTGATTGAGATGAGAATAAAGATTTATCAGATGGTTCTGCTCTCTTTAGCACTAGCGCTGGTCTCCTCCTGCGACTTGCCCCGAGTGGGAGGCGAGGGCGACATCTATCCGGCAAGCGCCGGCAACACCTGGGTATATTACGATGAGGTTTCCGAGAGAGGACGCACCTTCACCATGTTCGCTCCAGTTCAACACGACGGCGGTTTTCAGGTCTATCCCATAAACATTGAAAGCGATGGATATCTTCTCCAGTCCATCTATCTCTATCGGGATGATGCGGGGCTTTATTATTATTATAGCCTTCAGTCCACCCCTGACAACCGCTGGCAGTTAGCTGCTTTCCCCCTGGTTGTGGGAAGCGTCTGGGAGTTTGATTATAGAAGCACGGTGGATTTTAATTTATACCACATTGTCGGCGCCCTGGAGGATGTGGAGAATGTTGAGAGTGAGGGGACCATCTACAATGATTGTTACCGCATCCACTTCTCAGGAGACGCCAATGAGACCCTGTGGTTCTGCCCCGGGGTGGGAGTGGTCAGGGATATCGGTCACTCCTCGTATGGTGGTTATATACTGAAACTGGAATCTTACACCCTGTATTGATGAACTGACGCCGACCAATTCAGGTCGGCGGTATATTGTTAGTTTGGCGTAAAACTGATTATTTCAGGTTCGGCTCGTCCTTGGACTCCTGCCACAATGCTTCCATCTCCTCAAGGTTTGACTGACGGGGCGAGCGGTCGGACTTGGAGAGCTTTTTCAGCACATAGCCGAAGCGGGCGATGGCTCGCTCGGTGGTATGATTGAGGGCGTCGTGAGGATTGACCCCCAGATGGCGAGCCAGTTGCACCAACACGAAGAGCAGGTCCCCCAGCTCGTGCTCAATGGCTTTGGGGTCGTCCCCTTGGTCAAGCTCATTGGTGAGTTCGGTAACCTCCTCGCCCACTTTGTCCAGCACCTGCCGGGGGTTCTCCCAGTCAAAGCCCAGGTTTGCCATCCGCTCCCCGGCTCGCAGGGCTCTCAGAAGCGGAGGAAGTCCTTTGGGAAGGGATTTCAACGCCTCCTCTGGCGGTTTGCCCTCGGCTTTAGCCGACTCCCATAACAGCTCCACCTGCTCCGGGTCATCCGCCCGTGCGGAGCCGAAGACATGGGGGTGGCGCCGTTTCAGTTTTTCGCTTATGGAGGTGATGGCTTTACTGATGTCAAAACGGCCTTGCTCGTGGGCGATTTGGGCGTGAAAGACCACCTGTAATAAGATATCACCCAGCTCATCAACCATGTGCTCGTCGTCGCCCTCTTCCACCGCTTCCAGAAACTCATATACCTCCTCCAGTAGATAGCGGCGCAGACTGTGGTGGTCTTGAGCGGAGTCCCAGGGGCAGCCGTCGGGAGCCCTCAGGCGAGCCATAAGAGAGCAAAGCTTTGCGAAATCTTTGCCCCACTGGGCGGTTTTATCGTTTGAATGTTCGTCTTTTTCCATAAAAACTCCGGATTATGAAAGCGACAGTTGAAGAAATCTGCAGGCTCTTTGCCTTCGGTGCAGGATGCATTGAAGCGGAGGAGATGAAGGGTCTTGTCGCCCTCCGTGGATGGGGGATGGTGGAACAAGCCCTGGACTATCTCAAGAGGATAGGCTTCTCCTTCAAGGCGGAGCGGGGAGACTTGCTCCTGCTCGCCACCGGTCCCGATATTACCCCGGAGGCGATCCATGCCCGCACCCATACCAGGGAGTTCGGACGCGGTATTCATCACTTCTCGGAGGTGGACTCCACCAACAGTCAGGCCAAAGCTCTCGCTGAGGAAGCGTGTGCCGAGGGGACCCTGGTCGTCTCCGAGACCCAGACCCGGGGTCGGGGTCGGATGGATAGGAAATGGTTCTCCCCGCCGGGGAAGGGATTGTGGTTCAGTATCATTCTCCGCCCAACGATTGACCCCTCGGAGATTGCATCGCTCACCCTGCTTACTGCGGTATCTCTGGCTGAGTCGGTTGCAAGCACCTGCGGAGTGACCCCGCTCATCAGCTGGCCCAATGACCTGCTTCTCTCCGGCAGAAAGCTCGCCGGCATACTGGCGGAAGCCGCCATCACCGATAAGGTCTGCAAGTATGTCATAATGGGTGTAGGTGTGAATGTCAATATCGCCGAAGGTGGTTTCCCCACCGAACTTGCCCAATCCTCCACAGCACTGCTCATAGAGACTGGAAAAACGCAGGACCGAGCTCTACTCTTGGGCGCTTTCCTCTCCATTTTTGAGGAGCATTATCTGAACTACATCGCCAGCCTGACCTCCCTGACCGAGTTGCTTGCGGATAAGGAGACCTTGAGGGGTCTGTGGGTGGAGGTGGTGCTTCCGCCAAAGGAAGGAGAGACCGTTGTGGGGAAGGTGCTGGGATATGGCGAGGACGGGTCCCTGCATCTACAGGACGAGAACGGCAGAGTGCACCACATCACCGTGGGAAGCGCTCGCCTGCTCCCCTCCTAATCCCCCTCTATGCGCAGTTCACCGGGATAATGTGTCACTGAAGGACCCTCCTCCTCAAAGAGCCCATCTTTTTCAGGCTTCAGGTCCACCAAAATCAGGTCAAAACGGCACTCAGGGGGTCGGGAGAAGTTCTCTCGCAGGTATTCCTCTACCGCAAGCACCATCCGCTCCCGCTTAACTGAATCGGCACGGGCGGCTACCTCTCCCTTTTCTGCCCCCCGGGTGCTCTTAACCTCGGCGAAGATTAGGGTGGCGCCGTCCCGGGCGATGATGTCTATCTCCCCCCCACCACGAGTATAGTTCCGAGCCAGAACAAAATAACCCATGTTTAATAGATACATACAAGCCAAATCCTCGCCTTTGTGCCCCAGGGCTTGGGCGGAGCTTTGGTAGGATTTTCCCACCGGTGCGTAGCTTCGGCGGTGTATCGGGGAAGGACCCAGTTGGTTGATGCGCTCCAGATGCTTTTTTGTGGCGTAGCCCTTGTGGCTGGCAAAGTCGTAGCCGGGGAAGCGTCGGTCCATCTCCACCATCAGACGGTCCCTGCTGACCTTGGCGAGGATGCTGGCTGAGGCGATGGTGTGGGAGCGGGCGTCTCCGCCGGTTAGGGAGAGCCAGTTGCAAGCTATCTGGGGTTTAATTCTACCGTCGGTCAAAAGGAGCTGAGGTGGGCTGCGTAAACCCAGATAAGCCCGCTCCACAGCCAACATGGTAGCCTGGTATATGTTGACCGCATCTATCTCTCCCGCTCCCACCATAGCCACCTGCCAGTCCAGGGCTTTCTCGGTGATGATAGAAAAAAGGCTTTCCCTCTTCTGGGGGGAGAGCCGTTTGGAGTCCGCTAAGCCCTCTATGCGCAACTTGGTGGGCATCACCACCACGGCGGCGGAGACCGGGCCCGCCAATGCCCCTACTCCGGCTTCGTCGGTTCCAGCTAGTATGGTGTAACCGTGGTAAGTGAGAAGTTCCTCAATGGGGAAGGTGGAGGACATGGCAAGCACTCCACTACTTGACCTCCGAGGAGATTTCTGATTCGGTCTTCTCTTTGGTTTCGGCCTCGGCTTTTGGCTTGGCTTTGGATTGGGTCTGGATTCCCTCACGAATCTTAGCTGACTTACCTACCTTCCGCCGCAGGTAATAGAGCTTGGAGCGGCGCACCCGACCACGGCGGGTCACTTTTATGCTGACGATACGGGGGGAGTGGAGGGGAAAGGTTCGCTCCACGCCGACGCCGGATGCTATTCGGCGGAGGGTGATTGTCTCCCGGCTACCGCTGTGCCGGTGGGCTATGACCACACCCTCAAAGGGCTGAACTCGCTCCCTGTCTCCTTCTATAATTTTGAACTCCACCCGAACGGTGTCCCCCACCCTGAAATCAGCCTTAGGGGGTTGAGTGTGTTCTTTTTCCAACTCTCTAATGGTCTCCACCGCAAATTCCTCCAAATTTATCTATAATTTCTCTGATTTAGCTCTCTTCTAGAATATCCGGTCTTCGCTCCCTGGTCCTCTTTAGGGCTTGATTTCTCCGCCAAGCCTCTATCTGACCGTGGTCGCCGGAGATGAGCACCTGCGGGACTTCATTTCCCTCAAACTCCCGTGGGCGGGTATATTGTGGTGAGTCCAGAAGACCGTTTGAAAAACTCTCCGCCTCTAACGATTCCTCATTTCCCAGCACGCCGGGAATGAGCCTAACCACCGCCTCAATGATGACCAGAGCGGCAAGCTCTCCTCCGCTGAGGATGAAGTCGCCCAGCGATATCTCCCGGTCAATGTAATTCTGACGGATGCGCTCGTCTATCCCCCGATAACGTCCGCAGACCAGAAGCATCCCCGGCATATCTGCCAGCTCCTTTGCCATACGCTGGTTGAAGGTTTCGCCCTGAGGAGTGAGGTAGATTCTCGGATGCTCTTTCCTGCTCAGGGAGCTTATCGCCTTAGCCAGGGGCTCGGGCTTCATCACCATTCCCGGACCCCCGCCGAAAGGGTAGTCATCCACCACTTTGTGGAGGTCGGTGGTGAAGCGGCGAAGGTCAACCACCTCCACCTGCACCAGTTCCTTTTCTGTCGCCCGACCCAGGATGCTCTCTTTTATAAACGACTCTATCAGCTGGGGGAATATGGTAAGGACGGTGATATGCATTTCAGCGCTCCCATTCCTCCATCAGGCGGACCACGATGCGCTCCTCCTCTATCCCTTTGACCACCTCCCGGCAGAAGGGGAGCAGTAGTTCCTCATCTCCCACCACCACCAGCACATCGTTGCCCATAGCGGAGATGATCTCCTTTACCCGCCCCAGCTCCTCGCCGTCCTCGTCTATCACCTTGAGACCCACCAGTTGAAACTCGTAATATTCGTCATCTTCAAGTTCGGCAAGGGTCTCCGCCTCCACCATCACCATATTTCCCCGATATGCCTGAGCCTGTTCACGGTTTTCTATTCCCGCAAGCTGAAGTAGCACGCTTTTGGAGTGAGGTCGGAATTCCAGCAGGTCAAAGGGCTGGGGTTTACCTTGCGGTTCTGCCAGATATATGCGATCTAGTCCTGCGAAATTATCCGTATTTTCGCCGGTGGGTGCCACCTTGAGCCAGCCGTGAATGCCGAAGGCGCCCACCACCCAACCGACGGTGACCAACTTCTGTTCGTTCATTCCAAAATGCGCAGGGATGTGCGCCTGCCCTCTTTTGTAGCGATATTCTCCAGAAGGGTTGGGGTTGCAAGTATAGTACTTCCCCCTCTGACGATGGTTCTTCCGATTTCTTCTTTACTTGACTGCAAATTGATGATAATAACCCTTCCAGGGGTTTCGCCCTCCAGGTGCGCTGCATCCTCGTCCTGGACGGCTTTTTAACGGTTCATTCTGATAACTTGATAGACCCTATTAATGTCCGGGAGAGATGTATATCCTCTCCACTCTCCTCGGAGGCGGATATGGTTCCGTCGCTTTTCCCTAGCTCTTTGCCTTCTCCTTCGCTCTAGCTTCTTCCCCCTCTTTCCTCCGCTCCTCCTTCATTGCCATGAATTTAGCCATGACGCCGGTCTTAGATAAGATCATCTTCACCGTATCTGAGGGCTGTGCCCCAACTTCCAGCCACTTCAGGGCTTTCTCTTCGTTGACTTTCATCTGAGGAGGGTCGGTCTGGGGGTGATAGTGACCGATTATCTCCAGGGAGCGACCTTCGCGGCGCCTACGAGCATCGATGACTACCAGGCGATAGTGGGGATCGTTGGTTCCTCCCGTGCGACGAAGACGAATGCGAACCGCCAATTATTTCACCTCCTCGGCTAGATTGTTAAAAATCCCCCCAAAGGGGGGACCTAGTTCCTTCCCTCTGGTTTTTCCCTTATCTATGATGGCTCTTCTTCATAGTCAGATTGGTGCTGAAAGCAAGGAATTATATACCCCCTCATCTTATAAGTCAAGGGTTTTTTATGTTTGGAAGTGGCTTGACCAGGGGAAGAAAATGAAAGGGTGAGTTTGAAGGGGGCATTGTAGGTGTTGGAATACTCCTACCTGGTCGGCTCCCCGCCAAAGGCGGGGTCGCTGCATCTTGCGCAAACATAGTGAGGGGGGACAGATATTGCTGAAAGTATAAGTGTAGTTGCCAAAAGCGTCTCAACCATTTTCTTATCCTGAAGAACCATAATCAGAATTTGCTGTCATATACGCATTAAACAACAAGATAGAAAGTAACCCAGCAAAGGGACCAAAGGAGGGAGAGGCACAGACCGATGATGGAGCAAATGAATCCGCCCTTCGCCACCTGCTCCTTGGGGATTCCCTTGTCTTCGGCTTTATTCCTGGTGCTAACCGCCACCACCAATCCGATGATTCCCATTATTATGCCGATAAATCCTATAAACGGTATCAGCCCCAATACTATGCTGATAATACCCAGGACGAGAGAGGTGTTCTCCCCCGGTATCCCCGGTCTGGTAGCGGCCCCGCCGTAGCGGGGGGCTGTAGTGGGTGGTTTTTGCTGAGGGGTGGGAGTTTCCGGAGGGGGTGGGATCTCCACCGAGCCCTTCACGCCCGAAGGTGTTGGTTTCACTTTGGGTTTTACATCCGCCATAGCAGGCATGGCGGTTGCGACCGCACCCTTGACCTGAGACCACTGCTTCCACTTTTTATCCTTGCCCAGGAGGAAATCTATGTCGGTAATCTCGCCGTTTTTATATCTCTTGAGAAACTCCTCGGCGGTTAGAGGACCTATCTGCTTGTGGGAGGAACTGATGAAGAGAACGATTTTTGCCGGGTCAAAGGGAGCGATGGACTTATCTATGACCACCTTGCCGCAGGCGGCGCAGTATTTGGCGTCGGGCTTATTTACCGCACCGCAGTAGGCGCAGTTCATACATCCTCCTTAAGGTATGTCTTGTTGCCGGAAAGAATATTTTTAGGCTGATAGGAGAATATACCACATTTATGCGGGGATTGACAATTGATTTTTTTTAATAAAGGGTGTTTGAAGACGGTGAAATGCAAAGAAACTGGGCAAAAAGCTGTTTTTTTGTGAAATATTACATTCTACGTGTTATAATTTATGGAGCTCTTCATTTCAATTCAATTGGTGGGATTGCCGGAGTTTGACAGCGGCAACTTCAAGGAGGAAGTCAGTTGCTCAAAAAAATGGCGTTTTACTTTATTGCTTTGGCTTTACTTTTTACCGCTGCTGTATCGTTCGCCGATGAGTTGGCTTTGGTGCCCATAGAAAGTTACGCCGACGCTGAGAGCATTGCCGAAGTACCTGGTGTGATGGTCATCCGTTTGCTAGGCGATCGGGCGATTCTTCTAATTGCCGATGACTCCTCAGGGAAAAATGAAATTTCCGATTTACAGATACTTGACCGGAGAGCTGAGGAATTTGACTATTGGATGGCTTTTGCTATCACCGAGGAAGCCCGCCAGAAGCTCTATTCTTATGGTAGGGTGGTTTATGAGCGGGAAGCGGAGCGGGGCTGCCATGTGATTCTGGCGCTACCTCACGATTTTGATTATAGTCGGATTAACACGCAAGGAATTTTGGGCATTAACCCCCTGCGCAAAGAGAGCGTAGTCATCCCCGAAGAGACGGAGGGAAGCTGTATCCGTCTTCCTGACGCAGACCCGGATATTCAGGAGATGGTGGACCAGATCAGCCAAGACTCGTTTCTAACCTACGACCAGATTTTAGAGGATTATGTAACCCGCAACACTTTTACCAATGAAAATGTAGAAGCAGTAAAATGGATTAAAGAGCAGTTTGAATCTTTTGGTCTGTCCGCCGAGTTGCACAGCTTCCTTATCTCCAGCATTACCCGTTATAACGCCGTCGCTGAACAACCTGGAGTGGTCAATCCGGAGACTATTTATATAGTCATTGGTCATATGGATTCCACTGCCGGCGATCCCTTTACACCTGAGCCGGTAGCCCCCGGAGCCGATGATAACGCGTCCGGTTCAGCGACGGTTTTAGAGGTGGCTCGGGTGCTATCCCAGTATGATTTTGTCAATACCATTCGCTATGTCTGTGTCAGTGGTGAGGAGCAGGGTCTCTATGGCAGTTACTACTATGCCCGGGATTGTTACCTTAACGATGACAATATCGCCGGTGTGATAAACCTGGACATGATTATGTATGCCCCTCAACCATATGATGTTCTTACTACGTATTACGATTCCCAGTCCACGGATTTCACTCAGGACTTTGAAGCCTACGCCGAGTTGTATTCCCCGGAACTGAGTGTGAACCCGGTTTTTGACCCAGAAATGTATTATTCCGACCACGCCTACTTCTGGTATTACGGTTATGCCGCTTTCTGCGGGATAGAGCAGAGATATTGGGAAAACCCTTATTACCACACCATCTACGACCTGCAGGAAAATTACCTGACTTATCTTCCTTTCCCCACATTGGTAGCTAAAGGTGTATGCGGAGCCTTAGCCGCTTTTGCAGTTCCCAATGGTACCACACCGATACAGGTGGCTGACTTTAGTGCCATTGGTGTAGAAGACGGCATCAAACTCTCCTGGACTGGCGCTTATGAGGAAGATTTGGTGGGCTACAATATTTATCGCACTCCTTTGGAGTCAGATAACTCTCTTATTGGACTTAATACATATGAACCATCGGATTCGGTCAAGGTAAATTCCTACCCTATCGCAGGACATAGCCCCTACACCTTTCTGGATGATACTGCGGTTTGTGGAGTTAAATATGTTTACTCACTAAGACCGGTCTATCTGAGTGTTGAGGGTGATATTTTGGCTCAGACTGAGGGAAGCTTCTATGGTGCAGTTACTTTCTCCCTGGAAAAAATCTTTCCAAATCCAGCCGGTGATGTGGTCAACATCTCCTTCATAATACCCCAAGGTCATGATGGGGAGGAGGTCAGTCTCGTCCTTTATGACCTGAGCGGAAGGCTGGTGGCAAACATCTACACGGCTCCTGCTCTAAGCGGGGAGTATTGTCTTGTGTGGCGGGCGGTAGATGATGATGGAGTGGCTTTCCCCAGTGGTTTGTATCTACTGCAACTTTGTTTGGGAAGTATCAGCGAAAGCGGAAGATTGATCCTCTGCCATTAGGAAGATATGACACCGGATAAGGTTGAACGAATAATAGTTGCTGAGAAGGACCCCGCTCTACGCCGGTCTATGAGCGAAGCGCTTATCAAGGAGGGGCGAGATGTAGTCCCGGTGAGCAACGGGACAAAGGCGCTGGATGAGCTGGATGGAGGGGGTGCTGATGTGTTGGTCTCATCCCTGAAACTGCCTCAGGTGAACGGGATGGAGCTTCTGACCACGATAAGCGAGCGAGACACCTATGTCCCGGTAATCCTGCTCACCCCTCAAAGGGAGGTGGATGCGGCTGTTGAGGCAATGAAGAGGGGAGCTTTTGACTGTTTGACCAAGCCCATCAATTTGGTGGAGCTCGGCGAAGCGGTGGACAAAGCTCTCGCCGAGCGGCGCAGGACGCTTAGCGCCTCCCTGGCTGTACCGGTTATCTCCCTCTTCCCGGAGATCATCGGCGCATCCCCCCAAATGAGGGAGATATTTGATACCATAACTAAAGTAGCCACAACAGATGTAACCGTGCTGGTCAGCGGTGAGTCCGGCACCGGTAAGGAGCTGGTCGCCGACGCCATAGCCGCCCATAGCGCCCGTCGGGATAAACCCTATGTCAGACTGCATTGTGCTACCCTCTCCGAGGGGGTCTTGGAGAGCGAGCTCTTCGGGCATGAGCGCGGCGCCTTCACCGGTGCGGTCTCCCGCCACATCGGGCGCTTTGAACGTGCTGATGGGGGTTCCATCTTCCTGGATGAGGTAACCGAAATTCCCCCATCCATCCAGGTCAAACTGCTGAGGGTGTTGAACGACGGCACCTTTGAGCGCGTGGGAGGAAGGGAAACCTTAAAGTGCGATGTTCGTCTCATCTGTGCCACCAACCAGGACCTGGAGCAGGCGGTGCGTGAGAAGTCTTTTCGGGACGACCTCTACTGGCGCATCAATGTAATCCGCATCCATCTCCCCCCTCTGCGAGAGCGGCGAGAGGATATTCCCCCTATGGTTGAGGCTTTCATCGCTGAGTTTGCGGAGAAGAACCGCCGGGATGTGGAGGGAATAAGCAAATCGGCTCTGGATATATTGGTTGATTACCCCTGGCCTGGCAATGTCCGTGAATTGCGCAATGTCCTGGAGGGGATGGTGGTGTTGGCTAAAGGCAAACAGTTGACCGAAGATGACCTGCCCAGCGGTATCCGTGACCGCCCAACCAGAGAGGCTCAGGTGATGTTGCCGGTAGGAACCACCATCGGTGAGGCGGAAAGGGAGCTGATTCGTCGCACTTTGATGGAGACCGATGGAGACCGAACCAGGGCGGCAAAGATATTGGGAATAGGGGAGGCGGCGCTTAAGAAAAAGATAGAGGAGTATGGTCTTGATGTTTGAAGGAATTTTCGCCGCTTTATTCGGGGAGAAGATGGTTTGATTTTAAAGGATTTTTCCTAGAAAGGAGACAAAGTGGATAGGTACCCCGTCAAAGATATAGAGGGTATAGGTCCGGTCTATGGGGAGAAGCTGGAGGCGGTGGGTATAGAGGATACCATGCAGTTATTGGAGCGATGCAAAACCCCAACCGACCGCACCAAGCTGGAGGAGGAGACCGGTATAGGGCATGCCCTGATTCTGGAATGGGCAAACCTGGCTGACCTGATGCGGATAAGCGGTATCTCCGAGGAATACAGCGACCTTCTGGAGGAAGCCGGAGTGGACACGGTCAAGGAACTTGCCACCCGAAATGCACAAAATCTCTATGAAGCGCTGAAAAATATCAACGAGGAGAAGAACCTGGTGCGCAGATTGCCTTCCCTTGAGGATGTCACGGGTTGGATAACTCAAGCAGGTGAGCTCCCCCCGATGCTGGAGTATTAGGAGGAGGTGGAAGCATCGTTTTGAGGGGAGAGGAATCGTAGTGCCCCTCTTCCCTGCCGGATTTTGTTGACTTTTTTTGCTCAATTATGATAAGATGTCAATAGAGTGGATTCGATGCTTATGATAATAGATGGGCATATCGTTTAACCTCCGCCTCGAACCGAAGGTTCGGGGCGGTTTATTTTTCCATTGATGGTGTGGTTGCCAGCCAGATGCTCCTTCCATAGCTTGGACGGGGAACTTGGGAGTTTTTAGGAAGCAAAAGGGTGGGGGGTGAAGTATGAGAGGGAAATTTTTTGGCGCTTTTTGGGGGAAAATTGATTTGATTATAGATTCCTTCTCCCCTTTGGAGGTTTTCAATGGTTTTTTCCTACGAAAATCTATACTCCAGTTCTACAGCCAGAGCAAAACGAAGCGAGATTCGTGAGCTTCTCAAACTCATCGCCAGACCGGAGGTGATCTCCTTCGCCGGGGGTCTTCCCGCACCAGCCAGCTTCCCGCTAGATAAGATAGCTGAAATCACCCGGCAGGTGATCGAAGAGAGCGGACCGCAGGCTCTGCAGTATGGTCCCACCGAGGGAGACCCTAAACTGCGGGAGGAGCTGGTCAAGTGGGCGGCAAAGGACGGCATTGAGGTGGATTTGGAGCAGGTGCTCATCACCAACGGCAGTCAGCAGGGTTTGGATCTGGTGGGCAAGATATTTCTGGATGTCGGTGATCCCCTGGTGGTGGAACTGCCCTCATACATCGGCGGATTGCAGGCTTTCAACAGCTACCAGGCGACTATGTATGGTGTTCCGCAGGACGATTTGGGTATGAGGATGGATTTGCTGGAGGAGAAGCTGGCAGAACTTAAAGGAAAAGGCATCATCCCCAAGTTCATCTATGTGGTGCCGGACTTCCAGAATCCCTCCGGGGTGACCATGCCTACCGACCGGCGCAAACGTCTCATTGAGCTTACCATGGAATATGACACCATCGTCATTGAGGATTCCCCCTATCGGGAACTGCGCTTTGAGGGAGAACAGCCCGAGCCCATAATCAAACTTGATAAAGACGGGCGGGTGATTACCCTCTCCACCTTCTCCAAGATATTCTGTCCCGGACTTCGTCTGGCTTGGGCATTCGGTCCTGAGGAGCTTATCTCCAAGATGGTGGTGGCAAAACAATCCATGGACCTTTGCTCCCCCCCGTTCAACCAGGCTATCGCCGCTACCTTCATGTCCCAGGGTCTATTGCACAAACAGATAGACGTCATCAAGGAGCTCTACTACAAGAAGCGTCAATTGATGCTTTCCGCGCTGGAGGAGCATATGCCCGAGGGTGTCAGTTGGACCCGCCCCGAGGGAGGGCTGTTCCTTTGGGCGCGCCTGCCGGAGCATATGGATGCCAAGGAGCTCTTTGAGGAGGCGATTGCCAACAATGTTGCTTATGTGGTCGGATCCGCCTTCCACTGCGACGAGGGTGGAAAAAACACCATGCGCCTGAACTTCTCCTATCCCAGCGAGGAGCAGATACCCGAGGGTGTAAAACGGCTGGCGACGGCGATAAAGAAGACGATGTAGCCGGGATTTAGCAAAAAGGCTAGAATGCCGGTGTTTTTAAGGGTGCAGAAAACTGCACCCTTTTTCATCCCCTTGTGGTTGGACATTGAGCCGATGATTTCGTATAATCTTCCTATGCCCTCACAACTGGACAGTCTGCAAAGGCGACTGGAGGAATCCGCCCGACAGCATGGAGCCAGCCTCTTCGGCGTAGCCGACCTGGCGGGTGCTCGGAATTCGGGTTTCAGCAAGCCTCCTTCCATAATAGCCGGTTATCCCCGAGCCATATCTATAGGGGTGGTTTTGGCTCCCTCAATTGTGGATACTTGCATAGACAGTCCAACCCGCTTTTATGCCTTCCACTATCGGGTGGCTAATTCCCGCCTGGATGCTATAACCTTTATTCTGGCTCAGATGCTTTTAGATGCCGGCTACGATGCCATGCCCATACCGGCGAGCCAGATCGTTGACTGGGATAAACTGACCGGTAGCACAAGCCACCGCATAATCGGCTATCTTGCCGGGCATGGTTTTATCGGCAGAAATGCGTTGTTGGTCAACCCCCGTTACGGCGCCCGAGTGCGCTACGCAAGCCTTTTGACCGATGTGCTCTTCCTGAACGATGTACCTCTGTCGGGTGTGGACTGCGGGAGTTGCAGGGAGTGTATCGCCGTCTGCCCCGCCGGGGCTATCGGCGAGACCATAAACGAGTTCAATCTGGAGGCGTGCAAGGATAAACTGGACTATTTCAAAAGGCATCTGGTAGGGCATCACATCTGCGGGGTCTGCGTGCGGGTATGTCCGGGAAAGGTGAG
Organism: Candidatus Coatesiibacteriota bacterium; assembly: GCA_030602715.1. Classification (GTDB taxonomy): domain Bacteria; phylum RBG-13-66-14; class B26-G2; order B26-G2; family JAUVZD01; genus JAUVZD01. The sequence goes on from JAUVZD010000009.1 coordinate 15,400, forward strand.
GCAGTGACCATGCCGAATATATATATTATGGCGATAATCACCACCGCTCTCTCCTTGGGTATATTGGGTAGTATCATCTTTGCACGAGCTGACAGGAAAGATCGCTTACTTCTGGCGGTGGCGATTATTGCGCAGTTACCTATGTGTGCCCTGGCTTTTTATCTGGTCCGTATTCCCGTAGACGGCTTATTGAGGAATTGGCTTGGGGGATCTTCCGGCACATATGGCTTCCTGACCACATTTTACGCTCCTCTCACTGAAGAACCTGCCAAATTATTGCCCCTGCTGATTCCCTGGTTTTTGAGGGGCATTGAGGAAAAGAACAGGGTTCGGGTGGCAATGGCTCTGGGTCTTGGCTTCGGCATTGGGGAGATGTGGGTGGTCGCTCATTGGATTTCCGCAAGCCCCGAGTTTTCCGGTTTACCCTGGTATATGTTCACCGGTTATCTTGGCGAGAGGTTCATGGTCTGCATAATGCACGGAGCATTCACAGCTATGGCTGTGCATAGTCTGCGCCGGGGCTTCGTCATCGGCGTCTTAGGGGCGATGTTTTTACACTATATCGGTAATCTACCCATCTATTTAGCCGGTATAAATTTATGGGATTTGGGGAAAGATGTGTGGATGATGGTTCTCAACTTCTGGATTATGCTCTATTTCTTCGCTATGATAGCGCTTTTGGCATATCTCGCCTACGGAAAGCCGCAAGCCGGTAGGCTCATCTTCGGCAGGGCGAAGTGCCCGGAGTGTGGCGAAGTCTATCCCCGGCCGCTCTTTGCAATCAATGTGGTAACAAGAAGATACGAACCCTGCCCCGCCTGTAAGAGATGGCACTGGACCAAGGAGTGGAAGGAGGAGGATTGGTGATTGATTGGGAGTGAGTAATAAGTTAGTTTAGTTACAAAGATTAACCGTAGAATTGAGTTGACAGTATTAATAATTATTTTTATATTTGCGTTGATTGACAGTAGATTTTTTGATAATGTTTTTTTCTAATAGATGGTATAAAAAGAGGTGTTAAAGATGATAAGTCCGACTATAGTTAGTCTTGCAATTTTGAAGGTAAACTGGGATCTACTGCGAAAAGACTATTTAGAAAACTTTGTACCTATTGTTGCCGAGTGTATTCGGCAATCAATAGACGATGTAGTATCTCTTCCATCTTTACGAGAAATACTTAAAATAAAGTTTGGATTGACATTACCTCTTAATGTAATCGAAACAATTCTAAGACGCGTGAGGAAGAGGGGATATATACAGTTAAAAGATAAGGTGTATAGAGTAAACCGTGAAGAACTTTTTAAGCTGGAATTTCGTGAAGTTCAACAAGAGGTGGTTAGAAAGCATGAGGAGTTAATAAGTAGTCTCATTTCTTTTTGTAAAGAAAAATTTAATATTACTTGGAGTGAAGAAGATGCTGAATCGGCTCTTCAATCTTATCTAGAAGAGAATCAACTACTCCTACTAAGTTCATCAATCAAAGGTACTTTAATCCCTGTTGTAAAACAACCTGTTAAAAGTGCTAGATTCCTTGTGGGCTCATTTGTACATCACATTCAAGAGACACATGCGTCAGATTTTGACTATTTGGAGACTATTGTCAAAGGCAATATGCTTGCAAATGCGATATTTCTACCAGAACCAAATGTTGCTCAGAAAAGATTCCGAAATACAAAAGTTTATTTCGACACGCCATTTTTAATGTCCGCCTTAGGGTATGCTGGAAAACATCGAGAAGAACCATGCAAAGAACTCATTGAAATACTTTATGAAACTGGAGCCGAACTATGTTGTTTTCAACATACAGCAAATGAAATAAGAGGGATTTTGCACGCATGTTCACACCAAGTAAACCAAACATTGCCGCTAAAACCGGCATATGGAACTACCATAGAGTTCTTTTTTTCAGAGGGGTATAAACAATCTGATATTGAGTTATTTTCTTCCCAATTAGATAAGAGCTTGGAATTGTTAAGAATCGACGTTGTTGAAAAACCAGAATACATACAGAAATATGTAATTGATGAAAAGAGTTTATCTGAAGAGTTAGTTAAAAATATCACATATCGTAATCCACAAGCACTTTACCATGATGTGGATTCAATTTCAGCAATAATGAGATTGCGCAAGGGGAGAGAGTTTTATTTTGTAGAAGAATGTATAGCTTTATTTGTAACTACAAATAAGGCTTTAGTTAGAGTTGCTCGTTATTTTTTTTACAAGGAAATTTTTCATGATTCTGTTGCTCCATGTATTACTGATTTTTCTTTAACCAACTTACTCTGGCTTAAGAGACCTGTTCAGGCACCAGATTTACCAAGGAAAAGGATTATCGCAGATTGTTATGCTGCGACAAGACCAAGAGAAGAATTATGGAGTCATTATCTTGAGGAAATTGATAAATTAAGACGGAATGAAAATATAACTGCAGATGACTATTATTTGCTCAGATATTCCCTTGAGGCTAAATCTGCTTTTATGGAAATTACATTAGGTGAAGAGGAAGCTTTTACTCGAGGAACTGTTAAAGAAATACTAAGCATTGTTCGTGAAAGCATACAGGCGGAGTTAAAGGCGCACCTGGGAGATGAAGCAAGGGCTCGCAAAGATGCTGAAAAGGTAATGGTATATTTAGAAAAAAGAGAGAGTGAGAGGCTTGCGTTTATTAAAGAAAAAAGTATGAAAATTGCAAAAATAATTTCCATTTTAGTAAAGTACTTAATTTTGTCTTTGTTGGTTATTGGAACTATTATAACTTTTCCTTTAAAGTTCCTTCAGATTCCCAAAATATATGTAGGCTATATTATATCAATAGTTCAAGGAATTTTGGCTTTAATTTATATTCTTAATATTTGGAAAGGTACCACAGTTAATACTTGGATTAGAAAGATTGAAGTTATTTTGTCAAAGTGGATAAATAATGCTTTTTTATTACTTCGTAAATTTGTTCAAGGTGATTAAATAATTTATAGTTATTTTTTTATAATAGTAAATTACCATTTAAACACTTAACACTAGATTTTAACATTGATGTAGGCTATAATAGAATAAAAGTGACTATACTTATTAATGTAATTTACACTATAGAGATTCGCCCGACGTATCGCTCGCTTTAGTAGGTTTAGAATTAGAGAGCGAAGAGTATATTAGTTTCCGAATTCGCATATAAATAGTGCCTTTAAACAAGTGTAAAAACAGAAAGGAGCAAAGATGCACGAGATATGCTATGTTGAGATACCCTCAACCGACTTCGCCAAGTCCAAGGAGTTCTATGAGAAGCTCTTTGGGTGGAAGGTGGAGCTTATGCCGGAGATGGACTACGCAGTGTGGACTCCACCGGAGGGTCCCGGCGGGGGCTTCAACCCGGTCAAGGAACCGTGCACTTGCGCTGAGAGCGGCGTGCTGGTCTATATCTTGGTGGAGAGCGTGGATGAGAAGGTTAAGGAGGTAGAATCCGCCGGCGGGAAGATAGTGAAGCCCAAGACCGCAGTGACTGACATGGGTTGGTATGCGATATTCCAGGATACGGCCGGTGGTGTCGTCGCTCTGTGGGAATCGGCAAAGAAGGGATAGGGAAAAGATTAGGAAGTCCATCACCGTTCCCCGGCGGAGGGGTTTCTATTAAAGGGAATCCTTGGATGGTGGGGGTTTATGCCCGAATCCCGAGCAAGGATGACCGGGAGGGAAAAAGAAGGCGGTTTAATCATCACAGCTAACATCCTGCTTGCGGTGGTGGAGTCCTGAACCACATCGTCTCTTGGTTTTGGAGGGGAATTACGGTCGGTTTTTCCGATTATAACCCTTGATGGTTTGCTATATTTATGATATAATGAAATGTTGATATTGTGGAAATGTTTTAAGGCTTTGTAGGGAGAATTGACAACACTCAGATGGGACATTTCGTTTATCAAAAACTTTTAAATGGAATAAACGGATATATTTCAGGTGTGTCTATCTCTTAATTGGACGATATTTTAGGATGATAATAACAGGGGGGAAAAGATGATTCGGATTGTTAGGGTGGAATCCGAAGAAGAACTGGGTCGTGTCCTGAAGCTGTTTACAGAGAGTTTCTACATTTTTGGTATTGACCTGTCCCTTCAATATAGAGAAGGTAAGACACTCAAACTCCTGCCGCAATATGCTCCGCCCAAGGGTCGCTTCCTCTTAGCCCTATACAGGAACCAGGCAGCCGGATGCGTAGCTTTGAGGGAAATTGCCGAAGGTGTCTGTGACCTGAGGAGGATTTATGTCCCCCCCAGGTTTCGCAGAAAGGGGATAGGTAGAGCGCTGGCGCTTTCTGCTGTAAAGGAAGCCCGTCAACTCGGTTATAAGCAGATAGTTCTGGACACCCTTCCGTTCATGAGAGAGGCGGAATCCCTCTTTCTCTCCCTGGGTTTCCGGGAGATAGAGCACTACTACCGAGACCCCATTGAGGGCTCCAAGATGTTTGGGTTTGACCTGGTGGATGAAGGCGAAAACCCTTAAAGCTAACAGCGCTCTCCAAAGGCACCGATGTCAGGGGAAAACCTTGTTTTGGCTTTGGATTTGCTTGGGCTATCAGTAAGTTACTTCGTTTGTCTAAGTGACCTGCTAACAAGTAGAGATACGGGGCTTCAGGCGAAGCCCCAAAAAGCTCGGTAACTACTCCCGGGAAGGACATCAATCCTTCTGCAACTCCCTCCTATTGAATATATCCCAGACCCCGCAACTGCTCTATCATCTCCTCATCGCTTGCCGTGGCTGAGGGCAAGGTGGTGTTAGGCGGGGTTATTCCCTCGTAAGTGGCTATCACTGTGAGGGGAAACTGTTCCAGAAACTCGGGCGTGAGTGCGCCCTCAATGGGGGAAGCTACCATATCAAAGGCTACAGGATAACCCATCAGGGTGAGGATGGTGGGGGTTATCTGGGTAAGCTCAGCGGGCTCCATGGGGAATGCTCGCTTTATCCCTGCGCCGGCGAGGATGAAGACGCCCTCCTTGCGGTGGTCGCCGGAAAGACCCCGGGGAAGTAATATGTTGGAGGCGGGATATTCACTTCCCTCTACCAGCAGGATGTCCCAGGGTTCAATCTCTGGGTTGACCCACACCTGGATGTCGGGGGTGGCTCCTTCCTCCGCCTTCTCTGAGAGCTTGTGCTCCTCCACCTTCTCAAAGAGAGGTATCCCGTCGGTGGTCTTTATCTTTGCCAGAGCGGCGGCTATCTCCTTCTGCAGGGTGGGCGCATCGGCGGGGTCAACGATGCCGTCTTCCTCCCGCCCCTTCAGATTCAGGTAGATATCACGGCGGTTGCTCCAATCGGGGTGGAAGACATATGCCTGGGTTTTACTCCAATCCTCCTGATTGTCCTCCAGGGCTAGGTAGCCCAGGTCGGCGAGGAGGAACTTGACCACATAGTTGATCTCCTCCACTTTAGCCTCAAAACCGTGGTCAGAGGCGACGAGGACGGTATATCTCCCCCCAGCCGCATCCAGAAGCCTCCCCACCTGTTCATCCACCCAGCGGTAGTATTCGGGAAGAATTTCTGCGAAATATTCCCGTTCCTCCTCCGAGACATCAAATAGGGTGATGAGGGAGGTGGGCTGGTAGTATTTCCAGACGACGTGGGCTACCCCGTCGGTTCCCTTCAGATAGATGCCCACCAGGTCGGGCTGGTAGTTCTCCATCAGATAGCAGGCGGCATTGACCATAGCCAGGTCCCGCTTAAGATGCCAGCGCAGGGTGGCTATCCGGCGGTTGTTCTGGTGATAGTCGGAGACCACAGGATAGGAGCCGAAATCGGGGTCGTAAGGGAAGGAGGTGAAGCGGGTTTGTAGCTCATCCAGCATCTCCTCAGTAATTTCCAGATAGGGGGCAAGCTCCTCAGCGGATTGGGGCGGGTATAGGGCATCCTCCTCCCCGGAGTCATAGCGGTCGGAGATGATGAAACCGTTGACCTCCTCTGCGGGATAACTAGCCCACCAGTCCATAAAGGCTACCGTCTCCCCATACTCGGAGAGGATGTTCCACAGGGCTTTGACCTTCCTCTGCCCACTGCCTATGGGAACGGGTTCCGGTTGGTCCGGAAGTTTGACCACATAGTCCTCTATGCCGTGATCCGGGGGGAGTTTGCCGGTCACCATAGTGGTCCACAGTAGGGGGGACTGCATGGGCTCAATGGAATTGAGGATTCCGTATGAACCCTGGCGCATCAGCTTCTCCAGATTGGGAAGCTCACCATCATTTATCATGGGCAGAATGATGTCCCAGTCGGCGCCGTCTATCCCTATGAAGAGCACTTTGACGGGATTCTCGTGAACATTTTGGATAATTTCTTCGGGGCTTACCAGCTCGCCCCTTCTCTCCTCTGTAATCTCGCATTTACAGGCGAAGGATAAAATTATAAGCATAAAAGCGATGCCTATTAGCATTCTGCTCATCTTCTCCCTCTGGATGTTGAGGTTTATCCTTTATTTAACAGATATTATATATTAGCCGGGGAATTGTTCAAGTTATTCTGCTTGAATTTTCACTTTCCAGATACCATAATCGGGGATGTTAACTTGAGGGCTTGTAGGACTTTTTAGGGTTGGAGAGGGATTATGAGCGGAAGGAGAGGGAGATCCAAAATGTTAGTTCCGACAATAATTATGGGGGTATTGGCGGTTACTCTCCTTTTAATCGGATACTTCAAGGGCGAGGGTGGGCACATCATCGGTCTGAAAGCGAGCGTGAGACTGTTGGTTGAGATACTTCCCCTGTTGTTCCTGGCTTTCATTGTCGCCGGCATGGTCCCGGTTCTTCTCCCCAAAGAACTGCTGTTAAAATGGGTGGGCGCAGAAGCCGGCTTGCGAGGGATATTCATCGGCACGATAGCGGGAGGGTTTGCTCCCGGAGGTCCTTTTGTCAGCCTGCCCATAGCCGCCGGGTTACTCCACTCCGGCGCCGGCATAGGAACCATGGTCGCCTTTCTGACCGGATGGTCGCTCTGGGCGGTCAGCAGAATACCCATGGAGGTGGGTATCCTGGGCTGGAAGGTAGCCCTCATTCGCCTGGTGTGCACATTCTTCTTCCCGCCCATAGCCGGTCTCATCGCCCAGGCTCTCTTTTCCGGGGCGAAGTGAAAAATTGAGTAATTCATAAGGAGGAGGAAATATGGATTATCACTTTAGCAAGACCCTGAGTCTTTCCTTTGACCAGGCGATCTCTCGGGTGGTGGAGGGATTGAAGGAGGAGGGTTTTGGAATACTGACCGAGATAGATGTCAAAGATACTTTGAAGAAGAAGATTGGTGTTGATTTCCGAAAGTATAAGATTCTTGGTGCATGCAATCCGCAGTATGCCTATCAGGCGTTGCAAGCCGAAGACAAGATAGGAATCATGTTGCCCTGCAATGTAATTGTGCAGGAGGTGGAGGAGGGTGCCGTGGAGGTGTCCGCCGTGGACCCAATTGCCTCCATGAAAGCTGTAGAGAATCCCGAGCTTGCGGACATCGCCGGCCAGGTGCGGGAGAAGCTGAAGGCGGTGATTGACAGGTTGTGAACATCTACAATATATCAGGATGTTAAATATGAAAGAGAGGGGCGGTTTCAAGAAGTTGACCGCACCGTTAACTGTCTTGGTGGCATTCATCGTAGTTGCGGTGGTTATGTGGAGATGGTTAGTTGACCTCGCCTACTAACTGGAAAAGAGCACTTGGGGTAAGCTGAGAAGAAACGAAAGTGATAAGCACAAAACCCCCACCCTATGGTTGGGGTCTTTTGTGAGCATTATCCTGCTTCAGGGAAAAGGTTCTCTCAGGCGACTTTGGTGGAGAATTTAAACTCAGTGGATTTCTTCTTGATAGGGAGCTGTACATCGGGGTATAGTTGCTCTGAGTTATCAGGCGCAGATTTTTAATGCCAAAGTGGCGGATAGATTTATATTTACATGAAATATCAACCCCCCAAAATGAAACAGCGCACATTAGGAAAGACCGGGCTTACCGTCCCCGTCCTGGGCTTCGGGGCGATGCGCCTGCCGGAGAAGGACCAGAAGGTGAAGCTGAAGGCTTCCATGGCACTCATCCGCAGGGCGATTGAGCTGGGCATAAACTATATTGACACCGCCCCCGCCTACTGCCGTAACCTATCCGAGGAGATTGTGGGCAGGGCGATAGCCGGCTTTGACCGGGAGAGCCTTATAATCTCCAGCAAGAACGACGAGCGCAAGGATGCCGACAGGTGGTGGGAGCATCTAAAGACTTCACTCAAACAGCTTGCCACCGACTACATTGACATCTACTTCTTCTGGGGGATAAAGGGGCGAGAGTTTGCCGAGGGGATAGCCCCGCCGGGCTTGTATGAAGAGGCGCTGAAGGCAAAGGAGCAAGGGCTTATCCGCCACATCGCCTTCTCCTTCCACGATGAACCAAAGGAAATTACCCCCATCATAGATTCGGGGCTCTTTGAGGTGATGCTGGTGCAATACAGCCTGATGGACCGCGCCCTGGAGACCGCCATCCAACGGGCTCATAGCAGAGGGATGGGGGTGGTGGTGATGGGACCTCTGGGTGGGGGAAGAATCACCCAGCCCTCGCCAATTATGGAGCTTTTAGCCCCCACGCCGAAGGGGAGGGCGAATGTGGGGCTGAGATTTGCTCTCTCCCATCCCGGGATCTCATCCGTCCTTTCGGGGATGAGCGATGTGGGGATGTTGGAGGAGAACGTGGACACCGCAAACAAGCTCTCCCCCCTCACCTCCGGGGAGCGGGAGAGGATAGAATATTTATGGAAGGAGAGGGAGAGGCGGACGGAGATAGGCTGCACCTCATGCCGCTATTGCGAGCCCTGTCCCCAGAAAGTGAACATCCCCTTCGTGCTCTCCTCGCTTGAGGCGGGGTTGACCTGGGGCTTGTGGGATTACGCCAAGGAACGGATAGCCTTTCTTAGAGGGCGTCCCGATTTGGGCGAGGACATGTCCGCCTGCGACCTGTGCGGCGAGTGCGACGAGAAGTGCCCTCAGGGTATAGCGGTCAGCGAGCTGATGAGGCAAGCTAGGGAGAAGCTAGGGGGGGAGAGTAATTAATGAGGGGAAAGAGTTTGGGAAGGATTATGTCGTTATGGATGAATAATTATGCTGTGGTGAAAATTTGTCGAAAAATTGAAGAAAAATCGCGGATATATTCCTAGACTTTTTATTTTTCTTTTATTGTAGAATTATCTAACCGAATATTTCCTGTCTTAATTTTAAAGAATAAACATCGCCATCTCTAGTAAAATCCAGAAGTAGATCTGAAATTTCTGCTTTGTGTTCATCGGGTATACCAATTTCCCTGAGTATATTACCTAAAGCACTTATTATTCTTTCTCGCAACCAGGGATTTGTAATCAGATTACCACTTGGTCTAGCTGCTATTAATAACAAACCAACACATTTATTTAGATACTTTGGGGCATTGTAAACTATGTAATCAATATAACGCCAAGTTAAAAATCCTTGATGAGAAGTAATATCTCCAGATATTCTCACTGCTATTTTTTCTAGAAATTTTATTATTTTAGGGAATATTTCATTATCCCTATCTAAAATAGGTTTCTTATCACCCATATCATTGTTTAATACTTCAAAACATGCGTCAAAAACATCTTTGTCTTCATCATCGGCTAGTTCTAAAAGCAATGAATAGACTCTTGGAAATTTTTTTTCGTCGGTGACTTTAGATGAAAATACTTCAACTGCCCATTTTTTGAAGTCGTTATCAGCGGAACCACCTTTAATTCTTGATGTAACTATATTATTGAAATTCTCATCTTCAACATATCTATAAAGACAAAGTTTAAATGCTGCTTCTCGCGTTGGTAGGTCTTTAGAATCTAGCAATCGTTCCCAAAATGCTATACTTTCGTTTTTATATTCTGGATATAATGGGCCTGAGAAATACATTAAAAAAGGATAAATTACCGATTCATCATATTCCCCTTCTAAATATCTAGTAATAATAATGTCAGCAAGTTCTCTACTTTTTTCCCAAAGATTCCCTAGATGCTTTATTGTACAAGCCCGAACAGCAGGATGTGGGTCATTAGATAAAGTTAAGATTTTATCTTTTACTGTTTTATTAGGTCGTATTGTATATAGTAACTCTAAACATATTAGTGTATTCCCTCTAACGGAATTATAACCTATTTCAAAGGACCTTAATGGATGATCTACAGAGATTTCATTACTCGGATCAAAGTCCTCAGAAAATTCTATTAATTCCTTTTCACTATAGTCTAAATCATTATTGTCAAATATACCACTTCTGAGAGTTTTTTCAATACACCTCAATATTTCTATTTTAATGTTGCTATCTTCAAAATTATCAAAAAAACTACATATCTCAATCATTTTGCTTGTTTCTATATCATGTTTTCTTATAGTGAAAATGAAAGATGAGATAAATTCCGGATTTTTACATTCCTCACAAACTATTTTTATAATACAATGATATTTTTTAATGTTTTGTGCTATTAATTGTGCTATCTCCCTTCCGAATTCTGAAACACTATTTTTTAGAAAATCGTAATCACCAACATCGCCAGACATAATTTTCCTAGTTATTTTTTTCAGTTCTTCATTTGTCATATTTTCAAGTTCGGCTTTTGAGAAAGGGGACGTTACTATTCCCCCTCTTATTTCACCAATAGGGTGGGATGGTTTTAGTGAGTCGTCTATATTGAAATCTTTGTTTAGATTCTCAATTACTTCATTAAGTTCATCAGACCTTTCTTCTGTTTTAACAGATTGGATAAGATCAACGTTAAGATAATATTTTCCTGAATCACCATATTTCTCGTAATGGTCACTGTGTAAGATGAAATCCAACCATTTTCTTTTTTGCTCATCATTCCAAAACTTATATGCTTCTCTTATCGAATTTTGTAATGCGTATTCGATATGGCTAAACGTTGCATATTTTTCTGATGTTGCCATCTTAAGAATTTCATATTTGAAAATAGATGGTGCTGCAGACATACCTTCTAGTAGTAAGTATGCGCCCATTGCAAAATTACGGTCCAAAAAATCCCTCTTTGTAATACGAATTATCTCAGGGTCACTTTTTACAATTTCTTCTATTAATTTATGTAAAATGCTTATTAATAATTCATGTAAATAATGGGCATAGTCTCCTCTTAGTTCTCGTTCACTTGATGTTTTTCCGAAATATAAAAGTTTTGCATATCCTTTTTTATATTCCTCTTCATTGGAGAATTCAGATTCTGAAGCTATTAATCCTTCATAAGTCAGTCGAAGGAATACAGGTAGAAATATTCTTGGATTTATTTTTAAAATTATCTCCAAAAAATGCCTAAATGCATGGACATCTACATCTCTTTTTCTTAATATCAATGCATAACCCCAAGATTCGAATAAAAGCGAGCTTTTTATAGGGTCATTTTCTGCTATTTCTGAAATTAGTTTTAAAATTGTATCGTGAAAAAAATTTTGTGGTATATAAGCGTCTCTTAAACAAATTTCTTTTGTAATATTGAAAGTCCTTTCGTAAGTATAAATTTTCTTTTCTCTTACAATTCTAATAAAAGTATCTGCATAAAACGGATTTATTTTTGTTATTAACAGAATATATTCTAGGACTTCATCTACACTTTGTTCGATGTTTTCTATTAAAAATTCGAAGAATTTCTCTAAGTCTTTTCCTCGTGGTACTTCCTCTATGTATTCATCAAGAATACATTTATCAATGTGTGCGAACCAAATTGGTGACTTTATATTTTCTAAGAAAAACTCTATTAGTCTTGGATATGTTTCAAATATTTTGCTAAGCATTTTCCCCTCTTGGTGCGTTGGTTCCCTTATCTCTGCTAGATAATAAACTAGAGCTAAATTTCCTAAAAAATTTACATTTTCTATATTAATCTCCTTCTCTAGAAGAATGTTAATTATATCCCCAGCCTCAGGCGCGATTTCATCAATTATTTTTAGTCCTTCCTGCCAGATTTTCCTTGCTTTATCAATATCCCCTATTTCTTGAAGTAGATTTGCATAACTTAGGTATAAAAAATGGTCATCTGAAAAAGCTGTTAAAGCGGCTTCGTAGAAACTACATGCTTTATCATTATTTCCTTTTTCTTTCTCCCTTTCTGCTTCTAGGGCTAATTTTACAGCTCTTAAGTGAGCTTCTTGCGCAAAAGAAGGTTTGATTTCTAATTCCGTTTCCTCATCCTCCAATTCTATCAATCCTTTTTCTTTTAATTTTAACTGTTCTATTACGGGTGTATCTTGTTCAACAACATATCCCCATCTTGGCAATTTACCTTCTTTGACTGATTTCTTTGTTGACTCTCTATGTCCGATTAATTCGCCCTTTGTATATTTTTTCCCTGATGGATGTTCTTGGTCGTACCCCATATCATCATGGCAATCTTGGCATAAAGGAATTGCATTATCTATATCGTTTGTTCCTCCATATTTAGGTTTTACAATGTGATGTACTCTAATTTTAACACCTTTAAACTGCTTGCAGATGCAACAGTACCTACCCGTTTCGACAAGTAATTGTTCTTCTTCTTTCTTGTTAAATCCCATTTTTCCCCTATTCCTTTTACTTTGCTTTTATAAAAAATGATTAAAGAATTTAATTTTCCCATATTATCTATTCATGTTAATATACAATAACTAGGATTTATTTTCAAGCTCTTCTCATTCCCATAAATATGGATTATCACCCATAATCCTCCCCCCTCAACAGGTGCAGGTTCGCCAGGTTGACCCGTGAAAGCCCCGCCCCCAAAGCGGCTCGGTAGCATCTCTGGGCGTGCGTCCGGGAGGTGGTGGGCAGGTCGCTCATATGGTGGCAGGGGTGGAAGCCCAGGAGGGAGTAGGGAATCTCGGGGTTCAGGTCAGCCAGTCGGCGGGCAATCTCCGCCACCTCCGTTTCATCCACATAGCCGGGAACCAGCAGGCTGCTCGCCACCAGTGGCGGGGGAATGGGGCGTTTGGGGATATATTCAGCCAAGATGGACAGATTTTCCCAGGTCTGGGAGTTGGAGACCCCGGTCAGGGCGATGTGCAGGTTTTCGTCCGCTGACTTGAGGTCAAATTTGATACAGCCCCCGCTCTGCAAAGTGATATCCATCATCTGCCGGGCGATGCGGGGGGACATTGAGCCGTTGGTCTCCCAGCAGATGCGCAGGATGCGCCCCTGACGCTTCGCCTCCCTCAGGGCTAGGCGGGATGTCTGGAGCGAATGTTCCACCTGCGAAGCCGGGTCTCCGCCGAAATAGCAGACGCAGGCGGTGCGGTCATCCACCGCCTCAGCCAGATTTTTGGCGGATGCTCCATCCTTCAGGTAGAGGTCACGAAAGTGGCTGTTCTGGCAGAAGAGGCAGTCGTAGGTGCAGGAGTGGTAGAAGACCGCCAGGTTTCTGTAGCCGAACTCGGGACCGTCCTTGAGGGAATATTGAGGATAGCCGGCGCCGCTCCCGGCGGGGCAGACCCAGGAGGCGACGCAGTTGGTGGGAAGGCTGTCGTAATACCAAGAGAGGTACCCCCGGCGGACGGTGGAAAGCAGACGGAGTCGGCCCTCTCGGTTCTCCACCATTCCGCAGAAGCCTCGCTCTCCCTCGGGGATAGCGCAGGCGTTGCCACAGCGTCTGCAGAGTATGCCCTTACGCGGTGGAGCGACCGGCAGTCCATATGGCTCTCTAGCCCGGCGGTGAGCGGACTCTATGTAAGGCCGGGCTTCATCGGGGCGCTCCACGATACAGTCCCGGCAGAGGGCCAGGGCGCCGGAGATTGTCGGCGAGGTTTTATGGCATAGTTTGCAGGTGGCCATGGTGGTGATAGGGAATGGGAATTATATTTCGGCGAAGATGTCGTTCACAATCTAAAGCTATTATAAACACCGTCGTTTTTCAAGTGGTATTATATTCGGGTTAACTGGAATTATGATTTGATTGGTGTAAAATTTTGGTAGGTGAGAGAATACGAAAATTTTTTGAATAAACCTTAATGTTATTCCTGGTATTAAGAGAAATATCAAGTTTTCTCAAATGGTAAAAATCAGGGAGTGTATTACTTGTAATATTTATAATCTGCAATGAGAAAAGAGCCTTGATATTTTTTCTAATTTAGTGTAAGATAAGACTGTAACCTATTCAAAAATTAAAAGGAGGAGAGATGAAAGCATTAAGTCTAATGGTGGTAGTTGTTCTTTTATCGGCATGTTTTGCTTTTGCCGACGACCCGGAAAATGTGTTGGTTTACACTGATTGTTATGTTTACAGCTCTGCTGTGGTATCTGCACTGAGTAGTCTGGGGTGGCCCACCAGCGATGTGTATTACGCTGACTATACCGGTTTCAACAGCGCAATAGCTGGGGGCACCGAATGGGACATCATTGCAACGGAAGCTTATTACTGGTATTCCTTTTCTTACTGGGGAGGCAATCTGGACAACTACGTGAACGGTGATTATGGCGGGACAGGTATGGCGGTAGTCTCCACATTTGAAATGGACGATTACTCCAGTCATAGTTTATGGGAAGATATGGGCGCTGATTGGGCGGGCGACATCTACTACTCCACTTATAGCGTCTATGTCTGGGATGACACTCATGATATCTTCAATGAGCCCAATGTGCTGGCTGGACCTTTTAACTGCAACGAGCAAAACTACGTTGATTGTGGCGACAAACATGACGGTTTGGATTCCAAACGCATCGGCGTTGAAGTTGCCGGTTATACCTCCGATGAACAATCCGGTCAGGGTATGATTTGTATAGGTGAATACAACAGTGAAGATGAACTGGGTCCAACTGTTCTTGCCACTCTGTGCACCGACATGATGAGCGACCAGACTACCGCTGTTCAGCTTTGGGAGAATATGCTCTACTATGTATGGAACTACGACGTTACCCAAAACGTCCAGCCAGCATCGCTGGGTGTAATCAAGGCAATGTATCAGTAAAGACGGTCCGTTACGATTACCGGGGAGGGGATTTTCCCCTCCCCGTCTTTTTTACTAAAACTATTTGGGAGACCTTGATAGTTGCAAATCGTAGTTGGGGACGGAGCAGAAAATTCCATTGACAACCGCCCCGCCATATGTAAAAATCCCCTCTGCCTGAAGGATTAGTCTGCGCCGGAGTGGTGAAATGGTAGACGCAGGGGACTCAAAATCCCCCGGGGCTGGTCCCCATGTCGGTTCGAGTCCGACCTCCGGCACCAGAATTATAACCCCCCCGCCAACGGCGGGGGGGGAATTTATCTCTCAGGAGACCGTCTTTCACTAGCTGAAGCCCACGAGCCAGCTCTCCTTCACCTTCGCCGGATGCATCCTCAGCCACAGGTCGTCGGGCAGATAGACATCCACACTGCAATACTGACAGCGCACCAGCCTATCCGAGCCGTCCACCAACAGTGTGCCCCCGCACTGGGGACAGGTGAAGGCAATCGGTGTGGAGACCGCCGCCTTCTCCATCTCCTTCCCCTTCTCCGCCCCCTCCACCCCCGCCGTGGCGGGGGTGGCGTCAATCAGTATCTTCGCCGGCGGATATTCCTTAACCAGCCACTCCGGCGCGGGGAGAACCTCTACCTTCCTCCCGCACTCGGCGCAGGTGTGGGTGTAGGGCTGGGTGAGCCCCTCATCCACCTCAAAGGCGGTGTCGCACTTGGTGCAGTGGGGAGGGACATGGTAGTAGGTGAGGGTGACATTGAAGGTGCCGAAGATGGTGGACTGGCGCCCATCGCCCACCTCTAATTCGCCTTTGACCTCCTCATGTATGTCGCTTAAGATGTCCTTCCAGAACTCGTGGGGGACATCAATGTCCGCCTGGCACCTGTCGCAGTGCGCCGTCTCCAGGGGTCCGTTGAGCGGAACCGGACCGTCGCACTTGGGGCACTTTATGCCGATCTCAAGCATGGCGTATTGCATGGTGGGGGCTCCTTTGGTGGGGGGGGTTAATTTTAACAAGGATAGCCTATTGTGGGGAGGAGGTCAAGGGGGGATGTGTGGATTACATAGAAAGATAGTTAATATATTGGATATAATTTTCCTCTCAGTGAAAATTAAATGATATTATGTTGTGGGAATTTCTCTAATAAAAATAAACTATATTATTAATATTTAAATCCATTTATATAACATTGGTACTATAACCAAGGAGGTCCAAATAAATATGAAAAGTAGTATTTATAACTTGCTAAGAACATGAATAAAAGAAATATTAATCCTAATACTATAGTAACAATAGAAAAAGCTGAGAGTCTTTGTTTTTTCTTCTTTCTCACAATTATTAAAAGAATTAAATTCAAAATTATGAATAATCCGAGAATAAGAAAGTAATAGCCCAAAAATTTATCTTTAGGTTCAGGACAAAATTTAGACCAATCTTTTTTAACAAATCCCTCTGGCGCTCCTTTAATTCTTCCACTAATAAAAAATTCGCAATCATCAGGACCTGCGTAAAGTATATGCAAAATTGCTCCATCAAACCTCTCCAAAGCTTCATCACCTTTAATTGAGCATACAATGACCTCTCCGTATTTTGGATTATCTACAATTGTTAATTCAAAGTCTAAAGTTTCTCTGCTGGTTTTAAGTTTATTAACGGAAAGTATATCTATTTTTTTATCTGAAAAAATCATAATTGGTTTGCTGGAGGGGATATCACTTTTATCTATATACATTGTACCGTTATTCCAAAATGCAATTTGTATAGAAACGGCATTCCTTATTTCAATATCATCCCAAAAAATTTTAAGACTTGATTCTTTTTCAAGTGTTTGTGCGAGCAATTCAGACTTACTGACTAAATATATTGGTTCCTTTTTTGATTGGCTAACAATATATATTGTTACTGCAACTATAATTCCTATTACTAATACAATTATAGCCGTTATGTGCTTTTTCAAAAAGCCCAAAAGTTTTTTATTTTTTGTAGTTTTTTTCTTTTTCATTTTTTTACTTCTTGCACACATATATTTCCTTTCAAAAATGAAATAAACTATGCCTAATTCAAAAAACCCTTATAATTCTTAATATGTAGATTATAATTTGAATCAGTATAACATATAATATATATTATCTCAAGTTATTTTTGCATTTTTAAAAAAACTTTATTTAGTGTTGCTGGTAATAGAATGGTTAGAATTAGTAAAAATTATGTTATTTTTTTACAATTTCTACTCCCCCTCCACTATAACCTTAGTAAAATCAGCCAGTGAGAGGAAGAAGTCGGCTATCTCCTCCATCAGCGCCAGGCGGTTGGAGCGTTTTACCTCATCCTCGTCCATCACCAGCACATCATCAAAGAAGGTGTCCACTGCGGGGCGCAGGGTTGCCAAGCGCTTGAAGGCGGAGAGATAGTCGCCTGCGCTTACCGCCTTCTCTATCTGTCCCTGAGTCTTGGCGAACTGTTTATATAGCTCTTGCTCCGCAGGCTCGGAAAGCCCCTCAACTTTCAACTCACCCCAGGTCAGCTCCCTCTCCCGTCCCTGACGGACTATGTTTATCACCCGCTTGAAGGCTACCGCCACCCCGTCAAAGTCGGGCAGGGCGGTGAGCGCCTGCAAGCCCTTAGCCCGCCGGCAAGCCTCGGCGGGGTCGGTAAGTCGCTCGCCGATAGCCGCCTCCGCCAGGTCGTAGCGGATGTGGTGCTCGGCGAGCAGTCCCCGCAAGCGCCGGGAGATGAAGGCCAGCAGACCCTTGGCGACGCTCTCCGGGTCGGCGTCGGAGGGAAACTTGTCCCCCAAATTGTTGAGCGCCAGTTTGACAGCGGCGGGCATATCCATCCGCCAGGCGTCTGCACCGGGCAGGTCGCCATTCTCGTCCCTGGTGTCCAGCAGCACCGCCAGAAACCCCAGAGCCTGCCTTCGCAGGGCGAAGGGGTCCTCGGAGCCGGTGGGCGCCATCCCCAGAGCGAAGCATCCCGCCAGCGTATCCAGCCGGTCACAGATGGAGAGCAGGCGACCGAGCTTGGTGGTGGGCAGTTCCCCGCCCGACGCCCGGGGCATATAGTGTTCAGCTATCGCCCGGCATACCCGTTGTGGATAGCCGGCGTCCTGGGCGTAGTATCCGCCCATAGTCCCCTGCAGGGAGGAGAACTCCTTCTCCTGCACCATCAGGCTGGCAAGGTCGGCTTTCGCCAGGCGGACGCCGTCGCTCATCTCCTTCTCATCCAAGCCCAGCCCCAGTTCCTCATTCAGTCGGGTGGCAAGCGCCTGCAGGCGGTCGCCCTTTTCCGCCACCGTGCCTAAGCCCTCAATGAACAGTATTCCGGAGAGGTCCCCGGCGATGGCGTCTATGCCCCGCTTGCGGTCCTCCTCATAGAAGAAGCTGGCGTCGTTTAGGCGGGCGGTTATCTCCTGCTGATAGCCCCGCAGGATGGTTGCGGAGGCTCCCCTCCTGCCGTTGTGGAAGGCTATGAAATGGGGGAGGAGCTCGCCGTCTTTTGAAGTCAAAGGGAAGAAGCGCTGGTAGCCCACCAGGGCGGAGACGATGACCTCTCCAGGGAGGCGGAGATGGCGGGGGTCAAAGGCGCCCAGCACGGCGACCGGATTCTCCATGGTGTTTGCCACCTGGTCCATCAGCCAGTCGTAGTCGGGGAGTGAGCCCTTCACCTTCTCCAGGAGCTTCTTTGCCTGGGCGCGCATGGTCGCCTTGCGCTTGGCGCGCTCCACGATGACGCCGTTCTTCTTCAGCAGGGGGAGTAGCTGTTTAGCATCAGGAATGGAGATGCGCTTCCCTCCGGCTGGGACGCGATGCCCGTAGGTGAATCGCCCGGCGCGCAAGCCGGCGAATTCCAGGGGGACCACCTGCTCATCTGCCAGCGCCAGAAGCCACCTGATGGGGCGGGGGAAGAGGACACCGCTCTGGTTCCAGCGCATGGTCTTGGGGAAGGAGAGGCGGGCTAGACAAGCGGGGAGGTGTTCGGCGAGCGCCTGCTCCGCGCTGAGTGCTGGTAAGGTCTTCTTGTAAGCTAAATAGGGACCACGATCACTCTCACTTACAGTACATTCCTGAAGAGAGACTCCTTGTCTTTTGGCGAAGCCAATGGCGGCTTCAGTAGGTTTTCCATCCTCTGTGTAAGCAACTTTCATAGGGGGACCTAATACGAATTCCAACTTAGGGATTTGCAGTGCCTGCAAGCCGGAGAGGATGAGAATGAAACGCCGGGGGGTGGAATGTGCTTGAATTTTCCTGCAAGAGAGGCGAGTTTCGGAAAGAAGCTCCTCTGCCAGGCGTTTCAACTGCTCCTCGCCCCGGGGCAGGTCCGCCGGGGGAAGCTCCTCACAGCCTATCTCCAAAACGAAGGTTATGGTGGATTTTTTCGCCAATTCAGCCCAGCTCCCCTATTCGCTCCAGATGACGCTTGGCGCAGAGGCGGGATAATTTGCGGATTCTTCCGATGTATGCGGTTCGCTCGGTTACGCCGATAGCACCTCTGGCGTCCAAGATATTGAATGTGTGCGAGCATTTTAGCAGGAACTCGTAGGCGGGAAGGAGCAGGTCCTCCGAAAGCAGGCGATAGACCTCGGACTCGTAGACCTTGAACAGTTCAAAGTTTACTTTCGTGTCCGCCTTCTCAAAGTTGTAGATGCTCTGCTCCCGCTCATCGGAGTAGCGCAGGTCGCGGTAGTTGACCCCACCGCCCCACTCCATCTCGTAAAAGCTCTCCACCCCGGCGAGATACATATTGATGCGCTCCACGCCGTAGGTTATCTCGCAGGTGATGGGGTTGAGGTCGTAGCCCCCCATCTGCTGAAAATAGGTGAACTGGGTTATCTCTATGCCGTCCAGAAGCACCTGCCAGCCCAGCCCCCAGGCGCCCAGGGTGGGCGATTCCCAGTCGTCCTCGTCCAGGCGCAGGTCGTGGTCGGCGAGGATTATGCCCAGCGCCGAAAGGCTCTCAAAATACTTCTGCATAATATCGTCCGGTGAGGGCTTGACCAGCACCTGAAACTGCAGGTGTTTCTCCACCCGGTGAGGGTTTTCGCCGTATCTGCCGTCCTTGGGGCGACGGCTGGGCTCGGCAAAACATGCCCGCCAGGGGGATTTGCCCAGGGTGCCGAAGAAGGTGGAGGGATTGAAGGTGCCGGCGCCCTTCTCAATATCGTAGGGGAGCAGGACCACACAGCCCTCCCGGTTCCAGAAGTTATAGAGCTTGAGGAGGATGTCCTGGACGGTGGAGGGGGGCGCTTTTTTCTGTTTGCCCTTAGCCATAGCGATAATGCCAAGTATAGGTTAGGGGGAGGGGAAATTCAAGGGGGAAATTTTTTTTGGGTGGTGGGGGGGTTGAATCTTATATAATATCAGGAACCTTAGTAGCCCTAGGTTCCTCAAAATGCAATTCAATAGCCTCCTTCAAATTTTCCAAAGCCTCCTTCTTGGTCCTTCCCTGGCTGGCTACATCAACATCAAGACATTGAGCCACATGCCATTCGCCTTTCTGCCAAACGCTTGCATTGAAACTGGTCTCACTCATATTTAAGTGACCTCCTTTAAGTTTTCTTTGCATAAATCGTAGCAGATGTTGGTTGGGATTTCTATTAGTAATCAGGATTGAGAATTTGCCTAAAACCAATGGAACATATACGGCTTGTGGAGGGCGAACAGCTCATCCAGTGCCTTAATGTTTACATCTTCTGAGAATTGGATGAGGTGATAATCCAACGCAGTGTGAAAGCTGATGAAGTTGGTGTAGAGCTGGGCTAAGGTCTGAATTGAGGTGGAGAGCTGGGGCTGTTCCGCCTTTGTCTGCACACATTTTCCGTCTTTGAATAGCAGATCTATCGGGCGCTCGTTCCAGGGCGCATGCTCATCCTGCAGGCGCAGGGAGAAGCCAAGTTCCTTATCCAGCTTATTGTATGGTCTAGCCTGGAAGGCTTGGGCTACATCCACCAGGCGCAGCGTTATCCCCGGACGGATGTAACAGTCCACCCGGGGGTTGCGCAGATAAAGATGGTAGGGCGCATCCGGGTGGCTGAATAGACGCACCTTCTTGAACTGGGCGCTGTGATTGTGAATGAACCACATAAACGCCCGCTCAGTCTCATTATCCAGAGTGTAGAGCTCCCAAACCTCCATCCGCTTCTCTTTCTGATTATTTGCCCAGCGCATGTAGCCCCGAAGCTCTCCCGCTGTATCATGATAGGCGACTATATAGGGCTTGTCGTCCTCATATTCCTGCAGAAAAAGGGATAATTGTTCGCTGTCAAGCTGCACGAAGAGGTTGCTCTTTTCGGCAATCTTTCGGTATATGGGAAGGAGTTTGCCTGCGCTTCTTCGGTCAGCTTTGAGCCAGATGAAGGAACCGCTGGGAGCCCTGGGCGGAAACATGTCCTTAAACTCAAAGTCCCAGCGCCGAAACTCCGAGACCTGCTCCCAGCCCAAGGGGTGATAGTAAAAGAACTCGGCAGCCCACAGGATGGAGAGGGGCACTTTATTCCTGCGCATATCGGCGATGGAGTGGACCATAAGTTCCTGCATACAACCCTTCCTGCGATGGGCGGGGTCGGATGCAACCCAGGAGATTCCCCCAGCGGGGATGAGTTTCCCGCCCATATAAATTTTGAAGGGGATGGTATGGGAGCAGGCAACCAGGTGCCCGTCGGCAAAATAGCCGATGAGTTGATCAATTTTGAGCTCGGTGAAGGGTGGTCGGCGAAAATAAGCATCGTCCAAGGAGAATGAGTATTTCAGCAGTTCCTTGAGCGCTGGTAAGTCCTTTTGAGTGAGGGGCCGGATCATGGGTGGGCTCCTTTAGTAAATAGTCCCCCTATTAATGTGTTTACCTCTCAACACCCCACCCCATCTCCCTCAATATCTCCTCGGCTACATCGGCATCCTTGTGGGGAATCTTGCCCTCGGCAGTGATGATGTAGGGCTCGTGCCCCTTGCCGGCGATGAGCACCACATCGCCGTGTTCGGCTCGCCTGAGGGCCTCGGCGATTGCCTCCCTGCGGTCCAGGATGATGAGGTAGTCCTCTCGCTCCTTGGCGCCGGCTTGTTCAGCGCCGGAGGCGACATCCAGGGCTATCTCCAGCGGGTCCTCGTCGTAGGGGTCGTCGGTGGTGATTATCGCCAGATCCGCCAGGCGGGCGGCTACTTCCCCCATCTGCGGTCGCTTGCCCACATCCCGCCGACCGGTAGCCCCGAAGACGATTATAATGCGACGGGCGGAGGGAAGGGTGTCGGAGACGGTGGAGAGTAGAGTCTCCAGGCTGTCCGGGGCGTGGGCGTAGTCCACCAGGACGGTAAAGGGCTGGTGGAGATAGACGCTCTGGGTGCGACCGGGGGGAGCCGGGGCGTCCGCCAGGTAGCTGACTACCTTATTCAGGTCTATGCCCAGAGCAAGAGCCGAGGTTGCGGCGGCTAAGCCGTTGTAGAGGTTCATCAGCCCCAGAGCGGGAAGCTGGACATTCTCCTCCTTATCTTGGAATACAAGCCTGGCGCGGATGAACCCAAAGGTCACGCGCACATCCACAGCCTGGAGTATGCCGGAGAGCGACCTGGACAGGTCCTTGTGCTCTCCAAGCGCCTTCTTCGGCTCGGTGGTGGTGAAGCCGAAGCAGGGAAAATCGCGGCAAGCGAGCGAAAGCATCTTTATGCCATATTCGTCGTCCAGATTGGCGCAGACGAAAGAATCCTTGCTCTTCAGCAGGCGGAGTATGTTTGCTTTGGCTTTGAAATACCCCTCCATATCCCGGTGCAGGTCCAGGTGGTCACGAGCCAGGTTGGTGAAGACAGCGCCATCAAGCCAGAGCCCCTCCACCCTCCCCAGAGACAGCCCGTGGGAGCTTATCTCCAGCACCGCATAGCTGGCTCCCTCATCCACAGCCCGGCGCAGGAAGCGTTGTAAGGAGGGTATCTCCGGAGTGGTGCGACCGGTATATTCCAGCTCGCCTGAACCGATGCGCCGACCGACGGTGGTGGAGAGGACGGTGGGGCACCCATCACTTGCCAGGATTTTCTCCAGATAGAAGCAGGTGGTGGTCTTTCCCCCGGTTCCGGTCACCCCGATGGTGGTCATCTCCCGGCTGGGCAGACCCCAGAGAAGCTCGCTTACCCTCGCCAGAGCACTGCGCACCGAGGGGACGACTATCTGCTCGCAGTCAAGTTGGGGGAGAGAGCGCTCACAAAGCAGAGCAGTCGCTTTGGCGGTGAGGGCATCCGGGGCGAAGTGGTGACCGTCATAGCGCTCGCCGGGGATGCAGGCGAAGAGGTCGCCACTTTCCACCTCCCGGCTGTCGGTAGCCAGGCCGGTTATCTTTGCCTTCCCTTTGCCTGCTAATTCAGCTCTATCCAGGGATTTGGCAATCTCGCCGGTGGTGTGGGGCTTGGTCGGTGGCATACCACTCCTTATTGCGGCGGTGTTCTATAGCTTACTTTTTAAATGAACCGTTTAGGGGATCTCTAATGTGGGATCCAGTTCGTGGGCTTTTTGAAAGCATTGATCGGCTTCATTTGAGCGTCCCAGTTGCTTTAGCGCAATGCCTTTTTTGTAGTATGCTTTGGCATAATTGGGGTCAATATCCAGAACCCGGTCACAGTATTCTATCGCTTCTTCATATTTTCCTAAATACATAAGCGAAAGACCGGTGTTGATGAGTGCTTTGATATTATCGGGGTCAATCTCTAGAACGCTCTCAAAACAATCTATCGCTTCCTGATATTTGCCTAAGGCGGAAAGAGCGATACCTTTGTTGTTGAATGCTTCTGCATAATCGGGGTCAATCTCCAAAGCACTGTCAAAACACTCTATAGCTTCTGCATACTCGCCCAAAGATAATAGAGCGCAGCCTTTGTTCAAGTATGCATCCACAAAATTGGGGCTGTTCTCCAAAACCAGGTCATAGCATTCTACCGCTTCCTCAAATCTGCCTAACGCAAGGAGATGGTTGCCTTTGTTGAAGTATTCTGCAATTTCTTTGGGGCTTAACTCCGTCTCGGAGTGGGCTATTGGTTGAAACGATATTTGAGCGAGAAGTATGCACAAAGCTGCAAGAGATAAGGATGTGAAGTTTTTCTTAAATGTATTCATGTCCCTCCTAGGTGGGGCTGGAGAATCCTTTATAATACTAACATAATCTGCACCAGCGGTAATAGAAATTATACTTGACTTTTTTCGCTTTGAGCTTATAATATTTTAGAGGGATATCTTTCTGCAGTTTATCTTATAATGGGGGTTTGGATATGAAGAGGATTATGGTTTCTTCGGCGATAGTTATTTTGAGCTTGCCTTGTGCTTCATCTGCTGAGCAGTGGGAACATAATAATTCTCCCATTAGGAATTTCTCATTTGAGACATACAGCCAGGAGACAGGGTTATTTGATAATTGGGTTTATGGTAATCAGTTCATGGATCCGGAGGATTTTGGTCAGGATTTGGCGTATAGCCTTCATTACAGCGCCAGTGCGTATATAAAAGAGACAGATATAGGGCCTGAAGGTAGCTGTTATCTGCAGGCGGGGATTTTAGCTTCCCATGCGAACGATAGGTTTAACGGCAAGCCCTGTTACCTTGTAGCATTTATCAAATGCAAGAATGTTGAGTCAACTAATGGCGGGGGTGCGTTTGCCGAGATAAGGTTTCCGCCAGGTACTTATGAGACCACTTACACTTCCCCGATGCTGACCGGCGACCATAACTGGTGTAAGTTGATCGTTCCATTCCCCTTCCCTCCTTATGAGGGAAGGTTTGATGTTCGTGTAGGTCTTAGGGACGCAACTGGTGAGGTGTGGATAGACTATGTGCAGATAGTGCAGATGGATACCATGCCGGAGACCATTGTGCTCACCGACTTGGAGAATCCCAGTTTTGACCGCGACCCCTATGCTTTGTACGGCTGGCCTTCGCAGACGGGAGAAAATACGACCATTGAGGAAGACGATGACAATTCCATGAACGGTCCCAACTCAGCCAAGTTCTACTTTGACGTAGTCTCGCCTCCGAGCAACAGAACTTCATTACTTTACCAGGATATAAACACTAACACCCTTCCCTATACCTACTGCGCCTCAGCGTTCGTGAAGACGGAGAGTCTGCAATATGAGCAAAGCCCCCTCCATCCTGGGGCAAAGATACGAGTTCTCTACGAGGATAAATTGGATTGGTATTCTCAGAGCGTAACCGGCACCAACACTTGGATAAAAATCCAGGGCATCTTTGATAAACCTAGAGGGACTTCCGATAGCTTGGAATTGAGGCTGGAGACCCTCGCCTCCTCCGGCACCGCCTGGTTTGACTGGGTGGCGCTCAAGCTGAACCCCATCCAGAATCCACATTTCAATGACTGGAGCCGGACTGAAGAAGAACCCAACTTGGTTGAATGGGATCTGTATCAACTGAGCGGCAATGGTGAAGGGGGCTATACGGCTGAGGAAAGCCACTCCATGCCCTCATGCGGCTATGTGACTAATGGATCTATTGATTATGATACGGTTTTGCGACAGTGGCTTTTTTATAGTTTTAGCCCTTCCCTGCGGGAAGGCGCAACCTACTTGGTGACCGGATGGATAAAAACTGTGGGAGTTTTGCCAAGTGAAGTATCACCCGGGGGTGACCCGTATCCTAATGGTGCATTCGTTCAAATAATAGGTTCCTCTGAAGAAACAAGTTATGAAGACATTGAACTTGTCCGCACGGAATGTCTTACCGGCAGCAACAACTGGCAAAAATTCTCCCTATGGTTCTCTCTTCCTCTGGACTACTTTATGGATGAAAACGACGGTCTCACCACATTTGACCTTTTCTATATTCGCTGCTGCTTGCATTATGCTTCCGGCACAGCCTACTTTGATGACATCAACATCACCGAGCTGGAATCCACCGAGGATGTGGCCACAGTCGTCCCCCAGCCCCAAGCCGTTGAATGCCGGGGCTACCACAGCGACCCCCTGGTTACTTTTGACGGCGGGATTGATGCGGTGACCATATACTACACCCCCGATGCACTCCCTCATTTGTTTCTGGGTGATACTTATGAGTTCTCCGCCGAGAATCTGCGTCAGGAGCTCAACCGAGCCTTCTATGAGTGCGAGGGGGATGATGAAGATTATGATAGTGAAGGATGGGAGGGGATTAAGTATGACAATCCAATTGAGGAATACAAAGTGGTAGCTTTAGACAGTAATTTTATTTCCTTAGAATTGAACAAGCCCTGCATTGTGCTCGGTGACCCTGATAGGGATTTGTCCGTCAATCACCTCTTCCAGGCGGAGCTGGAGAAGCGGGGCATAGTCCTACCCGAAGATTTTAACCCCGAGGGCTACATGATGGATATCGGTGAGGATATCATTCTCATCGCCGCCTCAGACCAGGATGGTGCGGGGTTGACCAAGGGCGCGGGGAGTTTCTACGGCACCCAGACCCTCCTGCAGTTGCTGGATATTGAGGATAAAGCTAGATTGAAAGTTCCGGGGGA
This sequence comes from Candidatus Coatesiibacteriota bacterium, assembly GCA_030602715.1. Taxonomy (GTDB): domain Bacteria; phylum RBG-13-66-14; class B26-G2; order B26-G2; family JAUVZD01; genus JAUVZD01. The sequence goes on from JAUVZD010000009.1 coordinate 41,789, forward strand.
GGATTTTTACCGCAATACGGTGGTGGCTCCTGCCTGCTACATATACGACTTTCCGGATATGGAGTGGCGGGGGCAGATGACCATTATCGGGCATTGGCTGGAAGATTCGGAAACCGATGTTTATCCCGGTTGGCGACTATATATGGAGACAGGATTCTGGGAAGATACCGATAATAATGTGATTCGTAACCAGAAGCTGTTTGCCAAGAAGATGGCGAACTTCAAGATGAACCGACTTTCAGCATACTCCATGGTCTTCTTTTTCCTGGAATACGATGTTTTACCGCCTGTAGGTGAACCACAGGTTCCTTACGATAAGAACTATGAGTATCTAGAGAGCTTGTTTAACTACTGTCGTAAACTGCACATAGAACCTATACCCATGATGGGTGACTACTACTTCGCCCTTCTGCGGCACAACGGCAACTGTCTGGAGTATATGATCTATGACAGCGAGTATATAGACGATAATAATCTTCGTCCCGGTCAAGTTGATTATTATGACCCGGTTCCTGATCAGAATACCTATCCGGTTCCTATGCCCCAGCCTTCCTGGGAGTTTACCATTGGAGAGAGTCTGGAGGAGAGGTATTACTTTGAACAACATAAGATTAATGTGTGGGATGAGGATGTGGGAAATGGTGGGGGTCCGGGTTATGAGTTGAAATCCACTCTGGCCTATCGGGTCTGCTACAGGGAGGAAGAGGATGAGAATGTTTATCCGATAAGGGTGGAGGAGAAGGTTGACGGTGAATGGGTGGAGTTGGTTGAGGACGAGGATTACGAACTGCAAAATGTGGGTTTGAACACAACTATGTATGTGGGCGTAGAGGAGATAGGAACCAGTTATTTACGGCTTAAGGGGGGCGGTTTTTATGGGTATGAGGGTGAGGAGAGGGCTTACATAACATTTACCGACCTTGAGCAGGGGACCGAGGTGAGGGTATCGTATGCGGCGCCGATAAAGTGGAGTTATATTAATACGGCTGGGGAGGAGCATGCAAAGCCCCGTCAGCTGGCTTACTGGACCTGTATGAGCTACTTTGACGACGATGGCGACGATTATCTATTTAACGATATACCTGAAGTGGATGAATACGAGCATCTTTCTGACGAAGGGTTTGATAATACCGGCGCATGGACCAGCTGGGACAGTCGGGACATCTGGTATGTGGCATTGTATCAGATGATAAACAGGCTAAAGCCCCGGTATATAGACATACAGCACTGCGAGCAGTGGTTTATGCACACGGATGACAGGTGTCAGGTGGAGAGGAAGCATGGGGTGAGGGATGACTATTGTGAGGATGAGCAGTATCCGGTTCGGCTGCTCAGCAAGTATCACAATGCGTTTATCTTAGGGAAGGAGATAGACTGGATGAGGAGGGCCATGGAGGAGATAGACGGCGAGGAGGGGACGGATACCCGGCTTATGATGTTCGGGGACCAGTTTAACAGCCACAATGGGACTTATTTTGAGGGGCGTTGCTGGTGGGATTGGTATGATGAGGAGGTGGACCCTTATCATCAGCCGGATATAGATGACGAGAATTGGGAGGGGGATGAGCTGAGCCACGTATATTATCAGCCGGCTATGGGGGGCATGGGTGGCTGGACCTGGGATTCTTCCCAGATCAAGAATCCTCTGCTGATGGCATCCACATATATTGATGGTAAGGATGATCTGGTGATCGCCGAGTGGGGTTATCAGTCGGGGATATTTGACGACCGGGAGGGGTTTGAGTATATAGAGTGGAGGGACAAGTATGAGCTGAGGTATGACGAGCTTATTGACCAGGGGTTTACCGATTTTGTGGGCATGTGCGCCGGGTATGCGGTGATCGGCGGAGAGTGGAGAAGATTGAGGATGAGATGTAGAGATTTTACAGAAGAGGAACCCGAAGATTATTGTTCACCCGGTCTTGATGGGACCAATCTGAACTGGGTGCAGTTAATCGGGGAGAATATGTCCAAGGAGGAACAGGAGGAGATAGACATCAGATTGTACTTGGAGACATTTACACGTGATGAATATGAAGGCTGCGGACATTTTGATGAATTTACTGGTGAGGGTTGCCACGTGGGCACGGTTCAGGACGGCTTTGCCTATATGGATGATGTGGAGGTAAAGAACAATGAAACGCCTTTGCCGATTCTCAATAAAAGCTTTGAGAATGGCTTATTGGGTTGGACTCAATCTGGACCGGATTATGTTACCTGGGAATGGAGCGATGAGGAGAGTCACGGCGGATTGCATTCCTGCAAGCTGGAGATAGACCGAACGGGTTATTATTATAATACACTACCCACACACATTAGACAGGATTACTATGAAGCCCTTCAAACTCCAACTGTGGATTTAGATTTCAGTGTTTATGTGAAGACTATCAAGCTGGACGCCCTGCGCCACTTAAATCCCAAAATATGGACAGACCTTACCGATGAGTATTATCAGGAGGATGAGATATTGGGGATGATGAGCACCTTCTGGGGGCATGGGGACAGGACATTTTCCACCGAGCCCAGCAGCGCCGACTGGATGTGGAGCCGGGAGTATCCCCCATCGCCGTTTATCAAGTATTTGCACTACGACCCCTATTTCTTATTTGACACTTATAACTTTCATGATGTGGTTAATGAGCCATATCTTGATGGACCGTATCCTAAGGATTTGGAGGAGTTATCGGGTGAATAAGAATGGTTAAGGAAAAAAAGAGAGGTGAGATTAATGAGGAAGATAATAATTATCAGCATAGTTTTGCTGACACCGCTGGGTGTTTTCGGAAACGAGGTTACCATCCAGCCGGGTCCGGAGATAGGTCAGGATACTTATGGTGCCCAGGTTTATCCAGATGAGAATTATGGTGATTTAGAATGGATGTCAGCAGGGATTACAGTATTCTCCTTTCTACGCTTTACCCAGCTGGACGAATACATCGGTTATGAGATTACCTCGGCGACATTAAGGATTTGGGTTTTCATGGCAAGCGATGGGACTAGATATTTTTACCGTGTGTTGGGACCCTGGGATGAGGACACATTGACCTGGAACAATCAGCCGTCACATTCCAGCACCGAATATGTTTACTATCATTTCCCGGAAGTGGATTTTGCTTCAGATTTTAATATAGATGTGACCTGGATGGTGCAGGAATGGCTCAATGGTGATTGGGATAACTTCGGCTGGTGCATAAGGGATTATGGATTTCTAATCTCATTTGCAACAAGTAATTCAACCGATCCTGGCGCTCGACCATCATTAATCTTAGAAGGACCCGACCTGCCGGAGGTTGGGGTTCAGCCCACATCGTTGGGGAAGATAAAGTCGCTCTTTACGCCCCAGTTGGAATATTCTGGTGGGGGTGGTCGTATCGGTCGCCCGGCGCCCCATAGGAGCTGGATGATGGGGCTCAGGGGATGATGAGCACCTTCTGGGGGCATGGCAACAGGACATTTTCCACCGAGCCCAGCAGCGCCGACTGGATGTGGAGCCGGGAGTATCCCCCATCGCCGTTTATCAAGTATATGCACTATGACCCTTATTTCTTGTTTAATACCTATAACTTTCATGATGTGGTCAACGAACCATATCTTGACGGACCGTATCCTAAGGATTTGGAGGAGTTGTTGGGTGAATAAGAGTGGTTAAGTAATAAAAAAGAGAGGTGAGATTAATGAGGAAGATAATAATTATCAGCATAGTTTTGCTGGCACCGCCTGGTGTTTTCGGAAATACGGTGTACATAGAGCCGGGTCCGGAGATAGGTCAGGATACTTATTCTTATGTTGGTGAACCCGATGAGAATTACGGGGACAGAGGATGGATGTTAGCGGGGGTTGAAGGCTACGCGTTTCTTCGCTTTACCCAGTTGGACGAATACATCGGCTATGAGATTACCTCGGCTAACTTGTGTATTGATATTACCCTTGATTATCCTTCGACATGGTATTTTCATCGTGTTTTAGAGCCCTGGGATGAGGACACATTGACCTGGGCAAATCAGCCGCCCCATTCAGATAGCGAATACTGCTCGGAAAGTGCGTATGTAGATGATTTTACTATGGTCATAGATGTGACCTGGATGGTGCAGAACTGGGTGGATGAGGAATGGGAGAACTTCGGCTGGTGTATAAAGGGCCCACAGACATTGGTAATATACACTAGTAATAGCGGCTGTGTTTGTCCGATGCTTTACTTAACAGGACCCGACCTGCCGGAGGTTGGGGTTCAGCCCACATCTTTGGGGAAGATAAAGTCGCTCTTTACGCCCCAGTTGGAGTATTCTGGTGGGGGTGGTCGTATCGGTCGCCCGGCGCCCCACAGGAGCTGGATGATGGGGCTCAGGGGGTGAGTTAGGAGGGGGAATATAGTATAATGGGATGTAGATGATGAGGGTTATTCAGATTAGCGTGGTGATAGTCTTGATGATGCCGGTCTCCTCCCCCGCCTTTGGCCCCGCCTTTGGCCCCGCCTTTGGCGGGGTGGTGGTGGGGACTGTAAGGCGACCGCGGTTCTTCACTCGGTCGCTGCTTTTTTTTCTCTCAGGATAGAAACGATTAGGAAATACCTTGCCAAAGTGAGCTCTTTTTGCTAGGATGGATTCTCACGGAAACCATCCTTTATAATTTCTACCGGTCTTAGGGAGAGGCTTCACATATGAGCGACGCCAAAAAGCTCTTTGAGGAGATGATAATCTTCTCCGGAAATGCCAATCCGGAGCTTGCCGCCAAGATAGCCAAAGAGATGAAGATCCCTCTGGGGCGCTGTCAGGTGGGCAGATTCCCCGACGGGGAGATAAAGGTCAAGATAGAGCAGAATGTGCGCGGGCGGGATGTATTTGTGGTCCAATCCACCTGTCCGCCGGTGAACGAGAACCTGATGGAGCTGTTGGTGATTATAGACGCCCTCAACCGGGCGAGCGCGGGACGCATCACCGTGGTCATACCCTACTACGGCTACGCCCGTCAGGACCGCAAGGACCAACCCCGGGTGCCCATCACCGCCAAGCTGGTCGCCGATATGCTGACCGTTGCCGGCGCCGACCGCATGCTGACCATGGACCTGCATTCAGGGCAGGTTCAGGGATTCTTCAATGTCCCCGTGGACCATCTCACCGCGGCGCCGATATTTCTGGACTACTTCCGAGAAAAGAAGATGGAGGGAGTGGTGGTGGTCTCCCCGGATGTGGGAGGGGTGAAGAGGGCGCGCAACTTCGCCCAGGAGATGGGAGCCAATGTGGCTGTGGTGGCAAAGCGGAGACTGGATGACGACAGCACGGAAGTGGACGATGTTATCGGTGAGATCAAGACCAAGAATGTAATCATCATAGACGACCAGATCAGCGGGGGAGGGACCGTCGTCCGTGCCGCCCGAGCTCTGAAGGAGATAGACAAGAAGATTAAGGTCTATGCGGTCGCCACCCACGCCGTCTTCGCCGGACAAGCCATTGAGCGTCTCTCGGAAGCGCCTATTGAGGAGGTCATCATTACCGATACTATACCCACACCCCGCGCCGACGAGCTGGATAAGCTCACCATCCTCAGCGTAGCCGGTGAGCTGGCAGATGCCATTGGTCGTATTCACAATAACCAGTCCGTCGCCACGCTCTTCAGGGGAGCCTTATTCTAGGGTAAACCTTTTCTATATCCAGCGAAAGCCAGCTTGACGCTGGCTTTTATCGTTGTAGAGATTGCCGGGGCGACCGAGGGATTAGATTGAAAAGATTTTCGTTGATTATGTCGTATTTTATGATAAGTTTATCGTCTAGCTTCTGCCGGGATGCGTCGCCTCCAACTGCTCAAGACAGGGTTTTTCAAAGTAGGCGCAGGCGGAAAGCGTGGATAGTCTGCGCTCAGCAATGGGCGGGGATTTTATTGGCGATTGTTCGCTGTTTAAGGTTTTGTGAGCATAAAAGGAGTAAAGGATGGAAAAAGTTTCCTTAGAGGTAAAGCGGAGAAAAAGAGTTGGCAAATCGGTCAGCAAAAAAGACCGCCTGGGTGGTTTCACTCCTGCTGTGATCTATGGTAAGGGCATTGAGACCATAGAGTTACTGGTGAATACCGAGGCTTTGAGGAACATGGTTCACCATCACAGCACAAATGTGCTGGTGGATATTATAGATAGCGAGGGGAAGAAGAGCTACACCACGATGATAAAGGAGTTACAGACCGACCACTTGAACGATAAATTTCTCCACGCCGATTTCTTCCTCATCTCAATGGACAAACCGATTGAGATGGATGTGCCGGTCAGCGTGGAAGGTCAATCTGTCGGTATATTGGAGGGCGGTATCGTGGACCAGGTTCATCACCATTTAAGTGTGGTCTGTCTGCCGGCGGAGATGCCCGATCGTCTGACCGTCAACATTGAATCCCTGGAACTGGGTGAAAGCCTGAGGGTAAAGGATATTCCTTTGCCTCCCGAGATGACGATAAACGCTCTGCCGGATGAGCCGGTGGTGAGCGTCGTGGTTCCTCGGGGCTTGGCGGCTGAGGAAGAGGAAGCGGAGTTAGAAGAGGTTGAGGGGGTTGCCGAGGAGGTTCCCGCAGAAGGGGAGGAGGAAGAGCCGCCAGAGCCGGAGGTAATCTCAAAGAAAGGTCAGAAGGAAGAAGGGAAAAAAGGGGAGGCTGGTTAGACCTGGTGGCTACAACTGCAGGAGCTGTCTTAGCGTGTGGACTGTAGTAGGATTGGGCAACCCCAAGAGGAGGTATTTCCAGACCCGCCACAATGTCGGGAGGATGGTGGTTGATGAGCTCCTCAGGCGGGCTAAGCGGCGCTTTCCCCCCACCATTATCGCAGGTAAACCCTATCAGGTTCTTCGCCTGGATCTGGGTGGGGGAGAGTTTCTCATTGCCCGCTTGCGCAGTTATATGAACGTCAGTGGACCGGCGGTGGCTCAACTGATTAGCCGTAAACCAGTTGAGATAGAGGAGCTTCTGGTGGTGGTGGACGACATAAACCTTCCTCTGGGAACCCTGCGCCTCCGTCCCTCTGGAAGCGATGGGGGACATAAAGGCTTACGCTCAATAATTGAGGTCCTGGAAAGAGAGGACTTTCCCCGCCTTCGTCTGGGAATTGACCCCCCTTCTGCGGGGGTTGATGCTTCCGATTATGTCCTCTCGCCGTTTGCTAGTGGAGAGCGGGAGGGGGCGGTGGAGATGATAACACTGGCCGGCGACTGTGTGGAGGTGGTGGTGGAGCAGGGGGTGGAGACGGCTATGCAGCGATTCAACAAGAGGAAATAGCCTATGCGTCTGGGTCTGGTTGGATTGCCCAATTCCGGAAAGACCACCCTATTTAACGCCTTGACCTGTGTCGGAGCCCCGGCGGAACCCTATCCCTTCACCACTATTGAACCGAACACGGGCATGGCTACCGTTCCCGATGAGAAGCTTGCGGTGATCGCTGAGCTGGCTGGCTGTGAAAAAGCAATCCCCGCTCAGATTAAGGTTGTGGACATCGCCGGGCTGGTGGAGGGGGCGAGTGAGGGCGCAGGCCTGGGCAATCGTTTCCTAGCCCACATCCGGGAGATGGATGCAATTATTATCGTCCTCGCCTGCTTTGGCGAGAATCCCACTCCGGTTGTGGATTTGGAACTGCTGGAGGTTGAACTGGCGCTTGCCGACCTGGAGGTGGCAAGAAAACGGGTGGAGAAGCAAAAAAGACAGGCTAAGGGTAAAAAGACCGACCCCAAAAGGGAGAGGGAGGTGGTTTTGCTGGAGGAGGTCTGCGCTCAGCTTGACCGAGGGGTGGGCGTTCATCTCCAGAGGCTGGGAAATGAAGACCTGACCTGCCTGGAGGAGGTTTTCCTGCTCACCGCCAAGCCCCGCCTGGTGGTGGTCAACCTGGCACCGGAGGATACCGCAAAAAAACTCTCCGCCGAACTTGATGAGCTTTCCAGTTTTATTTCAAAATACAACGAGTCGCCCTGTGCCCTATCCGCTCTCCTTGAGGAGGAGGCGGCAATGCTTGCGGAGGAGGAAGCTGCTGAACTACTTAAGGCTTACGGTCTGGAGGGTCCGGAGATAGGCGGACTGATAAGGGCAAGTTATGAGCTTTTGGGCTTGGTCACTTTTTATACCATTCAGGGAGGAATCGCCCAGAGCTGGTCGGTGGCTAAGGGGACGCCGGTCAGGAAGGCGGCGGGATTGATACACAGCGACCTAGCGGAGGGTTTCATAAAAGCCGAGGTGGTTGATAGCGACGAGCTTGTCTCCCTGGGCTCCTACAGCGAGGTTTGCAGTGCGGGCAGGTTGAGGATTGAGGGTGAGGACTGTCCTCTGCACGGTGGTGAGGTGGTGAAGATTCTTAATCAGTGATGCAGTTGTGATTCGTTGTCCTATTTTTTTTGTGTTAAGAGAGGGTTTTTAATGTATAATGAGAGTAATTCCTAGATCGTTGTGGGAAGAGAGGAGTGAAAGGCTTGCAGGTTTATGAGTCCATGATCATCGTCAGGCCGGATTATGAAGAGGATGCCTTGGCTGAGTTCAGTGAGGGGGTAAAAAATGTCCTCCAGGAGAACGGTGCTGAAGTTCTGCGCTTCTTCAATCTGGGCATTAGAGACCTGGCCTACGAGATCGCCAAGGAGAAGCGGGGCCGCTACTTCCTGGTGTGCTTCAAGGGGGGCAGTCCAGCGATCAACGCCTTGAGCCGCCACCTCAAGCTTACAGAGCATGCTATCCGCCACATGGTTGTGGTTGCCGAGGGAGAGCTCCCCGAGGAGGTTGACGGAGAGGCAAGTGACCTTATCACCGTGGCGGGTCCTTTTGAGGGTCGTGGTCGAGGAGTTGGTCGGGGAGTTGGTCGGGGAGTTGGTCGGGATTTCCGGCGCCCCGCTATGAAGAAGGAGGAAGAATCAAAAGGGAAAGCGGAAATGGGGGAAAAGGCTGAATCCCCCAAAGAGGGAGCAGGCGAGGGGAAGGAGGAATCCGGCGAGCAACCCGAAGCCACCTCCGAAGGAAAGGCTTCAGAGCAACCCGCAGAAGGAAGTGAAGAGAAGGAGGCATAGCTATGTCTAATTATAACAAGATGTTTTTGATGGGCAATATCACCGCTGATATTGACCTGCGTTACACCCCCACAGGTACCCCTGTTGCCCGCTTCAATGTGGCGGTAAATAACTTTTACCGTGATTCATCGGGGGAGCAGAAGCAGAGTGTGGACTTCATTCCGGTGGTGGCTTTCGCCCGCCAGGCGGAGACTTGTGCTCAGTATCTGGGCAAGGGCAGTCCTGTCTTTGTAGAGGGGCGTCTATCCATCCGTGATTATACCGATAAGGAGGGCAACAAGCGACGCATTGCCGAGGTGATAGCTCGTCGGGTGGTGTTTTTGCCCAGCAGGCGACAGAGGGAGGAGGCTTTCGCCGAGAAGTCCGTTTCTGACGAGGGAGAGAAGGTTGATGAGCCGGTTGAGGAGCCGACTGAGGAGCCGACTGAGGAGCATCCTGAACCGGAGATGGACGACGATATCCCCTTCTAAGACAGAGTCTGTAAAAGCATCTGACAGTGGCGAGCCATCAGGAGATGGACAGACATGGTATGGATTTGTTTTCTCCAACCAGGGTGAACAAAGGAGAATCAGGTAGATGAAGACGAAGAAGCCAAAGCCAAAGTTCAAACGTTTCTTTAGGAAGCAGGACTGCTATTTCTGCGTGGAGAAGATAGAGGACATTGACTATAAAGATTTGGCAATGTTGCGCCGTTTTCTCAGCGATCGGGGTAAGCTACGCCCCAGGCGCTCAAGCGGGAACTGTGCACGGCACCAGCGTCTGGTGGTTAAAAATGTCAAGCGGGCTCGGATTATGGCTCTTCTTCCCTTCAGCGTTGAACACTATCGTTAACTGAGGGAGGGGAGCGGATGAAAGTAATCCTAATAAAGGATGTGGAAGGATTGGGCGAGCGGGGCGCGGTGGTTGATGTGGCAAAGGGATACGCCCGTAATTATCTACTTCCTCGCAATATGGCAAAGGAAGCCACCGCAAAGACCCTGCAGGCATATGAGAGGGAGAAGCACCTTGATGAACGTCGCCTGGAGAGGGAGCGTCTTGGTTCCGAGGACCTTGCCAGCAAGCTGAGCGGGTTGGTGCTTTCGGTAACTATGAAAACCGGCGAGGGAGACCGTCTTTTCGGTGCGGTTACCTCTATGGATGTAGCTAAGATGTTAAATGAGCGGGGTATCAGTGTGGACAAGCGCAACATCCGCATGGAGGAGAGCGTCAAAGCCCTGGGCACCCACATTGTGGAGATAAACCTGCCGAGAGGGGTGTCCGCCCAGATACAACTTGAGGTTCGGCGTGAGGGAGAAGAGAAAGAAGAGAAGGAACAACCTCAAGAGACATCCTTACCTACCGAGGGAGAGATGCCCCCCGCCTCTGGCGGGGAGGAAGTGGAACGGAAATAGTGGGCGTTTACCCCGCCAAAGGCGGGGTAAACCTTCTACTCATTTACACAAAATTTTAAATTCATACCTCCTTTTCACCTCAGAGTAAAAAGGTTGAAGCACATTAAGTCCAATGGTTGATGAACGATACATGCCCCAGAATATAGAAGCCGAGAGAGCGGTCATCGGGGCTATGCTCCTCAAAAGCGACGCTATTGAGGATGTGGTCTGCAAATTGGATGAGGGGAGCTTCTATCATCCTCCCCACCAGGCAATTTATCGGGCGATTATAGATATCAACGCCCGAGGACAGGGTGTTGATGTAGTTACCCTGGTTGAGGAGCTGAAGAAGGACGGGAGGTTGGAGGAGGCGGGGGGTCTGGCTTACATCATGGAGATAATCCGTGATGTAGCCACCACCGCTCACCTGCAGGACTATGCCGGCATTGTTGACGAGAAGGGCGCCCTACGGCGCTTGATAGGCGCTATGGAGCGGGTTCGGGAGCGGGCTTTAGAGGACCGTGGGGATTTAGACGAGATTATGGATGAAGCTGAGCGGAGTATATTTGAGATATCCCAGAAGCGTGCCAGGAGGGACTTCATCCATGTCGGCGATATTATCCAGGACACGGTGCATGATATTGAGGATATCCACGCTCGCAAGGATAATGTAACCGGTCTAGCCACCGGCTTTCGTGAGTTCGACGAAATGACTTGCGGTCTGCAGAAGCAGGACTTGATTATCATAGCCGGGCGTCCCTCCTCAGGGAAGAGCGCCTTCGCCATTGACATTGTTCGTTTTGTGGGGGTGGAGAAGAAATTGCCCACCGCCATCTTTAGCCTGGAGATGTCCATAGAACAGCTGTCAATGCGCTTGATCTGCGCCGAAGCCCGTGTTAACGCTCATAAGGTGCGCTCCGGCTATATCTCTGCCGCCGAATGGAATCCACTCTTTCAAGCGGCAAATCGGTTGGCATCAAGCCCCATCTACCTGGATGATACCCCGGCGATGACCATAATGGAAGTTCGTTCTAAAGCCCGGCGGTTGAAGAGCCGTCATGATATCGCCCTGCTGGTGGTAGACTATTTGCAGTTGATGCGGGGTAGTATCGGCAGGCCGGAGAGCCGTCAGCAGGAAGTAGCGGAGATTAGCCGATTCCTCAAATCACTTGCCAAGGAGTTGAATATTCCTGTGATGGCGTTGAGTCAGCTCTCCAGGGACATTGAGAAGCACGGCAACCGCCGACCCCAGCTCTCCGATTTGCGGGAGTCCGGCGCCATAGAACAGGACTCTGACCTGGTGGCATTCATCTGGAGACCGCACCAGCGGGGCACTGTGGAGAGCGAGGAGGAAGGGGATGTGGGTGCGGTAACCGCAAGCGATGCAATAACCGAGTTGATCATCGGCAAACAACGTAACGGTCCCACCGGCATCGTCAGGTTGATATTCATCTCTGACTACATGAGTTTTAACAATATAGATTGGTCAAAACAGACTGTGAAGTAGTATTCAATAGAGTGATCCATGAGCGACTTATGGCGCTTGCGACCTACATCTTAAATGGTTATGGGAAACGAAAAATCTGACCTTATTGAAGCCAACCACTTCAATTTCTTCGCCGAGGTGAACCTAGACGCTATAGAGGGGAACACCACCCGCATAAAGAAGCATTTGAGCAAGGGCTCCAAGCTTCTGGCGGTGGTTAAGGACGACGGCTATGGACACGGTCTGCTGGAAGCGAGTCGAGCGGTCCTCTTGGGAGGTGCCGACTATCTGGGGGTGGTAGCGGCATTTGAGGGTATCTGCCTACGGCAGGGGGGCATCTCAGCCCCCACAATAGTGATGGGAAATAGCGAACCCCATGAGGCAGGTAAGGCGGTAGCCGCCGGACTGGAACTTGCTGTCTTCTCCAAGGATATTGCGGAAGCCCTGCAGGGCGCTGCTTCGGCAATGGACAAACAGGTGGGGGTGTACATAAAGGTTGATACCGGCATGGGGCGGTTGGGCATTCTCCCTCAAGAGGTGGTGGAATATGCCGGCTTCCTCTCCAATTTTAAGCACTTAGATGTTTTAGGCTTAATGACCCACTTACCGGTTGCCGATGCAGAGGATTTGACCGTTACCGAAAAACAGCTGTCTATATTTCAGGAATTGGTCAAGACACTACGGGAGGCAGGCTTCCGTCTTCCCTGTAACCACTGTGCAAATACCGCCGCTACCCTCAATATGCCCCATTCGCATATGGATATGGTGCGAGTGGGCTTGGGTCTCTATGGTTATTATACCTCTCCGAGTGTAAAACGGGATGTGGCTTTAGCACCGGCTATGAACCTGCGCACAAGGGTGATTCACCTGAAACATTTACCTAAGGATACCCCGATAAGCTACGGTCAGACCTATCGCACCAAACGGGATACCGATGTGGCGGTGATTCCAGTGGGCTACAACCACGGTTACATTCGTAGTCTGAGCAATGTGGGTATCGCCCTGGTGGGCGGAAGGCGGGTGGCGGTGGCTGGAGTGGTGTGCATGGATATGACCATGTTGGATGTGGGACCGGATAGTGGGGTAGAGGTCGGTGATATTGTAACTCTCATTGGAGGCGATGGCGAGGAGTTCGTCGGAGCCGATGAGCTAGCTCGTTCCGCCGGAACCATCCCCTATGAGCTCTTTACCGCACTCAATGGCAAAGTGCCCCGTCTGTATCTACAGGGGGGACAGGTGGTGGGTATTCAGACCGCGAGTTGGGGACTTCGGGAATGAACCAGAGGAATACACATCATCAAGGATTTTTGGGCTTAGCTGAGAGAGTGGGCAGGCGCATAATTGGGGGCTTTGAGTCTGCAGGCGGAATCGCCATCATGTTCTGGAGGGCGTTTTATAATATCTTCCTTCCGCCTTTTGAGATTAAACGCAGTTTCCAGCAGATGGTCAGGGTGGGTGTGGAGTCGGTGCCGGTGGTTTTACTCACCGCAATTTTCACCGGTATGGTGCTCACCCTGCAAACCACCTACCAGATAGCCAAGTTCGGCGCCGAGAGCTACATCGGCGGTGTGGTTGGCTTGTCCATGACCAGAGAACTGGTGCCGGTATTGACCGGATTGATGGTCGCCGGGCGGGTTGGAGCCTCCATAGCCGCCGAGCTGGGCACCATGTCGGTGACCGAGCAGATAGACGCCTTGAAGACTTTGGCTACCAACCCTATTCGTTACCTGGTCACCCCCCGGTTGGTGGCATGTCTGATCATGCTTCCGGTGCTCACCGCAGTTGCCGACACAGTAGGAATAGCCGGTAGTTATTTAGTGGCAGTTTTTCATTTGGGAATTCCCGGCAGTGCCTATATGAAGACCTTGTCAATGATCGTGGAATCCTTTGATGTGCTGACTGGTCTTGCCAAGACCGTCATCTTCGGGGGAATAATTGCCTCGGTATCCTGCTTCTATGGCTTCAATACCCGCGGCGGTGCTGAGGGCGTGGGTCGCTCCACCACCACCAGCGTGGTCAGCTCCTGTATTACTATCCTTTTGGCTGATGTTCTGTTAACCGCTCTGTTCACAAAGTAGTGTCATCTGGATTGGAAATGCCTGAAAGGGAAAAAGACAAGTCCCGTGCAAAAGGGAAAACCACCGTAGAAGAAAGAGCTAAACCCCTGATTGTCGCTGAGAGTCTGTATAAGAGCTTCGGCGATAATCATGTGCTACGGGGGATGGACCTGACCATTAATGAGGGTGAGGTCTTGGTCATCATCGGTCGCTCCGGCTGCGGTAAATCTGTCTTTCTGAAGCATGTCATCCGCATTCTGCGCCCGGAGAGAGGTCGCATGCTCTTTGATGGAGTGGATATAAACCAACTGAATGTGCGGGAGTTGACCGAACTGCGTAAAAATTTCGGTATGCTCTTTCAAGGGTCGGCTCTTTTTGATAGCCTGAGCGTCAGGGAGAATGTGGGCTTCTATTTTTATGAGTCCACCAAGATACCGATAGGCGAGATAGATGAGATCGTAAAGGAGAAATTGGCTATGGTGGGGCTTTCTGGTGTGGAGGATATCTTCCCGGCGGAACTTTCCGGGGGGATGAAGAAGCGGGTGGGTCTGGCTAGAGCCATCGCCACCGAACCCAGAGTGATAATGTATGACGAGCCCACCACCGGACTTGACCCCATAATGGCTGATGTCATCAACGAGATGATAATAGACCTACAGGAGAAGCTGAACATCACCAGTATCGTAGTAACCCACGATATGGTCAGCGCCTACAAGATAGCCACCCGCATCGCCATGCTCTATGAGGGGAAGATCATTGAGGTGGGCACCCCGCAGGAGATAAAGAACTCCCAGAATCCCTATGTCCAGCAGTTCGTAACCGGAAGTTACAAAGGACCGATTGATGTTCTGGAGGGATAGGCGCAGGCAGTTTATGAGGAGGAAATAGATGAAAGCGGAAGCGAAAGTTGGGATATTGTTATTTGTCGCCATAATCTGTCTGGCGGTGTTGCTTTTCTGGGTGGGGGTGTTTGATTTCATTCGGGGAGGTTTTAGGATATATGCGGATTATCCCCAGATAGGCGGCTTGAGCGAGGGGAGCGAGGTGCGCATGGCTGGGGTGTTGATAGGGAAGGTGGAGAAGATTGAGCTGATGGACAGGGAAGATGAACGGGTGGTGCGATGCACCTTGTGGATTCAAAAGGACACCGACATACCACAGGATTCAACCTTTACTATAAATATGGCGGGGCTACTCGCCGAGAAGTATGTGGAGATACTGCCGGGAAATATAAGTGGTCCTATACTTAAGGCTGGTGATGTGGTGGATGGGGAAGCCGGTGCCGATATTGGGGCACTACTTTCCGGCGGAGGAGAACTGTTTGAGCAGATAGGGGATATCGCCGGGGGGATTAAGGAACTGACCGATGAGGAGACGATTGCCTCATTAAAACAGACTATAAAGAATACCGAAAAAATAACCGATAACCTCAATATTGTGGTCGCCGAAAGCAGGGATAACATACGCATCTCCTTGGACCGACTGCGCTCCATCTCCGTGCGTCTGGACCAACTGCTTGCCCGCAACGAGGACAACTTGGACAATGCGCTGAGGGACGCCAGCATCGTAGCTGAAGACCTGAAGCGCATAACCAAACAGGTGGAGATTACAATGTTCAGTGTGCAGTCTATCGCTGAGAAGATAGATTCCGGCCAGGGGACCGTGGGCAAGCTGATAAACGACCCTACATTGCACGATGAGATTCTGGAAACTACTATTGAGGCAAAGGAGCTGATAAAGGATTTCAAGGAAAATCCTACCCGCTACATCCAGCTTTCCATCTTTTAAGGGGTGGGGCTATCGGTAGTTGAGGTAGAAGATGGATGTGGAGATAGATTGTGGATGTAGGTAACAACCTTTGCAGATTCAAGCGGTGGAGGGGGAGGTTTGGGTAACTCATTTCAATATTCATACCCATAGACGCAGTAATTCATTCGGATTCATAGGAGTCGTTTCTCCAAGCGCACTCTGCTTGGATGAAGAATTGAAGAAGCAGGACTGTTTAAAAAGTCTGATTCTATCCGATTGTCACTGCGTCGACCTCAAAAGGGTCGGATTTTCTATTTTCTCTTGTCGGAAAGAGACAAATATGATATAATATATATTGTTGGTAGCAGGTGGCTGTGGTTTATTTACGGGTCCGGGAGCGGAATTTAGCCATATTTGGTGTGCATAATTGGGGGGATAATATAGTCTTCTATTTTCCAATGTAGACAGAAATATGGCTTTTTCTGATCTTGCTCATTTCCAATACCCTCATTCCATTATTCCCATACTTATATCCGATAGGGGTGGTAACTATGCTAGTAAACTTTATACGGGTGATAATGGTCATCTCCACCTCCTGGGTGGGATACCTGATCGCCCCCTATCTTTTCCCCAACTCACCTTCCGCACCCTTCTGGGGTTTGGGCGCCGGGTTAGCTTTGGGGGTCATTATCCTGCTGGTGGAGATAGGTCTCCAGCGCTATTCTGGAAAAGCACTTACCGCCGGTATCATGGGCTTGATAGTCGGGCTTATCGCCGCCAACCTGGTGGCTCCGGCTATCGTCAGTGTTGTTCGTGCTTCCTGGTATGTCCATGTTCTGCTATTGATCATCTTCAGCTACCTGGGCATCGTGCTGGCGGTGCGCAAGATGGAAGATATGCCCTTCCTTGCCAACTTACTGAAGATAAAGGGCAAGGGTGAACCCAGCTATAAACTACTGGATACCAGTGTGATTATAGACGGTCGCATCGCCGATATTCATGACACCGGTTTTCTGGAAGGGACTATGGTCATTCCCCGGTTCGTGCTCAAGGAGCTACAGCAGATAGCTGACTCCTCGGATACCCTGAAGCGCAACCGGGGGCGCCGGGGTCTGGATATCCTCAACCGCCTGCAGAAGAAAGCCGGCGTAGATGTAATCATCCAGGATAGGGATTTCCCGGAGATCCGTGAGGTGGACGCCAAGCTGGTAAAGCTGGGCGAGGTGATGGGCGGAAAGCTGGTGACCAACGACTACAACCTCAATAAGGTCGCTGAGTTGCAGGGCGTTGAGGTGCTCAATGTCAACGACCTTGCCAATGCGGTCAAGCCGGTGGTTCTGCCCGGCGAGCTGATGAATGTGCGTATCCTCAAGGAGGGCAAGGAATACGGTCAAGGGGTGGCTTATCTGGACGACGGAACTATGGTGGTGGTGGACAACGGTAGAAGCAAGATTGGTAAGAATGTGGATGTGTTGGTCACCAGCGTCCTACAGACCACCGCCGGGCGGATGATATTCACCCGCCTCAAAGAAGAGGTTGAAAGTGAAAGGCTCTAACCCCCGACCGAAGACACTGGCAATAATCGCCGCCGCCGGGGCGGGACTGCGCTTCGGCGGCAAAAAACAGTTTGCTGAGCTTGCTGGCAAGCCCATCCTCGCCCGTAGCGCCTTCGCCATCTTCTCTCACCCATGGATAGCCTTTGGTGTCATTCTGGTGCCGGAGGAGGATGTCGCCCGCACCGAGAGGGAGATAGTGAAGCCCCATTTGGAAGATTTCCCCATTCCCATTGAGGTGGTCGCCGGTGGGGTTCTGCGCCAGGACAGCGTGGTAGTTGGTTTAGGCTACGCCGACCGTTGTGACCCTCAACTTGTCGTCATCCACGACGGGGTAAGACCTCTTGTGGAGGCTTCCGCCGTCAACAGCTGTCTGCGTTCCGCCCAACAGCACGGCGCAGCCACAGTTGCTGCACCGGCGACAGACACCATCAAACAGTCCGTTAATGAGAATTTTGTGGAGGGGACGCTGGATCGCTCCCGCATATGGCTTATACAGACCCCGCAAGCCTTTCGGCGGGAGGTGATTATTGAGGCTCACCGGCGAGCGGGGGAAGAGGGGATTGAAGTCACCGACGATTGCACGTTGGTGGAGCGTTACCAGCTTTCATCGGTGGCTTTGGTGGACGGCGGACGTTTTAATATCAAGATTACCGAGCCGATGGATGTGGCCATTGCTGAGGCGGTGATTTCATATCGGTCCAAAAAGAGCCCATAGCGCCAAAAGGACTATTCTATAAATAAAACCCCCGCTTGCGAAAGTGGGGGCTTTTTACAGAGGGACATTAAAGGATAGAGCTTTGATTACACCGATTGGACCACCTTGCGGTGTCCGGCTAATCTTCAATTCAGGAGGGGTGTATCTACGGTGCCACCACCCAGGCGTCGTCGTAACCCAAGGACTTGAGCTTCTCCTTCAGCAGGTCGGCGTCCAGCTTGGTGGCGCAGTCGCCCACCCGCACCTTCCAGTAGCCGTCTATGAACTCCACATAGACCGGCTCGGTAGGCACCAAGCCGAGCACTTTATCGGCGGTCAGGTCTGCGCCGTCATGGGAGGTGGTGGCTACCACCTGGACTCTATAAAAGGGACCGATTTTGGTGGTCAGGCTTCCCTCGTAGATGGGTGTGGTCTCGGAGGTTTCAAAGGTGTCACCCTCTCCCACCACACCTTCTACTACAAACTCGGAGGAGGAGAGCTCTTCAATTTCCTCATCCAGCGAGGATTCGCTGGGGATGATCACCCCGCTTATCACCTCGCCCTTGATAATCTCCTCATCCTCGCTCTTGCCCCCACCGTTCCCCGGTCTGGTGGTGCACCCTATGATGAGAACCATTATGGTCGCTACCAGCAAAAGGATTGTCATCTTTTTCATACCGTATCCCCCTTTCAACTGTTGGGGAAAGTGGTTTATATCAGCGGTAAAGGACCAGTTTGCGAGCGGAGCTGTTTCCTTTGGCGGTTAAACTGTATATATACACTCCGCTGGAAAGACGATTACCCTGGCCATCACATCCGTCCCAGAGGAGTTCACTTTGGTCGGCTTCAAGCGTAAACTGAGCCATTAGGCGTCCGCTCAGATCGTAGATAGTAAGTTCCCCCCCGTTCTGGGCTCCCCCCAGGGAGAACTTGAAGGTGGTGCGACCGGTGGTGGGATTGGGGTAACTCTGCGCCAGATAGAAACTCTCAGCCCCCACCCCGGAGGTGGCTTCGGCGCTTGCCACAGTATTGTTGTAACTCTCATAGACCGCTTCCAGGGAATAGAGGTAATGGGTATCAACCTCGGTCTGGTCGTCAAGATAGTGGTAAGCTCCTTGCCCGGTGATCAGCTCCTGATTTAGTTTTTTGCAGACGGAGGTTTTGCTTACATTTTCTGTAATATTGCTCTGCTTCTCGCCGGTATAAATTTTTGTGCGATAGAGGTTGAATCCCAGCAGGGGCTCCTCCCCAAAATCGGAGACCTCCCAGGAGAGCATCACCCCACTGTTGTGGGAGACGGCGGCGAAGTAAAGTAACTCCACGGGGACATCCCCCATGTAGTACCACATATAATTGGATGCATAAGAAGTCCAATTGGTATAAGCCATATCCAAACTGGCGGAGTAGGTGTATTCCACGGAGACATTCTCCGTTCCCGACGGTGGCGCGGTATTAAGAACCAGCCAGCCGTGCTGTAGGTCGTAGCAGTAGTCGGAGATGGGGAGGGAGACTTCCTCCACAGATACTTCGTCTATGGAGTGAAGGTGAGTATGGTCAAGATAGAACAAGTGGCGTGAACCGTCTCCGTCAAAGGTGTCGGTCTCGGAGTTGAGGCTGGCATTGTGTGTGTCCCCGAAGACGATATCCTCCCCCACCAAACTTCCCAGCCCGACGGAATATGTCCACGAGGGGGTGGTCTCCAGGACTCCTCCTACATTATCATATATTTCTAGGGGCTCCCACCAACCGCAGGTAGCCAGTTCGTTATAGCCGTCATTGTCGCAGTCCACCAGCACTGCAACCGAGTAGTAGTCTTTGGACTCGTCCGCATTTTGCCAGGAGGCGGTAGTCTCCAGGAAACCGCTGTTGTTCATATAAGCCCTCACCTTGCTGGGATAGGGGCTCAACTGCTCGTTATCCGCCGCCACCAAATCCAGCCAGCCGTCGCCGTCAATATCGCCGATGTCCAATTGCAGGGAACCTCGCTCCTCGGTGGACTCCCAGTCCGGTGTTCCGGGGAAAGAGCCGCCGGAATTGTAGAATACTATGTTGGGTTCCAGGTCGCAGGCGCAGGCAAGGTCCAGCCAACCGTCGTTGTCAAAGTCGCCGAACTCCACATCGTTCCCGTAGTATTCGTCATCCGACTCCCAGCCTTTCGTAAAGGTGCCGTCGCCGTCGTTGTGATAGACGATGAACTTATAGTTGCTGGGGATATAACGATTACCCTGGGCTAGGGCTATATCCAGATAGCCGTCGTTGTCGTAGTCCCCCAGGGCGACGCCGAAGGTGTTGTCGTATTCGGCGGTGTAAAATGTTGGTGTTGAGGAGAGAGTGCCGTCGGAGTTCAGATAGACCTGGTCCTGATACTCCTCATCGTCCCCATTCCAGAATATAGAGGTAACCAAATCCACCCAGCCGTCGTTGTTCAGGTCGCCCATATCAATGTGTCCGGTATAATCGTCGTCGTCGGTGCGCCAGGAGGCAACCGTCTCCAGAACACCTTCGTCGTTGAAGTAGATGCAGTCCGTCTGGCTGGATATATCGTTGCCGTTTCCCACCACCAAGTCCAGCCATCCATCGCCGTCAACATCGGCAAGGAACCCGCCGGTGGAAACATCGTTATAGCCGGTCTCATCCGACTTCCAGTCGGGGCTTTCGCCGTAGGGGATGAAGGAGAGGGCGAGACCGACCGGGATGCAGATGAGTGCGAATGCGAAAAGCGCTATCTTTGGTATGCTCATTGCTATAGACTCATCCTGATAGATTAAGGTTTAGAGGAAGTGGAGCAGAGCGGGATCGAACCGCCGACCTCATCCGTGCGAGGGATGCGCTCTCCCAACTGAGCTACTGCCCCACTGGTTTGTTTCCTCTGGAGTTTAGCACACTACCGCAGATATGTAAAGAGGGAAGTTGTTGGAGGGACAAAGTTATCCTTTTTAACCCAGTAGATGGTGGAAGGGACAAGGGGTTTGGCTTTGCCCGTCAGGAACAATTTATAGCCCCCACAACGAGGGGGCTATCTAAGATGTCATATTGCCATAAAAAAACGCCCCCATTTCAGGAGGCGGAAACGCCGTGTTATTCAAAAAGCGAGAGCGATGATGCTTGTGGCGCTTTTAATGGTCCTAGGATTGACTAGGTGGAAGCTTTGGTTACATTGACAGCCTGAGGACCCTTGTCACCATCAACAATTTCGAATTCAACCTCTTGACCCTCAAAAAGGGTGCGGAATCCTTCCTCTTGGATGGCGGTGTAGTGGACGAAAACATCGTCGCCGTCTGATCTTTCGATGAAGCCGTAGCCTTTGTTCTCGTTAAACCACTTGACTTTACCTTTGATACGCATAGACAAAATCCCGAAACAGAAACAGACCGAGCTAAATGCACTTCTCTATATATTGCATGTTTCAATGGTGCATAATGACTTATTCTGAGTGCGAGGATGGTTAATGCAAATTTTACTTGGTACTGCTTATTGCTCCTTGGGGTTTTCACCTCCTTTCAATTTTTATGAAACTATAACATTTATAATGACTTATGTCAAGTATTATCGGTCTAAATTTGCCTTTTTTCTGCCATCCCGGGCGCTCGGTTTTAACTTAAATCAAAGGGCATATTTTGAGCGCCATTATTACTTTGTTGGGAATTAAGTAGCTGCTAGTAATGTGGTATGTTTATCGTTTGACAGGGAGGAGCTTTTATATTATTTTCAACTATGAGCACTTTTTATGGAGGAGATGTTTCAAATCAAGCCATCCCTGAAGAGAGGCTACACACCTAAGAAGATAACCAGATGTCCCTTCATCAAAGAATTTCCCCAAATATTACTGTTCTGCTGTTGACAGCAGCCCTCTTAGCCGGCTGTGCCAAGATGGGGGTTCCCCCGGGGAAGGGCGTCGACCCCAGCCGGACCACCACCGCCCTCATCTCCACAGTGGTGGAGGACTCCACCCACCTTATCCTGACCTTCAGTGGGGGTTTGGAGCCAAAGGAGGCGCAAAAGGAGGAGAATTTCCTCATCCAGGACCAGCAGGGCAACAGACTGGAAGTGGTAGGGGTCATCCAGAACCGTGCCGATGTGCTTACCGTCATCACTGTTCCCCAGAAGAAGGGTGACAGATACATCCTGCGTATAATCAACCTGCGGGATGAGAATGGAATACTGTTGGCAGATGTCGTGACTGCCAAATTCACCGGTTCCGCAATGGAGGATTCCACCTCTCCCGCTCTGGTCCTTAGTTATCCCCCCCATGAATCTACGGGTATCGGTATTCTCAGTCCCATCACCCTTACCTTCAGCGACCTGATGCAGGCTGAGAGCCTGGCGGATGCGCTGGAGATGGAAGACGACCTGGGACAAAAGGTCGCCTTCACTCTGGAAGGTGAAGGAGCCCGCTTCAGCATAATTCCCGATCAACCCTATGATTACTCCACCACCTACTACTTGCGCCTGCGCACCACCGCCACCGACGGCAACGGAAACTCCCTCTACCGGGAGGAGTTGGTCCAGTTCACCACCCTTGCCGATTCCAGAACAGCATCTATCTCCGGAACTGTTGAGTCCCTTTTCGGAGACGCTACCCCTCAAGGCACCCGCCTCTGGCTCTCCGACAGCCAGGACCCCACCTCCTCCTCCCAGATAATATACGCTCAGACGGTGGTAGCGGAGGTCAACCCGCAGGATTACACTGAGGGTGAAACCCCACCTCCTGAGGGTGCATTTTCCTTCAACGGCTTAGCCCCCACGGGAAGCGGTATCTTCACCTACTATTTGCATGCGGCAAAGGACCAGGATGGAGACGGTGTAGAGGAGTTTTTGGGCGGATTGGGCGCCAAAGGAGAGGTCACCCCTCTGGGCTTGGGGGTCAGTGAACATCGCAGCGGATTGGTGGTTACCCTGGTGGAAAAGGACCTCATCGGTCCGAAGGTGGTGGATGCCTGGGCGGAGCCAAATCCCATACTCTTCGGCGATACTCTCCTGCTCAAAGCCCTGATCAGCGACATGGGGACCGGCGAAAGCTATATTGAGCAGGTGGAGGCATTCGTAGGACAAATAGGCTCCCACGGCACCGGCATAGCCCTGCTTCCCGCCCTGGGTAAATTGGGTGCGGGAAGTCAGGCGGCGGTCAGCGCCTATATCTTTGGTTTGTCGAAATTGGGCTTGAAGGAGGGTGAGAGCCTGCCGGTCTTCATCCAGGCGAAGGACGAGAGCGGAAACTGGGGGGAGTTCTTCCGTGTGGATGTCTCCGCTCAGAAGCCGGCGGATAGAGCCTACCTTGAGGGTATGGTCACCTTTGAGCAGGTTGCGGTGGCTGGTGCGGTGGTGGTAGCCATGGATGGGGAGACATCTCGGGTGGTGAGCGCAACCGTCGCCGATGATGAGGGCTACTTCCGTCTGGAGGCACCTCCCGGAAGGGGGCTGACCGTTCTGGCTTTTAATGACGTCAATGGAAACGGTCAGTTGGACGATGTGGAGGCTAGGGGCGATGTATCCGCCTCCCCTCCAGCCAGTAATTTGCATCTCAAGTTGATGTATGTCCCCGCCTTCGGCTTCGCCAACGCCAGGCTTTCGCACTTCGCACCCTTCGGGGGAGAGGAGGAGCGCTATGAGCTGTTCGTCTGGGCGCTGGTCGCCGACGAGGACTACGACCTGCATTCGGTAACCGCAACCCTACCCAACGGAAGCGAACTGGGGCTGAACGATGAGGGGCGGGAGGGCGATGTAGTTGCAGGCGACGGCATCTATTCACTTCTGGTAAGCCTTTCTCCGCAGGAGATTCCTGTGCCGGGTATGGTCGGGGAGGGGTTGACCTTGACCGCAGTGGATATGGTTGGCAACACGACCATTGTGGGTTGGGCACAGTTCCCCGGCTTGGCGTTGGTCAACCTGGATTTGGTGGAGGGCATCACCGCTCTGGATGACGGTGAGGTGGTGAACATCTCCTGGCAGGGGGTGGATTTCCCCGAAAGGGCGACCTATATCATCTTCATCATCCCCAAGGGGGTTTTTGAGGGGTTCAGTGGACCTGACACGGGTGAGGTGTGGAGCAACTTTGCCCGCCCCACCCGGCTTACGGAGCAATACATTGACCGGGTAAAGATATCCGGTTATTGGGGAACACCTACCGGAAGCCGTTATGTGGTGGCGGTGGCGGTGCTCGGTGCTGATGCCAGAAAGACGGAGGATGTAGACAAATCCTGGGCTTTCGTTGAGCTGGTGCGCAAGTAGGGAGGTTATGGGGCTGGATTTTGAGGTCGGCTGTGATATAATGTCTTTGAAACTGTGGAGAAATTTTCAGCGGAGGGTATAGATGATTGACGGGGTCAAGATAAGAAAACTTCGGTTCATACCGGATGAGCGGGGTCATCTGATGGAGATACTCCGTTCCGATGACGAGGAGTTTGCGGACGATTTCGGTCAGTGTTACATCACCATGGCATACCCCGGAGTGGTCAAGGGCTGGCATTACCACAAGGAGCAGACCGACCGCTTCTGCATAGTTGCCGGTATGGCCAAGATAGCCCTCTACGATGCTCGTGATGACTCCCCCACCAAGGGCGAGGTCAACGAGTTCTTCATCGGGGAGGTAAATCCCTGCCTGCTGGTCATTCCACCCGGCGTGGTACACGGCATGAAGGCGATGGGGCGGAAAGCCTGCTACCTGCTCAACATACCGGACAAGGTATATGATTATGATAAGCCCGACGAGTATCGCATTGACCCCTGGGATAACGATATACCCTATGACTGGGGATTGAAGGAGGGGTAGGGGGGGGATTTTAATCTACTGATTAGGTTGAAGGTGAATATGTTGCAAGATAGAGGCTAACCCCATCATGAAAGGCATCCTCCTCTGTGGGGGGAGCGGAACTAGGCTCCACCCCCTTACCAAAGTGACCAACAAGCATCTCCTGCCGGTCTATGACCGACCGATGGTCTATTATCCTCTGCAGACTCTGGTGCAGGCGGGCATTGAGGAGATAATGTTGGTGACCGGGGGAA
Source organism: Candidatus Coatesiibacteriota bacterium (assembly GCA_030602715.1). Taxonomy (GTDB): domain Bacteria; phylum RBG-13-66-14; class B26-G2; order B26-G2; family JAUVZD01; genus JAUVZD01. The sequence goes on from JAUVZD010000009.1 coordinate 66,711, forward strand.
ACCACGCCGGTGAGTTCCTGCGCCTGCTGGGCACCGGCGCCGAGTTCGGCTTGAAGAAGCCCCTCTCCTACGCCTACCAGGAGGAGGCTTTGGGTATAGCTCACGCCCTATCCCTTGCCGAGGATTTTGCCGGCGAGAGTCCGGTCTGCGTCATCCTGGGGGACAACATTCTGGGCTCGTCCATCGCAGATGCGGTCGCCGAGTTCACCGCCGACCCCAGGGGAGCCATGGTCTTCCTCAAGGAGGTGGACAACCCAAGCGAATACGGCATTGCCACCCTCAAGGACGGCGAGATTATAGAGATAGTGGAGAAGCCCAGGAAGCCGAAAAGTTACCTGGCGGTCATCGGGGTCTATCTCTACGAGCCGGCGGTCTTTGAGGTGGTCAAGACGCTTGAGCCTTCAGCGAGAGGGGAGCTGGAGATAACCGATGTCTCCAATCACTATCTTCGCCAGGGCAAACTGAAATATAAGCTCTATGAGGGCTATTGGGGTGACGCCGGGGAGAGCATATCCGCTCTGCTTGCGGTGAGCAACGAGGTGGCGGGGTGGGGAAGGCGTGAAATTTAATATGGTATTGTAAGGTATTATAGCGGTTCAGGATTAATCTTTGATTTTTACCGAAAGGCTCTTTATGAATCTGCTCATCACCGGCGGAGCCGGCTGAATTAAATGATGAAAACAATTAGATTATCTCAACATGCTTTGGAACAACTTGCATTTAGAGGTATATCTAAGAAGGAAGTTGAGAAAGCTATTACCTCAAGTAGGTGGTCTACAATAAAGGGAAAAAGGTTTGAATGCCGGTTGGATTTTGATTTCAAAGGTGAGTGGCAAGGAAAATACTATAATACTAAACAGGTAAGACCCATTTTCGTTGAAGAAGAAGATGAGATTGTAGTCATCACAGTTTACTCCTACTATTTTTGAGGTGAATTGAAAATGAAAATCTCCTACGATTCCGAGGTGGATGTTTTATATATTCGCTTTAAGGAGACCGAGGTATCCACAGAACACCTCGCTGAGGGAATATCCGCTGACTACGATAAAGATGGTAATCTGGCGGGGATTGAGATACTTGATGCCAGCAAAATGCTGGGGGATAGGGATTTCTTCCGTCAGATAATTGTGGATAATCTGGTAGGGTCATCAAAGTAAAGGAAAAAGCTCTTTATGAACCTGCTCATCACCGGCGGAGCCGGCTTCATCGGTTCAAACTTCACCCGCTACATCGCCCGAAAACACCCCGACTGGAAGATAATCGTCCTGGATAAGCTCAACTATCGTGGCAGACGGGAAAACCTGCTGGAGGTGGAGGGGAGACTAAAATTCCACTTCATCCACGGGGACATCTGCATAGAAGGGGATGTAGCTCCCCTGCTTCCGGGCATTGATTGGGTGATAAACTTCGCTGCCGAGACCTTCGTTGACCGCTCCATCATGAGCGCCAACGACTTCGTGCGCACCGATGTGCTGGGTGTCTTCACCATAATGGAGGCGATGCGGGAACATTCCCCCGAGGGGCGTTTACTGCACCTCTCCACAGACGAGGTCTATGGGGAGATACTGAAGGGCAAAGCCGGCGAGGATTGGCCCCTTGCCCCCCGCAATCCCTACTCCGCCTCCAAAGCCGGTGGAGAGATGTTGGTCAGTTCATATATCAACACCCACAACTTTGCGGCGATAATCGCCCGCCCCTCCAACAACTTCGGTCCTCATCAGTTCCCGGAGAATTTTATCCCCCTGTTTATTACCAACGCCTTGGAGAAAAAGCCCCTACCCCTCTATGGAGACGGACGGCAGGTGCGGGACTGGCTATTTGTGGAGGACTGCTGTGTGGCTTTGGAGATGCTTATGGAGAAGGGCGAGCTTGGGGAGGTTTATAACATCGGCGGGGGGGAGGAGCGAGAGAACATCCTGGTGGCGGAGCTTATCTGTCAGGAGTTGGGGGTGGACAAGAAAGCCATCAAGCTGGTCAAGGACCGTCCGGGTCACGACCGTAGATACGCTCTGGACAGCGGTAGGCTCGCCTCTCTTGGGTGGGCTCCCAGCAAGCCCTTTGAGGAGCGACTGACGGAGACGGTGCGCTGGTATGTGGAAAATGTTGACTGGTGGAAGCCGCTCAAGAGTGGGGAGTATAAGGAGTTTTATCGCCAATGGTATGGGGAGAGGCTGTAGGGAGTGAGGAGCAGGTATAGGACTTGGTTGATTACGGGAAAATTATGGTGACCGGCGCACTTGGGCAGTTGGGCAAGGAGCTGGTCGCTTTGTTGATGGAGGCAGGCTATCAGGTATCAGCCGTTGACCTGCCGGAGTTTGACCTCACCGATTCCTCTGTGGTGGAGGCTCATCTTTCCAGCGAACGACCGCAGTTCATCTTCCACTGCGCCGCCTACACCGATGTGGAGCGGGCTGAGGAGGAGCCGGAGCTGGCACGGCAGATAAACGCCCTCGCCACCGCCGACCTTTCCGTTTCTGCCGACGGGCTCGGGGCACCCCTGGTCTATATCTCCACCGATTTCGTCTTTGACGGAGAACAAAGAAAACCTTACACAGAGGATATCTACCCCAATCCGCTCTCAGCATATGGTCGTTCAAAACGGGATGGTGAGCTGGCGGTTATGCAATCCTGCCGAAAGTATTTCATCGTCCGCACCTCATGGCTCTTCGGTCGCTCGCCTGCCGCCTTCCCGCAAAAGATACTGGCAAAGGCTTCCGAAAATGCCCCGCTCAAGGTGGTGGATGACCAGCGGGGCTCGCCGACCTATGCCAGGGATCTGGCGGGCGGTCTTCTGCCCCTGCTGGGAAGCGACGCCTACGGCGTCTATCATCTGGCAAACGGGGGGACGGCGAGCTGGTATGAGCTTGCCTGCGAGACCCTCAAACTTGCTGATATGGGGGACTATCCAATAGAGCGAGTCTCGGCGGGTGAGTTTACCACAAAAGCGAAGCGTCCGGCATATTCCGTACTGGATTGTAGTAAATATAAGGAAACCTTTGGGGTTGAGTTGCGCCACTGGCGGGAGGCGCTGGCGGAGTATGTGCAAAGTTAACTGGTTTGAGTGTAGTGCGATTAATTTAAAAAGGAAGCCGTTAACCTTCCTGTATATGTTATCTCATAGATTGTGAGATCTCTTTAGCTCATGTAGACTATGTCTCAACTGATAACCACCACCAAGCCGGTCGCCGAGAAATCCCTGCTCATCGGCATAGATTCTCCTTATGAGCGTTCCCATCTGGATGTGGAGGAGAGCCTGGAGGAGCTGGGGGCCCTTCTCCGTGCCAGCGGAGCCGAGGTGCTGGGCAGTGTAATCGTAAAACAGCGAAAGCCCACTCCAGCCGCCTATATCACCGAGAGTAAGCTGGAGGAGGTGGCGGTGTTGGTGGCGGAGATGGATGCCAACCTGGTGGTCTTTGATGTGGAGTTGAACCAGCGGCAGGTGGGAAACTGCGAGCGCATTCTGGACTGTGGGGTTATAGACCGCACCTGGGCTATACTGGATATCTTCGCCCTCCACGCCTCCAGCGCCGAAGGCAAGATTGCTGTGGAGCTGGCAATGCTTTCGTATCTCCTACCTCACCTGACCGGAAAGGGGCGGGACCTCTCCCGTCTGGGCGGGGGGATCGGCACGCGTGGTCCCGGTGAGACCAAGCTGGAGACCGACCGTCGTCGGGTGCGCCAGCGCATCGCCAAGCTGAAGAAAGACCTGGCTCAGATAGAGAGGAGGCGGCGAGTGGGGAGTAGAATACGGCGCGCTCCCGGGGGACCGTTTAAGGTGGCTCTGGTGGGTTACACCAACTCCGGCAAGACCACCCTGTTGAACACCCTGACCTCCTCCGACGCCTTCACCGAGGACGGCTTCTTCTCCACTCTGGATCCCACCACCCGTAGATTGACTTTTGAAGGCGGTCGGGAGGTGGTCTTTTCCGACACCGTGGGCTTTATCTGCAAGCTTCCCCACCAGTTGGTGGAGGGTTTCCGTGCCACGCTGGAGGAGGTGGTGGTGGCTGACCTCATAATGTTGGTCGCCGATGCGGAAGACCAACGCCTGCCGGCACAACTGGAGGTGGTGGAGGAGGTGCTGGAGAGTTTGAGTGCCTCACAGATTCCCCGCTTACTGGTGCTTAACAAGCGAGATAAACTGGGGATTCAGGAGCTTTCCGCCCGCATGCAGATGCGGTCGGAGGCGGTAGCCATATCGGCGCTCACCGGGGAAAATCTGGATGGATTGATGGCTATGGTTGAGGAGCAGGCGATGCGGAATATGGTCTGTGTGCGAGCCAGGTTCAGTGGCGGGGATAAGGCAATAATCAAACGTTTTCGGCGGTTGGCTCAGGTGATAGGCGAGACCACCTCGCCGACAAACGAGGTGGTCATTGAAGCCTGGGTTCATCGGGAATTGGCGGAACGATTCAAGGGATTGGAATATATTGGATAGATTGAGTGGTTCATCCTGCCCGCAGGTCTTCCACACACGGCTGACTGCTGTCCTCATTCTCCAGGTAGCTTAGAATCTCATCAGTTGCCTCATCCTTCAGGGGAAAGTATTTCCCCCACCCTTTGGCATAGATATTCCCCTCGCTGTCCTCAATATAGCCCTCAGCGGTCAGGTAGCGGTGTTTATCATTCACCATCTCCGCCACCGCGCGCACCTCCATCCCCGGTTGAAGCGGCAAGAGATAGCGGACGGATAGCTCCCAGGTGTTAAACAGTAACCCGGTCTTCACGCAGATCGCCCAACCCATAATCTCGTCCAGGACGGCGGACAGGATTCCGCCGTGGATGTGGTCTTTGTAGCCCACATGATGTTCGGCGGGCTTGAACTCGGCGAAGACCCTTTCGCCGTCGGTTTGGAAGGTTATGGATAAGCCACAGTGGTTTTCCCGACCGCAGATGAAACATTTCGGGTAGCGGGGAAGGGGTTTCATAAGATACCTCCGGTGGATTTAATGTATTATACATTATGCGAAGGATATAATAAACCCATATCCTGATGGGGGGATAGAGATACATGCTTAAGACATTATACTGTTGAAAGGATATTGCGCCGTTTTCATAACTATGATATAGTGATATTCTGGTTTTCACTGTGGAATCAACCGGAAGAGAAGGAAGCTGATGTTTTTTAGAGGGACAGTGCTGTTTTTTTTGCTCAGCGCAATGCTGTTTTCCCCTGGTTTTGCCCAGACAAGATACGGCGACCTGAGCGATGAGGAGCTGAAGGTGATTCCTCCGCCGGACTGGTATCTTATTTTTGCTGTGGGGACCAGCGGGGGACAGAGTGGATGGGACTTCAACTCCCCTTATATTGCCTTTCAGGGGAGCTTCCACCGCTACTTTGGAGATTCCGGCTCAAACAGACTGGGAGTATACTTTACCTATATGCAGAGTAGGCGGATAAACGAGTTTTTCCCCAACCGAGGTCCCATCTACAATAACTGTAAAAAGCATATAATAATTGGGCTTTGCCATCATTTTCTGTTGGTTCCCAAACAGAGAATATGTCCCGCTCTGGGGTATGGCTTTGCGGTGATGAATATCCGGGCAAAGGGCAGTTATGAATATGTTTTCTATGAACAATCTGAAGGTGATGGGGCATGTTCTCCAAGCGAGAATGATTACCAGCCCTATGTTGAGGAGCGGGAGGTGAGGATAAATGCCTGGCGCACGGGGGTGTTGTTGTCTGTGGCTTTGCGAGTCAACCTTACCTCCAAGTTTGACTTGGAGTTTGGGTTGTTCCAGACCCTGGGTATAAAGGGAATTAACAAAGATGTGGTTGTCAAGCAGGAGATGAGTGGGGGAAAGATTAGGACGCAGATTATAGAATATAAAGTGCCACTAAACGAGACCATCTTGACCGCCGGGCTGGCTTTTCGCCTTTAACCGCAATTTCCTGCGACCATAACTGTGCATCGGGGAGATGGATGATGGAGGAGATCCTGGATGAGAGGTCGCTTCTGGCTTGCGATACCATCCTTGACGAATGTATGGAACATGAGAGCGGGAGTGGCATATTTGAAGATAGGGCATAAAGGGGCTCCTCCCGGTAAAGATTTTTACCCGCTGGAGCATCTTTATCCGATTGAGATAGGAAAATTAGAGGAGTGAGATAGATGAGGAATATTGTGCTGTTTACAGTAATGGTTCTTATGATTCCTTGCTTGGCTAACAGTTTGTATGAGACTTGGGATTTGGGTGGGAGTGGTTATGGCCATGAAGTGATGGGGATAGCGATGGTATCTGAGGAGGATGGATGGGCAGTTAAGCGATATGGAAATCTATATCATTGGGATGGTGAAAATTGGGAATTTGTGATGGACTTTCCAGGTGGAGGACAGTTTTATGGGATGGAGTACTATGACTCCACCCACATTTATGCGTATCCTGGTGCTGTTCTATGGATGTATAACGGGATTGAATGGGAGGTATTTGAATCTCAACCGCCATCTGGGGCAGCGGATATGGAGGTGATAGCACCAGATAGTATATGGGTGAAAGGGTCAGATGTGAAGGGAGGAAAGGAGAATCAATCTGCTTGTTATTGGGACGGTGTTGATTGGACTGTTTATAATAATCCAGAGGGGTTTGATAATGATTATTTGGCTTGTCTCGGCTTCGGCTCGTTTGATGAGGGTTGGGCTGGTGGCGATAATGGAGCCATGAGCCATTTTTATGATGGTGAGTGGCATGCGGTGGAGCCACCATTGACTGGCGAGTGGTTGACCTGTTCTGATTTCGCCAACCCAGATTATGGAATGATGGCTGGAGAGGGTGTTTATATGATTTATTATGGTGGTAGTTGGGATGTTCACGATGCGGTGCCAAATATCTTTACCGACTGTTTTGTAATAAACAATGAGTATCTTGTGATGGTAAGCGATAATCATAAGACTATATATATAATGCATTACGATTATTATGAGATTGGAAAGTACACAGGTGTGGAAATGTATTCCGTCTTTGCTACGGCGCCTAATGACATATGGGCTGGGGGTGAGGACGGCTTCGTCTGCCACTGGAACTTCAACATTGATGTCCAGCCCACATCGGTGGGGCAGATAAAGGCGATGTTCGGCGGGGAGGGGGTGTCTTCTGCCGAGCCCTCAGGGCACAGCGAGCCAATAAGATGATAAAGGAAAAGTTGTATATGTATAATGGGAAAAGCACACTCCCCGTCCGGGGAGGTTTTCTTTATCTTTTTTTGCGGGATATGTTATACTCCCTGAATTCCCGACGACTGACCGCATCCAGATAGGAGGGCTGCGTTGCGCCTTTATGAACATGAGGCAAAGGAGCTGTTCGCCGAGGCGGGCATCCCCATCCCCGGATCCGCTCTCATAACAGGACCGGGGGAAGCCGAGCGTGCCGGCGATGAGGTGGGCTATCCTTTGGTGGCTAAGGCGCAGGTGTTGATCGGCGGAAGGGGGAAGGCGGGGGGAATCCTCAAGATTGAAAGTAAGGAGCAACTGAAGGAGCGGTTAGCCGAGCTCTGGGATAAGAAGATTCGTGGCTATGCGGTGGAGAGGATTCTTCTGGAGGAGATGGTGCCCTATCAAAAGGAGTTCTATTTGGGCATCACCATAGACCGGGTCAACTATCGCCTGGCTCTCATCGCCTCAACCGAGGGGGGCGTGGAGATAGAGCGGGTGGCAAAGGATAAGCCGGAAGCCCTTGCCCGGCTATTTCTGGATATTGACCGTCGGTTCTATCCCCATATGGGGGTAGCCCTCCTGAAGAAGCTGGGTATAGGGGGGCGGGTGCTCAACAGTTTGACCTCTATTCTCTCCAGAATGCACCGATTGTTCATTGAGCACGAAGCCAAGATGGTGGAGATAAACCCCCTGGGCTCACTTGAGGACGGGAAGGTCATAGCCCTTGATGCCCGCATGAACCTGGATGACGACGCCCTATTTCGCCATCCGGAGCTGGCGCGGTTCAATCTGACCGACCGCCATGAGGAGGGGGAGCGCACCCCACGGGAGATGGAGGCGCTTTCGGCGGGGATTCCCTATCTGGATCTGGACGGCGACATCGGCATGTTCCCCGGCGGCGCAGGCTTCGGGATTATGGGCAACGACTTCATCACCTACTACGGCGGAAAGCCGGCAAATTTCATGGACTCCGGTGGCGGTCCCACCCCTGAACGGATAGCCAGGATGCTTATGCTGTTGAACGAAAACCCCAAGGTTAAGGCTATCTTCGGAGCCCGATTCGGAGGGGTGAGCAGGTGCGACGATTTCGCCAAGGGGCTTATCATCTTCCTCTCCGAACATGAGCTAACCAAGCCGATGGCTCTGCGTATGACCGGCAATATGTGGGAGGAGGGACTGCGCCTGCTGACCGAAGCCAGGGAGAAAAACCCGCAGTTTTTCGCCAATATAGAGCTTTACGGCATTGAAACCCCCATTGAGGAGGTCTGCAAGCGGGCGGTGGCTCTGGCTGGGGGGGATAATGTGCGGAGCTGAGCGGATGGACCGAAAAATCCTCTCTTCTTACCAACCAATGATTCATCAATAGATAGGAGATAGCGACGATGAGGGCTTATCTATCAATAATCGTTCTGGTCTGCGTCGTTTTCGCCTCCTGTGCCTGGGCGGAGACGCCGACAACCCCCAAAGAGACGGTGCAAGCCTTTCTGGACTTGCTCTCCGCCGGGGATATGTCCGCTTATGAATACTGGGATGTGGATATGGAGTGCGATTTCATCTTCGGGGATTTTTATCGTTCCCTATCCCTTGATGAGCAGAAGCGATTGCAAGACGGGCTAATCGGAGCCAACCAACCCTTCATCAGTATGTTCTCTGAGATTCTGGCTGAGAGTGAGATTGTCTTTCTCGGTGAGCGAGCCCTGGGGGCGGATATATGCGAGGTGGAGTTCTGGTTGACTTCTGGGGACGATAAAACCCACTACCTCTATTTCATGCGTCGGGATGGGGAGGGCTGGAAGATTATCCGGGGGATAATTGATGGAATGGACCTGGATGTGGTGCTGCGGGTAACCTTTCTCACCGAGTGGCAGGGCTTGACCGTGGATGAGATTCTGGAGAATTTCCAACTGTTCTGATGCGCTCTTCATACAAGGTTATACATCTTCTGGCAGTGTTTGGGGGGGTGCTTATCCTCTCTTGTACCAGCGGGGGGCGCAGTGTTTACGAGGAGGCGCTGAGCCAGCAGGAAGAAGCCGACTACGCCCAAGCCATAGAGCTATATGAGCAGGTGATCGCCGAGAATCCCGGCGGTATCTGGGTGGAGCAGGCTAAGGAGCGCATAAAAGAGTGTAAGGCGATGCTCATCTACTTTGACGCCCACACCGCCCTTGGAGAGGGCGATATTGCCAAGTCCAAAGAGCTTCGCCGGGAAGCCGAGGGACTCTATCTCTACGAGCCGGATTCCCTCTACCTGCAGGGAATGTATGACCTATTTGAGGGGGAATTTGAGAGGGCGGAGCTCTCCTTCCTAAAACTTCTTCACGACTATCCGGCGGTCCATCTCGGTTACCTGGGCATGGCACATCTGGATTATTCCTTGGGACGCTTGGGAAACGCCATCAAGAATGTGGATAAAGCCATCCGTTATACCAACCTCCTGCCGGAGAAGGAGGAGGGTGAGGAGTTGCTCATCACCCTGTGCGAGGGACTGGTGGTGGAGGCGGATTATATGGACCGCATCGCCGACCTGCTTCCCGCAACTACCCAGAATCCCTGGGTTTACTATTATGTCGGTTACTCCTTAAACCACCGTCCTGAGCCCCAAAACGAGCAGGCGGTATCCATCCTGGCCCGGGGTCTCTCCAACAAGGACCTTCCAGAGAGGCTTCAGGCTGACCTGAGTGCGGAGCTGGCTTTAGCATATCTAGTGGAGGGTTACGGCGACAAGGCGCTCAGGTATATTGATAAGGCGCTGGGGCTTTATCCGGACGATAAAGAGTATAAGAGTCTAAAGCGCAGGATAGAGAGTGCGGTGGCGGAGGGTCTTTCGCCCAAGAAGAAGAAGCCCGAAAAGCCCGAGGATAAGATATCGCCTTTAAAACTCTATCCGCCGTTCAAAAAGCAGGAGTTGATTGAGGAGCCGGGCAAATAGCCCGGCTTTTCGTATATTGCAATTATTACGACAAGGGGAGCCTCTTTCAGGGGAATTTTTTGGGCATCTTCTCCCTCTGGCTTTGAATATGCTTTGCCAGCTCGGAGATGCCCTCCCCTTTCATAGCCGATACCTGAAAGATGGAGATATCCTGGCGCACCTTGCGGGCGTCGTCTTCCGCCCGATGGATGTTGAACTCCACCGCACCGAGGAGGTCTGCCTTGGTCACCACCAGCAGGTCTGCGGTGCGGAAGAGCACCGGATACTTGTAGGGCTTGTCGTCTCCTTCAGGGGTGGAGACCAGCGCCATACGCAACTCCTCGCCCAGATCGTAAGCCGCCGGGCAGACCAGATTGCCGATGTTCTCTATGAAGAGGAAAGCGGTATCGGTCAAATCCATCTGGGAGAGCGAGCGGTGGATCATCTCAGCATTGAGGTGGCAGGCGCCGACTGTGTTTATCTGAAAGACCTCCACGCCGAGTTTGGAGATGCGTTCTCCGTCCAAGGATGTTGCTAAATCACCCTCAATTACCGCGCTCTTCCCGCTTGAGCCTAACTCCTTTATCAAAGCCTCAATGAGGGTGGTCTTTCCCGAGCCCGGCGAACCCATCACATTTAAGGTGTAAATTTTGCGTTTTCGCAGAAAATCCCGGTTGTGTGCCGCCTGCAGTCTATTGGTAGCCAGGACGTTCTTCATTACCTCATACTTGATACTCACTCCTCCACCTCCAGACTCTCTATGTAGAACTCTGTTCCTCCAGTAAGTTCCCCTTTTACCGAACCACACTTCATACAGCAGAATATGGGTGGTTGCGGGTTGGTCACCGCAGAACAGGCGGAGCAGGTGAAGACAGCCGGTTCCTCCCGAATGACGAATTTGGCTCCTTTGAGCGGTCCCTCGGAAGAGATGAACTCCAGTGCGGAAAGCAGGGCGTCGGGAAGCACCCCGGACAGCCCGCCCACCACCAGATTCACCTGGCTCAGTTTGCTGTCCCTTTCCGCCAGGGTCTCAGCGACTATTCGCTCTATCTCCTTTGCCAGGGAAAACTCGTGCATAGAGAATTAACCTCCCACGAGGGAGGTTTAATCTCCCCACCGGGAGGTTTTAAATAGACTGCAGGGATGGTTTGTCCCCTTTATTCTTTTTCATCCTTATCCGCGTCCTCGCCGGCGACTCCCTTCTTGAACTCCCTTACCCCCTTACCCAGGGCACCGAAGAGATTGGTAAGGCGGGAGGCTCCAAAGAGCAGGACCAGGATGAGAAAGATGATGATTAACTCCCCAATTCCTATATTACCCATAGGTTACCCCTTGACGGTGTCATAGATGATGAACTTTGGAACATTGTTAATAGTATCCATCTCCACACCCTCAATATATATCGTCTGCTCCAGCAGTAGTCCTTTTGGCGGCGTTTCGTGGAATATGCCGGGTTTGCTTTCAAGGTTTTCCAGAGTGTGAGCCACTGTTTTATACTCGTCGGTGGAGGCAAGGCGGAGCGCTCTGCTAAGAATATTCACCACTTCGTAGGACAGTGCTGATCGGTATGAGGGATACCTTCCGTAAGCACGGTAATAGGTATCTATAAAAGTGCTCATCATCGGTTCAGTAGAGGCGGCGGATAGATAGCTGAACATAGTGGTGTTAAACAACAAAGGTGCATCCTCTTTGGAGATGTTGGATTCATCGTAGGGGGCAAGATAATAGACTGGAATGGAGATACCTTTAGCCAACATCCGATCACATAGTTTCAAGAGGAATTCAACGGGTCCGAAATAGAGCACCGCATCGGCTTCCGGAGTATGGGAGATATCATATACAACATCCAGAAGATCTACTTCGCCGTAGGATAAGGTGTCAAGTACAGTTCCGCCCCTGCTTTCTATGTAGCTTGTGGTGTGCTCGTGATTGTAGGCGAACCCAACTCCCAACTCATCAACAGCGGTCTCCACCAGCAAGAAATTACTTGTCGGTCGGTTTACCATAATCCAGTCAAGAAACATCTCCCGACTGCGCTCGCTGTCATCAAGCATCTCATAGACATATGGGGCACTCTTTCCCTTAGGCAAGGCGCCGGATAGGGAGAAGAAGGGCACCTCATGTTGGCTACATAGTTCCGCTGCTTGCTTTACCACACTTGCATCTGTGGAAGTCATTACAATGCAGGCGGCGTGGTCTTTGGTAAGAAGCGTCTTTATGTGTTTTAATGCCAGCTCGGGGTCATTATCATCGTCGTAGTGAACCAGGTTAATGGCGTACCCTTTAGTATATTTCAGCTTACCTTCAATTAACTTGTTTAGGTGTAGTGTTATGCCGTCGTAAACCCCCATACTTAAATAAGCATATTTTCCTGTCTCCGGTCCCACCATGCCGATAATGACTCTGCCTTTTGGACCGCATGAGACCATGATTGTGAGGGTTAACAGCAGGAAGGTTACTATTATCGCTTTTACACTTTTCCCTAGCATTATCTCTCCGTTTATCTTTGGGGAGGGATAAGAATAAATGGAGCTGAGGGGAATCGAACCCCTGACCTCCTCCACGCCAAGGAGGCGCTCTCCCATCTGAGCTACAGCCCCAAAGTTATGAGCATTGAACCTAGATTATACTCAACCGTTCCCGTTATGTCAAGATGTTTTTGGGCTTAGTGTATTATAAAACTTAGATATAGAATTTTCAGGATGAATGGGGTCGGCAAGAATGGGCACAAACCAGTCACCGACCCACCTCCACACTCTACTCGTTCTCCAGACTTTTATAGGGTATATAATGAATGTTAAGGGTGGTATCCTCCCCGAATTTGGAAGCCAGCTCGTCTCGGATAAAATCCAGCCGATCCGGGACGGGCTCCTTTTCACCATGGAGCAATATGATAACTTTGTATTGGTCCCCGGTATAGAACCAATCTACGGAACCTATGTGGTAACCTTCCCGGGCGGGTAAGTGTTCCTCAACTATACGCTGGACGTCCATCTCCCGGTTGGTTGTGGATATATTGGTTACTGTAAAATAAGCCATGGGGACGATGACCATAGCGAGCAAGATGCTTGATACAATCAAGGCGTGGGAACGGCGTTCCCCCTTCTCGCCTTTCAGTTTGGGGAAGAATCCCTGGGATATGAATGTTAGCGCTCCGCCGAGGGCGATGGCTATCAGGTTTGCGACGAAGAGCAGTAGTGCACCTAGAAATATGTCCGGGCGAGCGTAGCCTATACCGATACCCATTACTGATAGCGGGGGGATCAGAGCGGCGGCTATAGCTACCCCTGGTAGGGCGGCGGAGAGATCTCTGGAGGAGAAGGTGTAGGCACCGGCGACGCCGGAAGCGAAAGCCACCGCTAGATCGAAGAGATTGGGCTTGGTGCGGGACAGTATCTCACCTCCCAGGGCCATCTGCGGAGCGATAATAGCCACCACGATGGCAAAAAGGATCGCTATCAACGAGCCCTTAGCCACCGCTATGGCTGATTCCTTCAGAAAGCGGATATCGCCCCTGGCTATCGCCAGCCCGATCGCCAGGACCGGCGACATCAAGGGCGCTATCAACATTGCCCCGATGATGACCGCTACGCTGTCCAGAAAGAGTCCGAAAGCGGCAATGAGCGCCGATACCGCCATCATAACAAAGTAACTAAAGTCCGGTATTGAGCTCTCACGCAGTTCTTGGAATGCCAGCTTTCTGTCAGCCCGGTATTTTAACTTTTCCCGTAATGCACTGAATATGCCCATATCCTTATCCTGACGGTTCTGCTTTATGGTCTATGTTTGCCTCCCGCAACCCCATCCCTCCCTTTCCACCAATGGTTTGCCAGGTCTTCTTGATACTAAACCGGTTCCCCCCCACGATGCCGAGGGTTGATGGGTGGCGTTCACAGATGACTACGGAAATTTATAGCATAAATAGAACCCTTATTAAAGGGTAAATGGTGTCTATTATGGCTTTTGGTGTATTGCAGAGGGCTTGGGCTGGGAGTAGTTGAGGAGTGCGTTAGGAGTCAGCTTTTAATGTGAACTGACGATAAAGAAGCGGCGGATGGATAATCCGCCGCAAGAGACGATTTTTTCTGTAAAATGCAATTAGACTATTCCCCGTTAGGGTGCTTTCTTTGTGTCAAACCAAACCAGGTAATTAGCCCACGCCGCATCAGGGATCAAGTCGTGGGTTTCATAGACATCCTCTACCCAGCGATAGTCTATTGCCTTTAGAACAATGTACATACTGTCTATGATTCTCAAAGTTTCAAATTCGGATAGCTCTTCGTCGCCAAGCAGTTCATGTAATACATCAACTTCGTTGATTTTTTCTTTGTAGTAGTCCTCGTAATCATCGATGATTGCCACCATTAAAGACCAAGCGTTACTGTTGGTGTCCATCCCGAACTCGTCGGCGTGTGCCCTAAAATCTAATAGAAATGTCCATCCTGCAGTTGTGGGAAAAACCTCTATGTGTGGAAAGAACACTTTGGGAATTGGGGTGTGGTCTTTACAGCACGGACAGAGGTTATCTGCACTTGCAATTGATGGAACTAATGGGGCACAGAGCAGGGAAACGATGGTCAGGATTTTGATTATGGAATTCATTTAAACACCTCCAAATTTGTGTTAGTTTACTGCAACAGATAGAATTATGTTACTAAATGTGGCAAATTATAACATATGGCTCTCTTAAAATCAAGTAAAATTTTAGAATCTGGATATTTCCCATCATGTAGTTGTTTAAGGCTGTAGTGGGCTTTTTCTATGTATTAAGTCCTTTACAATAATCATATGATTATGTTTGCATACTTACCTGTGTTCAAAACTTCAACATAAATATATCAAAAAACCTCAAGTCTGTCTATCCAGCCCTAACAAACATGGGACCTTGCGGTAGATTTTTTCCCATAATCATCCTATATCATCTTGTCAGATGCACCGCCCTTTGCTACAATGGCGGAGTGGCTATGCACGCCCCTTTGGAGGTTCCCTTTGAGGACCCGGAGACCGAGTTCATCTCCCAGGTGGTGGAGAAGTATCTCCATCTGCGACAGCGGGGGCTCTTCCTCTCCCCCAAGGACTGGGTGGTGCTCTCTTGCTGGCTTCTGTGGGGATACGACATAGACCTGGTGCTGAAGGGACTGGATATAGCCTTCGCCGATGTGGAAGAGGACTCCGCCCGCATCCGGGACCTTTCCTACACCTCAAGAGTGGTGGAAAGGCTCGTGCGAGAGCGGAGGATAATGCAGGTGGGAATGAGCGAGGACATCCTCCAGAAACCCCAATCGGCACAGGGACAGGCGGACTTGAGCAAAGCTTTTGAGCGGATTCGGAGGAAACTTTCAACATTTGGGCGGAAGAATCCCTGGGCGGAGGGGCTGACCGAAAAGGCGCAGGAATATGTGAGCCGAATGGAGCTAAAACTCTTCAGTGGTGAATTGGATATGGAGACGGTGCTCACCCGCCTGGCACGCCGGGAGGACCGCTTCTTCTCCGACATCTTCAAAAAATTCCCCCAGGATGAACGGGAGAAGCTGGATGGGCGGGCGTTGAAGTCCATTGAGCCCCATCGGGGGAGGATGAGCGAGGATGCTATAAAGCGCACCCACCGTGCAGTGCTCCGCTCCCTGCTCATCCGGGAGAAGGGGCTGCCCCGGATAAGCCTATTCTGAGGAAAGAAGAGCTATGGCAACCAAAAAGGGAAAGGGCAAGAAGAAGACAGGTGATAAGAAAAAAGAGGGCGGTGCCGGTTCCACACCTGCCGAATATGGGGGTTTATTGAAGGACATCAGCGTGGTTCCGGCGGGGGATATATCCGTCTGCTCCGACTGCGGCGGTAGCGGCTGGGTGGTGGAGGTGAAGGACGGGACTCGCTACGCCGAGCGTTGTAAGTGCTTTAAGCAGAACCTGAACTCACTGCTTCTGGCTTGTGCCGGGATTCCCAAGCAGTATGAGGGATGCACTCTGGAGAGTTTTGAGCCGGATATCGATCCCACCGGCGTACTTTATAAAGCAAAAATGGCGGCTCGTGAGTTCTGCGACCAGTATCCGGTAACCGACGGTGGTCTGCTCTTCATCGGACCCTGCGGGGTGGGCAAGACCCATCTGGCGGTGGGCATCATCCGCTATCTGACTATGGAGAAGGGGGTGCCCTGCAGATTTTACGACTTCAGGGACCTGTTGCGCACCATCCGGCGCACCTATTCGTCGGGGGGCGGACCCACGGAGTTTGACATCACCGACCCGGTGTTGACCACCGAGGTGGTGTTGCTGGACGAACTGGGGGCGATAAAGACCACCGACTGGGCACTGGACATGCTCACCCACATAATCATCCGCCGATACAACGAACGGAGACCGCTGATAATCACCTCCAACTTCCCCGACGAGAAGGGCAAGCAGGGCGAGGAGACCCTGACCGAGCGCATCAGCTACCGCCTCCGCTCCCGGCTGTATGAGATGTGCAAGACGGTGCAGATGGAGGGGCAGGACTACCGGCGGGGAAAGGAGTGGTAGGTGGGGGGGGTTATTTTATAAATTGAAGGAGGAGCGATATTGATGGATAAAACTGAAATTCCCAAATTTGCCAAAGACTGGGATGATGCTGAAACCAATAAACAATATTGGTGGAATCGCCCTTTTTGTGCAAATGTTGGTTGTGAAAATAAGGCTTTAAGTTATCATGATAGATGCTGGGGTCATCTGAGAGGGGAAGAGAAAGATAATTGGCGAGTGGAATTATTAAAAAAGGTTGACCTAAAGGGGTTAAACCTTGTTCAGACGAACCTAGAGGGAGCGTATTTGTATAATGCTAGACTTGAGCGAGCGAATTTATATGGGGCGAACCTTGAGGGGGCGGTTTTAAGGGAGGCGACTCTTGAGGGAGCGGATTTAGGGGAGGCGAAACTTGGGGGAGCTGATTTATGGGGGGCGAAACTTGAGGGAGCGGATTTATGGCAGGCGAACCTTGAGGGAGCGAATTTAAAATGGGCTAAACTTAATGTCGCGGATTTAATTGAGGCGAACCTAGAGGGAGCGGATTTTAGGTGGGTAAAACTTGAGGGAGCTGATTTAAGTGAGGCGAAGCTTGAGGGAGCGTTTTTGGATGATGCGAACCTTGAGGGAGCGGATCTTTCATTCGCCAGATTTGGAAGAACCGGACTTATCCAGAAAGATGCCAAGATTGAGTATGAAGATGTAACTAATATCTCAGGTATTACCTATAATCCTCACACGAGATTCTACTTCTATCCTTTCGGACTTATTAAATGGGGATTGAAATGTGCTTGGAATAGATTGAGGGGAAAAGAAATTACAAAAACCCCCATATTCGCACGATATAAGAAGACCAAATTTATCGGCGTAGATACTACCGACCTTGATTGGTCTCAACACCCCCAGTTAATCAGAGACATTCACTATCAGCAGTTTTTATATGCATTCAAAAATAGAAAACCCAAGTGGTTCTATCGCATTGCCTACTGGCTGTGGGGAATAACATCTTACTTCGGAGAGAGTTTCTTATTATGGTTCTTCTGGATGAGCCTTATAGTATTTGGATTTGGAATTGTATTCACTTTTTACCCACATTTTATACTTCCTCAAGTTGAAGTTTTCAATAATCCATTTGAACCATTCTATTATTCAGGACTAGTCTTTACATCATTAGGGTTGGGTGGACTTAAACTGAATTCTTTGTGGGGGCAGGTATTAGTATTGGCGGAGGTAATGCTGGGCTTCATCATGCTCGGCTCTCTGGTCTCCTTCTTCGCCAACAAGTTTGTGAGGAGGGATTAGGTTAATATTGTCATAAAAATAATTCATAAATAAAAAACCCCCCGGGCATTGCCGGGGGTTTTCTTTGTTGTTGTCCCAGAGCACATCCACAGTGTCGCCGTCAACGATGCGGATGACAAAGGCGATAGCGAGGAAGAAAAAAGGGGTAAGTAAGCTCTTTAATCTATTTGATCCCAAAACCTATTACGAATCTATGTCTTCTGCCTCATCAATTTCCAATGCAAACCTTACTTTATCAATTAATTCTCTTGGGTATGAAGTTTCAGAGAAAAACTTTTCTTTAGTCTTATATTCTTCCAACTCGTAAATAAGACCCGGACGTGGCCTTGCGGTGCGTATAACGTGAACAAAAATTTGTCCTTTTTCTTCCTCGTAAACATCAGACTGCTTTTCCTCTGGAGCTATAGGATCAGGGTATTTTATTATAAGTTGTCCTATAAACTCTTTGTGCGTGATTTTTCCACCACCCATTTTATCTTCATATCCAATTTTCAATCTGATTTTTTGCATTAATTTTCCCCCTTTATTTTTCGTATTTAGGATTTTTGTGCTTTAAGGTGTAGAAATTCACTTATAACATAAACTTGTTGAAAAATCAAGTAAAATCTATTTTTTTCTTTCCTTAAAGTGCCGACAAATATTCAACCAAAAGTATAACTATTTGTAGCAAAACTTTTTTTAACCAAATTGCCGATTTCGTAACATCTGTAACAACAGGAAAGTTCCATCTATTCTAAGTTTGCCCCGGAATCCGAAAGGACTCCGGGGCTTTTTGTATACCCGTTAGCCAATTTCCATAACCTAGTCTTTAGTCCTCACCCTCCCCTTCTCCCTATCCAACCGCTTGGGCTTAGCTCCGGGGATGAAGAAGCGCTCCTCGGGGATGGACAGCTTCTTCGCCACCCGGATGGGATAGTCCAGGCGGGCGACATACTCCGGGCGGTGTCCGTCGGAAGCCATGGAGAAAGTGCAGCCGGCGGAAAGCGCCTCCACCAAAAACTGAGGCTGGGGGTCCTTCCAGCGGTTGGTTATCTCTATGGCTATGTCGTGCTTGATGGCCGTCTTTATCAGCTTTCTGCGCCTGCCCGGGGTCCACACCTCATCGTATCTCAAACCCAGAAACGGTGGTATAAAAGTGGGGTGGGCGATTATGTCCAGGGGTAGCTCCTCCATCTGCTGCACCAGGGTCTTGACCATGGCCCGGACAAACTCCCGCTTATGGGGGATGGACTTCAACTCATCCCAGAAGAAGATGTTTTGGCCATAAAAGTCGTTTATGGAGTGCAATCCGCCGATTATGTAGTCCAGTTGTTTGAGGACCGCAACCGAGCAGGGCACCTCCTCCCCCAAATCCAGCTCACAGCCCACATAGGCACCGCACTCCCGCACCGCGTCTATGTAGGTGAGCACCGCAGTATCGCCCCGCAGACTATGGTAAGGCGAGAGATGGTCGGCGATACCCACACGGTAGCCCTTTTTTTTGGATTTCTTGACTATCTCCCGAACGGTCAGGTCCCCGTCGGAGAAGGTGGAGTGCACATGGAGGTCGTAGTAGTCCATCAGATATCACAACCGTCTATGGGGTGGGGGGAATAAGAGGAGATTATAACTCAATGTCCGGGATTTGGGAAGCCTTTTCGTTTGCTAGAGCCTCTTTATCGGAAGGTCTTCCTTTTCGGCGATGAACCCTTCCGCCTCTTCCAGAGTGGGAAGACCGGCTCGCCCTCCCAGCTCTCTCGTTGACAGAGCGGCTACCGCCGAAGCCAGGCGGGCGGATGTGGGGATGTCGTCGCCCTTTATGAGGGCGTAGAGGAAAGCCCCGTGGAAGGCGTCCCCGGCGCCGGTGGAGTCCATCACCTTTGCGGGGTAGGCGGGGAGCTGAAAGAGCCCCTCCTCGCTTCCCACAATACAGCCGGCGTCGCCCAGGGTTACCCCGGCGACGGTAGGACCCATGCTAAGAAGTTCCTTTACCGCACGGGCGTCGGCTCCTGCGAGAAGCTCCCGGCAGAAGCGGGCGGAAGCCACCACCACATGACATCTGCGCAGTAGCTCCTCCATCCCCGGACGCAGGCTGCCGGCGTCCAGAGAGAGCGCAAGCCCCAATTCTCTGGCCTGCTCGGCTGTCCCCAGGGAGGCTTCCATCTGGTGACCGTCAAGGTGGAGGGCGCGGGCGTCGGCAAGCATTTTATGGGGAATGTCCTTCGCGGAGAGGCTACCCAGGGTGGATTTGGAGGAGATGATGGTTCGGCGACCGGTGCCGTCCACCCAGACCATGGAAATTAGGGAGCTACCCTGTGGGATTTCTTTTAAGTGGGGCTCAACGCCGTCCCTGGCAAAAGCCTCCTGGATGTATTCTCCAAAGATGTCCTCGCCGACGGCGCCGAAGAAGGCGCACCGCCCGCCCAGTCTGGCGATGGCGGTGGATGCAGTCGCCGCCGGACCGCCGGCGTCACAAGCCAGCGTGTCTGTGAATTCCTTGCGGTCGTGGTGGGGGAACTCCTCCACCCTGGCGATTACATCAAAGGCGCAACATCCCAAGCAGAGGCAGTCCCACCTGCGGTTCCCTTGATTGGCGATTATGGGGGAGAGTGGGTTCATCGGTGAATGATAGCACAAATATGTGGGAAGGGAAATCGCTACATAAGATGGAAATCAACCGGTGATGTATGCGGTAAGTTTGGATGGAGTGGCATTTGGTTTGTGTATCCAAAAAAAGTTGACAAGCCAGTTTGATCGTATTATAGTATGCAACGCTATTGGTAATAGAAGGAGTAAACAAAAGGCGGATGGGCGGTGTCTATTCTTATGGCGATGAGATTTTTACCCACATTTCTGGCAATTTTGACTCTGGCAGTCCTTCCGGTGCTGACCGTTTACGGTCAGGAGGAGACCGGGGAGGCGACCGTAGAAGAAGCGCCCCAGCTGACCCCCATAACCGATGTTAAAACCTACAGGAGCTGGGAGTTCGGCTGTTCCTTGACCGCCCCTGTGGGATGGGAGCTTAAGACCGGCGTTCCCGGCGCACTGGCAAAAATAATAGACCCCACAAAAGAGGCATATCTTTCTCTTTCGGCAAACTTGCTGGCGGAGATAATCCCTCTAACTGATTATCGGGTGCGTATGGAGCGGTCCAAGGAGCTTTATGACCTTGGTGGGCGGAGCCTGAAGCAGCTTGTGGAAGCGGACCGCAACCTGGCGGAAGATGTTGAGCCCTTCTTCTCCCCCGAAACGCTTTCCCTCTACGAATCCGTGCTCCACGACGACAGCCTTTCTGCGGAAGAACTTGCCCTGATACGGGCTGAGCAGTTGGGCGACGAAGGGGAATCTTACGACATAGGACCTTTGCAGACCATGGGCACCTATCTCTATGGTGAGGTTGATGAAAATACAGGTAAATCACAGCGGACTATCGGTATCTACTGCGTGCGGGGGAATGTGGGCTATACTATAATCGCCACGGCGCCCGGGGAGAAGTTTGATAGCTTCCTGCCGGCCTTTAAAGAGGTGATAGAGGAGATAGACCTGCGTAATCTTACCGGCGGACGCTACACCGTTCCTGAGCCAATAAAGATTGAGACGGAGAAAGTGGGTTTGATTATGGGAAAGGTGTTGAAGAACGGATTGGGAGTGGCGGGGGTAGATGTCAAGCTCTACCGCTCTGTTGCCGATTTCAAGAACGATTCTCCTATGGTGGTGGTCACCTCCAACTCTTACGGGGAGTTTCTGTTCATGAACCTTCCGCCGGGCAGTGGTTTTCTCTTAGATGCCGAGGGGGATATGGGGGGAGCCTATGTGCGTGCCTGGCAGCCCATCTCTAAGCTGGAGGTAACCGAGGGGCGAGCTACTATGGTCAATATTGAGGTGGTGGAATAGAAGATTTCAGCGGTAATTTTCTTGAAAAGTTCTTGTTTTGGGTATATAATAAATATGGACTCGTGTGAAGTTAATCATTAAACGACATAGATTTTCCGAATGCCCAGCATTCGGCTAAATAAGGAGGTTGAGCTATGGCTGAAAAGGAAATCAAGATGGTAGCGCCGAAGAAAGCACGCATGCAAATCTTCTATCGCGGCTTCTGGGCATATGCTTACATATTCTCCCTCTTACTGCAGGCGGGAGTAGCCGCCAGTCTCATCTGGCCCAAACATCCCCTGGATGCAACCATCTTTGAGGAGGAGGAGGCTTCCAAACCCAAGGTCAAGATAGTCAAGATCAGTTATGACGAGCTCCCCCCGCCCCCTTCTCTGATGGATTCCACAGAGGCGCCACCGAAGGGGTTGGCTGAGGGGGATATCGGTGACGCCCCTATGCCGGTTCCGGACGAGTTGGCTGAGCGGGACACCATGACGGATACTGAAGGGGTGGAGGGCGGTGACCCTCTAGGCGAAGGGGTGGTGATAGAGGATAACATTGAGGTAGGTGATGATGCCTCTATAGATTATATTGAGTTTGTGCCTTTTGACAAAGCACCGCAGTTTATCAACAAGGAGGAGCCGATATATCCTGCCATCGGTCGTGAAGGTGGGGTTGAAGGCGTGGTGAATCTGATGGTCTATGTCGGAGGCGACGGTAAGGTGAAAAATGTCATCGTTACCGGACCGATGCAAATTGCCGCCTTCAACGAAGCTGCGGTGGAAGCGGCTTACAAGTGCACTTTCACCCCAGCCACCAGCGGAGGAAGGGCTATCGGTGTCTGGTTGGCTATGCCGGTGGATTTCCACCTGAAGTAGCTGATTGCTTGGATGACTTATTTGACCGCCCTTATTTTTGGGGCGGTCTTTTTTTACTTTTCTATAACGTTCAAGTTATGCTATTATTGTAAATAACTTTCCTTTGGAAATTTCCCTATGGCTGAATCTGAGAAAGATACCGGAAAAGACCCCAGGACTCTCCTTCCTAAAAACGAGTTTGAGCGCCTCACTGACCTGCTCGGCAGGGAGCCCAACTATGTGGAAGCCACCATCTTCTCCATTATGTGGAGCGAGCATTGCTCCTACAAGTCCAGCCGAGAGGTTTTGAAACTCCTGCCCACCGAAGCACCCAATGTGGTTTTGGGACCCGGCGAGGACGCCGGGGCGGTGCACTTCACCACCCATGAGGGTAAGGAGTGGTGCCTGGTCGTCGCCCACGAGAGCCACAACCACCCCTCGCAGATTCTTCCCGTTGAGGGAGCGGCAACCGGCATCGGGGGCATCGTCCGTGATGTATATTGCATGGGCGCCCGGGTGATAGCGGTTATGGACCCACTCCGCTTCGGTGACCCCCGGGGAGAGTATGCCGAGCGCAGTAAGTTCATCATCGGCGGGGTGGTGGACGGTATCTGGGGCTATGGCAACCCCATCGGTGTGCCCAACATGGGGGGGAGCTGTTATTTGCACAAGGGCTACGACGACAACTGCCTGGTCAATGTGGTCGCTGTGGGCATATGTCCCTCCGATGAACTGATCCATTCTCGGGTGCCGGCGGTGGCTTACCAGGTGCCATATGTCTTTGTGCTGGTGGGCAAGGCTACCGATGATACCGGCTTCGGCGGAGCGAGCTTTGCCAGCGAGATTCTTGACGAGGAGGAGGAGTTCGGAGCCGTCCAACTGCATGACCCATTCTTGAAACGGGTATTGACCGTGGCAACTTACGAGGTGCTCAAGGAAGCCCGCCAGCGGGGGATAGAGGTGGGCTTTAAGGATTTAGGTGCCGGGGGAATCGTCTGTGCAACCTCCGAACTGGGTGCGAAAGGGGGTTTCGGAGCGACGATTGAGCTGGACAGAGTGGTCTGTTCAATGTCGGATTTGCCCGAGGAGGTGATCGCCTGCTCGGAGACGCAGGAGCGCTACTGTTGGGTGGTGCCACAGGATTTCGCCCCCCGGGTGCTGGAAATTTATAATGAGGAGTTTCAACTGGATAGCGTCTATCCCGGTGCCGGGGCGGTGGTCATCGGTCGGGTGAGTAGCGAGCCGGTCTATGAAGTGACAACCAGAGAGGGGACCGTCTGCTCCGTGCCCATAAAAGCCATCACCGAGGGTATCTCCTACACTCGTGAGAGGAAGGGGAGGGCGGGTCAATATCCTCGCCCGGATATCAATTTCAACAGAATTACCATTGAGGAGATAAAGGCGGTCCTGGCCCATCCCGATGTCTGCTCACGCCATAAGGTTTTTTCTCATTACGATTCCACCGTTCAGGGGTGCACAATTCTTGGTGCCGGGCAGGCTGATGCCGGGGTGATGGCTCCTCTGCCCGGCTCGCCTACAGCGGTGGCTATGGCTAGTGGAGGGATTCCCCGTTACGGGTTGATGGACTCCTGGTTGGCTGGAGCCTGGGCTGTCTGGGAAGCGGCTGCCAATGTGGCTGCGGTTGGGGCCCGTCCGCAGGCGGTTACCGACTGTCTCAATTACGGCAATCCGGAGGATGCCGAGGTATTTGACAGCTTCGTCTCCGGGGTGGAGGGGATAGCCTGGGCTTGCCGGGAGGTCGGTTTGATTGAGCATGAGGGAGCGCCCCTTCCGATTATAAGCGGAAATGTCAGCTTCTACAATGAGAGCGCAGGCGGGGAGGCGGTGCCCGCATCTCCCATCGTGGCTTGCTTGGGGACTATGGAGGCAAGGCGGGTGCTTACCCCCCAACTGAAACAGAGCGGTTCCCGACTAATCCTCATAGGAGCTAGAGAGGGAAAGCTCGGTGGCTCGGTCATATATCAGCTTTTAGCCGATACTCTGGGTGATGCTCCGCCCGACCTTAAGAAACATAATCTAGGCGGCTTAATTGGTGCTATAGTGTCGGCGGCAGAGGAGGGCTTGCTCCTCTCAGCCCACGATATAAGCGAGGGGGGTGCATTGGCGTGTGCACTGGAGATGGCTATGGGTTACGATGGAAGCGGTCGCTTGGGTGTGAAGCTGAAGCTCCCCTCGCAGGTGGACCTTACTCCCAAAGCCTTCTTCTTCAGCGAGGAGCCGGGGTTCGTGGTGGAGGTGGAGGAGAGGAACCTCTCCAAACTTTCCAAGAAAGCTCAGGAGTTTCAGGTGGAGATGGTGGAGATAGGCGAGGTGGTATCCAAGCCTCAGTTCTCCCTTTCACTAAGAGATGGGGAGAGTCCACTTACCATAGAGCTTGATGAGCTGGCAGAGTCCTGGCTTTCCGGGCTTGAGGGAGTGTTGTTGTGAAGCCCAAGGTGGCGGTGATACAGTTTCCGGGTAGTAACTGCGAGGAGGAGACCCTGCGGGCGGCAATAGCTGGGGGAATGGAGGGGGAAATATTCCGCTTTAGCCGTCCCGCCGAGGAATTGGCTACATTTGACGGATACATCCTCCCCGGTGGATTCGCCCATCAGGACCGAGTTCGGGCTGGGGCGGTGGCAGCCAAGGAGCCGATAATGGATGCGGTGGTGGCAGGTGCTGAGAAGGGGAAGCCGGTGTTGGGCATCTGTAACGGTGCTCAGGTGTTGATTGAATCAGGATTGGTGCCGGGGTTGGAGGAGGGAGACGTGCAGATGTCCTTGGCTACCAATCTAATGGGTGACCGGTTGGGCTTCTACCACATTTTTGTACATATCGCACAGTCCTCCTCTCAGGGAAGCAACATCACCAATCGCCTAACCCCGGAGGGGGTGGTCCTTCCCATCCCTATTGCTCATGCCGAGGGTCGCTTTGTGACCGCAAACCAAAAAGTAACCACAAGTATAGAGTCGGGAAAGCTCTCTTGCTGGCGGTATGCCGACCGGGGCGGAACTTTGGAGGAAGAGTATCCGAGGAACCCGAACGGTTCCTTCATGGCTTTGGCTGGGCTTTCCAACCCCAAGGGAAATGTGGTGGCTATGATGCCCCATCCGGAGCGGGTTTGTTGGTTGTGGCAGGTGCCTTTGGATTTGCCTGGAGAATGGGGTGAGAGGAGGCGCAAAGCGACCGGGGATGCAGAAGCACTTGACAGCGAGGGTCCGGGGATGGTGATTTTCCGCTCGTTCACTGAATATCTGAAATGATGAACCTGGGAGGATAAAGATGAGAAGATGGATGATACTGCTGATAGCGTTTCTACTTACTACTCTCATTGCCTGTGAGGAGGAGGTGCATATAGTCACTGGCAATCTCTTTCCTGCTGAGGTAGGTAATAAGTGGGAATACACAGCCATGGTGGATGGTGAGGGGGGTTGGACGGCGACCATGGAGATTGTGGGGACCAAGATCCACCAGGAGGGATTTAGCACCAAGGAGGTGGAGTTGACCTACACCGACGGCGTCACTAGCTACGACTTTACCTGGTATTCATATGAGACCTTTGATGGTCTCTACTGGTATAAAGACCTGGCATCGGATGATTGTCTGGTCCTGGCGGTATATCCTTTTACTGTGGGGGATTCCTGGAGCTTTTCTTTCTACGGCGGGGATTACACCGCTTATGTGGATTCAATGGTTACCGTCGGCGCCCCGGATGAAACCAGGTATGAAAATTGTTACAAGATTTTGTATAACTCCACCGAGGTCAACTTCAAAATTGACTGGAAGGAAGGTATCGGGCAGATTCTTGAAGATTATTTCGATGATGAGGATGATTATTTTCGCGTATTGGATGAGTATGATATTCAGTAGTTGCGTAGACAAAGATAATCATTAAAAAAGGGACTGCTTGGCTTACCAGCAGTCCCTTTTGAATTTTTTCAATCTCAAATCGGTTTTTGGGACTTTATTCCTGCGCCGTTCCCAGACTGGGCGTCTCTCGCCTTTCTTTGACGAAACGATTTCCTCCTTTGGATTTCGCATAGGCTTTCAACTCAGCCGCCGCATTTGCCAACTGACCATAGCGGGTGAACTGTTGGTTGTAATTCTGGATAATGGCGATGCTTAAGGTTAAATTGCAGGGGAAGTTTTTCGTTTCGCCGGAGCGTGTGGTAGAAGTGAAGAAGCCCCGAGCCCTATCCTCCTGGCTAAAGTATTCCCTGGAGCGCTGGCAGAACTCCAAAAGCAGAAGGTGGGCGGCTTCGTCTATTTTCTTACTGCGGGTGATCAGCGCAAAATCATCACCCCCGATATGACCGATGAGGTCATCGGGGGCACAGTATTCCTCGGCTATAACCAACATCACCTCAGCCATCATCTTGATAATCTGGTCGCCTTTGGAATAGCCGTAGCGGTCGTTGTAGGGCTTGAAGTTGTCAATATCTATATATAATATGGAAAAGTCGCTTTTCTCCTCCAATCGGCGCAATATCTCCGTCTCAATGGAGACATTACCGGGGAGGTTGGATAGGGGATTGCGGTCGCGCATCTCCAAGGTGCGACGAAGGACCATCTTGACCCGAGCCAGTAGGTCTTCACGACTGAAGGGCTTGGTGATGTAGTCATCAGCGCCGACCTTCATCCCCGCTACCTTATCGTGTATATCCCGTTTTGCAGTTACCAGGATGATGGGGATGGCGCTGGTGCGGAAGTTGGAACGGAGAGCCTTGACCACCTCCATACCGTCCATGTCGGGTAACATCACATCCAGCAAAATCAGGTCCGGGTAACACTCCTTCGCCTTTTGGATAGCCTCCTCGCCGTCCTCTGCCGCCTCCACGATGTAGCCCCCGACCTCCAGGTTGAAGGTGATAATCTCCCGAATGGATGGCTCATCATCTACCACCAGTATCTTCCACTCCCGGTCTGCCATCTCGTCTTTTTGCATTACATTTGCTCCACGGTTGCGGAATTAGCGCAGATTGAACCCAATAATAATAGCAATTAAAGTGACCAACATCAATATTTTTATTCCCCGTTGGATTAACCCGCTGTTCACTTTCTTAGGTCTAAAGAACGAGAAGGCGGACATCACTGTAGCCGGGATTGCGCCCAGGGGGATGATGGTCGCCAAATATCCCCAGCCCCAGCCTCCCTGAAAATAGAGTAGAACCGCAAAGACGGCGTAAGCCAGGAGGACAACTCCTCCCACCTTGACCGCCGGTTCGGGTCCCAGAATTATGGGCAGGGTGCGTGCTTTCATCTCCATATCGCCTGAAGTGTCCTCCACATCTTTATATATCTCCCTTGCCAAGTTTAGCAGGAAGGCAAGCGCTGTGGGTAATATCAACCGTTGGTCCAATCCCCCGGCGGAAAGTGCGCCGAAGGGGAGACTGGAGGCGGTCAGGGCTCCTACGGCCAGATTGCCCCATGGGGCTTGTGGTTTGAGCCACAGGCTGTATGTTAAGCAGGTGACGATGAGGACGGCGGTGAATATCAACATCTGCCAACCCAACCAGAACCCCATAGCCAGAGCGGTTAAGCCTATTACAACAGCCATAGCCATGGCGGCGGGGATGGATACTCGCCCTGAGGGGAGGGGTCGCTGGGGACGATTGAGGCGGTCTGTGGGTAGATCCACCAGGTCGTTGGTGATGTAGCCGGCGCCGGAGACCAGGGCGATGGCTAATGCGGTGAGCCAACAGCGAGGTGAGAGCCAGTCGCCGTAGGCAAGATGGTAGCCGAGGAGGGAGGTGGCTCCTATCATGAGCATGTTGATGGGTCGCAGGATGCGAATATGGGCGAGTAAGCGAGAGAACAAAGAATCAACCTCAATATCAGGGAATTACTATACCGGCGTAACCCACCACCTGGCTGGTGTTACCGCTTGCCTCCGCAGAGGTGGTATAATGTATCAGCTCGGCTTCAGTGCTTTCTAAAAGCTTTGCCGTCTCCAGGAGGAGCGCGGTGGGGAAAACCCCGCACATAGTGATGTTATTTTCTTGCACCGTCTTTATCAACCCGGGACCGTCAAGGGACAATATGTGATTGATAGCCATTCGGTCCAAACTCTGAGCAACTTCTTCGGGAACATAATGGCTCATGTCCGTTGAGGCGACGATGAGCACACGGTCATTCTTCCCTTCCACCTGCTGGATGGCGGAAGCCAACTCCTTGGCTGACCGGGTAAGTTCATCTGGCGAAATGCGGGCGACCACCACCGGCAGAAGGGAGAAAACATCGCGGCGTCCCTGTAGGAAGGGCAAAACCACCTCCAGGGAATGTTCGTTGCGGTGGGCTGAGTAATCGGCTTTGAATACCCCCCCTTTAAGGATAGTATCGGCGAGGGTTTCCGCCAGGGGAAGCTCGCCCAGGGGGGTGGCGTAGTTTTCCTCGGTCAGCACGGAGAGGTCTTTCCCCATTCCGCTATGATTTGTAGCCAGCACCACCACTGTTTCCGGCACCTGCAGGCGTGCGGCGACCAGACCAGCGGTCTTGCCGGAGTAGACATAGCCGGCATGGGGCATTATCGCTCCCCGATAGAAAGAAGCCTTCTCGCCTTCGGGGATGAGGCTTTCCACCTCAGCTTGGAGTCTCTCCCTGGAGCCGGGATAAAACTGCTCGGCGACGACCATCGGACGCATCTAAATCACCCATTCTTTTATGGTTTGTGAAGGGATGGTCACGATTATGAAGATCTTTGCAGTACTTGACATCGCTGACTCTTTTTGAGATTATAAGACAGATGAGAAAAAATTGCAAATTGATTATTATCTCGCTGGTAATGACCTCAGCTGTTTTCTCCCTCCTGGCGGGTTACGCAATGGGGGAGAAGGTGCTCATCCCCATGGACTACACCCAGAGCAACCATCTGAAAGCTTACGGACTGGTCTATAATATTCTCTCCCAGGGGTTCAATGTGGAGTGGCTTCTGAACTATCGGGGGGGCTCCTTTATGCTTGACAGCCCAGCGGGCTTCGCCGAACTTGCCGACCATTTCCAGGTCAGTTGGGAGAATGTCAGCGACCCCAGGGCGATATATCAGATCATAGAGGAGAGCAACATGGAGGTCATCCTGCTGGAGAAGGCGCCCAAGATTGCCTTCTACTCCCCGCCCAACGCCAACCCCTGGGACGATGCGGTGCATATGGCACTGGACTATGCCGAGATTCCCTACACCATCGTCTGGGACCCGGACATTCTGGGGGGCGCTCTTGCGGAATTTGATTGGCTTCACCTCCACCACGAGGATTTCACCGGTCAGTTCGGTCGCTTCTACTCCGCCTTTCACGACCAGCTCTGGTATATGGAGGAGGTCGCCACCGAGGAGATGACCGCCCGTGCCCTTGGCTTTGAGAAGGTCAGCCAGATGAAGGGCGCTGTAACCCGACAGATAAAGGAGTATGTACTTTCCGGCGGTTTCCTCTTCGCTATGTGCTCGGCGACGGATACGCTGGATATCGCCCTGTCAGCAGAGGGGCTGGACATATGCGATGTCTATTACGACTACGACGGGATGAGCGCAGACTACAACGACAAGCTGGACTATTCCAAGTGTCTTGCTTTCACCGATTTTCGCTGCCACGAGAACACCCTGCAGTATGAGCACTCGGATATAGACACCCCTCGCAGTCTAGCCCCCACCGTCTATGGGCAGTCGCCGACCCACTATACCCTCTTTGAGTTCTCCGCCAAACAGGACCCCATCCCCACCCTGCTCACCCAATGCCATGTGGATAGCCTACCGGAGTTTATGGGACAGTGCACCGCCTTCCAGATGGATAAGATTAAGAAGGATGTCATCATCATGGCCCGGGTGGACGGGGTGCCGGAGGCGAAATACATCTACGGCGCCCGGGGAGAGGGCTGTTTTACCTTTTTTGCCGGGCACGACCCGGAGGATTTTCAACATCTGATAGGCGAGGAGCCCACCGACCTGGTCGACCACCCCCATTCGCCGGGCTATCGGCTGATATTGAACAATATTTTATTTCCGGCGGCAAAGCAGGAGGAGATGCGGACTTAGAGTAATGGTGTTTTGAACTAAAAGCTCCCTATTTTTATAAGGGAGCTTTTTAAAAAGGTTGAAAAAAGATTTTTCTTTTTTTTTCAGGCATTAATCTACGTGTATAGTTAATTCACCTTGGAATGATGGTTCTGGGGTGTTTGGGTTGTTAGCATCTGCTGTTACTTTAATTTGAAAATCACCTTTTTTGTAAGGAGTAACATTAACCCTAAAAACAAAATTTGTATCTGGGTGTAAAGCGTAGTCCTCACCATAGTCGATTCCTACTAAATATCCACCACCATACTGGTAAACTCTTTGTGGATATACACCACTATAGATTGTGTAGGGTAAACTTACATTAAAACAAGAAGGGAACTCAATAATACATGATACATCATCTGCTCGTCTTGTTGCCTCTCCGGATTTTGGTTTTTCTTCAGGCATAACAGGAATAGTAATGTTCCATATTCTAATGTCTAGTTGTTCGGTTTTTCCTAGTGTTAGGCTGATTTCATCTTTTATTTGTTGGTTACTTTTTGCATCTGGATCAAAAAAACCTACAACAAGGTTGTAGTGCGGACGAGCAATTTCTAACTCCTCCTGTGTGCTGGAGAGAGTTTCGTGTATAATTTCCTGTATCTCATTCAAAGATTCTTCAGTAACATTTACTTGTGTGTAGATTAATAAACCGAATATTGAAACAGAAATTACAAAAAAAGTATTAAAAATTGTGAAAATCTCGGCTGTTGTTGTTAATTTGCTTTTTCCCATTTTTTCTCCTTTCTTATTTTAACTATGTTTATTGATAATCTTCTTTTAAATTTATTGCGTAAACCACCTCCTTTACTTAAACAGAGGTTCTGGTCTTTCTGGGTCTAGTTCAAGATAATTTCCCATTAGGTTATCCCAGAATATATAACAATACTTACGAGCTTGAATATAGACTGGTTCATTATATCCTATAATTGAATCTTCAATTTTGTTAGTAATGGGTCTTTCTAAGAAAATTAACCGATTGTCTTGTAATATTATTATTGATTTATACATTTCTTCTTTGCTTATATATTGGCTTATTCTTAATCTATCAGAGTGATGAAATATGTCTTTAATACTTATTGGCCTATATTTAAACAATAATGCGAATACAACTTTAACTATATTTGGCATAAAATAGATTATTTTATCGAAAACGCTCATATATGTACCTTTACGAGGAGGTCCGGTTGTCGCATCTTCTATTCCACATGGTTCGCATAATATTGTTTGTGCTTCAGAGAAGTACCTCCATTCACTTGATTCTCCAATTTTTTTTGCTAAAAAGGTCCATCGTTTTTTAATGACTTCCGGTTTTTTCTTATGTGCTTTTATTAATTCTTCAGCAAAATCATTAATAATTTCTAATACATATTCAGCATCTTTATTATCAACGTTCAATGAAGAATAATGAGCCTAGGTAGCGAAGTCCAAGAAACTTCTTACATAATTCATTCAATTCTGTAGTCAGTAGCTTTTTTGTTTCATTATAATAAAGGATTTGTCCAAGAGTTGGAGGTCTTCCTTTTTCCTTCTCAAACTTATCAATAATATCGGAATTATTATCTTGGTGAATTTCAATTATTATTGTTTCAAGTAAAATTGCGCAAGTGATAATAAACTGCCGAAAAAGGCTATAGCCGTGGCATTTGTGCATCTCAGTAATCCTATTTATTACATTAGAAGTTAAGCCATTACTCATTTAGATTGCCCCCAAATTAAGATTCAAGAGAAATACACTAGCCACAATAAGATTCATAAGAAAGTTTTTGCGGTAATCTTTGCATTCTAATTTAGTGTGGTTATTATAATATATCAAGAATAATGTGTCAAGTCATATTAAATAACAATAGCATTAAAAAAATTGAAATTGGTAGCTAATAAATACCGAATTTTTATCCTTATCTGTACGTTCACATCACTACCCTCCCAGCCACTCCTCCACTAAGCCCGCAATATGGGTGATGTCGCCCACCCGGTCAAGTGCCAGGTCCATCAGGGGCTGGGGTCCGATTATGGCCAGCGGGACCGGGTTGCGGGTGTGACCGCTTACCGACA
Organism: Candidatus Coatesiibacteriota bacterium; assembly: GCA_030602715.1. Lineage (GTDB taxonomy): Bacteria > RBG-13-66-14 > B26-G2 > B26-G2 > JAUVZD01 > JAUVZD01. The sequence goes on from JAUVZD010000009.1 coordinate 99,369, forward strand.
GGTCCTCAAAGTTGCCGTGGTCCGATGCCATTATCAAGGCGGTGTCCTCCAGCAGGTGGTCCGCCATCCCCCCGATGAACTCGGAGAGCTTGAACAGTATCTTGCCGGCCATATACATATCCCGGGAGTGCCCCACCAGGTCGGTCTGAAAGAACTCAAAGAGGGTGAAGCTGTAATTTCGGGAGATGGCGAGTAGATTCTCCGCAGCCTTGCGGGGGGTTATGTATTTTACCTCGTAGCCCTGTAGAATCAGCGTGGAGTTATCAATGTCGTGGTAGACCGCCTCCCCTTCACGCAGTTGGTCCAGGTCGTAGAGATGCTCCATTGCCGATTGGGCGACGACTGTGGTTACCGAGGGGCGCTTGCGTTTGTATCTGGTGAGCCGTCCTCTGCGGTAGGCGTTGGCGAAGACGGCGGGGATACCCTTGTTCTTGAGCCGGAGCAGGAGGTTGTCCTCCGCAATCAACTCTCTCAGGGAGGAGTTGGGAAGACCGGGGAGATGTTTTCCCGTCATCTGGGGGAAGTTTCGCCCGCAGAGCAGGGCGGCGGTCCCGGTGGCGCTCTGAGGCAATCCCTCCACCCCCAGGCAGGCGTCTATGGACAGGAGTATCCCTTTCTCCTTGCGGCGATACTGTCCCAACTCCATCTCAAAGAAGGGACCTAAATCCCTCTCCAGCCCGGGGAAGCGGTAGCGGAAGATGGGGTTGCTCTCCTTGTCCGCTCTCCCCAGCCCAAAGCCGTCCACAAAGACCAGAATTACCCGCTTAACGCCCTCCCCCTCTTCAAGCGGTTTGGGCTGAGGGAGGGTCTGCTGGTCTTGCGAGGAAGAGGATGAGCGGAGGGGGCTCATAAATTCTTTCCTTCCAGTAAAGCCGTGAACTCCTCCTCGGAGAGTATTGTCACTCCAAGCCCCCTCGCCTTCTCCAGCTTGGAACCGGGCTTTTTCCCGATTACCACATAATCGGTATTTTTACTCACCGCTGAGCTCACCCTTCCCCCTCGGCGGATGACCTCCTCGGCGGCTTGCTCACGGGTGAAATCCTTTAAGCTCCCGGTGAAGACGAAGTTTTTTCTGGAAAGCTCGCTCTCCACAGCCGAGGGAACTTGTTCGGCTTGGAAGTTGACCCCGGCAGTCCTCAGCTTCTTTATCGCCTGGCGGTTTCCCTCCACCTGGAAGAAGGACTGTATGGAGGAAGCCACTATCGGACCCACCCCCTCCACTTCTTCCAGCCGGGAGGGGCTGGCGCCAGCCAGAGCGTCCAGAGAGGCGAAATTGTGGGCGAGGTCAACCGCCGTGGTAGAGCCGACATTGGGGATGCCCAGGGCGTTCAAGAGCCTGTCTAATGGTTGCCGTTTGCTTTCCTCAATGGCGTCCAGGAGATTTTGGCTGGACTTTTCGCCCATCCGCTCCAGGGAGATGAGCTGTTCAAGGGTGAGGGAGTAGATGTCGCCTGCATCGGCTAGAAGTCCCCGTTCTACCAGCTGGCTCACCAGGGCGTCTCCCATCCCCTCAATATCCATTGACCCCCGACCGGCGAAGTGCAGGATTCTGCCCTTCAACTGAGCAGGGCAGGCGATGTTGGGACAACTTAGAGCCACCATTCCCTCTTCACGGACCAGCTCGGTTGCGCAGATGGGGCAGTGGGTGGGGGGGTGGGTGGGTTTCTTAGCCACCTCCTTCGGTCGTTTGCTGTAAAGCACCTCAACAATTTCGGGGATGATCTCCCCAGCCTTCTGGATGACCACCGTATCCCCCTTGCGGACGTCCAGACGAGCCACCTCATTGAAGTTATGCAGGCTTGCCCGGCTGACCATGGTGCCGGAGAGGCGCACCGGAGTGAGGATGGCGATGGGGGTGATGACCCCGGTTCGTCCCACGGAGTAGAGGACCTCCTCCAGGGTGGTGGTGGCTTGCTCGGCGGCGAACTTATAAGCCACTGCGTAACGGGGTGAGCGGGAGGTTTTTCCCAGGATATTCCATAGCTCAAAGCGATCTAGTTTGAGCACGATGCCGTCCACATGGTAGTCCAGCTTCTCCTTTTGCACGGACCACCTCTCGTAGAACTCCTCCACGCCTACCAAACCCGAGGAGAGGGTGCGGCGTGGGTTGACCTTGAAGCCCAGCTCTTCAAGTCTCTCCAGTGCGCAATGCTGGGTGGCGATGTCCTCGTCGCCTATGAGATAGTAAGCGAAAAATTCCAGGGGACGTTTGGCGGTTATGCGGGGGTCTAGGAGCTTGAGGCTACCAGCGGTGGCGTTTCTGGGATTGGCGAAGGGCTCCCTTCCCTCCGCCACCAGGGAGCGGTTGAGCTCATCAAAACCGGAGATGGGCATAAGCACCTCGCCCCGAATGGTAAGTTCCCCTTTATCGGGGATGGTGAGTGGGATGGTAGGTATGGTGCGCAGATTATGGGTGATGTCGTCGCCTACCTCGCCGTTTCCCCTGGTGGCGCCCAGGGTAAAACTCCCTCCGATGTATTTCAGCGAGACCGCCACGCCGTCGAATTTCTGCTCCACCATATATTCTACATCTTCCTCCAGGGGAAGGCTCAGCCCCCGCTTGACCCGGGCGTCAAATTCGTGCAGTTCCTCAGAGTCATAGACATTGTCCAGGGATAACATAGGCACTTCGTGGCGCACCTGGACGAAACCCTCAATGGGCTCCCCGCCCACTCGCTGGGTGGGGGAGTCCGGGGTGATAAGTTGGGGGAACTGCTCCTCCAGCGCCTGAAGTTTACGGAGGAGTTGGTCGTATTCGTAATCGCTTATCTTGGGCTTTGCCAGGACATAATACTGGTAGTCGTGGTAGCGTATGAGTCGGCGTAGTTCCTCTACACGGGCTTGGGCATCTTTGAAGTCCATCAGAACCTCCAAATATGGTAACATTTATTCTAACTTAAGAGGGGCGATTGGGGAAGAGGAATATAAAATAGGGGGAGCCGGAAAGCTCCCCTTATTTGCGGTCAATGTCCACTATTATACTAGTCTTGTTTGTATTATAACATATTGCTGAAAAAATACTAACTTACCATGCAAGAAAAGAATTCCAGAAGGAACGGTTGGCGGAACCAACAGTCCCTTCATCAGCCTTCCTGTAGCTTTTTTTCGTTCTACTTGCCCTCTTCCTCGCTCGTCTCCTCGGTGCCCTCGGCTATGTTATCAATCGTAGTGCACATCTCACGATAGACATCCCCTAATTCGGGTAGCTTTTTGCTCTTCTCGGTCTCAATCACATCGCCGATTGCGGAGAGTTTCTTGGCGATGTCTTCTATCTGGGACTTCTCAACCTCTGAGGTTCCTGGAAGGCCTGCCGCTGACTGCAAGTTAGAGACCGCCTTCCCCAGATAATCCCGAGTATCGGAGTAACGTTTGACCTCGGCATACAGCATTGCGTGGAAGGTGTAGGAACGAGCGTTCATCAACTGCAGGTAACAGTTGTTGATGTGGTAGATGTAGTTATAAGCATCTGCCAGGGCTTTTAGCCCCTCATCAATCTTCTTTTCACGAATGAGCCGGTCTACATCCTCCAGCATCTTAGTGGCACTAATTAAAGATACGCCTAATGATTCCACCGTAGCCGGCTTTATGTCTTCGGAGATAGTGACCCGGTCTTTGGTTCCATCGCCACATCCGAACGATAAAACCAGGAAGACAAGTGATAGTAGAAGGGATAGATAGCGCATCTCTTCCCCCTTTGTTTATGATTTGCACTAGGTTTCAACTAAAGGTCCGGCACAAGGAGTATGGATATATCGGTCTCCTTAGCCACATCCCGACAGATATTGTTCAGGGAGTCTATACCCCCTTCAATGCCCAAAATAATCAAATCGGCTTCCTCCACATTAGCGGTCCTGGCGATAGTAGGAGCTAACTCGCCGATGCGCAGGATGGATTTGAGGGGCTTAGAGCGCCTTTTCCACTTGAAGATGTCCAGAGCCTTCTCTCCATCGGCGTAATCCTTTTGACCGGCGACCACATGGAGGACAATCAACTCAGCGTCCAACTTCTCAGCAAGCTCTACAATGTAATCCGCACGTTTCCTCGCCGGCAAGCTACCGGCTGTTGCAGCCAATATTTTCAATCAACCTTCTCCCTTTTGGTTACCAGCTCTTGTGCCTGTATAATACTATTATTGGTTTGATACTAAGTCAAGGCAAATCTGCAACTTTATCCTTTACTTCCCCCGGGGGATAATATATCCTTTTTGGCGGTATGAACGGTAGATCATTTGTGGAGTGCTTATGAGTGAGTTGGACAGCGGAGCGCTTTACGAGGAGCTGGATAAGAGCGATATGGCTGGCCTGGTTGAGAGCTTCAGCGACCAGGTGAGTAGGGCTTGGCAGATCGCCTCCCAAGCGGACCTTTCGCATTTGTATAGGAAATCCAAGCGGGTCCTTTTCCTGGGGATGGGGGGCTCCGCCATCGGCTCCAGTTTAGCCTGTGCCCTTGCCGAGGGGGAGAGTTCCGTCCCCCTCGCGGTGCACCGTGGCTATGAGCTTCCCGCTTGGGTTGATAAAAATACGCTGGTGGTGGCGGTGAGCTATTCCGGCAATACCCTGGAGACCCTTAGTGCCTACCAATCCGCCCTGGAGAGAAAGGCGCCGACTGTCGTGCTAACCAGCGGTGGGAAGTTATCCCAACTGGCAAAGGAGAAAAAGCAATCGGTTGTTATCATTCCCAAAGGAATGCCCCCTCGGGCTTCTCTGGGATACCTGTTTATCCCCCTACTCAAGATATTGGACAGTCTGGGTATCTATTCCATCGGGGATGAAGAAGTGGAGTCGTTGGTTAAAGCGTTGCAGGGTGTGGCGGAGGAGGTGGGGAGGAAGCGAGCGGAGAGGGATAATTCCGCCAAGAGCCTAGCCCGCCAGCTTCATGGTAACATTCCTTTAGTTTACGGGGGTGTTGGGGTGATGGGGGTGGCTGCAGAGCGCTGGTGCGGACAATTGCAAGAGAACAGCAAGGTGCTCGCCTTCTACAATGTCTTTCCCGAGCTTTGCCACAATCAGGTGATAGGTTGGGTGGATAGAGCCTGTGTCGGCGAGAGAGTGGTGCTGGTTTCTTTGACCGACGGTGAGGAGAACCCCTGGTTGGCAAAACAGATAGAGGTTACCCTGGCGATGGCTGAGGAGAGGAAGGCAACGGTGGTGGAGATTACCGTGAGCGGAGAGAATAGATTGGAAAAGGCACTGAAGGCGATATACATGGGGGACTTTGTGAGTCTGTATCTGGCTATGCTCAACCGGGCGGACCCCACGGAGACGGATAACATAAGCAGGTTGAAGGATGCGGTGGCTGAGGTGGATGAGAAGCGAGGGGATTGAAACCGGGGTAGTGTGAGCGAGCTTGGAGATTGCATTATGTAAATTATGAATCTATGGTAGGCATTACTCAATTGGCAAAAAAATTACCGAATGACCAATCTGTGGTTGTATTTTCTTAAGAGCTGTGTTATATTTTTGAAAAGGAGACTTGGGACCGATTTTGAGATGAAGGAAAAATTCCTCAGATACTTTTTTATCGTCCTTTTTGTGGTTGTCTTTCCCACCTTCTCGGCAGGTGATTTGCCGTATTCCATCGTTCCTTTACAGCCGGGCGGTGGCAATAGCCCCCAGGATTCTTACGAATTGCGCTTTGACGACGGAAGCTACGAGAACGGCATAAACTGGTACTCCGAATGGGTTGGGGGCTGGGTGGGATTTGCCAAGAAGCTTTCTGACGAATTTCCAGAGGACCAATTTCTGCGGATAGAGAACATAATTCTGGCATTTTCCCGCAAAGAGGGGCAGTTGAGCTCCGCATGCAATTACGAGCTGGCAATTTGTCCAGAGGTTGACGGTCTTCCGGATGTATTTAATATCATCTGGCAGGAGACCTATACCCACTCCGAGGATATTCCCTTCGCTCCAAATTGGACCAATGTGGACCACATCCCCGAGGAAGAGGTGCTGATATCCTGGGAGGATAATGTCTTCTTTCTCTGTTATTTCCCTCGCTGGAGCGCCGGCGTTACCCCTGATCCACCCTTCTACTTCTGTGTGGACATGGACAGTTGGTATGTCCGTTCCTATGGGAATTTTGAGCAGACCGACCCGGACTGGAAGACATTTCCCGAGCTTTACATCGTTGAATCGGAGTTGGGGGTAGGTGTGGTGGTCAGTCTGACAACTTCCGTTCAACCGACCAGTTTGGGTGAAATCAAGGCTCTCTTCAGATGAGGGACTGACTGTAATAGGGCGTGCCGGTTTGTATGAGTCGTCTCTTTTGCAGTGAATTATTCTGTTGACAATTACCAAATGGAAAGATAGAATATGTATAAATTCTTCCTCTTAACTTTATCTTAAGGTGAAAGGAGAGAGCGATGAAAAGGACGACATTCTTGGTATGTGCATCAATTTTCTTGCTCGCCGGTCTTGCCGGGGAGGCTTTAACTCTGGATTGGATATATGATGGGTCTTTTCCCACCAGCCCACAGGGTATCGCTCGCTTTGACGGTTGTTACTATTCGGGAACTGGATTGATCTATTTCTTGGGAGGGCGAAACGAGGATAACACCACTAACGGCACAGTGTGGAGTTTTGACCCCCAGAGTTTGACCTTCACTGACACCGGCGCAGTAATGGAGACTCCCATCTCCAATTATCAGTGTGCCTTACTAGACGACGGGAGTCAGTGGGGCATCTATGTCTTTGGAGGGCGTATGGAGGGCGACATTTTAACTCCAATCGTTCAGGTCTATTACCCGGATACCAACACCACTGCTACACTGCCTCTTGCTGACAGTATGCCCTTTGCGGAGATTTATCTCGGTGCCGCTGTGGGGGTATATGACAATAAGGCTTTCGTTTTCGGTGGTTTCAACCCCAATGTCACTCCGTGTTTTACCGATGAGTGCTGGATCTTTGACCCCACGCAGTCTTCGGGCAATAGGTGGACCGACACCGGTTCCCAACTGACCGTAGCTCGGGGCTACATAGTCTCCGCCGTCGTAGATGATTATCTATACTGCTTCGGGGGAACCGAACTCTGGGAAGAAGACTATCTTTATCCCACTAATCTCTGTGAACGGTTGGACCTCACCGACCCCGGTTCGGGTTGGGACGATGCGTCTGTCGCCGACTGCCCGGATTTCTTAGACGAGAGCTTCGGTGTGGGCTTTGATTCCGATGCCGACTATCTTCCCGGGATTATTGTAGTCCCCGGCTACGGCTACTGGCCTGAACAAAGTAGCAATTGTTACTTATACGACACTATAGCCAACACCTGGACCTTGGACGATGACCTCAACCAGGAGAGACGCAACCATGCGGTTGAGTTCTATCCCGAATCGGTTAAGGATGATGGTTGTCCCGGTATCTGGGTCTTCGGCGGTTATGATGGCGAGGATATCGACACCATGACCGATAGCATTGAGTATACCGATATGCCTGAAGTCGCGGTCATCATCAGCGAGTTTTCCGCAGTTCCCCTGGATACCAGCGTTGAGCTCTACTGGCGAACTGTGGAGACCGATTGTGAGTATGGATACAACATCTATCGCCGGGAAGTGAATGAAGCTTCGTATAGTCCTCTATCCGCTAGGTCTGTAAAGATTGAATTTGTGAAAGTCAACGACGAACTGATCATCGGCTCCAACCCCTACTACTTCAACGACTCGCAGGTGGAGGTGGGAAGAACCTATATCTATCGCCTGGAGGCGGTGGAGATAGGCGCGGGTCATGTAGCTGCCGCTGCTGAGGATACCTGCGTCGTATCCGGATACACCTTCGCTTTAGCCTGCAGTTTCCCCAACCCGGCCGACACCTATGCCAAACTGACCTTTACCATTCCGGAGTATATGTCACCCGCCCATATCAGCCTATCGGTCTACGATCTCTCCGGTCGTCTGGTTACCAGATTGGAGAGTCTGGAAGGATATTCCAGCGGTATCCATTACCTGGAGCTGAACACCAGCGAATGGGCGAGTGGAGTTTATTCCCTCCACCTTGACGCCAATTCGGAGACCGCCAGCGGTAGTATGGTGGTGGTGCATTAGGGACTTTGCCCTAGAAATGACACAATTCGGCAGGGTGCAAGCCCTGCCGAATTTATAATCTCATCAACGGAAGATAAATGGCGGGGAATTTCGCCCCGCCTTTTATCATTTGCACATTAGCTTTCCTCTATCGCACCACTACTAATTGCGCAGATGACCGTTCAGCTCCGCTTTTTGCCACTATGGTGTAGGTTCCCTCGGAAAGTTCAACGGTCTCAAATTTTACTGTGTGAACGCCTTCTCCCATCTCCCTGAGATTGTGGCGCAGGACCGTCCGTCCGGAGAGGTCGTAGAGGGTTATCTGCACCGTTGAGCTTAGGGGAAGGAAGATGGCCATGGTTACATAATCGCAAGCCGGGTTGGGATAGACCGAGGTGATGGTAAAAGCCGCTGGCATGGTATCTATGGTTACCTCGGTGTTGCCGAGAATTGAGAGGGAGCTGGAAAGGAGCGCTTCCAGTTTGAATTCGTAGGTGGTATCTTTATCAACCTCCCGGTCGGTGAAGCTGTAGGGGTTCAGACCGGTGATGGGGGCGGTGTTTATCTTTCTCCAGCTATCGCCGTTCAGTTTGGACTTGAGACTTGCGGGGGTAGGTCCACTTGATGGAGAATCCAACTCTCGACGATAGAGATTGAAGCCCATGATGGGCTCATCAGCGATTATCTCCCATTGCAGGAGTGCACCTTCCGCAATCGGTTTCGCCTCAAAGAAGATTAGCTCTACATCAATATCGCCCTGGAAGTGGCCGTCGTAGCCCATAAAGGTGAGGTAGTTGGAGACCCAGCTCTGGTCCATATCGTCGGGGTCCACCTCCGCCGCCGGAATTCCCCCATCGTCGTCTCCGTCCTCCTCCATCAGATGGTTGAGTAGCCAATCGTAGTTGTCCTGATAGGTGGTGTCGTCGGTCTCTTTCCAGGTGGCATAATGACCCAGCATATACCAGGCGTTCCAGGCGTTTTGCCAGGAACCGGCGGATACATAGGTCTCCATCTCCGGCGCATAGGTAGTGAGCCACTCCACGGTTTCGTCGGGATTTTCACGGAAATAGGAATTGACCAGACCCCAGACTATCGCGCCTCCGCTCATTGCCCAAGTTTCATAACTTAGAAAGATGGTGATAGTTTCTACATGAGTCTTTATGTCCTCCGCCCGGTCAACTGCCGATTGCTTATAGGTGTCGTTTCCCACATAGTCTCCATAGATGTATAGACAGCCGGCGGACCATATGTCTACCAATAAGTTTAGCGGTGATGATTCATAGTCCAGCACCCAGTCGCAGAGATACTGGGCACAGCTCTCTCCGTAACTGTCGTAAGTGTCGTCGCCGGTTGCCTGTTTGTATTTCATGGCGCACAGAAGCCCCCAGGCGGATACATAATTGCGGTAGTAACCGCCGGCGCCACCCTCCTCCTCCCAGCCGGGGTTTGCCAGGCAATATTGCCAGGCGGCGGAGGTATTGTCGGCGAAGGGATTGCTGCCGAACAGTTCGTGGTATCGGCACCATACCCAGATGGATTCCTCGGTGTTATCCGTCTGGATGATATCCCATAGATGACCGTCTCCGCCGTCTTCCCCTTCCCTCATTCCGCCGTAGTTGGGGTCATCGGGGTCCAGCACCTGTAAGGTGGTTATGAATTCAGCCTCGGCATAGAACTCATCCATCCAGGTCTTGTAACCTAAAGTCTGCTGGATGGGAGGGGGCGTAAAAGCGAGACCGGGTTGGTCGCCCAGCATGGGGTTTATGGAAAGCTCCTCTTCGGGGATGTAGATTGTTGCCAGGAGGGGGCTTGCGGTGAGGGTGAGAGCCAGGAGGAAGAGAATGATATTTTTATACATTGCCACTCCTTTCTACATTTGGGTGAAAGGATGAGGTATCAACTGCGGTTGGTAAATATATTTTATTCTTAAAAGATGGAGAAGTCAAGGAATTATGGGATAAGATGAAGGCGCCCTGTGACGCCTTGTTTGATCGTGGGATTATTGAATTTCCCTACATTACCGACAGGAGCACCGCCTTCGCTGTGTGCAATCTGTTCTCCGCCTGCGAGAATATGGCGCTTCTGGGGTGGCGACTGACATCGTAGGTCAGCTCCTCGCCGTAGTGTGCCGGCAGGCAGTGTAGAAGTATAGCCTGCGGGGCGGCTTTGGCGAATAATTCCTCGGTTACTTGTAGTGCGGAGAGGGCTTTTACCCTCTCTTTCGCTTCCTTCTCCTGCCCCATTGAAGCCCACACATCGGTATAGACAACATCGGCGTCGGCTACCGCCCTCTCCGGCTCGTAAATAACCTCCATCCTGGCGCCGCTCTCTTTAGCCAGTTCATCCGCTTTCTTTACTATCTCCTTGGCGGGTTCGTAGCCCTGGGCACAGCAGACGGTTACAGAACAGCCCAGTATCGCTCCCCCCAGCATCAGTGAATGGGCTATATTGTTGCCGTCGCCGAGGAAGCACAAGCGCTTTCCAGCGATTGTCCTCAGTTTCTCCTTTATGGTCATGAAGTCCGCCAGCCCCTGCATGGGGTGTAGCAGGTCGGAGAGACCGTTTATCACCGGCACGGCGGAGTGTTCGCAGAGTTCCTCTATCTTGGAGTGTTCAAAGACCCGAGCCATGATGATGTGGCACATAGAGGAGAGGACGATGGCTGTGTCCTCAATGGTCTCTCGTTCCCCCAGGGCGATATCGGTCGGCGCCAGGTAGATTGCCCTGCCCCCCAGGTCGTTCATGGCTACTTCAAAGGAGACCCGGGTGCGCAGGCTGGGTTTTTCAAAGATCATAGCCATGGTCAGGTTCTCCAGGGCGTCATCAATGTTGCCGATGTAGCGTTCCTGTTTCAGGCGCAGGGAGAGGTCAATGAGCTGTTCCAGCTCCTCGCGGGTGAAGTCGGCAAGGCTGGCAAAATGTTCACCTCGCAAATCAACGGACATCCTTGGGCTCCTTTCAGGCTTATCTTTTGACACGACAAATTGACCAAATTTAGCACGGAGGGAGGTGTCGGTCAAGGGGAATCTATAGAAGAAAGTGAAAGCTTCTCCTCGCTCATTGCCAGGAGCGGGGTATTTGCGCCGATACGCCAGATGATGACTGCTCCCTCGCTCCCGGCGCCGGCGTGAAAGGTCCAGGAGCGATAGAGTTCGGCGCTGGAGCTGAAGAGGATGACACCGGCAACAGTCCTGTGGAGACGACTTACAATTATATATTCGTGATGGTGATAATAAGAGCCGTCTGCGGGGAGTTTCTGGTTGAAGAGAGCTACATCGGCGATGTGGGTTATGCCTTGCTCTTTCAGATATTCACCGAGCTCACCCAGCCTCAGCCTCTCCTGATATTGGTAGTTGTTGACCAGACCATCCAGATTGACCACCCGCCGGGCGCAGAAGTAGGAGAAGATGCCGGCATCGTTTGCGCCAATTACCGCATCCGACGGTAGATGGAGTTCTGCCCACTTTGCTGTCTGGTATGCCTGACCATACCAGCGATATTGGGCGGTGTGGTATTTCTGCCAGCATCCGTTGACGGCGCTTCCCATGATGACTATCAGCATCAACCATGGCGCGGTCGCTCCCCGCACCGCCATTCCACTGCGCAAGCCCCAACGGCGCATGCCCTCTGCGACTGCGGCGATTACCAGTGCGCAGGGGAGAAGCAGTAGGGCGTAGCCCATATTGTTGAACTGCAGGTCGGTGTAGATCAGACCGTCCAGGTAGCGCAGAACGCCGACAGCGGAGAAGACAGCCAGGAGACGGCGGGAGCCTTTGGTTTTCCGGATGCCAATTCCGAGGGGGATTTGCCGGCGAGCGTTACTAATGAGAAAGATGACGAGCCAGATGGTGAGTATTATCGCCCCCACAAAGTATAGAGGTAGAGCGGTGATGAGGGTGCCCTTCTCCGCCCAGGGGAGTATGTTCTGATGTTTGATGGCGGCACTTATGGTCAGTATATGTCCGAAGGTTATACAACTATATGTAAGATAAGGCACAGAGAGGATGATGAGGGGGGAGGCGATGAGCGACGCTTTTTTAAGGAAGCGAAGAGGATGGGGGAAGCGTGCGCCGAGCCAGCGGATGAGCAACAAGCCGAACCAGCATATTCCTAAGAGAGCCGCCTCCAGACGGGCTAAAAAGATTAATCCCAGGAATAATCCGCAAACGAAGTCGTCCCGGTGATATTCACTGGGGTTAAGGAGCTTCTCGGCACGCCTTTGCGCCCAGAGGAGGAAGGCGGAGGAGAGCGCCAGAAGCAGCCCCGCCTCCATTCCGGAGAGGAAGAATGCCAGGGAGGCTGGTAGGGCGAAGACCGAGGCGGTTATGGGACCAGCTAATCCGCCGAAAGCCCGCTGGGAGAAGAGGGCGGTGAAGACTATGGTCAGCGCCAGAAGCATAAGCTCCAGCGCTAGAACCACTCGCACCGTCAACTCGGGATTTCCCTGGGTGAGCCGGGCTACCGGCACCAGTGCTATCTGCCACAGGGGGTGGAAGCCGTTGGTGGGGTTGATGCCATCAAAGGTGGCGCCCCTCCCTTGGGCGATATTTTCGGCAATCTTGAGGTAATAGAAACCGTCGTCCTCCATAAAGCCCAGCAGGTGTTCTGTGGGTAAGGTGAGGAGGAAGACGCCGTAAATAATCACAGCACATAAAATGATGGCGGTAATTATTGTCCGCGTTGTGGGATGGGGTTTCTTTTGCTTATCGGTCATTTTTGCAAGTATAACACTTGAGGGTGGAAAAGATGATATAAAAAAACCGGCGGAGATTATCCGCCGGCTTTTTGCTTTAGTTTAGGCTTAATCCCGTCCGCTGGGCTCGTTGTAAGCCAGGTAGCGGTGCACCATGCGCCGTTGTAGAGACTTTATTGACCCGGTGGGATTGATCTTTTTGGGGCAGAGCAGTTGGCAGTTGTAGATGGTGTGGCACTTCCACAAGCCGTGTTCTGTGTCTATCAGGTCCAGCCGCTCAAAGTCAGCGGAATCCCGGGAGTCGGCGATGAAGCGCTCAGCCTTTAGCAGGGCGGCAGGTCCCAGGTATTCCTCATCGGTGGCGGTAACTGTGCAGGATTGGGTGCATATTCCACACAGGGTGCAATCAATTATCAGGTCCAGGTTGGCTCGCTCATCGGGAGACTGTGTGTATTCAGCATTCTCCTGTGCCGGTTTTCCGGCGATAAGCCAGGGTTGGATGTAGCGATATTTATCCCAGAATTTGGTCATGTCGGTTATCAGGTCCTTGGCGATGGGCAAGTTCGCCATAGGTCGTAATACAACCGACCCCCTGGAGACATGGGAGACCTGGGTCTCGCAAGCCAGGCGGTAGCGACCGTTTATGTGCATGGAGCAGGAGCCACAGACCCCAGCCCGACAGGCATTGCGGAAGGCTAGAGTGCCGTCCAAGTTATACTGGATGTAGAACAGCCCGTCCAGGATGGTCATCCCCTCTTGATAGGGAACCCGGAAGGATTGGTAGTGGGGTTTGCGGTCCTTTTCGGGGTCGTAGCGGAGTATTTTGAAGGTGTATTCTTTTCTCATTTTTCTCATTCCTTTCCGGGTTAGTATTTTCGTTCCTTGGGCTCCCACAAGCCCATGGTGACCTCGCCGTATTCAATGCGGGGATGCTCGTCCTCCAGGTAGCAGAGGGTGTGTTTCAGCCAGTTGGCGTCGTCGCGCTTGGGATAGTCGTTTCTGAAATGGGAGCCCCGGCTCTCCGTGCGGTTGAGGGCTCCGGCAACCGTGCATTCGGCGGCATCCAGGTTTCCGCCCAAATCCATGATGTTATACAACCCGAAGTTGAAGATTCTGCTTCCACCGGAGCCGGGGAATGCCACCTGCTTGAAGCGTTCTTTGAGTTTCTGTATGGTGGAGAGTGCCTCGCTTAACTGCTCTTCATCGCGGAAGATAAACACCTTCTCCGTCATAGTGTTCTCCATTGTCTCCTTTATCTCCGCAAAGGATTCTCCCTCTGTGCGCCCCTCCATTTCGGAGAGTTCCTTCTCCACCCTGGCTTCAGCCTCCTCAAAGGCTTTGCTCTTTTTGGCGGCACCGGCGGTGGTGATATATTCAGCCATTGCCCTTCCGCCGATGGCTCCGAAGACGATGGTCTCCAGCAGGCTGTTTCCTCCCAGGCGGTTGGCACCGTGAACGGAGATGCAAGTGCACTCGCCGGCGGCATAGAAGCCGGGGAGAACGGTGGCGCAGTTCTCATCGGTGGAGATTCCGCCCATTGTATAATGTTGACCGGGCTGAACCGGCAGGGGTTCTGTTATGGGGTCCACGCCGGCAAAGTTCATGGCGATATCTCTGATGCCGGGCAGGCGGGCCATAATCTTCTTCTCCCCCAGGTGGGTCAGGTCAAGATGGAGGTAGTTCTTTCCGCCGATTCCCCTTCCAGCCAGCATCTCTTTAGCCATGTTGCGGGAGGTTATGTCCCTGGGTGATACCTCCATAGCCACCGCTGAATCCGGATAGTTTGCCAGGAAGCGCTCTCCCTGGTCGTTGGTCAGGAAGCCTCCCTCGCCACGACAGCCCTCGGTCATCAGTATGTTGGAGCCGTATAGGGTTGTGGGGTGGAATTGGACGAACTCCATATCTTTAAGCGGGACGCCATTTCGGTAAGGAATAGCCATACCCAAGCCGGTGGAGATGAGGGCGTTGGTGGTGTTGGCATACATCTTACCTGCACCCCCGGTGGCGAACATAACCGCATCGGCACGGAAGACCTCCAGCTTTCCGCTGGCCATCTCCGTAGCCACAACGCCCACACATCGTCCCTCGTCAATGACCAGGTCAATTACGAAATATTCATCGTAGAAGACGAAGTTTTCCCGCTCGCTCGCTTGCTCCAGTTGCACCGCCTTTTCGTAAAGGGTGTGCAGGAGGACATGCCCGGTCTTGTCGGTAGCGTAGGCGGTGCGAGGATAGCCCGCCCCGCCGAAGGGACGCTGGGCGATGAGGCCCTCGTGGGTGCGGCTGAAGGGACAACCCCAGTTCTCCATCTCCCGGATACGTAGGGGAGCCTCCTGGGTCATCTTCAGTGCCGCCGGTTGGTCGGCAAGGTAGTCGGAGCCTTTAACCGTGTCAAAGGCGTGCTTTTCCGGGCTGTCCGCCTTGCCCCGGGGATGATTCCCTAAGGCGGCGTTTATCCCTCCCTGAGCGGCAAGCGAGTGGGAACGAACGGGATGAACCCGGGATAGGACGGCGACCTTTATGTTGTTCTGGTTTAGCTCCACCGCAGCCCTGAGCCCGGCCAGTCCAGCTCCGATGATTATTGCTTGATGGTATTTCATTTGGCGAACCTCCTTTAGCGGGCTTGGATGAAGCTGTAGGGTAGCTCGGGCAGGAACCAGAAGAGGCTGGCTACAGCGATGATTAGGAAGATGATGAAGAAGAACCACCAAAGGGCTCTCTGCTTGCTGGTGATGGGCAGGAAGTCAGTTAAGAGAAGGCGCAGACCGTTCAATCCGTGGATTAAGATGCAGAGCAGAAGCAGATATTCGCCGATGTGGAAGAGAGTTGTGTTGTAGAGCTCAAAGGCGTTTTTTAAGGCTTCAGCACCCTCAAAGGCATGGGAGAGAGACCACAGGTGAATGAACAGATATATCACCAGGATTATGCCGGTTACTCGGTGGAGGATGAAGGTGAACATCCCTTGATTGGGGTTCAGCTTCATCTCCCTAAAGTAGCGGAAGTATCTCTGTATCATCGCACGCCTCCTTTACGGTGAGGGAACGGGGTTGATGGAGACGGGGGATGATACAGCCACCAGACGGGTGAGGATGAGGAAGCCTAATACGGTGATGGCAATGCCCAGAATCCAGAAGATGAAGGTCCACCCTCTGCGAGCTTTGCGGGAGATGCCCAGATCGCAGATGACCGTATAGATACCGTTCAGGGCGTGGTAGGTTACCGCGGCTAGCAAGGTGAAGTCAAATATCTGCCAGCCGATACTGGTGATGCGGGTGACCATGGTGTCTATCAGCTCGGTTTTGACCGAGATGTAATAGTGCACTACCATAAAGTGAACCACTACCCCGATGAAGATGTAGACCGCGGTGATTCTCTGCATAAGCCAGGACCACACGCCGGTCTTGGTGATGTCCACTTGGATGCCCCCTTTGAAAGAATTGATGAAATTTCTGGATGGAAAGATTGCCCCAGCACCTGGAGAGTCCAGAGCGCTGAGATTGTGAAATTTTTAATAGGTTAAATTAACATAGAAGGGGGGCTGTGTCAAGGGGGGAAAGGGGGAGTTTATATATTGAAAGAAACCGCCCCCGAGATGGGGGCGGGGTGGTTATTTCTGCTGGTGGCTTGCTTAGAACTTGGAGATGGTCAACAGTCCGTCTTCATTGGCGTAGGCGATGTAGGTCTTTCCGCCGGTGATGCAGACATCTACGCCTTTGCAACCGTCAACGGTGATGGTCTCCTTGCGCACCGAACTGGCGTCGGCTGTGGAGGAGACATTAAAGGTATTCATGAAGATGTAATTGGTATCCTCGGAAGCCCACACCACACAAAGCTCTCCATTGGCGGAATAAGTGCATGCGGGAGACAGCTTGGTTTTCTCCTCCAGCTCGGTGTCGTGGTAGCCGATGACATTTATCTCCCCGCCGGTATACTGCAGGGCGAAACAGGTGATGTGGACCTTGTCCTTGTCACCCCTCCAGACTACCGTGGCTAAATCACCGAAGATGTCAAGTGATGCCTCTGATTTTGCCTCCAGCTCGTTGTAGCGTATATCGCACAGGTTGTTGTAGGCGCCGATTTGGTCTATGTTGGAGCCTATAAGTGTAACCCCGGGTTTTTTACTGGATATCCAGGTGTTTACCACATAATCATCCCAGCCGGCTACCGAGGGACCGTATTCGGCTGAAGGACTATACTCGGTCGTTCCGACAAGATTGAAGTCGGTGTTAAAGAGGACGATCTTGACGTCGTCATCTTCGGTGGTAAAGGCGAGGATCAGCTTATCCCACAGGAATCCACAGTCGGGCTTGTCATTGGTGGTATACATTATGTCGGCGGAGGTTTGCCAGACTATTACCTGTCCCCCGGCGGTTACCAGTTTAACCTTGCCGAAGAGGATGTCCTTATCCTTGTCGGCGTAGGCGACATAGAAGTTGCCGTCCGTGGTGGTGATGCTCGGTCCCTTTACCACCTCAATGTCCGAGGTGTATTTGATGTCGGCAAGAGCCGGACCGGCCAGGATAAGTCCACCAATTAATACTGCTGATAGAATCATTCTCATAACCTTTCCCCTTTCTCTACTCTATTTGAAAGATGGATGCTACTCAACTTTGAATTCGCCTTCCGTGAAATCATGTAGTTCAACATCGCCGAAATCCGGTTCACTGGATAGGAGCTCAACCCGCTTTATATACTTTAACCCCTTGGGGTGATTGTATTTGCGGTCCAGATTTACCACATACATCTCCAGCCCCACCTGCTTCAAACCTTTGTCCAGGTCCCTTTCTTCGGGGATGCCATAGACAAAGAGCGAATGACCGCTTTTCCAGGAGGAGGTGGATTCGGCTTCTATAATTTCTCCCTGGGAGGTGGCTATGGTCATCCCCCGGCGTCCGTGGCGCTCAAACCAGGATATATCCCCAAGATTCAATTGATAAGCTACTCCCACCTCCTCGTCAAGCACCCACAGGAAGCTGGAATCAAAGATGAAGGTCCCCTCTATCACCGCGCCGTCCTCCAAGTATATTCGAGCCTCCGCCCAGAATCCATAGTCGTTGTAATCATAGGAGAAGTAGTCCCAATAGTATGCTCCCCAACTCAAAGCGGTCAGGGACAGGAGAAGTGGAAGGAGGACGAAAGATATTTTTTTCACTTTTTTCATAGTTTCCTTTTGAAGTTTCCAGCCTGAAAATCCGCTCACCATACCTTCTGCGTGTAGGTGGTGAAGGTGGTGCGGCTGCCGGGGTTGTAGTCATCTATCCAGGAGACCCAGATGTTCCCCTTGTGTTCGTAGATATTAAAATGAGTGACTTTCTCTCTGAATATCTTCTCCTCAGTATGGATGGTTAGAATGCCGTCGGTGGGTTCATAGGAGCGGATGTGAATCATCTCATCGGAATAGTCCACCCATCCCAGATAGAGGACGCCCTCGTGTGTCTCCACTGCCGGTGGGCAGGAAGGAAGACCGCCATTTGCTGTGTAGGCTTTGATGTTCAAAGGGCGTTCCTCTGCCTGGATGAGGTCTATTTTGGTGCCCTTCTCCTCAATCTCAAAGGGGATTATGTGCACAGCTCCATCGTTGTCCGCATATGCAAGGTAGAGATAACCGTCAAGCACGGTGATGGAAGGGGGTAGGGAGGTGGTGAAGTCGTAGAGGGTGCGCTGAATCTTGATTTTTGCTTTACCTTTTTTGCTGACCGAGAGACAGCATAGCCCGATATTCCCCTCACCTCCGCTGACCACCCAGGCGACAAAGACTTTCTTGCCGTAGGCGGCGACAGTTGGAGCGCTGGCGCTCTTTTCGGTAAGCACCTTATTGAAGATATAATCCAGCTCACCACTGCGAGTTAACTCAATGAAGCTTAAGCGGATATAACTGTCAGCGTCAATGAAGGCTAAGGAGAGGATATCGCCCAAACATACAGCGGTGTTTTTCCGGGTGGTGTCGGTTAGAACCACTGAGTCTACAACCTCGGCACTACCCCCTGATTTCAGTTCCAGCAACACCACTTTGAGGCTGAAGTCCTCTCGGGCGTATGTTGCTAAGAGCTCGCTTCCCGAGGAGATGACCGCTGGATTCTCTCCCGATTTTATCTTCAGATTGTATTCGGTAGCGGAAAGTGCCGGGGAGACCAGGAGTATAAAAAATAGGAAGACTATCACAAATGCCCTGAACTCTTTACTCACACCAGCCCCCTTAAAAAAATTCATGTAAATGCTATCATTTTAACACGCCCCTGTCAAGACCTCTTAATTTGGAAGTTTTTCGGTCTATGTTAAACTTCGGGGGTCAATTCTTAGAAATTTGGGCGGTGTAAAATCCTCGTTTCCAATCGCCATTTAATCCTCCATAGGTCTGGCGTTCTCAATGGTGAACCAATCCATTCCCAGAACTAAATTATCCAGTTCCCGCTGGAGGATCGTCCTGTGTTCCAGCTCCATCTCCCTCAAGCCCTGGAACATCCTCTGTGCATCCTCTTCTGTTGCCTCTTCGGAGTAACGACAGTAGAGTTCCGCCGCTTCTATCTCCTCATTTATGGCGAACTCTAGGACTTGACGGGTGGTTGCCGGGTCGGGGGAGACCTCAGGTAATTTAGGCTCTTCCATATCTTTCAAGTCCGGCTCTTTACCGAAACACGTCTTATAATGATTGCGCAGTTCAGCTTCGTGCCCTTTCTCGTCCTCCAATATGGCTAGAATCCGTTCCTTGGGCGTTTCCTTGAAGCATACTTCTGCCAGACTGCTGTAAAGCTTCTGAGCGGTTATCTCATTAATTATCGCCAGCTTCAATTCCTCTTGCAGTCTAATCCTCTCGCTCATAAGAACACCTTTCCATAAAGTGCATTGATTGAAGGAAAAAGACCGCACCGTTGGTTGCGCAGACCCCAGCCTAGTTTTCTCCTCCATAGCTCTTTAACCGCCAGATAGAGAGCCCAGACGCTTATCCCCACCACTGTACCCACTACCGCCCCGCCGAGAATATCCGAAGGATAGTGCACACCTACATAGACCCGGGAGTAGGAGACCAGGATGGCTGTGGGGAACATCACCCAGCCCAGCCCCCGGTGGCGGAGTTGGAGCATCGTCGCTGCGGCGAAGTGCACGCTGGCATGGGAGGAGGGGAAGGAGCCGGAGGTGGTGGTGGAGACAATCAAGCGAACCCCTTCAAGGGTATACGGTGGGCGCGGGCGACCGAAGAGGGGCTTCAGCAGGGAGCAGGTGAGCTGGTCGGCGCAGGCGATGACCACAACCACCAGAAGGAGGCTGACCAACCCCTCCCCTCGCCTTTCCACTATCAAAACCCCCAAAACTACAGCGAAGAAAATCCACCCAAAGCGCTTGTCGGTCACGGTTATCATCAGGTAGTCAAGTGGGGGTAGAGTTAGAGTTTGATTGATGAGGGTAAAAAGCCAGTAATCCACCTGTTGCAGAAAGCCCCACATCTATTACTCCGCCAGGAGTTTCTCCACCTCTGTATCCATCATATTCCCGGTGTCGGGGGAGTATCCTATTCGGCTCTTTACGATTTTTCCCTCTTTATCTATTATGAAGAAAGTGGGGATGCCGGTGATTCCACCGTAGGCGTCGGCGACATCGTCGTTACCTATGACCATGGGGTAATTGACGCCCATCTCCTCGGCAAAGGTTTTCACCAGCATCTCGGCATCAGAGCCAGTATCCAGGGATACGCCGATCACCTCAAAGCCCTGAGGTCCATATTTATCCTTCATGGATATGAGATGAGGAACCGCCTTTACGCATGGGGGACACCAGGTAGCCCAGAAGTCAATGATGAGCACCTTCCCCCGGAAGCTGGCAGGACCGATAATGTTACCCTCCAGATCGGGAAGGCTGAAGTCCGGGGCAAGAGAGGTGTCCTGTGATGAGTCTATCTCAGAGTGATTCCCGGTGTCCTCCGTCGTATCTGCCGACTTCTCATCGTTCTTTTGGCAGGCGACAGCCCCGGTCATCAAAACCAAACAGATGAGGATGTATAATGGTTTCCTCATGGTCGCTCCTTTTAAGCCGATGGACTCTTGGATAGTTTATTTCTGCAAGTATAACAAATCTTGGGGTATGTCGGCAAGGTTTTTGTTGGAGATAGGGGAGCGTGTGGAGGAACATAAAATAGATAAAAAAGTTAAAAAAAGACTGGAAATTTTTGAAAAAATTCAATATAATCATAATGTAGTTACACGATTTGCCCCATAAATATTGGGGAAGTTGGTCCGCCAGGAGTGATTCAAGGAGGGATTGACCTATTATGCCTGAAGCCGACCTTGTAGTTTATGAGGAGGATTATGAGAAGGTCAACGCGATCCTTAATCAGCTCCTCAGTGAGTCCCAATCCAATTTCGTCCTCCTAGTTGACCGTTCTGGTCAGCTTATATCCATTCAGGGAGAGACGAAATCTATGGATTCCATAGCTTTCGCCTCCCTGTCGGCAGGTAATTATGCTGCCACCAGCGAGCTGGCTAAAATCATAGGGGAGAGGGAGTTCTCCGTCCTCTTCCACCAGGGAGATAGGGAGTCCATCCACATCTCCATGGTCGCAGAAAGGGTAATACTGGTGGTGGTCTTTGATGATAAGACCACCTTGGGTTTGGTCCGGCTGAGGGTGAATAAGGCTTGTGAGGAGTTGGCGAGTGTCTTCACCGCCATATTTGATAAGGTCTCTGCTGAGGAGCGCAGGGCTGATGCAGTTCTGGACAGCTCCTTCCAGGGTGGGGCTGAAGAAGAGATAGACAAATTGTTCAGGGAATAGTTGGTTAAGGATTGTAGTAAATGGCTCTCATAAATTATTCCTCCCGAGAGATTAACTGTAAAATAGTGTATTATGGTTGTGGTCTTTGCGGAAAGACCACCAATCTTCTGTATATCCACGAAAAAATCCCCGACAATATAAAGGGTGAGATGGTCAGTCTGGCAACCGAGACCGACCGCACCCTCTTCTTTGACTTCCTGCCCCTGGAGCTGGGCGCGGTGCGCGGCTTCAAAACCCGGTTCCATCTCTACACCGTCCCCGGTCAGGTGCACTACGACGCCTCAAGAAAACTTATCCTCAAGGGCGTGGACGGCATCGTCTTTGTGGTAGATTCCCAGCGGGAGAGGCTGGAGGATAATATAGAATCCTTTGAGAATTTGAAAATAAACCTGAACAAGCAGGGGTATTCCCTGGAGGATATCCCCTACATCATCCAATACAACAAGTTGGACCTACCCAATGTGATGACCTATGAGCAGATGGAGAGACACATAAACCCCGACGGGGTCCCCGCCTTTGAGTCCATCGCCATCTCCGGCGTCGGCGTCTTCGATACCCTCAAGGCAATCTCCAAACTGGTCATCGCCAAGCTCTCCCGTAGATAGTCTGTTAGGATAGCCCAATCAAAACAAGCCCCCCGTTTTGTGGGGGGTTTTTAATGTGTAGGATCTTCGCAGAGGAGGTTCAGAACTTCCTATGCAAAAAACCCCCTAAGAAAAAACCCAGGGAATTCCCAAAGGCTCCCTGGGTTTAATCACCATAAACAAGGTTAAAGAGCGAAATTTACTTAATCTCGTACTCCTTGCGTCCCTCTTCGTAGAGGTCTCCGCCATAAGCGTCGTTTACCACCACCACCGGCATATCCTTTATCTCCAGCTTGCGGATTGCCTCCGGACCCAGCTCCTCGTAGGCAACCACCTCCGCCTTCTTGATGGTGTCGGCGGTGAGGGCGGCGGCTCCGCCTATTGAGGCGAAATATACCGCACCGTATTTCTTCATCGCATCCCGCACTTCCTTACCGCGGTTTCCCTTGCCTATCATCCCGCCCATACCCAGTTCTATCAACTTGGGGGCGTAGGGGTCCATGCGGTAGGAGGTGGTCGGTCCCGCAGAACCTATCACCTTTCCCGGCTTGGCAGGTGCTGGTCCGACATAGAAGATGACTTGCCCTTCCAGGGGGATGGGTAACTCCTCGCCCTTCTCCAGGGTTTCTATCAAGCGCTTGTGGGCTGCATCCCGACCGGTGTAGATAGTGCCGCTGAGCAGGACGCGGTCACCGATCTTCAAGTCCTTGATGGTGGCGTCATCCAATGGGGCTGTTACTTTCTTTGCCTCTTCAGCCAAGGTTATATCCTCCCGTTTATATTTGGAACTTTCACTTAAAGGCGATTATAAAGAAAATCCTGCCGATTGGCAAGGGAAAAAGAGCTGTCTTGGGGGGATTTTTCTCCACTCAGTGGACCACCACCAGGGTGCGGGAGGAGACATCTATGCCGTTGGAGAGGCGCAGGAAATAGACCCCGCTTGCTACAGGATTGCCCTCGTCGGTTAAACCGTCCCAATCTATGCTGTAACTTCCCGGCTGAAGGTAGTCATCTATCAGTGTTGCCAGTTTCTTGCCGGTGATATCAAAGACTGCTAACTCCAGCTTCTGCTCCGCTTGGGCTTCCCCCATGATGTAATCTATGGTGGTGCTGGTGGAGAAGGGGTTGGGGTAGTTGGAGGTGATCTGAGAGTGAGAGGTTTGCGTCAGGCTCTGGCTGATGTCTATGGAGCAGAGGTTGGAATAAAGCAGTTCGGAATCGTCCCGGTAAGCTGAGACCTTGTAGAAGTAGCGACCACTCTTGGTAAGTTCGGTGTCCCGGAAGATGAGGGGATCCTCCCTCAAGGTGGCTATCTTAGAGAAGTCCTGGGGGTGGTCCTGGAAGGAGCGCTGAATGCGATATTCGTCGGCATCAATTATGCTGTTCCACGATAGGACAGAAGCTTCGCCGTCAAAATCAATGTTCAGGGTGAGATATTCCTGTGGGGATGATATATACAAGGTTACCCCGTCATGGTCGCTTGAACCGTGAAAGGTATTCCAGGCGCTGAACTGGTGGGGGGCGTCCAGGTCGTAGAGCATCAGCAAGCCGGCGTCGCTTGCCACCAGCAGTTCCTGGTAGCCGTCGCCGTCCAGGTCGTTTACCGTAGGTGTGGCGGTTATTGGACCGGGGGAAATTTTGCCGGGATAGCCCTCAGTGTTGCTGCCGTCAGCTTCAATACCCAGAACCTCACCATCGTATGAGATTGCCAGAATCTCCAGATGGATGTCGTCGTCCAGGTTGACAAGCAGAGGGGAGGAGATGATTCCGCAGTCGGTTTCCTTCTGGG
The DNA here is from genome assembly GCA_030602715.1 of Candidatus Coatesiibacteriota bacterium. GTDB lineage: Bacteria > RBG-13-66-14 > B26-G2 > B26-G2 > JAUVZD01 > JAUVZD01. Next base: position 123,213 of record JAUVZD010000009.1, read on the forward strand.
TGAGGATATTCCCCATGCGATCAATGACCAGAAGTCTGCCGTAGGTAGAGGAGAATATCCCGGTGCCGACTATAATTTCTAAGAATCCGTCTCTGTTGATGTCGCCTAGTGCCGGTGAGGAGATGATTCCCTCGTCGGCGTAACCCCCTCCCAGGTTAAGCGGCCAGCCGGGAAGTGGCTTTCCCCAACAGTCAAAGCCGTAGATGTTTCCGTCCAGGGAGCCGACGAAACCCTCCAGATATTGGTCGCCGTCTATGTCGCCTAGGGCGACGGATGATTGGACTGGACCGTTGGTTGTCAACTCCCAGAGGGGAAAGCCGGGTTCGGCGATGCTATAGGCAAGTATCCCGCCGTCATTTGTGCCGAAGACCACATCCAGCTCCCCATCTCGGTTGATGTCGGCAAGAGCCGGGGTGGAGGTAACCTCCTTGGTCGGTGCTATAGTGAGTGTCCTTCCGCTTTTCGGCCAGATGAGGACTACGCCGGCTCCGTATGTACCGCAGGCGATGACCCACTGACCGTCGCTGTCCAGCCCCAGAGCCGGCGTGGAGCGGAGGATGGTTGCGCCCAGGTCAAACTGCTGTAATTGGTGGGCATTATCGGTGAGACTTAGAATGTAGAGTTTCCCCTCATCTGCGGCAAAGACCAGCTCCTGGTAGCCGTCGCCATTGAAATCGCCTGCGGAGGGGGAGGAGGTCTCCCCAGAGTTATCCACCGGGTCTGTGTAGATAATGCCGTTGGGGAGATAGTTTCCGTCAAACGAAAGGAGATGGAGTCGGTCGTCCCATGAGAAGGCGGCTATCTCCAAAGTTCCATCCAGGTCCAGATCCTCGGCAAGGGGTGATGAGAAATGGATCGCTCCTATAGTCACCGGCCAGTTGGGTGCCTGCGAGAAAGGGTGAGCGGGCGGGGAGTTGAGAATGAGTACGATTAGCGCCTGTGCGAGGACGATGGGGGTTATTTTTTTTAGCCAGGACATTGTAATGGAAAACGACAGGTTGAAACAGAAAAGGTCTGTTTTCAATACTTAGTTGTTTAATGCTAATTTTAATAGATTGGGTAAAAAAAGTCAAGGCGCATCCTTGCGGTGCGCCCAAAAGAGTTGATTTTGAGATGTTTTAATCTCTGTGTTTAGTTTGGATTCCAGGGGGGGAGTTTAAAACTCCGTGCGAAGTTTGAAACCCATTAAACGCTCCCTTCGCTCGTCGTAGACGGTTTCAGCGATATCCCAAGCGGGATCCCAAAGAGAGTAGGTGAAGTAGGCCTCCAGGTGGACATCGGATACCGGATGGATGATCAGTCGTGGGGTAAGGGAGTAGTGAAAATCGGTCTCCTCCGGTTCTGCAGTGTGGGATATCGCTGTGGTTTTGGTGTCCGGATCTACGAATTCAAACATAAAGCCGAAGAAACCGAACTCCCCAAATTCTAAGCGAGCTTCGCTGAACAGTGTGTAGGCGAGGGTGTTCTCATTCACGAAGGGATGTTTAGTGGGGTCGTTGAAGGTATATCTTTCCACAAATGCCCCCGCAAACATCTTGAGTGGATGCCGCAAGGGAATGGAGAGCTCTGGATAGAACTGAATTATGCTTCCCCCGGTGTAGTCGTTGCTCTCCGGGTCGCAGTCCTTGAACTTATGATAGGTGAATAGGGTAAACAGGTCCAGTCCAAAGCCGAATTGACGTCTGAATTCCACCCCCATATGGATGGTACTCCCGAAGCTGGTATCGTTGAAGGGACCTCTTGAGGAGAATCGGGCGCGATTGATATAAGTGTATTCCCACCAAGGAGGCATCTTCTCCATGAAGATGTCGCCGAATATGTGGCCTACATCGTAGGAGGCACTTTCCACGCAAAAACTGACCGCGAAGGAACCGTAGGTGGCGTGCAGACCCACTACTGCGTTGTCAGAACCTTCTATTCCTGCGAAGATGGTGGTATTTGCATCCGTCCACAGCTCCCTTTCCAACATTATTCCCGTGGGCATGAACCAGCCTATATAGGATGTAGGATAGAATCCTGATTTGAAGAGATTGTACTCCCCCGCATCTCCCAGGCGGACCTCATACTTACCGATAAAAACATTGCTGAAGCCCAAAAATCCCGGCCAGTTGAAATAGACCTGGCTCAATTCCACATTGACCTTCTTCTCCGCACTCTTCCCGATGAGATAATACTGCCCCTGTGGGTTTCTATATAGTGAGTAATGAAAGAGGGATTCTTGGTCAAGATTATCGGCACGGACTATTATTGTAGCGCTTGCTCCTTGATCAAAGATGGCTGAGAAAGCAAGATCGGCTGCTAAACCATAGTGGTATGGCGGGTCGCCGTCGGCGACGACGGTTTTAGCGGGATCGGTGCCGATCCATCCCCTGGAAAAGTCGTAGGCGACACCGGTGAAAAATTTTCCATTCATTCCAACATCAATAGCCCAGGCGGGGAGAGCGAGCAGCGCAAGTATCAGAATGGTGGAGAGATAACGCATCAGTAACTCCTTATGGGAAAAAAGTTTGTGTGGAGCAATCCTATTGTCTTCTCTTTTGACGATGAAATCCATTTGTAAATTATTTTCAATTATTGTAGAATTTCGTCATAAATAATGCAAGTATAATCTGGATAAATTTGAAGGATTTTTTCTTACCTGACTCCTGGGGAGTGGATATGAAAACGATTATGTTATGTGCAATTTTGCTGTTTGTGTTTTCCTGGTCGGCTTTCGGGGAGCAGTATTTTCCTGGTGTTGAAGGGGGGGTGGCAACTTCCGATAGTGCAACTTCACTGCTGGTAAATCCTGCAGGGCTGGGGATTCGTGGCGGAGTTAACCTGTCCTTTTCCCAATCGGTAGAGGATTCACTTATATGTAACTCCCGCTTTTATTTAAAAGTTCCGATTTTTGCCTTCCACTATCAGCGCTATAAACTTACCGACAACCTAAAACAATCCCGCTTCTTGTGGGTGTTACGAGAGTTCTGGAAAAGTGGTTTCCAATTGGAAAAAGCCAGAAGTGATTGAGAAGACAGGAGTTAGAAGGAATTGGGCCATGGAAACCGATTTCTGGAAAAACGCCCAAAAACAAGGATTTATGGAAACTTCATTCCAGAACTCGGTTTCCATTAAAAAACTCGTAAGTGATTGAAAACAAAGGGTTTGTGGGATTCTGATGCGACAGGAGGATACATTTGGATGCGGAATAACCCAAAAAGAATTGATTGATATAAAAACCCCCAAAAGTATAGCAAAATGCTAACTTTAGGGGAACGATTTTCACGGGCTTCATCAAGACGCTTCGCTCTCCGGAAATGCGTCGGATATCCTCTGCCGCTTGAGCGATTTCAGAGCTTCCGCGCACTTGTGAGCATCGCTGGCGGTGAGCCAGGCAAGGTCCTCTTTCCCGTATTCCCGCAGAATAAACCTCCGCAGATCTATTAACATGCGCTCTTCCCGGCCGTTGTAGATGTCCACCCACATAGCCTCCAACATGCGCAGTATCTCCGCCGATGCCATCCCCTTCCGCTCCCCGAGCTCGTCATATTTTTTCTGCCCGGATTTGGGCTGATAGACGAACCCCATCCCCTTCAGCTTCCCCAGGATAACATCAAACGCTTCCCAGGTCAAGTCCTTGGTTGACTCCACGCCACCGATAGAGTGAAGCATAGCCCCGAACTCCTCGTCCGAGAGCCCTACCTGCCGTTGAGCGACCCGGAGCAGCCTTATCTGCGATTCACTTATCTTTGCCCGTGGTGGCACCTAAAACCTCCCTCAATCCTTCAACACCGCCGGTTCCAAATAGATTACGCCGATGACATCAAAGCCGTCAAAAAACCACCGCTCATCATCTTCCCATGCGACAATGCCGATTTCTCCTCGCCCTACAACTCCCCTAGTATCCGGTTGGGCGACGAAAGAAGTATCCGGGAACGGAGGAAAACATATCACCGAGCTACCCAGGCGCTCAAAATCCCATAGATTGAGAAAGCAGACCTCGGTAGTGCCGATACCCTCCACTTTGTCCTGCACATCGGCATTGACCATTTTCAGGGAGGGCTGAGGCTCCAGGATATGGACGACGAACTGCTCCTGGGTCATCTCCGTGTTGCCCTGAATTCCCACTAAATCCTCCAGAAAGATGGTGCGAGCGACATTCTTGGGGACGGCGGATAGCCAGACTTCGTAGACCGAGTTTTGCCTTTTTAACTTGGCTATGGTTCTAAGGTCGTTCCCCTGCATGAGTATGGCGTCCATCAGCGCTAGCTCTAGGCGGTTTTCCACATCGGCGAGTCGCTCCTCCGCCTCGCTGGCCCGCCTCTGGGCCTCAAGAGCTCCATCAATCGCCGGACCGTAGCAGACCATGCCCCCGATGAACAGCCCCGCGCAGACTGAAAACCAGACCAGATGGATGAGCCAGAACTTGCGTCTCTCCGCTTTTTTTCGCATAGCACCTCCGGGTTACTTTTCCTTGAAGGATATCGTCGGCTTGCCGGGTTTGATAAACATGTAGTCGCGCAAGCCCAGATATTTCTGGGGCTCGGAGATGGCGATCTTCACCAATTTTTTTGTGGGCTCGTGGGTGGTTTTGGCATCTATCAGGAGCCCAAAATCATCGCCCAGGATTTTGCATATCTCCTTGATGTCGCCGAGGGTCACTTTATCGGTGACCACATGTTTGCAGACGGTGTCTGGCGTCTCCATGGTGACCGTTGCTACCGGAAGTTTTAGCGACTTCACATACTGGGCGATAAGTTCCTTCTTCTGCTTCAGTTTCTCCTTGAGGCGTTTCATCTCGGTGTCTATCAGCCCGGCGGAATCTATGGCCTCAGCCAGGTCGGGTTCGGTAACCTCGTCTTTCTGGCGTCCCATGTGGGTATAGCTGATTTTCAATTTGGGACAGACCTTATCCCTCTTCTGGTCGCCGAGCCCGAACTCCACTACTTTGCTGGTCATCTCACTACCTCCTTGGGTTTGCCCCCCCGTCCCGCCGATGGCGGGACGGGGGAAGTTGTCTTTATTGCCGTCATTATTTTTGGGGAATCAATCCCTCCACACCCTGTTCTCGGTATTTTTTGCGCCAACGGAACCAGGTTGACTCCGCTATATGATTTTCCTTCAGCCATTCCACCAGAGCGGGATATCCGCCCTGGGCATGGATGCGCCCTCCTTCAACCACCAATTGGATTTTCTCCCCCGCCAACGGCGGGGCTCTCTCCCCACTCCCTCGTGGATGGGTCTGCACCAGGTCCCTCAGCAGGGGTAGGCGCCCCGCCACCCCGCCCCCGCCATAGGCGGGGGGGCACACCGCTCGGATGAAGGGGCAGGCGCCGCAGGCATCAATCACCTGATGAACGATGCGCTCCCGACCGGTATGTAGCCGATGCAACTGGTCATGCCGTCGGCTGAGCCCGCGCTTCAGCTTCCCTCCGCAGATGGGGCAGATGTGGGTGGTGATGGTCATCAAAACATCGCCTCCTGCATGACCGAATGTTCCAATCGCTTGACCGCCAGCTCACAGTATTTCTCGCTGACATCCAAAACCACTGCATCACATCCCAATTTATAAGCCACTTCCGCCACCGTCCCGCTACCGCCAAAGGGGTCAAAAACTATTGCCTTTTTGGTCTCTCCCCCGCCCCCGCCTGTGGCGGGGGGGCATTCGCAGGTGGGCTGGAAGCCGAGAGTTTTAATTTGCTTATCCTTACGGATCATCCCCGCCATTGGAGAGATTTTTTCAATCATTTCCCGTTCAATTTTTTTACCAATATGTCCCCGTGAACTTGGAGTATATTCTATCTCCGTTACCCGCTCCCACGGTGCACCGCACTTGGAGCATATCTTTATAGGCGCTCCGGCCTTGATGCAGGGGATCACCAGGTCCGGGGGGAAAGTGGCGAAGTGCGCATCTTTGTAACTTTTTGTAGGGATTGTCCAGACTGACCTGCGGTTGCGACCTAGAGACGGATTACCGCAAATTCTAGCTTCTGGTAATCGTCCACCAATTCTTTCATCCCATTTCCCTCCATATTTTTTATGTCCATATAGGGCTCGGTAAATATCATGTTTATTATTATCCGTCCATTTTTCCCTCACTGCATCCGCATCGTAGAAATAGTCGTGTCCCCTCCATAAGTTAATCCGCTTCCACTTCCACACTTCCCCCTTACGGGGCTCCCGTCCCTCATGCCCACCGGTGTCCTCCTCATCAGGCTCCGGGTTATTACACGCATCGCAAGGGGCTTTCATGGTCTGCTCCCCAAAGAGGTCTCCCACCAGTATTGACCTCTTGCCCGTCCCTTCACAAAAAGGACAGGTGATAATGGACTGCTTCCAGTTGGGGGGTTCCTCAGCGACTTCGTAACCGGTGATGTGCTTGTAGCGATAATCGGGTTTGGGCCGGCTTTGTGTCCCCCTGCCTTCCCGGTGCGTCCAGTAAAGTGAATTTCCGCTCTGGGAGAGAATGAACAGATATTCATGAGAGCGGGTCGGTCTGTCGGTGCAGGATTCGGGCATGGGATTGGGCTTATTCCAGATGCCATCCATCCTCAGCCACCCCCCATCGGCACGGAGGGCAAAGGCGACCATCCAGGGAACGCCGACCAGGTCTTTGGGCTTGAGTCCTTTAGGTGCCAAATATCTTTCAGGCATTTCTAAATCGCCATAATGAGGAATCCCTTGGCGATTAAACGAGTTTGATAACCCTGGATTGGCATGGTATTCTTTGTGTGCTCCACCGCTTCCAGCATAACTATCTCCCATATTCAGCCACACCGTCCCCCAGGGGGCCAGCACCCGCTTGATTTTGCGGAAGACCTCCACTAAGTGCTGGACATATAGCTCCGGCGTGGGTTCAAGACCCAGACATCCCCGCCACCCCGACCCGCCAAAGGCGGGTGCGGGGCCGCCCCATATCTCCGGCTCAAGTCCGTAATCCCGAAGCCCCCAGTATGGCGGCGAGGTCACCACACAAGCGAAATGGTCGTCGGGCCAAGGGAACTCCTCCTGCACGCTCCCGTGCCAGACCTCAATGCCCCCGCCAGAGGCGGGGTCTGGCCAGAATTTTCTCAACTCATCCTCTCATTCAATCTCCTCAACGCCCGCACCAAATCCCGCCTGTCTGCGGGGGAGACGCCGGCTTGGAGTATGCCCGGAAACCACTTGCGGGGCAGGTCATAGTGGGGATGGCCCTTCTTTGCCCCGTGAAATTTATGTCTGGGCAACCCAACCCTTTGGGCGAAGTTATGGAGCTCTGCTTCTGACCTATCTGATATAAGATGAACTCCATCGGTGAAAATAGCCATTAAATTCCCCTCTCCACTTCGCTCAGTTACGGCGCTGATAAGCGTCAAAGAACAAAGATGTCTTCATATATAACCTATTGGCTAGGCGGCGGATAGCTTCTGGATTTATCTCTGCACGCAGTTGAATGTGAAGAATAGAAGATTTAAACTTTTCAAAATCGCCCAGTTTTATGTTTATTGCCATCTCAACTCACCCTCGTTCCCCCGCCAGAGGCGGGGCAGATGATGCCATGATCAAAGGGTAGCGATTGGCGCGGCATATAAAATTAGCACCTCTTTTTCGGTGATTTTATGCTTCCCCAAAGACCTATTGAATTTTCTGGCGTTGTTGACTTGAAATATCTTCATCCCGAATAGACAGCCGACGAACTCCGCCCCGGGGTGTGGGCTTGGGATTTCATCATCGCTGCGGATGATAGAAAAAAGTTCATCCAATATCTCAATGACCAATGGGTAGCAGACCATGCTACTAGGGATTCCATAAGCACCCCGCATCCAAATCCTTTCCCATTCGGAGAAAATATTTTTTAATTCCTCCCGGTCCAATTCCATCTCCTCCTCGTATGATGGCTTGCTCATATCTCCCAACTCCCGGTCCTTAGCCAATCAATAGTAGCGATGACCGCGATCAGCCCCAGCCAGGGCAGGGCGAGGTAGAACAGAAACCATCCCTCTGCCCGCTCGCAGATTCTATCCCACCGCGGTTTGCTCATAATTTATCGCCTCATTTAGGTCTCTAAGGCAGTTCTCACAGATAGTTTTATCTTTGAACTGCACAAATCGCA
>JAUVZD010000015.1 GCA_030602715.1 Candidatus Coatesiibacteriota bacterium
AAATTAGGGATTTTATGGAAACTTTTTTCCAGAAATCCATTAAAAAAATGTATAGCCGTATGCTATACTAACGAGAAAAATGATGGAAACTTTTTTCCAGAAATTCCGCCCTTTTTTCCAGAACTCGCGATAAAACTACACTTCTCCTTCGGCTGGGGCACCTCTTTTTTATTGGAGAGCCTCTTTTCCGGCTTCTCTCTCAACTGGTATCGTTTAAACCAGGGTGAGGACAAGAAGGGCTTCTCGTTGGATTCCGGGATAATGTGGCGTCCCAACTCCTTAATCTCTTTAGGCTTCGTCACTCGTAACCTTACCGAGCCTGTCTTCGGCGGGCATAAACTCTCAAGAAGCTATACCTTTGGGGTGGGTTTCCGTCCCGCAACCGACCGCATCACAGCTTCTCTGGACCTTACCTACATAGAGGATACCCTGTGGGAGGATATCGGAGTGCGTGTGGGCTTGGATTTTGAGCCCTTGAAGGGGATTCATCTTCTTGCCGATGTTGATAGGAATAAGAATTTCTCCATCGGATTGAGTTTTAATCTGACCCATAACCAACTCTCCTATGCTCGGCACATGAATGAAGAGGGAGATGCATATTTCGGCGAGATTGCCTGGTCTTATAGCTCCCAGAACTTGCGCACGATAATTAAACCTCACGGAAAAGCTGTGGAGATATACATAGGCGGGAAGCTGAGGGATAAAGCCAGTGGGTTCAGTCTGCTGGGCACCTCCGGACTCTCCGCCAGCACCATCGTAGCCAAGATAGAAGATGCCGCCGAAGACTCTGCAGTAGGGGGTTTATTCCTGGATATCGCTCCCATCAGCGATTCCTTCACTGGCGGACCTGATGCCATGGTGTGGGAGATTACTCAAGCGTTGGAGAAGTTCAGCGCCGCCGGAAAACCCATCGTCGCCTATATGAAAAGCCTGGCCGGCGCCTCGGAATACATGATAGCATCCTGTGCCGATAAGATTGTGATGCCCCCGGATTCAAGCTGGAACGGCCTCAGCGGGTATACCTCCATTATGAGGATAACTGGATTGGCGGAGAAGCTGGGTATAGAGATGGAATATGAGACGGCGGGCGATTATAAGTCCACCTTTCACCAGTTAGGACCTGAGCTGACCGAGGAACAACGAGAAGAAGTTATATCCCTTTTAGAAGGGGATAGGGAAATTATAGTTGACCACATCCAGAAAATGCGGGGTTTCAAGAGGACAGTTGCTGAGGAGGCTTATGAAGTCTGGGTAATATTTTCGGAGGACGCTTTAGAGCTTGGTTACATAGACCAGATCGGCTCCTATGAAGAAGCAAAAGACCTCCTTGCTGAATTGATGGGAAAAGAGAGCGTCTCCACATCCTCCATATCACTGGGCAACGACTACCGGTATCGTTGGGGTCCGAGCCCCATAATCGCAGTGGTGGAAGCTTATGGGACGATAATCTCCGGGGAGAGCGGCAAGGATTTAATCTTCGGAACTAGATATGCCGGCGGGGAGACGATCAGTAGAATTTTGGAGAAACTGAGCAAAGACAACAATGTGAAGGGTGTGGTCTTGCGGATTGACTCCGGCGGAGGTTCGGTGCTTGGCTCCTCCATGATTCATATGGCTACTGAGCGGTTTAAGGAATCCGGCAAACCCATAGTCGCTTCAATGGGCAACATGGCTGCCAGCGGTGGCTATTTTATCGCTTGCAATACCGACCGCATCTTCGCCTCTCCCAGCACCATAACCGGCTCCATCGGTGTGGTGCATATGAAACCGGTGATTGAGGATCTACTGGAAAAAATTGCGGTTGAGGAGGAGATACTGAAACTTACCGAACATGCCGATATTTATTCCCCCTTGCGCCACTACACAGAAAAGGAGCTGGAACGAACCAAAGAGCAGATTGAGGAAATTTATAGGCGCTTTTTACAGAATGTCGCTGACGGGCGAGGAATGACCTATGAACAGGTGGAACATATCGCCGAGGGGCGGGTCTATACCGGCACCCAGGCGATGGAGTTGGGTCTGATAGACGAGTTCGGCGGCACATCCGCTGCCGTGGATTATCTGAAAGCGCAGTTGGATTTGGGCGATGAAACCGAGGTGCGTTACTACGGCTACAGGGAGCCTTTCTTCCAACGACTACTCTCAGGAATGAGCTTAGGTTTGGATTCTATCTTCGGAGGGGGAAGCGAGGAAAGTTATTGGTATTGAACCGGACTAATTTGGGTAACGGAGCGATAAAGAAGATAACCGAAAAGATTGAGCGCATTGCGCCGATTTTGGAGGGGGTGTATGGGCATCCCACCTATCATCCCCACGCCCAAGAGGACCCACTTGATGAGTTGATCCGCACCATCCTCTCTCAGAATACTACCGATGCCAACACCCACCTTGCGTGGAGCCGTCTGAAGAGGCGTTGGCCCACCTGGGAGGGGTTGTGGGTGGAGGGGGGCGCCGTTTCCCTGCAGGATGCTATCAAGCCGGGTGGTCTATCCGCCATCAAAGCGGAGCGGATTATCAATATATTGGGGGAGTTGATGGAGAGAGAGGGGAAGTTGTCGCTGGATATATTGAGGGAGATGGATGATGAGGGAGCAATTGCTTACCTTATATCTTTTAAGGGCGTGGGACTAAAAACCGCCTACTGTGTGCTTGCCTTCTCCCTAGGGCGGGATCTTCTACCGGTGGATACCCACATCCTGCGCCTGTCCAGGAGATTGGGATTTTTACCCGAAAGGACCACTATGGATGAGGCCCATATTATTCTAAATCGGGCCACCCCCTCGGGAATGGCGCTCAGCTTCCATATGAACTTGATAGCCCACGGTCGTGAGGTTTGCTCAGCCCGCAATCCCCATTGTATGAGATGCCCGCTGACCGTTGAGTGTCTGTATTATTCCGGAGAGGTGGTGGTATAGGGGGGTTGGTTGGAGGTGATGGGGTTCTTGTATTGAAAGAATTTAATCTTTTACTACAATTGTTAGAGTGAGATTTGGGTTACTTATTGGTTTACCTACCCCTTCAGCTCCACCACCGTGACCCCGCCTCCTCCCTCGCCCTCACCGCCGGAGCGAAAGTCCTCCACCTGGGAATGATGGCGCAGAAACTCCCTGACCGCATTGCGCAGTCTGCCGGTGCCGAAGCCGTGCACCACAACTATACTGGACAACCCCATCACCATCGCTTCATCCAGCCGGCGGTCCAGCTCCCCTAAAGCCTCCTCCACCCGCATGCCGACGAGCATAACTCGTGAGCCTCCTTCTTCTACATCCCGGTCTATGCCTACGCTCCCCTCCCTATCCGGCGGCGTCTCCACCGGCTCCACCTTGGAGAAGGGCACCCTGAGGGTCAACCCGCCCATAGCCACACTCACCTGACCCCGTTTGGCGTCCACCTCCTCCACCCGACCGATGGAACTGCCCTCTTTCAGGCGCACCCAGTCCCCTTCCGAAAGTGTGGCCACCTCCTCTAACATCTCCTCATCTTCCTCGGCGGATACCCTCTCCTCAAGCCGGGAGATCTCCTCCAGCTTCGCAACCACTTCCTTCTCGGAGACGGTCTCCTTCCCCTCCCTCAGTTCCTTGAGAAGTCTGCGAGCCTCCTCCTTAGCCTGGTAGATGAACTCTTTGCCCTCACGGCGGGCTTCCGCTATCAACTTTTTGCGCTCCTTATCCCAGTCGGAGAGTTTTTTCTCCAGTTCAGGTCGTCGGCTCTCCCAGAAGGCTTTGTCATCGGCTATCTTCGTCCTTTCACGGCTCAGTTTTGCTCGTTCAGCCTCGGCGGCGGCTATGGCTTTCTCCAGGCTCTCCCGCTCCTCGCCGACGATTGCACGAGCTGACCGAATGAGCTTTGGGGGAAATCCCAGGCTCTCGGCTATCTCCAGTGAGTGCGATGAACCGTAGCTGTTCCAGATGAGATGGTAGGTGGGGGTGCCGCTCTCCTCGGAGAACTCCACTGCAGCATTTACCATGTTTTCCCGGGTGAAGGCGTAGCACTTCAGCTGGTCGTAGTGGGTGGTTGCCAGGGTCAGAGCGCCGGTGCCACACAGATGGTCAATGACCGCTATGGCTAGAGCGGAGCCGTATGCCGGGTCTGTGCCCACGCCCAGCTCGTCCAGGATGACCAGGGACTTCTTTTTGGCAGAGGAGATGACCTCCCCCAGACGGAGCAGATGGGCGGAGAAGGTGGAGAGGTTCTCCTCTACGCTCTGCCCCTCGCCGATCTCAGCGTAGATGCCGGCGAAGACCGGCAGGCGGGAATCGGCACTGGCTGGAATCTCCAAGCCAGCCTGAGCCATCATAGCCAGTATTCCCACCGTCTTCACCGCCACCGTCTTTCCCCCGGCATTGGGACCGGAGATGACCACCGCTTGCACCTTTCCCCCCAAGAAGAAGTCGGAGGGGACCACCACCTCTGTCGGCTCCTCGCCTCGCTCGGCGGCGTATAGCATAAGCAGGGGATGACGAGCCTTGTATAACTCTACGGCGGTCCCGGCGGAAAGCTGGGGGGGATTTGCCCCCAGACGGCGAGCCAGACGGGCCCGGGCTCGGATAAAATCCAGTTCCACCAAGCCCCGTTCTGTGGCTTGTAGTTCACCCAGCTCACCTCTTGCCTTGTCTGAGAGGGCGATGAGGATTTTTCGTATCTCCGCTTCCTCAGCGCTTGAGAGCTCCGCCAGTCGGTTGTTCAGCTCCACCACCGCCATCGGTTCAACGAAGGCGGTGCTGCCACTGCCGGAGCGACCGTGGATTATCCCCTTTACCGCCGAGAGGGAGTCAACCCGCACCGGTATGCAGAAGCGCTCGTTGCGCATCACCACCGTATCCTCGCCTATGGCATCGGCGGTGCGCTTGTCGGTGAAGAAATTTGCCAGACGGTTGTATATCTCACTTCGGAAGCGGCGTTGGTCCCTGCGAATCTCCTTCAGGGCGGAGCTTGCCGAATCTTTGACCTCACCGGCTTCATCTATTGCTTTGGCGACGGCGCCTGTCAGTGTTTTATGGTCGCTCATGGATGCGGTGATGGTGCACAGGTCGGGGTAGAGTTTCTCGCTCTTTCCCAGCGCTCTGCGAACCGCCCCTGCGGTGGAGAGGACACCAGCCAACTCCTGAAACTCCTTTGCCTTCAGGAAGGAGCCTTCGGTTGCCAGGCGGGAGAGTTGGGGACGTATGTCGCTTATCTCGGTGAAGGGCAAGCCCACACCATAATCAAGCAGAGCCCGCATCTGCACCGACTGGGCTTGGTGCAGGCTGGCCTGGTCCAGGTCCGGGGTGGGACGGAGGGCGGAGACCAGCTCCTTGCCGTGGTCGGTGTAAGCCAGCAGGTGGATAAATTCCAAAATTTTTCCAAATTCCAGCTCGCTTACGGTCTCCTCATCGGCGACGGGATGTTTGAGTGTAGTCTGATCAGTTATGTGCTCTTCTGGGTTCATAATTTTGCCAGGATAATTGACAAAGAGGAACTATATCAGAAAAACCCCTCAAAGTCAACCTGCAAAGGGGTAGGACGAATGGTGATACAGGTAGGACTGGTGTTTGCAGGTAAGCAAAAAGAGAGTCCCCCGTTCCCGCCTTGGCGGGATCGGGGGGGATAATTGTGGTTGCGGGGGCAGGATTTGAACCTGCGACCTCTGGGTTATGAGCCCAACGAGCTACCGGACTGCTCCACCCCGCGGGGGGATACTAGCAAAAAGCGGGGGAGATGTCAAGCCCATTGGGGGAAGATTTTCGCTATGTTTTACTATTTCTGGCTTTCAAGCCACTCCATATCCTCTTCCGGTTGCGGTTCGCAGAAGTTGGTTTCAAGAACCGGTCCGTCCACTATCTTCATGAAAGCGTATTCACTGTGCTGAAGCTCCCTTTGGGGCTGTGATGCGTCAATATACTGCACCACCAGCGAGAGCGGCTCCTCCAGCACATGCACCTGGACGAACCCGGGGGGACAGTATAATGCGGGGTAAGTTATGGAGCCGGTGTTGATGCACAGGGGGCCCGAATCCTGGTAGTCGGGAAGAGCCGAGCGCTTAAAGAAGTGGGTGGTGGCGGAGAGCACCAGGTCGGCTTTGTCCAATACCAATTCTTGTCGTTCATCAGATAGCTCATCCAGCCAGAACCCGTCAATGGAGTGCGCTCCGATAATGATGATCTCCTGGGGACCCTTTACGATGGAGTTGAGTGTATCTATGAGGTATTGCCGGGAATCCTGGTTGAAGGCAATGGTATTATCCCATGGGCTGTCGGGGTAATGGAGCTGGATGAGGTGCACGGTGTAGTCATCCACCTCTATTTGCGCATAATATTCGCAGCCATTCTCTCGGATTTCCACCTTCGGACGGCTTTCCAGGTCAACCTCCTCCAGTATCGGCACCCCGGCGCCCCAGTCGTCCTGTCCGGAGCCATAGAACTCGTTTTCGCCGTCAGCCACATTGGGGTAGAAGTGGTCGTGCCACCATTGATTTTCTGAAAGGAAGGTTATGAAGCTGTTCTCCCAGCCCTTCTTCACATGGTCTCCCATACCGATGACGAAGGCGCAGTCGGCTTCGCTAATCCACCCCACCATTTTGGCGAACTCCGGGCTGGAGAAGGACGAGTCCCCCTTGTTGTCACTCATTATGGCGAAGGTGAAGACGGCGGCGGAGTCCAGGTCCTGGATGGTGGCGAAGTCGGGGATAAAGATTTCATCGGAACTGTAGCCAGGGGAATTTCCCGCCATGACTGAAAACAAGGCAGAAATGAGGATGAGTTTCTTGGTTTTAATTGTCATAGAGCTCTCCTTATTAACTTACTTGAATCAACCGAACCTACCCCTTCCCCCCAGCCCCCTTCACCTTCTTATACGCCGGCAGGAACCGACCGAAGGCGGAGACGATGAACTCCAGGGCGCCGCTTCCCACAAATATCCAGCGCACACCCACAAAGTCAGCCAGACTGCCGAAGATGCCCATAGATGCCATGGAGAGGGGGTCAAACATCACCGCGAAAACCCCGAAGGCTCTGCCCCGGCGGTCCTCGGGGATGTATTCCTGCAGGAAGGTTATGATGTTTATGGAGAAGGCGGTGCCTATCATGCCGAAGAGGAAGAATGCGCCCAATGCCGCATAGTAGTTGGTATTCAGCCCCAGAAAGATAATTATCAGCGCGTCAAAGAAGAGCAGGTTGATGATGGTGGCGATGCGCTCAAAGCGGTTGCCCACTACACCCCAGATGAGCCCCCCGACGATGCCGCCCACGCCCAGGACGGAGATGAGATAGCCGAACTCCTCGGTGCCCCCGCCCAGTATTTTCTCAGTTAGGACGATAAACAGGGGGTTTAAGCCGGCGGTGCAGAGGATGAGCACCCCGAAGAAGATGAGGATGTATTTGAGCACAAAGTCGCTGAACATATAGCGGAGTCCCTCCCGAAACTCCCCCCAAAGTTTGCTGACGGTGGTCTCCTTCGCCTCCTCGGCTCTTTCTGATGGGCGAATCAACCAGATCATAAATGCGGAGAAAACGAAGGTCACCGAATCGGCGATGAAGGCGGAGGTGGTGCCGATGTGGGCGACCAGCAATCCCCCCACCGCAGGACCGACGATAGCCACGATGTTCATAGTGGTGACCTGCAGGGAGTTAACCGTGACCAGTATCTCTTTCTCCACCAGGGTGGGCAGGAGGGAGAATTCGGCGGGGTGGAAGAGGGAGTTTGCCGCCCCAATAAAGAAGACGATGACGTAGATCTGCCACAGGTCGGTGGTGAAGGGGATGAGCAGGACCAGGGCGAAGCGAGCCAGGTCTGAGATTATCAACAGCCGTCTGCGGTCCATGCGGTCGGCGAGGACACCGGCGACGGGACCCAGGAAGAGGTTGGGCAGGGTCATAAATATCATCAGCAGACCCAGGTCCAGGGCTCTGCCGGTGATGCTATAGACATAGACCATCAGGGCGATGAAGTTGATGCGGTTGCCCAGGGCGGAGACCGCCTCGGCGATCCACAGCTTGCGGTAGTTGGAGTTTGCGAGCGCCCGGCGGTATGCCTTGAGCCCCATGGTCTTTTGTAGAGGTGCGCCCCTGGGTGGTTCGGGGAGCCGCACCCCCGGGGAGTCGTCGGGGTTGGTTGGGGGCTCTCTGTCCTTTTCTTTGTCCCGGTTGTCGGTCATCTGTGGAGGATTGCGTTTGTGGAGGGATTGGATTTATTGGCGAGAGTATATCAGATATACCGCTTGGGGGAAAGGGGAAATGTTTTAGTTGGGGATGTAGCGGAGATAGCAAATTACGGATAATTAATATAAACAAAGGCGGGCTTGGCGCCCGCCCGGTTTTCCAATCTACATCAAAAAGGGATTATTCCTCTCCAGGCGTGCCTTCCCAGATTTCAGTTCCGTTGTCATTAGTGGTGTGAAAAATAAGACGAGGATAGACGGGCAAGGTGCTTTCAAAAGTGCCGGTGGAATAGTTGCCCACATCCCCAAATCCATCATCGTTCGCTTGGGACCAATTGGTGCCGTCGGAGGTCATATGAACTTCTCCACCGCTAGCTTGGTTTTCGGTGCCTACGAGAAGATAGTTGGTTCCTCCATACAGAGTAATAGTGCCGGGGATGATGGCGGTATTGTTACTGTCTCCGAATCCATCGGTGTTTACCGATGTCCAGTTGGTGCCGTCGGGGGACTTCCAAAGTTGTCCGCAGTTGACATTATTTGTTCCCGCGTAGAGTTCGTCGTTATAGATGATTATTCCCTCAATCCATTGGTTGTTCGGGTCTCCAAATCCACCGGTATTGACCTGCGTCCAGTTGGTGCCG
Organism: Candidatus Coatesiibacteriota bacterium; assembly: GCA_030602715.1. Lineage (GTDB taxonomy): Bacteria > RBG-13-66-14 > B26-G2 > B26-G2 > JAUVZD01 > JAUVZD01. The sequence goes on from JAUVZD010000015.1 coordinate 8,776, forward strand.
TCGGGGGTGCGCCAGATTTCAGCGCCGGAGGTATAATTTGTGGTTACCGCGTAGAGGTTATTTTGAAAGACCTCCAGGTGATTAATCATCATGTTTTCAACATCGCCGAATCCGTCCATGACCACTTGAGTCCATTCTAAGCCGTCAGGCGACCGCCATATTTGCGCCCCGGCGTCGTAATTGCTGGTCCCCGCGTAGATGTAGTTACCGAATTCGTTTATTGATTCAATACCAACATTCCAGCAATCTGCGAAGCCGTTTCCAACGACCTGGGTCCAGTTCTCTCCATCAGGGGAACTCCATATCTGTCCGCCGGTGACGAAATTGACCAGACCTATGTAACATAAACCCAAGACGAGTATTTTTCTCATTGCATTGATACGACTGTTATGCGCATCGCCGAAACCGTCGTAGTTTGTCTGCGTCCAGTCTGTTCCGCTTCCGCTATACTTCCAGACTTCAGCCCCGGTCTGGTTGTTTTCGGTCCCCGCATAAAGAATTCCGTCATAGATATATATTTTAGATGATGTATTATTGTTGTCACCAAAACCGTCCAGGCAAATCTTAATCCATCGGAACACCACATGTGAAGGAGTTCCTGTGCAATTGATGAAAAGTGCCACGATTAGACCAATCGCAATCAGAGAGATTACCCTTTTCATTTTTCGCCTCCTTTTCCCGCCGTCGGGCTAATGTCTAAAATGACAATTTTTGGTTTGATTACTGCATATAATAATACTGTTAATTTTTTTAATTTTCAAGGCTATTTTCATATCACCTGTAAGTAAAGCAGGTGGAAATTGGGGATTTTTACTAAATGCCAATAGAAAAGGCAGGCTTGACGCCCGCCCGAGTGTCCGCTGAGAGCAGGTTGGTCGTTTTTCAGCCGGGGAAATAACTCAAAATGGTATTCTCTACTCCTGTTAATTCCAGCCCGTCTGGGATTCGGAATCAACGATATAAATCTTTAAGTCGGCTTGTGATTCGTAGTCCACGAGGTAAATCTTTTTGTCAGCGCCTGATTCGTATTCTACCTCATACCAGAGCCCGTCTTCAGTAGCCTGCGATTCATACTCAACATAATGCACTTTGAGGTCTGCTTGCGATTCGCTGTCAACTACATAAACTTTGAGGTCTGCCTGAGATTCGTGTTCCGTCTTGTAGATTTTCCAAGCCTGTGCGGGAATTGCCACGGACGGGGTGATAAATGCAAATGGTAGTTTCTTCATTTTTCGGTATCCTTCGCCCTCCAATGGGCTAATGTTAAAACGAAAATTTTAATTGCTTTGGAAGATGATATGGTTAATCTCTTGATATGTCAAGACTATTATTCATATATTCTGTCGGTCTGGTGGGCGGGAATTAAATATTTCTACTATAGGATTTGGGATATGTTTAAGGTGTGGGGGTGAGTAGACCCTGTGGTGGAGATTCACAATCTCCGCAACAGATGGGTGGAGTGATGCAGGCGAGGATATGCATCCTCGCCTTCGGACTCAACGGTATTCCCAAAGAAGGCGACAATGCATATTGTCGCCTGATGTGATATTAGAAGTATAATTTCACATAGGTATAAAATATGTCCCGATAATAGCTATATTCGTCGCCCGCATCGGAATTATAGACAATCGCTCCCCATCCCCAGTCCAAATTAGGCAGGACGGAGACCAGGGCGCTGGGGTTGTATATCTGCCCCCCGTCATCCAGGTTTATGATGGCGTATAGCTCACCCCGAAAGAGGGGGGTGATGTTGTAACCCACATTTCCGCCCAGGTAGTCCCGAGCCAGGGACAGTTCCCCGGCAAGGAGTTTGAGCGGGTCATAGTCGGCGGGGTCGCTCGCCCCGCCCCCGTTGTAGAAATACTCCACATCCACAAAGGGTCCATTCTTGAACTGATTCTGCCAGCCGAGCGAGCCGGTGAAGTAGTCCTCGCCATCCTCGGCCCAGCGATAAAGTCCCTCGCCATAGAGGCCGGAATCGCCGATGTGACCCATAAACTCCCCGCCCAGCACACGGTCCTCTTCCTTCTTGCCGCCGATTACGCCCAGGTCATAACTGCCCAGGGTGGTCTTCAACCTGCCGATGAGACTGCTTTCCGCCCAACTGTCATAGGGGGCGAGCGCCGCCTCCAGGCGGGAGGTGGCTCCCATGCGGTAGAGCAGATGGAGGGCGTCTATCCCCTGGCGTTCGTCTCGCTCCAGGGCAATGGGGGAGACCGGGTTGAGGATGTCGGTGGGCTGCCAGAGCAGGGAGGTGCCCAGGGCTATGCGCTGTCGCCCCAGGCTGAGCTCAAAGCCCCCACCCTTCAGCTTGACTTTTGCCCGATGGATGCTCAAGTCCCAGAGCAGGTGGTCGCTTTCCAGCGCCCGAAAGTCCATGTCTATCCAGGGCTTCTTTTGGAAGGATTCGTAGAGCTCGTATTCGGCGATGCCGGACATATAAGATGCCAGCAAGGAGCTGTCACACTTGCCTTCAATCGTGAGGTGAGAGCCAAATTTCAGGCGCAACTCCAAGCGGGCACGGGTGAGGTTCATGATGTAGGAGCTGGGGGATAAGACCGTCTCCGTCCCCCAGTAGATGTCTTTTATGTATCCGCCGAGCTTGAAGCTGGTTTTGGCGGTGGTCGTTTGGGGCAGATGCAGGATGAGGAGCAGTAGAAGGGATGCAAGTGCGAAGCTAGCCCCAATGTTTCTATCCCCTGTCGGCATTTCCCTCTCCGACTATTCTGCCGTCCTTCAGGCGGATGAGACGACGGGCGCGGTCCATGACCATGGGGTCATGGGTGGAGAAGAGGAAGGTGATGCCCCTCTTCTGGTTAAGGCGCGCCATCAAGTCCATCAGCCGTTCGCCGGTGGCGGAGTCCAGGTTGGCGGTGGGTTCGTCTGCCAGAACCAGCATGGGTATAGCCACCACCGCTCGGGCTACCGCCACCCGCTGCTGTTCTCCGCCGGAGAGGTGGTCCGGTCGGCGGTTGTACATGCCCCTCAAACCGACCTCATCCAGTATCTCCGTCGCTCGCCTGTGCCGTTCTTGGGAGGGGACCCCTTGCAGATGCATGACATACTCCACATTCTCCAGGGCGGTGAGCACCGGGATGAGGTTGTATGATTGGAAGATGAAGCCGTATTTATTAAGGCGGAGGCGTGCCAGTTGGGATGGTGACATCCTGGTCAGGTCCTCACCCTCCAGATAGACTCTACCTTTAGTGGGGGCGTCCAGTCCGCCGATTATATTGAGCAGAGTGGTTTTGCCGGAGCCGGAAGGACCGGCGATGGAGATGAAGTCGCCTTTGTTTATGGTGAGGGAGACATCGGAGAGTGCCATTACCGGGACGCCTTTGTCCTCGTATATCTTTACCAGATTGACCGCATTAATTATCTCCATTTAGCACTCCTGTCTAGTGGAAACGCAGGGCTTCGGTCGGTCGCAAGCGGGCGGCGTATATTGCTGGATAGAGGGACACCAGAAGCACGGTGAGGAAGACCACCACAGTGGGATACCAGATGCTGAAGAAGTTTATCTCCGAGTAGAGGACTGGGTCCACAGCGCCGAAGGTCTCCAACAACTCGGAGTAGGCGGAGAGGTCTATGCCCTTTATGGATAGAATCCAGTTGGTCAGCGTGCCCAGGGGGATGCCCAGGATGAGTCCTATAAGACCGAGGAAGATGCCCTCGGTTATTATGGTGAGAATCAGGTAGCCGGGTCTGGTTCCCAGAGCGGTCATAATTCCGAACTCACGGATGCGCTCAAAGATGGACATCAGCAGGGTGTTTAGGATGCCGAAGGCGATGATTACCACCAGGACCAGAACGGTGATATATAAGAAGGCGTCGTCCATCTGCACCCACTGCCAAAGTTCGGGGAAGACCTCCTTCCAACCCTCAACCGAGAGTCCCGTTCCGCTCAGGGTTCGGCGCAATTCGTCACGGACATTGCCCACATCCCCCCTCTTGGGAACCCACAGGGCAATCTCGTTTGCTTGATTTTGCTCGTAGCCCAAGAGATGTTGCGCCTCGCTTATGGGGATATAGATGAAGGTGGAATCAAAGTCGGGCACGCCGGTGCGCAGTATCGCCGAGACCCGATAGGCGCCCCCGCTTATCTCCCCTTGTAAGGACATAGTGCGGATGATCACTTTGTCGCCTAAACCGACCTCCAGGTTCTTTGCCACCTTCTCGCCGAGGACTATTCTGTTGGTGTGGTCATCGGAGAAGAACTTCCCCTCCAGGATACAGCGGGTTAGGTTGGTCATGGAAAGCTCCAGGGAGGGGAGAACGCCGTTTATAATTACCCGGGTGTTGCCGTGGGAGGTGTAGGCGAGTCCCAGTGCTTTGACGCGAACTGTATAGGCTTTGATTCGGGTGTCGTCTTTTATGGCGGAGAGCACCTGGTTGATATCGGATATGTAACGGTCGGCGGAGATGTTCTCCCTGAAGCCGGGGGCGGTGATGTTGATGTGACCGGTGTGCACCTTGAGGGCGTTGCGTATCCAGGCGTTGTGGAAACCCTCGCCCATGCCGATTCCGGCGACCATCAGCCAGGAGCCGAAGACGATGGCGCAGAGGGTGAGGATGGTGCGCCTCTTGTTGCGCCAGGTGTTCTTCCAGGCTATCTGTATGAAAGTGGATGTGGCTGACATCATTTACTCTTGGATAAGTTAGCTCAGATATACCTAATCGCCTCAAGGGGTTTTATGCGAGCGGCTTTGATCGCCGGATAGATTGCCACCAAGACTGTGGTGGTAATCACCACTACCAGGGCGAATATGAAACCGTTCAGGGTCAGTTTGGCGTAAACGATGGTGGTAATTGCTCCAAAGGCTTCAAAACCCTCGGCAAAGAATGCCAGATCTAGACCGTTTATGTTGGCAAGGACGGTGACCAGGTAGCCCAGTCCCGCGCCCACCGCAAGGGCGATTAAGCCCAAGAGGGACGATTCGTATATAATCAGGCGGAATATCTGACTCGGACGGGTGCCCATAGCCTTCATAATACCGAACTCGCGCATCCGACCCAGTATGGACATGAGCATGGTATTGAATATTCCGAAGAAGGTGGCGAGGATGATAATTACCAGAAGTATCTCCAGGAAGATCTCCATAAACTCCACCATCTGTTGCATCTGGGGTGCGATCTCGGTCCAGTCCAAGACCTCAAGCTGGGTGAGGCGCTCCTGACCCAATTGCTCAATCAGGAACCGCTTTGCTTGGGGGACATTTTGGCTATCATCAACGAGCAGAGCAATCTCGGATACTTTATCATCATAGGCGAAGAGCCCCTGGGCGTCGGCGATGTTCATGAAGACCGCCCCGCCGTCAAGTTCGCTGTAGTTGGTGCGGAATATGCCCCGGACGGTGTATCTGCCTCGTCCGGTGGTGCGATCCAGCGCATTGGTGATGATGATTAGACTGTCACCCACCTTCACCTGGAGGTTGTCCGCCAGCCCTTTCCCGATTATGATTGTCCCGATTGAGTCGGCGCTCAGATACTTTCCCTCAACCATACACTCCTCTATGAAAGTGGCTTGCGCTTCCTCCTCCGGCACAACCCCCAATATCAGCACCCCGCTGGAGTTATCCCCGATGGCGGTTAAGCCGTAGCCCTTGATGCGGGTGGTGTATGCCTGCAGGTGGGGGGTTTGGGAGACTATCCTTAGGACCGCTTGGGGGTCGGCGATGTAGTCGTCTATGTTCATAGATTCCTGGAATCCCTGGTGGTGTATCTGGATGTGGCCCATATACACCCGCACCGCATTTTCAATATAGGATTCGTTGAAGCCGGTGATGAAGGCGTGAAAGAAAATTATACAGATCAATCCGAAGGCGATAGCGGAGGCGGAGATGATGGTGCGCCTCCGGTGCCGCCACAGATTTCGCCAGGCAAGTCTCAGAAATACGCCCATATAGACTTCCTATCAGTAGTCTTCCAGGTTCTGTTGGGTGAAGATGGATTCGTCCGGGGAGATGTTGAATTTGGCATTATCTATGTAGATGATGGTGATATGCCCCTCTTCCTCACGATTTTCCATCTTCCACTTGGCGGGTATGGTGCGGTCGCCCATATATTTAAATTCGGAGAACTCCATTATGCGTACCAGATAACCGTCTTCATCGTAATATTCCCAATAGATGGGCATATAATCGGACTTGCGCACCCAGCAGCGCATCTTTCCCCAGACCACATCGGCATCGGGTTTGGGGGTGAGCTCCAGTGCGTAGCAGTCGTAGCCGCTGACGGTGTAGGAGCCCGACCCAGCCCAGTCAACATAATAGTCGTCTGGCATGGAGGATTCCTTGATTATGTCGTCGTAGGTGAAATCTGAGCCCATGAACGGCTCAAGCATCATTGAGGGCGGTATCTTTATGGTCTCCTCCACATCGGGCATATACATCCACAGGTTGTTTTTCAGTTTGAGGTAGCCCATACCCTCGTCCTTGGGTGGGGAGAGGATGCGCACGAAGGACTTTGTTTTGCCCAGGGACCAACTCTCCATCTTGACGGAACGGTGAAACTGGGGGGAGATGACCTCCATTGTAATCAACATATAGTTGGAATCTCCGCGCAAGAGCTCATCCATCTCGGTGACCACCATCTTGGGGTCAATTGCGAATGTGGGGAGGGAGAAGCTAGTAATTGTAAAAAAACTAATTGTGAATGAGGCGATAGCCAGTTTCATAGAGGACGCTCCTTATGGGTGGGTATATAGATGTGAGATGGAAAGTTGTCGTTTTTAGGGGATTTACCCTAGAATTATTCCAATATTAGGAGATGGGGGAGGGGTAGTCAAGGGGAAATGGAATTGTACACAGTATAGAGAGGGATAAGTATAAAGACAGCTTGGGAGCTGTCCTTTTGTAAGGTTGCTTTGTGTCTTCACACTTCTGCGGACATGCCGTAGTTCCCTTATTATCCCACCGGCCCCTCAAACTCACAGCGCAGGATGCGGTCCACTTGAAAGTTCTCCACAAATTCGTCGTAAAGGCGACCAACTTCCGGGTCGGCGTCAGTTTTACTCAGCACCTCCTCAGCGTGCTTGGCGTTCTCAAACTTTATGATGCCCATCCAGATCTCCTCGTCCCGGGCCGGTTTCATCACCGTGGTAAGCCCCAAACAACCGTATTTTGGATTTGCATCCCTGGCAATGTAGATGTGCTCGCCTTCCAAAGCGCCGAAATGTTCGTATTTTTCACGCACCTTATTTATAATCTCCAGGAAGAGGTCCCTCTTGTTTTGGGGGATGACATAAAGATAGATTTGAAAATACATCTTTTACCTCTTTCGTCAATCCTTTTGTCAAATAAATCTATACTAATCCTTAAAAAAGGCTTTCATATAGAAAAAATAGGAAAAGTATTATCCCTCTAAAGGCTGACGGTTTCACCGATAGGATCAGTAGGATTTGCGGTGCCTTTGCATCTGTGGATTATTGGATATAGAGATGTTGTTGAGCGGGGCAATTTTTATGTCTTTCAGCCAATCTCCATTTGTTACATATCATTGGAGGCGTGGAGCTAATATCTCCTCAGGATGGCATCCACTCTTTCACTGCGAGGGTCGCCGGGAAACATCTGGTGAAATTGGGAGATGTATTCTTTTATCTCCTCTGCTTCTCCGCCGGATTGGTCCAATGCCTTTATCAAGTGGTAGAGGATGTCCGCATTCTTGGGGTCAAGCTGGTGGGCGGTCTTCAACAGTGATGCCTTTTCTTTCAGGTCGTTGTGGGCGTCTCCGGCAATCAGGGCTAAGTTCATATAGACCTTGGCTTCATCCCAGGCGGGCAGTTCCTGGTCCAACAGGTTCTGCAATATCTCCACCGCCTGGTGGTATTCTTTGGAGAGCATGTACGTCGTCGCCAGGTAAATATAATTACTATGGTTGCCGGGTTCCAGTTCAACGGCTTTCAGGGCACAGGTCTTTGCTTTATCAAGGTCTCCTTGCTGCATGTAAAAAGGGATTAACATTGAATATACCATGGCGATGTTGGGGTCCAGTTCAAGGATCTTTTGTAGATGTTCAAATGCCGCCGCCTGATCACCTAGGTTCAACAAGCCGGTCTGTTCGCTGAGAAGTCTGAGCACCTCCACCCTATCTTTGGGGTCTATCAGCTCCCCCCCTGTGCCGGGGGAGAAGCCGCCGGCGCTGATGTAACCCAGGCTCTGCAGGTTTTGCACCGTCTCCGGGTCCAATGGCGGGGTAACAAGCTGGCGGGTGAGGTCGGAAGCTTCATCGTTGATGGAGATGAGCATTTCGGCAAGTTCGTGAGCCTTCTCTCTATTCACATGGTAGAGGTTGTCCAGTTCGCCGGGGTCCTCTTTGAGGTTGTATAGCTCCGGGAAGGGGGCTTGGATGTATTTCCAGCCCTGGTAGGTGATTGCATAGAGAGGGGACCAGCCGTAAAGGTGGTTAACTTCCAGGCTTTCGCTGTAGATGGGTTGTTGAGGGAGTTTTTCCTTGTATATCAGGGCATTGAGGAGGCTGCGTCCGTCGCATTCATCCGGTATGGCGATGCCCAGCATGTCCAGTATGGTGGGCATTATATCGGAGAGTGAGACCGGCTCTTCTATCTTTCTTCCTCCCGGGATTAGACCCGGGCAGTGGAATATCAAGGGGACGTGGATGGTCTGTTCGTAGATGAAGGTGCCGTGGTAAAGCTCTCCGTGTTCCTCCAGTCCCTCGCCGTGGTCGGAGAGGAGGATGATGAGGGTGTTTTTCATCAATCCCGTCTCTTTTATCTTGTTCAACAGCTTACCCACCGCTGAGTCGGTGTATGCTATTTCGGCATCGTAAGGGTGTTCAAATTTATCCTTGAACCTTTCCGGGGGAATGTAAGGGGTGTGGGGGTCAAAGAAGTGGACGAAGGCGAAGAAGGGCTCTTTAGGGTTCTCATCCAGCCACTTCAGGAAGGCTGAGTTTACCACTTCCGCCCTTCTCTCTATGGGGTTTCCCATAGGGGAAGGTATCCCCTGGGACATATCGTCGTCGTAGAGGTCAAAGCCCCGGTTCAGTCCGAATCTGGAGTCCAGGATGAAGGCACCGATGAAGGCGGAGGTGGAGTAGCGGTTGTTTTTGAGTGTTTCGGCGAGGGTGGGGTAGGTATCAGGAACCAGTTGGTCGTTGACCCTGACATCGTTTTTGAAGGGGTAGAGACCGCTTAGGAGGTTGGTGTGGGAGGGAAGGGTTAGGGGGACGGATACCTGGCAGTTTTTGAATAGGGTTCCGTTTTTAGCCAGGTTGTCTATATTGGGGCTGGTGTTATATTTGTAGCCGTAGCAGGAGAGGTGGTCGGCACGGACTGTGTCCAGGGAGATGAGCAGAATATTG
>JAUVZD010000005.1 GCA_030602715.1 Candidatus Coatesiibacteriota bacterium
TTTCCATAAATCCTTGTTTTTGGGCGTTTTTCCAGAAATCGGTTTCCATGGCCCAATTCCTTCTAACTCCTGTCTTCTCAATCACTTCTGGCTTTTTCCAATTGGAAACCACTTTTCCAGAACTCTCGTAACACCCACAACCACCCAGCCTTTATATTAACATCCGGTCTGTGCTTTTAGAAAGGCTATCTCTAAGCCTCCTGGGGGGCTTTCTCCTCGTCGGTGGGTTTTTCATCTTCGGCGCTGGTCTGCTCCTCGTCTGCCGGCGCAAGACCCACCTTGCGGCGGATGAGTAGCTCCAGCTTGTCTCGCAGGTCGGGGTGGTCGGCGAGGAAGAGCTTGGCGTTGTCCCTTCCCTGCCCCAGCCTCTCATCGTCGAAGGAGAACCAGGTGCCTGATTTGGTGACCAACTCCAACTCCACTCCCAAATCCAGAATCTCTCCCTCCCGGCTTATACCCTGGTTGTAGATGATGTCAAACTCGGCGGTGCGGAAGGGAGCAGCTACTTTGTTCTTTGCCACTTTGACCCGGGTGCGGTTGCCCACCATCTTGTCCTTTTCTTTGATGGCGGCGATGCGGCGGATGTCCAGGCGGATTGAGGAGTAGAACTTGAGCGCTCTTCCACCGGGGGTGGTCTCCGGACTGCCGAACATCACCCCGATCTTCTCCCGCAGTTGGTTGATGAAGACGGCGCAGGTGGCTGACTTAGAGATGACTCCGGTCAGCTTGCGCAATGCCTGACTCATCATGCGGGCTTGCAGGGCGACATGAGTGTCGCCCATCTCCCCCTCCAGTTCTATGCGGGGGACTAAGGCGGCGACGGAGTCTATGACCACGATGTCCACCGCACCGGAGCGGATCAACTGTTCGGCTATCTCCAGCGCCTGTTCGCCGGTATCCGGCTGGCTTATGAGCAGATTGTCCAGGTCCACGCCCAGCTTGCGGGCGTATTCGGCGGGCATGGCGTGTTCGGCGTCTATGAAGGCGGCAAGTCCGTCCAACTTCTGAGCCTCAGCGATGATGTGTAAGCCCATGGTGGTCTTTCCGCTGCCCTCCGGTCCGTATATCTCTACCATCCGACCTCGGGGAAGCCCGCCTACCCCCAGGGCGATGTCCAGACCCAACGAGCCGGAGGGGATGACCTCCACATCCAGACGGGCGGTGTCGTCTCCTAGCCACATCAATGAGCCCTTGCCGTGGGCGCGCTCCACCTGGGCGATGGTGCTCTCCAGGACCTTCCTGCGTTCGTCACGGCTTCTCTTAGCCATAACCGCCTCCTTTTGCATGGATAGGGCTATTGCCGATTATACCAAATTATTATCTATTTTGGAAATAAACCACAGATTAAGCTATCTATCCTTTTAGATTGGCGGAATGTAGCTCATCATATACCGCACCTTGGGGCAGGAGGGTTGACTTGAAGAGAACCAATCGCTCAACCGACTCACCCCCGAAGACGGTCTCGGCTTCCTCTTTGAGCCTGTCAGCCAGCTGGTCGTTGGTTCTGGGGCGGCGCACCCGCCCCAGGGTGATGTGTGCGGAGAAGGGTCTCTCCTCCTGGGGGAAGCCGACCCCTTCCAGCTCGGTTGATAGCGACCGATGTAGAGCGGACATCTCCTCCTTGCCGGTCTTTATCCCCGCCCAGAGGACCCGGGGTCGCCTGGGGCTGGGGAATGCGCCCAAGCCACAGACCTCAAAGGGGAAGGGGGGATGCTCCCCAACCGCCTTGTCCATAGCCCTCTCAATTTTTGGGATTGCCGTCTCGCTTACCTCGCCCAGGAAGCGCATGGTGATGTGTATCCTTTCCGTCCCCACCCAGGAGGTGCTGGGGGACAGGGGAGCGAGTTCCTGAGCGGTCTCGGCGAGAGAGCTACGCAGTTCTTTGGAGAGGGGGATGGCGATGAATAGTCGGGGCATTGTATTCCTTTGAATCTACAATGGACGGATAACTAAACAACTGTTGAGTAATTCTTACATAATACCCATTAAGCTGTCAAGTCTTTTTTTGTCCCTCGGGCGCCACTTTTGTTCAACTTCCTGCATTCAAGGTCATCTCCAAGCCCGCTCCCACGGGCAGGGTGACCGAGAGCAGTTTGTCGTCCTTCTCTATCGCTTCCAGGTATGGTCGGCATTGTTCCCGGTGGCTGTGCACATTGTCGGCGAAGACCAGCCCCCGGGCGGAGAGGAGGGGGCGAATCAGGTGGAGATAGTCAAGGTAGTCCTCCTTGTCGGCGTCCAGAAAGACCAGCTCATAGGGACCGCTCAATTCCCTGAGTGTCATCCTGGCGTCGCCACCAAGCACCCGCACCGTATCCCCCAGCCCGGCGCTGATGATGTTTTCGGTGGCTATCTTTACCTTGTCCTTATCTATCTCGGTCCCGGCGACCGTGGCTTCCACCTGGCGGGCGGCAAGCCCCAGCCATATGGTGGAGTAGCCGGTGGAGGTGCCTATCTCCAGTATTTGTTTGGGCTTGGTGGTGAGGGTCATCAGATGGAGCAGGCGGGCGCTCTCTGGATGGAGATTGCGGGGGCGAATCTTTACCGCCCAGTTCTCCTCCCTGGACTGGATGTTAACGAGCTCCATCTCCATGAGCAGTCGGTCAACATCCCCGCTGGGGCTGGTGTCGCCCTCTGTGCTCACAGCCAGAGTCAATTCTATCTCAAAAGGTATATCAGCGGTGAAGAGCCGGTTGCTTTCTCCAAGAGTTTTATGGAGTCTGTCCTCGGTCTCTTTCCCGTCTCCTATAACTGTCAGTAGACCCCCCTTTGCCAAAAGCGATTCCAATAAATCAAGGGATTGGAACCGGTCGGCGGGAGAAGCGCTCAGTATCACCAGAGGAAAACTCTCCCGCATGGAGGCGGGGAATCCCTCGGGGTCGGAGGTGACCACATGCACAACATCGCCGAGTTTTAGGGCGGCGAGCTCCTCCTGCAGACCTTTGGCTTCCTTTTCCCCTTGAGGGATGATAATCCGGCCCTCTCCCACAGCCGGGGAGAGCCACAACGCTTCGGCTGAATCCCTGGCACCCAGAATCAATATTCTGTTCGGGGAGAGAGCCGAGCCCAGAATGAGCAGGAACCTGCCCACCCGGGGAGGGAAGTGGGGAAAGCGTTCGGCGCTCAACTCTTGAATTCGGGCAAGGGTTTCCCTCATTAAGTCATCTCCCCCTTGCGCTTTTCGGGGAATCGGTCGTGGAGTAGGGTCAGGCGGAGGATGTCCAGCGCGGTCTGTGCCGTTCGGCGCATGACCATATGCCGTCCGCCGGTGAAGATGTGCCCATAGGCGCGCACATCCTCCCTGCGACAGCAGGCGATATAGACCAAGCCCACCGGCCTCTCCGCCGTCGCCCCGGTGGGACCGGCTATGCCGGTGGTTGAGAGGGCGTATTGGGCTGAGAATGCGGAGGCGGCGCCGAGAGCCATCTGCATTGCCACCTCCTCGCTCACCGCACCGACCGTCTCAAGGGTCTCCTCCCGCACACCCAGAAGCTCAACTTTTACCTGGTTGCTGTATGCCACCACACCACCCCGATAGTAGTCGCTTGCGCCGGGGACGGCGGTTATCCTCTGGGAGAGCAAGCCCCCACTGCAGGATTCAGCCACCGCCAGGGTGGCTTTCCTCTCCTTGAGCATCTGTCCCACCACCTCAGCAAGGTCGTCCTCCCCCCCGCCGAAGATGTGGTCCCCCAAAAGCCTGCGGGCTTCCTCCTCCAGTGCATCCAGGAAACTCGCTCCTTTCTCCGCCTCCAGCCCCTGTGCCTTCAGACGCACCAGGACCTCTATCTGGTGGGGGTAGTAGGCTATGGCGAAGTGGGGGTGGGAGGCGTATCTCTCCTCCAGGGGAGCAAGCATCTCCGCCACCCCGGACTCCGGCAGACCAACCACCCGCAGTTCCCGCTGGGCTGGTGGGGGTGAAGCCAGCCCTTTTTCCTTGAGCAATGGGAGCAGGGAGTCGGCGAGCATAGCCTTCATCTCCGGGGGGACTCCGGGTAGGGCGGATACAATGGCCCCGCTCCTCTCATTCACCATGAGAATCCCCCGGGCGGAGCCCAGCGGATTGTCCAGGAGGGTGGCTCCCGCCGGTTGGTAAGCCTGCTCCCGGTTGACCTGGGGCATCTCCATTCCCCGCTCGGCGAAACGATTGCGGATGTCGTCCAAGATCTGGGGGTGAAACTCAAGCTGCACGGCGAAGTATCTGCAGAGCGCATCCTTGGTGCGGTCGTCGCTGGTGGGACCCAATCCCCCGGAGAGGAGAACCAGCTGGCAGTCGGCTAATCCTACATCTATTGCCGATGTAATCTCCTCAAGCTGATCCCCTACGGTGATGATGCGCTTGACGGCGATGCCCGCCTCGCCCAGGGTGCGGGCGATGTAGCCGGAGTTGGACTCCACCCGCTCCCCGGTCAGGAGCTCGTCCCCGACTATGACGATTGTCGCCTGAGTCATACTTTCTACAACCCCGTAGGAATATCCAGAAACTGTGTCTCTAGTTTGAACTTTTGGGCGATGTGTTCTCCCAGGGCTTTTAACCCCATGGTCTCCGTGGCGTAGTGCCCGGCGAAGAGCAGGGCGAGCCCGCTCTCCGCCGCCGGATGATACGCCTCGTGGCTTGGCTCCCCGACGATGAGCAGGTCAATGCCCTGGCTGATGGCTTCATCTAAAGCGAAGGCACCTCCTCCGCTGACCACCCCCACCTTTTCAATCAACTCCTTTTCGCCGGCGATGAGTGTTACCTGACAGTTGAGCAGGTCACCCACCGCCACCTGCACCTCAGTTGGTTTTTTGAGCTTGCGGAAACGACCGGCAAAGCCGATCTTCTTACCGTGGTATTCTGCAAAGGGTGAGAGGGAGACCAGTTCCAGCCCCTTAGCCAGTTGGGCGTTGTTGCCCACTTCCGGGTGGGCGTCCAGGGGCAGGTGGGATGCATAGAGGGCGATGTTGTAGTCCATGAGGGCTTTTATTCGCCGGTAGATATAGCCGACGATGCGACTTGACAGCGTCCACAGCAGTCCGTGGTGCACCAGCAAGAGTTGAGCGCCGATGCCACCTGCCGCCTCAATGGACTGCTGAGCGCAATCTACCGCTAAAGCCACCTTGGTAATATCACGGTCATCTCCCACCTGCAAGCCGTTCAACGAGCTGTCCTCGTATTCGGCGCTCTGTAAATATTCATCCAAGTAGTCGGTGAGTTCAAGGAGTTTCATATCCGCCTCTTTCCGGGCATCAAGTGAGTGTGAGCCAGGGGGCTAAGTGGAACGAAAGCAAGGGATATACAATGCGAAGTAATAACTGCAGGAGGATATTAGCGTAGATTCCGGCAACTACATCGTCCAACACAATCCCCCAGCCGGCGGGCAACCTCTCCGCTCTGCGAGCTGGCGGGGGCTTGACGATGTCAAAGAAGCGGAAGGCTAAGAAACCAGCCACCATAATCATCCAGCCGGTGAAGGGCAGAAAGAGAAGGGTGAGGAACTGACCTGCCACCTCATCCACCACTATCTTTCGGGGGTCTTTGGCTTGGAGCTTTCTCGCCGCCAGGTCGGCTGCTGGAACCGAGAGCAGAATGAATATCCCCGCTATAAGCCAGAACCAGGGTGAATTTCCCCCCCAGATTAAGAAAAAAACCAGGGGGATGAGCGAGCCCCAGGTGCCGGGGGCTACGGGACCGTATCCCAGCCCGAATCCCACCGCCACCGTGAACAAGAATTTTTCCCGGATGGGTTTCATCACTTCACGGATTTAGAAGAAGGCTCCCCACAGGGTCTCCTTATTTTTCCACACATAGTAAACACCGGAGATGAGGGTGAGTGCCAGTGCGATGATGGAGAGCAAGTAGATGCTATGCGTAAAGTATTCTGTATATTCCCCCCGCCAATAGGTCTGCAGGGAGGGGGTTTGGATAATGGTGGTACGCAGGGTGGTGAACAGGAGGCATATGATGATTAAAATCATCTGGGTTGCGGTCTTCCAGCGGGCCAGGCGGATGGTGAAGATGAAGACCCCCTTGTAGGCGCAGAGGGCTCTGAGACCGGTGATGAAGATCTCCCGGGATATTATGAGGATGACCACCCAGGTGGGGATGAGGTTCAATTTGTCAAAGGAGATTAGCCCCATTGAGACCAGGATTTTGTCCGCCAGGGGGTCCATAAACTTGCCGAAGTTGGTGATCTGGTTTCGCACTCTGGCGATGTAGCCGTCCAGAATGTCGGTTATGCAGGCGAAGGTGAAGACCAACAGGGCGAGGTAATGGGTATGGATGTTCTCTATTAAGAGGAGGACGAGAAAGATGGGGGCGATGATGATACGGGAGAGGGTCAGTTTGTTTGCCAGGTTCATCTTCACCGCAGAACCTCCGCCAGCAGATCAAATCCCCGAAAGGAGGTGAGCCGAGCCTTTACGATGTCCCCCTCTTTTAGGAATACCCCTTTTGGAGGGGTGAGCCAGGTTACACCGTCAATATCCGGGGCTTGGAAGTCGGCGCGCCCTCGGGCGGTTCCCGCAGGAAGGGAATATGGGGGTCTATCCACGGATGTATCATCAACTATGGCCTCTATCACTTTGCCCTGCATCCTGCGATATTTGGCAAAGACGGTCCGCTCCTGTGCCATCAGGATGAAGACGACACGCTTCTGCACCACACGTCTGGGAAGGTGGACAATTTCATAGGCTGGAGTGCCAGCCTCCGGGGAGAAGGAGAAGACCCCGATGTGGTCAAAGAGACCGGAGCGCACATTATGTAGCAGGGCGGTAAAATCTTTCTCGCTCTCGGTGGGGAAGCCGACCATGAGGGTAGTGCGCAGGCAGAGCGTGGGGACCGCTCGGCGAAAGCCCTTAATCAGCTCATCTATCGGTTGGGGCAGGGGTTTGCGGTTCATATCCCGCAGTATGTTGTCCTGGGTGTGCTGGATGGGTATGTCCATATAGGGCAACACTCTGGGAAGGGTGGCTATGGTCTTAAATAGTTCGTCGCTTATGCTGTAGGGGGATAAGTAGAGCAGGCGAATCCACCGCAAGCCTTCCAGAGCGTTCAGTCTATCCAACAGCTCCGCCAGACTGCTCTGGGGGTTCAGGTCGTCGCCGTAACGGCTGGTGTCCTCGGCGACCAGGACCAGCTCAACCACTCCCCCTGAGACCAGATTCTCCGCCTCTTGCACCACTTCCCCGAGCGGGCGACTGCGGTAGGGACCGCGAATGGAGGGAATCAGGCAGTAGGAACAGTGGTTATCACAGCCCTCGGAGACCTTCAGGTAAGCGATATGTGCCCGGGTGAGGAGTTCCCTTTCTCCGGCTATGGGACGAAGTGCCTCCTTCTTCCCTCTGGGTCTTGCCCCGGCTAATATCTCTGCGCAGTCATCAATATCGTCAAGGGATATCAGGCAATCAATTCCCGCAAGCTCCTCTTCCAGCTCCCCGGGGTGGCTTTCCACCATGCAGCCAGCCACCGCCACCTGCCGGGCGTCTCCTCTTCGCTTCCGCCCCAGTGCCTCCCTGATGGTCAGTCTGGCTTCATCTCGGGCGGAGCTAATAAAAGAGCAGGTGTTAATCAGAATGATCTCCCCCTGCGCCTGCACCAACTTGTATCCCCCAGCTCTCAGCTTAGCAGCCATCCGCTCCCCATCCACCAGATTCTTGGGACAACCCAGGTTGATAATCTCCACGCTGGCTTTGCCACCCAAGGGCTGTTTCCTTTCAACGCCGGTTATTGGAATCCGATAGGACCGCCCTCAAGGAATAGACAGTCGGCTGGGGGGTCAAAGATGAACAGCGTCTCGCTCAGGGTGGGGTTGATGACCAGGTCGCTGACCGAGTAGTTGATGATGATTCCCCGTCCGTCGTCCAAGTTGAGGCGTTTGATATAGAATTCCTTCATTACCCAGATATATATCTCCTGATAGGGGAAATAAAGCTCCTTTGCCTTGAGCTTTACTTTATACAGGTTGTCGGACAACCCCAGGTATTCGGCATTGAAGGATTCCCTCAGGAAGTTGAACAAGGCTTCCACCGCCGCTTTCCCCTGGAACTTCTCCAGGGTATGGTAATAAGCCTTATTGTCGTCGGGATAATAGGTATAGACATCCCCACCGCTTGCCAGGGTGATTACGGAGTAATCGGTCGACTCCATGCGCAGTTGGTTGGGCATGCGCAGGTGGATGTAGTAATTGCTCTCCACCTCGCCCCAACTGCCCTCAACAACCTCGCTTATGATGCAAGAGAGGCTGTCTAAGGTCTTGTAGTTATACTCTAAATTGTCCAGAATCTCCCCTGCGGTGATGGCGTAGCAGACTGGGGGCAGGACAAATGGCAGAATTATCAGCAAAGAAGTGGCCTTCTTCATCTTTCCTCCTGCGTATTCATCTTGGAGTTATACCGTCTCCTTTCCGCCGGGGGGAATATCCGGAGTGGAGATGAGCACCTTGCGGGGTTTGGAACCACGGCTGGGGCCTACCACCCCCTCTTTTTCCAGAAGGTCTATCAGCCGCCCGGCTCGGGCGTAGCCGATGGAGAGCTTTCTCTGCAGGAGCGAGATGGATGCCTGCTTCTCCCGGATGACTATCTGCCTGGCTTCCTCCAGAAGCTCTTCGCCCTCACCTTCCTCCACTACCTCCTCCTCCGCCTGCACTTGCCACTCCACCTCGCCTATCGGTGGTGGACGGTATTCACCACTATCGCCGAAGAGGTAATTGACCACAGTTGCGATCTCCTCCGGGGAGACGTAGGGAGCCTGCATGCGGATGGGCTCCGCCACCCCGATGGGGAGGAAGAGGAAGTCTCCTTTGCCCAGCAGGTTCTCGGCTCCGTTGCGGTCCAGAATGGTGCGGGAGTCAACCTTGGAGGAGACCTGGAAGGAGAGCCGGGTGGGGAAGTTGGCTTTGATTAGACCGGTGATGACATCTACCGAGGGGCGTTGGGTGGCTACCACCAGGTGGATGCCCACCGCCCGTGCCATCTGCGCCAGTCGGGTCAGCGGGTCCTCCACCAGGCGCCCCTTGATGGACATCAGGTCACCCAGCTCATCAATCAATAGGATGATATAGGGTAATTTCGCCTGGGGAATGGAGAGGGTAGGATGAAAGCCCGTAGAGTTGTATTTTTCAAGTAGTTGCTCCGCAGGTTGAGATGACATTTTGGCGTTGTAGCCCTCAATATTTCTGGCTCCGGTGTCTGCAAGTAGCTGGTAACGAGCCTCCATCTCCTGGACACACCAACCAAGAGAATTGGTGGCGCCGTCGGCGCTCTTAATCACCTCAAAGAGCAGATGGGGCAGGGCGGCTGATTTAGTGTGGTATATGCCCAACTCCACCTGCTTCTGGTCAATCAGGATGAAGCGCACGTCCCGGGGGGTGAAGCGGAAGATGAGGGACATTATTATGGAGTTGAGGAAGACGCTCTTGCCGGAGCCGGTGGCGCCGGCGATGAGCAGATGGGGCATAGCGGAGAGGTCAAAGATAGCCGGCTTGCCGTCCATGGTGAGCCCCAGGGCGATGGGGAGAGGTTTGTCCGACTTGCGGAAGATTTTGTCCTCCACTATCTCCCGCAGGGTGACCAATCTCTCCCGCTCGTTGGGCACTTCAATGCCGATGGTGCCTTTGGCACCGCTTCCGGCGGCGATGCGCACTTTATCCACCTTCAGTGCTAAAGCCAGCTCAATCTCCAGCTTCCCGATGCCGGACACTCGCTGACCGGTGCCCAGTTCCACCTCAAACAGGGTCAGGCGAGGACCGGACTGACCGATGGAGACCACCTTGGCATCAGTGCCGTATTCCCGCAGGGTGGCGTTGATAATTTTGGCTTTCTTTCGGCGCTCTTGGTCGGTAACCGTGGAGGTGGTGGACTCAGGGGAGGTTATGAGGTCTATCGGTGGCAGGGAGACCTGCGGGATTCCCTCTGCGGGCTCCTTGGAAGGCGGTGGTTTCACCGCTTCCTCTACGAAGACGAACTCCTCCCTTTCGCCTCTGTCCGGTGGAGGAGGGGGCACCTCCTCCATCGCCAGGCGGTCCTCTTCCGCCTCAAAAACGTCCCCCTCCAGTCCTTTCTGCTCCCTGCGCTCGGCGGCACGCTTGCGGGATTCCTTCCACTGCTCCCTCAAGAATTCTCCCAACCGCTTCAGCTTGTCTATTCCGAAGAGGGTAACCTTCGCCATGGAGATATTGGTATAGAGAATCACGGAGAGGAGTATGACCGCACCGGCCAGGATGTATGAGCCCACCAAGCCCAAAATCTTTACCGACATATCGGAGAGGAGCAGTCCCACTGAACCGCCCCAGCTGAAGCGAGAGAGGTGCTGGGAGGCGGAGGCGCCTTCTTGGGGATGGAAGATGAGGCTTAACAGGGCGCAGAGGGCGATGAGGGTAAGTAGGAATCCGGACAGGTTGATGAGGATTCCGAAGTTGTCCCGACCTCTGAACTTCGTCACCCCCAGAGCGGCCAAGATCAAGGGCAGAAGATAGGCAGGATAGCCGAAGAGATAGAATATGGCGAAGGAGGAGTAAGCCCCCACCACACCGATGCGGTTGAAGATGATATCGCTTCCCCCGACCAGGTCGCGCTGGTCGTGGGTGATGAGGCTGATGAGGACCAGGATGCCCAGGATGATGAGGACCAGTCCGATGACTTCGTCTTTTCGGCTCTTCTTTGGTTTTAAGATGCTCAATCTATCACCCGCTCAGAAGATATATCAGACGGAAATTGGGAAAGTATCCGGGAAGGCGGTATGCAATTGACCATTAAGCCACAGAAAGAAGCCCGCCAGGACCAGGATTGCCACCACCAGGGCGTATAATCCGAAGAGGGCGAATCCACCCCCCTGCACTGTTTTGTAGAGCAGGGCAAGAGCCAGAAGACCGAAGAGCAGTGCCGAGGCGGCGCCGATGACCAATCCCACCGCCGGGGCGCGCTCGCCTGCGGTCAGCTCGGGCAGTTGCAAGAGGGCTGCACCGATGATGGCGGGGATGGATATAATGAAGGAGAAGTTTGCCGCCTCTCGTCTACTTAAGCCCATAAGCACGCCCATGAAGATGGTGGCTCCCGCCCGGGAGATACCCGGAAGGATTGCCATTGCCTGGAATGTTCCTACCAGGACCACACCCAGCCAGGGGAACTCCTCTATTGTTCCCTCTTTTTTCGGCAGGAAGGGGATGGTCAGGACCATAGCCGAGGTGATGAGCAGGCAGATGCCCACAATCTGGATGTTCTCAAAGGTCCTCTCCAGGAACCCGCCGAGCGAGACCCCGACAAGAGCTGAAGGGACGGTGGCTACGACGACCGCCAGGATTACCCGCCAAGCCAGTCTGCGCTTCCGCCCCTCCGAGAAGGCGTCTTTGAGTATTCCCAGGATGCGTCTGCGCAGAAAGATGAGCACTGCGGTCAAAGTAGCCACATGGAGGGTTACCTCCAGGGCTATCCCCTTCAGGTTGAAGCCGATGATGGTCTGGGCGATGACCAGGTGTCCGGAACTTGAGATGGGCAAGAACTCGGTCAGTCCCTGCACTGCGCCGTAGATGAGGTAGAAGAGATTGGTCATCGGTTCAACTGGTGAGAGGGGTGCAAAAGATACAATTTCTTATTCATCCTGCCGATGCTAAGGGTATAACCTATAGAAATTATCACTTCCGATTTGCAAAGTCAAGACTAAAGCAATTTAATAGCGGTATCTATACTTTATGGAGAAGGAGTGTATGTATTCTCCATCCTCCTCGTGGGTTTCGCCTATCAGGGAGAAGTCGTCGGTCAGGTAATATTCAGCTTGTATGGCTTGCCCTTCGGCGGTGTAGATGTCCCTGGTAAAGGAGACATACAATTTTCTGGTGACATATTTCCCCACAGTAAAACGGAGCGACTCCTCATCTTCCCCGGATATCAGGTTGGTATGAATGCGGACGGTGTCCAGACCGATGCCCTTGCGCATGTAACGAGATATCTCGTCCTCCACATAGCGCATAATATATTCCGTGGATTGGGATGCGGCGATATCCGTGCCCTGCATCTGCTCAAACTCGTCCCAGGTCATATTCAGAGCCAGGATGGTGAGGATGTCCTGCTGGGTGAGGGCAGGATAATCCGGGGAGGAGAGACGAATCTCCGGTTTTTTCAGCTCGCCGGTAACATAGATATAGACCGGGTAGAGCCGTTTATCCTTGTTGGAGCGTATATCTATGGCACCGGTGATGTCCAGAAGGGGGTTTATCTGGTTTGTTCCCTGAAAGACGATGGAGCCCTTGTCAATGCTGAAGTCCCGCTTGAAGAAGTAGAAGTAACCCCGGATGGCGGAGAGTTTGCCGGAGATTTCATAACGCCCACTTTCCCGACTCAGAGCCATATCGCAGGAGAACTCAATATCTGCACTGCTGTTTCTAAGCCAGACATTGTTCTTGGCATAGATATCCAGGTGAATGTCCATGCTGTTTAAGGAGGAGGCGTAACCTGAACGGGAGGTGAAGAATTCCATGGTCACCAAGCCCTCGTGGACCAGGACCTCGCCGGAGGCGGTGAGGTTTTTGCCGGGTGTGCCCTCCAATTTACCGCTTGCGGAGACAATGCCGGTCACCTGGGGGATGCCCCGAAGGACGATGCCGTCTGCGGAGATGCTGACATCAAAGGTGGGCATACCCAGGGGGATGGGTAAGTAGATGGTTCCCCAGGCTTTCAAGGTGCCCTGGTCCATATCCGCAAGCAAGGGCTTGTCCGGGTCAACCGACACCAGATTGTTAGTGAGGAAGAGTTCCACCTCCAGATTCCGAATCTCCGAGCCTATACGCCCGATCGCCAGGTCGGTATCCTCCACCTGGGCATAACCTACCACCTCCGGCTTCAAGAGGTTGCCGGTGAGGGTGAGGTCAGCCGCCGCCTTCCCCCTGCTGATGTATACTTCATCGGTCAGCAGGTTTATAAGCCCCAGGTCCAGATTAGCTATCTCCAGTTGGACATCCATCCCCGTCTGGGGGCTAAAGCCTTCTCTTATGGTTCCTGCCAGGTTAAAGGGTATCTCACCGCTTGCGGAGACCATCTGGTTCAACATCTGAAAGTCCAGGGCGTTTATCATAATAGCTGGGAAGATGTAGTTTATATCGCCCTCCATAATGGAGTTGTCCATGCCGACCAGGGGACCGTTGACCAGGTTGAAGGTCAGGCTGATGTCCGGGTTGCCGAGCGGACCGGAGAACTGTAGATTGAGGAAGTTGAGTCTTCCGGCAAGGAGAACTTTGGTGAAGCCGGTGTGCAGAAGGTTCTCCAGGTTGAGCTTGGTCAACAGAAGGTCGCCGGATATGCTCTGCTGGTCTATGTCAATTCCGTCGCTTTTTAGCTTTCCTCCTAATAGCTCCATTTGCAGGGGGGAGACCTCAAAACCGCCGGGGTGGAGGGTGAGGCTGGCTTGGTCAAGGGCGACCACGGTCATATATGGGTGGAGCACCCAGACATCGCTGAAAACTATCTTTCTTTCGGCTCCTCCCCTGCTGATGGATAGATTGCCGATGATGTCAATATTGTTTTCCAGGGAGAGGGCGATATTTTCCAGATTGATTGAGGTGGGGGAGAGGGTCAGGTCGGAATAAAGGTGGTGGATTTTCGTTCCCCACACCTCCACATCTCTGGCGGAGATCTCCACTCTACCTACAGGATGAGTGAGCGGGTCATCAATGAGGAAGCTGAATCTGGCACTTTTGATGGGAGTATCTCCCCAACCGCCGTCTGTTACCCACATGTCGCCGAAGACCACGGGTGAGCTGAAGCTGCCTCCGAAGTGTATGTTGGTGGCAACCTCGCCGAATCCCTGGGGATAGCCGAGACTGGGCAGGAAGTATTCCGCCCTTATGGCTTCGCTCAAAATATCCAGATCCAGACTGCCGTCAAATTCCATCTCTCCGCTTGCCGCCAGTGTGGATTCCCCCTTATGCAGAAACAGACCGGAGATGACCGCGCTCCGCCCCTTCAACTCCATCAGACACTCCCCGTTATCAAACTGGATATTGCCCAGGGTGCTGGAGGTGAAGTTTAGTTCAATGTCGGCGTCTATCTCACCAAAGTTCCATCCACTGCCGGCGAGGAGAAATTCACCGTTCAAGGAGGAGTTGATATTGACCGTCCTCTGGTAGCTGGAAATGTTCACATCGCTGAGGGTGCCCTTCATAAGGTAGCTTGAATCCCCGCCTCCGTGTAATACCTCCGCCTTGCCGCTGAGTTGCCCCTCTCCAAGCTGCAGGGAAAAGGGTTCCAGTATCAGGTGTCCCAGCTCGTAGTTGACTTGAGCGGTGAGGTCCTTTAAGGGATAACCGAGAAGCGTCCCCTGGTCGTTTTCTACCAGACCGCTCATATCCACCCAGTCCCTCTCCCCCTCAATGTTACCCTTCACATTGAGCATTCCGCTGACCACATTCTTTCCGCCCAGAAAGATTCTGCACACCTCCTCGCCGGGAACGCGCAGGTCATCGGTGGCGAAGGTGTAGTGCACCCTGCCCCAGTATTCAATCAAGCCGATGGTGGAGAGGCTTGAGGTGTCGTTAGCCAGCTTGATGTCGTCAAGGAGCACAGTTCCCTTGCCCACCACAATCCTTCCTTCAAAGAGGTTTATGTCTGTGTCCACCTGGGGAAGATAGAGGTTGCCCTGAAGCACATTGATGACGCTGATGCCCCTATCCACCCGGAAGGAGGCGTGGATATCCACCTTGGCGAATTGAGAGAGGGGGGAGGAGCCGACATCCATAGAGTAGTAACAGTTGCGGATGTAGATATTGTCTATCTGCATCTTAAACTTGCTGGGTCCCTCCCGCTCCTTGCTGGGATAGAAGACCTCCTTCAGCGGCCATCTCCCCTCGCTGTCCCGCCCCAGATAGATGTGGGGGTTGATGACCTCAATGGAGCGCAGGCGAATATCGCCTTTGAAGAAGTCCAGCAGGTTGTAGTGCACCACCAGCTTCTCCACATCCATACAGGTGCCGCTGTCCAGGGTTTTGTCCTGGGCGATGACCAGATTGTTGAAGGTAATGTCGGAGAAGAGACTGCCCTCCACCACCCCGAAGGAGCACTCCCGACCGGCGTGTTTGGTCAGGTTACTTTCCGCCAGGCGACGTATCTGCTCATGCACCCAACCGCTTTTGTAGAGGATGATGCCGAGACTGAAGCAGAGGACGAGGATGGCGACGAAGGTATAGATGAACGCCTTGGCGATGGTTTTGGCAACCAGCTTCCCTTTTCTGGACTTGGTGGTCATCTTACCTTTCATCAAAAAGCGTGCCCCAGAGCGATATACCACACCCCGTTGCCCTCCTCCTCGCTCAGGTTGCGGGCGTAGTCAAGGCGGATGGGACCTACCGGGGTGTTGTAGCGGATGCCGGCACCGAGGCAAGCCTTCAGGCGGTTGAACTTGAAATGGCTGAACTCCTCAAAGACATTTCCCACATCGGCAAAGATGGCTCCCCAGAGATTGCTCAGACTGAGGTTTATCCAGGGAATGGTGAGTTGGCTTATCAGAGGTAGTTGGAAACGCAGTTCTAGACCTCCGATTGTCAAGGTGTTTCCTCCGATGGGGTTGCCCTGGGAATCTTTGGGACCCAACTGCCGTTCTCGGAATCCCCGCACCGAGAAAGCCCCGCCGGCGAAGAAGCGCTCAAAGAGGGGCACCTTATCGGACTTTCCATAGGGGGCGATATGCGCAAAACGGATGTGCATGGCAAGGACCGCAGCTTCCTTTACGTGCATATAGCGGTTTATCTCCACAATGAAGCGCATATAGTCATAATCGCTGGGCAGGATGCCCCCGGCAACGGTGCCGGAGAGGTAGCTGTAAGCGCCGTCCATGGGGTTGAAGGGATTTGTGCGGGAATCGTAGCGAAGGGAGAGGCGCAGGCTGGTGATATTTGCCAGGTCCTCCTCTATGAGAGGTGTTTCGCTCACCGTCGGTTCCCCATAAAGGCGGATGCGGTAGTAGTCCAGGGTGGTGAAGCCGGTGATTTTCCTGGTGAATTCCTTCTCCACTTCCAACTCGGCGCCCAGCTTGTAGAATTTGTAGTTGATATGGTTCTCACGGATGAAGTAGGGGCTCAGGGAGCCGGCGAAGGGCAAGCCGAATAGCCAGGGTTCCTGGTATGAGATATAGATGGTCTCAATGTCCTCTTTGGAGGAGAAACCGTAGGCGGCAGTTCCTCTGGCGGTCAACCGCTGATTGTTGCCGAAGACATTATCGTGCCCCCAGCCGAGAGCCAATCTGCCTTTGTCAGGGGATTCGTAGCCGGGGGCTATCTCAAACCAGTGGAATTTGTCCTCCCGCACCATGATGATTAAATCCACCACCTCCAGCTCCTCTTCATATTCAATGGGGCGGATTTTGACATCCCGGAAGAGGTGGGTGGAGTATATCTTGCGCTGGGTCTCTGAAATCTGCGCCGGGTCGTAAACCTCTCCCTTTTCAAATGTTACCTCACGGAGGATTATCTTTTCCCTGACCGTGCTGTTTCCCTGCACCACCACATCCCCTATGTAGGCGATGTGTTTGGGTTGCACTATGAAGACCACCTCGGCGGAGGTTTTGTCCTCGTTGTAGGTGAGACCGGTGTGGACCGTGGCGTAGATGTAGCCCTGGTCGGAGAAGTAGGTGAATATTTGCTGTTCTGCGGAGTTGATGTGCCCCTCAACCAAGGGGTCTCCTGCATTGATTCCCGAAGCCATCCACACCCGCTTGAGCTCCTCATCGTCCATCCCTGAGGGGCACTGCACATCTATCTTGCTGATTATACAGCGGGGACCTTCTTCTACGGTGATGATTATCTTGACCTCCGATGGCTTCTTCCTCTCCAGTTCATAATTAATTTCGGCGTTGTGGAAGCCCTCGGAGGAATATTTGCCCAGCATGTAATTGATGTCCGCCTGCAGAAGATATATGAGCAGGTATTCCTTGTATTTTTCCCCCTTGTTGATGTGCATAAAGTTCTTCAGCTCTTTGGCTTTTATCTGCTGTGCGCCCTCAATGTCAATGCCGACCAGCTTTACCAGGGCGACATCCGAGGTGGGCTCAAACTGCTCCCCGAAGACATCGCCACCGAAGATGAGGGGGAGGGTAAGGAGGAGCAGCGAAAACAAGGACGGAGTTTTACCTTCGGGCTTCACTTGCCCCCGTCCTCAGCCATTTTGCGCACCTCGTTCTCCAGATATTCGGCGGTGTTGCGATGGGGCTCATCAAGCACCATCCCCAATAGTTTCTCCAATATTTCGCCCACCCTGGGGCTGGGGGGAATGTTCATAATCTTCATCACCCGATTGCCGTCAATCGCCAGGTCCTTTACTGTGAGGGCGTCGCCGGCGGCAATAATCTCCTCAATCCGCCTGCGAAATACATCCAGATATGCGGGAAACCCCAGGGTTAAGCCGTTGCCCTTCCAGTCGGCGAGGCGGAGGTCGAAGAGGTCGGCGATGTTCTCCCGTCCCACCTTGCGAATAAATCTGCGCACCGCAGAATCGCTCCAATCCGGGGTGTAGTTGAACATGTGATGCCTGATGAGATGGGCGATGTATTCGCTCTCCTTTGCCGGGAAGCGCAGACGGCGCAGTGCCCGTTGAGCCTGTCGGGCGCCGACCTCCTGGTGCATGTAAAATATTATCCGTCCGTCGGGGCGCTCCTTGCGGGTCTCCACCTTGCCTATGTCGTGCAGGAGAGCCGCCCATCGCACCAGGGGCTTTTCCACCGGGGCGGCGTCACAGCTCTCCAGACCGTGACCGTATATATCATAGGCATGGAACTCGTTTTGAGGGATGCCCCACCCTTCCAAGAGCTCCGGCAAAATCTCCTCCAGATAGCCGACCTCCCTGAGGAGCTCAAAGGCGAGGGAGGGGCGGGGTGCGGCGATAATCTTGACCAGCTCGTCTCGCACCCGCTCTATGGATACATTCAGGAAGCGGGATTTTGCCCGGCTGATGGCGGAGTAGGTCTCCTCCTGGATGTGGAAGTTCAACTGCACCGCAAAGCGGATGGCTCGCAGGGGACGCAAGCCGTCTTCGTCAAAGCGCTGGTCGGGGTCGCCGACGGTGCGGATTATTCCCTCGCCTAAGTCTTTTGCGCCCTGGTAGAGGTCTATGAACCTGTCGGCGAGCGGGTCGTAGGCTAAGGCGTTGATGGTGAAGTCTCTGCGGGAGAGGTCCTCCTCAATGGTGGGAACGAAGGACACGCTGTCCGGATGGCGACCGTCGCTGTAGGTGCCCTCGGTGCGGAAGGTGGTGACCTCAATGGAGAGCCCCCGGTGCAGAACGGTTACCGTGCCGTGGGATAAGCCGGTGGGGAAGGTTTTGGGGAAGGTCTCCATCACCGTCTGAGGACGGGCGTCGGTAGCCAGGTCCCAGTCGCCGCCTTCCCGCTCCAGGAGCAGGTCGCGCAGGCAACCGCCGACCAGAAAGGCCTGAAAGCCCGCCCCCTGTAGCTTTTTTACCACCTCAAGGAGAGCCTTGGGCAGGAAAGCGGGGTCCAGGCGCTCGGTAATCCGCTTTGGAGAGGAGATTTTGCCCATCTCTTTAGTTTTTAGGGAAAAAGGTTTAACTTCTGTAGATTTTAACATATTTTGGGTGTCGTTTGCCTGAAAAAAATATGGGGAGGATTTAGTCGTTGCCTGTGAGGGGAAAAATGATATACTTTTTCACTTGACAAGCTACTCAAAATATGTTATTCTATGTTTACAATAAATAACTCAGCAGTATTATTTCCCAATAAAATCGTTAAAATTCATTAAAAAAGGAGGAACAACAATGTCAGTAATTAAAACAAACAGAAACAGAAGTAAAACCCCTCACCTGATTGCCTACCTGATCACCTGTATAGTTCTTCTTCTCCCCATCTCCACCCTAGCATTTCCGACCTGGGTTACCGTTGACCCCTCTCAACCCCAGGGGAGCCCCCCACAGATAGAAATACTGGAGCACACAAATGACCACACCACATTACAGGTAAGCATTCCCGGCTTCTGGTGTGAGGATGTCTATGAGGGGGGTGAGGTATTTCAGAAGATATGGATTCCAGCCTACGGCACCAAGATGGTAGATGGAAAGCCGGAACTTCCTGTAGTGCGAGGTCTTTTGGGAATACCGGCGCCCAACAATTCAGCGGAGGTAGTGGCTACAGTCAACGCCTGGGAGCATTTCTACAACTATCTCGTCTATCCCCACCAGCCCGATTATGTCATCGGTGAGCCGCAACCGCCCTTTGAGTGGGATGAGGTTTTCTACCAGCAGGATGTGTGGTATCCAGAGGATTACGCCTTGCTCTCCGAGCCGATGAAAATTAGGGAGGTGGTGGCGGTAAATAACCACATCCAGTGCTTCCAGTATAATCCCGCCCAAGAGCACCTCAAGGTGGCGACGCAGATAGTGGTGACGGTCTCTTATGTTTCCTCGGCATTTGGTTCAGGAAATTTCGCCGAGGATTTGATGACCTCTACTTCTGTGCATAAGGATTTCTTGCCCCTGTATGAGTCCCTAATGTGGAACTGTAATGAACTCGGTCTCGGTCTATGTTCTCCTTCAACGGATTACCTAATCATCACCGCCAACGACTACGAGGATTACCTAAATCCGCTGATAACTCTACTAGGAAATAGGGGCTACAGCGTGCATATGGTAACAATGAATGAAATCCCGGAGGGATACAGTGCTTTGGCGGTCTATCACTACATCAAGGTTATGTATAACTTGTCGGGCATAGCCTATGTGCTCTTGGTGGGCGATGTCCCTGATTTGACACCTGATTTTAGTGGTTTTGAGCCTTATGACCCCAGACAGGATGGTGCCCATCCCCTATTGGCTCCCAACTGGATCACCAGGGAATAAACCCTCCGATGTCTGCTATGCCTGTCTGGACCATGAAGACCCGCCATTCAATGTTCGCCCTCCCCATCCAGAATGGGATGAATGGTGGGAGAACTTTGATATGGGTGCCGATGTATATGTGGGTCGTCTGACCGCCGATGAGATCCACCAGGTGCAGGACCAGGTGAACAAGATAATCTACTACGAGAATAAGCTGGACCCCCCTCCACAAGGCATCCCCCCCTGGTATGACCGGATGCTATTTGTTGCTGATGAGGACAACGCATGTGGTGGGGATTATTTCTACAAGACATTTGACGACTATGTCCTAGACGCCGAGTATGACATTCCACTGCCCTATGTTGAGCTACTCCACGGAAAAGACCCCGGCACCACCAACGACACGGTTATGGATGAGATAGAGATTTATGGATGCAACATCGTGAACTATCATGGGCATGGCGCTCATAGCTGCTGGTTAAATTGGACTATAAATGACGACGACTACCATGAAGAGTTTTACAGCTTCTTTAACGACCCCCATGTAAAAGACCTAAGAAACGAACACCTAGTGGTCGCCTTCGACATTGGCTGCAACATGGCTTGGGTTGATACCCCCTGGGGGGATACCATCGGCGACTGGTGGCTTAGGTGGGAAGAACAGGAGCCCAACCTACCGTATCATGGAGCGGTGGCTTCAATGGGCGCCACCAGATTAGGACTATATGGCGGCGACAGAGCAATTGTTATAGCCCTCTATCAGACCATGTATGGCATTCCCGGTGACCCGATTCAGCTTGAGGAGCCGTTAAACATCTTAGGCATGGTGCATTATGGGACGCTTACTAGGGCAAATGATATTTTGGAAGACCCTGAACCTCCATCTCTATCACATTTGGCAATTTTGGGGTATGTGTACAACCATATCCTTCAGGGCGACCCCTCAATGGAGATAAGAAACAAATATACTGAGGAGGTTACAACAGCATCAGGTAAACAAAATCTCCCATTGCAAAAGCATCCCCTGCAGGTCACCGTCTATCCCAATCCATCCTCGGGCATCTTCACCCTAAATATTAAGGGGGACACTTCGGGTGTTGACTATGTAAAAGTCTATGACCTCGCCGGCAGGTTAATTCGCAAGATTGCCATTCCCGAGCAGGAGACGCCGATGACCACATCGGTGACCACACCACCGGAGATGGAGATGATGATAGACCTGAGCACTTTGAGCGGGGGGCTTTATATCCTGGGAGTGGGCGATGAGGTGATTAAGCGGGCGGTAATCTGTAAGTGAGGTATTTAAGATATAGGGGAGGGGAAATAGCTCTCCTCCCCTATCTATGAATCATTTAAAGGACAATTACACTTTGTAATAAATGTCAAAAGGAGGCGATTACGATGAGGTGGACCTGTAAAATTGTATTCTTTCGTATCTCCTTAGTGGTGTTTACTTTGTTTATGCCATCACTATGCCACTCCTATGATTGGCATCACTACATCCTGGGAAATATGGGAGGCGCCATAGTGCAGGTGGATTCTCAAGACATACGCTACTTCCTTTATTCACAATACGGTTCAATGCACCTAGATTCTTATGACGGCAGTGAGTGGCACTATGAAACGATAAGTGAAAGTGGCTGTTGTTTCGCTTGTGCCTGGTTGGTTCTAGATGAGCAGGATAGCCCTCACGTAGCATTAACCGAGAAAAATTATGATGACCTTATGTACGGCTACAAGCAGGGAAGCGAGTGGGTCTTTGAAATAGTGGATGATGAGGATGAAATTATGTCATCAAAATCTTTGGCATTGGATTTCAACGGTTATCCTCATATAGCTTACGAACATGAAAATCTCTCAACTAGTTCTTCTGAACTTAAATATGCCTACAAAGACGCTTACGGTTGGCATTTACAAGTGGTTGATGACGAATATCATTCACAAGGAACACGCTGCAGGCTAGATTTAGATTCACAAGACCATGCCCATATCACATATTTTAAGAAAGAAACAGGTGAACCTGGCTATATTTCCTATGCCTATTGGGACGGGACCGGATGGCAGATAGAGCCTATTGTTCTGCCTCATACCTCAGAGTTCAACTCCCTTACGGTTGACTCTCTTGACCGTCCACATGTCGCTTTTCTTGATGGTGGTTATCTTCGTTATGCCTACAAAGATGGAACCGATTGGGTGATAGAGGATATTGATGATGACTGCTTAGGTGCTGTTTCTATAGTTTTGGATAGCCAGGAGTATCCTACCATCGCCTATTGCGCGTTTAACCCTTACTATACATGTTCAATTTATTATGCCCTCTGGAACGGTTCCCAATGGGAGATTGAGGAAGCTTGTACCGATTATGAAGTATTGCTGGGACAGTTATGTGTCTTCCACGATTTGGATTCGGAGGATAATCCCCACATCGCCTTTGACGAGAGCCCCGATGTGGAAGCGTGGTATGCCTGGTATGGTGACCCGTTGACTGACATTACCCTGGACCACTTCTCTGCCCAAGCTGAAGGCTCTACCATCGCCTTGGAGTGGCGGGTAGATACAACTGAGAGCGAGCAAATCGCCGGCTTCAACCTCTATCGCCGGGAGATAAATAATAATATTGCAGCCGAGGTTTCAAACCTCGGCTGCATATGGACCAAGGTCAATACTGGGCTCATCACCGGCGAAAACCCCTACACCTATACCGACTCAGATGTGGTGGCAGGCGTAGCCTATGAATACAAGCTGGAGGCGGTCCTCGCCGATGAGGGTGCGGAGACACTGGGTACCACTCAAGCCACAGCCGGACAGCCTACCTCCTTCGCCATCTTAGCCCTCTATCCCAACCCGGCGTCGGATTATCTGACCTGCCTGCTGGCTATGCCCGAGGCTGGTGTGGTGGAACTTTCCCTATACGACCTTTCGGGGCGGCTGGTGCTCAAGCAACGGCTTGAGGCTACCGAGCCCACCGAGCTGGAAGCGACGCTGGATGTCTCCGGTCTGGCGAGCGGTGTTTACACTCTGCGAGCGTCATCAGGCGGCGCGGAGGTGAGCCCCGCCTGTGGCGGGGTGGCGGTGGTGGTGAGGTGAAATACAGAAACGAAGTTCATGCGAAAGCAGGCGAGGATTAAACCCTCGCCTTTATTTTTTGCTAGCCTTTGAGGGTCACTTTGCAGTTGCAATTTTATACTGGTGTTGATAGTAGCTGATGAGGTGGCTTTCATCCAAGCCCTCATAGCCTAAAAGCTGTGCTATCTCGGTGGAGTTGAGCGCCTCGCCGTAGGCGTAGAGGGAGAGCAGGAGTTGACCGGATTGGGGGTTGCGCCACCAGGGAGTGCCGAACTCCTCCTCCAGGTAGTGGCGGAGCATACAGGAGAGTAGCCAGGCTTCCAGGTAGTAAACCCCGTAGAAGTCCTCGTTGGCTACCAGGTAGCTCGCCTCGGCACTGCGCACATCCCGGGGGATGAGAAGATACTTCTCCATCTTGGCTCTATACTCTTCAATCAGTCCGCTTTTTTGGGTGTGGAGGGCGAGTTCGTAGTTTAAGAGGGCGATATAGTAGCGCAGGCTGTAGAGGTCAGAGAAGAGCTGACAATATACTATCCCTCGGGCCTCCCGGTCGGGTATGGAGAGCTCCTCGGTGAGGAACCGATAGTCACAGAGCAGGTCCTCAAAGAGGAAGGCGTAAGTCTCCGAAACCCCACCGTCGCCCATTATCTGCAGTTCGTATCTCTCCTCGGTGCAGTTGGCATAGTGCTCGGCGTGACCCGTCTCGTGGAAGAGGGAGGCGTAGTCGTCCAGTCCCGTTGAGGGCTTGACCAACACCCTTATATCGTCTGGAATCTCCACTATATAAGTTACCGCACGGGGGTCCTTCTCCGCACGGTGGGAGTCGTCTATGGAGATGCTTTCCTGCTCTTCCAGATATATGTCAATGCCCGATAAAAAACCTTTGAGGGTGGTAATCATGGCCTCGCTTGGAAAGTAGTGGTCATATTCGCTGGTGCGGAAGAGTATGGTGCGGTCGTAGGTCTCCAGCGCCTCTAGCTCCATTCCCAGCAGAGTGCCGGCGCGTTCGCTGAGCAGGGAATGGAACATCTCCTCGGTTGAATCTGCCACCCCTTCCATCTTGTCCTGTAATTCGTAAAGGTCTGTCTCATGAGTGTATTCCCACAGGTCGGCGAAGTGCTGATAGCCCCAGCTACGGGCTATCTCCGTCTTCCCTTCCACCATCTCCATAAGGATGGGGTTTAGGTGGTCTATGGTCAGTTGTTGACTGAGGTCGGTCAGACGACGCCGAAAGTCTCGGTCATCGGAGAGGTGCAGGACCAGCCCGATATCCCGATAGGCGATATCCTCACCGTCAATGGCGACGGTCAGGGTGGCTTCGGCGTTGTAGTATTCCTCGTCCAGTTCGTAAAGCTCCTCCCACATACGGTCGTAGCAGAGTTCCTTGTAAAGATAGAGCAGACTGCGATAATTTTCCCCCTCCTCGCCTTCCGCAAGCCCGGCGCTTATCTCTGAAAAGGTCCGGTCGTTGTAGATGAGGTGGTAGAAACGCTCGTAGATGGGCTCCAGGTCAAGCTCTTCCCCGTAGGCGGCGTTGTTGTAATATTCAATGGACAGGAATCGGTTGAACTCGGAAAGCTCGTTGCGGAGGCTGTCAAGCTCGCTTTCGGTTAGCGCAAAACAGGTCGGGGTAAGCGCCGAGAATATGAGCAGTATAGCGACAGCGGAGTTGATCGCAAGTTGCCTTGCAGACATCGCTTATCTTCCCTTTCCGGATATGGTGAGGCTATCAAAACGAATATAGGGACCATAGATTATGCCCCAGGGGTTCTCCCTCTCGCTGGACATCTCAAAATCGCCCTTTAAGCACTCGTAGATGTTTCCGACTATCATGCAGTCCTTTACCCGGGGTCCCAGTCTGCCGTTCTTAATGATGAATCCCACACGCACCCCCAAGCCGAATTCGCCGGCTATGGTGTTGGCTTGACCTCCCCCGGAGACATCCTCCACATAGATGCCCTCATCTATTTCGGAGAGCATCTCCTTAAATGACCTGCTTCCCGGGCTGACCTCCAGCAGGAAGCTCCCCCCCGACGGTCTTCCCTTATAGGAGCGTTTGGCGGAAGCGGTGGGGGGAAGTTTCAACTGGCTTGCGGTTGCCAGGGTCAGCGTGGGGCTTATCAGCATGCCGTTCTCAATGAAGGGTCGGCGGGCGGTGGGCAGGCCCTCGTCGTCAAAGGGTGAGGAGGCGACCTCGTGGAGCATGAGGGGATTGTCGTGGAGCGAGAAGCTCTCATGGGTGACCTGCTCCCCGATGCGCCCCCTGAGGGGGGAGACCCCCTGCACCCAGTTTTCGCCGGAGAGCCCGGCGGCGATTGGGTGCAAGAGCTCATTCAAAACCCTGGGGGAGAATAATACCGGTATGCGCCTGGTGGGCGGTTTGATGTTCCTCTCGCACAGGCTCAATTGCTTGAGCATATGGTCAACGGTCTTGAGGGCGGAGGCTTCATCCATTTTGGGGGATATATTAAAGCCCCACAGGCGGAGTAAGTCGCCCTCCTTTGCCCGGGTAGCCATTATGAGCAGGCGGAAGTAACTCTTACGGTGGGTCTTATCCAAGCCCAGGGAGTTGGTGATTCTGGTCTTCCGATATCCTGTTCGCAAATCCACATCCACGGCCACATCTTTCCTTCTGCTGCGGGAGAATTTGGAGAGAATTTTTTTTCCCAGGTCAATCAACTCCTGTTCTGAAGTGCGGGTTGTGGGGGCGTGGTAGTTGCTCACCCGGCGGTATCTCTCGTCCTTTTGGGGCAGGGAGTAGTCGGCTTTCGGACCGAAAGGGAGATTTGCCGACGCCCGACGGCGCAGGTCATCCATATCACCGCTGGTGGTGGAGGAGAATCCCTCTCGTCCTCCCTTGAAGATGCGCATCCCCCAACCCGAATGGCGCCTTGCTTCAAGGGAGTGGAGCTTCCCGCTCTTGAAGACCACCGGCAGGGAATATCCTTCCTGAAAAAATATCTCCTCCACAACTTTCCTCTTGTTCATCTTTATCTCCCTCCCACAATGATATCTTTGATGAGGACATGGGGTCCGCCGGTGGCTACCGGCAGTGGCATCTGCTCCATCTTGCCACAACCTAACCAGGAGCCACGCAGTTGGAAGTCATCGCTTAAGGCTACGATATTCTTGAGGGTCTTGAACAGGTTGCCGGAGAGGGAGAAGTTTTTTATCGGCTTGGTCAACCTGCCCCCTTCAATCAATATGCCGTATACAGCGGGGAAGTTGAACATCTCCCCTCCGGTTCCGCCACGAGAACCGCAGGCGAGGATTCCCTGCTTCACATCGGCGATAAGCTCTCCCAGCTTATTCGGTCCCGGAGCGATGTAGGTGTTGGTCATTCTTACTATTGGCGGGAAGGCGTAGCTTAAGGCACGGGCATTGCC
Source organism: Candidatus Coatesiibacteriota bacterium (assembly GCA_030602715.1). Lineage (GTDB taxonomy): Bacteria > RBG-13-66-14 > B26-G2 > B26-G2 > JAUVZD01 > JAUVZD01. Next base: position 26,232 of record JAUVZD010000005.1, read on the forward strand.
GGTCGGCTCCTCGCCCATATTGTAAGCGGTCTCCCGGCTGTGCAGGTGCCCGGTGAGGATGCCTTTGGTGATCAGTGCGGTCTTTGTACTTGGAGTGCCCTCATCGTCGTAGCCCGAAGACCCGCACTGATGAGGCATGGCGCCGTAGTCATAGATGGACAACTGGGGAGAGGCTATCTTTCGCCCCAGGCGCATAATCTCCATTATGCGGGGGTCACGCTGGATGTAGTCGCCCTCGCTGGTGTGTCCGAAGGATTCGTGGGCGAAGACCCCGGCTAACATGGGGTCAATGATGACCGTGTAAGTCCCCCCTTTGGCAGGTTCGGCTTTCAATAGATGCTTCAGGTCCTTGAGTATTTGAGGTATATCTTGCTCAAATTCATCCACCAGTTCGTAGCCCACCCCCTGCTTGTGAGCGGACCTGGAGCTGGCTTCAAAGCCCCCCTTGCCGGTGTTCGCACCGCTTATGAAGCACTTGGTGCTGACACCCCGCTCCTTGATGAATGAACCCTCGGAGTTGAGATAGATGCGTATGAAGCATGTATCACTGTAGCCGATTGTGGCCGTATCCACCAGGCGGTGCTCCTCAAGCCTTTCCCTGATGCCCTTGATGCGTGCCACCTTCTTGCGCAGGGACACGGTTCGGGGGTCTATCTTCGGTCGGGCGCATATCTCGGTGCGAATCGCTTCCCGGCTTCGCCATTTATGGGGGCGCTTACCTACCGCCCGGGCTAACTCCTGCGCCTGACGCAGGCTCCTGGTTAGGTTGCGGGGGTCGTTGAAGGTGGCGAAGCCCCAGCCCCCCCGAGCCATAGCCCGGCAGTTGCCCCCCCGGTCCAAGGATTCGCCTATCTGCAGGGGGGTGGCGCCTTTGAAATGCACTATGGTGGTCAGGCGCTCTTCCAGGCGGAGCTCCCAGAAATCAACGCCCGGCTTGGTGGATACTTTTTGGGGAATGAAGCTCTCCAGGTCCGTCAAAATGTCCTCCCTCCTAAAATGTTCTTTTCAAAATTTATTAGCTAAATATACATTGTAGCAACTTTGACTGTCAAGGATAACCTTTCGGTTTAAGCGCTTGATTTTACCGCTTGGGGGTGGATTTTGTATGAGGGAAATGATAAACTTTGCACAAACGATGGTGGGCGAAAGGGATGAAATGCGGATATGCTTGCTTTGATACAGCGGGTCAAGTGGGCTAGGGTGGAGGTGGAAGGCGAGGTGGTGGGGGAGACCTCTTCCGGCTTGCTGGTCCTTCTGGGTGCTAGGGAGGGCGACGATTCAGCGCAGGGCGAATATCTTGCCAATAAAGTAGCCAACCTACGTATATTCAACGATGCGCAGGGCAAGATGAACCTATCCTTGCTGGATGTGGGAGGGAGTGCTCTGGTGGTCTCCCAGTTCACCCTTCACGCCGATGAGCGCAAGGGGCGTAGACCCAGCTTCATCGCTTCCGCACAGCCCGCGGTTGCCGAACAGCTCTATCTGGATTTCGTCGCCCATCTGCAGGCTCTGGGCATCAATACTCAGCGTGGGGTCTTCGGGGCGATGATGGAGGTAAGTCTGTGCAACGATGGTCCGGTAACGATTATGGTGAAGAGCAAGAATGAATATCCCTCCTGACAGGGTGCTCATTTTAGCCTCCACCTCTCCCCGCAGGCGGGAGCTTCTGGCTTCCCTCTCCATTCCCTTCCGGGTGATCCCACCTGAAATAGAGGAGGACGACCTGGAGGGTGAATCTCCGACGGATTCCGCCCTGCGCCTGGCACGAGCCAAAGCCCGGGCGGTAGCTCCCCAGGTAAAGCGGGGGCTTATCCTGGGCGTGGACACAGTGGTTACCATAGACGGCGATATTTTAGGCAAGCCCGCCAGCCCCAAGGAGGCAAAAGAGATGCTCTCCCGGCTCTCCTCGCGCACCCATCAGGTCATCTCCGCTATGCACCTTTTATCCCATCCTGAAGGCAAATTTATAGAGGCTTCGCCAATGACCGAGGTGACCTTCAATCACCTGACCGAAGCACAGATTGAGGCTTATGTAAAGAGCGGTGAACCGCTGGATAAGGCTGGGGCTTACGCCATCCAGGGGCTGGGTTCGGTGTTGGTGCAGTCCATATGCGGTTGTTACTTCAATGTGGTGGGGCTTTCCCTGTCGGTGCTTGCCGGGATGCTAGCCCGGTTCGGCTGGGAGGTGCTTTGATGAAGAGGGACCCCGCCGAACTGCTGAGCGATATCCGCAAGCCCCTGGAGATGTCTAAAAAAACCTCCCGTGAGGAGGTACTCAGGGAGAACCTTAAACGCATCCGGGATTGGATAATGGAGCTTGCCCCCCAGCTTCCCAGCTCTGAACGGCACCGTTGGGCTCAGCTTCTGCAGGCAATTGACCGGGAGAAACCCCTCTCCGATATTCGGGCGATGTTGGAGAGCGCTCTGGACAGGGAGCCTCTTCAAGAACAAATGAGTGACCGGGCTCCTAAATCGGCGAAACCCGGGAAGCGGAAGAGACCCGCATCCTACGACTTGGAAACGCCTCTGCAGTTCGTAAAGGGGATAGGACCGAAGAAAGGAGCGGTTCTCTCCAGAATAGGTCTGGAGAAACTTGGCGACCTGCTCTACTACTTCCCGCGGGACTACGAGGATAGGCGCAAACAGTGGCGGATAGAGGAGTTATACCCCGGCGCCTCCGCTACCATCATGGCACGAGTGGTCAAGACCGAGCTAGCCCGTCTGCCCGGAAACCGCTCCCTGCTCACTGTGAAAGTAACCGACGGCTCCGGCGCTATAGATATTAAGTGGTGGAATCAGCCCTACCTTGAGGAGCGGTTGGCTCAGGGGGCGATGCTGTTGGTGAGCGGTAAGGTGGTCAACTTTCAGGGGCGACTGGAGATAAGCTCGCCGGAGTATGAATTCGCCGAGGACTTTGACGGCGTCAACTACGACCGCATCGTCCCCATCTATCCCCTGACCACCGGCATCTCCCAGAAGGTTCTCCGCAGGCTGGCTTTTCGTGCGGTGGAGTGCGCTTCGCATCTGCCGGAGATTCTACCCGATGAGGTGCTGGCATCCGAAAACTTTCCCACCCTCTCCCGGGCGATAAGCGACCTTCACTTTCCCTCTGAAATTCCCGATGCAGAGCTTGCCCGGAAGCGATTGGCGTATCAGGAGCTTTTCGTTCTGCAGCTGGGGCTTTCCCTGCGCCGTCAGCAACTGCGCCGAAAACAGGGGGTGAGCATTGACTTTAAAGGTGAACTTCGCGACCGACTGCTCTCCTCGCTTCCCTTCAAGCCCACCTCAGCTCAGATGCGGGTGCTTTCCGAGATTGAGCTTGACCTGAAAAGCCCCTACCCCATGAATCGGCTGATTCAGGGGGATGTGGGCTGTGGTAAGACCTTGGTGGCTCTGCTTGCCGCACTGGATACCATTGAGGGCGGTGCCCAGGCGGTCTTTATGGCTCCCACCGAGATTCTAGCCCGTCAGCACTATTCCACCCTCAGCCGACTGCTAAAGCCCCTCTCCATCCGACCTCTCCTGCTGGTGGGGGGGCAGAGTGCAGATTTGCGGGCTCAGGCTTTAGCTGAACTTGCCAGCGGTGCCGGCCCTCTGGCGGTGGGAACCCATGCGTTAATCTCCGAGGGGGTGGTTTTTCACCGGCTGGGGCTTTCGGTGGTGGACGAACAGCACCGCTTCGGCGTCCAGCAGCGAGCCGCCCTGGTGGCAAAAGGGGAAGGACCCAATCTGCTGGTGATGACCGCAACCCCCATACCCCGCTCCCTGGCGATGGCTCTTTACGGCGACCTGGACCTCTCGGTGATTGATGAGATGCCCCCCGGTAGAGGCGGGGTAAAGACTGGGGTCTATGAATATGATGAACACGAGAGGATAATTGAGCTGGTGCGTGAGGAAGTGAGTGCGGGAAGGCAGGCGTTCTTCGTCTATCCCCTGGTGGAGGAGTCGCAGAAGCTGGATGTGCGCGCCGCCACCCAGATGCATAAGCAGTTGGCGGAAGGACCGCTCTCCGATTATCGGCTGGGTCTGGTGCATGGGCAGATGGGGCGGGAGGAACAGGATAGGGTGATGACCACCTTTCGCCGGGGGGAGGTAGGCATCCTGGTCTCCACCACGGTGACCGAGGTGGGCATAGATGTGCCCAATGCCACGGTGATGGTCATAGAGAATGCCGAACGCTTCGGGCTCTCCCAGCTTCATCAACTGCGGGGGAGAGTGGGAAGGGGTGGGGCGGAATCCCACTGTCTGCTGGTGTTGGGTGAGGGGGTGGGGGAGACCTCACGGGAGAGGGTGGAGGTCATCGCCACAACCGGTGACGGCTTCAAGATAGCTGAAGAGGATTTGCGCCTGCGGGGACCGGGGGAGTATCTTGGCACTCGCCAATCGGGTATCCCTGACTTCGCATTAGCCACCCTGCTCTCTCATCCCGACCTCATTGTCAGGGCTAGAGAGCAGGCGACCTCCCTGGTGAAGGAGGACCCCAAACTGCTAAAGAAACATCATCAACCCCTGCGGCGGCGCCTGCTTGAGGCTTACGCCGACAAACTGGAACTTGTCCTATCCGGCTAGGAGTCTTTATTGGTTCGTGTCCATTTTAACCAACTGCCGTTGATTGAGGAGGGATTGGAGAACCTTTGTCTTCTCCCCCCTGCCTCCTGGGTGAGGATGCGCACCGCCCTCTCCAGAGCCCCGCTCAGCGCCAGGATTTTTAAGGCACTTGGGGTGATAAGGGATTTGGACTTGAGTTCCCAGAAGCTCCCCTCCACTCTATCCCCGGCCCAGTCGGTCGCCGAGCGGGTGGTCATTCCCCTACTTGAGGGTTGGGGGATAACCTCTCGCCCATTGGATAGCCTGCCCAATGACATACCCATGACCGGCTTCTTTCCCCTGGAGATTGATGATGGGGCGACCGCTCCGTCGCTGGTGCTGGTCCTTCCCCCACAACAGGACTTTCGTCGGGCGGGAGAAAGCGCAGGATTGCCCATCCTTCCCCCCACCCTTCTCGCCTCGTTTCTCTGCCGGGAGTTGAAATATACCTCCGCCATCCTTACCGACGGGGTTAGCTGGAGTCTAAATCTTCCCGGCCTGGACCCGCTGGCTTATGGGGAGATAACCATGGATCTGGCAATGATCGCCTACCGTGGATTGAGCAGTGAGCTCTCCTCCGCCTTGGGTGTATTCTTCCCGCAGAGGTTTGGTGGGATGGAGGGCTGGAATGAAACCCTCTCCATAATGGATGAGCTGGGTGAGCGATTTGGGGAAAGGAAGCCCTCGCTCGGTGAACTGCGAGGAATGCTGGAGGGGACCTTTGATTATCGGCACATCTACACCCGGGAGAACTTCTTTGACGATATGGGATTTGCGGAGGGGATGGGAGACCGTGTCTTGCCCGTGGAGCTCTCCCCCTGGGCGATGGCGGTCCATCTCAGCGGAGTTGACCGAAAAGATGCCATTGCTTTGGCGGGTTCCGTTGACCGGGCTATCGGCGATGTGGAGTATGAACGGATATTGAATGGGGTGAGAATATTGCTCCTGGGGAAGGTCAGCCCCGCGGATGTCTCCTCCGCCCTGCTGGGTCTTTGCTTCGGGGCGTTGCGGGCTTTTGCCGGAGGCAGGTTCAGCGGGGAGCGGAAGCCCTTTTCGGCGGGTGAGTTGCTGAGAGCTCTTGCGGTGCACTCCCTTCTGGCGGTGGTGAAATCAGAGGAAGAGGCGGTTTTACTGCGCACCTTTCTGGCTATGTTTACCGCCGATGCGGGCGGTGACGCAGACTCCGCCGGTGAACCGCCGTTCATCGCCCACAGGGTTATGGTCGGGGAGGGCTTTTTGGGGAAGCCTCCCTCATCTGTAATCAGCGTGGACGAGGGTGGCGAGGAGGTTCATCTGTTGGCAGGCAATCTGGAGGCAATAGCCAGAAATATCAACAGTTGGCGCTATCAACGGCTCTCCCGCATCTACCGTGAGCAGGTGGCTTTCCACCGGGAGCGGTTGGCTGAAATGGTCGGGGAGTCGGATCTGGCGGTTTATGCCCCGGATTTCTTCGCCGCCCCTGCGGGCTCCTCCGGCGAAATGAGCTGGGAGGAGGTCAAGCCGGGCTTGTGGCTCGGCAGGTGGACTATGATTTAGGTTGTGAGAACTGCGGGGCGGTGATTGAGAGGCGAAAACGATTCCGCTCATACTGCTGGTTGCACTGGTTTCGCATATTGCGGTATTATCTGCTATAATAGAAGGATAACGATTGACAGGGGATAAATTTGTATGTATATTTTTTTCAGCTCGCTTTTTTAAAGGAAAGCACTTCAAAGGTTTAGATTTAGGGTGTGGCTATGGAAGAAAATAGAGACGAGTCCATCACCTCATTTGTGGAGAGAATGAGGGAGGTCCTGGGAAGGATGGAGGGGTTTTACAGGGACCTGCCGGCAAGTTCCTCCGAGCTGAGTGGAGCGCTTGCGGAAGCCCACAGGAGTGCCTCCACCCGGGGCTACGAGCGCATCGCTGAGGTGTTGGATTCTATGCTCAGCCTGGTGCGGTATCACCCTCAAGCCCCCCATTGGTCTGAGGTGTTGCTTTCCCGGGGGCTTGGTATTTTACAGGATATGATAGACATGCTTCCCAGGGAGGATTATAAGCTCACTCCCTATTTTCTAAGCGCCTGTCGGGAGATGATAGAAGAGGTCCCGGAGACGGTAGGGGAGGAAGCTTTCGCAGATGAAGTTTTAGAGCCCATGGTGTTGGAGGTTCCCCGGCAGGCGTTGTCTGCGGATGAGGAGCTCTGGCGCAACTACCGGGAGGGCGTAGATAGATTGACGGACCTGCTGGATGCCCTCTCCGATGACGCCGATAATAAATCTTTGATAGCGAGTATCTCCCAGAGCGTGGAGCAGGTAATCTCATCGGCGGATGCACTGGAGTTTTCTGAAAGGTATGATGCCCTCCTGGATATCCTGTCCGACTGGGAGTCTGCAACATCCGGGGAGCTGACCGGGGAGATTATCGGTGAGTTCAGGGAGCGTATTGAAGCGCTCGCTGAGATGGAGGAAGTGGTTGAGAGGGCGGGTGGGTTGGAATTGGCTGAGGAGGATGTGTTGGAGAAGGTTTCACCCATTGGCTTTGCTCCCGGGAGTACTGTGTCGCTGGAAACCATAACCGGCGAGGATGAGCGGGAAGGTATTGAGGAGTTTGTCATAGATTGGGAGCCAGAGGACCAGCCCACCTCCCGAATGGAGCTTCCGGGAGATGAAGCGGTCATACCGACCCTTTCAAGAGAGCGCTTCCAACAGGTGGCTGATGCCTCCAAGAGGCTGGTGGAGGAGAGCTCCAAAATTAAGGGGTGGGTGGAGGTTTACAACGAGGTGGTCGCCCGCCTGGGCGGTGAACGAAAGAGGACCGCCAGCCTGAAAGCGAGAATCGTTGAACTACTCAATCTACTTTCCTCCCTTGCCGATAGCGGTGTGGGTGATGCCTGGGAGGGGATCTCCTCGTGGGATGTGTGGGACAGGGCGGAACGGATTAAAACCGTCTCCGATGAATTGACCGCCGTGGCAAGAGAACTGGCAAAGGTAGATGAGCTGGCTTTGGGACTATTGGAGTCCCTGGAGGATGATGTGGGGAAGGTAAGCCGAGCCGCCTCCGAGCTATACGAGACCATAGAGCGGATGGGGGAGGGGAGCTCAACTTAGATAAAACCGCTCAGTGGCAATAGCCAGGTGAAAGGCGGTGAGGAAGGCGGTCAATCTGTCTATTTATTGTCGGGCTATTTATTGGGTGCATAATTCATTCAGAGGGCAGGTGTAAGGTTCAGTGGGGATTAAGGGAGTCGCTTGGCTAGGATAATCGCCATATCCAGCTCCAAAGGGGGCGTGGGCAAGACCACTACTGCGGTCAATCTGGGCGCCTCTTTTGCGGTTGCTGAGCTTTCCACCCTGGTTGTGGATTTGGTGACCGACGGCGGGGTGGCTGACGCCTTCGGTTTTAGGCGCAGGCGGGTGGCGGGCATAAGCATGGCTGGGGAGGTTTTGCCCGAAAAACTTTTGCAGAAGACCAACCTTGAATATCTGGACTTGATATTTTCCGACCTCTACGACACCGAGGACGAGGAGCGTTTCAGTAGGCGACTCCTCGCCGACCGCAGTCTACTGGGCAACTTCCTCTCACAGCTAAAGGAGCGCTACAGCTTCATCCTTCTGGACTGTCCCCCCTCCCTGGGAACCACCGCTTACTGCGCCCTGGGAGCTGCGGACAGCGTGCTGGTGCCGGTGCAGTGTGAGCCCCATTCGCTCAAGTCGGTCTCGGCGATATTAAAAACGGTTCGGCGCTACAACCACAACAGCGGGCGTGAGCTGGGCTTTGAGGGTTTCCTGTTGACCATGTATGACCTGCGCACCAGCCTGAGTGAGATTATCTGCGAGAGAGCTCGCCATCTTTTAGGTAATATGCTCTTCTACACTATCATACCCCGCAATGTCCGTCTGGCGGAGGTATTCTTGCGGGGCAAGCCGGCGGTGCTTATGGATGTGAACTGTCCCGGTTCCCGGGCTTATATGCGCCTGGCTCAGGAGATACTGGAGAGGCGAGAAATGGGGTAAGGTCTTTAAGGAATCCCCGTTTGGAGGGAGAATCGGTTGATTAGAATGGAGTGCTGGTTGAAAAGCACTCCATAATTTTTTCTTGGTGATTGTCTGGAAAAATTTAGTTATTGGTTCTAGCCCTATTCCTTTTGGGTATCTTAATGCCCCACTACGCCAAATTGGCATTCGTGTCCCAGATAACCCTGGGGGAAGGGAATCAGGCATTCCATAAAACTATTGACTTCCTCTGGGCGGAGCCATTCCTCATCGGAATGGGGGTAGCTTATGCCCAACATGACCATCTGCCCCGCCTGGTGGGCGAAGAGCACCGATTCCCAGCATTGCACATATTCAGGATAGATCTCCTTGGAGTAGAGCAGAATAGCCGTCTCTACCTGAGGGAATAGCTCCTCTTCTATGATCATCTGTTTGTCCAGAGAGTAACCGTCTTGTTGCATAAAGAAAATATCATAAGCAGCCACATTCTGAAGGCTCTTCCCCCCCAGGCATTCCAGAAAGGAGATGTTGATGACTATTAACTCCTCGCGGTTGCTTATGGTGTAGATGACTTCATTGGAGCCGTCAAGGATGGCGAAGCCCTCAGGGACGGTGAACTGGAAGCTGTTGAAGGTGACCAGACGGTCTGGGCCCATCTCCATGTCGGCAAGACCCTCACCGGCAAGGGTTAGTAGTATAATCGCCATCGCCGAAAGGTATCTTCTCATCATCTTCCCCCCTCCTTACTCCCCGAAGTAGATTAGAAAATCAACCCGACAGGTGCCGGTGGAGGCGCCGAAGTTGATGCTTGAAAGCCAGCTCTCTATCAGTGGGGAGTGCAGGTTTGCGGGCTCCTGGCTGAGGGATTGCACCCGTCCGGATGAGCTGATGGTGAGGGCAACCTCAACCATTCCGGAGAGGGGGTTGCTTAGAGCCTGGTATCTCTCGCTTAAGGTGGAGGAGTTTTCCGCCAATTGCAGATAGACCTGGTCCAGACTGCGCCCCCCACCGGAGATGTTTATCGGGGGAAGCACTGCAACCTGCCTGGGACCGAGAGCCAGCCCGCCCAGTCCCTCCTCCAGCGTGTCTATGGAGTCTATCAGAGCGGTCAGGTCCGGGCGGGGACCTTCCTCGGTCGGCTCCGGACGGATGGCGGTTACGTTGTCGGTTATGAACTGATAGACGCCCTCAAAGTTGACATAGGTGGTGGAGTTGAAGCGCCCCTTATCTATCATCTCCCCCTCAATGCCGTCCCTCAGGGAGATGACCAAACCGTAGTTATCACCCAGGGCGGCAAGGGTGCAGTAGGCGATGGCGTCCGCCCACAGCAGTTCACCCAGGGAGGAGGCGTTTTCCGGTAGCTTCACCATCTGGTCAATTATGCCCAGCTGGGTCAGGGCGGCGGCGGTTACCTGGGGGCTGAGGATGATGAGATGTGCGGTGGAGAGCTCCTGCACCAGCCAGCTATCCACCTCGGGTCCCAACCCTTGAATGGTGATGTCCACCGTGGGCAGGATTGCCAGGCGGGGATTTCCGGCTGGGCAGGTGGTGACAATGAGTAAAAAAAGCAACAGAGCGATAGGTGGTATTTTTAGTTTCATGGGCTTGTGGGGATGGGGGTTTCACTAACGATTTTTGATTGGACGAATTCTATCATGTCCGCATCATCGCTGACCTTGGTGACCAGATTCTCTATGACTATGGGCACCAGCTCAAATGAGGTGATGCCCTCGCCTTTCTGGAACTCAACCACCAGGGCGGTGGATTTGCGGCGGTGTTCGTAAATGGTGTCAAAGACGGAGTTGCCCAGGCTGTAGGCGATGATGCCGGGGGAATATAGCTCCACAGTTGCCAGAACATGGGAATGGTGACCGATTATCAGGTCGGCGCCGGCGTCAATGAAGGAGTGCGCCCAGGACTTCTCCCTCGCATCGGGCTTGGATTGGTCCTCACCCAGCCAGTGCAAGGAGATTACCAGCAGGTCGCAGTTGGGGCGGGTCTTTTCTATATCTTCCAGCACCCATTCCTTCTTGAACAGGACGGCTCCCGGCTTATCCTCGCCGGCGCAGCCGGCGCCGTGCAGAATGTTGCTGTAGGCAAGAAGTGCCACTCTGGTGCCCAATATCTCCAGTATCGCCGGCTGCCTGGCCTCATCCAGGGTGTTACCGGCGCCGGCGTGGAGGATGCCGGCGGAGTCCAGGGCGGATATGGTCTGCATCAATCCCTCGGCGCCGTAATCCATGGTGTGGTTGTTAGCCAGACTGACCAGGCGCACCCCGGCATTTGCCAGTTCTCTTGCCGATGAGCTTTTCCCCATTAGATGAAAGCTTCCCCCCAGGGGGCTTTTGTCCGCCGGGGGAAGGTCGCCGTCCGCCAGGACGCACTCCAGGTTGACGAAGAGAGCATCTGCACTCAAGGCAAGTTGGCGAATGCCCAGAAGGTAGTCTTCGGTGGGGGGGTCTTGCGTCAAGCCTTCGGCTATGCGTCGGGAGATGGAGACATCGCCCAGAAATACCAGGCGTATGGGTTGGTCGGGAGCTTGCAGGGGGAGGATGTCGGCGAGCTGGGCTTCAAAGGAATTTTCCGCCCAATCTTCATCGGCGCAGGTGTCGTCCTGAATCACCGTGGCTGTGGCTAGAACTGCGGAGACCACCACCGCCACCAGGGGAACCACTACCAGGAGAATCTTCTCTCCCCGATTGGGTTTGGGATTCCTGCTGTCTTTCCTGTGTCTCATTTGCCCCCTTCTTCCCTAAAGAAGGTAAATTCCTCTTCTACCACCTGACCGCTTTTGATAGTTATCCCCTCAAGCCACACCTCCGTCTTCTTATGCTTGAGAAGCAGGTCATATTTCCCCGGGGGTAGATGGATGGGCTCATCCCCCCAAGCCTCGGTGAGGGTTTTTACCCGATTCCCGCTGCGATAGACCCGGATGAAAGCCCAGACCTTCTCTCCCCGCTCGTCTTTTGGGTACATGATAAGGGTTCCGCACTCAAAGAGCACCTTGCGCTCCACCCAGACACCTGCGTCCACCACAATATCCTCCAGCCAGACCTCGTCGTCGCAGAAGGTCACCAGCAGGTCATAAGTGCCCGTCTCCAGGTCAATCACCTCACCGCCCTCTCCCTCGGCGAGCACCTCCTGGTGCCTGTCCGGGGGAAATATCTGGACGGAGACATCTATCTCCTCACCGCCTTTGACCTGACCGATTATCTCCACCCCCTGTCTGACCACCTCCTCCTGCTCTCCCTCTAAGGGCAGGTAACCGCAGGAGAGGAGGAGGAGCAGGCTTGAGGCGAGGAAAGAAAGCCCACCCGACAGAACCCAATTTTGCCGGGTGGTGGACCTGCTGGCTGAAATACAGAGCTTAGGGTTTCTTTTCATACACCTTAGGTTTAATGTTGGACTCTTCATCAAACATAGGAACGGTATCCTCTTCACGTTTTTCCTGGAAGATGGTGGTGATCCCCTCATCTTCGTCCATCCTGATTTTGGATTGGGAGGAGATGAATACCTGTCGGCATCTGATGTCTCCTCTTATGATTCCCTCTGCACCGACCTCCAGCTTTTTTTTGGCAATGACATCCCCGCCGACCTTGCCGTGAACGATTATCACTGTTGCGCTGATAGTGCCTTTGACCACGCCGGCCTTGTCCACCCAGATAGTTCCTTTTCTGAGTTTTATATTCCCTTTTACCGTTCCTTGAATGCGGATGTTGGATTTTCCGGAGATATCACCCTTGGCGATGGCATCCGGTCCAATATAAGTGCCGAATTCTGCGTCTGTGGTTCTACGTCTCTTAAACATCGTGCCTCCCAGTGAATGATAAAATTGGAAATTTACTCAAATTGCCAGGCGTTTGGCTAAGAGGAGGGATTGCTCGTCAAAGGGGGCTCGTTCCTCCCAGGCGTGGGATAGGTGGTGGTCAACCATCTTCCCGGATTGGATTCCCACCATGCGGGTGTTCTTTCCTGCCAGGAGCAGGTCCACCGCATAGGCGCCCATTTTGGAAGCCATCTCCCGGTCATGAGCGGTGGGGGGACCGCCTCTCTGGAGATGTCCCAGGACCAACACCCGGGTCTCCCTCCCCAACCTCTCTTCTATCTCCCTGGCTACATGGAAGGCGGAGGTGGCTCCCTCAGCGACGATGACTATGAACGAGTTTTTTCCCCTCTCTTTTCCCACCTGCAGTGTCTTGCAGAGGGCGGGGATGTCCATCTCCACCTCGGGGACCAGTATCCCCTCAGCGCCGCAAGCGACGGCGACATCTATGGCGATAGCCCCGCTGGCTCGTCCCATAACCTCCACGACGAAGATGCGTTCGTGGGCTTCGGCGGTATCCCGGAGTTTGTCCACGCAGACCATGGCGGTATTGACGGCGGTATCAAAGCCGATGCTTGCGTCGGTGCCGGCGATGTCGTTATCAATGGAGGCGGGAACTCCGATGGTGTTTACTGCGTGGAGGTTATAGAATTCCAGCCCTCCCCGAAAGGAACCGTCCCCGCCGATAATGACCAGGGCGTCCAGGTTGTGCTTTCGGCAGTTCTTCTCCGCCAGAGCCATACCTTCCTCGGTCTTGAACTCCTCACAACGCCCGGCACGGAGTATCGTCCCTCCGTGGTTGATTATCCCGGAGACGCTCTGCTCCTTCATGGGGACTATATCGTCCTCTATCAATCCCCGATAGCCGGAGTAGATACCATAGACCTCAAGACCATGGAAGATGCCAGCTCGGACTACCGCCCGGATAGCTGCGTTCATCCCCGGAGCATCCCCGCCGGAGGTGAGCAAGCCTATTCTTTTGGGTTTTGACTTTTCTTCTACCATCACCAGGGGCTATGCTTTTCCGGCGCTTCCCAGCAGGTCTATCTTCTCCGTTACCACTCTCTTTATCGCCTCCCGAGCCGGACCAAGATACTTGCGTGGGTCAAACTGTTGTGGGGTCTCGGTGAGAACCTCACGGACCGCACCGAGCATTGCCAAGCGCAGGTCGGTGTCTATATTGACCTTGCAGACTCCGTTTTTTACCGCCTCGGCGATGGCTTCGTTGGGCACCCCCCTGGCGCCTTTGAGCTGGGCGCCGTATTTGGTAGCCCGCTCAAGCACCCAGTCGGGAACCCCGCTTGCCCCATGCAGGACAATGGGGATATTGCAGGAGGCGACAATCTCCTTTAGCCGCTTGATGTCCAGCTTGGGGTCGCTTTTGAATTTGTAAGCGCCGTGGCTGGTGCCGATAGCCACAGCCAGTGAATCCACGCCGGTCGCCTCCACAAATTCGGCGGCGGATTGGGGGTCGGTGAGGATTGCCTCCCGTTCATCTACATCCACTATATCCTCCACACCGGCAAGGCGGCCCAATTCCCCCTCCACGGAGATGCCCGCCGGGTGGGCAAGCTCAACCACCTCTCTGGTGGCGGCTACATTTTCCTCAAATGGTAGCTGGCTGGCGTCTATCATCACCGAGGTGAAACCCCCTTCTATGCACCTCTTGATGACCTCCAGGTCCTTACCGTGGTCCAGGTGTAGTGCCAGGGGCAGACCGCTCTCATCCACCGCGGTGCGGTAGAGGGAGAGGATGAAGTTGAAGCCGGCGTATTTGATGGCTCCTTCGGAGACGGCGATGATAGCCGGGGAGTTCTTCTCCTGACATGCGGATACTATCCCCTGGATTATTTCCATGTTGTTCATATTGAAAGCGCCGACGGCATAACCGCCGTCCTTTGCCTTCTGCATCAATTCATCGTTGGTTACCATGGGCACGGATAATTCCTCCGTAGGTTTGATAAACTGTAGGGCGAAAACCGCTTCGGATGTGGTGAGAGATTCTCTGAATGATAGTGTGCAATCCTTTCAAAGCACCCTAGCCGAAGAAGACTTTAGCCAGTTCGTAAATCTCTTTACTGACCGTCTTAAGGCGGGTGGTAGCCTCCTTCAACTCCACCGGGACTATCTTATTGCCCTGCAGGGCTACCATCTTGCCGAATTCTCCCTCGGCGATCAACTTGACCGCACCAAAACCGAAGCGGGAAGCCAGAATACGGTCAAAGGGGACCGGAGTGCCGCCTCTCTGGATGTGTCCCAGAATAACATAGCGGGTCTGGATGTCCATACGCTTCTCAATCTCTTCGGCGAGTATAGAGCCGATTCCACCCAAACAGACATGACCGAAGTCGTCAACCTTGTAGTCCTTGAGCACCATCTGTTTGGTGTCCTTGGGCACAGCCCCCTCTGCCACCACCACGATGGAGAAGTCCCGACCTCGCTTGTGGCGCTTGCGCAGGATAGCGCAGACCTCTTCAATGTCAAACGGTTCCTCGGGGATGAGGATGAGGTCGGCGCCTGAGGCAAGACCGGCGTAGGTGGCTATCCAGCCGGCGTGGCGTCCCATCACCTCCACCAGCATTATACGGTGGTGGCTCTCTGCGGTGGAGTGCAGGCGGTCAATGGCTTCGGTGGCGATGCTTACCGCGGTGTAGAAGCCGAAGGTGTAGTCGGTGCCGGCCAGGTCGTTGTCTATGGTCTTGGGGATGCCCACCAGGGGTAGATTGTATTCATTATACAGGCGGGTGGCTACCCCCAGGGTATCCTCCCCTCCTATGGCGATGAGGGCGTCAAATTTCTCTTTCTTGAAATTATCCACTATCTTCTGGGGGGCGCCCTTCAGCTTGAAGGGGTTGGTGCGGGAGGTGCCCAGGATGGTGCCTCCCTTGGTCAGCAGACCGGAGACGGTATCTACATCCAGGGGGCGATATAGATTCTCAATGAGCCCCGCCCAGCCGTTCAGGATGCCGGTTACCCTGTAGCCGTAGGTGTCTATGGCATGGCGCACCACCACACGGATGGCGGCGTTCAAGCCCGGGCAGTCACCTCCGCCGGTGAGAATACCGATATGCATAACTTGACCCCTTATATATAAATGGGATATGTGGGGATAATTATCCTTTCAAATATATCACATAGCCTAAAGGTGTCAAGGGTGAAAAGATTATATTATGAAGGCGACCCCGCCTTGGCGGGGTCGCCTTCTTTTGTGATACCTACCTCACCACCACCGCCACCCCGCCACAGGCGGGGCTCACCTCCACATTACCCATTGACGCCCGCAGAGTATAAACCCCGCTCGCCAGCCCGGAGACGTCCAGCACCGCTTCCGTCTCGCTCGGCTCGGTCACCTCCATTAGTCTCTCAATCACCAGCCTTCCCGAAAGGTCGTATAGGGTTAGCTCCACCGCTCCAGCGGAAGGCAGAGCCAACAGGCAGGTCAGGATATCACTTGCCGGATTGGGATAGAGTGCCAGGATGGCGAAGGATGGGGGTGGTAGCCCGGCTGTGGTTTGGGTGGTGCCCAGGGTCTCGGCACCGATATCAAGCATCGCCTCCAGCTTGTATTCGTAAGCGACGCCGGACTCCACATCGGAGTCGGTGTATGTGTAGGGGTTTTCGCCGGTGATGAGGTGGTCGTTGACTTTAGTCCACGTATCCACATCGTACTCCCGTAAGGACGGATGGCCATCCGTCCTTACACCATCCCCACCCCCACCATAATCCCCGCCCAGCTCCCGCCGATAGAGGTTGAAGCCCAAGATTTGCTCGCCCCCCGCCATAGGCGGGGTGGTTTGCACTTGCCAGCGTAGGGCGATGGTTGAACCCTCCGCCGTGGCGGTGAAGGAGAGTAAGCAAACATCTACATCTATGCCCCCTCCCTCATGGAGGGTGAGGAATTGGGTCTTGGCGACGCTGTCCCAGTGTTCCTCAATGTGGCTTCCATCGGAGCCGGGCCATATCACCAATATGTCCACATAATCATCGTAAGGCAACCCGAACTCGGCTTCTATGGAGTCCTGACCGCAGTAGCCCCCATTCGCCTCAATCTCCCTGAAACCGAGCAGGTGGTCATCATCGCCTAAGTAGCCCTGCTCATATATAAAAACCTTGGCACCTGTGCCGTCCCGGTTAGAGTATCCAAACCCCTGGTCGTGGTAGTGACCAATAAGGTGAATTGACAGATAATCGTCATCATCCTCGTTGTTTATGTAGAGGTAGCTCTGCCCGTTGTTTCCCACCGCCAGGTCCAAATCACCGTCGTTGTCATAGTCACCCCAGGCTATTGAGATGGAATATCCCGTCCCGAACTGAGGCTGCGATGCGAAGCCAGCATCTCCGAGATTGATATAGAGGTAGTTCTGCTGGTAAGAGGCAGTTGCTACAGCGAGGTCAATGTCGCCATCATTGTCATAGTCACCCCAGGCTATCGATTGGGTGTTTCCCGTCCCGAACTGAGCCTGCTCGGTGAAGGTGCCATCACCATTGTTTATGTAGAGGTACCTCTGCCCTACATTTCCTACTACTATGTCAATGTCTCCATCGTTGTCATAGTCACCCCAGGCTACCGACCTGGTTTTTCCCGTCCCGAACTGTTTGGACTCGGTGAAGGTGCCATCACCATTGTTCACATAGAGGTAATTCTCCTGGTTATCGTAGTTTCCCACTGCCAAATCCAAATCACCGTCATTGTCATAGTCACCCCAGGCTACTGAGAAAGTGCCTCCCGTCCCGAACTGAGTGGACTCGGTGAAGGTGCCATCACCGTTGTTGACGTAAAGGTAACTCTGACCTACGTTTCCCACCGCCAGGTCCAGGTCACCATCATTATCATAGTCACCCCAGGCTACTGAGCGGGTGTATCCCATCCCGAACTGAGCCTGACTGGTGAAGGTGCCATCACCGTTGTTCACATAGAGGTAGTTCTGCTGTGCATAGTTTCCCACCGCCAAATCCAAATCACCGTCATTGTCACAGTCACCCCAGGCTACCGAATAGGTTTTCCCCGTCCCGAACTGAGCGGATTGGGTGAAGGTGCCATCACCATTATTGATATAGAGGTAGTTCTGCTCGTATAAGGCGTTTCCCACTGCCAGGTCCAGATCTCCATCGTTGTCACAGTCACCCCAGGCTAACGAGGTGGTATCTCCCCTCCCGAACTGGGCGGACTCGGTGAAGTCGGCGAGTGCCACCGGGGGTATTATGAAGCAAATTGCCAAAAGCACTATTCCTGTCATTAAATACCGCATAACTGAGCCTCCTTTGGATTATAATTTTTATTTATTCTACATTTAAATTCCTCCCCCGAAAATTAGGGGGAGGAGACATATTTACATGAGGTTTGCCAAACGACCAACCTCCTTGTAGATTTCTTCATTTATTTCTTATTAATATACATATTTCCAATCAACTTGTCAAGGTTATAAGAATATCTATGAGTCCCAAAGAATTTTGGTCTTTATAATGTTTTATGTGCATAGCCTGTTTATCTATCTTGGTTTTCGCATTGTCCACCTTGACATTACCCCTCTGCTGATTTAACATTGACGGGAATAGAATCAGTCTCTTAAGCCAGAGGAAAGAGAGATGAGCGATACATCCCCCTTAATCTTGCAGGGCGAGGAGATAGTTACCGACGACTGTATCACCATCATCCATCCCTACGACCGTCGGGAGGTGGGGCGGGTGGCAAGAGCCGACGCTAAACTGATGGAGCGGGCAATTGCCGGGGCTTACTCCGCCCGCAGGGCTATGGCCGACCTCACCCATCACCGCAGGGAGGAGATTCTGCTCACCACCGCCGATATGGTGCAGGAGGAGAGCGAGAGACTTGCCGAGCTGATAACTCTGGAGATGGGTAAGATTATAAAAGAGTCCCGGGGTGAGGTGACTCGCTCTGTCTTCACCATCCGCACCGCCGCCAAAGAGGTGAGCCGGCTGGGCGGGGAGCTCATCCCATTGGACCTCATCCCCGCCGGGGAGGGGCGCACCGCCCTCCTGGCACGATTCCCCATCGGCGTCGTGGGGGCAATAACCCCCTTCAACTTCCCCCTGAATTTAGTAGCCCACAAGCTGGCTCCGGCGCTAGCCGCCGGCTGTCCGCTGGTGCTCAAGCCCTCATCCACTACCCCACAGATTGCCCTGGAGTTTGCCAGGATATTGCTTTCCGCCGGCTTCCCCCCCGAGGGGCTCTCCGTCCTGCCCTGCTCGCCTGAGATTGGGGAGGCGCTAGCCACGGATGAGCGGGTCGCCCTGCTGACCTTCACCGGCAGTGCCGAGGTGGGCTGGGGGCTTAAGGCTAAGGCTGGAAAGAAAAAGGTAGCCCTGGAGTTGGGGGGAAACGCCGCCGTCATAGTCTGCGGTGATGCGGAGTTGGACTGGGCGCTTGAGCGGATTACCCTGGGTGGCTTCAGCAACGCCGGGCAGTCCTGCATAAGCGTTCAGCGGGTGTTGATTGACAGAGCCGTCTATGACAACTTCGTCGCCGATTTGGTGGAGCGGGTAAAGGCTCTCAAAGTGGGCCACCCCATGGATGAGGAGAGCGACCTGGGCAGTATGGTCAGTCCGGGTGAGGCTGAGCGAGCCTGGAGCTGGCTTTTGGAGGCACAGGAAGCCGGCGCCAAAGCCCTCTGTGGAGCCGAGCGGGAGGGGAATAAGTTCTATCCCACCGTCCTGGAGAGAGTAACCCCTATGATGAAGGTCTGGTCTGAGGAGGTATTCTGCCCCCTCATCACCGTAACCCCCTTCGGCGATTTTGATGAGGCGATTGAGCTGGCAAACACCACCCGCTTCGGTCTGCAGGCGGGGGTATTCACCCGGGACATCGGGCGGGTCAGCCGGGCATTCCGTCGTTTGGAGGTGGGGGGAGTGGTGATAAACGATGTGCCCACCTATCGGGTGGACCATATGCCTTACGGTGGAGTTAAGGACAGCGGGACCGGCAGGGAAGGACCCAGATACGCCATTGAGGAGATGACCGAGCCCAGGCTGTTGGTGATTAGGGAGGGGCTGGGGATGTGAAGGGTATCTTTGGCATATAAATTGCGCGTTGTATAAGGTAAGATATCACCATCTTTGTATGACCGGGAGAAAAATTATGGTGCAGAGAAAGAAAAAGAAGCAGGATGAAGAGAAGGCGAGCAAGCCGGTTCCTGAGGGTGAGGTCAGGGATGGTGACCTTGAGGACCTAGACGATTCCCAGGTTGAGGTGCAGGTGGAGGAGGAGGACGAGATCGCCGAGCTCAAGGATAAGTATATGCGCCTTACCGCCGAGTTTGAAAACTATAAGAAACGGCAGGTGAGGGATACCCAGCGCACAATCCAATGTAATGCCGCCGACCTGCTCCGTGAGCTGTTGCCCATTTTGGATAACCTTCGCAGGGCGGGAGATGCAGTCAATCAGGAAGGAGTAACCGCCGAGCAGGTCTGTGAGGGCGTCTGCCTCATCTGTGACCATATGATGGAGATACTTGCCAAACAGGGCATGAGGAAGGTGGAGGTCAAGCCGGGGGACGTTTTTGACCCCAATTTTATGGAGGCGGTGTCCGCCGTCCCTACCGATGAACATAAAGACCATACTATAATTGAAGTGATACTGGATGGTTATGTTTACGGTGATATTGTGGTGAGACCGACTAAGGTGGTGGTGGCGGTAACCCCCAAAAAGGAGTAGTTATCAATCAGGGCAATTGAATTGGAGATGGAAAGTGGCTGGAAGCGACTGGCGTAAGGAGCTGGGCTTGGAAAGGAATAGCAGTCCCCAAGCCCCCAAGGAGACCGAGAGGAAGGGCAAGCGCTTTGTAAATCAGGGTTACTGGAGGGATGTGCGCAAGTGGGTCTATGCCCTGGCATTAGCCATCCCCCTGGCGGTGATATACGAACTGCTCACCTGGCTGGTCAACTGGGGGTCGTTTGTGCAGGTGCGCAGTGCGGTGGAGGTGGGAATTCTGGACCTGCTTTCGTTCTTCGGTTATCCCCGCTGGTTTCCACTCTCGGTGATATTCGTCGTCATCTTCTTGCTCCTCTTCTGGTGGCAGAGGAGACGAGGACTGAAGTTTAACTGGCGCTATCTCCTGGCAAGCTTCGGGGAGAGCCTGGTCTGGGGGCTTATCTTGGGTGTGGTGTTAATCATCATCACCAGCTTTCTATTGACCGGCTCCGCCCAAACCCAGGTTAAAATTACTATCTGGCACCAACTAGCCACTTCCTTCGGCGCCGGGCTTTATGAGGAGTTGGTCTTTCGGGTGGCTCTCATCCCCTTAAGTGCCTGGCTGATACTGTTTATAAGTAAAAAATTCGGGAAGGACAAATTACATCGCTGGGTGGCGTTGTTTATTGCCGTCATCTTCTCCTCGCTGGTATTTTCCCTGGTGCACCATCTGGGCACTGTGGCTGAGCCCTTTACCCTGAGGGCTTTCCTCTTCCGCTTCCTCGCTGGTATGGTCTTCGCCGGGGTCTATGCCCTGCGGGGCTTCGGCATCGCCGCCTGGTCTCACGCCCTATACGATGTTTTGGTGATATGTGGTATCTTCTCCGCCCTTCTGGGATGAGGAGAATGTGAAAGGATTGAGTATGTTCAAAAATGGTGTTGTAAAAAGAATTGTTGGCTTGGTGGTGGTTCTCTGTGCGCTTGCATTATCTGCATCTGCCTTGGGGCAGGATTTTCCCAAAATTGTGGACACCGGGTGGCTCGCCAAGAACCTCTACGATGAGAATATGCGTATCATAGATATGCGGGGCAGCGTGAAGGAATACTGGGCAAGCCACATCCCCGGTGCGGTCTATCTCAGCCCCGATAGCCTTCGCCTATCCGACCACGGGGTGCCGGAGATGCTGGTCAGCCCAAAGATGCTTTCGGAAATATTGGGTCGCTTGGGGATAGGCGAGGACACGCTGGTGATAGCCTATTCCTCCTCCGGTTGCGTTCATCCCCCCTATCTGGTGTGGGCTTTGGATTACATCGGGCATCGGAACTCCGCCGTTCTGGACGGTGGATTTGACAGATGGGAGGACGCGGGACTGCCCACGACGCAGGATTTTCCGCGGATAGAGCCGGTGGAATACCCTTTCCCCAAGGTGCTGAACATTGGGGTTTACGCCCACCTGCAGGAGGTGAGGGCGGTGGTTGAGGGTGAAGTGGAGGGGGTTCTATTGGATGTGCGCTCATTTGATAAGTATTTCGGCGAGTCCGGTCCAACCGAGCGAAAGGGTCATATTCGGGGAGCTATGCACCATTTTTATGCGGAGGATTTTACCCCGGAGGGACTATGGAGGAGCAAGGAGGAGCTGGAGGAGGCGTATGAAGGGCTCGGTCTTTCGGCGGATGAGCGGATTATAGTCTATTGCATGCGGGGAGTGAAGGCGGCGAATGTCTATCTTACATTGAAGTATATTCTGGGCTATGAGAATGTGTCCAACTACGACGCCAGTTTCAGCGAGTGGGAGAATGTGGGGCTGGAGGTGGAGAGTGGGTTGGGGTCAATTGAATAGATGGCTATGGTGACCTGAGCTATGTCCTCCAAGGATTATTATCAGGTACTGGGCGTTGACGAGAACGCCGGCGAGAAGGAGATAAAGTCCGCCTTCCGCAGGCTGGCTAAGACCTACCATCCGGACCGCAACCCCGGAGACAGGGAAGCCGAGGAGCGCTTCAAGGAGATGAATGAGGCATACGATGTCCTCTCCGACTCCAAGAAGCGCAAACAATATGACCAGATGCGGACACTGGGGGCTTACGGTCCCTTCGCACCCCGCCAAGGCGGGGCGGCAGGTAGTCCCTTTGACTTCGGCGGTTTCGGAAAGCCCGGTGGTCAGAGCTACACCTGGAGCACCATAGACGACGCCGACCTGGGCGGTTTCGGGGGGCTGGGGGACATCTTTGAGGAACTGATGCGCCAGATGGGAATGGAGCGGAAGGGATGGCGGACCAAGGCGGAGGCTAAGAAGCGAGCCGCCCGCCGTGGTCAGGATATCAACCTCTCCATAGAGGTTCCCTTTGACCTGGCAATCAAGGGCGGCAAACTGGTGGTCAAGGTGCCCGGCAAGCTGGTATGCGAAGCCTGCCGGGGAAGCGGTGCGGCTCCGGACGGAAGGGTGGATGTCTGCAAGCGCTGTAAGGGCAAGGGAACCGTGGCTTATGAGCTGGGGGGCTACGCCCTCTCCCGCACCTGTCCGGAGTGTCTGGGCAAGGGAACACGACCGGACAAGCCCTGTCCCTCGTGTGGGGGTTTGGGGTTCTCCCGGGGGGAGCGGAAGATAGGCATAAAACTGCCCGCAGGGGTGGTGGACAAGACCAAGCTGAAGCTGGCAGGCAGGGGGGATATGGGTGAGGGAAAGGCGCCAGCCGGCGATCTATATATCACCATACGGGTAACCCCCTCTGAGGAGTTTGTTCGTGAAGGGGATGATATCCGCACCACAGTATCCATCGGGGTGGACGAAGCCATACTGGGAACCACAAGGGAGATAAAGACAGTGAGCGGGAAGAAGGTGCGGCTGAAGATACCCCCGAGTAGCCAGCCGGGCAAGGTCTTTCGGCTCAAAGGTCATGGGGTGTATAATGAGCGGAAGAAGAGGAGCGGTGACCATCTGGTCAAGGTGGAGGTGAAGATACCCAAGAAGCTGACCGAGGAGCAGAGGGAGTTCATTGAGGGGTTTGCCAGGGAGAAGGTGTGATGGAAATTAGTTTTATCTACATAAATTAACCAAAAAGGAAGGAAGTAAGATGAAGACAAAACTTGTCCCCATAATCTTGTCATCCATCCTAGCCCTTATCTTTGTCGCCTGCACCGTGGGCATGAAGGAATCGGAGAAGCTGGTCAACGAGGGCGTGGAATATTTTGAGCAGGGCGACACCCAGAAGGCACTGGAGGCGTTTGACAAAGCAATAGAGCTGGATCCTGAGCTGGAAGAGGCTTGGTATAACAAGGGCTTGGTGTTATATGAGCTGGACAGGTATCAAGAGGCGTTGGAGTACTACGATAAAGCAACTGACCTCAATCCTGAATACTTTAACGACTGGAACAATAAGGGCAATGTGCTAAATGCGTTGGGTAGGTTCAACGAAGCAATAGAGTGCCTAGATAAAGCTTTGGAACTGGACTCCAAGAACCCTATGTCCCACAATAACAAAGGAAACTCACTTCACGCGCTGGGAAAGTTTGAGGAGGCGATAGCGTCCTACGATGAGGCGATAACGCTGGACTCCGAGATTGTGGAGGCGTGGAACGGTAAAGCCCATTCCCTTTTCAAATTGGGCAGGTTCGAGGAGACCATAACCGCTTGCGACATAGTGCTTGAGCTTGACCCCAACCACGTAGCCGCCTGGCACAACAAGGGCGCTTCTTTGGGTAATCTGGGGCAACTGGAGGAGGCTTTAGCGTGCTTTGAAAAAGCGGTTCAGTTGGAGGCGAACGACCCGACCATTTGGAATGATAAGGGCACCTTGCACAAGATGATGGGCGATTTTCAGCAGGCGCAGCTGTGCTTCAATAAATCTGAGCAGTTGGGGGGATGATGGGGTTGTGTGGTTAGGGACGAGAATTGGAGGTAGTAATAATTTGGGGTGGCGGAAGCCACCCCTTAATTTTTCACATAATCTAGAATTTTCCCCCTACCTCAAAATCCGTGCATACCCATCCTCGTCCACGAAGTAGTCGTCCTCTATGCGGTATCCGCCCTTCTCATCGTAGAAGCCGGGCTCAAAGGTGAAGACCACGCCCGGTGTCAGGGGTTTATTGGAGAGGGGAGTGGAGACGGTGGATAACGGTGGATAGGGATCGTGCACCTCAGTGCCCAGACCGTGACCGTAGGCATGCTTCTCCAGATGATGGAAGCCCCCCTCAACCGCCGTCTTCTCTATCCTGTCGGCAAGCTCTTTGGGGGTCTTGCGCGCCACCGGCTCGGAGGTTAGGGCTTCAACCAAAGTTGTATTGTAGGAGTCGCGCTCATCGTCCTTGGGGTCTCCGCCCACGATGAAGGTGCGGGTGATGTCCGAGGCGTAGCCCCGGCAGGAGAGCCCCATATCTATGAGCAGGTAGTCGCCTTTCTTCACCGCTCGCTCGGTGCAAAGGACGGGGTGGGGGTCCTGCGAGCGGGGACCGGAGGCGACGATGGGGTCAAAGTTGAGGGGGTAGGGCATGCCGGCATCGGCGGCTCTGTGGGCTATGAAACGGGCAATTTCGCTCTCCTTTATGCCCGGTTTTATCTCATCGGAAAGAGCCTGGAATGTATTGTACGTGGCGTTTATCGCCCGGCGCATGAGGGAGAGCTCGGCGGGGGTCTTTGTCGCCCTCAGTTCCAACAGTAGCGGGTCGGCGGAGATGATGTTGAGGTGAGCGCTCAGTCTGCGGTGGGCGTGGGGGGGCAGGCGGTCCAGGGTGTAATGTTCATCGGAGACCTCAGCCATTACGGTGCTCCCTTTGGGGAGCAGGGAGATTACCGTCCGGTAGAAGTCGTCAACTGTGGAGTAGATATGCAGTTCGGCGACCTCGCCGAGGGGGCGAAAGCCCGCATCCTCAATGGACTGGCAGATGATGTGGGCGCTTCCGTCGGGGTTGAGCAGGAGGGCGGTGTGGCGGGTTATGATGGCATCCAGGGTGAACATACGCAGACTGGCGGAGTCCCACTTGATGCGGACGAGTAGCAGGGGATTTTCCATCAATGGGAGAGCCTGGTCTCGCTTCTTTTGGAAGGCATCCACCAGCTCGGGGTCTTTGAGTTGTGGGGGCATGGGGTTTTCCCTGAGTGTTGAAGGTTGGGCGGATAAATGCTTAAAAGGGCTGAGCAGGCTTGGGGCTCTGCCAGCCCTTATCTCTCACTTAAGAGCTTTTTTGAATTGGTAGGACTGTTTTATTCCTCTTCACCTTTGGCGTAGATAGCCTTGGTACCCCGGCAGTAAATATGGTATTGGCACTCGTCATTAGTGCAAGTCCAGATGTCGTAGGTAATAGGATAGGTGCCCTCGCTAAAAGCCTTGCCCGATGAAAAAGGTATCAGCACACCGTTCTTGCAGTGGGGACATTTGGGAAATTCCATCATGGCGCTCCTCACATTTTGGATGAAGTTATATCTCTTGTCTATTTGTTGATTATTATCAGCCAGCCGGGCTGACCTCCGGTTCGGCTTCGGCTGGTGGTTCTTCGGCTTTCTTCTTCACTTTGCGGTGCCTGCGCTTGGGTTTGGATTTTACTTCCTTGGTTCTGAGTAGTGGGGGAAGTTCGTCCTCCCGCCCCGCAAGGATGAGGTCCATCTCCTCGCCGGAGAGCGTCTCCCGCTCCAGTAAAATCTCAGCCACTTTGATGAGCTCGTCCTGGTGCTTTTTTAGCAGGCGCTTAGCCTCCTGGTGGGCTTCTTCAATGAGGGTTTTTACCTCGGCGTCTATCTGCTGGGCGGTCTCATCGGAATAGTCCCTGTGTTGAGCTATTTCCCGACCCAAAAAGATGGCCTCCTCCTTCTTGCCGAAGGTCACCGGACCCAACTTATCGCTCATTCCCCATTCACAG
This sequence comes from Candidatus Coatesiibacteriota bacterium, assembly GCA_030602715.1. Classification (GTDB taxonomy): domain Bacteria; phylum RBG-13-66-14; class B26-G2; order B26-G2; family JAUVZD01; genus JAUVZD01. The sequence goes on from JAUVZD010000005.1 coordinate 52,118, forward strand.
ACCATCTTGCGGGCAAGCTCGGTAGCTTTCTCCAGGTCGTTGCCCGCCCCGCTGGAGACCTCATCTAGGATCAGCTCTTCGGCACTCCGTCCACCAAGAATGCTTACCAGGAGTTTTTTCAGATAGCTTTTGGAGTAGGTGTGCTTCTCGTCCTCCGGCAGATACTGGGTCTGCCCCAGAGCCAGCCCCCGGGGGATGATGGTCACTTTGTGCACCGGGTCCATCCCCTCCAGGAACTTACCCATCAGGGCGTGGCCCACCTCGTGATAAGCCGCCAGGTGTCTCTCCTTATCGGAGAGGACTTTGCTTTTCCGCTCCGGTCCCATCAAAACCTTGTCCCGAGCCTCCTCTACATCCTCCATGGATACTTTCTTCTTGTTGTAACGAGCGGCGAGAAGAGCGGCTTCATTTACCAGATTTGCCAGGTCGGCGCCGGTAAAATATGGCGTCTCCCGGGCGATGATGGAGAGGTCCACATCGTCTGCCAGAGGGATGTCTTTGGTGTGCACCTTCAAGATGCCCTCCCGACCGCGCACATCCGGTCTGTCCACCACTATCTGGCGGTCGAAGCGCCCGGGGCGCAATAGGGCGGTGTCCAGCACATCAGGTCGGTTGGTGGCGGCGATTAAGATGACCCCTTCCTTTGTTTCAAAGCCGTCCATCTCCACCAGCAGTTGGTTGAGGGTCTGTTCCCGTTCGTCGTGCCCCCCGCCCAGCCCGGCGCCGCGGGTGCGACCCACCGCATCAATCTCATCTATAAAGATGATGCAGGGGGCATGCTTTCTCCCCTGTTCAAATAGGTCTCGCACCCGGGAGGCGCCCACGCCGACGAACATCTCCACGAAGTCGGAACCGGAGATGGAGAGGAAGGGGACATCCGCCTCTCCGGCGATGGCTTTTGCCAGCAGGGTCTTGCCGGTCCCCGGGGCGCCGAGGATGAGCACTCCTTTGGGGATGCGTCCGCCCAGCCGCTGGAACTTGTGGGGTTCCTTGAGGAACTCAATTATCTCGGAGAGCTCCTCTTTTGCCTCCTCACAGCCGGCGACATCGTCAAAGGTGACCTTGGGTCGGTTCTCGGTCAGCAGGCGAGCTTTGCTTTTACCGAAGGAGAGGGCTTTGTTGCCCGGAGACTGCATCTGGCGGAAGATGAAGAACCAGAAGACCAGAAGAATCAATATCCAGGGACCTATGGTGAAGAGTATGGTGGACCAGAAACTGCCTCCGCTCTTTGCCTCTATCTTTACTCTCTTCTCGTTCAGCTTGTTGACGAGTTCGGAGTCAATTATCGGTGCGGTGGTCTCAAAGTCGGTGAACTCATTGGAGTTGTCCAGCCGGGCGGTGTGGCGCAGTGTGCCCTTGATGTTGTTCTCCTGGATGACCACCGACTCAATGTTGTCGTCATCCAGCTCGGCCAGGAAACGGGAGTATTCAATCTTGGATCTTCCCGGTTTGGCGTAACTGAGCAGTTGGTAAGCCAAAACCACAATCAGGATTATAAGAATCCAGGGGAGTACCCCACGGAAAAGCTTCTTCAACTAGATCAATCCTTTCGTAGTGTAATCAGCTAGAAACTTGGAAACATAACTCCGTTTGTAAAATTTTAAACTGTGGATAATTACATTTCCCACTGATATTATCTCATAAAAATAGGGCAAAGTCTATGCCGGATTTAGGCGGGCGATGTATGGTAGATTGCGAAGACGACCCTGGTAGTCCAAGCCGTAGCCGACATAGAAGGCGTCTTCCACCTCAAAGCACACATAGTCTATCTTCACGTCCGTCTTGCGCCGTGAGGGCTTGTCCAGCAAGACGGCGACGCTTATATCCTCCGCACCCCTATCTCTTATGTGATTTGTCAAATAGTCAAGGGTGATGCCGGTATCTATTATGTCCTCAACTATAAGGATGTGCTTGCCGGTGAAGTCAGAGGATAAATCAAAGGTTATTTCCACCTTTCCGCTGGACTCGGTAGATTCCTTGTAACTGGAGACCCCGATGAAGTCCAGGGTGTAGGGTAAGTCAACCGCTCGCATCAGGTCTGCCAGGAAGAAGACGCTGCCCTTGAGCACCCCCAGCACCAGAGGGGGTTTCTGGGAAAAATCCTCAGAAATCCGCTTTCCCAACTCCTCCACTTTCTTGTGGATGGTGGCGGTATCAAGGACAATTGTATAATCCATTTCTTCCATCCGCCCTCTCCCTCTACTCCAACAAGCTGATGAGCATATATTTCTGCGAAGACTCGTCCGGTGTGGCTCGTTCATCTGCTCTCAGACCCACCACGCCGAGAATGCCCTCACCATCCTCTATGACCACCGCTCGTTTCCGCTCCCAGACGGGGATCTTCAGGTCGGTGAACAGGTCGGAGAGGAGCTTGCTTCCGCCCAAGCCCTGAGGTCGGAAGCGGTCGCCCTTTTTTGGGGCTCGGGCATGGAGTTTGCCCTTGACCTTTTCGGCGTCCAGCAGAAGGGTGAGAGCCGATTCATCTGCCGGGGATGGCGAATACTCATCCTTGGGGATTATCACCACCTGAATGATGGACACCTCTTCTCCGATTCTGGTCTCGCCGGGGACGGAGAGGGTTGTCTTCGGACGGCTATGGTCAACCGCTGTGGAATATCTTTTGTCTGCGACTTTTGCCGAATCATCGCAGAAGAAGCGCACCTTGCCACTGCTCACTTCAGCGCCAAAATTGGGAAGGAGCCACCAGCATCCGCTACCGCCGGCGTAGATTAGCTCCATCAATCCCTCCACCCGTTCGGCGGAAGGGGGGTAGCCGGGTGAGAGTCGGCTGGCGAGGAGACGGATAATGCGGGAGAGGACCGCGGGGTGGAGTTTTGCCAGAGGCGTCGTTTTTAGGATGGTCTCATCCTTATCGGGAACGGATTCCCCCTCAGAAGAAGCGGTTGAAAGAGCCTGCTCTGCCTGCACACCGAGATATTCCTCGTCCCGGGAGAGGAGCAGGACGGTGCGCATTAGAGCCTCCTCCACCCGGGGATTGAACTCCTCCCGGAGAAGGGGCAGAAGTTGGTGGCGGATGCGGTTGCGCTCATAGTTTTCGTCCAGGTTGGTGACATCCTCCCGAAAGGGTATGTCATTCTCCAATAGGTAAGTGAGAATATCCCTCCGCCAGACGCCCAGTAGGGGACGGACGACGTCGTCACTCCGTTTGGGGGCTATGGAATAAAGCCCGGAGGCGCTTCCTCGCATCAGTCGGGCTAAGAATGTCTCTATCAGGTCGGAGGCGGTGTGCCCCAGCGCCACCTTTTGAGCACTGAAGCGTTTCTTTGCCCGATTAAAGAGCAGGTAGCGGGCGAATCTGCCGGCTTCCTCAGTGCCCTCACCCCGTCTCTTGGCCAGTTCTTCAACCGCTTCACTTTCAATGAAGGTGGGAAGGTTGTGTTTTTGGGCAAGCCCGGTGACGAACTCCTGGTCCTCCTCGGCGTCCCTTCCCCTGAGTTTGTGGTTGAGGTGGGCGACCGCCAGAGTAAGTTTCCATTTTGGGGCAAGCTCCAGCAAAATGTGGAGCAGGGCGGTTGAGTCCGCTCCCCCGGATACCCCCACGACTACCCGGTCTCCCTGGTCAAAAAGAGAATGTTCCTCACAGAAGGAGGCGACAACTTGGCCCAGGTCCTTTTCTGCCCTTCCCATATTCATGGTGCTTTGGGTGAATTGCGAGATTATTTTCCCTTGGGCTCGCAGATGACGCAGGGGAGGATCATCTCCTGCAGGGAAATTCCCCCATGTTGGAATCCGCCTTTGAAACGCCGTTTCTGCTCGTTGAAATTGAAGGAGTAGATGAGGTTGAAGTCCTCTTTGGCAATGATATATCCTTTGCCTAAGAATTCGCTGGGCAGACCGTATTCCTGCGGGCGGTTGATTGTCAGGGCGCGATCCGCTTCGGAGCGCAGATTGCGACCATACCAGAAACGGAGGCTTTTTGTTGTGGTTTTATCTCCGAAGACGGGGATGGCTCGTTCGGTGAGGATGGAGCCGTGGTCGGAAGTGATGACCACCACACAATCTTTCTGGTTCTTCAGGGAGTGGAGCAGGTCCATTATGCTGGAGCGTTTGAACCAATTGCTGGTCAATTCCCTGAATGCGCCCGCACTGGGGGCGATCTCCTCCAATATCTCGTGACGACTCCGTTCGTGGGTGAGGTTATCAATGAAATTAAAGACCAAGGCGGTCAGTCCGGGTCCGGTCAGGGAGGAGATGCGCTGGCGGAAGTTGTGGTCGTCAACCACATTTGAAACCTTTATGTATCTGGTGCTCAGCGTATTCTTGGAGAGTTTCTTGAAAAAGGAGGCAAGGAGTTCCCCTTCAAAACGATTCAAGCTGTCCAGTTCGGCGGAGCGCTCGTTCCAATGTTGCGGATATTTTTCGGCGATCTGCAGGGGGGTGATGCCCACGAAGATGGAGTTGCGGGAATATGTGGTGGAAGTGGGCAGGATGGAGTAAAAATGATGGCGGGTGATTTTGAACCCTCGTTCCACCAGAGGCTCAATGACCAGCCACTGGTCCAGGCGCATGCAATCCACCACAATGAGAAATACACTGCTGAATCGCTCAAAGAGGGGCAGGATTTGGTTTTCCAGCAGGTCCATTGAGAGTAAGGGGCGTCCCTGGCGGGAGGCTATCCAGTCACGATAGTTGCTGGTAACATATTCGCCGAATACACGATTGCACTCCATCCTCAGCTCGTTTTGCAGGGAGACCAGGTCGGACACCTCACGTGTTCCGCTGGCGGAGAGGTTTATATCCCAACTGCAAATCTCGTTGTAGAGTTCAGCCCACTCCCGCCAGTCCAGATTTCCCTGCAGGCGGTAGATGATGCTGTTGTAGAAGCGCCCATAAGATAGAGAGAGGTGGTTGCGACGCAATTTCTCCCCTTCCAGGTGGCGCTTTAGAGCCGCTACCACCTGCTTGGGGTTGACCGGCTTGATGAGATAGTCGTCCAGAGCCAGCCCGAAGCCCTCATCCATCAGCTCTTCCTCGTCGCTTTTAGTGACCATGATCACCGGAGTGGTGGTGGTGATGGAGCGGATCTCCTTCAGGGTATCCAGACCGTTCATTCCCACCATTATCTCGTCAAGCAGGATGGCGTCAAAGGACTCCTCCTCCATACGGGAGAGAGCTTCCGGACCGTTGGTCACTGCGGTCACATGGTAACCGTGTTTCTGTAGAAAGAGTATGTGCGAGGATAGAAGCTCAATCTCATCATCTACCCACAGCACTTTCTTTTTAACCTTTTCGGTCATCCACTAACCCTTTCGCAAGTATAACTTTGCTTGCTGATTTATTATATCAGCGATTGGAAAGAAACGCAAGTCAAACCGCATGTTTTGCCATCTTTTAAACTGATGTTTTATGCCTGATTTTTCAGTGGTGATGTTTCAAGATGTTTGGTGTTGACACTTTCTATCCCCTCTGTTATCATTTTTCATCTTTCCCCAAGGATAAAAGTTTTAGTTGATGGACTATTCCCCCAAACGGTTTATGAATGGAATAATGAGCGGCGCAAGAGGTGTTTTGCCACTGGCATCAATAGTGGTCTTGATGTTGACATTCCTGAATACCGCCCCGGCGGATGCCCAGTCGGTGGAGGAGATATTTGCCCGTGCCGAGCGGTTATATGAGAACAAGAGCTATACGCTGGCAGTGAATGACTATGAGCGGATTATCTCCGTGGAGCCGGAGGAGGAGATGGTTGCCTTCTGCTGGCTCAGGATCGGTATGTGTAACTATCATCTTGGCGAGTTTGGGCTCTCTGCGGACAGCTTTGACCGCATTCTGGTTGAGTATTACTACTCCAAATATACCGATGAAGCCGCTTTCCTGTCCGCCAAGGCATACTTTGCCCTGGGTGATTACCCCACCAGCACCTCCCGACTTCTGCGGGTGGTTTATATGGGGGAGAAATCCCGCTATTATGAGCGGGCAAAGAGGGGCATTGAGGACTTGCTGGATACCGCACTATCGGCGGACGAGCTTTCCTGGTCTCTGGACACGGTCCAGCCCAAGGAGGAGGTGGGAGAGTTTCTGCTCTCCCGAGCCCGAGAACAGGTGGATGAGGAGCGCTACAGCCTGGCGATGGTCATCCTCTACGACCTCAGTGAGCGCTACTCGTCTTTCCGCTTCTCCCCACAGGTTGAGAGTTTGCTGGAGCGGGTCCGTGAGAAGCTTGCTCCTCTGGCAAACCGTATCGGGGTGTTAGTTCCGCTCTCCGGCGACTATGAGGTTTACGGTCGTCAGGTGGCTAATGCGGTGACCCTGGCTGTGCAGGAGTATAACCAGAAGGGAATCGGTCCCCAGGTTGAGGTATATTTGCTGGACAGCGGGGATTCCCTGGAGACCACCAAGATGTCCTACCGTTCTCTTTCGGATATCAACCGCTGTATAGCGGTGATCGGTCCTATGTTCACCGATGAGGCTGTAGCCCTCTCCGAGCTTACCGAGATGAGTCGGGTTCCATTGCTGAGCCCCGCTGCCGGCTCCTCGGATTTCCTCTCCGGTGGAGAGTATCTTTTTCGCTGTGCTATGACCAACCGCCTGCAAGCTAGGGTCTTAGCCCAATATGCTTATGACCAACTGCACCTGCGCCGTTACGCCATTCTTTACCCGGGGACCGACTACGGGATGGAACTGCGTGATGAATTTAAGTCGGCGGTGGAAAAACTGGGTGGCACGGTGGTAGCCGAGGAGGAATATCCTCTGGCGGATTATACCGATAAAACCCCGGATTACACCAGTCAGGTGAAGAAGGTCAAGTGGTCTAAACCCGATGCCATCTACATCCCCGGCTCTTACGATGAGATAATTTTACTGGCTCCACAGATAGCGTTTTCGCACATCCCGGCGGTCATTCTGGGGGCAAACGGCTGGGACGAGCCCCGTGTAGCCCGTATGGGAGCAAAGTATGTGGAGGGGGCATATTTCACCTCGCCGTTTTTCCAGGATACCCAGAATCCCCTGGCACGGCAGTTCATCACCGACTATACAAGTGAGTTCAGGGAGAAGCCTACCTACATCGGTGCTCAGGCTTATGACGCCGCCCGTATCTTGCTGAACATTATCTCCAAAGGTGTGGTAAGCGGAGAGGAGATGAAAAACTCGCTCTCCGAGGTGGTCGGCTTCGGGGGAATTACCGGACGTATTACCCTGCGTGGTGGTGAGGACGATGACTGCGTAAAGGACATAGTCATTCTCACCATAAAAGAGGGGACGATTCTGCAGGTCAACTAATCCCCCTATCAGTCTTATGAAACAGATTTTCTTCTATCTTCTGCTGTTCTTCTATACTGTTGGCATATTCGTAGCCTCTTCCCTCTCCGGCGAGCAGATGGAGGATGTTCCCGTCTTCTTTTTCACCGACAAGGTCGCCCACATTCTGGTGTATCTGGGTTGGGGCTTCCTTTTTGCTCTGGCGGTAGGTCGTAGGGGGTTGAGCGGTCGTCATGTATTAACCGGGATGGCTCTCGCCTGCCTGGTAGGACTCTTTGATGAGTTGTGGCAGGGATACCTGCAAAAGGGGCGCATGGTGGAGTTGGGGGATTGGCTGGGAGACATATTCGGCACCACTTTGGGCTTGCTTGCTTTCTACTATCTACGAAAGATAGTGAAGGGAGAAGAGGCTAATGATGCGCAACCACAGTTGCGGTAAACTCACCCAAGCAGAGGTGGGGCAGGAGGTGCTCCTGTGTGGTTGGGTGAAGCGCAACCGCAACCTGGGGGGCATCACCTTCCTGGATATGTGGGACCGAGGGGGGACGGTGCAGGTGATATTTGACCCCAATTTGGATGAGAGACTGCACCGGCAGGCGGTAAAGCTACGGGCTGAGGATGTCATTCAGGTGGGGGGGGCTGTTCGCCTGCGCCCAAAGAAAGACCGCAACCCGGATATGGCAACCGGCGAGGTGGAGGTGCTGGCTTCTGAGCTCAAGATGCTGGCTGATTCCACCACCCCACCCTTTGAGCTGGTGGGCGATGAGGATATAAGCGAGGATTTGCGGCTTAAATATCGCTATCTGGACCTGAGACGCCCCCGCCTTCAGCGCAACATCATCTTCCGCCATCAGGTCATCAAAGCCATCCGGGACTACATGGATGAGGTCGGTTTCATTGAGATAGAGACCCCCATCCTGACCAAGTCAACCCCCGAGGGGGCTCGTGATTACCTTGTCCCCTCTCGCATCTACCCCGGTCGCTTCTACGCCCTGCCACAATCCCCCCAGATGTATAAGCAACTGCTGATTATGGCTGGCTTTGACCGCTATTTCCAGATTGCCCGCTGTTTCCGTGATGAGGACAGCCGAGCAGACCGCCAGGCGGAGTTCACCCAACTGGACATAGAAGCCGCTTTCGTGGATGAGGAGGATATCTATCTGCTGATGGAAGGGCTTCTGGGTTATGTCTTTGAGGAATGTATGGATTTGAAGATAGCCCAGCCATTCCCCCGGCTGACATTTGATGAGGCTATGACAAAATACGGCACCGACAAACCGGACCTGCGTTTCGGAATGGAACTGTGGGAGGCGACCGAGGCTTTCGCCGGAGTAGAGGCTGACTTTATCGCTAAAATAATCGCCGAGGGGGGCTCGTTTATCGGTCTGACCGTTCCCGGTGGGGCAGAGTTCTCCCGCAAAGAGCGGGATGAGCTGGAAAGACTGGCTAAGAAGTTGGGCGCCGGTGGGCTGATACAGTTGAAGTGGAAGGGTGGTAAGCTGGAGGGTGCGCTGGCTAAGTTCATTGACCAGGGGGCGAAGGAGAGACTGCTGGAGGTCTCGGGGGCGTCCGACGGCGACCTGATAGTGGCGGTCGGCGGTCAGCTCTCCAAATCGCAGGAGGTGATGGGGCAAATTCGCCTGGCGCTGGGAGAGAGGTTGGAGCTGGTCAAATCCGACGATTTCAAGTGGCTGTGGGTCACCGACTTTCCCCTCTTTGAGCTTACCGACGGGGTAATCAACTCCTCCCATCACCCATTCACCGCACCAAGAGAGGGGGACATTTCTCTGCTGGATAGCGACCCGCTCAAGGTCTATGCCCGCCACTATGACCTGGTGCTCAACGGCGTTGAGCTGGGTTCGGGCAGTGTGCGTATCCACGACGCAGTGGTGCAGAGGAGAATATTCAATCTGCTGGGTCTATCGGATGAGGAGGTGGAGGAGCGCTTCGGCTTCTTTTTGGAGGCGTTTTCCTACGGTTGTCCCCCGCATGCCGGTATCGCTCCCGGTTTGGACCGGATGATTGCGGTCATGTTGGGTGAGTTCTCCATCCGGGAGGTCATCCCCTTCCCCAAAACCCTGCGGGCTGCCTCCTTGATGACAAGCTCTCCCAGCTCGGTGGATAAGACGCAGTTGGATGAACTGGGTATCGCTCTCAAGCCGAAGGAGGAGAAGAAGCCGGAGGATAAGGGCTAGTAATTTGCAGTTGGAATTTACTGATGAGAGGAACAAGCCTTTCAGGCTTGTTTTTCCTTTTAAGTCGGCACTTCAATATTGAAGAGTTTCCTAGCATTTTCGGTGGTAACTCCCGCAAGATAGTCTATGGGAATGTCCAATGTCTTAGCCAGGAACTCGGCGGTGTAGCGGACATAAGCCGGTTCGTTGAATGTGGAGCGCTGAGGGAATGGGAGTTCGGTGTGGGGACAGCCGGACTCCAGTAGGACTTTATCCAGGGGGATGGATTGGGCTATCTCCTGAAGACGGGGGGAGCGGGTGAGCAGACCGGAATAGGAGACATATAAGCCGGTCTGGAGCAGTTGTTGGGCTTCCCGCTCGTTTCCGGAGAAGTTGTGAACTACCCCCATATGTTTTCCCCAGTTTTTTGAGCGAAGAATGGCGAATAGGTCGTCAAAGGCATAACTGCAGGAGATGATTACCGGCATGTTGAGTCCGGTTGCTATGTCTAACTGTTTGCTGAACAGGGTGTGCTGGGAGCTTCTCTGCTCCGGGGTGGGGTTATTGCTGTAATCCAAGCCGGTCTCCCCGACCGCTATCACTTTGGAGTTTTGAAGATAATATTTTATCTCCTCTAGGTGCTCAGAGCTCCATCCTTCCATCATAGCCGGGGAGATTCCCACTGCGGTATATATCTCCGGGAAGCGGTCGGCAAGAGAGACCCCCCCGTGGAAGAGCTGGGGGTGGTCGGAGATGTTAACCATCGCCCCCACATTCAGCTCCTTCGCCCGGGAGATCAATGTGGATACAGTGTTAAAATTGTAACCGTATTCTAGGACGAAATGACAATGGGTGTCAACCAGGGTGAAATCTTCCGTCACTCTCCGCTCTCCATGATTAAATTATGGTGTATTTTAACTATTTAAATGTATCAAATTAGTCGTGTAAAATCAAGTTCAATGGCAAAAAAACTATTCAAAGAAGAAGGCTATCCTCTTTATAAGTTTCCTTCTAACGGGAAATTTTTAAAGCCGGGTGCTTGTTCATGAGGTTTTTACTGATAATTTTCTTGATTCATGTTAAATTTCTCTTATGTCTGTGGGAAATGGAATCATTCGTTTAAGGCTAAGCGGTCTCGCCCTGGTGGTCGCCCTCCTAACGCCTGCCGGGCTTCTGGCCGGGGATGTGCCGGAATTGCTCAATTCACAGGCGGAGGTGGTTGCTCTGGAATCACTCCTGGGGCGGGAATACACGATACTTTATCTTTCCCGGATTACCCCCGAGCTCGCCGAGCGAGATATACCCAACCTGCGCAGTCTGGCTCTGCAGTTGGGTGGAGGGGTGAATGGGGCTTTCATCCTCGTCGGGGAACCGCCTGGAGTGGCAGGGAAGGCGTCATCTGCTTTGGACGGCTTACTGCCGGTGCTGGTGGGAGGTAAGAGTGGTTTGGGCTTTCTGGACCCGGGCATTGCGGACAACAGCCTGGTCGTCCTTGACGGTGTTGGCGAATTGCTCTTCCGCAGAGATGATATTCCTGCACCGGCTACTGTGGAGGAGGCGTTATCCCTGGGGGGATTGACTCCGCCGTCGGTGATACCCATACAGGTGGGAGAGGTGGTCCCCACATTTGACCTGCCGTCGGTGGAGGGAAAGCTCGCCATGGGGGATATGGTCAAGCGGGGGGCGGCTGTCTTCTATCTGGTGGATGCCGGCTGGGAAATGTTGGAGGAGGATGTCCAGCGGATGCAGTTTTTGGCGGACGACCTCTTTGAGGTGGCTTCAGTCGCTGTTCTGGTCTATGGTGCGGAGATGGCTCTGCTGGAGGAGCTCATCGGGGAAAAGAACCTGACCATTCCCCTGGGGATACTCAGTGAGGTGGCTCACAGAAGCCTGGTGGGGGAGGAGCCTTTGCCCCTCTTGATCGTGGTGAATGACCGGGGGCGGGTGATGCGGGTGAACTCCTACGCCTCCCCGCCGGGGATGGAGCAGGCGTTAGCCTATATCAACCTGGAGCAGAGAGAGTTGAGAGCGATGTCGGTGGAATTTTCCCCCGAAACTGTTCTGTTGAGCGGTATAGAGAGCAAGTGGTTTCCCAGAGGTTCCTTTACCTACGATGGGATGGGGCTGATATATAACGCCTACAGCCCGGACAGCGACGCCGAGGAGCTGTGGCTTCTGGAGCTTAGCGTGGATGAGGAGGGCGATTACGCAGCCGGCAAGGTGCGCAGATTGACCTACAACCGGGCGGACGATATCTCCCCCTGGGTGGGTGGAGGGTGGGTCTTTTTTCCTTCCCTTCGCTCAGGAGGTGTGGAGCTTTGGGCTTATCATCTTGCCGGGAATAATTTCACCCAGCTGACCAGCAGTGACTGTAATGAGGAGTTCCCCGCATCCCCGCTGAACGGGGAGGAGGTGGTCTTTCAGAGCGATATCCAGGGTAACTGGGATCTGTGGCTCTGCAGTCCCTATGGGCGCAATCTGAAGCAGTTGACCGACCACTGGGCGGAGGACTATCACCCCGCCTACTCCTCCGACGGGACTCGGCGGATAGCCTTCTGTTCGGAGAGGGGGGGGAGCCCGGATATCTGGGTGGTGGGTAGGGACGGAAGGGGGCTTACCCAGTTGACCTTTTATGAGGGTCGGGAGGATTTTCCCACCTGGAACCGGGACGGGACCAGAATTGTTTATTGTAGTGATGAGGGGGGGAGTTTGGACATCTGGCTCATCTCCGACGATGGGATGGAGGTGGCTAGGGTGAGCGAGGAGCCCGGCGATGAGCTGTGCCCCATATTTTCGCCTTCGGGTGACGCCATCATCTATTTTATGGATAATGGTGGAAAGTATGACATTGTATGTGTGGGCGTGAGTGAGGTGATAGAGGAGGAAGGTGGCGGGGAAGGAGCTGAGGAAGAGGAACAGCGGTAAAATTTGGGAAAAAGGTGAGAGATTTGGTCGTTGAGAGGAAATATTCGGGTATATGGCATTGAATGGGTATTTTTTTTAATTTTTCAGGTTTTTTTAGTTGATTTTTAGCTCAGGATGTGTAATACTGATAGTGTTGAGATTAGGATTCTAATAGCAAAACAAATAGAAAAAGAGGGAGGATATGATAGGACAGAACCGAAGCGAGAGCGAACGAGTTCTTCCCCCCCGGGGAAGGTCAATAATGTTCATCGACAACTCCAACATTTTCCGCAACCTCAATCTGGTTGGACAGGAGTTTCGCATTGACTACAAGCAATTCGAGGCGGTAATGGAGAGGGAGGGCCCCATTTGGGAGACCCACTTCTTCGCTACCGAGGCTATTGACGAGGATTATGCTCGGGAGAAGCAGAACGATTTTTATAATTTTCTGCGTCTTTCGTTGAATTACCATGTCCACACCGTCCGCCTGAAGACCAGAGAAGTGCGGTGTCAGAATTGCGGAATGAACTGGTTGTCCCACGTGGAGAAGGGGATTGATGTCTGGCTGGCTTCCAAGATGCTCATTCTTCTCTCCCGCAACGCCTATGACACCTGCATCCTGGTCTCCGGTGACGGCGACTACCTGGAGGCGGTTAAGGAAGTGCGCAACATGGCTAAGAAGGTGGAGCTGGTGGCTTTTCGTGGCTCCTATTCTAGGGAGCTCGCCGAGCAGGTTACCAAGATAACCTTTATTGAGGACATAGCAGACGATATTCGCATGGAATTCGGAAGTCGCTTCAACTCCTCTATTGCGTCCAACCCGTAAACGGTGAACGAATCGCTCGCATTTTTTGCGGACCCAGCCGGGTCCGCATTTTTATACCCATTTGTAACCATCCTGGTGGTAAAAGGCAAAATTTGCACCGAATATTATTGAAAATTGAGCTAAGAGGTGTTATTACTTATATTTGGTAATTCTCAGGAGGTTTTAGAGGTTGATTGGAAAGCTGATAACCAGGGCCTTCGGCAGCAAGTATGAGCGGGATGTCAAACGCTACACGCCTATAGTTAAGGAGATCAACCGCATATATCACACCTTGGCGGACCTCTCCGAGGAGGAGCTGAGGGCAAAGACCGAAGAGTTCAAGTCTCGCATTGCCGAACGGCAGGCTGACGGTGAAGAACTGGAGAAGATACTGGACGACCTTCTGCCGCAAGCCTATGCGGTGGTTAAGGAAGCCTGTCGGCGAAACCTGGACAAGGAGTGGGAGGTCACCGGTTATACCATAAAGTGGGATATGGTCCCTTATGATGTGCAGTTGATGGGAGCCATAGCTCTGCACGAGGGCAAGATAGCCGAGATGGCTACCGGTGAAGGTAAAACCCTGGTCGCCACCATGCCGATCTATCTAAACGCTCTGGCTGGGCGGGGGGTGCATCTGGTCACGGTCAACGATTATCTGGCAATGCGGGACGCCCAATGGATGGGGGGGATATATGAGTATCTGGGGTTAACCGTTGGCTGTATTCAGGGACAGATGCCCCCGGCTGATAGGCGGGAGCACTATGCCGCCGATATCACCTACGGCACCAACTCCGAGTTCGGTTTTGACTATCTGCGGGATAACGGGCTGGCAATGCGCCCCGAGGACTGCGTCCAGCGGGAGTATTATTACGCCATAGTTGATGAAGTTGACTCGGTGCTGATTGACGAAGCCCGCACCCCCTTGATTATATCCGGACTTGCGCCCCAGGACCGGCACCACTACAAACAATACAAACCTATGGTGGATAAGCTTTTTTCCGCCCAGAGAAATTTGCTCGCTCGCCAACTTAAGGAAGCTGAGGAAGTCTTAAATAGTGACGGTGGTGACCGAGATGAACTCTTTTCCGCCGGGACCATCTTGCTCAAGGCTCGCATGGGGCTACCCAAGAACCGCAGACTGCTCAAGTTGATGGAGGAGGGCTGGGTGAAGAAACTGGTGGAGGATACCGAACGGGTTTATATGCGTGACAAGACTTTGCATACCGTTCGGGAGGAGCTGTATTTCTCCATTGACGAACATTCTCATGCGGTGGAGCTCTCCGATAGGGGGCGGGAGCTTCTCTCTCCCCAGGACCCGGACCTTTTTGTGGTGCCGGATATCGCCGAGGGACTATCCATGATAGACGGGGACGATTCGCTGAATGAGTTTGATAAGCATAAAGCCCGCCAGAGGGTGGCGGCGGAGTTTGAGGAGAAGAATAACCGGCTATCCAACATTCAGCAGTTGCTAAAATCATACGCTCTCTTTGAGAGAGATGTTGACTATATAGTGAAGGACGGCAGGGTGGTCATCGTAGATCAATTTACCGGTCGGTTGATGCCCACACGCCGCTACTCCGACGGACTGCATCAGGCTCTGGAGGCGAAAGAGGGGGTGGATATTGAGAAAGAGACTCAGACGCTTGCCACCGTCACCATCCAGAACTATTTTCGCATGTATGAGAAGTTGGCAGGCATGACCGGCACGGCGGTTACCGAGGCGGGGGAGTTTTACTCTATCTATAAGATGGACACGGTGCTGATTCCCACCAACGAGCCGGTCAGGCGTGTTGACTACGACGATGTCATCTATCGCACCAAGCGGGAGAAGTATAATGCAATTCTTGAAGAGATAATCCGCCAGAACGAGATGGGGCGACCTGTTTTGATGGGGACCATCTCCGTGGATGTCTCCGAGAAGATATCTCGCATGTTGAGCGCCAAGGGGATAAAGCATTCTGTGCTCAACGCCAAGCATCACCAGAAGGAGGCGGAGATAGTCCGCTTTGCCGGGGAGCCGGGAACGGTGACCATCGCCACCAATATGGCTGGTCGGGGAACGGACATAAAGCTGGGAGGGGGTGTGGTGAAGTGTGAGGTCTGTGCCCTACTCCCCGAGCCCGGTCAGGAGCCAGACCATCCTGAGTGGGAGAAGGAGTGTCGGGAGGATGTGCCCTGTGGGTTAGCTATCATAGGCACCGAGCGCCATGAGGCTCGGCGCATTGACCGCCAGTTGCGGGGGCGTTCCGGTCGTCAGGGGGACCCCGGCTCCAGCCGCTTCTTCCTGAGCCTGGAGGATGACCTGATGCGCCTCTTCGGCTCCGACCGTATCGCTGGAGCTATGTCCCGTCTGGGAATGGAGGAGGGCGAGCAGATAGAATCCGGCTTGGTAACCCGCACCATTGAGACCGCTCAGAAGCGGGTGGAGGAACAGCATTTCGGCATCCGTAAGCGGGTGCTGGAATACGACGATGTGATGAACAAACAGCGGGAGGTCATCTATGATATCCGCACCCAGATGCTCAAGGGGAAGGATATCAGAGCAAACTTCTTCCTGATGGTGGAGGAGCTTCTTGATGAGCAGTTGCCTCTGTATTTCCCGGAAAATATCCATCCCGAGGAGTGGGATGTTGACGGGCTTTCCGCCTGGATGATGTCCACATTCTCCGTCTCCCTAAAACCAGATGAGTTGCCGGATGAATTCTCACAGGCACGGGAGCATATTCTGGAGCTGATAAAAGGTGCCCACGCTGGGAAGGAGGGGGAGCTGGGCTCAGAGCAGATGCGCCAGTTGGAACGGCTGGTCATCCTCTCCACGGTGGACCAAACCTGGAAAGAACACCTCTATGAGATGGACAGCCTGAGGGAGGGTATCGGTCTGCGCTCCTACGGCGGTCTGGACCCACTGGTGGAATATAAGGGCGAGGCGTTTCGCATGTTCGGTGAGCTTATAGACCGCATCAATCAGGAGGTGGCTGGCAAGCTCTTCCACGCAAGGTTGGCTACCGCTCCCCAGCAGATGGAACGGGAGAGGGAACGGGCTGCCCAGCAGGTCAGCTTCTCCCGCTCCGCAGAAGGACCCGGTCAGCCGACCCGTTCCCGCAAGCCCCGCACCGCCGACGGCAAGAAGGTAGGACCCAACGACCCCTGCCCCTGCGGTAGCGGGAAGAAGTATAAGAAGTGCTGTATGGGGAAGTGAGAGGTGGAGGGTTAGGTCACATCCTTCGTAAAGGTTCTAACTTAGTATAAAAATCCCCACCTAAAGATGAGTGGGGGTTTTGGGTGGTAATAGTATCGGGGAGATTTAAAATATCCGTTTATTGGGTGTATGATAAAAATGGCAAGTTCTTGGTTAAAGAATGACTTGGATTTCCCCTTTATTCCAAATAATAAAATATCTTAGCTTTACTACTCGTATATTATTTTCCGAAAGTTTCCAACAAAAAAAGCCCCACTCTGCAAGTGGGGCTGAGTCGGCATAATTTAGTTCTACAGGTCCAGGAACGCCCTCAGTTTCTTGGAGCGTGAAGGATGGCGGAGTTTGCGTAGGGCTTTCGCCTCTATCTGGCGGACGCGCTCCCGAGTTACATCAAAGACCATTCCCACCTCGTCCAGGGTGCGGGGGATGCCGTCGCCCACCCCGAAGCGGTAGCGCAGGACTCGCTCCTCCCGGGGGTTGAGGGTGGAGAGCACCCTCTCAATCTGCTCCTGGAGCATGGAGAATGCCGCCGAACGGGCGGGGGAGATGACATTTCGGTCCTCAATGAAGTCTCCCAGATGGCTGTCCTCCTCCTCCCCGATGGGGGTCTCCAGGGATATGGGCTCCTGTGCTATTTTGAGAACCCGGCGCACCTTTTCTACGCTCATGTCCATATGGTCGGCGATCTCCTCCGGCAGGGGCTCACGACCGTGCTCCTGCACCAGTTGCCGGGAGGAGCGGATGACCTTACCGATGGCTTCTATCATATGAACCGGGATGCGGATGGTGCGGGCTTGGTCGGCTATGGCTCTGGTGATTGCCTGGCGAATCCACCAGGTGGCGTAAGTGGAGAATTTATAGCCCCTGTGGTAGTCAAACTTGTCCACCGCCCGCATCAAGCCTATGTTGCCCTCTTGGATAAGGTCCAGGAACTGCAAGCCTCGGTTGGTGTATTTCTTGGCGATGGAGACCACCAGACGAACGTTGGCTTTGACCAGAGCCATCTTGGCGTTGTAAGCTGCGTTCTGTCCTTCCTGCATCTCTTTTATCAAGGAGAGGAAGTCTTCCGCATTCATTCGCACCGAGCGTTCCAGAGCCCGTAGATTGCGGCGGTTGGAGACGACCTGTGAGTGAGCTGTGAGCAGTTGCTCCTTTTCTATTCCGGTTTCCTTAAGCAGCTTTTTCCCGGTAATCTCTCCGGATTTGAGCAGACGACACCAACTGGTCAAGTCCTTGGAGCTCATATTGACCTTTTTTAATGAACGGTTTATTCGGCGTCTGAACCTGACCATCTCCCTGGCTATCTCTTTGGCTTTTTCAACAAACTTGTCCATCTGGATGGTGTTGAAGTCCACCCGCTCCAAGATATGTAGGGCTTCGGAGCGCTCTATCTCTATCTCGTCAAGAATTTGTTGATGGCGTTCGTCTGAGCGGCGAGTTTTATGCAGTTTGGTGAACAGCTTCTCAATCTCATTGCGAATAGTATTCAGCTGTTCCAGGGTGTTGGACAGCTCAATGGTGAGTTCTCTCTGCTTCCACAGCGGAAGGCGCCCCTCGGTGTTGACATTGACCACCTCTTCCATCTTCACCTTGCGTTCTTTGACCTCGCAGATTAAATCCACCATAAGTTGGAAGATCAGGTAGGTGGAGAATATCGCCCTGCGGGTGTGGCGGTAACCGTTTTCAATCTTCTTGGCCAGGCTAACCTCACCCTCACGGGAGAGCAAGGGGACCCGCCCCATCTCCCGAAGATAGAGGCGCACGGAATCGTCTATCTTGCCTTCCAGTCCAGCTTTTAATTTTTTCTCTTTCTTATTCTGTTTCGCCTTACGCTTCCTAGCGCCAGTTTTGCTGTCCACGACATCAATGCCCAGCTCATTGAACATTAGTAGTATGTCATCAATCTGCTCCGGGGAGACCATCTCCTCGGGTAGGGCGGAGTTCAACTCCTCAAAGGTGAGATGCCCTCTCTTTCTTCCCAGAGCAATCAGTTCCTCTACCGCTCGACTTCTGTCAATGTTTGTAGTTTCTTGTTTTTTCTTTTCCTTTTCGCTCATAAACCTCCCATATTATAGAAAAGGATGGTAAACAAGAAAGGACTGCAACAAGAAAGTCTAATTTCACAAAATTAATCAATTTTACCACACTTTTGGTGAAATTTCAAGTCTTACGCTAATTATTTTTCATTTTATGGATTATTTGTGATGTTTTGTATCTAGTTATCGCTAAATATTAGATAGTTTAGAACAAAATTGTGCTAAGGATAATTCCCGTTATTTGGACTCGGGGGAGTCGGTTCCTTTCTCATCGGGAAGGTTGTCATCCTCACAGATATGGGCTTTACGCCGAGCCAGCTCTTGTGCCTGCTTTAGGGTGGAGATGTCCGATTCAAGCTCCGCTTTTCCTTTAAATCCCTGCTCTATTTTTCGGTGCAGAGCCTCCTGGTTGATTCGGCGGATAAGGTCCTGGTATGCTTTCTCCGCATCCCAGGTGAATTCTATGTGGGCGCAGTGAGCGATGAACTCCGTGGCGGCAGTATCGTCGCCGACCAATTTCAGCAGTTCTTTGACCACCTCTTCGGTATCTTTAGCGCCCAACCTCAAGACCGCTCCAACCACTGCTATGGATGCCGGGTGTATTAGTCCCTCTTCAAGAATATCCTCGGCGGCTCTGGGTATATATTGTGGATAATTGAGCAAGAGAGCTATGAACTCCGCCTCATAGCGTGGTGGTTTTGTGGATGGTGTGGAAACGGGTTCGGTTGCCTCCTGGGTGGGGGAGGCTGCCCTCTCGTATCTTCTGGCTTGCCTGGAAAACTCCTCAATAGCCCCGGTCAGAGTGCTGGGGTCCAGATGGAGTTTTTGACAGATGCTCTCCACCACAGCCATTCGGCGCACACCCGGGGGCAGTTTGTGCAGGGCTTCTCCTAGGAAGTGCACCATCCGAGCTCTCCCCTCCGGGGTTTTGACCGCCTCCCTTCCGCCTCCCTCGGCGATGAGGTGATCCCAACCTTCGTGAGCCTTCCCCAGGAGTTCAAGCAAACTCCTGGCTCCGTTGGCGCGGATGTAATCGTCGGGGTCCAGACCCTCGGGCATGAGAGCCACTTTCACATCCAATCCGGCGCCCAGCAGGAGGGGAAGACTGCGCAGGGTGGCTTTCTTCCCGGCTTCGTCGCCGTCGTAGCAGATGACCACCTGCTCGCAGAAGCGGGCTATGGTTCCCGCCTGCCCCTCGGTCAGGGCGGTGCCCAGAGGTGCGACCACCCCGGGGATGCCCTGCTGGAGTAGGGAGATGCAATCCAGATAGCCCTCAACCAGAATTGCCGGGAAACCCTCTTTCCAGCCCTCACGGGCGATGTGCAGGGGATAGAGCAGGCGCCCCTTATGAAAAAGGATGCTCTCTTTGGAGTTGAGGTATTTGGGCTCGCTTTCGTCCAGGCTTCGCCCCCCGAAGCCGACTATCTTTCCCAGAGGCTCGCAGATGGCTATGGTAAGGCGGTTGCGGAAGAAGTCGTAGTATCCCCCCTTCTCGCTACTGCTAATAAGCACGGAGGCGCTCATCTCCTCGTCGCTGAAGCCCAGCTTGGAGAGATGGGAGCGAGTGTCCTCCCAGCCTGGTCCGGCAAGTCCCAAGCCGAATCTACCCCAATTTTTCTCCGCCACCTCACGCTCTTTTAAGAACTTGACCGCAGGATGGTCCTGTGGGGCTTGCTTCAGTCTTTCGGCGAAATCCTTCTGGGCTTGTTCCAGGGCGAGGAATCCCCGCTCCTTCAGGGTGCGGGTGCGCTTTGCCTCCTCGGGGTCACGCCTGCTGGTGGGCTCCGCAACCCCAGCCTGGCGAGCCAGGAGGGCTAGGGCGCCGGGAAAGTCCAATCCCTCTGTCTGCATAACGAAGCTGAAGATATCTCCGCCGGCGCCACAGCCGAAGCAGTGGAAGATGCCCTTCTCCGGGTCAACATAGAATGAGGGCTTGGTGTCGGAGTGGAAGGGGCAGAGCCCTACGAAGCGCCGTCCCACCTTGCGCAGTTTTAGGTGGGCGCCGACGACGGAGAGGATGTCGCTTTTAGCGCGAACCTCTTCTTTATAATTTTCCCAGTCGGATAGGGGCATGGTGTGATTTGTATAATTTTGAATGTGGTTTTAGTTTTAGGTTTTATTTTTCTTATCAATGTTATTTATCATATTTGAATGGAGCTAATGCTTTATCTAATATTCTCAATTGTTCGATGTAACTCTCAAAGGAGTTTGAATAATATAAAAACCTTTCTTCGAAAGTAAGGTTGTAATTTGATTTGAAATAATATGTGTAATCATAAGGATCTATGTATATTTTTACATTGCCTCTATCTATAATATATTTTGGTTGAAGGGTTTTATTGTGGGATAGTTCATTTCTTTCATTATATAAACTGATGAGCCAATCACATTTTATTAGACCCTTGATGTAATTTTGAACATGTTGGTTTTTGGAAGTTATGTTATTATTTTTAATACGAAAATAGTGGGAATCTTTGAAGTTTTTATATGCACATTCTTTTCCATTTCTGATTTCAAGTTTGCATCCACAATTTGTGATGATATTCATGAAAAATCCAATCGAGTCAAGGAAAGAATATATAGCATATAATAGACCTTCATAATTGCATGCTAGTTGTATGGAATAAATGTTATAGTTATTTACTATGTCAACGTCGTTTTTCATAATAGTTAATATTTTTTCAACATTGTTTTTAAAGTATAGATATTGGGTGGCTTTAATTGGAAAAACACCTGTATCAATAAAAAATCCTTCTTCAATATATATCTTGGGGCAAGTAAATAGGTAGTCATGTGTTAAAAAGTGTTTAAACTCAACGGGAAAAGTAAGGTTACAAAATTTTCTACGTGCTAAAAAAGTGAAGCGGGATTCAATTCTTCCAAGTGAACTTTTTTCTGGAGTTTTTGATGTGTCAATCTTTGGACAATCCTCTAAACAACCTTCAATTTTTTGCATCTTGCCGTTTGTCAAAGGGTAATATCTTGAATGGCAATGTTTGTTTTTTTCAACATGAGGGCAACGTTCTTCTCTATTTTGTTTACCCAAAATGTTCCTTAATTTTGAAAGATTGGAAACCTTATAAAATCTGTTATGTTTTAAACAGCTTTTGCTTTTCATAATTCCTAATCTTGCTTAAGTTAAAAACTGTTTCGGGTTAAAAAAATAATGGATAAAAAAGATTAGTTTGCAAAATTATCCTATTTAGGAAAAGTATTTTTCAGCATTAGGGTTTAAAGTATTCAAATTCTTCTATTAGAATTCTATAAATCTTATCTAAGACGATTTTGGTCCTTTCTTTAATTTCTTGTAATAACTCATGAAGATCGTCAGAACGACGGACTTCTGCAAACTTACGGATTTGAACTAGACCGGAATATGTAGTTAAAAAGTCAGGATAATCAAAGTATTTGAAGTAAGGTTCATCGTCTAAGCCTACATACTCAAGTTTATCACCTTTACAATAGTTATGACCCCATACTTGATAAAGTTTCTTTACTGCATTAACTAATTCTATAGCCATTGGAGGGTTTTTTACAATTTCTGAGTCTAGGATTTTTGACCAGAATGAATCTATATTTGTAGGGCATAGTGGATTATCTACGAATATCTCAGGTGCACCTTCAACAGGATTGTCTTTTTCGAATTTTGTCACCACACAACGATTTACAGCCAAACCATAAGAAAAGCATAATGAATAGAAATATTTTTCAAGTTCCTTTTTTATGTTAGGTTTCCATATGTCATGTTGGTTAAAAAAGATAGGATACCTGCCATTAAGTGCTTTTGTGAGCGCAAACCAAGTAAATATTTTTTTTGCAGAATCCAAGTTATATGCACAATAAGCGTATTTGTCTGTTGGTCCGTTTATTATTCTTGTCCTATTTAAACTTTTAAAGTCATTATCTAGTCTAAACCACACTCTTTTCTCATAGTCTAAAGAAAATCTATTTTCATTAACTTGCCTTACTCTAACTGGTGTACAATCTCCCATAAATCCAATATACTTGGAATTTACAACGCCATATGTTTTTATGTTATCACGTTCAGGCGCTTTTAATGGAAGTCCCCCAACAACATCTTGAGATAATTCCTTTTTTGTTCTGCTCCTTTTAAAATCATACATTTTTTGACCACACCATTCTTTTATTGTGGGTTTAATTTGAGAGAATAAAACACTTTTACTACCTCGGATTATATTTCTTATATTCCTGTTGAGATCGTCTAGGCTACTGTTCCAGTTAAGTTGAAGGTCTTCGTTAACAAGACTTGTAAAATCCCTTACTTTTATTGCATTTTTATTTCCTGCGGGTTTATAATTGAATCTCCAGATGGTAAATGAAATGGGAAATTTACCGCCTATTTTGAAAAATTCATTACCTGTAATAATAAAACCTTTTTCATACTTGAAATATTTATCAAATTCTTTACGAAATTTAGTATATGAGGGGCGCGGGATTAGCCACGCGGTTGGTGTGAATACCATGATAATTGGTTCAAAATCTGGGTTGTCTTTAACTTGTATTTTTGAGATATTAACAATCTGACCCAGGAATGCAAGGAATCTTTCCTTTTCTGCATCTTTTCCTGTTAGTTCTACTATTGATTTGTCAATGTTGTAGTCAGCACCTGTTTTTTGCCTAATACTTAAAGGCTCATCTGTGCTTTTATATGGTGGGTTCAATAGAAATGCTATAGGTTTGTCAATTTTCAAATTTTTCTCTTTTAGCTCCTTTTTTAAGTGATTAAGATATTTACTTGCAGGTTTATCTAAAAAGTTTAAACCTTTATTTCTTGTGGTTTTAGGGACGATTGTAAAACCCATCTCTATGTGTTCTGGGTCTGCTTTCATTCTGCGCTCAATTATTTTTAATAATTCTGGTTGCAACTCTGAAACTATCTTATGTTTTAAATGTCCTCTCCAGCTAGTTACAAGGTTGCCTGAACCACCTGCAGGGTCTAATACAATATATTTGTCACTTAATTTCTTCTCATAATAGTGATGGACAAACCAAAGAGCAAATTTACTAAGGTTATGGTCAGTGAATATTATTCCGTGTTGCCTTGTATATTCAGGTTTTAATTTTGAAATTACTTCATCAAATCTGCTAAAGTAGTAGTCAACCGTAAGACCAGAGCCTTCGTTTGTGAAAACATAATGACTTTCTATAAACTTTCTAAAATCATGTTGTTTTCTGGGATTTACTTTGAACCTTTCGCTTGTTTTAGTAGTAGTTGTTTTACTGTTTTTGCTTATGATAAATAAATATGATGCATCGCTAGGTGGTGGCTCCGGTACTATGGCAGTCGTGTCCCAAAATTTTAG
Source organism: Candidatus Coatesiibacteriota bacterium (assembly GCA_030602715.1). Lineage (GTDB taxonomy): Bacteria > RBG-13-66-14 > B26-G2 > B26-G2 > JAUVZD01 > JAUVZD01. The sequence goes on from JAUVZD010000005.1 coordinate 75,781, forward strand.
AATAGTATAAAAACAATGTACCGCTTCCATTGGGTCGTCAAAAAAAGATTTCATATGCTCTATTTTTTGAATAAAGTTTTGGGGATTTATTTGCCTCCTTACTGAATCTAAGTTTTTTAATGCGTCCACAAATTCTGATAAAGGTATTTCTAAATCATCACCAAAAATGCTATCTTTGTCGTAAGGCCTAACACATATTGTAGCATTTTTAATTATTTCTGCTTTTTGCCCTTTATTTGTTTTTCTTGCATTTATTATTCCAGCTTCGCTTGCAGATTTCTGTGGGTTTGTTTTTTTCGCAATTTCCAAAGCAAACGTTGGTATATCATTTAGCTTCCATAAACCAATAAAGGCGTGAGCAATAATACATATTGCTGAAAAAGCTAATCCCTTTTTCTCGTAATGTAGTGCCTGAAAAAAACCTGATTGCCAATCTTCGTATCTTGCTTTCAATTCAACTGCTAGTTGACCTTCAATATATATGTCTGCATTTTCAGCTTCTGTTTCCCTTTTAAACCTTTTTCCGAATATTTTTCTGAATATTGGGAATACAAGATGGTCTGTTGCCTTTTCTGGTCTTTCACTGAGAATGTATTCCCGCAACTGTTCTATTTCCCTTTTCATTATTCACCTTTCTTTTTTGCTCAAAAATTTCTATTCAAAAATATATTAGCATTTTTTGGTTAGTTTTTAAATTTTTTCATCGTACCCCACCACCCCCGCCAGGACCTTCTCCACCCTCTTCCAGACCTCGTCTTCTGTGCCCTCGCCGTCTATAACCACGAAGGTCTCTTTGTCCTGCTTTGCCATAGCAAGATAACCATCGCGCACCCGCTCGTGGAAGTCAAGCCCACGCCCCTCTATGCGGTCCGGGGAGGAGCCGGCGTCGGCTATGCGGGAAAGCCCCACCTCGGGGGGTAGGTCTATGAGAATCACCATATCGGGCCAGAGACCGCCGCCGGCAAACTCGCAGGCGTTCTCCAGGTCGGTTAAGTCCAGCCCCAGACCGTAGCCCTGATAGGCCAGGGTGGAGTGGGAGTAGCGGTCAGAGAGCACCACCTTGTCGGCGATGAGCGCCGGGGCGATGACCTCCTCCACCAGTTGCGCCCTTGCGGTGAGGTAGAGCAGGGCTTCGGTTGACGGAGCAAGCTCTATCTCCTTGCGCATCAGGAGAAGCTCGCGCACCCGCTCGCCCAAAGGGGTGCTTCCCGGTTCCCGGACAAGTAGATGGTCTATTCCCCTTTCGGCGAGCCAGTGGTCGGAGCGGTCAGCTTGGGTGGATTTGCCCGAACCCTCAATGCCTTCAAAGGCGATGAATTTAATCGTTGATGACATAGATAGTCACCAATTATAATCCATAAGCGGGCGACAGGCAATATAATAATCGCAGTTTGGGTGAAAAAAATGCGGCTGAGTCCCCTCAGCCGCAAAAGAGAACCAGTATTTCCTTCTTACTCTACCCCTTTTTCTTTGCTTTGTCCAGGTGGTATTTCTTGATGAAATCCTCCACCATATCCCGGGCTTTGTCGTCGGGAATCTGCTTGGGCGGGGATTTCTTGAAGTATGCCGACGGTTCCACCAGCGCCCCGGAGATGCCGTGGTCCATTGCCAACTTACAGCAGCGGACCGCATCTATCACCACACCGGCTGAGTTGGGGCTGTCCCACACCTCCAGCTTCATCTCTATATTGAGGGGGACATCGCCGAAGGTCTTGCCCTCCAGGCGGATGAAAGCCCACTTGCGGTCGGTCAGCCAGGCGACATAGTCGCTGGGACCGATGTGGATATTGTCCTCGCCGATGTCGTAGGGGAGCATGGAGGTTACTGCGGATGTCTTGGATATCTTCTTGGATTCTAGGCGGCTTCGCTCCAGCATGTTCAGGAAGTCGGTGTTTCCGCCCACATTGAGCTGGGAGGTGCGCATCAGCTTCACGCCCCGGTCAATGAACAGGCGGGCAAGGGTGCGGTGAACGATGGTGGCTCCCACCTGGCTCTTGATGTCGTCGCCGATGACCGGCAGTTTCCTCTCCTTGAAGCGCTTCTGCCAGTATTTTTCCCGGGCGATGAAGACCGGGATGCAATTGATAAAACCACAACCGGCATCAAGAACCTGCTCCACATACCATTTGGTGGCTTCTTCACTTCCCACCGGCAGGTAGTTGATGACCACATCACAGCCGGTGTCCTTGAGTATGCCGATGATGTCGTCGGTGGGACCGGGCGCCTTCTCAATTATCTGTGAGAGGTAATAGCCCAAACCGTCGTGGGTCATTCCCCGGACAACAGTGATCCCGGTCTTGGGGACATCGCAGAATTTGTAGGTGTTATTGGGCTTGGTGTAGATGGCTTCGGCGAGGTCTTTGCCCACCTTATTTTTATCAATATCAATGGCGGCGACGAACTCTATGTCATTTATGTGATACCCGCCAAGATTGACATGCATGATGCCGGGGACTTGGTCACCTTCTTTGACTTTTTTATAATACTCCACGCCCTGCACCAGAGATGAGGCGCAGTTGCCCACACCGATTATAGCCACTTTTATTTTTGGCATGGAAAAGACCTCCTTGAGAGAAAACCTGCTATATCTAAATTGGTTATTGTTTGCCTGTCTTACCGCTAATCGGTGATATATTCCCGTTTGGCTCGGATGTTTCCTGGGTTGTCTTTTTCAATTCCAGATTTGCTTCATCCACCAATCCCAGTTTGATGTTTTTCCGGGTGTGCAGGATGCGTTGAACCGCAGTGATGTGGGTGAGCACGGCTAAAAGCCACAGAGCTCCAAGAAGGATGTAGCCCCCTGCGATGGCTCCGATGATGAGCAGGATTAGGCGTTCCGGGCGCTCCATCAAACCCACCTTACATTCTACGCCTAAACCCTCGGCACGAGCCTTGGTGTAGGGGACGAAGATGGAACCGACAAGCACCAGGACGGTGACCACGGTGTGGATGATGTCTCCACTGACGGCGAAGAAATATATCAAGCCGGTTAGCACCGCCGTCTCCGAATAGCGGTCAAGAACCGAGTCCAGATATGCGCCGAAGCGTGACTGGCGACCCCCCGCTCGGGCTACAGCACCGTCAAAGATGTCACATAAAGCGGAGAGGAGGATTAAAATCCCGGCCAGGCGGATGAAGAAAATCTGCGAATAGACGGTCAGAGTGGGAAGCTCGGCGGCAAAGGCGAAGGAAAGCCCCGCAGCCAACGAGAAGACGAAACCAAGGATGGTAAAAAAGTTCGGAGATACCTTTAACCTGCTCAACAGGTTCGCCGCTGGGGCAAAAATTTTATTGATAAAATTCCGCCCGCCGCTTCGGATGCTTTTCAAATCCCTCCCTCGTGATTGTAATCAGATAAGGCTAACACGATAGTATATCAAAGTCAATACATAAACATCTTAATATGATGTAACTTACCGACGGGAGATGATGTCCCTGGTGGGTAGCGATGGCAGAGGAGCGGAGAGGAGATATAGTTATCATCCAATCTGGACTATGGGGTCACTCTAACTGGAAAGTTCCCTCCCCATCCCGGTAGAAGCTGTATTCACCAGAATCACCGACAGAACCGCTCCACACCTCGCCGAACTCCCCTTTCTCAAAGAGGTAGAGTTTTCCCTCTATTGTAGTTGATGTTATCTCCTTCTTTTCGCCTGTGTCGTGGTGAAAGATGAGCAGGAGGACGGCATAGTAGTCCTCTTCCACCTCGATATAGCAAAGCTCCACCTCGTCTATGCGCTGGGGATTGCGGACTATGGTGATAGAGGGAAGCTCAAAAAGAAGTTCTTCCGTATCCTCATTCAAAACACAGACCCACACCTCCCTCTCCTCCCCCTTGAGTGGAACCACTTCCGGTTCGGCAAAGTCGTCCAATTCCGGGGTCATCAGGGCGGAGACCTCCACCTCGCTCATCTCCTTGGGGGTTATCTCTTGCGGTGGTTTCTTCTCCTTTTCCGGCTCCTTCTGTGGCGCTTCCACGATTATGGGAGCTTCTTTTTTCGTCACTTTCATTTTGCTGGCTATGGCGATGAGTTCGGCGCCCCGGGAATCGCAGACATCGGCGAAGAGGATACCGCAAACCCTCGGCGCTTCGTATCCGAAACAGCGATACTCCCAGGCTCGGTAGGGCTTCTCAAAGTGACCGGTGGGAAATATCGTCAGGTGGGCTTTCCCCAGGGAGGAGCTTTCTATCTTCGTCTTCTCTATGAGCAGGTCGTTGCCATAGACCCAAGCAAAAGTGCCGTCCTTGAATTTGATCTGGTAGTAGAAGTCAATCCCCCCGGATACCGGCTGGTTAAACATATACAGGGAGCGGTCCACCAGCTTGAACTTGGTCCCCCAGGGAAATTTCTCCCCCGGATTGGCTTTGGGATGGGGTTGGTCAAGGACATATACATTGGGCGACTTTACCGACCCGAAGAAGTGATCTATCGGTGGTGCTTCATCCTTCTCCCGCACTACCTTCTCCTCTTTGGTACAGGAAGTTAAGATAATGAGAAGAAGGATGGATAGGCAGATGCTTACCGCTTGGCGCATAAGACCTCCTTTTTCCAAACCAGGGCAATTATAATATCATCCTTCTCTATTTCCAGACGGAACCGTCCTCACCGCTCCAGATTAAGCGAAACTCACCCTTGTGGAATAGATACAGGTGGGCGTCGCCTGCCGGGTTCATCTTTGCCGATGGTGTGGCTTCGTCGGAGATGAACTGCTCAATAAGTATAGCATTATGATCGGACGTTAGATGGACCAGGCGGTAGCCCACCCGCAGATTTCCATGGTAGCTTTCGGTCAAGCCCTCTTCCGGCAGGAGAGCCTCCACCCGACCCTCAGCCAGGGTCAGGACAGCGAGCTGGACCTTGCGGGTGGCTATGCCCTCCTCCTCGCTCACCACCCAGGAGACCAGGGCAAGAAGCTCGGGGATGTCGTCGCCGTCTATATCGGCGGTGGTCAGGTGGTAGGCTTGGGGACGGGTTTTGCCATAGACCCGAAAGTCCCAGTGTCCCTCGTTCTTCTCAAAGTTGCCGCCGGGGAAGACCGATTCATGAACCAGAGAAAGGCTGGTATTTTCTATCTCTTCCCTCTTGATGTCCAGGTATCCGCCGAAGACCCAACCCTCCGAGCCGTCCGCCAGGTGCAGTTTATACCAGTAGTCCCGGCGACCGCTTTCGGGGTCAAACCAGGGATAGGGGAAGCGGTCGTAGATGTATAAGGCGTCGCCCCAAGCCAGCTTGGCGATGCTCTCGTCGTCGGTTGTGGGTTCGGAGCGGATGTTGAGCTCCCTTGCGGCGACGGTGATGTGCATGGGGATTAGCTCTGGTGGAGGAACCGTCGCCGTCTCCAGGGGGATGTCCTCATCTTTTGGGGGGGTCTCCTGCTGGGGGGAGCAGGACAGGACGGCGCCTATTATTAGAGTTGTGATGATTATTTTATTGAATGGTGCGGGTACCATCGGGAAAATTTATGGAGGAAGATTACCTTGTTTCGGCAAGGGAGGATACTGTGGGTCTTTGATGATGGCTCTCTCTGGTGGGGCGTTTCTCGCTCATCCCGATTTGTACTCCAATACCAGCAGATAGACCAGGGTGGGGGGCTCCTGACACAGGAGGAAGATATGACCTTCGCCGTCCACCAGAACATCCCGGGGACGAATGGGACCACTGCTGGGGTCTATGGTGGAGAGGTCCAGCATGTCTATGTATTCCCCGTTGCCGTCAAAAAACTGGATTCGGCTGTGGTCGCCCATCTCCACGCTGACCAGAACGGTTCCCTCTTTATAGGTTACTTTATCAGCCGAACGGCAGAGTGCCATCAGGTCACGGGTCAGCATTCCGCTGGGGTCGGCGTCTATTCCGGAGAGACCGGAGAAATCCCCCAGTTCGGTGCCGAAGCGTCCGATGCGGGCTGTTATCTTGTCGTTGCGGTCAAACTTGATAAGGCAGTTGTTTGCCGCATCCAGGATGATGTAGTTGCCCACTCCGTCAACGCAGATGTCGGTGGGGTCGGGGCGGAGGGGATAGTCGGGGTAGAGCTGAGGGATGTTTATCTCCGCCAGGAAGTTACCCTGGGGGTCAAAACGCTGGACTCGGCGGTTGATCCGTTCCACCACCAGCAGGTTGCCGTCCCGCTCAAAGGTAAGAGAGTAAGGCAGGTTGAAGGAACCCTTTCTCGGTGAGGGTAAGGGATTTTCCATCTCATCCAGGGTGTCGGAGATGCAAAGCAGGCAGTTTCCAACCTGGTCAAACTTCTTGACGCAGTGGTTGCCGGAATCGGTCACCCAGATGTTCCCCTCCCGGTCACAGGTGATGCTGGTGGGATGGTTCATTCTGCTTCCTCGCCCCTCCCCTTTGCCACCGATTCTGGTGATGAGCTCGCCGTTCATATTGAACGAGTATATCCTGCAAGCCACCGAATCAACCAGGTAGATAGTATGGGTTGTCTCTTCAAGGAAGATTCCGCTGGGGTTGATGGGTCGGCTCAATTTTTCGCATTTAACAAGCGGCATTATCTTGAAACGTCCTTGCAGGGGAAGAGCGGTTGCCACCGGTGTAGGGGGGGCTTCTTTGGTGGGCACAACCTCCTCCTGGCGGGGGACGGGCACCTCCACCAATTCGGTGGAAAAGGTGGATACTTTGTTTCGTCCTGCCTCCTTGGCTTGATAGAGTGCCTTATCGGCGTTTTTAATCAGGGAATTAATATCCCGACTGTCCTGGGGGTATATAGCCGTACCTAAGGAAGCGGTCAGGGAGACGGTCTGACCTTCGCCGGTGTCTATGACCTCATTTTCTATCGCCTGGCGAATCCCCTCGGCCAGTTTTATAGCGCTCTTAGAGTTAGTCTGGGGCAGGATAATGGCGATCTCTTCCCCGCCGTAGCGGGCGCAGACTCCCTGTTCCCCCACCGTATTCAAGACCACTTTGGCTAGCGCCTGCAAGACCAGATCCCCCACTGGATGACCGTAGGTGTCGTTGATATTTTTAAAGTGGTCTATATCCAGAATTACCAAGCCCACATTCCAGCCCTCTTTGGTGGCGTCAAGAATCTCCAGCTGAAGCTGATTGTCAAAGTAAGCACGGCTGAAAAGACCGGTCAATGAGTCCCGCTTGGTGGCTTCTTTATTGATAGCCTCCCCCAGAAGATCGCGGAACATAGACAGGAATTCGCTGTCCCGCCGGGGGAGGTTGTTTCCCTCCACTATGTATATATCAAGAGTGTGGGTGACACGATTGTTGGTCAGGGTGATGGGAAGGGAGATGAGCGGAATAAGTTCACTCAGCTCCATCTGGCTGAGATGGGGGGATAGAAACTTCAGCTCTTTTTCCCCTCTGAATCCCACCTCGCTTAGCCCTACGCCCCGGCAGTTAGTATGTTGTTCAATGCTCTCTAGCACTTTATTGACCACATTGTTCATATCAAAGTCAAAATTTATCATGTTGAGAATTTCGTTGATGATAACCGAAGTGCGGGTCCAGGAGGCTAGATTATCCTGGGAATCATATAACATGGTCTCATTTTCTCCAGTAGGAGGAAGTCTGAACTGATTTGGCGGCTGTTTACATATAATTTTACACTAGCTAGACCGTTTAGTCAATTGTATTCCAAAATAGCTTGAAAAAAATACTCAGGGGTGATAATATTAAAAATCGGACTGAGGGGGTTATCAATTTGGCACGGTTGAAGATTCATACCTTGGGTTCTAAGGTTCTTCAGCAAAAAGCCGAGCAAGTAACCGAGTTTGACGGTGAGCTTTCCGAGTTAGCCGGGAAAATGATGCAGATAATGGTGCAGGGAAACGGAGTGGGGCTTGCCGCCCCTCAGGTGGGTAAAAGCATTCGCCTCATCGTGGTCGCCTTCCTTGTTGAAGGCGCCCTGATAGAAGGGGAGGAGAGATTCTCCTGTATAGTTAACCCCCGGCTCACCCTTGGTGGTGAGACCAGGGTGAGGGAGGAGGGATGTCTTTGCCTGCCGGGAATTGAGGGTGAGGTGGAGCGTTACTCCCTGTGTGAGCTTTATGGACAGAATCTAACCGGTGAGGAGATACAGGTCTCCTTCTCCGACCTCCCGGCGAGGATATTACAGCATGAGGTGGACCACCTGGATGGAATACTGTTCATAGATCGGATTTCGCTCACCTCACGAGCCCTGCTGTCCAAGAAACTGCGTCAGCTTCGCAGAAAGCGGAGTGAGGAAGATTGATTCGGGTGGTTTTCATGGGTTCCGCCTCCTTCGCCTGCCCCTCGCTTGAGGTTCTGCAGCAGGAGGAGGCGTTTGAGCTGGTTGCGGTGGTGACCCAGCCGGACAGACCTGCCGGGCGGGGCAGGAAACTCCGTCCGACGCCGATAAATGAGCTCTTCGGAAAACTTGGTCGGGAGGTCATCCAGCCGGATTCGGTAAACGACGAGAGTTTCCTGAGCGAACTCAGAGCCCTATCCCCGGAGGTCATAGCGGTGGTCGCCTTCGGGCAGAAGCTGGGAGATGCACTTTTAAGGTTACCTCGCTTGGGATGTGTTAACCTGCACGGCTCGCTTCTTCCAGCCCTCAGGGGAGCTGCTCCCATCCAGTGGGCTTTGATAAACGGTTTAAGCGAGACCGGTATAACTACAATAATGATGGCAGAGAAGATAGATGCAGGCAATATCCTTTTACAAAGAGCAACCCCCATTGGAGATGACGACGACTGTGGTCGTCTCCACGACCGCCTGGCGGAGATGGGCGCCGGGCTTCTGGTGGAGACGCTTCTGGGACTTGCCGACGGTAGGATTACCCCACAGCCTCAGGACCCTTCTCTGGTCACCAGAGCGCCGAAGATAGATCCTGCCGACAGGGAGGTTAATTGGCGGGAGGAAGCCAGGGCGGTATTTAACCGCATACGGGCTTTCTGCCCTCTTCCCGGGGCACGGAGCGGGCTGGACGGCAGGATGGTCAAGTTGTTGGGAGTCAGGTTGGGTGAATCCTCTGGGGAGATGGTGGAAGCGGGGACGATACTTACCATTGATGAGGAGGGGGCGGTGATAGCCTGTGGTCAGGGTAGTGTGATAGTGAGCAGAATGCAGATGGAGGGCGGAAGACCCAGCTCCCCAAAGGCTCTCCTGGCGGGACGGCGTATCAAAGAAGGGTGTGTGTTAGACTGATAGGATAGAGATGGTAACCAAAACCCAGAATAATATTTGGAAGGTGCCCAAGCAGGATGTAGGTGCCTTTCTATATCTCTCCCTGCTCTCGGCGTTGCTGATAAGCCTTCTGGGATTATGCATCGCTTATGGGGTGAGCGCCTGGACCGAATCCTGGGGTAGTTGGCGTTGGCTGATATTGGCTCCGTTGATAACATTCGCTCAGGTGCCGATTCTTTTTTTGGGTTGGTTCTCTCTGGTTCTTATTGGGGTAGTTGATACCAAACGGGGTTTTGAGGTCTTCGTCATCGGCTTCTTCTATCCCCTTATCCACGTAATCCGTCCCCTGTTTCGGGTGGATAGTGTGCGATTGTTGGAATCTTTCATCGCTGTCAATAACCTGTTGGTAGACCGCCGGATAAAACCCATCACCCCGAACCGTCTTCTGGTGCTCCTTCCCCACTGCCTTCAGGATCGCTCCTGCCCTCACCGTATAACCTTCAACATAGACAACTGCACCGGATGCGGTCGCTGTGAGATAGCCGAGCTCAGAGTGGTCGCTGAAAAGCTTGGATTCCAGCTCTTTGTGGTGCCCGGGGGTTCCCTGGCACGCAGGTTGGTCGCCGAACACCTGCCGGATGCTATTGTTGCGGTAGCCTGCGAGCGGGATTTAGCCAGCGGAATTATTGACAGCTTTCCCATACCGGTGTATGCCATAATAAATTTTCGTCCCCAGGGCTACTGCCTGGAGACCTGCGTGGATATCGGACTCATTCGCCGAACCATAGAGGTGCTGATGGGCGGACGATTTCGCGGTTTGGAGAAGGGGGTTTAGAAGGTGCCTGGGGGGGATAAGAGGATAACCAAAATAGAGAGTATCCATCTGGGGAGGACCGACCAACTGGCTGAACTGATGCGACGCCTGGGGGTGGATGAGGGGGGAGTGGAGAAGATGGTGCCCAAGGGCTTTACGCGGGTCTTTTTACTGCGGGACATCTCCGCAGGGGCGGCAAACATAGTCAAACAGGAAGCTCTGGCGGTTGGTGCAGAGTGTGCCACACCCCGGCAGGTAGTTACCGGCAAGCCGGAGTGCTGTGATGCGTTGCTGATGGGTGACCTCTCCAAGTTGAACCTGCTTGGAAAGAAGCTTGACGGTCAACCCTTCGGGCTCTCTGCGCTGGGAGATGAGATTGTGAGGGTGGTGGAAAATTATCTGCAAGGGGAGGGCTTTATCTGGCGGATAAAGGAGCGGGTGCTGGATTTCTCCGAGGGACCGAAGATAATGGGGGTGATCAACCTTACCCCGGATTCGTTCTCCGATGGGGGGAAATATGCCACGATTGATGATGCGGTCAAGCGTGCCCAGGAGATGGTGGCAGAGGGAGCGGAGATTATAGATGTGGGAGGGACCTCCACCCGGCCGGGCTCTTCCGCCCCAAACGAGGAGGAGGAGTGGGCTCGTCTCTTGGGCTTCTTTGAGTGTACCGATGATATTTCCGCACCCCTCTCGGTGGATACCTACCGCAGTGGAATTGCTGAGAGGGCTGTAGGGTGTGGGGCGGAGGTGGTAAACGATATCACCGCCTTGAGAGCTGACCCTCGGATGGCTCCATTTTGCGCTGAGGCTGGCGTGGGGGTGGTGCTTATGCACATGCAGGGTGAGCCGACAGATATGCAAAAAAACCCCCAATATGAGAATGTCATAGGTGAAATATTGGCCTTCCTGAAGGAGCGTTTAGCGGAACTAACGGAGTCGGGCATTGAGGAGGAGCGGATGGCGGTGGATGTGGGCATCGGTTTCGGAAAGACCTTAGAGCACAACCTGGCTTTGCTGGGTGGGCTTTCCGCTTTCTGTGAGCTTGGACGTCCTATGGTGGTGGGAGCCAGCCGTAAATCCTTCATAGGGAAGCTTCTTGATTTGGAGATGGGGGATAGGGTGCTCCCCTCGGTGGTGGCGGCGGTGATCTCTGCAGAGAGGGGTGCCGCCATCCTGCGAGTGCATGATGTAGCCGAGACCGCCATTGCCTTCAAGTTATTGACCGCCTGCCGGCAGGCTTATGCTCGGGAGGCGCTGGGGGGTGGCGGTCGTGTTTGAGCTTCACTTCTCAGTTGTGGATGCCATTGATATTTTGCTCATCGCCTTCGTCCTCTACAGCCTGTTTATGCTCATCCGGGGCACCCAAGCCCTGCAGATATTCATCGGGCTTCTGGTGGTGTTGATATTCTCCGCTGTGGCTCGCTTCTACAACCTACCGGGTGTCTCCTGGCTAGTGCGCTCCTTTGAGATGGTTTGGGTCATAGTCTTCTGCATAATTTTCCAGCAGGAACTGCGCCAGGCGCTTGCCGGCATAGGACGCAGTCGGCTGTTTCGGGTCTTTCTGGGGGCTTCTTCGGAAGTGGTAGATGAGGTGGTGCAGGCAGTTGATGTCCTGGCTAAGCGAGGCGTGGGAGCCTTAGTCGTCTTTGAGCGGGATATCGGTCTGGGCGAATATATTGAGAAGGGGGTCAAGATCTGGTCAAATGTCTATTCCGAGCTTTTGGTCTCCATCCTTCAGCCGGAAGGTCCTCTGCACGATGGGGCGGTGATTATCAGAGGAGACAAAATTGCCGCTTGTTCGGTGATGCTGCCCATCTCCGTTGACCCTCACATCACCCGCTTTATGGGCGCACGGCACCGAGCGGCTATTGGCACCAGCGAGGTCAGCGATGCGGTGGTGGTGGTCATCTCCGAGGAGACTCGCAAGGTCTCGCTCGCCGAGGGAGGCAAGCTCTCGGTGATAAACGACATGAAGGACCTCAAACGGGAGCTGATCCGCCTGCTCTCTCGCAAGGAGAGGCGCAGATGAATCTCATCGCCAGATTCCTGAAGTGGCTGGTGGCTAATCCGGGGACCAAGATAGCCTCCCTGGTTCTGGCGGTCATCATGTGGTTTTTCGCCCAGAGCGAGCAAGTTCACCAGAAGGTGTTCTATGTGCCGGTGGAGATCGCGAACATTCCCTCCCAGCTTTCCCTCTTCTCGGATGTGGACAGCCGGGTGGAGGTGCGTGTGGAGGGATTGGGTAAATATCTGATGATGCTGGGAAACGATGACTTTACCGCAAGGGTGGACGCCTCCGGCGTGGAGGACGGGCGCCATACAATGAATGTCAGCCCGCAGGAGGTAGTGGTGCACTCTGATAAGCAGGTTAAGGTTCTGGTGGTCCAGGACGGCTCGGAGGTAACCTTCCGCCTGGAGGAGCGGGCTAAGCGGAAGGTGCGCATCAGGGCGGAGGTAATTGGCCTTCCGGCTAAGGGTTATGTCATCTACGGAAAGCCCCTGGTTTATCCGGACAACGCCACCATCTATGGCCGTGAGGAGGTCTTGACGGCGATAGAGGAGGTGTGCACCGAGACGGTGGACTGTAGCGGAGCTGTCGGCGATGTTACCGTTCAGGTGGGGCTGGTAGTCCCGCTTGATGACCTGCGTATCTTGAGCCCCGAGGAGGTGACCGTTACCGTCTTCATCCAACCGGTGGACCGTCAGGAGTTCACCTCCTCTCAGATAATGATTCGCGGTTTCCCCCAGGGCGGGGGGACGGTTCTGGTTGACCAGGTGAGTCCTCAGCTTATCTTGGATGGAGCGAAAGAGGAGCTGGATAAGCTGACCGAGGATGATTTCGTGGTCTGGGTGGATGTATCCAAGTTAAGCGTTGGGGTGCATATTCTTCCCCTGCATGTTAACCTGCCCGGGGGAATAAAGTTGGTGGAGATGACCCCGGCGGAGGTTGCGGTGCAAGTGGTGGCAAAGGAGGAGATGAAATGAGAGCAAGTAGGATTCTTTTAACAATAGCAGTCCTGCTCTGCCTGGCGGGGAGTGCACACAGCGGAGCGGATATGGACAAAGCCCGCATGTTCTTTGAGAGCCACCAGTTTGACCTGGCAATAGAGGAACTCACCGGAGTAATCGCCGAGCGGGAGAACCTGGAGGATATTCCGGAAGCATACTACCTGCGGGGTTTGTGTTATCAGGTGTTGAACAAGATGGAATGGGCTTTGATGGATTTTATGGAGGCTCTGGACTACGACCCCCACTATATAGCCGCCTACATCGCCCTGGGGCAGGCATTTCTGGAGTTGGACGATATTGAGGGGGCAAAAGATAGCTTCCTCGGCGCTTTAGGTGAGGGCTCCGATAGCCCCGTAGTCGCCAGTTCCCTGGGTTATATCTATATGGTGGAGGGGGACTTTGATTCCGCACGCAGATACCTTGAGGATGTGGTGACCAGCGGTCAGGCTACCTCCCATGCCTATGCCAACCTTGGTTATCTGGATTACTTAGAGGGTAATATGGAGCGGGCGGAGTTCAACCTGAAGCGGGCGGTGGAGCTGGACAGTGAGGACCTGAAGGGTCGCTTCACCCTGGGATTGGTCTATGTGGCGCAGAATAAATATATGGAAGCCGCAGACCAACTGCAGGTGGTGGTAAATCGGGACAGCGCCGACTGGGAGGCAAGGCTTCTTTTAGCTAGATGTTATATCCAGTTGGGGTTGAATCAAGCCGCCGAACGTCAGTTGAGCGAGGTCTTGACCATTCAACCGGACAACGCCACCGCCTTGAAGTGGCTTGAGGAGTTGGATGTAGAAGAATAACGGGTTTACCAGAGGGAGACTGTATAGCTAATAATCTGGGGGATAGTTAGTTATGGGACAGATGCGATTGGGCGTAAATATAGACCATGTAGCCACCGTCCGTCAGGCACGGATGACTTATGAGCCGGATCCAATTGCCGCTGCATATGAAGTGGAGCGAGCCGGAGCCCACCAGATTGTGATGCACCTGCGGGAGGACCGCAGACATATCACCGACCGTGATTTTGAGCTGGCAATGCAGACCGTCCATCTGCCTATAGACCTGGAGATGGCTACCGACCCGCAGATTGTTGCCATCGCCACCAAGTGGAAGCCGCACATCTGCACCTTGGTGCCGGAGCGAAGGGAGGAGCTGACCACGGAAGGAGGTTTGGATGTCGCCGGCAACCTGGCATCGTTGAAGGAGGTCGTCGGGGAGTTGCTCGGGGCGGGGATACTGGTATCGCTCTTTATTGACCCGCAGGAGGAGCAGATCAGAGCCTCCCAGGAGAGTGGAGCGCAGGCGATTGAACTGCACACCGGCGAATATGCAAATGCGAAGGAGCGAAGCGAGGTAGCCCGGGAATTGGAAAGGCTGTCTGAAGCCGCCGCCCTGGCTTCTTCGCTGGGCTTGGAGGTAGCCGCCGGTCACGGCTTGACCTATCAGAATGTCACCCCAATTGTAAACATAATGGACATTGAGGAGCTGAACATCGGTCATAGCATCGTCTCCCGGGCAATATTTGTGGGGATTGAGCGTGCGGTTTCCGATATGCTGGCTCTTATGAGGAGATGAGATGGGGGTTGTGGGGATAGGAGCGGACTTGGTAGAGGTGGAGCGCATCGCAGGGGCGGTGAAGCAGTTTGGAGACCTGTTCCTGGAGCGTATCTATACCCCTCATGAGCGGGAGTATGCCTCCGCCCACGGAAATTACCACGCCCATCTAGCCCTCCGATTTGCAGCCAAAGAGGCGGTAATGAAAGCCTTGGGCACCGGCTGGAGTGGAGGAATACGCTGGAAGGATATAGAGATGGTGCGAGTCAGTGGAAGACCGGAGGTGGTGCTTTACGGAAGGGCAAAAGAGCTTGCCGGCGAGCTGGGGGTTTTGAACATGCACATCACCGCCAGCCATAGCAGGGGGCTTGCCTTCTGTCAGGTGCTGTTGGAGGATGTTGGCGGGAAAGGAGAGGATTAAATCATATGATTCCTGCACTTACCGTTCAGCAGATGCGCAAATGCGACCGGAGGGCAATCGTGGATATGGGTGTGCCCTCCTTGCTTTTGATGGAGCGAGCCGGCTGGGGCATCGCCCAGTTGGTCGATGAGCTAATAATCGCCGAACAGAGCCTTTTGGGCGGGAAGATACTGCTCCTTTGCGGACCGGGCAACAACGGTGGGGATGGGCTGGTCGTCGCCCGCCACCTTGTCGCTCAGGGGGTTACGGTTGAGGCGGCGCTCTTTGCCCCCCGGGAGAAGCTGTCGCCCGATTGCGCTCACAACTTGCGGATGGCTGAGCACTTTGGCGTCCCCATCACCATGGTGGAGAGCACCACTAAATGCCGCTCAATCTTTAAGAACGTTACTCTGGTGGTTGACGCCCTCTTCGGCACCGGGGGGCATGCCGGGCTTACCGGCCTTTATGCCCGGGCATCCAAGATAGTGGCTGATACCGCTCTTCCGGTGGTCGCTGTTGACACACCCAGCGGTTTCTCCCTTGAGGAGAGCTCAGCCGGTGAGAGGGCCATCGTCGCCGATTTCACGGTTACCCTTGGTCTGCCCAAGGTGGGACAACTCTCCCCCCGTTTCTATGAATATTCCGGCGAGCTCTTCTGGCATGAGCTGGCATATCCTCCACCGGCGATAGAGGGGCAGAATCCCAGCGCATTTGTTGTGGAGGAACTGGACATCTCCCAACTTCTGCCCAAGCGTGAGCTTTGCGCCCACAAGGGAAACTACGGTCGGCTGTTGATAGTTGCCGGTTCCCCGGGAATGGTGGGGGCGGCGGTTATGGCTGCCGAGGGAGCTCTGCGCTGTGGTGCCGGGTTGGTCAAGGTGGCGATGCCGGCATCGCTGGAAGCCCAGGCAAGGGGTCTATTGATGGAGGCGATGACCATCCCCCTGCCCGATGAGGAGGGCAATTTTCACCCGCAGGCGTATAAACAACTCTCCGAACACCTGCGCTGGGCTGATGTGGTCGCGGTGGGTCCGGGTCTTGGCACCTCCACAGGTGCGCAGGCGATGGTAAGCCATCTTCTTTCCAAGCGACTTCCTCTGGTTATAGACGCCGACGGGCTGAACCTGCTTGCTGAGTTGGGTGAATATCGTCTGCCCCTCAACTCGGTGCTTACCCCGCACCCGGGAGAGATGTCCCGCCTGATTGGAGCGTCAATAGACCAAATTGAATCAAAGCGGAGGGAGCGAGCGGGGGAGCTGGCGCAGAAGTCGGGGGCGGTGGTGGTGCTCAAGGGTTATGGCAGTATAATCGCCGAACCCGACGGAGAAGCCTTCATCAACCCCACCGGAGGACCTGCCCTGGCGAGCGGTGGAAGCGGGGATGTGCTGACCGGGGCGATAGCCTCGTTTATCGGGCAAGGCTATCCGCCTCTGGAGGCGGCGGTGCTGGGTGCCTATCTTCACGGTCTGGCAGGATATGTGGCTGGAAGGGAGCTGGGCGAGGTGAGCGCAATAGCCGGTGATGTACTTGATTTCCTGCCTGAGGTAATACGTATGATGGAGGAAGGCGACTTTTACAGTTGCCCCCCACCTCTTTTCGGCCTGGGACCTCGTCCTATCTACGGGCGGGCGACGATGGACTTTATGCTGGACGGTGAGTTGGATTACATGAATTATCTGAGAAGGGATCCGGGGAAATCACCCTGAAGATTTGGTCGGCTTTTACTGGCTGATTTGAAACAATCCCCCCAAAATTTCGTAGGTATATGAGGATGGCTTTTATCCGCAGAAAGGGAAAGTACTTTTACCTGGTGCACAGCATTCGGGAGAAGGACGGGCGGATAAAGCACATCAATCTGGCTTATCTGGGAAAGGCTGCCAAGATTACCCCCCAGATTAAGGCTCAGGTAACCGAGAAATTTCCGCACATCTCCATAGATTGGGAGTCGCTTTTAATGCGGGAGGCTAAGGGCGTTTCCGAGCGCTCCCTCAAGGAGGTCATTGAGCAACCGAAGGCCAGGTTTCCGAAGGAAGATGAGCGAGCCCTCAAGGGAAAAGAGAGGAAGGGGAGGAAGGTCTCCAAAGAGGATGAGGAGGAGTGGCTGGAATGGGACTGAGGCGAAAGTTGCTCTCCCCAACCCTGATGACGAACAGGGAGGAGAACTTTTGGGGAGGACGGTTGTTGATGTATCAACTTCCTCAAATGGTGAGATGAAGGCGCTTGTCCAGGAGAGCGACGAGGGTCTGGTGGAGCTTTGTCTTACCGGCGAGGAGCGGGCTTTTGAGGAACTTGTTGAACGGTATAATAGAGCGATATTTAATTATGTCATCCGTTTGATTGGTTTTAGTGAGGATGCCAGAGACGCCGTCCAGGAGATTTTCATCAAAGCATTTCGCTCGCTTTCCAAATTAAATCCCCGAAACAAGTTTAAGAGTTGGCTCTATCGGATTGCACACAATCACTGCGTGGATATCCTCCGTCGCCGCAAGCCCACGGTGGCATTGGATGCCAAGATTGAGGACGATGAGGGCGGGGCTTATCATTTTCAACTGGTTGACCGCAGTGCCGACCCGGAGCGGAGAGCCCTGGCCCGTGAGACCGGCGAACTGCTGGAGGAAGCTATTATGGAGCTTCCCGCAGTATTCCGTGAGGTGATAGTTCTGCGCCATCTGCAGGAGCTATCCTACGAGGAGATCGCCAGGATTATGAAGATGCCTTTGGGGACGGTTAAGACCAATATCTTTCGTGGTCGGGAGATGCTCCGTGAACGACTACTGCAGATGGGAATTTCATAGAAACATTTTAAGCTGAGTTGCGTATAAGAGGATGGAAGGAGATTTTAAGGAGAGAAGATGGGTTTAGAGGAAAAATATCGGCGGATGATTCAGGAGGCTTTGGAGGAGGGAAGGAAGCTTCCCGAGGGAATACCCGCACCGGTTCGCTCCTCCCGCCAGTTCCGCAAATACCATCGGCAGATGCAGGCACTTCTTGATAGTTTCCAGCGGGTGGCGGAGATTGAACCTCCGGAGGGATTGAAGGCGAGTATAATGGCTCACCTGAGCGCCGAGGGCTTGATGGCTCCCCATAGGGTCAAAGCCCGGCTGCTAAAGCGTGCTTCCTTCTGGGTGATGGTTGCAGGGGTGCTTCTTTCCTCCTGGTGCATCTTCAAACTCTTCACCATGGGCGCCGAATCATTCTGGGGCAGGGTGGTGCTATCTGTGGTCGGCTTTTTTAAAGACCTGAGCCTGCTCAGCAAGCTGTGGGGCTATATATCCATTGTCGGCTCCGGGTTGTGGACGGTTCTTTTGCGAGTCGCTTCCGCCCAGATAGATGCCTACGGGATAGGGCTTTTCGTAGCTTTCGCCCTTCTATTCTACATAGTTCTGGTGATCTTCTTCCCTCGCTGGAGGAGCAAGCCGGTTGTAGTCAACGGTTGACATTCGTTCTAATTTGAGATTGAATTGTTGTTCACATAAAGTTAAATGGAAAGGAGATTTGCGATGAAGGTAAGACATGAGCGCAGTAGGGCGGGTTGGGTTCTTATCGCGCTCATCGTCCTCGGCGCCACTCTGGCTCTGACCGGGTGCGGGCTGAGGATACTTTCGTCTCCGTTTGATTTTGATGAGGATAAGTTCTTCTGCAAGGATGAGGGGGGAACCTTCAACTTCGGCGGGGAAATGTTTGTCCAGACTGAGCAGGGAGAGGAGGGCGGAACCTCCATAATCATCAAGAGGGGGGAGAAGGAGGGGCAAGAGATAATTATCATTGAGGAAGGCGGCGAAAAGAAGGTCTTCACGATAACTGATGAAGAGGAACTGGATGTAGTGGTGGAATTTGACAGAGATTATGATGAAGAAGCAAGCATCGTCTCCGTTGCTGGTGGTGATGTCCATATAGGAGCAGACCAGTTGGTGGAAGGCGATGTGGTGGCGATCGGAAGTGACCTTACCGTTGAGGGGGAGGTCGTCGGTGATGTGGTCTGTGTGGGAGGAAAGCTGAAGATTCTACCTACCGCCATAATCCACGGCGAAGTGGTCAATGTGGGTGGACTTGCGGAAATAAGCGAGGAAGCGGTCATCAGTGGAAAAACAGTCAATATCTACTCCAAACTCCCGATAAAGGAGATAATCTGTGTCGTTACCAACCCCTTCACCGCAAGGCTCTTCGGTATCGGCGGTAGTCTGATCACCTTTGCTTTCATATTACTCTTCGCCCTTTTGGTGATAGCCATAGCCCCCAAGCATTTAGATACCGCAACCGAAGCATTTTCCAAGGATTTCTTAAAGGTTGCCCTGGCAGGGGTAATAACCCTGGTGCTTGCACCGTTCGTTTGTTTGCTTCTTATCATTATCATCATAGGCATACCGCTTGCCCCGCTCTTTATCCTGCTGTTGCTTATCGCCGGGGGTTTCGGGATGGTGGCTTTCAGCCGGGTCTTAATGGCAAAGCTCTTCCCCAAGAAGGAAGCCCGAAAGTATGCCACTCCCATTCTTGGTTTACTCCTGCTTTACTCCCCGAGTCTTGTGGGGCGGTTGATAACCCTTATCCCTGGTGATGTGTTCTCAATAATCGGTGACATCATTCATGGTTTGGGCTTGGTGGTAATGCTCTGCGTCTTTGTCCTGGGTCTGGGAGCCTGCGTTATGACCCGCTTCGGTCGCCGGGATATCCTGGCTAAAGTGAAACCGAAAAAAGAGGCACCAGCCAAGGCGTAAGGGAAAGATAGGTGAAATTTTATATCGGGGATAAATCCCGATAAAAAAAGAGCGGAGCGGAAGCCCTGCTCTTTTTATCTTTATAATGCAGAAATGGAAAAGAGGGTTGCGGGGTGCCTTCACCTTGGCAGGCGAAGAAGCCTGCTCCGATTTTAACAGGTGTTGATAGGTTATCTAGAATCCCATTATTCCGGGAGGTATCTGCTTGCTCTCCTCTTCGGGACCCGCGCCGAAGATTCCTAAAATCTCCTCCGGAGTAATAAGAATGTTAGCATTTTTCCTGAGGGAGATATAGTAGTCTTGATATAGCTTGGTGGAGAATTCCCGCAAGGAGGTTAGGAGAACATTATATGCCTCGGCGGATATCTCCTCATCTGAAGGGGTGGTGCGGTTCTCCACGGTGATTATATAGGCTCCTTCGGGGCTTTCAATGACCGGGCTTGGGCTTCCTATCTCCCCTTCAAATACCCAGTCCAGAAGTCCCTTATAGTTACCCACCCCATCTATCCCCTTCTGACGGGTTATGTTGGTTATTCGCTCCACCTCAAGTCCTGCAGTTTTCGCCAGGGAGTCTATGGAGCTGTCTCCAACATTGGAGAGCAATTTTTCCGCATCTTTGCGGGCAAGGTTTAGGGCGGCGTCCAGTTTGGCGTCCTCGCTGACCTGCTCCTTCACCTCCTCAAATTCGGGGAGGTGGGCATCCTTGAAATCTTCCAGCAGATATACATAGTAACCGGTCAGCACCGGCTGGGGAATCAGGGGGGAATATTCGTAATTTTCATAGACCTTTCCCGCGTCGCCGATCTGTTCCAGTTGGAAGACCTCTGCAGCAAGTTGCGGTTTGGAACCGATTTCCTTGATTACTCCGTCGTCACCGAAATATTCTGTGGAACGGGCTTCAATCCCCAATTCAGTGGCGATGCCGTCAATGTCACGTCCCCCGCTGAGCGCCTGGAATATCTCGTAAGCGCGGATCCTTGCGGTCTCCTCCGCCTTCATCTTGGTCAGCTTCTTCTCTATTTGCTCCCGTTCGTCCTCAAATCTGGGAATGTCCGCATCCCGATAGAAGATGTGGAAGCCCTGAGGTGTTTCCACCGCTTCTTTGGTGAATTCGCCCTCGTCCAGATTCATCAATGCTTTGTCCAGCTCCTCATCTCCGGTCATGCCCAGGGGGAGGAAGCCCATATCCCCGCCTTGCTCTGCGGTGTAGGAATCGTCGCTATACTGGGAAGCCAGTTTGGAAAAATCCTCGCCTGCGGAAAGCTCGGCGATGATATCCTTTGCTTTTTTGCGGGAGGCATCCTTTTGGGACGGGGTAGCATCAGATGGGAATTCAATGAGGATAGTGCGCAGGTGCACCAGTCCAGCCATGGCGTAGTCGGATTTGTGCTCCTCGTAGAAGGAGCGCAGCATCTCCTCGGTGATAGTCACCTGTTTTCCCATCTGATTGAGGTCCACAAAGATATAACGTATCTTCGCCTGGCGAGGAAGGTAGTATCGTTTCCCGTGTTCCTGAAAGTATTTCCCCAAATCAAGCGACTTTACACTTACCTGGTCCATATAGTCTTTGGCTGGGAAGGAGATGAGGGCTATGTCTGCGGTCTCTTTTCCTCGCAGGTAGATATCGCTTATGTCCTGGTCTGTGAAGCGGGCGGAGGTTAATATCAGGTCAACCAGGTTGGAAGCGAGTATCTCCCTGCGGATCTGTTCTTCAAAGAAAGCCGGGGTGGAATAGAAGAAGTTGCCCAGTATCTGCTCGTAGAGGGAATAATCAAAGTTGCCCTCTTCGTCCTGGAAGAAGGTTGAGCGGCGGATATACTTGCGCACCTCTTCATCGGTCACTACCAAGCCCAGTCTCTCCGCTTCTTGCATCAATAGTTTCATATGGATGAGAGTCTCACTGGTCTTGCGAGCGGAATTTAGCAGAAGCTCCTGTTCCATCTCCGGGGTAAGGCGTCCGTACGTCTGCTCATACTGTGCTTTGGACATCAAATAGTCCATGGTCAGATATTCCATGAACTCATCAACATTTACGGTTTTGGAGCCCACCTCGGCGACGGTGTTGAGCTTTTGCTCCCTGAGAATACTTATACCGGTGCTGGCTCCCCACAGGAAGGTAGCCCCGATAAAGGCAATAGCCACCACCCACATGACCGGCTTCATTCCCTCACGCATGTCCTTTAGCATTTTTTCCCACCACCTGGTACTTTATTGGTTTTTAGGTAACCCTTGCCACCCGAGGTTATCCCGCGCTTCGTCCTCTGCCCCTATCTGCACCGCTTTTGGCGAGCAGGTCGGCACGGATGTTGCGCTCACGGGGTATGTGGCTTATCTTCCAGCTTTTGAATTTACTGCACTTATCCTTGACCTGCTGATGGAGTTTGCTCAAGATGGGGTTTTTGACTTTGTATCGGCCTCTTACCTGCCGGTCTAGGAGTTCGCTGTCGGTAAAAAGCTCCACCTCGGATGCGCCCCATCTGAGAGCCAACTGTAAGGCGGTGACCGCTGCTCGGTATTCCGCTTGATTGTTGGTTCCTACACCGATATATCGGTTAATTTCTGCCAGTATATGGTTACTACCATCGGTTACAACCACTCCTATCCCCGAGGGACCCGGGTTTCCCAGGCTTGCGCCGTCAACATAAAGAATTAACTTGGAGGGCACGTCCTTTGGGGCTGGGGGGAAGGCTGTATCCATCTAGCTTACATAATCCACTTTGATTTTTGCGGTTATCACTTATAGATAGATGATGAAGATAACGCTTTCAGGTACTCATCCTCATCCAAACCCGACCTTGGCACAATTTTCTGAAAGTTTTATGTGTAGCTGCAAATGATAAAGACACTGGGACTGGCTGAACGGTGGTTTTTCAATCCCCATTGTCTTTTATGCTGCCAGCCTCAGATTCACCCGCTTCCTCTTGGCTCGGCGCATAAAGGAAGCGGGCGCAGTTAGGGCAACGTTGCAGTTCCTCCCCTATGTGAACCTTACTGACTAACTGAGGGGGAAGATTGACAAAACAGCCCCGGCATATGCCCCCCTCTACCTGGACTACTGCGGAGCTGTTGCTGTGGTTTCGGGTCTTCTCGTAACGGGAGAGGGTGGTAGGGTCTAGTTGTGTGGTTAAACCCCGTCGGTTTTCATCCAGCTCCTCGGATTCATCCTTAAGAGAGACTTGCTCGGCGGAAAGTGTTTTCTCAAGTTCCATCATCTGCGGACGGCTCTCATCCAGCTCCTTCTCCAGTGAGCTGAGTCTGGTTGTGTTTTCCTCCATGGCGTCCAGGGAAAGGAGGAATTCTTCCTCCAATTCTGATATCTTCTCCTGCGTTGAATCTATTTCTGACATTATTGCGGAATATTCCCGGTTTGTCTTAACCTCCAGAGCCTGCTTCTTATATCTATCCAGCAGATTTTGGGAATTTTCAATGTCTCTCTCAGCCTTGCGGCGCCTTGCCGTCAGTTCATCAATACTGTTGCGGATCTTTTCAATATTCTCCTTAAGACTCTGGTTTTGCCTGTGCTGGTCCTCCAGTCTGTTTGGGATTTCCTGAAGCCTTGTAGAGATGACTTCCATACGGGCGTCAAGGTGCGAGAGCTGAATGAGGATTTTTAGTTGTTGGTTCATTTCTTTCGTTTGAATAGACCCCAGAAACCGCGCCATACCCTTCCTGGAAAGCGCAACGTTGCCATGATGTACGGATGTTTCCTCTCAAAGGGAGAGTAATCTATAAATTCGATGAGCAGGGCGATAATGATGCCAAAAAAAATCCCACCGGAAAAGGCGACGATGACGTTGAGCTTCTTTTTGGGTTTCACCGGAGTTAAATTCAGTGAAGGAGGTGATAATACCCTGATCTTGGCATAACGGGACTTCTGTTGTATCTCCTTCACTCGTTCGGCTTCGTATTGAATAAGAAGGGCATTATATATACTGGCTAATTCCTTGTAATTGGTCACCAGGCGAAATAATTCGGCTAACTTAGGTGGGAGTTTCGCCAGTATGTCATCAAATTGGAATCTTAACTCAGATATTTGGGAATCCAGAGCATTCAAATTGGCGCGCAATGTTTCCACCATTCGGTCGGACAAATCTGCCTTCAATCGGTTTAGCAGGTCCACTTGTTCCTGAACCATAGGACTTTCTTCGGTATAGGTGGTGCGCGCGAACTCAAGGTTAAAGAGGAGGGTGTCAAAGTTTTCCATCATAGTTGAGTAGCTGACATTGCCGTCGGAAAGGAGGGGGAGCAGGGAAGCCATCACTTCTGGGGGGATTTTGTCGTCGGTCTCTACTTCCTCAAGGAAGTAGAGAATTACGGATTTTTGTATCTCTGCCATAGTTCTCGCTATTTTCAACTCAGCGATCTGCTGTTCAATGGCAGTGTTCTCTTCCCCAATATATAGGATGCCCTCTTTCTGCTGGAATTTGGTAATTTTGTCCTGGAGTTCATCTTTCTCCTTCTTAACCTCATTCATCCTCTCTTTGAGAAGACGTAAGGATTCATTGGTAGCCATCTGATTGTGGGAGTAGTTGGATTCAATGTAAGTGTCCAGAAGGACGGAGATGATGCTCTGGGCGGTTATCGGGTCATAATAGTGGGAGGAAATCTCTACTGTGCCTCTTGGGGTTTCCCACACTATTACCCTTTCAGTAGTCATTTCTTTTACTAACTCGTTGCGACTGAATACCTCAAATTTTATCTTTTTGTTCTTTTTTGGATTTGGGTCTGAAAGGGTGAACCGCAGTCCTCCGCCGTAGAATGTTTCGTTATTACTTCCCGAACCTACCAATATATCTTTGTCACGGTAAACTTTGAAGTCTCCGGCGTCATCAATATATCGGATACAATATTCCCCCGGGCTGGTGGACTTATTAGTGGAGATGGCGCCGATTATCTGTTGTCCCCGATAATCATTAGGGATTTTCTTGCGGTCCACCTGGAGGTTAAGCTTGTCCACCACGCTGCCAATAATCGCACTTGAAGTCATTATTGATATCTCCAATTCCAGGGGGCTCGCCTTCAATTTAGTGATATCTGGGATGCCTGCCATCGCTCCTATGTCAATAGTGAGTGCTTCTTTTTCCGGATAGATGACCATATTGGCATGGGAGGAGTAGATGGGGCGGATGAAGAACATGCTGATAATCCCGGTTATGAAAGCGGCAAGTAAGGCAAGGAAGATGATTAACAGCCTTCGCTTCCAGATAACACTAATATAGTAACTAAGAGTAGTTTTTGGGGTTGTTTCCGGCATAACCTTTCCTTTTCCCGCTCGGTGGCTATTCAGTAAAGATATCCACCAGTTGGTTGCCGCGAATGATCATGTTGAAGGATGGAGCGATGGACTCAAGAAGTTTGTTCACCCGGGCGATCATGGTTCGGGGAACATAGATAATGTCTCCTCTCTCTATCAGGATATTAGTGGTTAAGTCGCCCTTTTTGAGGATGTCGCTCACATTGACGGAGATGACTTGGGGGTTGTTCATATCACCACGGATGACTTTTACATCCCATAGCAGGGCTGAATACATTGGTCCACCGGCAATGGCGAGCGCTTCTACAACGGTGAGCCGGGGGGTCATGTTATATACCCCTGGTCTCCAGACCTCCCCGATTATTACATAACGATTGTTTACCGCTCTCGCCAAGGTTACCAGCACCACGGGGTCTATTATGTAAGCCTTATAGAGCTCTTTCAGTTGTTTGGAGAGTTCGTTGGGGGTTAAACCATTTACATATATTCGGTCGAAGTAATAGGATTCAATATATCCGCTGTCATCCACGGTGAAGTAGCCGTAAAAGCCTCTGGTGGTGGGTATGACATCAATGCTGACTATGTCGCCGGGACCGATGAAGTATTCTCCCAGGCATGCCGTAGAGGTAAGTAAGGTGGCTAAAGCGACAGTTGCCGATAGGATGTATTTACGCGTTGACATCTCATTCCTCCCAAAAGTCCATTGGGGGCATTCGGGCTCACTTACAATATTTTTTCACCAGGCTAAGCTTTGCAGCAACTAAAGATTTTATCCTAAAATGTGTCTGCTCTTCAGCAATAGCTTAGGGTGGGAGAGGAGTGCGGTGCGCAATATGTAGAGAAAATCTACCCCTCCCTTCTGGTTGCTGTGAGCCATTAGTTGGTTTATTATATTGGCGGTTGTGTTTAGCTCGTCATCGTTTAGGTGGTTTATCACATTCTTTATCTTCTTATACCAGTTCAGGGTTCGGAGCACCTGCTCTTGAAGGGGATTGTAGTATTCCTCCTTCCAGATCTTTTCCTTCTTTCCTCCATCAAGGAACTTAGCCGCTGCTTTCCCCGCCAGGTCACCGGATATCAAGGCGTTGATGATGCCTGCGCCTGAGAAGGCGTCTGATAGATGGGCGGCATCGCCCACTATCACCAGATTATTCTGATACATCTTCTTCAAACCGGCGGCGGCTGGCACCGCACCTACCACGAACTCGACGATGTTATCCTTCGCTTCGGGGAAGTATCTATCCAAAAATGCATCCAGATAAGCAGTCGCCGGTCTGCCGTTGTCCGCAAGACTCGGGGTTATTCCCAATCCGAGATTGGCTCGTCCTTCACCCTTGGGGAAAGCCCAAGCGTATCCGCCCGGGACTATCTCCACGCCCATGTAAAAATGCACATAATCCTTGAAGGGGAGTTCAATATTGTTTACCAGCACCTGAGCACAAGAATGAATCTGGGAGAGTTCACATTTTGCTTCAAGACCGGCAAAGCGGGCGGTTGTGGACTCCACTCCATCGGCGGCGATGACCACCTCCGCTCCAATCTCCTTTCGCTCCCCTCTCTCCGTCTCAACTTTTACCGCGCTTATGTCCTTCCCCGCAAGGACCAAACCCGTCGCACGGGTCCGTGTGGCTAGATGAGCTCCAGACTCTCCTGCGAATGCGAACAGGTCACGGTCAAATATCTTCCTTTCCAGCACATAGCCCACGTGGGGGAATTCTTTTACGATGCGGGTCCCGTCTGCAGTCTCCACCATCCCCCCGTTGATGGGGCTTGCAATCCAGCTGGGACGGGGCGAAAAGAAAGACTCCAACCGATAGGAGGGCACCGCCTCGGCACAGCGGATGGGAGTGCCCACCTCCGGTCGCTTTTCCAGAAGGAGGACGCTTAACCCGCTTACGGCTGCAGCTTTCGCAGCCATAGAACCTGCCGGTCCTCCTCCTACGACCACCACCTGATATTTTTCCTGCACGGAAGTATCTACTGTTTGGTTATTACAACCTTGCTGGGGTCGCTCTTGTCATTTTCCAGATAATACTTTATATCTAAAATCTGACCCTTATCTATAGTAATCGTCTCACTATAGACTGTGGGCATAGATTTTAGGTCGGGGATGCCTTCCCCGGTCCAAAGTTTTATCTGGACTTCATACTCTCCTGGTGTAAGGGAGATGGAAGCCTGTTTGCCAAAGTATGTGTAATATTTGTAAGTGTTTCCCAGGATGGCTACCTCATCAAAGCCGGAGACATGGGTTTTAATGTCGTCGTCAACGGCGATGCCACAGAGGAAGTTCAGGCTGTCGGAGGAGGAAGTTTCGCTGTATTCCCCTTCCAGAAGAATGTTCACCGTTCCCACTCTTATTGGGGTTGAGCCGCCTTCGGTGGTGCCTCCTCCATTGCCTGTAGTGGTGTCACCGGGTTTTCGGCTGAGCATGTAGTTGACCAGCGAGTCGGGTATCTTTACATCTTTGAGGTAAAGGATATCCTGAGTCGTGAGATTGAAGGTGGCGTCCCTGGAATCTATCAAGGCTATGATGGTCTGCTCAGTCACCCCCTTTTCGTATAAGGAGACAATTTCTTCAATTGATATCTCGCCGACCGCAAATGCACTGCTGGATAGACCTAACACCACTGCCAGGATGAGAATCATCCAATTTGCTCTTTTTACAGACATTTATCTTCCTCCAGGGTTTATCTGGGTTTAATCTCAACGACGGTTAAGACTATTGAACATTAATGTTCAGATTCTCTAAGCCCCCCGGGCTCTCCAAGGATAAATACAGGTCGCCAAACTTTCCAGCCTCAACGACGATGGGGTAGCTCCACACCGGGGTCAGGGTGCTTATTTCCGGTATTCCCTCCCCGGTCCACAGGTATAACTCCAGATTGTAACTACCCCCTTTTAGGGAGATGGAGGTATTCTTCGCTATTTGGGTAGAATAGAAATATTCTCCACCGACTATCTCAACCTGGTCAAAGCCGGACTGTGTGGTTTTGATATCTCCGTCAACGCCGATTGCCAGGAAAAACTGCAGTTCCTTGGATTTGGATCTCTCAACGAATTCACCAGTTACAAACACATTTATGGTGCCTATCTGAACGGTAATTTCAGCGCTTTCATCGCCCCCTTCAGCAGTTACGGATTCAACGCCATAGACATCCCCTTCCTTGCGCTCAACTATATAAGCTATCAGGTAATCGGGGAGCCCTGCCTCTCTCATAAAGACGATGTCATCCTGGGTAACGATGAATGTGGCGTCCCTGGAATCAATGAAGTCTATCATCTCCTTCACCGACATACCGCCCATCATGACCCGGACTATTGTTTCTATTGAGATTTCACCGGTTGCCAGTGCGCTGTAGGTGGGGCTTAGAATAGATAAAACAACAAGAGTTGAGATAATGACCTTTGCTTCCAACTTCAACCTCCAGAATCCATCTGGTGTTTTTAAGACTTTTTCATCTTGAAGTTGTTTTCATATGAGCTACATAATTTAACATTCTGAGCCACATCTTGTCAAGGGCTTATTGCACCGCCTGCAACTCTCACGGAGACCAAATAATTTGACCGCCTTCCTTTTTGATGCTAGACTTGGAATTGGAACTTTTAAGGAGATTTTTCAGTTGTGAAAAGATATATCGTAGAGGGGGGAACGCTGTCAGGCGGAAGGCTTGCCCTGACCGGCGGGGAGGCTCACCACGCTGTGGTGGTAAATCGTTTGCGGACGGGTGAGTCCTTCATAGCCATTGACGGAACGGGTGGGGAGTTCCTTTGTGAAGCGGCGGAGGTTTCTTCCAAAAGGGTGATAGGAAGAATAATCGCCGAGCGGTTCGGGTGCGGGGAGCCGAGCATTCAAGTGATCCTAGCCCAGTCGCTTCTCAAGGGAAAGAGCCTCACCCAGGCGTTGGACGGAGCGGTTCAGATGGGGATAAGCGACTTCATCCCCTTCACTAGTGCCTACTCCGTGGCTCGCCCAAAAAGTCCGCAAACCTTACAGACGAAGTTGGAGAAGGTGGCTCGGGAGGCGACCAAACAGTGCGAGCGCTCGGTCTTCCCCCGCATCCACAATCTGACCACGGTTCAGAAGTTGGTTGAGGGTATTGCGACGGCGGATCTCGCCCTTTTATTGACCCTTGCGGAGGGTGCCGTCCCCTTGGATGAAGCGCTTTCGGGGATGAAGGATATCCCCCAGAAGCTTCTCATCCTGGTTGGACCGGAGGGGGGTTTCAGCGAGGAGGAGGTGGGGAATTTGAGGTGTGCCGGGGCGGTGGCGGTCGGTTTGGGACCCCGGCGCATACGTGCCAGCCTGGCAGGGACAATAGCATGTGCTGGAATTATGATGTATTTCAAACAGATGTTGAGGGAGGAGAAGGAGTGGACGACTGTATCTTCTGCAAAATAGCGGCGGGGGATGTTCCCGCCTCCATCGTCAAGCAGGACGATTTGGTGGTAGCCTTTGAGGATATTAACCCCCAGGCTCCTATCCACATCCAGATAATCCCCCGAAAACATATCCCCAGTGTGCTGGAGTTGGACTCGGCTCAGGTGGATATTCTGGCTCGGATGGTGGAGACGGCGAACGAGATAGCCAGAGAGCGGGGGCTTGATGAGCGGGGCTTTCGCCTGGTCTTCAACTGCGGACCGGAGGCGGGTCAGACCGTGCCCCACCTGCACCTTCATCTCCTCGGTGGTAGGGCGATGAGCTGGCCCCCGGGCTAGAGTCGGGAGATTCCCGCTGTACTTGAATCATCTCCGGAGAATACCTGTGAAAGAAGATGCCTGAGCTTCCCGAAGCGCAGACTATCGCCGATGGCTTGAGGCGCCATCTGGTCGGAAGGCGCATCTCCCATCTGCATGTAAACAGAAAAGATATTCTGAATGTCAGCCCCCAGCGTCTGCGGGGTAATCTTATCGGCAGAAAGGTGCTGGCTGTTGACCGGCGAGGGAAGAAGGTTTTTTGGGAACTGGAGGGAGAAAGGATTCTGGTCTTCTCCCTGGGTATGAGCGGTCAGCTATATCTCCTTCCTGCAGACGAAGAGCCGCCACTCCACACCCATTTGATAGTTGAGTTTGAAGGTCTAGTGAGGTCTTTAATATTTCGGGACGTCCGCAGGTTCGGCAGGGTAAACCTGGAGAAGGGTTTACCCTCCCAAAATTCTGAAAGCGTCCTCTCCAAACTGGGTCCGGACGCTCTGGCGCTCTCCGAGTTGGAGTTTGTAACCCTCTTCGCTGGAAGGAAGCGCCGGCTCAAGCCTCTACTGCTGGACCAGGAGTTCATATGTGGGCTGGGCAACATCTATACCGACGAAACCCTCTTTAGAGCAGGATTGCACCCCCTGCGCAGGTGCGATGACCTGGGTGAGGGGGAACTGCGCCGCCTCTTTCAGGCGATGAGGGATGTACTCACCGAAGCCATCGCTTCCGGGGGCTCAAGCGTTAGCGACTATGTGGATGCAGGTGGGGAAATGGGCAGTTTTCAGGTGCATCATCGTGTCTATGGCTGTGAGAGTGAACCCTGCCCGATCTGCGGTGAAATAATCAAGAAAATCAAGGTAGGTGGTCGGGGGACTTATTATTGTCCCCGCTGCCAGGTGTTGGAGTGAGGACGGATTTTTTGCAGAGATTTCAAATCTTTGCTACAATTTCCTCCGCTTCGCCGCAAGCCTTGCCCGATATTCCTCTCGGGCTTTCTCCATGTCCTGCACCATCTTCTCCTCCAGCCCCCGTCTGCGGATGGTTATGTCCCGCATGTGCGCGCCGAGAATGGTTGTGGCTACCAGCAAACCGAAGGCGAAACAGAGATAATTCTCTTCCCCGCTGGCTAAGACAAAGGATAACCATGGTCTCCTCAGGGCGGTAGCCCAGCTGTATTTCAGCCAGGCGGAGAACAGAAAGAAGGGCAGAATGGTGAGGGTCATTACGATGTTGACCAGCACCACTCGCTTCTCAAAGAGGAGGGTGATTAAACCCACCAACAGGCAGAAGGTGAGGGTGACCGGGGAGAGGATTGCCAGGGCACCGGCGGCGGTTGCCATGCCCCGACCGCCCCGAAAGCCGATATAGACGCTGAAATTGTGCCCCAACACTGCAGCAAAGCCTGTAAAATAGTGCACACCGTCAAGACCGTATTGGAGGGCTAAGAGGGTGGGGATGAGCCCTTTGGCGAAGTCTATGGTCATCGTAATAATGAACCAGCGCACTCCCAGAAGACGGCCCAGGTTGCGGGCACCGAGGTTGCCGGTTCCCAGCTTGCTCAGGTCATAGCCGGTCTTTACCCTGACTATTGTGTAGGAGGTGGGGATGGAACCAACCAGATAGCCAAGAAGGACGAAGGGGAGACCTTGGGTTATGAGTGCCCACCAATCCATATTTCAATCCTCTCTGAAATATTCTAACAGGTTGGTGGTTAGAAGTCAATATCACGCCTAAAGCGCTCACATCCTCCCTTTTTGATTGACAGGCAGAGGAGGAGATAATATCATTACTTGCCCTTTTCTTATGGAAATATGAGGAGATGATTTCCATATGCCAGTAGTCTATTTTGACAATAATGCCACCACTCCCCTTGACCGGCGGGTGCTGGAGGCGATGATGCCCTATCTGACCGAGCGTTACGCCAACCCCAACAGTATCTATTCCATCGCCAAGGAGGTGCGCCAGGGGGTGGAGGAGGCTCGGCAGAAGACCGCTTCCGCTTTGGGTTGTGACGAGAGCGAGATAATATTCACTGCCGGGGGAAGCGAGAGCAACAACACCGTGATTAAGGGCGTGTGGGCTCAGAATAAGGGTAAAGGGCACATCATCACCAGCTCAATAGAGCACCCGGCGGTGCTTGAGGTCTGTCAGTGGCTGGAGAAGCAGGGCGCCTCGGTCACCTATCTGCCGGTGGATGAATACGGTATGGTGCATCCTGAGGAGCTTGCCAAGGCACTCCGTGATGATACCGTCCTGGTCAGCGTTATGTTTGCCAATAACGAAAGTGGAACCATAAATCCTGTTGAGGAGATGGGTGGAATGTGCAGGGAGAAGGGGGTGCCCTTCCACACCGATGCGGTGCAAGCTGTGGGAAAACTCCCCATCAACCTGGAAAAAACGCCCATGGACTTTCTCTCCCTCTCTGCCCACAAGCTCAATGGACCCAAGGGCGTGGGGGCTCTATACGCTCGTAAGGGACAACGATTCGTCCCCCTGATTCAGGGTGGTCATCAGGAGAGGAATCGGCGGTCGGGAACCGAGAATACCGCCGGCATCATCGGGCTGGGGGAGGCGTTACGCATAGCGATAGAGGAACAGAAGCAGGAGAAAGCCGAGCTCACCCGACTGCGGGATATGCTCCACGATGGCGTGATGGAGAGTATCAAGGATGTTACTCTGTTCGGTCATCCCAAGAAACGCCTGCCGGGCACCTGCACCCTGGCTTTCAAATATCTGGAGGGGGAATCCATCCTGCTCTCCCTGGATATGGAGGAAATCTGCGCCTCCACCGGTTCAGCCTGTTCCTCCGGCTCGCTTGAGCCCAGCCATGTCTATCTGGCTATGGGTTATAGCCACGAGGAAGCTCAGGGGGCGGTGCGCTTCTCGCTGGGGAGATTTAACACTCAGAAGGATGTGGAGTATGTGTTGGAGAAGCTCCCGCCCATCATCAAACGCCTGAGGGAGCTATCCCCGCTGACCCCAAAAGGATATATCTCCTAGGAGGTGGATGGTTTGAATCTGGTGATAATGATAACGCTTTCAGTTATCGCCGCCTGTTTTATAGTCGCTCTCATATTTCTCATCCCTCTGCTGATTGAGGCTCGGCGGGCGTCCCACAATATCTCCCAGTTGGCAAAGATGGGGACTGAGGAACTTACCCCAATTATTAAGGAGATGCGGGAAGCCACCTGGGAGATAAAGATGATAGCCAAGGATATCAGAGGGGGGGTCAGCGCCACCACCGCCCTGTGGGAGACGGTCAGGGGAATCACCGAGAGGCTCACCCACCTGGGTAAAACTCTGGGAGATACCACCGGCAGGGTGATGACCATCACCACGGCGGCGATCGGCGTGGGCAAGCTGATATGGAACTTCATCGTGGAGATGCGCCGCAGGCGGGCTGAGTCTGTGGATATGGAGGAGGTAAGCGAGCCCTCTCATCCTCAACCGATGAGGGAAGATAGAACCGAAGAATAGGATGGGTTGATTTTTAAGATTGCATAGGTAGAAGGAGGATTGACCATGGCAGATAGAACTGATGGTTCGGGTGTTCTGATGGCTTTCCTGCTGGGTGGAATTATCGGGGCTGGATTGGCTCTGCTCTTTGCCCCCCAGAGCGGGAAGCGCACCCGGGAGGACATAAAGGAGTTCACCGAGAAGACCACCGACACTGTAAGGGATATCTCTGAGAAAGCAACAAAGGAGATAGGGGAACTCTATGAGAAGGGCAGGGGGCTGGTGGAGGAGCGTGTGCCCAAAAAGGAGGAGAAGGAAGCCAAGGGAAAGACCAAGAAGTAGCAATTGTGTCTTGAGGATGCGAAAAGCCGTCCCCCACCAGAGGCGGGGGACGGCTTTTTATGCTTTTTTCTGCCCCTTACAATTTAAGCTTTATCAGTCTCCCCCAATCGTCGTGGTAATCGTGGCAGGTGAAGAGGAGCACCTGGTAATCCCTGGATAGCTGCTCAAGGATGCTTCGGGTGGCTTCTCGCCGGACGGGGTCAAAGTTGACGGTGATATCGTCCAGGATGAGCGGGGGGCGCACGCCGGCGGTGAGGTAGCGCACCAAACCCAGGCGAGCCACCAGATAGAACTGGTCCTGAGTGGCAGTGGACAGCTTCTCTATTGGTACCATCTCACCGCTCTCCGGTGCCAGGGCGGTTATGGAGAGGGTGTCCGCATCCATCTTTACCTCACGGTATCTTCCGGCGGTGATGGTGGAGATGTATTTGGAGAGTTCCTCCTCTATCATGGGGACGGCAGAGGCTAAGACCTCCTGGTGGGCTTGGCGCAGAAGCTCTTCGGTCCCTATCAGCACCTCACAGCGGTGGTGGTAATATGCTCCCCACTCCTCAAGCCTCTCCCGCTCCTCCTCCAGAGCGGTCAACTGCTCTGGGTCGGCTTGGGAGGCAAGGAGAGCATAGTCAATTTCTTTCAGCTCATCATTCAATTCATCGGCCTCACCATCCAGCTTGGTAACTTCTTTTTCCCGCCGCTCAAGCTCCTCGGCGAACTGGGGGGAGGCTAGGTCCTCAGCGAAGGCATAAGGGAGAAGGCCCTCTTTCTCCTGTAAGACCGAAGAATAGCGAATGTTTATATGTTTTTTTTCATTATCCAATCCCGCGCTGTCTCTATCACCGACAGAGCCATCTAAGCGGGCTCGCTCCTTTTCTAAGTCAGATTCTAGATTTTTCCTTTTTTTGAATTTCTCCTCTACTTCGGCGAAATCAGCTACTCCTAACCCCATTAAAGCCGTCTCCAGGTCCTTTTGCACAATATCCTTTTTTGCTAACCCGCCCGGCACTTTCCGTCCCAATAAAAATATAATTCCTCCTATAACTGCCATAATCGCTCCGGAGATAACCAAAGTAATTTGGGGAATATCGTATATAGACAGGTAACCCCAGACCGCCCCGGCTAATGATGCTGTTAAACCAAACCCACCTAGAATTGCCCCCAGAATTCTCACTATGATAGGGGCTTTGACCGGGGAGGCGGCGATATGCGACCAATTTTCATAAGTCTTTTTAATATTTTCCCATTCAACCTCGGTTATGGGGGGCAGTTCGCCCAGCTCATCCTCCAGCTTTTTGATTTCTCCCCGGCATGTGAGAGCTTTCTCCAGACGGTCATTTTCGTCGGCGAGTTTTGTCAGTTCGCCGGTTATCTCCTGGAGGCGGAGGTTTTTCTGCAATACATCTTTTTTAGGGTCGAAAATTTCCTTCAGTTCGGCTAACTTTACTTCATTATCCACTTTTAACTTTCGTTTATTCAGGATATCTTGTACCTGTGGGGTAAATCTGGCTATCTCCTCCTCCAACCGACTAAGTGTTCTTTGAGCGTCATCTAAACGCTTGGCTGGGCCGGAAGCGTCCTTTGCTCTGCTGGTGGCTTCGGAGTGTAAGCCAGCCAAAATCCCCTCCATATCTACTCCCGCCTGTCCCCCGCCCACATTCCTCAGGCGCTCGGTTACACTTCCACCTTTTTTAAAATCGTCGGAAAGCTCACCCTGGCGCACGCAGGCGGTGCTCAGGAAGAAGTCCTCATCGGGACATCCAGTCAGCTCCGTCACTCGCTTATTGATTGCATCGGGATTTGATAGCTCTTTCCCCCCACCAGCCAATCTTCCCAAGCCCCTGCCGAACTCCTTCTCCAACAGATATTCCTCTCCCCGCTCATCCTGTAATGTCAGCGCAAGACGGAAGCCCTTTTCCTTGCCCCAAGTGGTCAAGGAGAGGACTTCCTGTGCTCCGGTGTTATGTTTTTTAAAGAAAGCGCAGACGATGGCGGAAAGTATGGTGGATTTACCGGATTCGTTGGGTCCCTTGATGACATTCAGCCCCTCACTAAATTCAATTGTGCTTTCCTTGGCGAAGCGACCGAAACCTTCCAGGGAGAGTTTACGCAGGCGCATCACTCACCGCCCCCTTTGCCCAGCCGGCTCAGTCCTTCTCGTAGTATTTCGCCGAGTAGGGCTCGCTCTTTATCATCGCTTGCCTCATCCATCCGCTCGGCGACCAGGCGGGCGAAGACGCCTGCGGTGGTGCGCTCGCCGAAATCGGCAGGTGAGAACTCCTCCGGCGGGCTGGTGTGGTCAATGATGTCCAGGTGGAGGAAACTGGAGGAATATTCGGCTAAAAACTCCTCTCGGTTGAGGGTGAAGTTGGGGCTGGTTGTCCCGCTTAGTTCTATTATTAAGATAAGTTGGGGGTCTCCTCGCTCCGCCACCAGGGAGTGGATTTCCGCCGACTCGGTCAGCGGTTCTATTTGCAGGGGGAGGGTCTCTACTTGTAGAATGCCCACCCTCTCCTTGCGGTAGTTGAGTTTTTTGTTCTCCAAAGAAAATTCGCCCACCACCGCCCAGCCGGTATCGTGGTGGTCCCTCCTCGTTGGCTCCAATGCGCCGGGATATATCGCCGGTGGTCTGTCGTTCATTTGCTGATAGCTGTGCCAGTGCCCCAGGGCGATGTAGTCAAATCCGCTTCGGGCTATATCCTCAGTATGAATGAGCATGGCGTCCTCTGTAACTTGCCCCACCACCGAGCCGTGAGCCACGGCTATATTCAGAGCCGCCTGGGGATTGGGCGAAAGGCCCTCAAGGGCGTTTTCATTGCTCTTGGTTTTGGTCTGAGCCCTGCCGCAGACGAATACCCCGCCGGGCAGGTCGTCAAACAGGAAGGAGGGGTTTTGGGGGGTGATGATGTGGGTGTTCTCGGGAAGTTTCAGTTGGTGGTATGGCGATGAGCTGTCATAAGCGTCGTGGGTGCCGGGCAGTAGCACCACCCGCATCCCGGCGGAGGTCAGGTCGCTCAGAGCTCTGTCCACCAGATTGGAGGTGGCGGGGGAAATTCTGGGGGAATCAAAGAGGTCGCCAGCGACTATAAATAGGTCAGTTCCTTCATCTATTGCCAATCCCACCAGACGCTGGAAGGATTCGGCGATATAACGGCGCACCTTTGTCCCCCCGAACTCGCTTTTGGTGCCCAGGTGGATGTCGGCGCAGTGTAGGAATTTTATGCTCACGGTTTCAGTGGTAGTTTATTGAATTTCAATACGATAGATATAACCGCTGCTCCAGGAGCAGTTTATCAGGTAGGTGCCGTCAAATGCCAGCCCCTCTGGGTTCTCGGCTGGGGCGTCAAAGGAATCCAGCACGGTGCCGTCTGCAGGGTTGACCTTGTATATTTTATTGCTCAGGAAGTCAGCCACCCACAGATTACTTCCGTCGTAGGCGATTCCCTCCGGATAACCGTAGGGGGCGTCAAACTCTTTAATGACCGTTCCTGTCGCCGGGTCTATCTGATAGAGCTTGTCATCTTCGGTGTCTCCGCACCACAGATATTGACCGTCGTAAGCCATGCCCACCGGTCGGGGTCCGGGGGAGGGGAACTGCATGAGGATGGTGCCGTCACTGGGATCCATCTTGTAGATGATTGCATCATACCAGTCGCAGGACCACAGTCCATCATCAAAGTAAGCTAAATCTTCAATGTGTTCGGTAGGGGCGTCGTAGGAGGCGAGCACACTACCGTTTGCGTAATCCAGTTTATAAACTTTGGGTTGGGCATCCTTGAACCAGGCGGTGTGCCACAGGTAGGTGCCGTCGTATTCCAGTCCCACCGCAAGCTCACCCGGTGAGGGGTAGAGGAGGATGTAGGAGTAGAGCGGTAAGTCACAGCTGATGAGCGGTGTAATCAGGAGTAGTGTGATAATGATTAAGGGAAAAGTTTTCATCTTGGTTTCCTTTCCTGGATTGTGGGGTATAATAATTAAACCCTGTGGGGATTTTTCATGGATAATTCTCACTTATAATAACATAGATAAGGCAAAATGGATTGACAAAATTATTTGCTTATGATAGGATAGTTATGTTGGAGGTGGTCGGGCGACCGCGCTTGCCCCATTTTGGGGCGGTGAGGAAAGTCCGAACTCCACAGGGCAGGGTGCTGGGTAATACCCAGGGGGGGCGACCCCATGGAAAGTGCCGCAGAAACTACACCGCCTAAGCCGGGGTATCCCGGCCGGTAAGGGTGAAATGGTGAGGTAAGAGCTCACCGGTGGGCGGGGTGACCCGCTCAGCCGGGCAAACCCCACCCGGAGCAATGCCAAACAGGGCTGAGCCGTAAGGACCGGATGACCCGTCCGGCGGTCGCAAGTCCCGAAGCCCGGGTAGGCTGCAAAGAGGAGGGGGGAGACCCCATCCCAAGACGAATGGTCGTCGGCGGTTTCCTCAGAGGGGGTAAGAGGCGCCGCTCACAGAATTCGGCTTATGACTACCTCCATCCCCCACATCTAAATGCTATATATGTGACCTAATGTGGCTAGACATTCATGTCTAGCCACACCTGGTTTTTAGGTGAAGAACCTTCCCGTCTCAACGATTGCCAAGACCAATACCGCCAGACAGACGACCGCCCAGGTCCAGCGGAACCATCCGCTGCTGGTGCGGAATCGCTTGCTTACGGTGATGAAATAATAGATGCCGAAGCCGATGGCTACAGTGAATAATAATAAGCCCAGATTGATCAGTATGAGCACCGCAGGCGATGTCCTGAATACCATGGCGAAGTTGATGAAGATGGCGCACCTCAAACCTATCGCCGCTCCACAGCCCACCCCCAGGCTCATATCCACCATCTCCAGTTTAGCGGAGAACAGCCTGGCGCCTTTGAGGATGGCTAATACCCCCAGGGCTACCCCCGCTGGTACGAGCACCAGCAGGGCGTTTATTGCCGAGGACCTGCCGATATATTGGAATATATCGGAGGGGTGGAGGAATAGATAGGCACGAAGGAAGGCGACAAAGCAGAGTTCCAGAATGGCTAATGCCACGCAAGCCTGCCATCCTCCCACAAAAAAATGAACTCCACCTGAAAATATCTCTTTGCCGCTCAGGCTTGGGTTTTTTTTCTTTCTCATGACCTTTTATGTGTGGTCAAAAAAACAACCCGGTGTCTCTTTTAGGTGGGCTACCTGGAGCTATACTATCATCGGTCTCTTTATGTAAAGTCCCCCGTTTGTTACGGGGGCAATGATTCTGGTGGGCAGAACAGGATTTGAACCTGCGACCTCCTGCTTGTAAGGCAGGCGCTCTCCCATCTGAGCTATCCGCCCGGTGTCAACGGGAAGATAACATTATGTGGAGGAGTTGTCAAGGGTTATCACCATCATAGTATTCAAAACATTTTTTCTATAATTAGGGGAAAAAACTATAGTTGAAATAGAAAAGGATATGGTATAATTATATTAGGAGTATATAATTGTAGCGTAGTTAGTCAAATAATTTAGGAGGTGGGGAGATGAACAGGAACAATAAAGTCATGTTTATTCTTGCCAGCGTCTTAATAACCTCGGGAATAAGTATTTCTTACTCAGCGGATTGGCATATTACTACGGTGAAGAACGACGATGATGGATTTGGATTTGAAAATGTTCATATAAGACTAGACAGTGAAGACCGTCCTTACATAACATTTAATGATGAGTGGTGGGATGGGGTGTATGAATGGTATGATTATCTCAAATATGCTTACTGGACGGGGGATAGTTGGGATATTGCTTCAATAGACGTCATATACGGCATTTTCAATGATACCTCCTTGGCTCTGGACTCCCGGGATTACCCTTTGATAGCCTATACTTGCCTTTACTACACGGGGAATAAACAGTATGGCTCTTTGCTATTAGCTACCTGGACGGGAAGCGATTGGGATATTCAGGATGTATGTGAGGAGTTAGAACCCTCTCCGGACTTGACCTCTTTGGCGGTGGATAGTCTGGACCATCCCCATATGGTATTTAATTGTCGGGAAGATGGTCCTTCTCCTGGTTTAAACTACGCTCAATGGTCCGGTTCCGTCTGGAATACTCAGGCGGTGGATTCAGAGACGAATTTGGATGATGGGTCCATTAAAGTAGATTCAGAGAATAGTCCACACATTGCTTATATAACAGGTTATTCCAATCGTGACCTGAAATACGCAGAATTGGTAGCAGGAACCTGGTCTGTACAGGTTCTTGATAGTGGCTATTTATCAACTGCTTCATTAGTTTTGGATAGCATGGAATTCCCTCACATTACTTATCGTCATGATGGCGTTAAATATTACTACTGGGATGGAGCCACCTGGGTTTTTGAAACTGTTGATACTGCTGGTGATGATCCCAGTCTCGCTCTGGACAGTCTGGATGTCCCCCATATCGCTTATACTGATTCTGCGGACGCACTTAAATATGCCCATAAAATTGGGGATAGTTGGGAGATTACTACTTTTGATAATACTCATGCAAACAGCCTTTCTCTGACTCTGGACAGCCAGGACCATCCCCACATCTGCTTCTACGACTATGTCTTAGAAAAGTTGAGATACCTCTGGTATGGAGACCCGCTTACTGAAATATCTCTTCAGTCCTTTACTACAAATTATGTAGCCGAAGAGATAGTGGTCCAATGGTCTGTCTCCGACTCCACCTCAGATGAGCAAATCGCCGGCTTCAACCTCTATCGTAGAGAGATGGGGGCGGAGGATGATGTTGGGAGTGGTGGTGTAAGTGATGATGGCTTTCCACCTATACAAAATGAAGCTATAAAGACCTGGTCCAAGATTAACTCCCAGCTCATCACCGGTGAAAATCCTTATGAATTTACCGACAGCGATGTGCAGGGGGGCTTTACCTACGAATACAAGCTGGAGGCGGTGCTAGCTGACCAATCCACAGAAGTTCTGGGCACAGCAAGCTGTGCCACTACGCCCACCTCCTTCGCCATCAACAAGCTTTATCCTAACCCGGCAAGCGACCACCTCGCCTGCCTTCTTTCCGTCCCCAATGCCGGCTTGGTGGAGCTTGCGCTATACGACCTTTCCGGTCGCCTAGTTGCCTGCCAAAAGCTGGAGGCTGCCGAGGCGACGGAGCTTGAAGCGGTGATGGATGTTTCTTCGCTGGCTAGCGGGGTCTATATATTACAGGCGACCTACGGTGATGCTCAAACTAGCACTCTGGCTGTAGTGGCGCGATAAATAAATGTAGAGAGTCATCTGTAAGGGCGGATAACCATCCGCCCTTACTTATATATGGGATATAAGTTCCCTCCCTACATTTTAAAGACTGAGATTCATTACTAGATATATGGATGGCGTTTTGCACCTAACATGGTGTCCGGGCGGATAACTGACCACAGGCGCCGAAGATATCC
Organism: Candidatus Coatesiibacteriota bacterium; assembly: GCA_030602715.1. Lineage (GTDB taxonomy): Bacteria > RBG-13-66-14 > B26-G2 > B26-G2 > JAUVZD01 > JAUVZD01. The sequence continues at coordinate 116,526 of JAUVZD010000005.1, forward strand.
GCACCCCTGCTTTGCCTGACGGTGACCGTATTGGGACCGGCGAGCAGAATCTGAAAGAATGCGTCAATCGTATCTTTGGTGGGCTGATTGAAGGGCAGACCGGGGCAGGGATTGTAGGCGATGAGGTTTATCTTGCAGGGGATGGTGCGGGTTAGAGCGAGCATCCCCTCCGCCTCCTGGGAACGGTCGTTCACTCCGCCGAGGAGGACATATTCAATCGTGGAACGTTCGCCGGTGATGCGACTGTATTCAACCAGTCCGGCGAGCACCTCCTTTATGGGGTGTTTTTGGTTTATGGGCATCAAGCGGGAGCGGAGTTCGTCGCTGGGGGCGTTTAAGGACAGGGCAAGCCGAACCCCCAATCCGGAGTCAGCCAGCCGGCGCATCCCCTCCGGGATGCCTACGGTGGAGACGGCGATGCGCCTGCGCCCGATGGAAAAGAGCTCCCTTGCCCAGCCCAGAGCGGGGACGACCGCCGAAAGATTTAAGAGCGGCTCGCCCATGCCCATCAGCACCAGGTTGCGGATGGATTCCTGACCGTGTTCGCCGAGTGCCAGGCGTAGTTGGTCCAGTATCTCCCCTGCGCTCAGGTTGCGGCGGAAGCCCATACCGGCGGTGGCGCAGAAGGAACAGCCTAGAGCGCAGCCCACCTGGGTGGAGATGCACAGGGTGCCGTGCTCCTCGGCGGGCAGAAAGACCATCTCTATGTGGTCGCCGTCGTTAAGGGACAGAAGATGCTTGGTCGCCCCGTCGCTTGGGGAGGTCGCTGTGCGTTTGATTACCGATTGTGCCAGGGAATACCTTTCGGCAAGGAGACCGTGCAGAGAGGAGGGAAGGTTGCTCATATCTGCGAAGTTCGCCACACCCTCTTTGTGCATCCAGCGAGCCAACTGCTGAGCCCGAAAAAGGGGTTCACCGAACTCCTTCATCAGGGAGGTGAGTTCCTGCGAATTGAGGGCTTTGAGGTCGGGTTTCATGGCGGGTGGTTTTAGCTACCGGTGAGATAGGGGAAGAGGGGAGGCTTCATCAATCCTTCTCCAGCGCCTCTTCAATCTTCTTACTAAACCACTCCATCCGCTTGGCTATCTCCCGCTCAAAGCCTATCTTCTTGGGCTGGTAGAACTCTCTCTTCTCCGGTAGATACTTTTGGGCAACGAAGCCTGCGGGATAGTCGTGCGGATAGAGATACTCCACCCCTTCCGGCAGGCGATGTGGGGGCAGATTGCGCAGGTGCATGGGGACGGGCATTATGGGTTTTTCCCGCAGGTCCTTCTGTGCCCGGCTCAGCGCTATATAAGCGGAGTTGGATTTGGGAGCGGTGGCGATATAGACCGTGGCTTCTGCCAGGGGTATGGCGCCCTCCGGTAGACCGATATGTTCTAAGGCGACCATTGCCGAGGTGGCGATGGGAAGCGCCTGCGGGTCGGCAAGACCGACATCCTCGGCGGCGGAGATGACCAGTCGGCGGGCGATGAACATGGGGTCTTCGCCACCTTCTATCATCTTTGCCAGCCAGTAGAGGGAGGCGTCGGGGTCGCTTCCCCTGAGGGACTTGATGAAGGCGGAGATGGTCTGGTAGTGCTCGTCTTCATCGGCATCATAGCTGATGTGCCGTCTCTGCACCGACTCCTGCGCCGTCTCCAGGTCTATGCGCACCACGCCCTTCTCATTCGGTGCGGTGGAAAGGGCGGCTATCTCCAGGGTGTTTAGCAGTCGGCGTGCGTCTCCCCCGGCGATGTCAATCAGGAAGCTCTGGGCTTTCTTGTCCACCTTGACTTTCATACTGCCCAGCCCCCGCTCCTTGTCGGTGAGCGCTCTCTTCATTATCTCCAGCAGATGTTTCTCCTCCAGGAGCTCAAGCTCAAAGACGGTGGAGCGAGAGAGCAAGGTGGAGTTTATGCTGAAATAGGGGTTGTGGACGGTGGCTCCGATCAGGGTGATGGTGCCCCTCTCGGTGTGGGGAAGGAGGGCGTCCTGCTGGGCTTTGTTGAAGCGGTGTAGCTCGTCTATAAATAGTATGGTTATGCGCTGGGTTTGGCGCAAGCGGTTGCGCGCCGATTCCACCTCCGCCCTAAGCTCCTTGACCCCGGCACTGACCGCATTCAGGGTTACGAAGGTGCTTTGGGTGGTGTTGGATATCACTTCAGCCAGGCTGGTCTTACCGCATCCCGGAGGACCGGTGAGGATGAGGTTGGTCAGGCGCTTGGCTTCAAGCATTCTACGCAGTAGCCGTCCGGGTCCGAGGAGATGTTCCTGACCGGCGAACTCCTCAAGGGTGCGGGGTCGCATGCGCGCGGCTAGTGGTGTTGCTTTCTCCTCCGCCTCATTCTCATTCTGGAACAGATCGCTCATAGTTTTATAATAGCAGAATCTGGGTTTTCTGGGTAAAAAAATCCCCACCCTGCCGTGTGGAGGACCGAACTTTAGAACCTGTTCTACCAGGTGGGAGGCTTGTGTTCAGCTTCATGCTCCCCACCCGGGGCATGCAATCCACCGCACAACTCAGCGTCCCTTTCTAGGTTCGTTGGCTCTAAAAATATCGCTCCATCACGAACATGGTAGGGAATATGGTATATCCCTCCAAGCCTCTTTCTCAAAGAACCTTGATAATTATAATTATTCCGTCGATATATGTCAAGTGGGAAATTTTAAACCTTATAGTGGAAGTGGTGGTGTCAAGATTTGATAGTTATAATAGGTCAACCGGGTCCACATCTACATACATCCGCCCAAAGCGCCCCTTGCGCCCCCAGGGCAGATGGCGGATGGAGGCGAGCATCTCCTGCATAATGGTCGCTTTGGGAGCGGAGATGATTATCTGCCAGCGATAGTAACCGCGCATGCGGGAGATAGCCGCCGGTGCAGGTCCCAATATGCGCACATCGGTAAGTCCCCTCTCCTCCTTGGCAATCTCCAGTTGTCGGCGCAACTTTGTCGCCTGCTCTTTGGCAACGCCCTTTCTACGGTCCTCCGCCATCACCACCGCAATACGGCTGAAGGGAGGATAAGACAGGCGCTTGCGGAACACAATCTCTCTTTCATAGAAGCTGGGATAGTCCTGCTTGGCAGCCAGGGCTACCGCATAGTGCTTGGGTTGGAAGGTCTGGATGATAGCCAGCCCGCCGGCTTCGCCTCTACCGCTTCTGCCGCAGACCTGGGTGAGCAGTTGGAAGGTGCGTTCCCCGGCACGAAAGTCCGGCAGAGCCAGAGCGGTGTCTGCGCTCACCACCCCCACCAAGCCCACATTGGGATAGTCCAATCCCTTGGACACCATTTGCGTGCCGATAAGAACATTATGTTCTCCGCTTCCAAAGGCGGATAGTATCTCCTGGTGGCTTCCCGCCCGACGGGTGGCATCGGCGTCCATGCGCACCAGCCCCACTTCCCCCAGAATGTGCTCCAGTTCCTCAAGCACCTGTTCGGTGCCCAAGCCGAGCAGTTCTATGCTCCCCTCTTTGCACTGCAGGCATTTTTTCGGCAGGGAACGATTGTAGTAGCAGTAGTGGCACTCCAGCCGATTTGTGGCTTGATGGTAGGTGAGGGTGACATCACAGCGGGGACAGCGCATGGTGTGCCCACACTCCTTGCATATTGCCACGGTAGCGTAGCCTCTGCGGTTTTGCAGTAGAATCGCCTGGTGGTTAGCCTTCAGCGTGGCGAGGGTGGCGTCAATCAGCTCCTTGCTGAAGAAGCGGGAGGTGCCGAAGCGCTCTGAGCGGCGCATGTCCACCACTTTCACCTCCGGAAGGGGAAGCTCCTTCACACGCTTGGTAAGCACCGCCAGAGTGTATTTTCCACCTTTGGCGTTGTGATAGGATTCCAGACTGGGGGTGGCACTGCCCAGTATGACCGGTGCCGGAGGGGAGGAGATAGCCGCTCGCTTGATTGCTGTATCCCTGCCGTGATAGCGGGGGTTGGGCTCGGACTGCTTGTAGCTGGCGTCGTGTTCCTCATCCACCACGATTAAACCGATATTTTCCAGGGGGGAGAAGACCGCCGAGCGAGGACCTACCACCGCATCAAGCAGTCCCAGACGAGCCTTGCGCCAGACGGCGAAACGGCTGGCAAGGGTCATGTTGGAATGGAACACACTGACGCCGGTCCCCAAAGCCTTCTGGAAGCGCTCTATCGTCTGGGGGGTGAGCGATATCTCCGGCACCAGGACGATTGCCTGCTTGCCGTTGGCGATGACCTGCTCCACAGCACGAATGTAGAGATAGGTCTTGCCGGAGCCGGTAACACCATAGATGAGCATGGTGGCGTGCTTCTCCCCGCTCAGTAATTCCTCAATCTGCTTTAGGGCTGACGTTTGTTCCTTGGTGGGGGGCAGGGGCTTGGGGGGGGTGGGGGGTGTTGGACTCTCCTCCTCGGGGATGCTCATATAAGCCAAGCCCAGTTTGAGCAGGGACCTCGCGGTCGCTCGGCTGGTCTCCCGCTCCACCTCTTTGAAGGGTATGGGGAAGAGGGAGGAGAGGAGAATGTTGAGGGCTTTGGCTCGGGATTTTGCCCGCTTTCCCTCCTCCGCAAGATACTTACTTGCCGTTTCCCGGTCTATGGGGGTGAGGAGCGCATATTCGTAGGCATCTGCGGGATTGGTGATGAATGGCATGACAGCGACCAGTTCTTCGCCTACCAAGGTGCGCAATGTTCTATGTAACACCCAGAGGCTCAAACCGAGCAGGGAAACCAGCTCGTCGGTGGTGGCTATTCCTTTTAGCTGTAGGTGGTCCAGGATAGCCTTTTTGGTCTTCTCCAGCTTCTGCCAGTCGCCACTTTTGCTTATCCCCGATGGAGTCAGCGAGACCAGGTCGTGACATTTGACCTTCAGCCCACCGGGGAGCATGGCATTGAAGACCTCGCCGATGGGGGAGAGGTAGTATTCGGCGAGCCAGTCGGCTAGTTTCAGTAGATGGGTGCTGAACAGGGGCAGATGGTTCAGGGGACGGAGGACCTCTTTTATGTCCGGGAATTGGGGCTTGGAGGTTTGACCCAGGACGACTCCCGGGATCTCCTTCTGCTTGCCGAAGTTGACCAGCACCCTATCGCCGGGTCTGAGCAAACCCCGCCCCTCCTCGCACACCCCGTAGGTGAAGGAGCCTCCGGCGGCTACCCCAACGGCGATGTTGACATATTCGCTGTATTCGCTCATCAAAACGATGATAAGAAAAATTCCCCCCTTTGGCAAGGGGGGAATTGAGGTCTCAAGTCAAGTCCCGGGCTTAATGGTACCATTCGGGGCTTTCCTCTTCCCATGCCGGGTTCTCAATCATTTCCGGGATGAGCGGTATCAGCGTGGGCAATATCAGACCGTCTGTGTCCTTCTCCTGGAGATTGACCCAGCCACTGTATTTCAGCTCCGATTGCCACTCTCCGTCCTCATAGAACGGGTCAAATATGCCGGCTTTCATCCAGTCGCCCTCGGTCTCCATCAACTTTATTGTGTCCAGGAAGAGTAGCTTTTCCTTCCCCTGCACCGGCTTGGCATTTACATCAGGTTCTTGGTAGAAAGTAACTCCATTGGGCGCAAGCACCTGAAAAGTATCCACCTGGTAGAAGGGGCTGGTGAGGATGTAGATGAGGGAGCCGATGAGGCTTTCGGGCAAATGCTCGCCGGATTCGCCATATGGATAGACGCCCAGCGAGCCGATGTCCGGATAATAAGCCAGATGACCAAAGTCCATCTTAGTCGGTTCAAAGTCGGTGAAGGACCATAATAGGGCATGGGAATAGAGCTTCTGGCTGTAGCCCCGAAGAGCCACATCCAACTTGACATCGGTCAGTTCCTGCACTTCAGGCATATGGAAGCCGGCGACCCAGCGAATGTCCTGCCATTGGAAGTCATCGCCGGGGATGACATATATCTTCCCTTCGCCGATGGTCCCCGCCCAGGAGGCGCCGGTGTAGAGGGGGTAAGCGAAACGCCCGGTTGATGCACCGTAGTCCTGGGTGAGTTCATAGTCGTAGATGCAGGTGACCGTCTTGGTTTCGTGGGGGTTGAAGTGGACCGGCCAGGAGGCGGAGAGGGTGTGAGCGCTATATAGGGGGTAATTGTAGTGGTCGTCATAGGTGGGGTGGTCCTCGTCGGGGTAGTATTTTCGGAAGTAGAGCGGTTCTCCCTCCTGCGGTTCTTTGCTGTTAATTACCCCGAGTTTCTCCTTGAAACCCACCCAATCAAGGTTTATCTCAGCCAGATAGCTGGGGTCGTAATAACTGTGGTAGAGGCCCTCGGTCTCCACCGCTTCACCGTTGACTAAAACTGTGAGGGAGTCCTTATAGTCACCGAATTCGGCATAGAGGGCGGATGTGAAGATGGTTTTAATTGCCAGAGGGAGATACATCACCACCGCCTGTTCCTCGTCTCCGTTGGTGAAGAGGAAGCCGGCGGTCACCTTGGCGTGTTCTGGATGGAGCTCTATGACCACCACCTCGCTCTCCATGGTGATGTCCGGATACTTATCCAGAGTGATGGCTGGCGCCGGGTTCTGGATGACCGAGCCCAGGTAACCGGCATCCGCCATAACTATAGTTGGGAGGAGAAGAAAGATGATGAAAATGGTGATTTTATACATTGGGAATCCCCTATGGATTATCAAATTGTTTGGGCGATTTAGGTAGTTTGAATGTAGCCGGTTTCTGAATCTCCAAAACATAATCATCCCCCCGCTTGCACCACGGTGAAAGCTACCACATCTACCACATCCTGCACCGAACAACCCCGGGAGAGGTCGTTCACCGGCTTTGCCAGCCCCTGCAGGATGGGCCCGACGGCGGTGGCTTTGGCAAGGCGCTGGGTCAGTTTGTAGGCGATGTTTGCTGAATCCAAATCGGGGAAGATGAGCACATTTGCCCGCCCGGCAACCGGTGAGCCGGGGCACTTACGCTCGGCGACTGAGGGGACCAGAGCGGAATCAACCTGCAGCTCGCCGTCTATGAGCAGGTCAGGGTCCTTCTCCTTGGCGATGCGCAGGGCGTTGACTACCTTATCCACATCCTCGTGCTGAGAGCTTCCCTTGGTGCTGAAGGAGAGCATTGCCACTATAGGCTCCATATCCAGCAGTCGCTTTGCCGAGTGGGCGGTGCTCACTGCGATATCCGCCAACTGCTCCGCATTGGGCTGAGGAACCACCGCACAGTCGGCGAAGATGAGGTTGCCCTCCGAACCGAACTCCGACTCATCCAGCACCATTAAAAAGAAGCTGGACAGGGTGGAGATGCCCTTTGTCAAGCCCACACAATGCAGAGCGCTCTTTACCGTTTGGGCGGTGGGTGTCGCCGCTCCCACCACCATCCCGTCCGCAAGACCCTGATGCACCATCATAGCCCCGAAGAATGTGGGGTCGGAGACTGTCTCAGTGGCGGATTTGAGGTCGGGGCACTTCTTCCCCCGCAGACGAAGATATTCTTCAGCGAACTCACTCAGGTGCGGGGAGGTAGTGGGTTGGATGGATTTGGGAAGGGCGGAGATATCTACACCGGCTTTTTCGGCGCCGCCGGCTACCTCATCCGGATCACCCAAAAGGAGAAGCTCCCTTGCCAGCCCCAGCTCACTTATCTTTGAAACTGCACAGATGATGCGCTCGTCCGTTCCTTCGGGCAGGACGATGCGCCTGGGATTTTCCTTTGCCTTGCGATGGATGAGCTCTACCAGGTGCATGTTTGGCTATCTCCCGAACTTCTCCCGCAGTCTCTTTTCCACTATGGGGGGGACGAAAGAGCTCACATCCCCCTTGTCTGCGGCAATATTGCGCACCAGGGTGGAGTTGAGATAGAAGTATTCCTGCGAGGGCATGAGGAAGACGGTGTCAATTGAGGGGGCTAACTTGCGGTTTGCCTGTGCCATCTGAAGCTCATACTCAAAGTCGGAGATAGCCCGGAGTCCACGGATGAGTATCGTCGCCCCCATCTGCCGGGCGAAGTCCACGGTGAGCCCCGCATAGGAGTGAACCTCCACCTGCGGTAGGTCGGCGACTAGGGACTGCACCATATCGGTCCGTTCCTTCAGGTTGAAGAGGGGACCTTTCTTGGGGTTTTTGGCGATGGCGAGAATCAGGCGGTCGGAGACTTGCAGAGCCCTCTGGATGATGTCCAGATGACCGTTGGTGATGGGGTCAAAGGTGCCGGGATAGACCGCTATCAGCGGTTTCCTCTCCATATGGGGGGTCCTTTGGGGGGGCGTCGGTGGCTTATTTTAGGAGTTCAATCCATACTTCGTTTTTTAGTGTCTGCTTAATTTTCTTATTTAAAATAGTTCGTAGATAGGAGTTAATAATTTCATCGTGTCTTTCCTTTAATTTCTCTAACTCAGGTACGATGTTTTTAATATATTTTTGGTCTTCAGGGACATATATTTCATCAGCACCAGAATCCAGAAATATCTTTAAGAAACGGGCTTCCTCCTCCGAGGAGCATTCAATGTATTCATTTCCGCTGTAAAGTTTCCAACCAAAAAGGTCTTGGATGATTTTTGTGTCATCATTTGGCTTCGGTAACTTACGCAGGATGAGTTGTTCTTGGGAGAGCACATTTTCACGATAGAATTCGCCGATTTTCTTCATAATTTTTTACTCCTCTTCAACTCGCTTAATTATTTCTTTCTTGACCGCCTCAATTTCAACCTCTTCCTTTGTTTTTCTACTTCTCTTGAAGCTTTTTGCCTTATCAATTCTTGACCTTACTAAATCAACAACAGCACGATAGACTTCAATTTGTTCTTCCTCGGAAAGCCCCAATATATCTCCCATAATTATCTTATCCAGCTCCCGGCGGTCGGGTTTGACTTTTTCAAGGGATACCTCTTCAGGTGTGGATGAGCCCAGTTCGGAGAAGATGGATTCTATTTGTCTTCCTTTAATACTTTCTAAAGGAGATTTTAATTTTCGCTGAATTTTTTTATTTATTTTAAATGGAACTTTCAGTAGTTCAAGTTGATAAACATTCGTATAAACTGCACCTTGTCCTAAATTCAAAATCCCATCTATTTCAATATGCAAGGGGATTATTGTGCTATTTAGGTAGGAATATAAATTTAGGAAAGTAGATTTTTTATTTATATAGATGTAAAAGAATCTTTTGTCAGCCCAGTTTTTCTGTGCATCATAAATTCCATATCTATCGTTATAAGCATCTGACCAAAGTAAATCTGGCTTTTCCCATTTTCCCAAATCATACCACCTTTTCCTACTCGCACATGTCGGTCTTTCATTGTATCCCTTTCGTTCTCCAGCTTTAATATATTTAAGGACCTTAGTTCCCTTCAAATCATTCTTATCCTTATGTATCATCAAAACCCTATACTTCAAATCATCAGGGTTAACAACAATTGATTTACATTCCCTAGGCGACTTGATAACATAATTGGGAACCCACTTCCCCTTCTCATCCTTATGCATCCAAAATTCCTTCTCAATTCCTTTTCTCTTTATCTCCTCCTCGGTTAAATAGAAGAATTCATTGGCACCAGTTGTGAATCCACGGCGGACATTGGCGATATCCTTTAGAGGAACGAATTTGCCTTTTCCTTTCTCCATAATTCTGAAGAAGATCTGCTGTGCCCGCAGATACTTCCCCCATTTTGCACCTACATATTCCTCTTTTATTTCATCATATCCCTCCTCCCATAGTTCCTTCTGGCTCTTGGGAAATATGCGCAGTTCGTCGTTCTCATAGATTTCATTATGGGCTAAAATGGTCTTTTTGAGTTTATCTATGGCATTCAACCTATCTATCTGCTTCTCCCATATATCTTGGGCGGGAGGTATGAAGTGGCGCAGGGGTTTTTTTATGTAAACGAAGCGAACTAAATTATTACCCCTTTCATTTTTTGATGAGCATTTTTGTAAGATGATTATGCAGGTATTAATATCTGCCTCTTCAAACCAGCGTTCAACTTTGGATTCCAATATGGCGATTATTTTGTATTTTTTCAGAAAGAACTCTTGAAGCCCTTTACCGTAGTCAACATCCATCCACGAGTTGGAGACGATAAAACCGAAATAGCCGTCATTTAGTAAGAACTTTGTCCCGTGGACGAAGAAGTAGGCGTGGATGCCAGCATTTCCGGATATATTGGCTAAATATTTTCCGGATAGGTCTTTTAAAGCTTTTTCTCTTAAATTCTTCGTATCAATGCCGGTTTTTTTATAGTCCATTAACCTTGTATAAGGTGGATTGCCGACAACAGCATTAAACCAACGAGGATAGATAACTTCCCTTTCTTCAAGTCCGAGTGTTTTTGCCCTTGCTCTTCTCCATTTTTCCGGGTAAAAGCCCTCCTCACCAACTAATAGGGCAAAGAAATCCTCATTTAATATGTTAGGGTAGTTTTTATCCACTCCTAAATCGTTTATTGCCAGATTTATGGTGGAGAGATGAGCTGGGAATTTTGCGATGTCCACCCCCCACAATGTATCCAGAATATCCTCGTGCACCAGTCGTTGATTCATTAGCATTTTGTGTTGATATGCTCTGACTAGAAAGGTTCCTGCACCACAAGCGGGGTCCAGAACTTTTTCATCTTCATGTTGCAGACAAAATCTTAGGATAAGGTCAACTACATTTGGGCTAGTGAAATACTGACCTAGATTATGGCGTTCTTCCTGCGGAATGAGTTGTTCAAAGATTCTGCCAATGACATCAAAGCCGATTTTGGAGAAATCGTATTGCTTTAGGACATTTATAAGTTCCTTTATCTCGCATACCACTTCTTTTGCTTCTGGAAAAGCTACGGTATCAATAAAATCCGTAGTGTATATTGTTTCGTAGTCTATTTTCAGAACTTGCTCAAAGTAATTTTTCAGGAATCCCTGGAGCATGGCGCCCTTTGTAAGGCTTTTAGGGATTTCTAAGGGGTCAAGTTCTTCAGGTCTTTTTGATTGTAGGAGGTTGTAAAAAAGTATTTTGTTTACCAATAAGTAAGCGGTTTGTCTTGCGGCTTTGTCAAAATCGCTTGAGGACCAGGCGAAACTCCAGCCCTGCTCTATAAACCAATTGGTTAGCTTATCGGCGAATTTAGCGTCTTTGTGGCTCTGGTCTTCTATTATTCTGCTGTAGTATGTAGATAGAAGCCGTATCTTCTCATGAAGTCTAAATATCAACCATTCGTCTATTGCCTGCTTGGGCTCGGGCTCTTTCCCGGTATATACGCTGTATAGTTTTTTGAGGAAATTTTTAAGCTCTTTTTTAATGGGGTCACTATAACGTATTAGCTCAATATCATCCAGGTTTTCTAGTTCTGAAAGATTATACTTCTCAACTATTTGTTCCTCTTCCGGTCGTAGAGCATTTACTTTATCAGTTTTGTACCATATGAGTTTTTTGAAGTTTGTTACTGCAAAATATCTTGCTTTTCTGGTTGTGGCTTTATTCCTCGCTGGTTCTTTTAGCTCCTTCTCATCAAATACATCATAATGCGGTGGCTTCGCTTCTAATACTAGAAGGGTTTTTTGGCTTCTATGTGATTGGTAGATAATAGTATCCGGCATTTTCCTATCGGAGCTGGATGTTTCAACATCAGGAAGTCCTAGATTTATGTTTTCCTGTTTTATGGTTTCTCTCATCCAGTGCATTAAAAGCGCAACTGCTGAACGTTCCGTCTTATGAGTAGAAACATCATAAGGGTCTGAACTTTTTGTTTTTTTCCCTCTTAATTTAGACATATTCTATGCTCCAAAAATTTCTTTTTGTAATTCTGGGTCACCTTTTAATTCCTGGATTACAAAGTTGACACTTCTTTTCGCTATCTCCAAAACCGCAGCTATTCTAATAATCTTCACATCTGAAAGTCCTCTTATCTTTAAAAATTTTTCCAAAGGTTGATTTGACATTCCTCGAAACGAGCCGAACTTTGCAAGTGTGTCTTCTGCTATCTTTTCTGCTGGGTTTCCTTTAACTCCTGGTGCAATAATAATTGACAGTAATTCCACATCCGTAAGCTGCTCTGCACCAAGTTCCCTCAATTTTCCACCAGCATGACTCCATTCTTGACCTTCTGGGTATTTCTGTTTATCACTAAAGTTATCAGGCATTCATTTCCCCTTTCATCTTTCACTGGAGTTTACTATACACTACTTTCCCCCCAACTTCAATCCCTAGTATATATTCCCCGAGCAGTCACTGCAGACCGGGGTCTGGTTTAGTTGGGTGAGGAGCTTTTGGCGAAACTCAATATATTTCTCGTTGTTCCAGATGGTTTTTAAGCCCTCCTTGAAGGCGTTGCCGAAGTCGTGAAAGTTATCGTAGTCTATACAGCAGGGGACGACGGTGCCGTCCCAGTTTACCACCGTGCGGGTGAAAGCCCAGACGCAGGGATAACCCACCGGTCGGGGCTTTGCCAGCTCCAATCCCCATTTCCCCTCCCGAAAGCGAGAATACTCCGGGTTTTTGGGCAGGAACTCCCTTGCCTCATCAATGGTCCAACTGCGGTAGTGGGGGATTGAGACCTGCACCAAGTATATGCTGTCGGCGCCGATGCGCTCGGCTAATTGCTCAAACTGGCTCACCTCGCCTTCGTTGTGAGCCATGATGATGAACCCCAGGCTGATGTGCGGCTTTGCCCTCCCCCCCTTGGCTCCGCACAGGGCGGATATGTTCTCAAGCACCCCCTGAAAGTTACCTCGTTGATGATACTTTTGATAGCTTTGTGGGGTTACCCCGTCAATGGATATCTCCAGTTTCTCCAGACCGCTGTTGATGATGTCGGGGATGTTCTTCTGGTTTATGAAGTGTGCGTTGGAGCTTATGGTGGTGGAGACATCTTTGGCGGAGATATACTCCACCATGTCAAAGATGCGGGGATGGAGTAGGGGCTCTCCCAGGTTGGCTAGGTTGACTACATATAGATAGGGAGCCATCTCGTCTATCAGGTGGGTGAAGGAGGGGTAATCCATCATCCCCACTTTACGGGTCATCAGACCCATTCCGGTGGGGCAGAGGGGGCAGCGGAGGTTGCAGGCGTTGGTGGATTCAATGAGCAGGTTGTAAGGGAACCCCCGGACCTTTGTTCGGCGCAGGCGGCGGGAGAGCTGGAGGAGCAGGGCGTTGGCTATGCGCAGGGGGGTGTGGTGGCGGGGGAGTGGAGATATGGGGTCACGCCAGAGGCGTATTAAGGGATTGACTGGGGAGAACTTGCGGCGGATTTTACTCATCTCGGGCTATTTACCGCCCTCGGCTTCATCAACCAACATTATGGGGATATCGTCCTTGATCGGATAGCGCCTGCCACATTTGGCGCAGATCAGCTTTTGGTTGGCTTGGTCGTAGTCCACTTTTACTTTGCAGACCGGGCAGGCTAGAATCTCCAGAAGGCGGGGGTCAAGTGCCATTATCTCCTCCTAAAGTTGATGGGGTTAAAGGTCATAGTAAAGCTCAAATTCAAACGGAGTGGTCCGTTTGGCGTATTCATTCAATTCGTGTTCCCTTTTCTCGGAAATCCAGGTGTCAATGAGCTCTTTGGTGAACACTTCGCCGGTCAGCAGGAAGTCATGGTCAGCCTCCAGTTCGTCCAGAGCCCGTTCCAGGGTGAAGGGCACCTTCTGGTGCCGTTTGCGTATCTTTTCGGATTGCTGGGTAAGGTCGCCGACCAACGGCGGCCCCGGGTCCTTCTTGTTCTCAATTCCATTCAGCCCAGCCATAAGCATGGCGGAGAAAGCCAGATAGGGGTTGATGGTGGCGTCCGGCGGACGATACTCTATGCGCATCTCCTTCTCGTTTTTGGCGTAAGAGGGGATGCGAACGGCTGCGGTGCGATTTGCTTCGGAGTAGAAGAGATATATGGGGGTCTCAAAACCGGGCATCAGCCTACGGTAGCTGTTTATCGTCGGGTTGGTGAATGCGAACAGAGAGCGACCGCAGTCCATCAATCCCCCCACATAAAACCTGCCGATATCGGATAGTCCTTCCGGGTCTTTGGGATTGTAGAAGAGTGATAAGCCCTTCTTACCCACCAGATATTGATGAACATGTAAGCCGTTGCCGGCCTCCCCGAAGATGGGTTTGGGCATAAAGGTGGCTGATAAGCCTTCCCTGCGCGCCAGATTACGGATGATATATTTTATCAATATGGTGTTGTCGGCAATCTTCAGCAGGGGGGAGAAGGAGAGCTCTATCTCCTGTTGACCGCTGGCGCCCACCTCATGGTGATGGTATTTAACCTCTATGCCCAACTGCTCCAGAGAGTTGCATATCATTGCCCGCAGGTTATGGTGGAGGTCCGTGGGTGGGAGTGCGTGGTAGCCGTCTTGTCGGCGGATGCGGTAACCCAGCATCTCCTCATCGTCGGTCTCCCAGGAGCTTATCTCAATGTGGGAGAGGCGGGGCTTACAGCCGAAGGTGACACTCTCAAAGAGGTAGAATTCAAACTCCGGAGAGAAGAGTGCCTGCCAGCCGGGATGTTTCCGAGAGAGGTAAGATTCCGCCCGGCGAGCTACCGAGCGGGGGTTCAGGGAGAAGGGTTTCTCTATACTGCAGTCGTATATGTCGCAGATGAAGCTCAAGGTGCGGTCTTCAAAGAATGGGTCAATGAAGGCGGTCTCCAGGTCAGGGATGATGGTCAGGTCGCCTTCCTTTGTGGAGGAGTAGCCCAAGCTGGAGCCATCTATGCCCACCCCGAATTCAAAAAGGTGAGGGGAGATGACCGCATCGGAGATGGTTAGATGGCGCCAGCGACCGAATAGGTCCGGGAACTTCAGGTCAATGGAGTGGGCTTTCTCGGATTTTGCCAGCTCTTTTAATATGCGAGCGCATTCCTGGGAATCTGGGGGGTTCATATTCCTCCTTGAGTGCAAGATATAAAGTGTAAGGGTTTGCAAAATGTAACAAAATGGTTAGCAAAAGTCAAGTGAAGGTAGATATAACGGCTATGTGGATTGGAAAAGAACTAGCATTTTAAGACATAAAAGGAAACTAAATCCATTCTTCCGTTGTTGTTTTATTGATTGGAGTTAAATTTCAGATAAAATTGATACAGTTCGTAATATATGCTTGACTTCATAATGGTTTTTGGTTATATTTCCAAAATAGGCTTTAAATATTCCAAAAAAAAAACAACATAAACCTCTTTTTCTATGGGGGTATTTCATGAAAAAGTTGATCCTGTTTTCCAGCGTCCTGATAACCTGTGGAGTCCTCTCTCTTGGATTCTCATTTGCTGACAAATGGACTTTGCTGATATATCTGGATGCGGATAACAATCTTCATTACGCCGGGTTGGATGACATCAATGAGATGGAGTCGGTGCCCTCAAACGACGATGTGAAGATTATCGTCCTCTTTGACGGGCATGGTGACGGTGATTCGGTGATCTACGATGTCCAGCATGATGATGATATGGGGAACATCACCTCTCCTACCGTTGACGACGGCGGGGCGGTAATACCTGAGGACGATGAGTGCTCCATGAATAATTGGGAGACGCTGGATGATTTTGTTACCTGGGCGATAGCCGAATATCCGGCAGAACACTTCCTGCTGGACCTCTGGGACCATGGTAGTGGAATCTTCAAGGATGAAACGGAACTAGGGGGTCTCTTCAGGGGGGTCTGTTGGGACGACCATACCGACTTCTACGGCTACATCAATATCTGGGAGGTCGGTTGGGTTCTGGAGGGGGCGGCTGATACTTTGGGCTATGAATTTGCCATCTGCGGTTGGGATGTCTGCCTCTTGGGTCAGATTGAGACCGGCTACGAGATCAAGGACGGTTGTGCCATAAACATAGCCTCTGAGGATAACGAACCAGGGGATGGCTGGGATTATACCGCCTTTGAGGTGGTAACCACCGACCCCGAGATCGCTCCCAGCGAATTGGCAGAGGCGATAGTTGACTACTACCTGGACTTCTACTATTATTCAGTTACCCAGGCGGCTGTTGATCTGGTATATCTGGACACCGACTTGATTCCTTCCCTTGACTATTTGTGCGAACTTCTGATTGATTACTGCTATGTCTATGAGAGCGAGATTCTCGCCGCCAGAAATTCTGCAGATTTTTGGAACACATACAACGACCGTGACCTGCATCAGTTTGTGGAGGCACTCAGTGATGACACCGATCTGCCCGAAGACCTTCGTGAAGCTGCAGACGACTTTCTGACCAAGTTTGAGACCTACCTTATCGCCGGGGGGATCCACAATCCCCAGGATTCCGGTGATGGGGTGACCGTCTATTTCCCCACCAACTACACCTCCAGCACCTATTACTCCGACTATGAGGAAAACATCTCCTTCATAGACACCATGTGGGACGAGTTTCTGGTGGAGTTGGAAGACCCCAGCGTCCCCACCGACATTCAGGTGCTAACTTTTGTAGCTAACACCAAGGAAGGTTCCCTGGAACTGATATGGGAGACGGTTGATGATTCCGAGGTCGCCGGCTATAACCTCTACCGCCGGGTGGTCTCCAGCCTGGAACATGAAAGCCTGGGAGAGAGCATTAGCCCGGCTAAATTAAGTATAGGCAACTTGTCTGATTTTGAGAGGGTCAACGACCAACCGATCGTCGGGGAGAGCCCCTATACCTACACCGACAACGGGCTGGTGAATGGCATGGAGTATGAGTATCTGCTCAAAGCGGTGGTTGTGGATGAGGAGATAGACCTAGCCGGCACCAGTGGAGTCCCCGGGGAGGGGACGTTGCCGGGTGCTTTCTCCCTTGCCCAGAACTATCCCAATCCATTCAGCCTTTCAACGACCATCTCCTTTGCCCTGCCCGAAGCCTGCGATGTGGAGCTTTCCGTCTATGATATTAGCGGACGTCAGGTGGCGACCCTGCTGTCGGAAGCAATGGACGCGGGAAATCACTCCCTGGTGTGGGAGGGAGCCGACTACGATGGTCAGAAGCTTTCCTCCGGTCTCTACATCTGTCGTCTGATGGCCGGAAATTACCACAGCGCGGTGAAGATGGTATTGACCAGGTAGAGTGGAAGAATTATAGAACAAGTTGAGGTGGGCGCAAGCCCACCTTAATTTTTCTAAGTAACTAAGAACCTCACAAATAGAACTTGCCTGGGGTTTTTTTGAAAAATTTTACATAAATTTTTCTTGACAAAACCTCATGGTTATCGTAATATATAGGATGGGTTTTTAAAAAACTGAACTAAAACTTTGGGGGTTAGAAAATGCTAAAGACAACATTTACAATCTTAGTTTTTGTAGTATTTGTAGGAATTACATTTTTTTCTTTTGCAGCTCAAGAATGGGTATTTTTTGATTTCACAGCAGCAGCAGGCACGCCACCAATAATTGAAGTTATAGAATGTGACGAAAATCACACACTAGTAGATTATCAAGTTCCAGGAATGTGGCTTGAAACTGTTACAATCCCGTCAGGTACATATGATAGAATCAGTCTACCTGAGTATGCAACCACTTTTGATATTGGGTATCCAGAGATACCAGTTATAAGGAATCTGGTAGCAGTTCCAGTTGACGGTAATGTGCAAGTAAGCGTTGTTTCAGAAGAAACAATAGTTTTAGAAGATTACGATATTTATCCTTATCAACCTCCACCCCCTATGGGCCAGGAATTTGATTTTTTTAATTATGATAAGGAATTTTATAAATCAAAAGGATGGTATCCAGACGGAGACCCTTCTGTTTCAACAAACGGTAAATGGCGCCAAATAGAGGTTGTTAACCTAGCAGTTGAACCTATGCGTTATGATTCAGCAAATAAAGAACTTGAAGTAGCTTACCATATGGTGATTAATGTAACCTACGACCAAGGCCCTAGTGGCGACGGGTGGGTCTATGATGAACTGGAGATAAACACAAAATGGAAAGAAATCTTTCGCACTCTTATTATTAATTATGACAACTTAGGTATAACCGAAGTCCCTACTGTATCTTCAGATATACTTTACATAATATTATGTAAAAGTCAATACCTGGAATCCTGCAATGAATATGCAGAATGGATTGAATTATTCCATGGTTATAGCACATATGTTGAGGTTTATGATAGTAGTGGTTGGGAAGGTTTACATGACAGGATAAAAACTTTAAACAAACAAGCAGAATATTATGGCTTGAATCTGGATTATGTTTTGTTGGTGGGAGTCCCCAGCCCATATATAGATGTTTCTATTCCAGTTTTTTACCCAGATCTTTTTGCATATTGCGATCAATATCTAGCATGTGTTCACGATGATCCAGATTACTGGCAGGACCTAGCCATAGGGAGGATGTGCACCGACGGTTGGACTTCAGAAGTTAGATTACAGAGGTTACAATGGCAGTTTACGAAAAATCAGATTTATACTAGGACATTAAACATTGGTGGGTGGCAAGGAAAATCTTTGTTGGTTGCCCATTATGTCGATGGAATTGCTGATTATCCAGGAATATGTGACAAAATTTCTGAGCATGATTACAGCTGGATAGACCCCAATTTTATAAAGGTTTATGGTACTGAAGAACCTGGGGGTCCTGATAATTCTAATATTAGCTGTAATATTAACAATGGTGATGCAACAGTACTTTATACAGGTCATGGAAAAATTGATTTGTGGGAAAATTGGACTAAATATTTCTCTTCTAATCCTGGGGGGGGAGAATATTGGTCTTGGACATGGGAAAATATAAGGGATGACCTTACCAATAGCCCTAAATATCCTGTTGTTTTCAACATTTGTTGCCATAATGCAAGGTGGATGGGGATTGCTGGTTTTTATCATGAATCGCTTGTGGAAGAATGGGTTATTGACCCTAATGGGGCAGTTGCTGCTTTCGGAAGTTCTGATTATTATTTTTATAGTGTAGGTGATCGGATTGGGTTTAATGTCTTTAGGGGTATTTATGACTTTGAAAATGGTCCAAATAAGGGTTTTGGTGCAATTCTCCAGTGGAGTGTTAACGAAATGATAAAAACATTAGGGTTTGATGAAGGGCATGCTATGCACGATTTTCGTTGCACGACTTTATTTGGTGACCCTGCGATGATAGTCAAAGTATCACAGCCTACAGGGATAGTTGAATCTTCTAAAAATAATGACAAATATGTTTCCTCTGTTGAATCAATTTATTGTTATTCACTGGCTACAGCTTTTCCAAATCCGGTTACTGATTTTTCTACAATAAATTTCTCTCTCGCTGAAGAAGGACATGTGACTATTAAGCTATTTGACATAAGTGGAAGATTAGTAGATGTTTTGATTGATGACTTCCTTAAAGCTGGAGAATATCAAACTACAGTTTCAGGTTCAGAACTTAACTCTGGAGTTTACATCACAAGTATGGAGTCAAAAGATTTCTCCAGCACAAAGAATATTGTAGTAGTAAAATAGGAGGTTTCCGATGTTACAGGTAAAATTCACCGCCCGAATAATTTTTTATGTATTGTTTTTTGTTGTGCTTTCGTTTCTTAGTGCCTGTGATGAACAAGGTACACCAACCGACACTATCGTTCCCATCGTTGATTATACATATCAATGCGAGTATCTACGCTGGTCTCCTGACGGGAATAAAATCGCATTTTGGGCACCTGATGAATTTTTTAATTTGCATGTTTTTATCTGGGATAAGGAAAGTATGGATATAACCCAACTAAAATTATATGAACCATCAAATATTAATAATACTCTTGGTATAGTTTACCATCAATATGGTCTATGTTGGACGCCGGACGGTAATTATCTTCTTTGTTCTGTTATGGTAGAATCGGATATGCCAATTTACGAGTTCTGGCAGGTTTCGGTTAAAGACGGAAGCACCGAAAAGATAGAGATGCCCCAAGGACACCAACCCAAATATCCAGAAGTATCCCCCAACGGAGAATGGTTGACATATTCAATTAAAAAGAACGAAACGTGGAATATCTGGAAGATAGCCATCAAATCCGGAATGCCTATAACTATAATTGGTGACCCCATTCAATTAACTTTTGATGGTGGTTGGTCCTCCCGTTGGTCCCCAGATGGAACCTTATTGGCTTATAATAACGACCCTATTGATTATGAACATATTTACACTATCTCTGCTTCCGGTGGCCCGCCAATACAAATAACTTTTGGCGGTGGGAAGGATCAATTGTGGTTAACCTTCTCTCCCGATGCGGCGTGGTTGGCTTATTCCTACAATCCTAATGGTGGTCCATATGAATTGTGGAAAATACCATCTGTTGGCGGAACACCCCAGCAAATTACGGATTATGGTGATATTTTTCCTATGATTGCTGGAGATTTACACTCAGATTGGTCACCTGATGGGGATTGGATAGCTTTCACAAGTCAAGGTTATAGCAGTGATTACAGTATATTTTTAGTAGAGATGCAATAAACTTTTTATTTATGCCACTGGTAAAATTACACCCCCTGCAAAACCAGCTTGTGGGGGGGGTTTTTGCTTCAGATTATCCTATCTCTCCAAAACCATGCTTATATTCGCTGTCTCCTCTCTTCCCTGCAGGGAGAGGATATAGACGCCGGCAACCACTCTTTGGTATGGGAGGGAGCCGGCGGCGATGGTCAGAAACTTTCCTCCGGTCTCTATATCTGCCGTCTGATAGCCGGGAATTACCACAGCGCGCTGAAGATGGTGCTTGCCAGGTAGAGTGGAAGAATTATAGGACAAGTTGAGGTGGGCGCAAGCCCACCTTAATTTTTATTGGGAAAAAATTCCAAGGCAGTTCGTATTTTATCCCCCTAACCCTCCGGCTCAAAGGGGTAGAGGAAGATGTCGTACATATCAGCGAAGCCCTCATGTTCGGGGTTTTCTAGAATTAAAGCAACTCTATCTCCTTGAGGTGAGAATAGGGCGCAATCTTCTAGTAGGTAAGCTCGTGGGTCTAAAAATGGAATGCGAACTCCACCATCCGCTGGAAGGTATCCGGCTACACTTCGTCCTACCCCGTAGTCCCACCAGGATATCGCCAACCAGTTGCCGTCACAACTCCAATCCAACACATGAACATATTTTTGGTATTCCCCATAGGGAATTTCAACAGGGTCATCGCGAGAGTATATGTTAACCTTATATAATTTAGATGCATCCACATCTTCGCTGTAGCAGGCATAGGCTATCCATTGGCTATCTGGGGACCAGGCATATCCCCAGAGGAAATAACTAGTATAGGTTAGTTGTATAGCGGTATTCTCCTCGCTTTCCGGCTGGTAGTCTCCACCGCTTCTCAGCAGATATATTTCCTGAATTCCCGTTCCGTATCTCATGGATAGAAAAGCCAACCACTCTCCATCCGGCGAGGGCTTTGGCATATTGTCAAGAGTATCCAGGGGGGTTAGGCGGGTAACTTGGCTTAGGTCGTCAAGGGGAGATTTGTAAATACAAGCCCAGGGATTTCCGTCTTCTCTGGCGGCGTATAAGACCCACTTTTCATCAGGAGTGGTGAAGTGAAACATTGAGAAAGAAAACCCACCCGGGTAGATTTCCTCAGGGTATTGGTCGTATATGCCCCGCCTTAGGGCGACTTCATAGAGGGGATATTGATCACCACGAACTCCACCATAGTAGAGCTTTTCTCCATCCCATGACCAGGAGTAGAGAGCAAGTTCGGCATAACCATCGCCATAAGTTAGGTTTTCCAGCGAAGGTTTTTCCCAAATTGTTTCATCTTCCCCACATGATAGCAGGATAACTGCTATCATTATAATTGGTAGGAGCCTTTTTATCAAAAGACCTCCTATATTTAGAATCCCCCAGGCTTCGGGGAAATCCCGAAGCCGGGGGTAATAATTACTTTACTACTACTAAACGCCGGGATTGAGAATCAGCCTCGCTGGTCAGGGTGTAGATATATAGCCCTACAGCTACAGGATTGCCCGTCTCATCCTTTCCGTCCCACACTATCGTATGGGTACCGGACTGGACGGTCTGCTCAAATTGGCGAATTAGACGTCCGGAGATATCGTAAATGGTTAGGGTTATATTCTGTGTTTCATCCCCTGATACTATAAAGGGAATGGTGGTTTCTCCGCTTACAGGATTGGGGTAGTTCTGTCCCAATGAGAAGGTCGTCGGCTCGGTGCCGGCTGTGCCCTGGGTGGCGCCCAGGATACTGCTCCGCCCTTCCTGAACCACCTCCAGCCGATAGCGGTAGGACTTGTTGGGCTCAACGCCGTTATCCAGATAGTGATAGGGATTTTTGCCGACAATCAGGCTGGAATTGACCTGTTCCCAACCGTCGCTTGGGGTTGAGCCGGAGTTGGAGTTGGTAAGAGGAGCGCATCCCGCATCCGTAATTGGTTGGCGGTAGAGGTTGTATCCGCTCAGGGGCTCGTCGCTTGCCACCTCCCAGCAGAGTGAAATTCCTGAGGGGACACCCTCAGCCCTGAAATATTGTAAAGTGATTCCGATTCCGCCGGGGAACTTTGCCAGGAGCCAATGGTCCGGGTCAAGAAGGACATCCAGGGGCTGGTCGGGGACGGCGAAATAATAGACCTCGTTCTCCTCGTCCATCCACACCGCGAAATCGTGGTCACCGCCGGAGGTGTGGATGCGGAAGTCCAGGGGCAGGTTGAAGAAGGGAGTGATATCATCCTGTTCCTGGATTTGGTCCACAGTAACCTCCACGTTGAAGTCGGGGCCGTTTGCTGAATACTCCCAGGTGAAATCCAGTTCCGGATAGCCAGCCATATAAACCCACTGGTAGAAGAACCATTCCAGCGAATCACCATAGACCGATTCTGCAAATGCCTGTAGGTCGTCGGTTACCACATTGCTGTAGGCGTAGGTGTTGTAGTAGTCCTGTAGCATGGTGAAGAAATCTCCGTCACCCATCACCCGGCGGAGCATATGCAGAACCCAGGCGCCCTTATTATAGACTGTGGCAGAGAGGAGAATGTCCGGGTCATAGACCGAGAAGCGATAGGTCGCATCCTCGGCGAAATACTGCTCCGCCAGCTCAATCATGTGGTCGTAGAACTCCTGGATACCGTATTCGTCGCCCAGCCACAGTGATTCGGAATAGACCGCAAAGCCCTCGGAGAGCCAGAAGTCCGCCCAGGTGCCGATGCCCACGCTGTCCCCCCACCACATGTGGCTCATCTCGTGGGCGTAGAGCCACTCCCAGGAGTAGTTGGGGGTGATGAAGTATTGACCGATGAAGGGGATGGTCTGGTGTTCCATCCCCCCGCTGACATAACAGTCGCAGAAGCCGAATTTCTCCCCGGGATAGGGGTAGTCGGCGAAGGTGTTGCTGAAGAACTCCAGCATGTTGATGGTCTTTTCAAAGCAGATAAGTGCGTCGTCGTAATCCTCGGGATAAAGGTAGTGGATGACCGGCAGGCTTCCGAAGGTGTCCTCAATGGTTACGAAGTCTGCGGCACTCAGGCAGATGTTGTAGGTGCAGATGGGGAAGCTCTCCTGCCAGTGGTAGGTGACTGAGTTGTACTTGTTTTCGATCCTGGAGATGAGCAGTCCGTTGGAGGCGGCGATGTAATCATCTTGGACGGTGAAATACATGTCCGCACTGTCGGCTTTGTCCGCCGGGTCGTCGTAGCAGGGGAACCAGTATTTGGAGACTATATCCCAACCGTAGGTATAGACCCGGTCATTGTTGAAGTGGACCGCATCGGTGGGAGAACCGTGGTAGTAAACGTCAACGCTGATGCTTTCCCCGATGCTGTAGGAGGTCCCCAGGTTGATGTCCAGGACTCCGTCGCTGTGGGTGAAAGGGACGCTACCCCCATCGTGTATAACATCGTCCACGGTCAGGTCCTCCAGCTCCAGGGTGAGGTGGCTCATGCCCTCTTCCTCGGCGGTTACCGTCACTGTGGTGTAGCCGTCAATGGACTCAGCGGGGATGTCAATGTTCAGGTGGAGGCCGTAGTAGGTGACATCGTAATTATGCACTACATCCGGTTTGTGCAGGGGGATGGAGGGGTCGTATAGACCGGTGGATTTCTCCAAGCTGGCGGCGCTGAAGAACTCGTCTGCCGAAATAGCCGTGCTTGTAAAAATGGTTGTGGAGGATAGAAGCAGGAGGGCGGTCAGGATTATCCGATACATACTCTCTCCTTGTTATATTTGGGATTGGTTCTTGGTAAATATAATAAAAAAATCCCTCCAGATAGTCAAGGGGACAGTGGAGGTGGCGATTAAAGATTTTAGCAGTTGTCCGGGGTATCTACACCGTGGGGATGACCGATAGAATCTGCTCCACCCGTTCCAGTAGATTGGCTTCGGCATTTATAACTGTATGCCCGGCTGATTATCGTTTTTCCATTTTATAATTATTTTATAAGAAGTTTTATAGATGAAAGCTAGTATATTTCAAGAGCTTTCACTTGTATCTTTTCCGATATGCTTATGATACCCCTCACTTCTCAAAAACCCTTGACTTTTTTCTGGCGATTGGATATTATAGCTTTTCTGATAAGTGATGAGCGTTATTGCACTTAAAATCAGCCATTTTCTGAGAGGTAGGGACATGTTAGGAAAGGATAGACTTATGGAGTTGGTGGAGAAGACGCTGAAGCTCTCCGATTGCGACCAGACTCAGGTGTATGTTAACGCCTACGATTCAGCGCTTACCCGTTATTCCAGTAATTTCATCCACCAGAATGTTTCAGAGATAAATACTACGGTTTCGGTGAAAGCGGTGATGGGGAAGCGTGTCGGCGTCGCCACCACCAATGACCCCAGCGAGGATTCCCTCAAAGCGGTCATCAACAAGGCGAAGGAGATAGCCCTCTCCCGGGAGGAGGACCCGGATTTTGATTCCCTTCCCCAGCCCCAAGAGGTGAAGGAGATGGCTACTTATGATTCCGCCACCGCAGAACAGGAGCCGGAGATGAGGGCTGAAGCGGTCGCAAAAATTATCGCCCGAGCCAAGAAGGATAATTTAACCGCCGCCGGCTCTTACTCAGTGGAAGGGGAAGAGCTGGCTATCGGTAACTCGTTGGGGGTTCGAGTCTATCACAGCGCCACCAGTGCAGGTTTGGTCACAGTTATGCTCTCCGAGGACAGCGAGGGATACGCCTCCAACTCTCAGGTCAAGGCGGTGGACATAGATTTCCAGGCGGTGGCTGACGAAGCCGCAGAGAAAGCTATTATGGCTCAAAAGCCTAAGGAGATTGAGCCCGGGGAATACGATGTGGTCCTGGAGGGTTACGGGCTCTCCGAGTTGTTGGATTGGATGGGATACATCGGTTTTAACGGCAAGGCTTATGAGGAGGGACGGAGTTTTCTGTGTGAACGGCTGGGCAAGAAGATAATGGGCGAAAATATAACCTTCATTGATTGTGGCACCTGTAAGGAGAGCCGTGTCCTTCCCTTTGACTTTGAGGGTGTGCCCAGACAGAAAGTGGTGCTGGTAGATAAAGGTGTTGCCAAGTCGGTAGTGACCGACTCCATCGTCTCAAGAAAGCTGAATATTCCCAACACCGGGCATTTCATGCCCGGGGGTGAGGCTTTCGGTCCCATGCCCCTGCATGTTATCGTTGGAGGGGGGGACTCCAGCTTGCCCAAGATGGTGGAGCAGTTGGATAAGGGATTGTGGGTATCCAAATTCCACTATGTGAACGGTTTTGTTGACCCACGAAATGCAGTATTTACCGGCATGACCCGTTACGGAACTTTCTGGGTGGAGGGCGGAAAGGTGAAGTATCCGGTAAAGAACCTGCGATTTACCGAGTCAATGCTCAAAGCTTTCTCCAATGTGAAGTTGATCTCCAAAAAGCGCAAGGTCTTCGGGAGTGCAATTACATCCACTGTCTGTCCGGATATATATATTGAAAAATTCAAGTTCACCGGCACAACTGAGCATTAGGAGATTGGACTGAGTTTATTGTGAGGTGTGGGATAGCCCACACCTCATTTCATAGGTCTTAATCCCTTAGAATTTTGACTGATAAAGGAGCTTTTTAATGATAGCGATAAGAGGGGGAAAGCTCTACACTATTACCGATGGGGTGATAGAGGGAGGTATCCTATTGATTGAGGGAAGGAAAATTAAGGCGGTGGGTAAAGATGTGATTCTACCCCCCGGGTGTAAGGTGATAGATGCTGGTAAAAAGGTGGTGATGCCTGGTTTTGTGGAGGCTCACTGCCATGTGGGAAGCTTTGACGAGGCGCAGGGGATTATGGGGCACGACGGCAACGAGATGACCGACCCGGTGACCGCCCATCTGCGGGCTATAGATTCCCTCTATCCCCAGGATTTGGGTTTTGAGGACGCCAGAAGCGGGGGGGTTTCTACTATGTGCGTCCTGCCCGGCTCCGCTAATGTAATTGGCGGCACCGGGGTGGTGGTGAAAGCCCGTAAGGTCGGGGATGTCAACGATATGATTATCAACCGATATGGCGGTTTGAAGGTCGCCTTTGGGGAGAACCCCAAAGCGGTCTATGGTCATCTGCAGAAGAAAACTCCCATCACCCGCATGGGGGTGGCGGGTCTCTTTCGTAAAGCGGTGGTCTCCGCTCTCAATTATGCGAAGAAGAAAGGGCTGAGGGAACAGGACCCGGAGAAAGCGCCGGAGAGGGACCTGGATAAAGAAGCCATCCTTGAGGTGATTGAGGGAAAGATGCCCCTGCGCGCCCATGCTCACAGGAGCGATGACATCCTCACCGCCATCCGCCTTGCCGAGGAGTTCGGATTTAAGGTGTCCATTGAGCACTGCACCGAGGGTCACCTCATCGTAAAAGAGTTGAAGAAAGCTAAGGTGCCGGTTTTGGTTGGACCGAGCATCGTCCATCGTTCCAAACTGGAGACCAAGGAGCGAACTTTCGCCACTGCGGGGATACTGGAGAGGGCTGGCTTGAAGGTAGCTATAATGACCGATGCGCCCGTCCTGCCCATTCAGTATCTGGCGGTTGCCGCTGGTTTAGCCCAGCGGGAGGGAATGAGTCCAAAGGGGGCATTAAGAGGTATCACCCTGACCCCGGCGGAAATTCTGGGTGTTGATGATAGAGTGGGCTCGCTTTCTGCGGGAAAGGACGCCGACTTCTCCATCTGGGACGGTCACCCATTTGATACCCGTAGCCGTATGGAGGCGTTTTACATTGACGGTAAGCAGGTGTGGGGGAGGAAATAGGAGTAAAAAAGCTATAAAAAATTAAGCGGCTGTTAAACAGCCGCTTTTTTTGCTCTAGCCCTTAATGGGCACCAAGTATTTATTCCCCTGGTATTCTGCTCTAACCCAGCCCAAGTAGCCTTCATCGGTCCTGATGTAATACCACTGTCCCTGAACCGCCAGCACCTCCGCAGTTTCGCCCTTGTATAATACCTCTTTGCCCTTGACCGCCTGGGCTTCGGCGTCGGGTTCGGTGCGGAAGTTCATGTCCTTGACCTTGACCACCACCGTCTTGCCCACGATGTCGGCGGTTACATCAGCGGCGGGGGGAATAATTGGCTCGGCAGCCATAGGAATGGCTGGCTTACTGGTTTCCACGCTCTCCTCTGCCTCTGCAATCACCTCCTCTTCAACCTCCTCCTTCTTACAGCCGAGGAAAGCGACCAAGGTGATGGCTAAAGCGAGAACGAACAGTCTCTTGAACATCTGAAACCTCCTTAAGATTAAATGAATGGCTCTATCTATGGTTTACAAAGACTAGGTGCGAGGATAATGGTCGTAGCGTCCGTAAAATGTGGTATCGCCTGGTCCGATGACGAAGGCATGCGCCCCGCCCAGGGCAAAGGCATCAAAGGCGACATGCCAGCGCACCGCCGCCCCTCCAGGATAAGATGGATAGCCGATGTAGTAACAGCAGATTACCAGGGTGTAGTATTTCTCTCTCTGCTCCAGGAATTTCTGGGCACCTTTCTCCAGAGCCACCTTTGCCGCCAGGTCGCTGTCAATAATCCCTGTTGGAACCTCAAAGGTGGTTCCCCCGGCAATGGGGGGGAAGATGGCTCCGCTGGTGGTGGCGGTGAGGGCTACATCGCCCATCTCCTTATCCACTATCTTGCCCCTAGCCACCTCTATTCGCAGGTATTCCTTGTTTGCCGGTGAGTAGTAGTGGAAGACCCAGGATTTTGCCCTTCCATTTATCAGAGCCTCCCCCCAAATCCCCACCAGGAGGACATCATCGCCAAGAGCTCCCTTCTCCAACTCGGCGATGGGCAGGCAGGTGAGGGCGGTGGTGTAGGCGTCCTCATACTCGCTTAAGGGGATGAGGCAGGTTTCCCCCTCCTCGCCGTGCAGGCGGAGATAGCCGCTATTCCCCAGAGCGGTGGTGACCAGAAGCCAGTCCCCACTCTCCTCTTCCACTTTGACTTCGGCACACTGATATACCAGAGGCTCGGCAGAGACCGTGGCGGAGCCCTCCTTGGGTTTGGTGTGCAAGTCCAGCGCAGGGGCAGTGACTAGCGCCTTGACCCCCTCCATCTGTGATTTTACCGTTTCTTGTGTCGGTTGAAGCGATGAACTTGTGGGGGATTCGTCGTTTTTGGAGCAGGAGATTAGGGTGATTGGAAAGAGCGCAGCGAATATGAACAACTTGGCGTATACTCTCATCGGGGATCCTTTTAGCAGAATTGATGGGCTCAATTATTAGCAGAACTGTATCATATCTGTAAGGTTCGGAGGATAATAAGTTTTAAAGGTGGCTAATTGGCGGCTTTTTTCCTCTTCCTCCTTGTGATGGTAGGGATAAATTTATCCTTGTTCTTTTCCAGGTAGATGAAGTAGATGAGCCCCCCCAGAATCATCACCATTGAGATATACTGGGTGTTGGTCAGATTGAGCCAGTGGCGGGGTTCGGTTCGCAGGAAGGCGATGAAGAACCGTTCCAGTCCGACAGACACCAGGTAGATGGAGAACAGCCAGCCGTCGGGGCGGATTTTTTTTCTCAGTCTCCACAAGATGAACAGGATGATGCCGGTGAGGATGATCTCGTAGACCGGTGTAGGGTGGACTTTCTCCAGGGTGGGGACGGTCCCATGGGGATAGGACATCCCCCAGGGGAGGTCGGTAGGCCCCCCGTAGTCGCCGTCGCCGGAGAGTTGACAGCCACAGCGCCCAAAGATATATCCGATGCAGAAGGACGGGGATAACGCATCAAAGATAGCCATCAAGGGTTGCTTCATTGCTAGGATGATGATGATTCCCACGATTATTCCACCGGCAAGTCCGCCGTACCAGACCAAGCCGCCACGGGAGAAGATGTAGCCGGCGGGGTCCAGGAGGAAGTCGGACCAGTATTCCAGGATGAAATAGAGTCTGGCGCCGACGATACCCCCCATTACCCCTCCCACAAATAGCACCCAGGCGAGCTCGGTGTTTATACCCTTGCGTTTGAGTTCCAGGTAGAGGAGCCACCAGGCGGAGAGGAAGCCGAGCAGGGCACAGATACCGAAGGTGCCGATCTTTACGCCGAATATCTCGAATGGTAGATAGGGATACATTTGCTTCCTTTTTTTGTTACACTAGTATTATAGTAGGGTATTGGTGTGGGTAAGTCAAGATTGTTTTATTTGCATATGGTCAACCGCCGGGAAAACCACGGTGAGAGTTTTGAGATGGGGTTTTTAGGGCTTCGCTCTCATTTTTGCCGTCATTTTCCATAAAGGGTATTGACAAATGTAACTTTTTGGCGTATTATCTTAACTTAACTGCGAAAACAAAAAAGGGGGAGTTTTGAAGAGGAGTTCAATTGTCATTTTGGCGGCTCTGGTAGCGAGTTTTTCTGTGGTTGGTAGCTCTTTTGCTCAACTGGGCTATACCACCGCTATGGTCTGGCTGGGAATGGATCCCGGCGGAAGACCCAGCGGGATGGGTAAAGCCTTTGTGGGTGTGGCTGACGATTCCAACGCCACATACTACAATCCCGGCGGCTTGCCTTTCGCCACAGAAAGGGAGATCAGCTTTATGCACGAACCCCGCTCCGTAACCGGCGGACCAAGCGACTTCTACTACGATTACGGCAGTTTTATCCTCCCCACGCAGAGATTCGGCACCTTTGGAATCGGGTTTCTATACCACGAGATGGGGAAATCCGAAGCTAGAGACGAACAGGGCAACCTTACTGGCATCATCCACTCCTACGGTTTCGCCCCCTGGTTATCCTACGGCTACGGAGTGTTGGACAGTCTGGGGGTTGGGGGTAGTCTGCGCTACGCTTACGAGCATCTCGCCGATGTTCCGGGGGGGACAGCGACCGCAGTTACATTTGATTTAGGCTTACTGTATAAAGTCCCCTTCCCCTTTGGCAAATTGAACTTAGGGCTCTCCTTCTTGAATCTGGGTCCCAACATACGTGGCGAGGAGAATGAGCCTATGCCCCGTAGAATGCAGATTGGCTTCGGATATACGGTAATGGAAGATGAAATGAATGACCTGCTCTTCGCCTTTGATATATCAAAGGAATTGGTCGCTCTGGATGATGGCTTTACCAAAGAACTCCGTCAGACGGTGCAGAGGGTGGGTATGGAGTATTTCTACCGGGATATCGTCGGTTTCCGTGTCGGGTACTATCGGGACCATTACGGCGAGATAAGTGATTTTACCGCCGGCTTCGGGGTGCGCTACTATGGCTTTAAGTTTGACTATGCCCGCATACCGGAGGGAGAAGCATTCGGCAGTGAGAATCGCTTCTCACTCTCCTACATATTCTAACCTCCACAGAAGATGCGGGAGGAGTTGACAAGTAGCTGAATATTCTTCCCCTCCCCGGTTGGTTTGGGGAGGGCGTTCTTTTGCTTTATTCTATGTGTAGAATAGCCCCATATATCATTATTCTTCTAGCGGTCGCTCACTCAGCGGCTTTAGCCTTCAACCTGGGAGGTGAGGAGCTTTCAGCCACCGGGAGTTGGAAACTATATTACATAGACCAGTTCGGCACCCGGGGAAACGGCGATGGTCAATTTATTGAACCCCGGGGGCTCGCTGTGGATAAAGAGGGGCACCTGTATGTCGCAGACAGCGGAAACTGTCGGGTGCAGGTATTTGACGAGCTGGGAAATTTCCTCTTCTCCTTCGGTTCCTTCGGATGGGAGGAGGATAAACTTTTGTATCCTACCGACTGCGCAATTGACGAAGGTTTGGCTGTCTATGTCTGCGATACGGACAAATCTTTAGTAAAAAAATTCAGCCTGGAGGGGATGTATCAGGGCACCTTCGGTCTGGTTACAGATGAGGGCGGTATAATACAAAGCACTACCTTCAGCGACCCTATGGGATGTGCCGTGGGGCGAGGTGGGGAGCTACTCATCGCTGATACCGCCAACCATCGCATCCATATACTGGATCGTCTGGGAAGTGTTCTGGATTATCTCGGCGGTTTCGGGCGGGGAGAGGGTTTCTTCAGCCGTCCGGAGGATGTGGTCGTGGGTCCCGGGGGGGATATCTATGTCGCCGATACCGGCAATAACTGCATCCAGCGTTTTGACGCCTCTGGTAATTATAAATCCTCCTACGGTGCTCCAGGCGAAACCGAACTGCTCCATTCGCCCTGCCGAATTGCGGTAAGCCCTGACGGACTGCTGTGCATCGCTGACCGGATACTGGAGGAGGTGCGGATTACCGACAGAAATTTTATCCCCCTGCTGACCATAGATGCTGAGGATTGTGGGGGCTTGTCCAGCCCGGAAGGGGTGGCTATATCATCTGACGGAACCATCTATATCTCAGATACTTATAACCATCGCATTCTTATATTTCGCATAAGTTTCATCCCCCAGGATTAGTATTGAGGAGTGATATTGCTCCCGAAAAGCCAATCTGTCCGTTCTCTTACCCCGAAACAGTTCGGGGCATTTTTGTCTCGGGTTGGTGGGTTTTTATCGGTAATGAAATTTCTCACTTTAGTCCTTCTGTCTATCTTCATCTCATATACAGCTGTCTTTGCTCGGGACTCCGACCGTGAGGAGAAGGCATCAGCGGGACCGACCAAAGTGAGCTACACCTTTGTCGCCGACGGCAGTGGTGGACCCCACCAACTCCCGCATGGTTATCTGCTCTTTGGCACAGTGCAGGTCTTTGTGGATGGTGAAGAGCTCTTGGTGGACAACGATTATGTGATTAACCACGATTTGGGCAGCCTTACCTTTACCGATATGATTCCGTCGGCGGGGGATGAGGTAGAGGTGCGCTACCTATATTTTCCCCTGAAGGAGCTTTTGGGCGACAGGACCGAGCCCGAAGGCGAGGTGTATGCCCCCGGCGCCGGCGGCAAGCTGGAGGTGACCGGCTCCAAGAGTTTCACCGTGACCGCACAGAGCGGAGGGGATATTACCCTGGACCAAGCAACGCGCATCAACTTTGAGGGCATGGTGGGGCAGGTTACCATAGAAGGTCGGCTTTCCGACGAACAGCTTCCTCTGGTCCCCGAGGGGAAGAGCGAGGAGCTTGCCGAGATTGATGAGGTCTATGTGCACATAGAGGGGCCCGGTTTCCGCTCCACCCTAGGCGATATCCGTGTCAAGCGGGAGGGGACCGCTTTTTGTGACTTTGACAAGCACCTGCTGGGTGTGACCGCCGGGGGTGAGATAGCGGGTCAGGAGTTTGGTATATCACTGGCTCGTGCCAAGGGCAAACATCACACTCAGGAGCTGAACGCAATTGAGGGGGTGCAGGGACCTTATATTCTTGCCGTGCCCGACCAGGCGGGGATAAGCATTATCCCTGCATCGGAGAGGGTATTCCTGAACGGCGAGCTGATGCTTCGTGGTGAGACCAACGACTACATCATAGACTACACCACCCCGTCTATTACCTTCACCACCTTTCGTCCTTTAAGCGTGGACGACCGCATCGTGGTGGAGTTTGAATATACACAGTTGGGCTATCGGCGCACTTTCTTTGACAGCTCCGCCCGTTTCTTCACTCCCGGAAGAAGCCTGGGCGCATTCATCTACTTCACCCAGGAATCCGACGATAGGGATGAGGACCTGGTGGGGCTGACCGACGATGAGCGGAATATACTTGCCCAAGCAGGTGATGACCCCAGCATGGCTCGGGTGCAGGCTTACGATTCCGACGGGAATCCCCTTTATACCTATGTCGGTAAGGGCAACGGGGACTACATCCGTGAGTGGGACCCCGATACTCAGAGTTATGTCTATATCGCTGTCGGGCAGGGAAACGGAGACTGGAAGCGGACTATGATCAGCCTTCCTATGCCTAAAAAACACCAGTTGGCGAATATCGGCTTGACCTACAGCCCCAGTTCCCTGTTCAACTTCAGCGCTGAGCTGGCGACAAGCGACCTGGATCGCAACCTCTTCTCGGATATAGACGATGAGGACAACATCGGCTATGCCCTGAAGCTGGACCTGCTCTCCGGTTTCCGCATCGGACGCTTGAAGATGACCTTCTCCCCCGACTGGCTCTCCCGGGACAGTGAGTATGCTCCCTTGGAGGGCTTGGAGGAGGCTGAATTCCGTCGCCAGTGGGAGATGGAGGGGGACTACGGCGAGGGGGAAAAACAGCCATCAATGGAGCTTTTTGGGGGGACGGTGGGTTTTGATTTTGCCAAGAAATTTTTCGGAGAGGTGGGGTACCAGGGGATGGAGCGAAGATATCCCCACAGCTACCGTCTGGATTATGACCTCATAAAGGCTCGCAAGTTGAACATCAAGGGCGGTTGGGACGGGGGCGGTGATGGGGGCTTTGACTTTAACCTGCGCCGATTGACCGAGACCACTTACTGGACCGGTGGGGAGCCCTGGGAATACTGGAGCCAGGAGATGCCCTTATCCGGCAAAGTTCTGGATTGGTCGGCGGATGGTAATCACCGCATATCCATCTTCCGGCCGGGGATAAGCGGGGGGCAGTTGGTAAAGAAGGGTGAGCTGGGAGGTATTAGGTTGGTAAAAGGCGTTGACCGCCGATATGTTCGCCCCAGATTGGATATCGTTCCTTTCAGGTGGCTCTCCACCAGCTTCGCCTACCGCACCTACCGGGAGAAGGCGGTTGAGGGTGGGGGATGGGTGCCATACTCCAGGGGAAATGAATATTTCACTGCCTTCACCATAACCAGCAAGGAGATATTCTACTGGCAGGCAAACTACTTGCGTAAGACCACATACTTTGAGGATATCAACCTGGCGGATATTGAGAGCGACCTGGTTCGTTCCCAGATGCGCTTCTCACCCCTGGGGCGGGCGCTCACTGCCAACATACGCTACAACGCCTCCTCCAATCTGGACTTTGAGCGGGAGGAGGTCTTTGAGGTGGCTGAGGACCGCAACGGCGACTATCGCCGGGAGCCGGACCCGGATGACCCCGACCGGTGGATTTATATCTACGACCCCGACCACGAGGACGCCATCTACATCCGAATCCTGCGCCCCTCCGGTGCCTCCTTTCGGGTGCTGGATGTGGAGGGTTATCTGGGCTTTACCCTGGACCTCTCCCAGCTCCTGGCGGAAAGGGAGGATGAGGGAGGGCTATTGGGGCTACTGTCGCAGATGAGGTGGGATGTTGCCCTCTCCACCAGGGAGAAGAGCACCGACGAGGACCATTTTCGGGTGCTTACCTTCCTGAGCAGGTTGGGCGAGGATACAGTTTACGGCTCCCTCAGCCAGAGCTACTCCTTGACCCTCTTTCCCAGGAGCAGTATTTTCAGCCCCACCATCGGTTATGAGGACTACGAGTCGCTGGATAATCAAGTCACCAACCAGACTAAGTGGACCAAACGACGGGGCTTCTTCCTGCGGGTTTTCAGCTCGCCCTATCCTCGTGTGGAGCTGACCGGCCGGGTAGAAGTGAGTCGGGAGCTGGCTCGCTATTCGTCGCTGGGATTGGACATAGTGCGCACCTCCCGCAGGGATACCCTATCTGTGGAGCTTACCCCCCGCTATCGCCCCTTGCCCGGTCTCACTTTGAGCGTGGAGCTAGGCGGGGATTTCATCCGCCAGTGGGACGATTGCATTTATGGCACCATCAAGGCGTTTTCCGCAGAACCCAAGGGGGTCATTAAGGTAACTGACGCGGGGACGCTCAGCCTGGGGTATTTTCTGGAGAAGGTGGTGGTGGATAATGCCTACGGCTCCAAATTCCTAATCACCCATCCTGAGGGGATCTCCCACCGTTGGAGCGCCAGCTATCGCCACCAGCTGAGCAATTATCTGACCGCAACCCTGGGTTACGGCGGCAAGCGGGAGGCGGGAAGAGCGGTGGAGCACAAGGCGACGATGGACTTTTCCGCCTATTTCTAAGGGGAGAAAATTTGCCCAGCCGAATGAAATTGCCAATTAAGGCTCTATTACTTCTCGCCTACCTGCATCTTGCTCTGACTGTGCCTGCTTATTCCGCCGACCTGCCACTTCGCATCTACGGCACCTCAGTCCTCTCCGAAGATGTGGTGAGAAGGGCGGTGGAAAAGGTGGAGAAACCCTATGACCAGCACCTGGAACAGGTGGTTGAAGCAATTGAGGAACTATATGCGGGAAAGGGCTATCTGGGAGCGGAGGTGGAGGTAACACTCTCCTCTGGTTTTTTGCAGTTGGATATAGACGAAGGACCGCTCTTCGTCGTTGACAGGGTGGAGGTGGTGGGAGCGGAGGGGATACCTCCGTCAAAGGTCGCTGACCTGGTGGGGATGGATAAGGGCGATGTCATCATCCCCTCGGTGGTGGAGGCAGGCTTGGAGGTGTTGAGGGGGGAATATTATTCAAAGGGCTACCTTTTCGCCGGCGTGGTGTGGAGTTTCACCCCCGGACCAAATGTAGGCGGAAAGGCTTATAGCGTGCTTATGGTTGAGGTGGATGAAGGTCTGCCTACGCTGGTGGGCTCGGTGCAGATTGTAGGGAATTTCGCCCTTACCAATATGGAGGTGCGCAATTTCCTGGCACTTTACAGCGGGGGACGCCTTGACGGGGAGAGGTTAGCTGATGGTCTTCTTCGCCTCCAGCAGGAATATGAGAACCGAGGTTACCCCTTGGTGGAGATAGAACTGGGCGGTTTCACCATGGAGAAGGGGAGCACCATAGGCTTCACCATCAATATAGACGAGGGACGGATGGTGAAGCTTAAGGAGATAGAGATCTCGGGCAACAACAAGACACGTATGGATGTGATTCTGCGGGAGGTTACCCTGAAGGTGGGGGACCTGTATGTGCAGAGGGAGGTGGAGGAGACCCTGCGCCGCCTGCGCCGGCTGAAGCTCTTTCCCAAAGACCCACAGATAACCCTTGAGGGTGACCGATTGGTGATTGAGATTACGGAGGGGCGATACATCCGTCTGGGGGGCGCATTCGGCTATCAGCCCAGGAGGGAGGAGCTCTCCCAGCGGTCTCGCTATGTAGGCAGGGCGGATATCTCCCTGCTCAATATCGCCGGCACCGCCCGTAGGCTCTCCCTCCACTGGTCGGGTCAGTCCGAAGGGGCGACCGAAGCCAGTTTGAAGTATAAAGAGCCCTGGCTTTTCGGCTACCCTGTCTATTTGGACCTGGGCTTGGGCTACCGCAAGCAGGATGAGTTCCGCCGGATGCAGGGGAGCCTGGGGTTGGGCACATTCATCAGGGGCACCTATCAACTGGAGGTCGGCGGAGGCTTCTCTAAAGTAACCGGCTACACCATGGCTTCCTCCAACAAGGGTTTTATCTACTTCCTGGAGGGGATTGACACCACCGACCGCCCCTTCAACCCCACCACCGGCTGGGAGATTCTTGCCCGCCAGGAGGTGGGGATAAAGAGCGTCTTCGCTTTCGGCACTCAGCCCTCGTCCAGGATGAAACTCCCCAAGCTGGAGGCAAGCCTGTGGCGCTATCTGGGACTGGGGGGGCGAATGGTGTTGGCAGGTGGAATTGAGGGCAGGGCGGTTCTCTTCGGGGAGGGGGAGCGCTATCTGGACGAGATATACTATCTGGGGGGGAGCGCCGGCTTGCGCGGCTATCGGGACGAGCAGTTCAGGGGGGAGCAGGTGGGCTTGGCGACGGTGGAACTACGCTTTTTGGTTGCCGATTGGCAGTATCTGTTTCTATTCGCCGACGGTGGATACTATTTTCTAGGCGGAGACGGCGGCGCAAAGGGTTACAAACTGGGCTTCGGCGGGGGGCTGGTGGCTCGCACCCCCATCGGCGTCCTGGGCTTGGAATACGGCATCGGGGAGGGGGGCTTCGGTGGAGGGGTGATACGGGTGAGTATGGAGGGGGAGATGTGAGAATATGTGGACTGTGATTCAAAAGCTAGAACCTACTATAATTTTATTTTATCAATTACATCCTTTTTCCTAATATTGTGGTGTATAGCAACATCATTTAGTATTGATGATAGCAATCCTTTATCAACTTCTTTGTGGTCGGGGATGGTTAATGAATGTCTACCGCTAACTTCCGTCCTTATTCTGATGTGGCTTCCACGAATACGGATTATTTCATATCCGAAATATCCAAGTGCTTTTACTAAATTGCGCCCTGATATTACCGGGAGTTTCTCCGTTGTCATTTTGCTTGAAGATATTCATGGTATGAAATTAGGATTTTCTTTTTCTTTTTATCTCGCAGTTCCTCATCCTCAAGCGACAACTCCACCGCCTCACGGATGTTTCTCTCCAACTCCTCCCATGTCTCTCCCTGGGTATATACCCCTAGCTCCTTACACTCGGCAATGAAGAATTTGTCGCCTTTGCGGGCGTGGACGGTTATGACATCTTCTTTTGGTTTTTCTATCGTTGCTTTGGGCATAGATTACCTCCTCTTTCAAATTATAACAAAAATATGGGGAAATGGCGAGGAATTTCGCTTAAAGATGTAGCGGACCCCGCCAAAGGCGGGGTCCGCTGGAATGGAAAAGGAGAAGGCGAGGTTACATAACCTCGCCGAGTGTTTTTGGGAGATACAATTTTAAAGTTAGTAGATTTGCCGTTGGCTTAGGAGTTAAAAAGGTGAAGATGGAATACTTAATTCAGAAGTTAAAAGAATGACAATCCCAATAACTGCGACTACCATTGCAACAATGAAGAATGCTTTAGCGACAGGGTTTTCTGCTCTCTCGCCAGTTCTCGTTAAGAAAGAGACACCTCTTGCAATTATGTAGAAGGCAATCATATAGCCAATGGCAGGTATCATAGATTTTCACCCCCTTTTCTTTTTATCTCGCAGTTCCTCATCCTCAAGCGACAACACCACCGCCTCACGGATGTTTCTTTCCAGCTCTTCCTAGGTTTCTCCCTGGGTATATACCCCTAGCTCCTCACACTCTGCAATGAAGAATTTGTCGCCTTTGCGGGCGTGGACGGTTATGACATCTTCTTTTGGTTTTTCTATCGTTCCTTTGGGCATAGATTACCTCCTCTTTCAAATTATAGCAAAAATATGGGGTAGTGGCGAGGAATTTCGCTTAAAGATGTAGCGGACCCCGCCAAAGGCGGGGAATCTCCGCTGGAATGGAAAAGGAGAAGGCGAGGGAAAAAATACTCGCCTAATATTAAGAATTTTAAGATTGTGGTCATCATTTAGAAGAAATAATGGAGAAAATAATTGTAAGAACTCTATTCTAGGTTTCTTTATTCTCCATATATACTTCTGTTTTATCATTTACAAATAATATTATTTTCTCAAAAATTGGTATTGAGTTCATGCCGTAGTCAACAAGTTTTTGCAATACCGTTACTACCTTTTCTGTAGCTATGTCTAATCTTTTACTCAATCCTTTAGCTGACTTAACGGATTCTTTAAATAAGATAATACTTCCCATTGCTTCTTCTGTTGTTTCTATTAACATTTTGCAGGAAACAACAAACTCGTTTAATGATTCTATATCTTCATCACTCTCGATCGTTGCTTTTTGGATAAATCCAGTTGTCGTATCATAAATGTTTTTTACACAGTTATTATAATTTTCGATATCAGGTTCCATCTTTTGACTATATGCATCAAATTCATCAGCCATTTTATCTACTAATTTTTTTATTTTTGTTAATGAACCTGGTTCCTTTTTTATTTTGATTTCTTGAATTTGCTTACCTGAATCCTCAAGTTTTTTTCCAATGTTTTTTGTTTTTTCTGATATACGAATAACAATTTCCGGTAATTCAATAAAGTTTTCTTCGGCTTTGGCCAATATGTCCCATAGTCCATCTTCATGTTCATATATTTCTTGAGTTGTTTCTTCAATTTTTACAAATTCAGAACCCCAATCCATTAGTGGATTACCAAAAACCAGAGAACCTTGTAAGGCTTTTGATGCAAGATCCTCAATTTCAATAGTGAATTCATTAAGAGTTTCAAAACTTTTCATTGAATACCTATTTACCCTATAATATCTTATGTCAAATGGTAGTTCTTCTAATGGGTCTTTGGTTATTAGTATTGTTGGTATTTTTCTATTGTGACTTAAACCTAGTTCATAATATACATTAGGGTTGTGATCGGATAAGTCTGCAATAATCAAATCAGCTTTGTAAATTCCCTCGACAATATCTTTCATTATATTTTGCTGTGAATTCAAGTCATCTGCTCTTGACACATCATATCCCATTTCCTCTAGCAAAGGTTTGAGTATTGCGAAGTAAAAAATATCAAAAGCGTCTCCAAATGGCATTAGCACGAAAACATTTTTTCTATTTCCCATTATTTGCTTCTCTCTAGATTTAACCCCTATAATCTATTGCTCTACTTATTGCTTCAACTATATCATCAATCATTTTTTCATCAACAGTTGTTAAAACGTCTATTTTCCCTGACGCAGTCTCGAATACTACACAGTACTTAGCCTTGCTTGATGCGAGGATACCGATTCCGACAACAATTAGGATTAATCCAATAACTAATAGTGTTGCACAGGAACTTGGTATATCAGCAAATGCTAATACTATATAAAATAGAGACAAAACTGCCCCGATAATTATCAACCCAATGGGAAAACTATAGTTTTTTGGTATTACTTTTTTTGATAAAGAAGTAATGTTTGCAGTTGAGTATATCTTATCAGGTAATTTAATTCGGGTATTTGTTACTATAATACCACCCTTATCATAAAATACTTTTTCTTTCTTGACTTTTTGATGTTCCTTTTTTTCTTCAGCCTTTTCAACATCAAAGTCTGTGTTGCAATGTTTGCAAGTAATTACCTTTACCCCTTCAATAGTTTCTAGGATTCCTCCGCATTTGGGACATATAATTTCTTTTGTCTCCATTTTGTTTCTCCCTTCTTAATTATATTACCATATTGTATTCTTTTGCTTATTTTCTCAGCTATTTTATCACGGTTTGATTAAGATTTACAAGAAAAATCATCAAGACTCACTATCCCCCAGCCCTCCTCGCCTTTCCCCTCGCTATCGCCTCCTCCATCTCCGGCGTGAAGCGCACCACCTGGATGGGATAGACTATCTCTATCCCCGCTTCCTCCAGGGAGAGCTTGATGCCCTCATGGATGGCTGAGGTGGCGGAGAACATTTTATCCCGCAAAATCCAGACCAGCACCCGATAGATCTGTCCGCTCGCTCCCAGCTCCTTGAGGATTATTACCGGCTTGGGCTCGGCGAGCACCAGAGTCTCCTTCTCCAGCATATCCATGAGGATGGCTTTGACCCGCTCCGGGTCGGCGGGATACTCCACCTCCACCAGGGCTTCAATTCTACGGATGTCAAATTTGGTGTAGTTGATGACCGGCTCGGAGAGGACCGTCTCGTTGGGGATGCGGATGTAGAGGTTGTCAAAGGTGCGTATCTTGGTGGAGAGCAGGTCTATGGAGAGTATCACGCCATATTGACCGGCAACATCTATTACATCGTCCACCTGGAAGGGGCGCTCAATGTAGAGGAAGATACCGGAGATGACATTGGAGAGGGACTTCTGGGCGGCGAAGGAGATGGCTACGGTGGCAATCCCGGCGGCGGCCACGATGGTGGTTACATCTACATTCAGCTCATCCAGGATAAAGAACATAGCCAGGACCAGAAAGCCGTAGTAGATGAGCTTTCCGGCGATATGCGCCGCCTGCTTCTCCTTCTTTCGGTGAAGCATGGCCCGGCGGGCTATGCGGGAGAAGATGCGCCCCAGTATGATGCCACCCAGGGCATAGCAGACAATCCTTATAGCTGAGGAGAGCCACTCTATGTTGGTGAAGAAGTTATATATATATTCCCAGATATTTTCCCACATGGCAGATCCTCCATAAATTTATGAGCAGGAGATTACGACGTTTAGAAACCATCGTCGCCATTAATGCCCATTAGGTCAAACAGGGAGCGGGTGAGAGGTCCCCTCTCATCCCTTTTGCGGGGGAAGAGCATGGTCTCCTTGGTGTAATCGGAACTGTCCGGATAGTGAATCCCGATACCCCCTTCATCCTGTATATTCACGCCCACCTCACAGGCGGTGACCATATCGCCCAGCAGGTGGATGAAGAGCAGGTCGTCGTCCAGGCGTATGGGGGGCAGGGTGAAACTTTCGTCTCGTTCGTTGGTGATTTTCAAGGGAACAAGTATGGTAAATGGGGGAGCGGCAAAGCCTTCTGCATCCATAATGATGTCACTCACATATTTGTAGCACAGGTTGCCCTTGGTTGTGGGACCATACCAGGTGTGTTTGAGGGGGGGCGGGTTGAATTCCGCCAGTGTGAGCTGGGACTTCTCAGTCGTCTTCAGGCTGTAGGCGATGGGGATGAGGATGTTGAAGTCGCAGGTGTCATTGGCTCCGATGGTCATCTCCTCCCGTAGATGGACCAGGACGGGATGGGGAAGAGCCTTGGGGATGACATTCAGCTTGAGGGACTTTTTGGAGTGAGAGTAGTGGCGAACGGCGATTGGCTCTTCTCCACCGACGCCCAACTCGCTCACCTGGATGATGTCTGCATCCGGGAAGGATATCTCCAGTTTGGTGCCCAGAATATCAAGTTGGTGAACGCCTTTCTTCAGACGCTCCAAGGTGAAGGGTTTTCCTACCGAGGATATATCTATCTTCATGAGACCTCCTCAGGCGATACTCTCCCCATTCTAACAACTTGGGGTGAGTTTGCAAGCGAATTTCAGTGGATTTAGCCTATCTCCTCAATTATTCCCCCTATAACCAGCTCCTCGCCCCGATAGAAGACCGCCGACTGCCCCGGCGCCGGCGCTCGCACCGGTTCGGCGAACTCCGCCCGAAAAGAGGAACGGTCAAGAACGGTGAGCTTTGCCGGCGTGGGCGGATAACGGTAGCGTATCTGTCCCACTAAATCACCGGGTAGGTGGTCTAAACTCCCAACCCATGCTCTCGTCCGCCCGACGACTATGGAACGATGATAAAGCTCTCGCTCACCGCCGACGGTCACCGTCCCCGCTTCCCCGTCTATGGCGGTTACATACTGCTTGGGGCGCCCTCCGCCCAAGCCCAGCCCCCGTCTCTGCCCGATGGTGAAGTCAACTATCCCCTGATGCTCGGCCAGGGATTTGCCTTCGCTGTCCAGGACAAATCCCGGTTTCGGCGAGGTGTGGCGGCGGATGAAGTCCCCGATGCCGGCTTCGGGGATGAAGCAGACCTCCTGGCTCTCGTCCACCTCCGCCGTGGGTAAGCCCAGGGTTTTCGCCCTCTTGCGAGTTTCAGTTTTGGTCATATCGCCCATGGGGAGGAGCAGGTGGGGCAGGACTTCCGGCGATAACCCCCAGAGGAAGTAGGACTGGTCCTTATCTGAGTCCACCCCACGCAGGAGGTGGAAGCCCTCCTCGTCGTGGGTCATTTGGGCGTAGTGTCCGCTGGCGATGTGGTCGCATTTCATCTCCAGAGCCTTCTCCAACATAACGCCGAACTTGATGCGGGGGTTACACCAGATGCAGGGGTTGGGGGTGCGACCGGCGAGGTAGGCGGCGACGAAGGGGGCGATGACTTGCTCTTGAAAGTGGCGACGCAGGTCAAGGACCTGGTGGGGGATGCCCAGAATATCGGCAACTTCCTTTGCTGTCTGTATGAATTTTGGCGTATGGCGGTGGTTTGGGGTGGCTTCCCCATCAGGGGGGTCAAAGAGGCGCATGGTTGCCCCGATTACCTCGTAGCCGGCATCTTTCAATAGAACCGCGGCTATTGACGAATCCACGCCGCCGGAGAGCATTGTCAGAACTATGGGCATGCTAGGGGGATTATAATAGCAAAGGGAGGATTAGGGAAGGGGAAATTGCCCAAAGGGGCGAAATTGGCGATAGAAAACTCTTGACATAACGAATTCATTGTGATATATAGTAGCCTGCTTTTGGAAAAGGATTTCTCGGTGGTTATAGCGAAGGGGTCCCACCCGTTCCCATTCCGAATACGGTAGTTAAGCCCTTCAGCGCCGATGGTACTTGGGAGTTACCTCCCCGGGAGAGTAGGTCGCCGCCGGGATTAAGTTTTGAGCCCCAACCGATTGGTTGGGGCTTTTTTATGTTGGCAATAAACGGTGTTTTATATATAATGTTTAATATGTAAGGTTACCCTTTGAAAGGGGAAATTATGAGGAAAAACATAGTCAAAGCGCTATTTGCAATATTCTTTTTTGTGGCTTTAATTTCTACGTCCTACGCCGGTATGATAGCTGTGTTGGTGTGCGACGGCTGCGGATATGAGTCCGAAGAGCTTTTCCTGGGTACGGGAAAGATGGGCGGGGCGAACCATGTCGCCGCCTACTGCTTAAACTGCGACACCATCATCAAAGTGGACACGGAGGAAGAGCGTAGCCATTGGGTGTGCCCCCACTGCGGCGCCGGTGAGGAGAGGATTTATATCAACGGTGATGTGGTGGACGGCGAGGAGTTTCATCTGCACTGTCCAAAATGCGGGTCAACGGATTTGGACATTCAACGGGTTGGTCTCTGGGATTAGATGAAAATATAATGCCGTTGTCATATGTTTTTCCCTTTTCAACCAGGATAATCTACTGGTTTTTTTATCACCAAAAAGCTTACCGTAAATCTTCACCTTTTCCCATTTATAATATAGTGCGCTTATGATATATTATCCCCTTGGAATTGTAATTCTACTCTAGGGAGCTCGTTATGAAGACTGTGGGATATCTGGAAGGGACCGACCCCATACTTTTGACTAGGTTGGTCGCCAAGGGCTACGGGACCGTTCCCCTCTCCAACGGTTGGGATAATCACGGCAAATATGTCGGTCATATCACCAAGGGAGATGATATATCCGTGGTTATCGGTTATCTGCACAAGGTTATGCCCCTACCCGGGCAGGACCTGGAGGTTGGTGATGTGTTATTCGCCTGCCGGATACATAAGATCCCCGTCCTGCTGATCGTGCCCAAGGAATTTCACCGTCAGGTGGCTAAAAGCCTCGGTGATGTGGGGGATATGTTATATATGGTTGACCCCAAAAATATATTCACCAGGCTCACCGAAATTCTGGAAGAATAGGATGGTGTTTCTTGTCTGAGGAGGAAAAAATTCCCGGCGGGGCAAAGAGACGGGCAAAGGTCGTCGGGCTTTTCTCCGGCGGATTGGACAGTCTCCTTTCCGCCCACCTGATGATGGACCAGGGTGCGGAGATTCTCCTGCTCCACTTCCTTATGCCCTGGCAGACGGTGGAGGAGGACGGGAGGGATGTAACCAAGAGAGCTGAGGAGTTGGGACTTCCCCTGGAGTTCATCCACCTTGACCGTGATTACATAGCTATGCTTAAAGACCCCCCTCACGGCTATGGCAAGAATATGAATCCCTGCATAGACTGCCACATATTCATGTTCAGGCGGGCGGGGGAACGGATGGAGGAGATGGGCTGGGATTTGGTCTTCACCGGCGAAGTGGTCGGGGAGCGACCCATGAGC
Organism: Candidatus Coatesiibacteriota bacterium; assembly: GCA_030602715.1. Taxonomy (GTDB): domain Bacteria; phylum RBG-13-66-14; class B26-G2; order B26-G2; family JAUVZD01; genus JAUVZD01. The sequence continues at coordinate 161,090 of JAUVZD010000005.1, forward strand.
CAGCGCAAGCCCATCCTTAACCTCATTGAGCGGGAAGCGGGGCTTGTCGGGCGCCTGCTCCGCTCCCTGAGCGCAAAGCTACTTACGGAGACCGTCGCCGAGAAAGAGGGGTTGATTGAGCGGGATAAGCTCTTGGCTATAGAGGGGAGAAGCCGTAAACCGCAGATGGAGTTGGCTGAAGAATATGGCATAAGTGAGTATTCATCGCCGGCGGGCGGATGTCTTTTAACTGACCCCGCTTTCTCAAAGAGGGTGAGGGAATCATTTGAATGGGGCGAGGACACCCCACGGCACTTCAAGCTCCTGCGCCTGGGGCGACATTTTCGCCTGCCCGGTGGGGCTAAAGTGGTGGTTGGACGTAACCAGGGGGAGAACGAAAGAATAAGCGAGTTGGCTCAAGTTGGAGATATGCTCTTAGACCCCGTTGGGGTGATGGGTCCGACGGTGTTGTTGGGGAAAGAGGGGGGCATTTCCGAGAATGTGGAGACCGCTGCATCCCTCTGCGCTCGCTACAGCGATGGAAGTGTGGATATTGATGTGCAGGTGCGGCGGAAGGGTGAGGAGGGCGTGGAGGTGGTGGTCGGCAGGCAACTGGAATCGGATGTCATTGAAAATTTGCGGATATGATGCTTGGAGGTGAATATGGAGATATTTAATCGGCGTGAGAAGAGGATACTTCTGACACTGCTGATATTTGTCCTTGCCGGGGTGGGTGTGCATACGGTCCGTTTTCTGTATAAACCCAAGGTCTCTGCCGACCAAGTGTCCTTTCTTCTGCCGGAGAAGACCGAGCCTGAGGTGAAGGGAACCTTCACCGTGCAGGTGGTCGGGGAGGTCAACAACCCCGGCATATACTCCCTGAAAATGGGGCTACGGGTGAAGGACGCCATTTCCGCAGCCGGTGGGGCAAAGGATGGAGCCTGCACTGATGCTCTAAACCTGGCCCTTCCCCTGCTTGACGGGATGAGAATCTATGTTCCTGCGGAGGGGGCGCCCTTGGACAGACCGGAGAGCTTCATAACCTACGGTTACGGCGTCGCCGCTTCGTATCAGGAGAGCGAGGTTTCGTTGGATTTGAACACCGCCACTGTGGAGCAGTTGGATTCCACCCTTCCGGGTATCGGACCGACGCTGGCTGAGCGCATAGTTGAATATCGGGAAGAACACGGAGGGTTCACTAACAAGAAAGAACTGCTGAAGATTGAGGGTATCGGCGAAAAGTTATACAGGGAGATTGAGGGAAAAGTTCAGGTAAAGTAGGGAGAGTTGAGAATGCAGACGCTTCCAAAATCATCTATACGCCCGGCTACTGGAGTCTTCACCATCAGAGAGATGGTGGAGCGAGCCGGAGAGCTCTGGTCTGATAAGCCCGCACTCTGTATGCGCCGGTCTGGGGAGGGGTTTTCTGAGATAACCTACGGAGAAGCACTGGAGCGAATAAAGGAACTTGCCACCGGGCTCTACGAGCTGGGTATGACCAAGGGCAATCAGGTGAGCGTGGTCGGAGAGAATCGCCCGGAGTGGGCGCTCGCCTTTCTGGCCATAGTCGCCGGTGGTGGGACGGTGGTCCCTCTGGACGCCAATCTAAAGCCGATGGAGTGGGCAAATATTCTCAGCACCTGTGAGGTGGATATAGTCATCGCCAGTCCCAGATTCGTCCCCCAGATGAAGGAGATCGCAGAGCAGATTGGGCGCCACATCACAGTTATCTCCATGGAGGAGGGCGGTGACATCTCCTTTGAGCAGTTGTGCTCCGCAGGACGAAAGAGGATTGGGGAGGGTGACCGCACTTACGAACGGATGAAGGTGGAGCCACAGGACCTGGCGGAGATCATCTTCACCTCCGGCACCACCGGTAATGCCAAGGGGGTGATGCTCACCCACCATAATCTCGGCTCCAATGTCAACTCCGTCTATCAAGTTCTACCCTATGAGAGGGACGATGTCTTTTTGTCCCTGCTTCCCCTGCACCATACTTTTGAGTCCACCTGCGGTCTTTTGGTCCCCTTTTACACCGGCTGCACCATAAACTATGCTCGCTCTTTCAAGTCCAAGGAGATAATTGAGGACATTAAGGATGGGGGGGTTACTATGATGTGTGGGGTTCCCCTGGTCTATGAGAAGATGGCTTACGGCATAATGCGGGCGGTGGACAGAGCCCCTTTTCACAAGCGCATGCTGGTAAAATTCCTTCTGGGGCTCACCCGAGGGATAGATTTTATCTTCAGAGGACGCTCTGGCAAGATGCTCTTTCGTGGTCTGCGCAAGAAAGCCGGTCTGGACAAGATACGCATGTTCGTCTGCGGGGCTGCGGCTATGCCCCCGAAGGTAGGTGGCATCTTCCGCACTTTAGGTCTGCCCCTGCTCCAGGGCTACGGTCTCACCGAGACCTCTCCGGTGGTCTCGGTCAACCCCTTTGATAAGCCCAAGGTGGCTTCCTCCGGCCTGGTCGTCCCCGATTTTGAGGTAAACATTGATGAACCGGATGAGAAAGGCGTGGGGGAGATATGGCTGAAGGGCCCGGCGGTGATGCCCGGTTACTATAAAGATGAGCAGGAGACCGACAAGGTATTCACAAAGGACGGTTGGTTCAGGACCGGCGACTGCGGCTACTTTGACCATGACGGACATATTTATATCTGCGGGCGGGTGAAGAATTTAATTGTCACCCCGGCGGGAAAGAATATCTATCCCGAGGAGGTGGAATCCATACTGGTGGAAAGCCCCTATATTCTGGAGGCATTGGTGAAGCCGATGACCAATCAGAAGACCGGTAAGGAAGAGGTGGGGGCAATCGTTGTGCCGGATATGGAATATTTCGGCGAGGAGTTGGGGGAGGAGGCTCAGTCTCGCCGTGAGGAGATAGCTCAGATTGTAATAGACGATGTGCGCCGATTGTGCAGTAGCCTGGCGGATTATAAGCGGGTCAAGGAGATAGTGGTTCAATGGGAGGAGTTTCCAAAGACTTCCACCAAAAAAATCAAGCGCTTTCTCTATAAGGACGAGGGGATTCATCCCCGGACGTAAATATTGCGGTAAGCAGGATGGAATTTTTGTTTAATTTTGTTTTAAGAATGGTAATAGAACTTGGATTCCGGTGTGAAAAAGGATGTAGATAGGTCAAGGAGAGGTTTTGAATGGATAGAGTGAGAATTTGCGCCCTCGCCTTTCTGATAGCGGTTACTTTGGTGCTGGTGGCGCCGGCGATGTCACAGGAGGGTTCAGTGCAGGAGTATTTTCTGGATAATGGACTGCAGGTGTTGATAAAGGAGGTACACACCGCCCCGGTGGTCTCGGTTCAGCTCTTCATCAAGGTGGGAAGCCGCTGGGAGTATCCCGGCATCAGCGGGATCTCCCATTGGTGTGAGCATATGTGCTATCGGGGCACCGAGGACTTCACCGACGAGGACATGAACGACCTGCTTGATTCAATAGGGGCGACTCTGAACGGCTACACCGCCTCGGATATGACCTGCTACCACCAAATCCTGCCCAGCCAATACTTTGAACTGGCACTGGAGATAGAGGCTTCACGGCTGGCACGGAGTCTTTTTGACCCGGAGGCGGTGGATAAGGAGCGCACGGTGATAATATCAGAGCTGGAGTGGGGGGAGAACGACCCGGAGGATCTGCTCTACAAAGAACTACTCTCCCAGGCATATCGCCTCCACCCCTATCAATTCCCCACTATCGGCTTTCGCAATGAGATAATGACCTGGAGTCGGGAGGACCTCTACAACCACTATAAAGAGTTTTACATACCCAGCAATTCGGTTTTGGTAATCGTGGGGGATGTGGATTCCACTGATGCCCTCAGCCTGGTAAAGAGACATTTCGGCGACATAGAGCGAGGAGAGGTGCCGCGAGAGGTGACCTCAGTAGAGCCGGTGCAGGACGGGGAGCGTCGCTTTACAATTGAGGGTTCGGGCAATACCTCCCACATCATCATGGGCTTCCACCAGCCCAGTGCCGAAGACCAGGATATATACGCAATGTATGTTCTTGATGCCATATTGGGGGGAGCGACCGGCAGGGAGAGAGCCCCCAGGCTCAAACTGGCTCTGGTGGAGTCCGGGCTCTGCTCCTCGCTTTATACCTATGTGGGCACCAATCGGGATCCCAGCCTGTTCTTCATCGGGGCTACCGTTGCTGAGGGGGTCTCCTTGCAGGATGTGGAGGGTGTCATTCTTGCGGAGCTTGAGCGGATAATGGTTGAGCCGATAGGCGCCGAAGAGTTGGAGAAGGCAAAGAATCAGATAATGGCTTCGTTGGTCTATCAGAATGAGTCCATAAGCGGTCAGGCACAGCATCTGGGTCGCTACGCCTGCATAGTTGACTGGCGCTTCGGCGAGGAGCTTCTGGATAACATCCACAAGGTGACCGCTGAGCAGGTAACCGCTCTGGCGCAGAAGGTGCTATCTTCCAGCAATATGACCGTCGGCTGGTATCAACCCACAGGCGAGGGGGAGGGGATGAGCACCGGTGCTTTGGATGAACCGATGTCCGACCCTCTCTCACCCCAACCATTTGGTACTGCCTCATGGCAGGGACCGGACGGCTCATCCGCTGGTATCGGAGAGGAAGCGGGGAATAGCATCATCTCCGAATTGAGCAAGCTTACCCAGACCAGTGCTCATTCCTTTGAATTTGAGCGCCGTATTCTCTCAAACGGTCTGATTGTGTTGGTAAAGGAGAATCACTCCACCCCCTCGGTTACCATTATGGGCTCAGTTTCAGCCGGCTCCCTCTACGAGCCGAGGGAGAAAGCCGGGCTTGCCAGCCTGACAGCCCGGATGCTCTCCCTGGGCAACTCCAAGATGGACAAGCTGGAGAGATTTGAAGCCCTGGATTTCCTCGGCGCCAGCCTGGATTTCAGCGGTGGCGTGGAGACGATAACCATCTCCGGCAGATGCCTTAGCAAGGACTTTACCGAGCTTGCACAGATGCTCTTCGCCGACCTGACCGAGCCCGCTTTCCCATCCGAGGAGTTTGAACTGCTCAAGAGCAGAACCCTCACCCAGATTGACGAACGCTATGAAGACCCCTTCTATGTCGCCTGGAAAAAGGCAAGGGAGATGGTCTATGGGAGCGATAACCCTTTGGGATGGGACGCAATAGGTAGCAGGGAGAGCGTAATGGCAATTGGGCTGGATGATGTGCGAAGGTTTTACGCCGACACTTACGGTCCTGAGCGCACCATCATCGTGGTGGTGGGGGATGTTGATGCGGATGAGGTCTTTTCCACCTTTGAGGGGGGACTGGGCGAATGGGGGGGAGCGGGGAAGGAGCAGGTCGCCGTAGTCCAGCCGGATGCGCCTTCAGAGCCGAAGACCGAGACCGTTACCATGCCCGGCAAGGCTTCCACCGATATCGCCATCGGTTTTGTCGGTCCCACCCGCCACGCCGATGATTACTACGCCGCCCGGCTGTTAAACGAGATTTTCGGCTATATCGGCTTGGGCGGGCGCATGGGTAATTATGTCCGTGATGAGCTGGGGCTGGCTTACTACGCCTTCACCCGATTCGGCGGAGGTCTCTACGGCGGAGCCTGGACGGCGCACATGGGGGTCAATCCAGCCAATGTGGAGCGGGCGGTTTCGGCTTTTCTTGAGGAGCTTTCCCGCATCGTCGCCGAGGAGGTGAGCGAGAAGGAGATGGAGCAGGCGAAGGGGTCGCTCATCGGGCAGGTGATAGTCCGGTTAGAATCCAACGCCGGTATGGCTAGTATGCTGTTGGGTATGGAATACGCCCAACTGGGCGACGACTATGTAACCCGCTATCCGCAGATTATCGCCTCCCTGACCAAGGCGGATCTGCTCGTCTGCGCCCGCCGCTATCTCCTGCCCGATGGTTACTGTCTGGCGATAGCGGGACCTTAGGGGGAAAAAGGACAAGATAAATCCCCGCATCGGTTAGATGCGGGGATTATTATATGAAACGAGGGGGGACATCATTAATTATGATATAAATACTATCATAAAATCACTTGACATTTTAGGCTATTTGAATTACAATATATAGTAATGAGAAAGGAGTATAAATTGAAAGACGAGATAATTATAGGTAAACTTGATTTGATTATTAGGCTTTTGAGAAATATTGTTTTCCCACGGGAAAAGGTTCGTGAAATAGTTGTCGGAAAACGCCGAAATGTATTGAATTGGATCAAGGTTTATAACCTTTGTGATGGTGAGTATTCGAAGCAAGGTGATATCGCTAAGGAAGCGGGAGTTGATGAAGGTGATCTAAGTGTTGAATTGAGAAGATGGGGAAAAATAGGGATAGTATTCAAGGTAAAGAATAAAGAAGGTGATGAGTGCTATAAGGCTATAACCTATCTTGACGAAAAGGAGGAATAATGGAGAAAGACGTTAATACTTTTGAAAGGCAGACTAAACTACTTGAAGAGCTTGTCAAGTGGACGAAAGTAGCTAACTATGACAAGGTCAAAGAAATTCTTGCAAGAGTCCTTGATGATGACAACAAGAAAAACGCCTATATGTTGACAGGAAAAGGATTGAATCGAGATAAAATAAGTACGAAAGCAAAGATTAACAAAAATGATTTAACCAAACTTTGGAAGCTTTGTATAATAACAGGACTTGTGGAAAAAGTTGGTGGAAAGCGAGGAAAATATTATACTTTGTTTAATTTGGAGGATTTCGATTTAGTTCCAACGGAGGGGAAAAATGGCAAAAAAGAAGACAACTGAAGAATTACTTGAGGATATCTCAAATAAACTAGATCGGCTTCTTTACGCGTTAGCTATTAACGCTGTGAAGGGGAAGATACAGAAATATAAAATAATCGATTTATTCATTTTAGGTTATAAGCCTAGGGAAATCGCGACTATACTAAGAACTACGTCCAATGTAGTAAGTGTAACAATTTCTAATTTCAAGAAAGACAGAAAAAAGGAAGAATCAAATGCCAAGGAAAAAGAGAGACATTAGTCAAGGTTTGCTGGAAGCTATTGAAAAAAAACTAAACATAAGAAGAAGTGCTTTAAATCAGCGAATTCAAGTTATCAAAAAAAAATATAATGCTCCATTGATGGATGATGAAGTTGCAATATGTTTAATTGCAAGTAATGGAGCAGTAAATATAAACCCAAAAGAAAAAAAGTATTTTGATTCAAATAAAGGATACGCGGTGCCACAAAAGGCAATAGAAGAAGCATATCGTATTCAGACTACTGTAAGTATTCCACCAGTTAAATTACAATTGCCTACAACAGCTAAAGATCTAGAATTATCAAAACATGAGGAAAGAAGAAGTCCTGATATTAGAATTTCACCAGACCCGATTCTTTCTCAAGAAAAAATAGATGAAGCTATTAAAATGGCTACAAAAGCTTATCCTTATATCTACGTTATAGAAAATTCAATGAGAGAGTTCATAATTCTAAGTATGGTAAAAGAATATGGGGAAGATTGGTGGAATGAACCTGATGTTGTCCCTGTTGATGTAAAAGAAGATGTTGAAAGATATAAAAATAGAGAACAACAGAAACCTTGGGCGGGAAAGAAATCTGATGATGTGCATGAAATATATTATACTCTTCTTCCCCATCTCGCGAAAATAATCACATGTAACAAGAATTGGAAAACACTATTTTCTAAAGTATTTAAAACACAAACATTCATAAATGCATTAATTGACAGCACGTATACTTTAAGGAACAATGTCATGCACTGCAATCCTATTACAGATTATGACATTAAAAAAATAAAGGACAACCTTTTAGAGTGGCAACGAATATTAAGAGAGGCTTATGTTATTATCTCTAAGTTAAAAAAAATATGAGAATATGGTCAATGCAAAATTCACCATCTCACTATTGACACTGTAATCCCCCCCCAATCACACATCCATATACTTTTCCAGTTTGCATACTTTACATATGATTAAATATGTGGTAAAAAAGAGATGTGTAGCAATAGGATAGGTGATAAAAAGGAGCTTCTACGATGCGTTATTTAACAACGAGAAGATTGCTTCTGGCGACAGTTTCTTTAGTAGTGGCTGTCCTGATTTGCGGTTGTGATATTGGGGCGGAGGATGAAGAGGAAAATGAATGGGGAATCGGTGATCTCCTACCCCGGTGGCGTGTCATATTTGTGGACTCCTCTCCGGGCGTTACCTGGCATTCCTCACTTGCCTTGGATAGTAAGGACTACCCGCATGTATCATACTATTATAGCGTCAATGAAAACCTCAAGTATGCCGTCTGGACGGGTAGCAAATGGCAAATTGAGAGCATTTACTTAGAAGGGGATGCCGGTTATTGGAACTCCATTGCCCTGGACAACATGGACTATCCCCATATAACTTATTATGGCGTTGACATTGGTGACCTGATGTATGTCTATTGGACAGGTAGTGAGTGGGAGATAAAGGCCGTTGACGATGTGGGGAGTGTGGGTTCGGATACCTCCATCGCCATAGACAGCCAGAACTACCCTCATATCTCCTATTATAGTTGGAGTAGCGAAAGCCTTAAGTATGCTCAGTGGGTGGGTAGCGAGTGGAACATACAGACTGTGGACTCGGAAGGGTATCCGGGCTTGTATTCCTCCCTCGCTCTGGACAGCTGGGACTACCCCCATATCTCCTACCATGAAGCAACCAATGGGGAACTCAGATATGCCCACTGGACGGGAAACGTCTGGGAGATTCAGGCGGTGGATTCAGAAGGGTTCGTGGGCTTGGATACCTCCATAGCCCTGGACAACCTTGACCGCCCCCATATCTCTTATTTTGACTGGACAGATCAGGAGCTTAAATATGCCCACTGGACGGGAAGTGTCTGGGAGATCCAGACCGTTGACACCGGCTTAGGAGATTGGGGTGGGCATACATCTATAGCGGTGGACGGGCAGAATCAGCCCCACATATCCTATTTTGACAGGACCAACCAGGAGCTTAAATATGCTACCTGGGCGGCAAGCGCTTGGATTATCAAGACTATTAATACCGACTTAGGGGATTGGGGAGGACATACTTCTTTAGCTCTGAACAGCCTGGACTACCCCTGTATATTGTTTTTTGATGACAACAACAAAGACCTCAAGTATGCCTGGTATGGGTATTGAGGGGTGGAGTGGTGCTATTTGCAGGTCGCCTAGGGGGTTCTGAAGTCGGTAAAAAGCTTATTGGCTAGTGGGCAAAGATTGCCTTCAACTTGCCCAGAGATGTGGGCTGGACCTCAAGAGGTGGTAGGCCGGGACCTTCTAAAGTCAGTGATGGTCTGTCCCTGTAGTAAGACGCATTACTGGTGAATATAGCTGAATAAACTCCATATTGAGAGCTCAAACACCATCCAAAGTTCTCCCACTCTTCATTGAGCCATCTCTGCACCATCCAGGTTACATCTATTCTAATGGTTTGATAATAATAATAAACGTCAGGAAAATTATATGTGATATATTCGTCATAAGAATGTGGTGGTTGATTGTACCAGACCAGTATGTCTTCTTCCCATGGTCCGAGAACACGATTAAAATATGTCATACCTCCGGATGAATAAATAATAGTAATTTCCAGTTCCGCCGAGGTAATCTCATAACCTATGTATTCTTCCAACTGGGTAAAGCGAAGAAAGCTCAATTTAGAATTCATGTAGACCAACATATCCTGTTCATCACCATAATTCCTATCTGGATAATCACTGGATACATAAGCATCCTGACCTATTCCCGGATGTGGAGTTATGGTTACCTCGTTTCCGAAGACAGCAAACGGAATCAGCAAAATAAATCCGGAAACAAATATCTTTCTCATCGTTCTCACCTCTCATTTTTATTCTATTCAACTTAATCAGAGTAATAAGACACAATCCCCCCCTTCACACATCCATATACTTCTCCAGCTCCCAGGAGGTTACCTGGAGATTGAACTCCTCCCACTCCTTCCGCTTCAGCTGGACGAATTTGTGGTAGACGTGCTCTCCCAGGGCTTCCTTTATGACCGGGTCGGATTCCAGCTCCAGTAGCGCCTCCAGGAGGCTTCCGGGCAGCGTCTCCAGCTCGGGGAGCTCGCCCACCCTTTCCCCCTTGACCAAGCTGTATACATTCTCCTGCACCGGTTCCGGCAGGGGGAGTTTCTTTTTCATGCCGTCCAGTCCGGCGGCTAACATCACCGAGAAGGCAAGATAGGGGTTGCAGGAGGGGTCGGGACTACGCACCTCAATGCGGGTGGCATGCTCCTTGCCGGGCTTGTAGTTAGGCAGGCGCACCAGGGCGGAGCGGTTGCGCAGGGACCAGGAGATGTAGATGGGCGCCTCGTATCCCGGCACCAGACGTTTGTAGGAGTTGACCGTGGGGTTGCAGATGGCGGTGAAGGCTTTGGCGTGGGCAAGGATGCCGGCGGTGTAGCGCTTGCCGATGTCGGAGAGATTATATTTATCATCTGGGTCAAAGAAGGTGTTGGTGTCGCCCTGAAAGAGGGACTGGTGGGTGTGCATGCCGGAGCCGTTGTCGGCGAAGATGGGCTTGGGCATGAAGGAGGCGAAGGCGTTGTTCTCCGAAGCCACCTTTTTAACTATCTTTTTGTAGGTCATCGCCGCATCTGCCATGGTCAGGGCGTCGGAGTATTTCAGGTCTATCTCGTGCTGGCTTGACGCCACTTCGTGATGGGCTATCTCCACCGGGATACCCATAGACTGTAATGCCAGGATAGTTTTTTTGCGCAGGTCTATGCCGGAGTCCAGGGGGGCGAAATCAAAGTAGGTGCCCTGGTCCAGTGGGGAAAAATCGGTCTTAGAGTTGAAGTAGAAATATTCAAGCTCTGGACCGACCATGAGAGTGAAGCCTATCTCGTCGGCACGCTTGAGGTTGGACTTTAATATGTAGCGGGGATCGCCGGCAAAGGGAGCGCCGTCCGGCTCGTATATATCACAGATGAGGCGGGCTTCGGTGAGCTCCGGGTTGGGCGCATCGGACGTATAAGGAACGACGGCGAAGGTGTCGGGGTCGGGCAGCGCCAGGCAGTCGCTCTCTTCAATGGGGTGGAAACCGGTGACCGAGGAGCCATCAAAGCCTATCCCCTCGTTCAAGGCGGTCTCCAATTCAGTGGCGGTTATGGTGAAGCATTTCAGTGAGCCGAGGATATCGGTGAACCACAGGCGGATGAAGTTGATACTCCGCTCGCTCACCACTTTGAGGATGTCGTTTTTTTCCATGATAACCTCGTATCTCTACCGGAAAACAACCCTTATCTTAACACCACTATCCTGTACCAATCCGAGTTGCCGGAGGCGGTGTCTATATAAACTCGCCCCTCCTCAAAGTGATAATGGTAGTTGCTCAAAGGATACCAGCGCAGGCTTGAGGAGCGTTGGTCGCCATAGACATTGATTAGCGGCATCTGGGAACCTTCGCCGATATTTTCCAGCTCCGGGATCGCCCAGAAACCGCCGGCACCGGAGATGTTCTCCTCGGAGACGGAATAGACGGTGCGGACGGCGACATTTGAAGGTGTGCTGCCATCGCCTGGACATGAGGCGAAAAGCAATAAAGCGAGCAAGGTCATGCCCAGATAGAGGATTTTGCGCATCACTTCCTCCTACTTTATCTTTTTAAGGGAATATTTTCGTGTGCCCATTCCCAGGGATTCTGCATGTTTTAACTGCACCATACCGTCGGAATGGGGATATAGCACTATGAATTTGTCTTCCCCTGCAGAAACCTCCTTGCCCAGACGGGAGTCGGCGAGCCCCAACTGCTGATTGACCAGATCGTAAGATGCGGAATCTATCGCCACCGGGTCACGAGAACAGAGCATTCCGATGTCCGGCACAATGGGGGCATCGGCGAAGGGCCAGCAGTCGCAGGAAGGGCTGATCTGAGTCAGGAAACTGAGGTAGAGGACTTTTTCCCCGAAGTGGCTCACCACTCCAGAGGCATGTTCTACCATCTTCTCCTGGGTTTCCTTGGAGGCGGAATCCCAGGAGATGTTGATGGCTTTTTGGGGGCAGGAGGGGAAACACTCCCCACAGCCGATACATTTTTCGGGGTCTATATGGGCAACTTCATCAATGGTGATTGCCTCGGTGGGGCACCAGCGAATACAGAGCCGGCAGGCGTCGCATCTCTCCTCGGTGACGAAAGGGCGCACGCTGGAGTGCATGGATAGTTTCCCCTTGCGCACCGCACAGCCCATCCCCAGGTTCTTCAACGCACCACCGAATACGGTGAGGTCGTGACCTTTGAAGTGGCTGACTACTATCAGGGCATCGGCTTCCAGGAGTTCCTTGGCGATGGAGACCGACTGATAGTGCTTGCCGGAGACGGTCACCTCCTCCGCAGTTGAACAGCGGATGCCGCCGGCGATGATTATGGGAGCATTGACCACATAGGGGGTGAAGCCGTTGCGATAGGCGGTCTCCAGGTGGGAAAGGCTCTCTCCCCGGGAGCCTACATAGAGGGTGTTGGTATCGGTGAGGAAGGGACGTCCCCCTAAGGCTTTTAGCTCGTCCACTATTCTGCGGATGAAGATGGGGCGGATGTAGGCGGTGTTGCCCCGCTCGCCGAAGTGGAGCTTGACCGCGATTAGCTCATTTTCGGTGACCACCTGGGTGAGCCCCGCAGACTGCATCAGTTTGGCGGATTTGTCCAGCAGTTGGTTGGGCTGATCGGCGTGAAGGTCGGCGAAGAAGACGACTGCTTTATTGGTTGGGGACAGAGTTTCCTCCGGGGATTTGTTTGAGGGTAATTATAATGGCATAGGGGGGAAATGTCAAATGAATTGGAGGAGGGGCGGGGATTTTATCAGTTAGATGGCAGGTGTTGTTTTGCCATTTTGATTCTAGTGGGGTTGTGTGGATTTGGAATATGGAAACCCGGCTTGTGCCGGGCTTTTGGCTTTGTCAAGAGGGTTTTCGCACTCAGGATTTGTCATTCTTTCTGTCTGAGTCCCCCTCCTGGTGGTTGGCGGCAAGACTGGCTTCTCTCTCCTCCCGCTTTCCGTTGAAGTTGGCGACTACGGTCAGCACCGTCTCCAGGATAATCAAAACGGCGAAGATGGCAAGAGCAGCCAACATACTGTAGGGTTCTCGGTTATAAAGCTCGTATAACAGGATAGGGATGAGACCTATACAGCTTACCGAGCCCACTAGTGGAAGGATGGGGGAGATGCCCATCTCCTTGCTCTTCTTACAAGCAGCAAAGTTGACTACCGCAAATATTACCAGAAAGGCAAGCGAGGCGAAGGCGGTTACCCCCTCCAGAGTGCTGAAGGTGGTCAGGGCTATGGTCATGGCGGTGAGGAGCATTACTGCCCAAACCGGTGTGCCCTTTCGGTCTTTTTTTCCGAAGAAGCGGGGCAGTGCATGTTTTGTGGACATCTTCACCGCCAGGCGGGCGGTGCCGAAGAGGGTGGCGTTGATACCGGTGGAGGTGGAGAAGATGGCTGAGAGGATAATGACCAAGGCGCCTAGCGGTCCGAAGAATTTTTCCACCGCAAAGGCCAGGGCATATTCCTCTGAAGCGCCGGCTTCGGCGGGGCTTATCCACAAAGTGGTCATGAAGGGGATGAGCAGATAGATGGAGACACCGATGATGATGGTCCAATAGATGGACTTACTCGCCTGCTTTTGCGGAGTTTTCATGTCGCCGTATTCGTAGGTAATAAGTTGGAAACCCTCATAGGAGATGAAGACCATACCGATGGCGAGGAAGGGGGAGAACCAGCCCAGTTCCGGTATCCAACTGATGAAGTCGGCATCCCCTCTGAACAATGCAATTCCGATGAGGGCTGCTGCCAGCAGGATGGCTACTTTGAGGATTACAAAGACATTTTCGTAGAGGGTGGTGGAGCGGAGTCCGAAGAGGTTGATAACCATTATGAACAGCACGGCGGCGATGGAGATGGATATGCGGATGAGGACGTCTCCTTGATGACCGAAGAGACCGGTGGTATAGCTTCCCAGGGCATAGGCGTACATAGCCATTGTGCCCACATACCCGACGAGGATGGTCCAGCCGATATAGCGGGAGAAGGTGGGGGCGTTCAACGCCCTGGCGGCGAAGGTGAAACAGCCCCCGCCCTCACGCAGGTAGCTGGTTAGCCGGACATAGGAGCGACCGGTGATGACCACCAGGATAGCCCCAATGAGATAGGCGAAGAGTATGCCGTGGGCGCAGATAACCATTCCCACGCCTAAAACAGCATAGATGCCGCCGGAGACCATTGCACCTACGCCTAACATGGTCAGGTCAAATGTGGTGAGTTTTTTCTTTTCCTTTAGGAAAAATCTTTTCATAGCGAATGGGGTTGCTATAGATATTTAAGTCGGATTTTATGAAATTTGATTTGCGGTGTCAATATAATTTGGAGGGCGGAAGAACGATTTTAAAATTGGCTAATTTAACATTGTAGCGGAGGTTTTGAGCCTCCGCTACAGATAGTGGTAACAATGTTCAATTTTTACTTACCTCACCACCACCGCCACCCCGCCACAGGCGGAGCTCACCTCCGCTCCGCCAAAGGACGCCCGCAGGGTATAAACTTCACTCGCCAATCCGTAGACATCCCGGTAGTGTATTTCCCAGTATAAATTACAATAGGGACAGAGATATGAACAGAAGGGTATGTGGATGTAGAGGGAGGTGGGGCTGGAGCAATTGATTTCGTTAAGATTATCTGAACAACTTAATGTGGGTATATAGTTGGACCGATTAGGATGAGGGTTCTCATGGATGAACTGTGTCCACTGAAGATGATCTTTTTTCCGTCAATTCTTAAGAAAAGACCGATATACTCACAGAATCTAAATCTCATTATATATTCAAAACCCAACTTATTTGAAAAATTACCACTCTCTGAATTCTTACCTATACACCAAGTTGGATGGTAGTAGATCGATGGTAAGAGGACGATGATTAGTGGGTGGTAATTGATGTTGAATGCACAAAAGAACCCAACCCTTCCAGCAAGTGTTGAATAATCGTCGTATCCGGTGTAATAACTCGTTCTACAATATTTCTCGTAATTAACTCCTACACCAGGACCGATTATGATTGTCTCATCTATGAATTTAACTATTGGAATGCGAGCGTTTACAAATCCCTCATAAACATCACTTGAGTAATCACCGTTGTTGAAGTAATCTCCTGAAGAGGAAGCATAGTTGAAATATGTGTCTATATTAAAGTATTTGAGGTCAAATAGGAAATTGCCTCCATAAGTGAACCCGTTTTCATAGTCATATCCACCGGTGAATTTTGAGCCTAATGTGGGGCTTATCTGTAAGAAATCCCTTTCATAAGTAGTCTTTTCTACGGGTTTAGTTTCTTTTATTTGTGGTAATTCATAACCACAATATGGGCAGAATTTGTATCCCTCTTCTACTTTGACACCACAGTTGGGACAGTAGTTGATGAATTTTATCTTACCTTCAATTATATTATCTGTGATGTCCTGTGCATTAGCATCATTACAGAAGAGAAGAGCCGCAGGTGGAATAACAAGGCTGATTATTAAGTATATTGTTAAATATCTCATCTGATTATCTCCTTGTGTATTAAAATGAAAAAGAGGGTCCAAATGTCAGGTAATAAAGTGAAAAAACATTTGCGGAACCTGTCTTTAACTTAAGATTAGTTAAGAAACCGACATTTTCACTGAAATAAAACCTGGTATCAAAATTAAAGACCACATTCGTTGAAGCATACGCTGACACCGACTCTCCCTCAAATGACCCAATTGCCCAGGTTGGGCTTATGTAAAATGAGGGCTTTAATGTTATTTTTATTGGGTCACCAAGGAGGAATTTCATATAAAATCCGAGGTTTGGACCTATAAATATCATTGAGCCGTCACCATAGAGGAACCCCTCAAAGTCAACGCCGAAGAACGGTCCAAACTCATATTGTGGAATGGAGGGAGCAATGATGATTTCTTCTTTGTTGGAGAAGTAGAGATACAAACCGTCCTCGGGATGAAGGTATATTGAGTTATCTATGTTATATTTAGGTTTTTGAAAGTATATATTCACACCGAATATATAGTCTGCAGATGAGCTACCACTACCAAAGATACCGAAGATGCCCGCAAATGGGGATACTTCAGAGATAGATTCTTCCTTGATTTTCCATTCCTCTATTTCAACTCCTTCACTCAATGGGTTACTAATCAGGTCATAACCACACTCGTGGCAGAACTTCGCTCCCTCTTCTAATTCTGCACCACAGTTGGGGCAGAAATTCATTTGATTGATGCTACTTTTTACATTTTCTTCATTTGAGTTTTGAGTATCAACATCTGCACTATAGACGAATAATGCATTAAGGATAATCAATGTAATTACAATTGTGCTTATTAAGTATCTCATTTTCTTAAATCTAACCCCCTGCAAAAGTGCGTTAAAAGTATAAAAAAATAACCCAACCTGTCAAGTAAAAATTCTGTAAATTATGCGCATAAATATGGGGGCTGGACTTTCAAGCCCAGCCCAAAAAAGTAAGGACGGATGGCTATCCGTCCTTACACCGTTTACCTCACCACCACCGCCACCCCGCCACAGGCGGGGCTCACCTCCGCTCCGCCAAATGACGCCCATAGAGTATAGACTCCACTCGCCAGAGAGGAGATATTCAGTTGGGCTTCCAATTCTGTGGGTTCGCTTGCTTCAAACTGCTTGCTAAGAACCAGCCGACCCGAAAGGTCGTATAATTGTAGCTCTACGGTTCCTGGCTCGGGCAACGCCAACAGGCAGGTCAACACATCAGACGCCGGATTGGGATAGAGGGCTAGGATGGCGAAGGAGGCTGGTGGTATTCCGGCGGTCGCCTGGGTGGTGCCCAGAGTCTCCGCGCTCTCATCGGCGAGCACCGCCTCCAACTTGTATTCGTAGGTGACGCCCCTCTCCACATCGGAGTCGGTGTAGGAGTGGGGGTTCTCGCCGGTGATGAGGGAGGGGTTGACCTGCTTCCAGAATTGGTCTTTACTTTCGGTTGGGCTGACCCCGCCTAAGGCGGGGTCGCCTTCTGTGGCGAGTGTGCGACGATAGAGGTTGAAGCCGGCGATTTGTTCGTCCTCGGTGGTCTCCACTGACCAATCAATTAAAACAGCGTCATCCTCAAACTGAGCGGAGAAGGAGAGTAAGTTTATATCAGTGAGATTCACCGTAAACGACCAGTATTCATCCGGTCCCGACCAGGTCTCCTCGTAGCCGTCCCAGGCTCTGACCTTCCAATAGTATGTATGACCAATCTGCAATATACCGCCGGGGAATGTATATGTGGAATCACTAAGGTCATTCACCTCATCGTGGGGGTCAAAATCGCTATCCTCGGAATACCATAAGTCATAGGTAACTTCGTCTTGGTCGTCGTCGGTAGAATCCTCCCAGTCCAGAGTGGGTGTATCTGTGACAATGGAACCGTCTTCAGGGGAAAGGAGATTGAAACTGCTCGGCGGTGTGTTAGGATCACACCAGGCATGTATTAACTGCTCAGAACCATTATCACAATATGAAATATGAGGATGACCGGATGAATCAAAGGCAATTGGAGCATTACTAGCAGAATAATATATGTCAGATTCAATAATGGAAAACTGCCAAATACTACCATCCCATCTCGCATAATTGAGGTTATAAAACTCATCATAAAACTCATAATAATATGATATATGGGGATAGTTGTTACTATCTAAGGCAATTGAGGTATAACCATTTATTATATTCTCCCCAGTGTCAACCGACTCTATCTGCCAGCTTCCACCGCTCCATTTCGCATATTTGAGATCGTAATTGGTGGCATCAACGTATGAGATGTGGGGATAGTCATTACTATCCAGGACAATTGAGTTATATTTACCTACACTTCCATCGGTGTCAACCAGATCTATCTGCCAGCTTCCGCCGTTCCATTTCGCATATTTGAGATCATAATTGGTGGCATCAACGTATGAGATGTGGGGATAGTCATTACTATCCAGGGCAATTGAGTTATATTTCCCTACATCTCCCTCAGTGTCAACCGGCTCTATCTGCCAGTTTGCGCCGTCCCACCTCGCATACTTGAGGTCATCATTCGTGTTGTCATAATACGAAATGTGTGGGGAGTCATTACTATCTAGAGCAATTGAGTTGATAAGACCTACATCACACTCAGTGTTGATAAACTCTATCTGCCAGTTTGCGCCGTCCCACCTCGCACACTTGAGGTCCTCATTCGTATTTTCGTAATACGAGATGTGGGGATTTTCATTGCTATCCAAGGCGAGAGAGGAAAACCAACCAACGTTTCCTTCATCATCAACAGGATCTATATCCCAAGTAGTACCAGTCCAGCTGACATATCTAAGGTTTTGATGCATAAACCAATAATAAGAGATATGTGGATAATCATTACTGTCAATGGCAATCGACGGGCTACCACGTACATCGTATGTAACAACTTCTATATGCCAAACGTCTGCGAATGATAGACATGAATGAAGGGCAAAAATAGATAAAACCCCCATTAGTAAACTTAGCTTTTTCATCTTCTTTCCCCTTTCTCTAAAGAGGATATTTATTGGAAGACGATGCTTTACTATTATAACATTCAATCGTTATAATGTCAATAGTATTAATAAAAAAATCTTTAGCAAGTTTGATAAAACGACCATATCTTTGGTAGGATTTATCAAATGATAAGCTACGGGCTGAAAATCATAAAAAATCGCCCAAAAATCGTAAAAAATTATCGGTTTTCTCTTGACATCTTGGGAAATATAATGTAAAATCATAGTCGGAAGAAATTGCTCTTTGACAGTGCGAATATGGATTAATTCGAGTCGAAAGTCTGCTGTGGTCAAGTTAGAAAGGGCACACGGTGGATGCCTAGGCGTCGGGAGGCGATGAAGGACGTGGCTAGCTGCGATAAGCCCCGGTTAGCTGCTAAGCGAGCTTTGATCCGGGGATCTCCGAATGGGAAAACCCGATGGGGGGTAAAGCCCCATCATCCCTCGGCTGAATACATAGGTCGGGGGAGGCAAACTGGGTGAACTGAAACATCTTAGTAACCCAAGGAAGAGAAAACAATCGTTATTCCCTTAGTAGTGGCGAGCGAAAAGGGAAGAGCCTAAACCTGCAGTCGCGTTAAAGGCGGCATCCGTTGCGATTGTAGGGGTAGTGGGACTCATCCGGAGGGCGATGCTGAGCCCTCGGGAAGTTACCAACCGTGCGGTTAGCAGAACATACATGGAAAGGTAGGCCAGAGAGGGTGAAAGCCCCGTATGCGAAAACCGACACGGCTTCCTGGGATGAGCACCCGAGTACCACGGGACCCGTGAAATCTTGTGGGAATCTGGGAGGACCACCTCCTAAGGCTAAATACTACCCGACGACCGATAGTGAACAAGTACCGTGAGGGAAAGGTGAAAAGAACCCCGTTGAGGGGAGTGAAATAGTACCTGAAACCGTGTGCTTACAAGGTGTAGGAGGGGACTTCGGTCCCTGACTGCGTGCCTTTTGTAGAATGAACCGACGAGTTACTCCTGAGCAGCTAAGGTTAAGGGAATCGCATCCCGCAGCCGTAGCGAAAGCGAGTCTGAATAGGGCGAAGAAGGTTGCTTGGGGTAGACCCGAAACCGGGTGATCTAGCCATGGCCAGGGTGAAGCAGGTGTAAAAGCTTGTGGAGGCCCGAACCTGTTAAGGTTGAAAACTTATAGGATGAGCTGTGGTTAGTGGTGAAACGCTAATCGAACCCGGAAATAGCTGGTTCTCCCCGAAATAGCTTTAGGGCTAGCCTCGAGAAGTAAGTTGCGGGGGTAGAGCACTGGATGGGCTAGGGCCAATTGGGGTACCAAACTCAACCAAACTCCGAATACCGTAACTGTAATCTCGGGAGTCAGACTTAGGGTGATAAGATCCTAGGTCAAAAGGGAAACAGCCCAGACCATCGGCTAAGGCCCCTAAATGTATGCTAAGTGGGAAAGGATGTGGGGTTACTGAGACAGCCAGGAGGTTGGCTTAGAGGCAGCCATCCTTTAAAGAAAGCGTAACAGCTCACTGGTCAAGTGGCTCTGCGCCGAAAATGTAACGGGGCTCAAGTATACTGCCGAAGCCGTGGGACGGCATGCTTGCATGTCGTCGGTAGGGGAGCATTCCATCGGGCTGAAGGTGGACCGTGAGGTTCACTCGACTGGATGGAAGAGAGAATGTCGGTATGAGTAGCGATAAAACGGGCGAGAAACCCGTTCGCCGTAAGCCTAAGGTTTCCTGAGGAAGGTTAATCCGCTCAGGGTTAGTCGGTCCCTAAGCCGAGGCAAAAAGCGTAGGCGATGGGCAACAGGCTAAAATTCCTGTACCAGTGGTTGAGCATTTGAGCGATGGGAGGACGCAGGAGGGTAGGCCATCCGGGTGATGGATGTCCCGGTGTAAGCTCGTAGGATTTGGTGAGTTAAATGCTTGCCACCAAAATCCGAGGAGCGATGCCGAGGCCTTAAAAGGCCGCAAAGTGGCTGATCCCACACTGTCGAGAAAAGCCCCTAAGCGAGTTCAACCATTGACCGTACCGCAAACCGACACAGGTAGGCGGGTAGAGAATACCAAGGCGCTCGGAATAATCCCTGTTAAGGAACTCGGCAAAATGACCCCGTAACTTCGGAAGAAGGGGTGCTGCACTAGGGTGGTTTACTGCCCGAAGCAGCCGCAGATAATCAGCCCAGGCGACTGTTTACTAAAAACACAGGTCTCTGCTAAGTCGAAAGACGCTGTATAGGGACTGACGCCTGCCCGGTGCCGGAAGGTTAAGAGGATGGGTCAGCCCTCTTCGGAGGGTGAAGCTTTGAATTGAAGCCCCGGTAAACGGCGGCCGTAACTATAACGGTCCTAAGGTAGCGAAATTCCTTGTCGGGTAAGTTCCGACCCGCACGAATGGCGTAACGATCTGGGCGCTGTCTCAACAGGGATTCCGGTGAAATTGTAGTGCCCGTGCAGATGCGGGCTTCCCGCGACAGGACAGAAAGACCCCGTGGAGCTTTACTACAGCTTGGCATTGGGTTTTGGGTAAGTTTGTGTAGGATAGGTGGGAGGCTTTGAAGCCGGGGCGTCAGCTTCGGTGGAGCCAACCTTGAAATACCACCCTCTCTTATTCGCAATCCTAACCTAGGTCCGTGAATCCGGACCAGGGACAGTGTCTGGTGGGTAGTTTGACTGGGGCGGTCGCCTCCTAAAAAGTAACGGAGGCGCCCAAAGGTTCCCTCAGCGCGTTTGGAAATCGCGCCACGAGTGTAAAGGCATATGGGAGCTTAACTGCGAGACTTACAGGTCAAGCAGGTGCGAAAGCAGGGCTTAGTGATCTTGTGGCTCCGTGTGGAAGGGCCATGACTAAACGGATAAAAGTTACCCCGGGGATAACAGGCTTATCGCGCCCGAGCGTCCACAGCGACGGCGCGGTTTGGCACCTCGATGTCGGCTCGTCGCATCCTGGGGCTGAAGCAGGTCCCAAGGGTTGGGCTGTTCGCCCATTAAAGCGG
>JAUVZD010000010.1 GCA_030602715.1 Candidatus Coatesiibacteriota bacterium
AGATGGAAGCAGGACCCGGCGGTGGTCTATGAGGAGGGGGTATATAAGATGTGGTTTTCCGCCACCGCATCCGGCGAAAACAGCCGGATATACTATGCCACATCAACCGATGATGGAGTGAGCTGGACGGTTTCCGCCGATCCGGCGCTGGGTCTGGGTGAGACCGGCAGTTGGGATGGGAAGGATGTCATGAGCCCCACGGTGTTAAAGGTGGATGGGGTCTATCATATGTATTACGCCGGTTGCTCTAAACTGAGCGGTGTATATGTTCTCGGTCATGCTCTCTCGGAGGACGGCATAAACTGGACTCGGGACCCCGCAAATCCGATACTGATTTATGGCGATGAGGGCGAGTGCGATTACTACGGTCTTTCAAGCCCCACGGTGTTATATGAGGACGGAATGTTCAAACTATGGTATCAGGCGGAGGGTATCTCCTCACAGGATTATCTCCGTCTGCAGTTGGCTTACGCCACCTCCCCCGATGGAACTGACTTCACCAAGTACCCAGGCAACCCACTGCTTGCGGTGGATGATACCACCGGGGTAGCCTCCCCCTGTGTGGTTTTCGCCGAGGGGAGATACTGGGTCTTCTTCGCCGAATATCCCGACGGCTTCCCCCATCAGGTGGGTCCGATAAGCGTTGCCAGTTCAAGCGACGGGGTGGATTGGGCGATCAGCGAGCGCAATGTTCTTGAGAGGGGATACGCCGGAGATTTTGACGAGAACGGTGTCCACAGCCCCAGCCTGATTTCCGCAGACGGAACTTGGATGATGTGGTATAGTGGAATGAGATATGACTATTCCACCCAGGAATTTTATTATGGTATCGGGTTAGCCACGCGGTGATAGCCGCCAAGAATCGTTCTTGATTATTTTCAAAAATGCGTAACATGTGAATTTTTTTACTTAAAGAAGACAGACTATGTTATTCTTTTATCTGATATCTTTATCCACCCCTGGTAAATTATGCCTCGTAAAATCATCATATCTGAGGCTACCAATAATAAAGCCTATGGTGGGCGCTATCTGGAGAAAATTCTCTTTGCCGATGTGCCCACCAAAGGTTGGCTTGGTTTTTCCATTGCCGAATTTGCCGCCGGGTTTTCCAGCCCTGAGAAAGCCTGGGTGCAGGAGGAGATAGGTTACATACTGGAGGGCAAGTTGGTGTTGAGCTCTGAAGGTGAGGAGATTGAGGTGGGACCCGGCGAAGCATACCACATTAACAAGGGTGAGAATGTTTCCTTCTTCGCCATGAAGCGAGCCCGGTATATTTGTATAAAGTGGGACTAGCGGATGTTTGAAGTTATTTGCCAAGAGGACCTTACGAAAACGGCAGGGTAGGAACCCTGCTGGTTCTTTTTTTATTTGACTGGTAGATGTTTTGGGAATATAATGTAACTGTGGGATAGGCGCCCCGCTTTTAAGACAAAAGGAACAGTGATGAAACAAGAGTTCCAGGGCAACCTGCTGAGTCCGCTGCCGTTGGCGTTGCTTGGCACATTGATTGACGGGCGACCCAACTACTGCGTAATTGGCTATATTTCGCCTTTCAATTTCGGAAACCACATCTTCTTCAGTTTATACAAGAAACGCTATACGCGACACGGGATTCAGGAGAATCGGACGTTCAGCGTAAACATCCCGTCGGAGGATCTCCTGGACGAGATAAACATCTGTGGCAGCAAGTCGGGGCGGGATTTCGACAAATCTACACTTTTTGACACGTTCTACGGGGAGTTGAAGACCGCCCCGTTGATTCGCCAGTGCCCCTTCAATATGGAGTGCCGTGTTACCGATATCCTTGACTACGGTCCCAACGACGGAATCATCGGCAGAGTGGTCAAATCTTATGCCGACGCTGAACTCGTGAAGGACGACGTTATTGATATGAAGAAAGCCCGGCTGATTGTCTGGACGATCGCTGGAGACTTCTCCTACTACCGCCTCGGAGAACGGATCACTCCGGAGGAACACGCGAAGGGGTAGGGTAACAGGGAAAACTATAATGCTTAAATCCCTTTCCATAAAGAACTATGCCCTCATAGAGGAGGTGAGGGCGACTTTCAAAGACGGACTGACGGTGATGACCGGGGAGACCGGGGCGGGAAAGTCAATGATTGTAGATGCACTGGGACTGGTTTTGGGCGGAAGAGCTGTAGCCGAGGCGGTGCGCAGTGGCTTTGACTCCGCAGTGGTGGAGGCGGAATTTTCCCGCCTGGGTAGTGAAATCCTGAAAGCTCGCCGAGAGCTGTCCCGACACGGGCGCAATCGCTGTTATCTTGGAGGAGGGAAGGTAACCCTTAAAGCCCTGCGGGAGACCGTCGGACCTGTGGTGGACATGCACGGTCAGCACGAGCACCAGACCCTCCTCAATCCCGATAGGCATCTGGAGTTCGTAGATGGCTTCGGGGGATTGAGCGGAGAGGTGGATGCGGTAACCGAGGCATATAGGATATTCTCCGCCACCAAAAGGCGTTTGAAATCCTTCCTCCAGAACGAGGAGGAACGCAGACGGCGCATTGAGCTTCTTGAATATCAGATAGAGGAGCTGGCTTCCGCCGAGCTTAAACCCGGCGAGGAGGAGATGCTGAGGGAGGAGCGGGAGTTCCTGCGCAGTGCGGAGCATATCGCCGACCTGGCGGAGGAAGCCGGCTCTATTATGGGAAGCGAGGAGGATTTTGCTCTACTTCCCACCAGCGCACGCCTGAAGGATGTGATGGAGAAGCTGGCACGATTGGACGGTGCGGTCACCGACCACAGCGGGCAGACCACTGAACTCTACTATCAGCTTGAGGAGCTGGGAAGATTCCTCCGGGATTACCGTGCCTCGCTGGATTTCTCCCCCCAGAGGCTGGAGGAGGTGGAGGGCAGACTGGCTCAGATAGCCATGCTTCTGCGCAAGTATAATCTGGCAAATGTTGAGGAACTGCTGGACTATGCCGAAAGCGCCGCTCTGGAGCTGGAGGACCTGACCACCACCGTTGAGGGGCGGGAGGAGCTGGAGAAGCGAATGGGCGAGGAACGGATGGAACTGGGCAGAAGAGCGGAGAGCTTGTCGGAAAAGCGTGAGGAGAAGGCGGAACAGTTTAAGCAGGTGGTGGAGGAAGAGTTGAACGCTTTAGGTATGAAGGATTGCGCCTTCTTGCCCCAGATAAGGAGCTGGGAGGAGGGAGACACGGTTACTGTATCCGACGGCAGCGAAGTATTTTGCAGGTCAAGCGGTATTGACCGACTGGAGTTTCTCATCGCCCCCAATCCCGGGGAGGAGCCCCGCCCCCTACTGGGCATCGCCTCCGGTGGAGAGCTTTCACGAATTATGCTTGCCCTGAAATCGGTTTTGGCGGAGGTGGACCGGGTGGGCACGCTCATCTTTGATGAGATTGATGTTGGTTTGGGGGGGCGGGCTGCCGCTCAGGTGGGGAAGAGGCTTCATGCCATAGGCGCCCATCGCCAGGTCATCTGCGTCTCCCATCTTCCACAGATAGCCTGTCGTGCGGACCATCACTATGTGGTGGAGAAGAGACCTCAAGCTGGACGGACGGTTACCCGGGTGCGGGAGGTTAGCGGAGAGGAGCGGGTGGAGGAGCTGGCTCGTATGCTGGCGGGCGAAGAGGTGCCCAGCAGACAGACCATCCAGAGCGCAAGAAAGATGTTAGGTGGCGGATGAGTCGGTTATCCGGCAGATTCGGACCTGATGTATGAAATTTTTTACCTATCTGGAACAAAAAGGGGAGACGATGACCACCTGTGAAAAGTATGAGGAAAACCTGGTAAAATGCAACTGCACTTATGAACCGTGTGACAAGAAGGGCACCTGTTGTGATTGCATCTCCTACCACCTGAAGCTGGGGGAGGCGCCGGCTTGCTTATTCCCTGCGGATGTGGAAGCCACCTACGACCGCAGTCTAAAGAATTTAGCTCGCACCATCCTGAAGGACGGATAGTGGAGGAGGATTGGGTGAGGGGGTGTTCACGGGTTTTCTTAATGTCCCTTTGGGGCATATTTGTTTTTCCTTGGTGATGAGCCTGCAGTTTGACGAAGGGGGCGACGAGAGGGAGCTTGCCGAGAGCGGTCTGAAGGATGAGATAACGGTGATAGGGCATCTGCGGGAATTGCTCCCCCTCCTGGGTTTTAGGGAATAGAGCGGATTAACGGTTGATTTTTCGCCCGGAAGGTGGTAGAATATTATGTCAGGAATGAAAATTGTCATTCTGAGAGATGAGGAGGACTGAGCGGATATGAAGAACAAGAAATTTCTTATCGCTGTAGCCATCTGTGGAGTGGTATATCTCTCCTTGGGGTTCGGCGCCCTGAACAAATATGTGCTGAAACTGGGGATGGAGAAGGAGGAGGCTGTGATGGAGGAAGCCTCCGTTGAGGAGACCGAGACGGTAGTTACCGAGGCTCCCGATACCTCCGAGTTGAAGGCGACTGGTGAGGAGGAGAAGGAGACCGAGGTGGATACTTCCTCCAGCTACACCAAGACCACCAGTATTTCCAAGACAAAGGGGGAAGGCGAAACCGAGACCACCAGCGAGGAGCCCACTCCCTCCACGGATCTGGGCGACATCCTGGGCGGCGGCGTTGATGATGACGACCTTCTGGGGGGTATCGGCGGTAACTAGCAATCCTTGCTGGAGATGGTGTCTTACCGTGCTCTAATAATCTCCGGGCAAATATGAGCGTGGTCAAGTTTTTGGGAAACTTTTGGTAATTTGAGCTTTTTTATAGAGCCCCTTTTAGGAGATTTAGATTGCCCATCTATCAGTTCAAATGTCTGGTCTGCGAGCTGGAATTTGAGCAGTTGACCACCCTGGAAAATAAAGATAAGGTGGTCTGCCCCCATTGCGGCTCAAAAGAGGTCAAGGATGTCTTCTCCGCCTTTGCCACAAAGTCCAGCTGTGCGCCGTCTTCTTCAAACTTTACCTGAGTAAGCTGATGACCTGGACGGCCGGAGGGGCCTTTTTCAGTAACCAGGGCGCAAGCCCTCTTTTTTTATGCCCAAAATTCCTTTGCCAGCCAGATAGGATATGTTAATATTTCCAAAATACACATTTTTTCCAATTGGAAAAGGGTAAGTTCATGGCTTGGGAGGATAAGTTTGAATTAGAGCTGCTGGTCATCTCCTTCTCCTTTGAGGCGGAGTTTCATTTTGTGGCTCCCGGTTTGGGCATAGAGGTTGCGGATGCCAAGGAGGGGGAGGCATTTCAAGCCTTCCTGGAGCGGATTGCCATAGGTGCGGATGAGGCTATGGAGAAGAATATGCTTCCTCTCTTCGCCGACCACGCCCGGGAGAGGGGGGATTTCGTCGTGCCCGCGG
This sequence comes from Candidatus Coatesiibacteriota bacterium, assembly GCA_030602715.1. GTDB lineage: Bacteria > RBG-13-66-14 > B26-G2 > B26-G2 > JAUVZD01 > JAUVZD01. Next base: position 5,325 of record JAUVZD010000010.1, read on the forward strand.
GTGCAGAGGAACTCTCCGAGCGGACCATTACCCTGGAAATTGAATGTGAACGAGATGAGCGGGAAGAGGGCTAGCTATCTCCAGAAGATTGGCTCCTTGATGATGGAGAGTAAGCTCAAGGAGGCTTTGAAGGTGGCGGAGAAAGGACTTGCCGAGAATCCCGATGACGGCGCTCTACACCAGCAATGTGCAGAAATTCTCTTTCTCCAGCGGGATTTCCCCCGGGCTATAGAGGAGTATCGGTGCGCTCTAAAGCTAGGCATGGATAACCCCCACCTGCATAAAAACCTGGGCATAGCTCTCCTGGAAGATAGCCGTTATAAGGATGCGGTCGGTGAGTTTGAGCGGGCTTGCCGGATGGAGCCCGGGGATTTCACACTGAAGCTCAATTTGGCTGGGGCGTATATACTATCCGGGGAGAGCGAGCAGGCTGAGGAGCTATTCGGTAAACTGACCCGTGAATTCCCCAAGGAGGGAGAGGTGCACTATCAATACGGTCTCTTTCTCGGAGGGCAACAGCGCTATGAGGAGGCGGTCGCCGCCTATACCAAAGCCATCAAGCGCAAGAAGAAGGAAGCACGCTACCTGCTCAGCCGGGGTGGGGCTTATGCCTCCCTGGGGAAGCTCCTTGAGGCGAAGGAGGATTTTGAGATGTCCTGTAAACTCCGTCCCGACAACCCTCTGGCTTTCAACAACCTGGGCTACTGTTATTTTCTGGAGGGAGCCTACCAACGAGCTATCCCCTTGTTCAGGCGGGTTGTGGAGCTGGATGGGAACTATTATCTTGCCTATCAGAACCTGGGAGCGGCTCTGGCTATGAGTGGAGAGCTGGTTGAGGCGGAGAGCGTCTTCCGTCGCTCTACGGAGGTGGACCCTTCCCAGCCGGAGGGGTTTCACAATCTGGGGCGAACCCTGCACCAGTTGGGTCGTGATGAGGACGCCGTAAAGTCACTGAGAAAGGGCGCTGAGCTGGGGGATAAAGCCTGTCGGGAGCTACTGGGAAAGATTGAGGACAAGTTGTAATGCCAGCCGGTAATCTGTGGAGGGACGATGAAGAAAAAGGAATACATTGAACAGATAGCCAGCCTTCTGGCGCAGAGGGATTGGGATTCTGCGGTCAGGCTCGCCGGTGCCGCACTGTCCGAATTTGAGGAAGAGGGGAAGTTCTATGCCCTTCGCGGTTATGCCTATCTGCGCACCTTCCGCAATCAGGAGTCAAAGGAGGATTTCGCCGAGGCTCTGGATAAGGGTGTCGCCGACTTTGAGAACTACTGTAACTATGGAGTGGTGCTGAATCGGCTCAAGATGTATGAGCAGGCTATTGATGCCTTCTCCAAGGCGCTGGCAAAGCGCAAGGGGGATATGGGAGCTCGCCTGGGTTTGGTCACCGCCCTGCGAGGTGCCCACTCCAACATAGAGGCATGGGACGAACTGAACCGACTGGTTGGCGACTTCCCGGGTAGGGACGAGGTGTATAACGCCCGGGGCTATTTCTACGAACAGGACGGAGATTTACAGAAGGCTCTGGGAGACTACGATAAAGCGGTCTCCTTAAGGTCGGATGTAGCGGTCTATTATCTGAATCGGGGGAATGTGCGCCTGCGCCTCTTTGACGCCAGAAGTGCGGAGGAGGACTACAAGAAAGCCGCCGAGCTGGAGGCGGGCAACCCGGTGGCTCAGTTCTCGTTGGGCTACTGTCTGCTTATGCGTCAACTGCACCAGGAAGCCCTGTCCTACTTTGACCGGGCTTTGGAGATTACCCCCTCCTACTACCGTGCTCTGGTCTTTCGGGGGCTGGCTAAAGCAATGCTAAAATTTTTTCAGAGTTCCCTGGAGGATTTTGAGGAGGCTATCAACCTGGATCCCTTGGGCTGGTATGGTTATCTGGCAAAGGCTATGGCTCTCGCGGAGTTGGGAAAGGACGAAGCCGCCAGGCGTGCCATTGAGAACTCCAAAGCCAGGGATGAGCCCCACTGCCAAAGTTTTTTGAAGACCATCGGAGAGGGTGTGGTAAATTGGGATCTGCGCATCTTTGAGCCGCTGATGCAAAGGTGAGATTTTGAGGGTGGGAGCGAGGAAGTATTTATAAGAAATGATGGGAGCGATCAGGGGGCTTTTTTCGTATCCTTATCGGTTTTACCTAGCGGATTATCACCATTCGGGCGTTGTCTTCGCCTGATGGGGAGGATGCGGACAGGGTATAGACCCCGCTGGCAAGACCGGAGACATCCAGTATCTCTTCCAGCTCGGTGGGCTCGGTAGCCTCAAGTTGTTGTTTAAGGACCAGCCGCCCAGATATATCGTATAGCGAAAGTTCTACCACACAAGCGGAAGGCAGAGCCAACAGGCAGGTCAGATAATCGGACGCCGGGTTGGGATAGAGGGCCAGGACGGAGAAGGAGGTAGGCTGCCCGGCTGTGGCTTGAGTGGTGCCCAGGGTCTCCGGGTTTTCATCGGCGAGCACCGCCTCCAGCTTGTATTCGTAGGCAACGCAGGACTCCACATCCGAATCGGTGTAGGTGTAGGGGTTTTGGCCGGTGATGAGCCCAGTATTGACCTTGGTCCATATGCAGCCGAGGTTTGAAACCTCGGCTGCAATATTATTATTTATCTCCCGGCGATAGAGGTTGAAGCCCAGGATTTGCTCGCCCCCCGCCATAGGCGGGGTGGTCTCAACATCCCAATTGATGACTAACGTGCTATCGCCCTTGGGAACGGCAGAGAAGGTGATGAGGTTAATGCCGGTATAGGGACCATACCAGGCATATTTAAGGATGTAAGGGTTTGGATAATAATCTACATATGAAATGTGGGGATTGTCATCCGAGTCTAAGGCAATAGATGTATGTGTGCCAACATCTTCTTCTTGGTCAACCACAGATATGTTCCACGATGACCCGTCCCAGTAGGCATACATTAGGCCGTGTATATCATAATTATTATACGAAAAGTGGGGGTGGTCCTCGGAGTCCAGGGCGATAGAGTTAAACATACCCACATCACCATCATCATCAACTACAGAAATATTCCAGGAGATACCATCCCAGAAAGCATACTTGAGGCAATGATAGTTATAGGGAAAATACGAAATATGGGGATTATTACTTGAGTCCAAGGCGATAGAGGTTTCCCATATACTCATTGATGTGGTGTCGTCTACTGAAGTAATATACCAGGCGAAGCCGTCCCAGAAGGCATACATGAGGTCATCGTTTAGCCAATCATAAAAAGAAATGTGGGGATTATCCAAAGAGTCTAGAGCGATAGAGGTGTCATCGCTACAATATGTATAAACAGGGTTAATATCCCAGGCGGAGCCATCCCAGAAGGCATACCTGAGACCAGCACCACCATACGAAATGTGGGGTTTGTCCCCGGAATCAATGGCGATGGAGGTATAAGAGCCAGCCCATTCTTCTGTGTCAACCCAGGAAATATTCCAGGTAGAGCCGTCCCAAAAAGCATATTTGAGGTTAATATCCACCAACTCCCAAAAACCACCTACTTCCTCCCATATTTCCTCCTGATACGAAATGTGAGGGTGATCAAAGGAGTCCAAGGCCATTGAGGCATAATCGCCCACAAAACCTTCATTATCAACTGTGGTAATATCCCAATCGGAGCCGTCCCAGTAAGCATATTTGAGACGAGTTCCGCCATAACTATAATACGAAATATGGGGGTAGCCAATTGAGTCCAGGGCGATAGATGTATCTCCGAAACTTTGATAGTAGGTGTCCACGGACTCAATATGCCAGCCACCTGCAAAGGAAAGCCCCGATCCTGAGGTCACCATTGTAAAAAGCAACATCAATACCAAAAAGTAGCGCATAACTAAAACCTCCTTTTGTATATCCACCTCACTGTCTTCTAATATACCATAAAATTCATTATCTGTCAATTATTAACAAGATAAAAAAGCGGATAGGGTAATATACTATCCGCAGAAGGCGTAATTACATATCAATTGAAGGTTAAGATAACCTTTATATCCCCCTAAAACTCCGGTCCTATGGTGAAGTGCACGTAGGGCTTCTTGTTGATTGACTGGAAGTCGGTGGTCCAAGCCCAGTCAATTCGCAGGTCAAAGTAGCCCAGCGCCCAACGCAGACCGGTGCCGAAGCTGGCTTTGGCGTGCACCAGGTGGAAGCCCCCCTCGGTGTCCCAGAAGTCAAACTTCTCTCCTCCTGACCATTTCACGCCCCCATCGTCCACTGGTGACCAGGCGGAGCCGATGTCAAAGAAGAAGAGCCCTCTGAAGCCGCCGATGGCGAAGCCGGGTATGGAGGTGAAGATGGCGTCTATTATGGGGAAGCGCAGCTCTACATTGGCAAGGAAGAACCGTGAGCCGTAGAAGGCGTTGAAGGGGTATCCCCGCAGGCTGAAGCCCCCCCCCAGGTAGTAATGCTGCGGGTCTCGCCCCAGGCTCGTCCCCAGGACCAGGCGGGTGGCTATGGAGTTACGCTGAGAGAGGTAGATGTATTTGCGGGCGTCAAGTACCAGGTCGGTGTAGTAGAGGAAGTCCTCGGCGACGGGTATGGTCTGTTCTACGGTGAACTGCATGCGGGAGCCGGAGGTGGGATGGTAGTAGCCCCACAGGGCGGTGTCCCGCACAAATGAGAAGTCGGCTCCCAGGAGATAGCGGGTCATCTCGGTTGGTTCGTCAATGAAGTCGTATTTACGCAAATAGGAGAAGGGGACTATCTCCACCCGCATGGTGCGGGAGAAGGGATAGGCGAAGTAAAAGTCGGCGCCGGAGAGCCTCTCCCAGTAGCGCCTCTCATTGATGCGGTAATAATCCCGCCAGGTGAGCAGGGTGACGCCGTAGTTGAAGCGGTGGCTCAGGTTGAAATACTGGAAGGCGGCGTCTATGTCCTCAAAGCTGGAGACCGAGGTGAGGTCAAAGAGGAAGGCGAAGCGGTGGTTGGAGAGCATGTCGGAGAGGGCGATTTCGGTGTAGTTTCTGAACACCCCGCCGGTGGTGTAGGAGAAACTGCTGGCTACATAGTCGGTGGTCAGCTTGATGCCGTATTTCCTGGTCTCCTCGGCGACCTCCTCCGATGTGGTCAGGGGATGAAGGGGGGTTACAACCCCACCTTCCGGCGCTTGCTCCAGCACCGGCTCGTAGAAGACCGGCAGGGGGGTATCCAGCACACAGATCTGGTATAACCCCTTCTCAATACCGCTGTATGCCACCATATCCCCGTGAGGTGAATATTTGGGGTCTTCCGCTCCCACCAGCAGGTTGGAGCGCTGGGTGACCATATGGGTGGTTAGGTCGTAGGTGAATATGTTCTTTATGGAGGTGTTGCGGGTGGAGACGAAGATTATCTCCTTGCCGTCAGGGGAGAACGAAGGCGAGGTATCCTCCACCTCCGGGGTGAAAGTGAGCTGTTTTTCGGTGCTACCGTCGGCGCTTATCATCTTCAGGTGGGTGCCGTCAATTGATTCGGATTGGAAGACTATCCACTCACCGTCAGGAGACCAGTCTGGATAGGTGTCGCTTTCGGGGTCGTCGGTCAGGCGGGTGGTCTTTCCGGTGGTGAGGTCGTATATATAGATGTCCCGGTATTGCCCCTCCAGACCGGAGAAGGCAATATACCTCCCGTCGGGGGAGAACGCCGGGGACTCCAGATCGGAGTAGGGGATGTCCAGACGACGGACGATCTTTCGCTTTATCACATCCACGATGAAGATGCGGTCCCGGGTGCCCTTCTTGGCGGCAAAGGTTACGAAATTGCTGTCGGCGGAGAAATCCACCCCGCTGCCGGAGTAGACGAAATAGTCATACTTCTTATATGCCCAGCCCTCGGTCAGATTTTCAAAGATGGTGCCGTCGCTGGAGTTGATGAGCAGGATATCCACGAACCTTCCCCGGTTGCTCATACAGGCGATGAGGTCGCCGGAGGCGGAGAAGCTGGGGCGGAAATAGGAGATGCCGTCCTTCAGCTCTTCGTAAGAGGTCAGCCGGTTGGAATATTCCTTGAGGGTGTCCTTTTCAGCGATGTCGGGCAGATATTTGCGCTTGAGCCACAACTGCCAGTCCTCGTTGAACTCGTCCAGACCGATGTTGAAAGCGTGCTTCAGGGCTTCATCAGCCGAACGGGTGTGCACCCTGCGCATCTCCCGCAGGAAGGTGGCTACCGCATCGCTCCCGTAGGTCTCAGCCATATAGTCCATAGCGGAGTGACCCAACTGGTATGCAAGATAGATGTCCCAGGGAGGAAGATAGTAAAAGTTCTCCAGGTCCTCCAGGTGGTAGAGATTGTCGTTTATCACCGCATCGCGTAGAGTCTGAATCCCCTCCGGGGTCCAGTGTTCGGAGACATACTCGGGGATGCCCTCCATCGCCCACATGGGGGGGGATATGATTGAACCGGCAAGAAGGGAGCCGAAGTTGGCAAAGAACATATCAAAGGTGAAGATGTGGGTTATCTCGTGGGTTAGGGTTTTGGCGAACTCCTCCTGAGAGCCGGAGTAGGGTAGGACAACTCTGCGGTGCATTATCTCGGCGAAACCACCTATCTCCTCGCCTATGGTATCCAGGATGTTGGTCTGCTCCATCTCCCGTCGGGATTTGTAGATGATTAGGGGGACGACGCTTTTCGGTTCAAACTCCAGCTTCTCCTTAGCCTGCTCATAAGCCTCCTCCGCCACCTCGGCGACAAACTCAATGATGAACTCTTCGTCTTCATAGTAATAGATGTCAAAGTTCTCCGTCTCCAGGATGCGCCAGTCAAAATCAAAGTCCCGCACCTTGTTCATGCCGAAGCCGAACACAGCCCCACTGCTAATGGTCAGGATGATTAGGGGAAGTATGACGGCTGTTTTGGGAACGACCTTATCTGGCAAGGACATAGCGCTCCTCGTCTATATCGTGGGGGGTGAGCTGATAGCGAAATTGGTCAACTACACTGCTGAGCAAGTCCTCATAGATTATCTTGAGCTTGTAGAGGTCCATAGGAAGCTGGGAGGACTTGTAGGTCTCTTCAGCCATTGCGGTGTAGGTCTTATCCATAGCAAGTTGACTCCTCTCCACATTTAGAGCCTTTATGGAAAGGTTCATGTGGTAGCGGATGGTCACATCCCAGTCACGCATGGAATAACTGGGACCCTTGTCAATGTAGGGGGCATATGGCTGGTCGGCGGTGTAGCGTTCGTTGGGAGCGTAGCCCAGCTCGCTGTATTCCTCGGCGAATATCTCATAGGAGCCGTAAATCACATAGTTGACCCTTAGCTCCTTACCCAGATCGTAAGCGAACTGCATGGAGGTGGGTTTGCGGTCGGCAAACTCCTCACTTTTCAGGGTGGAGTTCAGTTCCTCGTCGGAGATAATCAAGAAGTTGGTCAGCTGGTCTATGGATCGGTGGACTTCCTCGTTGGTCACCTGATGAGCATCTACCTCATAGTCCTCTCCGAGCAGAGGTAGTATAGCCACGGTGGTCCCCTGGCTCACTCTGATTATCGGCTCACTCTCCACCTGGATGTAAACGGTCTCGCCTGCGCCCTTACAGCCCAAAAAGGTCATGAGAAGAAAGGCGAGCGGAAGACCTGCAAAGAGAACCGCTACTTTAATCTTACTGTATGTTGTTGACATTTTTAAACCTCGTCAGGTTTTCGTAAATCTCCTGGTTTGCGGGGTCCAGCTTCAGGGCGGATTCGTATTCCGCTAAAGCCTCGTCTATCCTCCCTTGTGCTTCCAGAGCCACCCCTAAATTATTGTGATAGATAGCCATCAGGGAGTCCAACTCTAGTGCCTGTTGGAAGCGGAGCTCCGCCTCCCGCCATAGCCCAACTTTAATACATTTTATGCCGTATTTGTTCAGTTCGTCCGCCCTCTTTGCTGTATCCGGAGCTTTGCAGGAGGTGGAGGCGAAGACCACCAGAAAGAGAACGGATATAACAATAAGAATCTTTTGCATCACCGAAACTTTGGCAGAACGGATTTTGTTTCTAATTTTAATGGTCGGATGAAAGGCGGTTCGTAGGTGGAGCTCGGGATTTTTTGAAAAGTTTTTATCGCACAACATATTCTCTTCCTTCTGTTGTCTATTCCTCGTCCTCGGTTTCTATTACCTCATCTGCGACCACTTCATCCTTCTCCAGCTTAGGCGCCTTGGGGACGAAGGGATAGAAGGAGTGGGGTTTGGCGTTGAAATGGGTGAAGATGTCGGCAAGGGAGAGGACGATGGATGCCTCACACATGGCATAAGAGCGATAGACGGAGAATTCGGACTCATCGTAGCGCACGGTCTTGATTATCCTGGGTTGGTGATAGGTGACTTTGTTCTTGAAATATGATGCCATCTCCAGAAAGGATATTGGTCGCCCTATGCACAGCCCAAACCCGGATAGATTGAAATCATTCTCCAGCACCTTGACCAGAGACCCGGGAATGGTATCCTTCCCCCAGTAGATTAAGCCGGCAAGGGCTTCGTCATTTGCCCGCTCCACATTTATCTGGGGAGACGATTGGTTGGTGTATGATATGGAGACGGTTCGTGGCTGGTCTATGACCGAGATGAGGGAGTCTTTGCCCTCCTTGAAATTACCGGCGTCAATGTCTTTGATGAGATAAAGGATGTTGACCGCCCACAGCAGATCGCAGGTTTCCACCGTCTCCCATTCGCCTTCGGTGGTTGTATCCTGGGAGAGGGAGGTTTTTAGAATTTGCTCCTGGCGCCGTTCATAGGTGGGGGAGACGACCATCTCCAGGACCGTCTGAGAAAAATAATCTCTGCTCTGGTCATCCCCCTCGGCAAAACCCTCCATGGTCTTCTCCAACAGGCGGTAAGCCTCCTCGCCCTGGCGAGTTAGATAAAGGCACTTGGCGGTGAACATAGTCGCTCTAAATGCTGTATCCTCGCCGGCATACTGCTGGTAAAACTGAGCCACCTCCAGAGCGGTATTATATTTGAACTCGTGGTGGAGTTTATCTATAAACGCCTCAATTCTTCCGGCGCTGATTTGGGTGAGGATGCCCTCGCTCAGCGTAACCGTGAGCCCATATATACTGACCTCATCGCTTGATGCAGAGTTTAACGGTAAAAAAAAAGCGAGTATGGCAAGCCAATATATCCTCTTTTTCATCTCTCCTCTCCACTCAGAAGCCAATTTAGCATACCTGCGCACTGATTGTCAATATGATACCATTTTGTGAACTGAAGGAGAGAAAGGCTTGACAGTGAGGATAAATCTTAGTATCTTTTTTAACAAGGTATTGTAAGGGGGTTCCTTGGCTCAAAGAGTGCGGGTGACATTTTTTATACCCCAACTGGAGTTGGGGGGAAGTGAGGGTCAGCTTATCCTTCTGGCTGACCGCTTAAATACCAGCGTATTTCAGGCATCTATTATAACCTTTAAATGCACTGTGGAGGTTCCACATCATATCCACCTGCGGGTGCTGGCAAAAGGAGTGGGAGTGGATATTACCTTTCTGCCTCGCTTGCTTTCTTCCCTCAGGGAACTTCAGCCTCACATTTTGCACACCGTATCCAGCACCGCTAATATATGGGGACTTGCCGCCACCCTCTTCAATAAGCCTGCGGTGACTTTGGGTGCGATAAGGGGACGGGAGTGGGGGCTCAGCCGATGGCATCATCGTTTGGGGCGGATGCTATACCGGCGCTTGGATCGCATGATCGTCAACTCCCCCAGCCTGAAAACTTTGGTCGCCGGCAGGTATGGGCTTCCCCCGGAACGGATAATCTGCATTCCGAACGGCATAGAGACCGACAGGTTCCGCCCTCCCCTGGAGAATGAAAGGAAGGATGGAAATCTGAAGAAACTCAGGGGTGCAAACTGCGTTGTCGGGTGGGTGGGCAATATCCGCCCGGAGAAGGGTTTTGCCCACCTTGTAGCGGTAGCCGACTTGGTGGTCGCTTCCAGGTCCGGGGTCAAATTCCTGGTGGTCGGCGGGGGTCCGGGCTTTGAAGTCGCCCGTCGGATGGTTCAGGATGTGGGTCTTGAGCGATTTTTTCTCTTTGCCGGGCAGGTGGAGGATGTGGCGCCGTCGTATCGGCAGATGAATTTATTGGTCAATACCTCCCTCTCCGAGGGGATGTGCACTTCAATTTTGGAGGGGATGGCTAGTGGACTCTCGGTGGTGGCTAGCGATATCCCCGCCAACAGACAGCTGGTGAATGACGGCGTGGATGGGTTTTTGGTGCCTTTGGGTGACCACCAAACTTTTGCCCGAAGGATAGTGGAGCTTGCCGATGATGTCTCCTTTGCGGTGGGTATGGGCAAGCGGGGACGTCGCAAGGTGGTGGAGGAGTTTTCCGTGCAGAGGATGGTTGCAAACTACGAAGAACGGTATACCCAGTTGATTGGGGAGAGGAGTTAGTTCTGTGGCGGAAAGGGAGCTTCCAGTAGTTACAGTGATAATGCCCGTGCGCAACGAGTCGGTCTATATCCGCCGGGCGGTGGAATCGGTCATCAATCAGGACTATCCCTCCCATCTGCTCAATATTCTCGTCTTTGACGGTCGCTCCAGCGATGCCACTCGCACCATCGTCAGCTATTTGGTGCGCTCCTACGGCTCTCGCATCACCCTGTTGGACAACCCCCGTCGGACCGTTCCCTTTGCCATGAATCGTGGTTTGGAGGTGACCACGGGCGAGGTGGTCATCCGTCTGGATGGGCACTGTTCCTTGCCCCCCAACTATGTCTCCACTTGTGTGCAGAGGTTACTTTCCGGCGACGCCGACGCGGTAGGCGGGCGGGTGATGGCTGAGGGGGAGGGCATCTTACCGCAGACCATCGCCTGGGCGATGTCCTCCCGCTTCGGGGTGGGGGCTAGCTACTTCCGGGTGGGGGGAGAGGAGCGTTTTGTAAACACCGTAGCTTTTGCCGCCCACTGGAAGGAACAGTTGCAGGGGGTGGGACGCTTCTTTGAATATTTGCGGCGGAACTCCGACGATGAGTTCAACTTCCGTTTCCGGGAGGCGGGCTACTCCATACTTATGATTCCCCGGCTGAGCATCACCTACTGGTCAAGAGCGAGCTTACTTCATCTGGCAAAGCAATTCCTTCAATATGGTTTCTACAAGCTTCCGGTCCTGTTGCGCCATCCGAAATATGTCAGTGCTCGCCATCTCTTGCCGGCGGTCTTCATCGCTTTGGGTATCGCCGTGGTAATATTATTAATCTTTGCGCCGTTTTGGGGGCTTCTCCTGTTGATACCATACATACTCTACCTGGCGGGTCTTTTTGCCTACTCACTTCTCTCCCGCTTTGCCAGAAGCTTCAAGCATCGCCTGCTCTTTCCTGTGGTGGTGTTAGCCATGCATGTGAGCTATGGTTTGGGTTTCTTCTGGTCGGTCATTTGTCTTCCCTTCAATATAAGGGAGATAAAGAGGATGTTGTTCGCCGGAGCTGGCAAGCCTAAGAAGGATAAAAAATAATTTAAAGGTGGAATTTTGTTACTTTTTGTGATATATTACTATGGTTAAAAAGATAAACACTCACCACTAAATAAATTTGCTATGAAACGCTATCCTATCTTAAAAAGGGCATTTGACCTAACGAGCGCCTTTTTCAGCCTGTTGTTGCTTCTCCCCATTATGGTGGTGGTAGGTTTTATTGTGAGCATTGAGTCGCCTGGAGGACCTCTATTTATTCAAAGGCGGGTGGGAAAGGGAGAGCGGATTTTCCGTATGTTAAAGTTTCGCACCATGTGCCGAAATGCCGATAAGATGGGCTCTTCCGTCTCCGGCAACGACGACTGGCGTCTAACCCGCATCGGTAAATATCTGCGCGATACCAAGCTGGATGAGTTTCCCAATCTGCTCAATGTCCTTTTGGGGCAGATGAGCGTCGTCGGACCCCGACCGGAGCTTCCTCAGTTCTTGCCGTTTTACAAGGACGGCTATCGGGAGATATTTGATATCTGCCCGGGGCTTACCGGACCAGCCCAGTTGACATACTTCTTTGAATATACCCTCTTACCCAAAGAAAATGTGGAGAAATTCTATAAGAGCAAGATTATGAAAAGGAAACTTTCCATGGACCTGGACTATGTTAGAAACTACAACCTGCGCCGGGATGCCTCGTTAATCACCTCCACCGTCTTCCGCCTGTTCATCCACGAGAGTAGCCAGACCCCAACGGAGGAAAGAACAGGGTCTCGGCGATGAGCAGTGCCAAGGCTAAACAGATGAGAACGGCGGTCAGGGAATAACCCCTGGCCGTCCTGCTTTTTTTAGAAAATTCAGCCGGGTCTTCAATCTTTACCTCTCCCCCCTCAAAGCCCCCCGCAACCAGTTTAAGAGCCTGCTCGTTTCCAATGGGCGGGTTTATCCCCGCCACATTGACCGCCGCCAACGCCTCTTTTTCCCCCCCTCCGCTCAGATGATATATGCCGGGAAGCTCAATTGTCCCGGTCATCTCCCCATTCACCAGTGGAAGGAGCAGTTCCGCCTTCCTTTCCACCAGTTGTTGTCCGAGTTGGAGGTGGGGTGTGGGCTGCCAGCAGATGCCTTTGACCAGGCTGTCCATCAAAGGGAGGAATACCATAGATGTGGTTAAATTGCTATAACTTCGGCTGAGGGGGATGAGTATCGCCGCCATCTTCCCTCCTAAGAGGCATCCTCCCCCCACAACTGCCGCGCTACCGTCGGATAGGCGGGCGAGCACCACCCTCTCAGGTCCCTGCCAGTGCGGGCTTACGGTCACCTGCACCTCCTCCAGGGGAAAGTCGGGGGGTATGAGGTTGGGATTGGTGCCGGTTGCGGTGATATTGAACTGTCCGCTTTTAGGGGAAGCGGTTGGAGCGACGCCGAGAGCTTCAATCAGGAGTTTTTCAGCCTTATCCTGAAGGAGCCCGTCTCCAGCCAGCAGGATACTTCCTCCTGTGGATAGAAAGCCCCTCAGCTCCTCCAGACCGACATCGGATAACATCGCCTCATCTATTACAAGACAGGTATCCGGTCCCAGGGAGGTTATTTCATGCGGGGATATATAGGTGACCTGGTAGCGGTGGTCCTGCTCACCCAAATCCAGGGAGCGGGCAAGGGGATTATAACCCTCAGAATATGCCGGCACCAGCAGGGCAACCTTGGGCGGTCGGTGAGCTACAAAATAGACGGTGTTGTTCCAGGTGAGCGAGTCGCCTTCCATAGTAAGCTCCGCATAGCCCCAATCCTCCCCGGCGATGGACAGCACCACCTCCTGGGGGACCTCGTCGGTCAACTCCACCCGTTTCTGCACCTCATTCTTTCCGCTGTGGACGGTTATCAGGGCGCTACCTCCCATACCCCGGGCATAAGCTTGCAGAGAGACGGTGAGAATACCTTCGCCTGCATCCACGCTTAAAAGCCTCAAGGAGGCGTCGGGCTGGCTCTGATTGAACAGGACCAGGTCCAGGTTGCATCCCCCTAAATCAACAGGGGTGTCTATCTCGTAAAGCCAGCGTCCGTCGCTTGGGCAGATGATGCGCCCGCCCTCCTCGCCCAGAAGACGGACGCACTCGGCAATCGCCAGGGGGAAGTCCTCCGGCTGAGGTGAGGATTTCAGGTGGGGGAGGATGTTTTGCAGGGTGTATGCTTCCTGCCACGAGAGACCTCCGACTTCAGCGAGCCGGGGGTGGCTTAGCAGAGCGGTCTTGGTTTGGGGCGGGAGGGCTGAGATGAATTGAACCACCAGCTCCTTGGCTAGTTCCAGCTTGCTTTCGCCATCGTTCAGGGTGGTATCCATAGGATAGCCGACATCCATCAGGATGACCGTCCGTTTTTCCCCTTCCCCCTGCGGTGCTTTGGCGGGGTAGATGGTGGGGGCAGCGGCGGCAAGAGCAAGACTTGCCAGGGCGGTCATGCGCAGAATGAGCAGGAGGATGTCCCGAAGGCGGAAACGGCGCCGACTCTCCTCCTCGGTTTTGCGAATCAGCCGTATGTCCGGAAATAGCTGAATGCGGTAGCGCTTTTGTTTGGTGAGATGGAGCAGGGGAGGGAGCAGGGTGAGCCCCAGAAGCAGGAGGTTGAAAGGGTGGAGGAAGGAGAGCGAGGGCATCACCACAACCTCTTGCGCTTTGCCAGGTAGGCGGCTAGGGATTTTCCGTGGTGTTGGTCGGTGGTCAGCACAACATAGTCGGCGCCCATCTCGCCCAGGGTCTTGTCCAATGTGTCCAGCCTCTGCTCTAAATTGCGACGATAAGCCTCTCGCTGACGGGGCGTCCAGGGGAGTTTCCCTCCCCCTTCCATGTCCTCAATGATTACCGGACGGTTTAGGGAGATGTCCATCTCCAGGGGGTCGAGCAGATGGAAGACGATGACCTCGTGCTTCTTCTCCCGGAAGGCACGCAGACCACTGATGATGCTTGAGAGCTCATCCCAGAGGTCGCTTATCAATATGAGCAGACCCCTGCGGGTCAGGCGTTCTCCCAGGCTCATCAGACTCTTCCCCAGGTCGGTGCACATTGCCGGGCGGATGCGGGTCAGCTCCACCAGCAGATGGTGCAGATGGCGGGTGGTGGAACGTGGGGGCATCAGGGTGCGGACGGCGGTGTCCATAACCGCTAAGCCCACCGCATCGCGCTGGCGGATGAGCAGATATGCGAGGGCGGCGGAGAGCTGGACCGCATATTGAAGCTTGCTTATCTTGGAAAGCCCCTTAAAACCCATGGAGTTGCTGGCGTCAAAGGCAAGGATGGCGGAGAGGCAGGTCTCAGCCTCAAATTCCTTTATGTGATAGCGGTCTCGCTTAGCCCACAGCTTCCAGTCTATATAGCGGATGTCGTCGCCCTTCTGGTAGGAGCGATGTTCGGCAAACTCCACCGAGAAACCCTTGAAGGGGGAGCGGTGCATGCCGGCAAAATAGCCCTCCACCACCTGGCGAGCCAGGATGTCCAGCTGACCTATAGCCGAGAGGGTCTCGGGGTCAAGTAAGGCAAACGCTTTGTTCTTTTCTGTCATGCGGGTGGTGCCTTGGCGGAGAGGTCTTTGAACGGAGCCTATCCCGACCAGCCGGCCAGGACTGCCACTCCGGTCATAGCCCAGCCGGAGGTGATGGGAATGGTGGCGTTGTCGTCTAACCAGCGAGCCAGCTTCTTGCCGACTATGAGGTGGAAGGGAAAGACCTCCACAACGGCGGCGGCGAAAGCCCCGATGATGGATAACTGCCAGGGGAGCAGGATAAGACCCACGGCGAAGGCGAATATGAAGAGGGCCAGGAAGCCCTGCAGGCTTTTTTCCCCGCCAAAGAGCTTGATGGTGCCGAAGCGGCGACCGACCAGACAGGCGATTGGGTCGCCGACGGAGAGCATGAAGATGGCGGTGGCGGCGATATATGGGGGGAGGAAGAAGATGACCAGGGTGGCGGAGAGGAAGTAGTAGGTGGAGCCGTTGAAGCGGGTGGCTTCGTCGGATTTGATGAAGCCTTTGAGGGTGCGGGTGATGAGCTTGTTCCAGGCGGGCCAGATGAAACGGAGGATATCGGCGGTGAAGAAGCCCAGAAAAATTGCAAGTAGTATGCCTGAGAAAAGAATCCGGTCGGTTACCAGGGTGAGATATATGGTGGGAATCACCAACCCAAAGCCGTGATAGAGGGTGCGCAGTATGCCGGTGTCGGGCTTGGTAAGTTCCGCAGAGAAATGGGTATCATCCAAATGTGCTATAGTTTCGTCACCGTCCCTCTCTTCCTTCATGAACTCCCCCCTCCTACATAATATTATATCCAGACAGTTTCGGTTACCACTCGTATTCCAGGGTATTGAACTTCTCCCACAGAGCTTTCATCAGGGCGCTGTGGGCGGATTGGTCCAGGTTACCCAGGGCTATCTGCTCGCTCAGCAGGGCGCCTATTCGGTTTATCTCCGATTTGGTCTCGCTGTAGGTGAGATATAAGAGCACCTCTCCCTCCATATCCTCCAGATTATCAAAGATAGCTTGGTAGTCCTCTGCCAGGTCGCTGTCAGTGATGAGGGCGAACTCCTCTGGCAAGGCGGTCTCCCCCTCGCCGGTAAGGGCGAAGGTGGACGGCGTTAAGAGGGTTATGGAAACGATGATGCAGGAGAGTGTCAAACCCCAGCTTATCTGTAAAACTTTTCGCATATCCTTACCTCCTGACGGATTTTTTCTGAGATTTCTTGTAATATATCATCTATTCCCTCGTTTTGGTAGCGTTTAAAAAAAATATCCCATCGCTTATTTCGCTCAAAGCTCTCCCAACTCTTCCTCAAGGTATGGTCGGCGGTTGAAGACGCTTGACCAATAGACAGTTGTCGCCTTTATAGAGATTAAGTGGGGAGATGTTGGCACCAGTATTTTTTCAGGGAGTTCTTCAATGATATTTTGGAAAAAACCAGGTTCTATTTCATCTCCTCAATGAACTTCAGGTAGTCTTTGGTCACCTCGTATGCTTCCTCGTCCCGGGTGGTGAGCACCTTGGCGAAGATCAAGCCCCCCAGTATAGCCGGGGAGATGACCATATCCGCACCGGCGCTTTTCAGCTTGTCCACCGATTTTTCCGTTGCCGCTTTTGCCACCACCATCATTTTGGGTATGGTGCTTTTAATGGAGAGGGTGACGAAGGCGTTTTCTGCATCGTCCTCGTGCAGGGCGGCGACCCCGATGGATTTCTTCAGATTGGCTTTCGCCATTACCTCCTCGTCGGTGGCGTCTCCGGCGATGACATTGTAACCCCTTCCGTTCAATTCATCGGCAAGCTCCGGGCTGGCCACGATGAGCAGATAGCGAAAATTTCTGCTCCTTAAAATCTGTATCAGATTTCTTGCCTCTGCGGAATATCCGGCGATAATTATGTGGTTCTTCATTCTGCCTACCCCCCGACCTACTTGGGTAAAAAATTCCCTTAGTTTGACCATTAGTAGTGGACCGATCAGCAATATAACCGCGGTATAGACGGCTCCTAACCCCATCACCACCAGGCTGACCACAAAAAGGCGAGCAAAGGGGGTTGTGGGGACATAGTCTCCATATCCCACGCTGGAGATGGTGACGATGGTGAAATAGACGGCTTCGGAGACGGTGTTGATATTGGGTTCAAACTGGTTTCCTATCCACTGACAGACCAGGATGCCGTAAGCCAGGACCGAAACCACGGCGAAAAGAGCTACCAGATGTTCTATCTTGACATCCAACCTTTGATAGAAGAAGCGGAAGGTGAATAGAAGCAGGGTGATTAAGGGGATGTGGATTATGGAGGGAAGCAGGAAGTCATGGCTAAGGTAGTGCCCTCCGAGTGCGGTTATGGAGAAGACGAGGGTGAGTAGCCAGGCTATCACCGAGCAGCGAAAAAGACCGATGGAGAGGAAGAGCAGGAAGATTCCGGCGACGACCGAGGAGATTCCTCCCAGAAGAAAGGTCTTATCGGCGAATTCCTGGGTTAAGCTGATGTTCTCGTAAAGAAAGTAGATACCGCTGATAATATTGGAGATGCCTAAAAACAGGGTATAGATGCTGAGACTTCTGATTATCCACTGTCTCCACATAATCTGCGATTCCTTATTGGCAGTGGTTATCGGGGAACTCGCCCATCTCGGGGATGCCCCCCAGCAGGATTATGAAACCGTTGAAGGGCTCCTGGTCGTGATTTCGTAGGTAGTTGATACTAAAGCAAAGATAAAAAATTCCTCTTTAGTTAATTCGGCTTGTTTTATTATGGTGATTAATGTTCCCTTCGGGATGGCTTTTCTTCTGGGAATAATCACAAGCATCGTTCTTCCGTTATCCTTCTTGACCATCGCCATGTGGCTTCCTTTTCCCCGCTTAGGCAGCATAATTGAAACCCGTTTTTAACAAAGCGTTTGTTATATCCTTAGATGATAGTATAGGTAGCTTCGTCATCAAGCGGAGACTTCAAGAAGTGTTGTGTAACGGTCGTCTGATTTTAATGCCGGTTCAATGTCGGGGAAAAATCCAAGTAGCTCGGCATTTTCAATATATAGTTCTACCGCTTCCTTCAAGTTTTCCAATGCTTTTTCCCGTGTGTTGCCGGTGCTGGCGACGCCCAACTAAGGGCATTTTGATACGAACCCCTCTGGTTCTCGCCAGACGACGGCAGATACTTTATACCTTTTCGTTCGTTCTTCCTTCTTTTTTTATTTAGGTCTGCAAAAATTGGCTTTTTATTCACCTTAATCATAATAGCACATAAAAACTACAAATCCCAGAATATTCAATCCTTAATCAAAGCTAGTAGATGAATTACACCAATCCCCCCAGCAGGGCTGTGTAACCGTTGCAGGGCTTGCGCCAGGTTATCCCCCCGGCATAGGGGTTGGGCGTTATCCGTTGGATTTCCTCTAAATTGCCGCTTTTTCCCAGCGCCCAACCCAAATTGACACACGACACCCTGGGAAGCATATCCAGAAAGGTCTAGCGCCCTTGACTTGCATATTGGACGGATGTATGAAGCGTATTACCAGTGTAAACCCTGTTTACTCCAGGACGTGGATGTTCTTCTCCCTGCACATGTCCTTGAGTATCTTCGGCCATACGGTGACGCTGACCTCTCCGAGGTGTGCAGTCCGTAACAGGTACATATAGGTGCGAGACTGTCCGATGCCCCCGCCGATGCAGAGCGGAATCTCGTCGTTCAGGATCGCCTGGTGATACGGCAATTTGAGGAAATCGGTCTGACCGGTCATCTCCAGCTGTTGTTTGAGCATCTCCTTGGTCACCCGGATCCCCATGGAGGTCAGCTCGTGGCGGCGTTTGGTCACCGGGTTCCAGACGAGAATGTCGCCGTTTAGCCCGTGCATGAGTCTGCCGTCCGCAGAGGTGGTCTCCGTGACCCAGTCGTCGTAGTCCGCCGCCCTCATTTCGTGCGGGTAGCCGTCCGCAAGCGTCCAGCCGATCCCGTAGATGAAGACAGCGGAGTATTCCTGCACAATCGCCGTCTCACGCTGTTTGCGGGGCAGGTCGGGATACTTGTCAAGGATCTCCTCGGCGTGCAGGAATGTCAGCTCCTCGGGGATGTCGGGATACTTGTCCATTTTGAGCTGGGGAAAGAGCTCCCGGGCGTAAAGACCGGCGCCCCTGATGACCTTCCAGATTTTCTTTACCGTTTCGGTAAGGTAATCCAGGGTGCGGTCCTCGGGTTTGATCACCTTCTCCCAATCCCATTGGTCCACATAGGCACTGTGGTCGTGGTCCAGGAAGTAGTCTTTACGCACAGCCTTCATGTCGGTGCAGATGCCCTCACCCACCTGGCAATCAAACTGCTTCAGTGCGATGCGCTTCCACTTGGTCGCCGCCTGCACCACCTGGGCGTCAATGGGATTTTTATCGTAGTCGTTGGAGATGTAGAACTGGATGGGGGTGCGTGAGCCGTCACGGTCCAGGTCGTCGTTCACCCCGCTCTTAACATCCACGATCAGAGGAACCTGAACCATGAATAGATTGAGTTCTTTGCACAGGTTCTCCTCAATGTAGTCCTTAATAGCAAAGATAGCCTTCTGCGTCTCCTTCGGGGTCAGTAGAGAGGTGTAGTCCTGCGGCAGGATTTTCTCCAACTCATTATAGTCCCCGATGCCCGGTCCCGCCAGGTCTGCCTTCTTGTCTGCCATTCTGTCCCTTCCTTATGGTTCTATAGTTAATGAATCTTTTCCAAGGGAGATAAACTCCCACAATGTTTGCGTAGTTGGTTCTGGAATAAATCCTCCTTAGTTTCGCCCCTGTAACCCTTGTATATGTCTTTGCGTTCCTCTATGTGCGGAATAATATCCTCCGGGCGGAAATTTCGGATGGGAAAGATAACATGGATTGTTTATTAAGGCAAGGGGTTTTGAACGGTTTAAGGAACTGGCGAGTTGAAGCCGGCGAGCCAGGTTCGCCATTGAAAAATCTTCGGGGTTCTGTTAACATCGTTATCCTATCATCCATCAACACATTCTAGTAAGGTCACTATGAGCCCACCGCAAACATTCGTTCAGAAGGTCCTGGCGGAAAATGTGGGCAGAGCGAGCGTCGCCCCGGGCGAAATTATTGAAGCCTCTCCCGACGGGGTGATGTCCCACGAGAACGCCGGTCTGGTCATGCGCCAGTTTCAGGCTATGGGTGCGGAGAAGGTCTTTGACCCGGAAAAGATTCACATCATCTTTGACCACCGGGTGCCGGCAAACAGCGAGAAGACCGCCGAGGGGCAGGCTGTGGTGCGCCGATTCGTCTCCGCCCAGGGGATAGCCCACTTTCACGATGTTGGCGACGGTGTCTGCCACCAGGTGATGATGGAGGAGCATTACATCAGGCCCGGGGGCGTCTATCTGGGCACCGACAGCCACACCACCAGCTACGGCGCCCTCTCGGCATTCTCCACCGGCATCGGCGCCACCGAGATGGCTTCGGTCTGGGCTACGGGAAAGATATGGCTTCGGGTTCCCCAAACACTGCGCATACTGGTGGACGGCGAGTTTCCGCGAGGGGTATATGCCAAGGACTTGATACTCAGCATAATTCGGGATGTTACCGCCGAGGGTGCAAACTATATGGCTGTGGAGTTTGACGGTCCCGCACTGGAGCGCTTATCCATCTCCGAGCGCTTCACCCTCTGCAACCTATCCATGGAGATGGGGGCTAAGTCCGCAGTCTGCCCTCCGAATAAAAAGCTCAAGGACTATCTGGGAAAGGATTTTCGTGAAGCCCCCTGGTCTGATGGTGACGCCGGGTTCTTCTGCACTATGGAGTATGACCTGGCAAAAATTGAGCCGGTGGTCGCCTGTCCCCATCGGGTGGACAATGTCAAGCCCATCTCCGAGGTGGCGGGGCTGGAGCTCAACCAGGTCTTTCTCGGCTCCTGCACCAACGGCAGGGAGGACGATTTAGCCGTCGCCTCCGAGATTATCAAAGGGAAGAGGGTTCACCCCCGCATCCGCCTGATAATAGCACCTGCCAGCCGGGAGGTTATGTTGGCGTCTATCGCTTCCGGTCACCTGCAGGAGCTGATAAAAGCCGTGGGAACGCTCATCACCCCCGGATGCGGTCCCTGCCTGGGCGCCCATCAGGGGCTTCTGGCTGGCGGGGAACGGGCGCTTGCCACCTCCAACCGCAACTTCAAGGGGCGCATGGGGTCGCCGGATGCGGAGGTCTATCTGGCAAGCCCGGCGACTGCCGCCGCCTCCGCCCTTAGCGGAGTCATCGCCGACCCGAGGGAGTTTTTATAATGGGGAGGGAGACTATGGCTATCATTGAAGGACCGGTAATCAGGCTGGGCGAGAACATAGATACCGACCTGCTCTTTCCGGGCAAGTATCTGCACATATTTGATGCAAAAGAGATGGCACAGCACGCCCTGGAGGGGGTTGACCCCGCCTATCCGGGGAAGATAGGCGGTAGGGGGATAATCGTCGCCGGGCGCAACTTCGGCTGTGGCTCCAGCCGGGAGCAGGCGGCGACCTGCCTGGCGTCCGTCGGCATCAAAGCCATAGTAGCCCCCAGCTTCGCCCGCATCTTCTTTCGCAACGCCATCAACCAGGGCATCATCCTGGTGCAGGTTGCGGAGGAGCTGGCGGTGGAGGACGGCGATTCCATCACCATTGACCTAGACGGTTCGCTGATTAAGTATGACCGCAAGGAGGTGGGCTTCACCCCCCTGCCGGAGTTCCTGCTGGAGATTGTGGAGAGCGGGGGGCTGGTGGAATATACCCGGAGGAGGTTGGGTGGGTAGGGTGTGGAGCATTGGATGAATAACTAAAAAAACCACAAGGACTGGGGGCTTTTTATATGTTGGATTTTCAAAGGATAACTCTTGACATATTTGTTAGAAATGTTATATTATAATATAAGAAGAGATTTTCTTAAAAGGGGGTTTAGAGATGAGATTAATATGTGTGTTGATGTGTATTTTTGTGTCACTTGCGTTAACTACAGGTGTTTCACTGGCTAAAGCTTGGCAATATTCGTTTATGGACTCAGGATGTGATGAAATTGATGGAAGCTCAATTGTTATAGGCAACAATGAACAATATCCTTACTTCATTGAAGAAAACACTATAAAAGACCTAAAGTATGCCTATTGGACAGGTAGCGAGTGGAACATTCAGACTGTAGATTCAGAGGGGAGTGTGGGAAAATGGACTTCGATAGCCCTAGACAGCCAAGATTTCCCTCATATTTCATATTATGAGTATATTGACTACTACACCGGTGCCCTCAAGTATGCACAATGGACAGGAAGTGAGTGGTATATCCAGGTAGTTGATTTTGATGGTAATGTGGGTAGATATTCCTCCATTGCTTTAGATACTCAGGATTGTGCTCATATTTCCTATTATGATGACAATGACAATAACCTCAAATACTGTAAATGGACGGGTAGCGAGTGGGAAATCCAGACTGTGGATTCATATGACACCACGGGAAAATACACCTCAATCGCCCTAGACTCTCAGGATAATCCGCATATATCATATTGTTTTGGTGGATACTATACTAACCTTAAGTATGCCTACTGGACGGGAAGCGTCTGGGAAATATATACCGTTGATGGTAGTCCGCATGCTGGTTTACATAGTTCTGTTTCCGTTGACTCCCAAGACTACCCACATATCTCGTATTCTAATCAGTATGTTGTTAATTCTCTTTGGTATGCAAAATGGAATGGTAATTTTTTTGAAAAACAGGTTGTAGACACAGGTGAGGCAGGCAGATTTAATTCAATAGCCATTGATTCTCAAAACCAACCTCACATATCGTATAAAGGTGGAAGTGGAAATCTAGAGTATGCCCATTGTACGGGTAGTGGGTGGGATAAACAAATTGTGGATGATGGATTTGCGTTTTCAGGAACCTCAATAGCTATTGATAGCCAAGATTATCCCCATGTATCCTATTATGCCGCTAAAAATGAAGATCTTAAGTATTCATACTGGACAGGTGAAGATTGGGAAATACAGGTTGTGGACTCTGAATTGGAAGTGGGTAAGTATAGTTCCATTGCTCTAGATGATCACAACTACCCCCATATCAGCTATTTTTATTTAGGTTGTCAATTAGGAACAGATGTGGAACTTATCTCCTTTAACGCTCAAGCAAAAGGGAATACCATTTCCATCACCTGGCACGTCCAAACCACCGAGGGCGAGCAGATCGCCGGCTTCAACCTCTACCGCCGGGAGATGATAGATGAAATGACCTCGCTCGGCGAGGATAGGTATCCTCGCCTTCTGGAAGATAATTGGCAGAAGATAAACCCCGACCTCATCACCGGCGAGAACCCTTACTCCTACACCGACTCACATGTGGATTTCGGCGTAGCCTACCAATACAAACTGGAGGCGGTGCTCGCCGCCGACGCCCCGGAAATACTGGGCACCACCCAAGCGACAGCAGGACAGCCCATCTCCTTCTCCATCCTGGCCCTCTATCCCAACCCCTCATCCGATAATCTTACCTGCCTGCTGGCTCTGCCCGAGGCAGGACCAGTGGAACTTACCCTATACGACATCTCCGGGCGGCTGGTGCTTGAACGGCGATTTGAGGCTACCGAGCCCACCGAGATGGAAGCGGTGATTGATGTCTCCAATCTGGCTAGCGGGGTTTATACCCTGCGGGCGAACCAAGGGGGCTTAGAGGCTAGCGCCAGGGCAGTGGTGTTGCGGTAAATCCAATAAAGTATAAAAGATTTTCGTGAGATGAAAAGCCCCCCCGCCTTTGGCGGGGGGGGGCTTTTTCGTTGTCAAATTGTATGATTGAAATGGCTCACTCCTCCAATCCCAGCACACTCCTCCGCAGATACCGTGAATAGACCGCTGACAGGGGGTTGTGTGCCAGCAGGCGGTCCTTGGCTATGATAGTGGTGACAGGAGCCTTTGAGAGGCGGGTGAAGACCGCGTCGTGCCCCATACACAAGCCCACTATGCCGTTCAGCTGGGTTTTGGCTCGGTTGAGGGCTTCGGCTTGGGCTACCGGGTTGCAGGCGGTCTCCAGCTCATTCCGGGGATTTATCCTGGGCAGGGAGAAATCGCTTTTTATCTGGGCGCAGACTTTACAGCAGACCGAGGAGACCTTTAGGTGCTTGGAGAGGTATCGCTCTATGACCTCCGCCTCGGCTGCAAGACCGATGCAGAAGGCGAGTCCTACATGCTCAAATCCGGCAAATTGAGCAAAGGTGAGGAACTCCTGAATGCGCCCCAGTTTGCAGTAGTGTTCCGCCTCCAGGCGGGCGGCGGTGCGGAGGAGAGGACCCAGCTCTTCGTCCGCCAGGGCGGAGGCAAGCTGAGGATGCTCGCCGGGCTGGCAGTCCACCCCCCGATGGCAGGTCTTGTCCGGGCAGGGGGCGCATCTGTGGGGGAGTCTTTCACTCATAGGTTACCTCTTTGTTTCAGCAAAGGGACATATTTTGTTTTTGTCCGTCTCTAATTTGTGGCTGCTGGCACAGTTTATAAATTTTCATAGTCTAATAATGCGTGGTCTTATCTATCATACGCTTTCTGCGGGTTACCCCGTCGGCGAGGGGGAATTATTCAAGGATGACCTTCCTGGAAATTACATTTTTTATCTTGTCTTGCAGGTTCTCCGCCAGCAAGGCGAAATCACCGATGAGTTTCTCCTCGTCAATTCTGGTGGAAAAGCCCCCGGAGATTATCTTCTCGCCAGCCACCCAGAGATTGACTACATCCCCACGTGAGGCGCAGAGGACGATGTTTTCTACTATATTGCCCCTCTCGCCGGGATATATCGGCTGGAGGTGGGGCTGAATAAGATTGATGGTGAACATATCCGCCCGCTTGCCCACCGAAAGACTGCCGGTCTCCTTTTCAACGCCGAAACAGCGGGCGCCGTCTATGGTCGCCAGGCGTAGGGCATTCTCCGCACTTAGAGAATTGGGGGCGGTGGTCAGGCGGTGCAGGAGGCAGGCGACCTTGGCTTCTGCAAGCATGTCGTTGCCGTTGTTCCATAAGGCGCCGTCGGTGCCCAGCCCCACTTTGACCCCCGCTGAGAGCAACCTGGGAAGAGGGGCTACCCCGTCGCCGAGTTTCATCTCCGAGGTTGGGGTGTTGACTATGGCGGTCGCATTTTTCGCCAGAAGGGCGATGTCGTCCTCATCCATCCACACTCCGTGCACCCCTACAGTTCCTGATTCAAGTGTGCCGAATTTATCCAGGGCGGCTACCGGTGAGGCGTTGAAGCGGTCCTTGGCTATCTGCCACCGCCAGGTGGTCTCCGCCAGATGAAGATAGAGGGGAACTCCCAGTTTGTCCCTCAGGCGGGCGTAGCCGGTCAAGGTCTCCTCGGTCCAGTCCTCCTCGCCCGGGGCGTTGATGTAGGGGAGGAAGCCCCCTTCGGCTACCATTTGGAAGTCTTCCGGTGCCGTCTTCTCCCCCAGGGTCAGTCCCCCCCAGACGCCCACGGTCCTGAAAGGCTCGCAGATGTCCCCTTTGATGGTGGTGAAGGCGTGGTCCAGGATGAAGGTGGTCCCCCCTTTGGCGCACTCCAGGTAAGCCAGCTTGCGGATGAGGGGGGTATCCTTCGGCGTCAAAAGCTCATTTAGCCGGCATGTTGGATGATACTGTTCTATGAGGGTCAAGCCCTCCAGAAGCCCTCTGAATATTACCGCTTCTGAGTGGATGTGTCCGTTTATCAGCCCGGGGAGGAGCGCCTGACCGGAGAGCTCCTCTTGGGATATGCCGAGATACCGCCCGGGCATATCCTCCGCCGGTCCCAGCCAGGCAATGCGTCCTTTCTCCACCACCAGGTTCCCCACAAAGGGCTTGCTCCCTTCGGTGTCCAGGGGGACGATGACCGCACCGCTGAGTTGGAAAGTGGAAGCCATGGTTTTACTCGTTTCGTGTAATCTCTGTATGTTATCATACTCATTGGAGGATGACAAGTATGCAAGCCCAACAGAGGAGGCTGGATTGGTCAAAACCTGACAAAAAATTAATAGAAAAAACTCTTGATTTGGATGGATTTTTATGATAATTTATCACAAAAGATTCTGGAACTTATCCTGAAATTCTGAAGGAGGAGATTAATGCGCAAGGTAATAGCTCTCAGCGTGTTTCTGCTGGTTCTGACTGCAGCAAGCTCGACAATGGCTGACGTTACTGTGTATTGCGATTACTGTGGACGGGCTTTTAATGTGGATGAAGGCTTGTATAATTTCGCTTGTCCCTACTGCGGATACGAGTATGATAGCTGGCACTGTAGCGAGTGCGATGCCATAAACTTTGTTCCCCTGGCTTGGGATGACTATGCCTGCTGGAGCTGCGGCACCACCAGCGACGGTTGGATCTGCTGGAGTTGCGGGGAGTATAACTTCGTACCTCGCTACTGGGACTCGTTCTACTGCTGGGACTGTGGCGAGTACAACGAGAAGTAGTAAAGACAGACCATAGAATGTCCTTTGACCCGGGCAAAGCCAGCCCGGGTCAAAATTTGTGCCGGGACAATTTTTATTTTATGACAATAAAAGAACCGTCGCCCAAAGGACGACGGTTCTCATTTTATAAGTCAAATACTCTACACTTGCTTTTCGCCTACCTCCCAGCCTTTCTGAAATGCTTTCAGGTTTACCTGCACCGCCTTTTTGGGGACCCTCTCCTTAATGGCTGAAAGCCAGCTCTCCTTGTTGAGGTCCAGTTGGCTGGCAAGGGCTCCGAGGATGACCACATTGACCGCCCGCACCTCGCCCAGTTCTTTGGCAATGTTGTAGGCGTCTATCTTGATGACCTTGCGTCCGGTCTGAACTAGAAGCTGGTCCAGATTCTGGGGATATTTTGCCTTACCGGAGGCGACGGTGATGGGGTAAATCTCCTGGTCGTTTACGATTATTACCCCGTCAGGCTTGACCGCCTGGGCGGTGCGATAGGCTTCCAGCTTTTCAAAGCCGAGGAGGATGTCCGCAGTGCCGGATTTGATCAGTGGTGAGAAGACCTTCTGCCCGTAGCGCAGAGTGGAGACCACGCTACCACCGCGCTGGCTCATCCCGTGCACCTCAGCCTTCTTCACATCCAGCCCCTCTTTCATCGCAGAGAGAGCGATAATCTCCGAGGCGAGGATGATGCCCTGACCTCCGACGCCGGCTATGAGCACATCAGCCTTCTTCACTCTATATCACCGCCCTCTCAAGGATTGCCTCCTCGGGACAGACCTGAGCGCACACGCCACAGCCGGTGCACAGCACCCGGTCTATCACCGCTATTTTCTCCTTCATGCTGAGAGCCGGACAGCCCACCTGCAAGCAGAGGCGACATCCGTTGCATGCCTCCACATCAACACGCAGTGCTGGCTTCCACTCATCACGGACTATGAGGGCGCAGGGGCGCTTGCTGATGACCACGGAGACGCCTTCGCTTTCGGAAGCCTCCTCAAGCGCCTTGCGGGTTTTGGCAAGGTCGTAGGGGTCCACCTCGGCGACATAGCTGGCGCCGCAAGCCCTGGCGAGTTCAGCCAGGTCCAGCTCGTGGGTGGTCTCACCCATAAGGGTGACGCCGGTGGCTGGGTTGGGCTGATGTCCGGTCATCGCGGTCGCCCGATTGTCAAGAATTATGAGGTTGGTGTTACCCTTGTTGTATATGCAGTTGACCAGCCCGGTGATGCCGGAATGGATGAAGGTGGATTCACCGATGACGGCAAAGAGGTTCTTGTTGAACTCCTCGCCTAAAGCCTTCTCCAGCCCCAGGGCGTTGCCCAAGCTCGCTCCCATACAGACGCAGGTGTCCATCGCCGAGAGTGGGGGAAGCGCCCCCAGTGTGTAACAGCCGATGTCGCCGGTTGCACGGGCTTTCATGCGGTGCAGGTTGTAGAAGACCCCGGTGTGGGGGCATCCCGGGCAGAGGACCGGGGGACGGTTGGGAATATCCGACGGCATCGGAGGACTTATGGGATCCGGTTCACCCTTCAGGGCGGCTTCCACCCGCTCCGGGTTCAGCTCATAGAGAACCGGCACTACATCCTTACCCTTCTTGGGGAAGATGCCCAGGTGGTTTAACTCCATTTCTATGAAGGGGTCCAGCTCCTCAACGATGTAGAGCTCCTTGACCGAATCTGTGAATTTCCTGACCAGCTTGGGCGGAATGGGATAGACCATCCCCAGCTTGAGGGTGGATAGCTCTGGGGCTACCTCGCGGACATGGTGATAGGTGACCCCGCAGGTGATGACTCCAGCCTTCTTGTCCCGTATCTCCATGATGTTTAAGGGGCAATCTTCACCCCACTCGATAAGTTTCTTCAGCCGTTCCTCCACTTTTATGCGCATTTTGCGGGCAATGGCGGGAAGTATCATCCGCTGGTTTACATCTTTCTCGTAGGTGGCTTTGTTGGGCTTTACGGGTTCCCCCAACTCAACCACCGACTTGGAGTGGGAGATGCGGGTGGTAAGGCGCAGGATGACCGGGGTGTCAAATCTCTCGCTTATCTTGATGGCCCAGACGGTGAAGTCCTTTGCCTCCTGGGAGTCGGCAGGCTCCAGGACCGGAACCTTGGCGTGCCTGCCGTAGTTGCGGTTGTCCTGCTCGTTCTGCGAGGAGTGCATGGAGGGGTCGTCAGCGGAGACGATGACCATCCCCCCGGTAGCTGAGCCGATGTAGGCAAGGGAGAAGAAGGGGTCGGCGGCGACATTGAGCCCCACATGTTTCATGGCTGAGAGGGAGCGCACCCCCCCGAAGGAGGCACCAATAGCCACCTCCACAGCCACCTTCTCATTGACCGACCATTCGCAGTAGATGTCCGGATAGTTATCAGCCACCGCCTGCAGTATCTCCGTTGAGGGGGTGCCGGGATAAGCGGTGGCGACACGGATGCCCGCCTCGTAAGCTCCACGAGCCACCGCTTCGTTGCCGGAGAGTAGTACTTTTTGCAAGGGTGAACCGCCTGGTCTGTTGGAGAGGGGAGGGGTGGATATAAAAATTTTTTAGAGGATTTCAGCCTTGCTCAATTTTAAAATAGTTCTTGCTGAAAATAATGAATTCTTTGGCTTTTCTTAAGGACACCTTAATATCTTTCTCGGATATTGAGGGTTTTAAAGCATAATCCGCTTTACTGCGATTATCAAAAGCGTTCCGAATTGTTTTTCCAACATCTTTATCAATGATGCCTGTGGAAATATATTCGCTGGTGAAGGTGCTTATTAGACCACTGTGGCTTTTTACCGAGAGTTCCTTGGAGGCGATAAAGGCGGACATTAGATAGAAAAAAATATAATAGATTCTATTTGCGGCAGATCTTAGGTCCCCAATTTCTATCAATCTTTCAACGGTGTGAACCAAATTTTCCGCATCATCTATTCTTATGCGAATATACTCTTTAGTCTCATCCAATTTCAATACCCTCTCTTGAGACACTTTTTATAAACGGTGATTTTTCTCCCATAGACCATTCTAAATCATTAGAATCGAAGACAATTATTGATATAAGAACTCCTGAATTGACCAGTATTTCTCCGGCAATGTCGCTCATCTGCTGTTCTTCTTCGCGTTTTAGCCCCTCAACAACCACCAGAATGTCAATATCAGCTTCCTCTCTGCCCTCACCCCGGGCTTTAGAGCCGTAGAGGATTAGTTTAATGAGCCGATCGCCCAACATCGCCCGGAGAGCAGCGGCGAACTCCTCCACTGTGGAGCGATCCTTCTCACTGAGTATGGATAAGTCACTCATAACTACCTATACTCCTTAGCCTTCTCTTCTCCCCTAAGCACCCGAAGCACCGCAGACGCCAAAGCGGACATCTCCCCCTCGCCGGGATAGACCCTGACCTCCTTGCCCATCCAAGCCACCTTTCGCTCTATCTCCTCCACCAGAGATTTGTCGTGGGCGGTCCCGCCGGTGAGGATGACGCAATCAAATTTCCCCTGAAGGGTTGCCGCCGACGCCCCAATCGCCTTTACCAGCTGAAAGATGAACGCCTTCATCACTAAAACCGCTTCCTCATCCCCCTCTGCCACCCTCTGCACCACCTTGCGCATGTCGCTCTCCCCCAGATAAGCCAAGAAGCCCCCTTGCTTGGTCACCCGCTTGATTAATGCCCTCTGGTCGTATTTTCCGCTGTAACATAGCTTGATTAAGCCGGTGGTGGGAAGACTACCGCTCCGCTCCGGGCTCATGGGGTCGCCGTCGTTGGCGTTGTTGACATCTATCAACTTTCCCTGGCGCAAGGTGGCTACCGAGACCCCACTCCCCAGATGGACCACCACCGCCGAAAGGTCGCTGAAGGCTTTGCCCAGCTCATCGGCGGCACGATGGGCGACGGCGCGGATATTGAGCGCATGAAGCAGGGAGATGCGGGGCAGTTCCGGAAGACCCGACAGCCGGGCTTCAGGGACGAACTCGTCAACCGATACCGGGTCGGCGAAGTATGCCGGCTTGCCCGCCTCCTGGGCGAGTTCGTTAGCCATGAGTGAGCCCAGATTGGATACGTGGTCGGCGGCGACATTTCCGGATAGTATGTCCTCAAGCAGAGCCTGGTTGACCCGGTAAGTTCCTCCAGCTAACGGCTTGAAGGCTCCCCCTCTGCCGATGACTGCGGTGAGTTCTCCCAGCTCCACCTTCCTCTCGCCGAGGAAGTTGCGCACCGCCCTAAGACGTGGAAGATACTGTTCGTTTGTGGGCAGTTTGACGATGTCGTCGTCGTGGTAAAGGGTCTCGCCCTCTTCCTCCATATCGCCTGAAAAGATGGATACCTTGGTGGAGGAGGCGCCGGGGTTGATGACCAATATCAAAGGTTCCATATTAGGTGTCATCTCTGTGGTTGAAGCCGGGATTAGTTTGCTAGTATATGTAGTAGCTGAGAATTACCGGGAACTGAACCGACTGCAGTCCGGAGGAGTACTCTCCGCCATCGTCGCCGATGTAGACCCGGGTGTAATGCCAGAAACTACCTACATTTATGGAGAACTTGCGCTCAATGCCGAAGAAGAACTCCACCCCCCCGCCGAATCCCAGGTCGCTGGTAATGCTTCTATCGTTAAACTCGGAGTGGACCGAGGCGAAGGCGAAATTGAGCTGGGCATAGGGGCTTATTCGGGAGTAGTGCAGGGGCTGGATGGCGAGCCCCCCGCCGACCTCATACTTGCTCAATCTGGTCCCCTCTGCCAACCCGTTGTGACGGTGGTAGCTGAATATCGCCTGGGCTACGACATAACTGCTGGTGGGATAGGAGAAGCGCACTCCCAGCTTGGCGAAGGGTCCATTCTTGAAATGGTTAGCCCAATCACCGAGCAGGACGGAGTAGCCCCCGCCGAAGGATACCGCCAGGCGGATATCGGGGGGCGGGAGAATGGGGCGGCGGATCTCCTCATCGCCGTTGGCGGGTGTTACCTGAGCGAAGAGTATCCCGGTGAGAAGAGACATAGCCAAGGCGAGGAATGTCACCTTCCTCGCTGCTTTCCCCGGTATTTCTTTCTTGTGGAAGTTAGATGGTCGCATTGGATTATTGGTTGAGTTTTACAAATGCATTCATTATAGCTTAGATTACTCTAACCGTTTACCCCGACGGCAGTTCCCAGGGCGATGGAGCGGAGTTTGGTCTGGGCGTCGTCGGCTCGGGAGAGGAGGATGATGGGGGCGGACGCTCCCATGACGATGCCTGCGGCTTGAGCCCCGCCCAGATACATAAGCCCCTTTGCCAGGATATTTCCGCACGCCATATTGTGCACCAGGAAAATATCGGCGTCTCCTGCCACATCGCTCTTTATCTTCTTTACTTGAGCTGATTCCTTGCTCACCGCTATGTCTAAGGCTAAGGGACCGTCAACGATGCCGCCTGAAATCTGACCTCTCATAGCCATCTCGGTGAGCACTGCGGCGTCCAGGGTGTCCTGCTGTTTCTCGTCCACCGTCTCCACGCCGGCAAGACATGCTACCTTGGGGTTATCATAACCCAATCTGCGGGTGCAGTCTATGGCGTTCTGCACGATATTTACCTTGGCGGATAGGTCGGGTGACAGGTTCAAACCACCGTCGGTGATGAACAGCAGCTTGTGGTAGGTGGGGATGGAGAGGACGGCGATGTGGGAGAGGAATCTACCGATATTTAAGCCCTCCTCCTTATCCAGGATGCCTTTCATGAACAGAGCGGTGGGGAGGTCGCCCTTCATCACCACCTGGGCTTTGCCGGCTTTGACCAGGTCGCAGGCGGTCTTCACCGCTGAAATGGGGTCCGGTTGGTGGACAATCTCCGGGGTCTCTTTGGCGGGGAAGATTTTTCCGGTTATCTCTTTTATCTTGGCAGAATCGCCGATAAAGAGAGGGAGGGCAATTACCTCATCGGTAGCCATCTTAGCCGCTTCCACGACCGTTGATGTCTCAACAGCCACCACGGCAACCTTACGCTTGTGCTTTTTTGCTAAATTGAAGACGGCGCTGAAGTCTTTGAGGACGGTCATAGGTGCTCCCGGAAGAGGAGTTGGTGAGTGGGGGTAAGATTAGCGATTAGTATGTGAAAGATAACACAGACTGTGTGAGGTGTCAATTGGAAATGGGGGTAGAGAGTATGTTTAGTGCGCATAATTAGAAGGTTACACTCATCCCCACAAGCTGGAATTCCTCTTGGAGCATGGGTCGGTCGTCAAGGAGACGGTAGTTGTCCAGAGAGTTGTAACCTAGCTTATCATAGGTTGCTGGGTTTATCGGGATCTTATCAGAACCACGCCCAATAATAAGAAGTGGAATACCTATTCCCGCTAGAACCAAACCAGAGAGGAGTAATGGTATACCTACAATAAGAACGACAGGGATGCCTTCGTCTGCTTTTTCGGGCAAAGATATTAAAGCAAAAGACCCCCCAATGTTACATATACCAATGATCGTCATCCATTTGCCTGCATTGCGCATAGTGGGGTGTTTTTTTACTTCATAGAAGAGTTGGAATTGGTTAGAATCGGTTTGCGGTTTTTCTTCTTCGCAGTAGGGACAATAGTCTTCATCAAGTTTCACATACTCTCCACATTCAGGGCAAAGCCACCGCAGGTCGCCAATCTTGCCCTCCTCAGGCTTCTGTTCCTGTCGTTCATATCCACAGGATGGGCAGATAGTTTCAATGAAAGAAATAAACTCACCACACATAGGACAGACCCATATTGAATCTTCTGTATTTTTCTGTGGAGTGGTTTCTTCTTCATTCTCATAGTCTTCGTCAGCGAATATAATCCCATTCAGGGGGATAATCAGTATGGTGAGGGCTAGAAAAAGGGATATTAGCTTAAAAGGGTTATTCATTCAGACCTCCCAGGTTTAAATGTGAATTAAGTTCCACTAGTTATTGCTTTTCAAGCGCTTCCAAGTCATTATGAATTATTTGCCTTGTAAGCCCTGATATTATAATAGATGTTGTTTTTAGAAGGTGAAGTTCATTCCAATAATCTGGAAATCTTCTTGTAGAGTTGGACGGTCATCAAGTAAACGATAGTTATACATAGAGCTAGAACCAAGAAAGTCGTATAGCTTTGGGTTTACCGGAACCATATCAGAAGATGTTCGTCCTATAGTATAAAATAATACGCTAATGCCGGTAAAAGCTCCAGTGGCAATAGTCGTAGATGTGAAAAATTTGGGATCATGTTTATATTCGCTAATGAGGACATAAGTGAGACCAACAATAGAACCTCCAAGAGCAATTGCGCCACAAATCATTGTCCAAAATCCTATACTGCGCATACTGGGATGTTTATCAATTTTGTTAAAGAGTTGATACTGGTTAGAATTGGTCGCTGGTCTCTCCTCTCCGCAGGAGGTGCAGAATAACTTATCAAAATGCACAAACTCTTCACATTGTGGGCAGGACCACCTAAGATTCTTGGTTTTTAGAGGACGCTCCTCATTACAGTAGGGACAGATGGTTTTAACAAAAGGTATATACATACCACAACTAGGACAAAACCATCCTAGGTTTTCAATATTATGTTGCCGTGTAATTTTATCCTCATTCTCCTGGCCTTCAGTTGCGAGTATTACTCCATTCAAAGAGATAATCAGTATGGTGAGGGCTAGGAATAAGGAAATTAACTTAAATGGGGTATCCATTCTTAACTCCCTTTTTTAGATAGTTTAAGTCGACTACGCTGTAGCCGGCTTCTTCTTTTTCTTCTTGCTCGGAGGTTCCATTAGCACGCCCATGTTCTGCAGTTTCATCGCCGCCTGGGCGGTGGTCAAGCCGGGAGGTCCGATGTGCATTCTGCACTCAAAGTTGGGGCAGAGCACCGTCTCGGTATCAATCTTGGTCTTACACCTGGGGCAGTATACCTCCATATCCGCCTTGAAGGGGATGCGCTTGCCGCAGATGTTGCATATTAGATTGTAGTCTTTGGGCTGGGCGAGCTTCTGGCAGTGTGGACAGTGCACTTTAGCCCGTATGATGGGTCTGTAGGGCGAAAGCATGAGCAGGTCCTTGATGCGGGCGCCGGTCAGTCGTCCCATAATGACCATCAGCGGAAGGACCAGGATGGCGGCGTAGATATTCCAGGTGAGCAGGAAGTTAAAGAGCCCGTGCAGAAAACTTGCCAGGATAAGTCCCTTCAGGACCATAGCTTTTCCCCGCTTGAACTTCTTTCGCCCCAAGCCGTAGCCCCACATAGCCGAGAAGTAGATGTGTGCCAATGTGGACAGGAAGAAGCGTAAGATGAATATGAAAAGCATTCCTTTAACATCAGCGGCACTAAGGATATACAGGATGTTTTCCAGGGTGGCGAAGCCTAAGGCGGCGGCGACAGCGTAGATGACCCCATCAACCGGCTCGTCAAAGTTGCGGTTGCGGTAAATAGAGATACGCACCGCCAGATATTTACTGAACTCCTCTATGGGTCCTACCCCGAAGAAGAAGACCACAAATATCTGCAGAGTGTCTCGCCAATCGGTGACCTTCCCGGTTGCCAGTTCCATTGGAGCTATAAAGGCATTGAAGAGTTCTTCTAATATGAAGGTGGGTATGACGGAGAGAACCCCGGCGAAGAAGACCAGGGCGATGAGCCTCTTGGGCTCGGGGTTATATTTATCCTTGCGGTAGAAAAACCAAAGCCAGAAGATTCCGGGGATTATTCCTAAAAAGACGGCAAGTAAAGCCATGACGGGCTCCTAAGTGGCGAGTTATGCTTTCTTGATAAGATAGCAAATCAGCTTGTGGGAAGTCAAGATAAATGATGGTATGTGGGTTTTTGGGGAGTTTTAGGCTATTGACAAACATTTGACTGGATGTTATCTTTCAAAAAATTCATCCTTGTAAAGGGTGTTTTTTTATCAGTTGGTTTTTAAGATTTTTAGGGAGAGGGTGGTAATCTCAATGGATTTTCTAAAGATTCCGTCTGAGTCAATTCCGTCATTTGAGAACCTTTCCATCTGGGTGGTTCTGGGTTGTGCGTTTATCGGCATTTTATATGGCATCTATCTCATCCGCCATATTCTCGTAAAGGATGCCGGCTCCAAAAAGATGCAGGAGATTGCCAAGGCAATCCAGGAGGGTGCTCGGACTTACCTGAATCGCCAGTTCAAAACCATCGTCTTCTTCACAATCATCCTTGGGGTTCTTCTATATCTCACCGCAATCCCCAAGGACCATTTCACCGGCAGATTTGACTTTTTTGATAGCATCGCCATCGGCAGGATGTTAGCCTTCTTTCTGGGGGCATTCTTCTCCGCCCTGGTGGGCTTTGTGGGTATGAGCCTTGCAGTGCGCGCCAATGTGCGCACCGCCCATGCGGCAAAGACCAGCTTTCAGGAGGCGCTGACCATAGCCTTCCGCAGCGGCAGCGTTGCCGGGATGTTCACCGTGGGTTTGGGGCTTCTGGGGGCGACGGTCATCTTCCTCATCTTCCGGGAGGAATCCTACGAGGTTTTGATCGGCTTCGGCTTCGGGGGGTGTATGCTGGCTCTGTTTATGCGAGTCGGCGGAGGCATCTTCACCAAAGCCGCAGATATAGGCGCCGACCTGGTGGGCAAGGTGGAGGCTGGCATCCCCGAGGACGACCCCCGCAACGCTGCGGTCATAGCCGACAATGTGGGCGATAATGTCGGCGATTGTGCCGGGATGGCGGCGGACATATTTGAGTCCTACGAGGTGACCCTGGTAGCCTCTATGATACTGGGACTTGCCGCTTTTCCCGGCAGTTTCGTGGGGGTCTTCTTCCCCCTTCTGGTGCGGGGAGTTGGGGTGCTGACCTCTATATTCGGCACCTATGTGGTAAAAGCGGGCAAGAAGGAGACCCACGCTATGCGAGCCATCAACCGCGGTTTCATCATTAGCGCGGTCCTCTCCGCCGTCGGCTTCTTCTATTTCGCCTACGCTTATGTGAAGGATATGCGGGTCTTCTGGGCTACCGTGGTCGGCTTGTGTCTGGCGGTGGTCATCAGCCTCATAACCGAGCACTTTACCTCCATCAAGCGCAAACCGGTTAAGGAGATAGCCGCCGCCACCAAGACCGGCACCGCGACCAACATCCTCTCCGGAATTGCCGTCGGTATGGAAAGCTCGGTATGGGCAATCCTGGTCATCGCCTTAGCCATCTTCGTCTCCGTGCTTCTTGCCGGAGCCAACGCTTCCTTTTCCATGATTCTTTACCTTATCTCCCTGGTGGGGATGGGGATGTTAACCACCACCGGGGTAATTATCGCTATGGATTCCTTCGGTCCGGTAGCGGACAACGCCCAGGGGATAATTGAGATGTCCAAGGAGGGGGATGAGAAGACCTCCCGCATCATCGCCGGGCTGGATGCGGTGGGGAATACCACCAAAGCCATCACCAAGGGCTTCGCCATCGCCAGTGCGGTGATAGCCGCCACCAGCCTCTTCGGCTCCTACTTCACCGAGATCGGCAAGGTCGGCTCCAAAATCTCCGCTATCAATATCTCCAGCCCGGTGGTCTTCATCGGACTGCTCATCGGCGGAGCGGTGCCCTTCCTGTTCAGCTCCTTTACCATCCGAGCGGTAGGTCGGACCGCCGGCGAGGTCATCAATGAGGTGCGGAGGCAGTTTCGGGAGATTAAAGGATTGATGGAGGGCAAGGCACAACCGGAATACACCCGCTGTGTGGATATCTGCACCCGCTCGGCTCTGCGCGAGCTTATAAGCCCCGGAATTCTAGCCATCGTCACCCCCATCGTGGTCGGATTTGTCTTCAAGGAAGCGGCTCTTGGCGCCTATCTTGCCGGCACCATACTGGTGGGTCAGTTGTTGGCGGTCTTCCTGGCAAACTCCGGCGGAGCCTGGGACAACGCCAAAAAATCCATTGAGGACGGTCTCTACGGTGGCAAGGGCTCCGATTGCCACAAGGCGGCGGTGGTCGGCGACACCGTGGGCGACCCATTCAAGGATACCGCCGGTCCGGCTCTCAACCCGCTAATCAAGGTGATGAGCCTGGTGGCATTGATCATCGCTCCCCTTGTGGTTAGTTATAAGGACTGGGATTGGCGGTTGGTGGTGCTCGTCTGCTGCGGGCTCATCCTCTTGGTATATGCCGTCTGGTCCAGCAAGCGTAGCTCCTTCAAACTGGAGGGGGAGAGGAAAGCCAAGACAAAGGGCAAGAAGTAGTCTTATAGGATAAAATTTCATTCGGGGGGGATATTACAAAGCCCCCCCTTAAAATTGTGATTTGAGAGCAAATGGTGTTACCTTGACAGTGAGTTTAGTTTGGGTTAATATTCTCCAGTTGATTAGTGGAGGAAGGGAAAATGAGCGCACGAAATCTGTCACAAGTGGGTAGAGCCAAAGTGGCGGTTTTGAGGACCTCGCCTGACACGGTGGTTGAGGACATCGGGCGGGCGATGGATATGGCTGAGTATCAGAAGTTTATCCAGCCGCAGGATGTAGTCCATCTGAAGATAAACATCTCCTGGCACCACTATTATCCCGCCTGCTCCACCACGCCCTGGCAATTGGAGGGGGTGACCAAGAAACTGTTGGAGGACGGTTTTCTTCGGCGGAAGCTGCGCTATACCCACAATCAGACGGTGGTGGTGGACCCCAAGCCGGCAAATGTCAATAACCATCTGGAGTCCGTCTCCCTGAAATACGGCATCCCCTTCACCTATCTCTATGAACCGCCCATAAAGTGGGAGGTCTTTCATCCCCGGGGGGAGACCCCGGCTCTGGATGAAACCTATCCGGAGGGGACCAAGATACCCAACAACTTCCCCGGCACCGGTATCATCCAACTGCCCCTCTTGAAGACCCATGTCTTCACCACCATGACCGGGGCGATGAAGAACGCCTTCGGCGGTCTGCTCTCCGAGAGGCGCCACTGGACCCATGCTGTCATCCACCAGACTCTGGTTGACTTACTCACCATTCAGTATGAGATACATAAGGGTGTCTTTGCGGTGATGGACGGTTCCATCGGTGGAGAGGGACCCGGTCCCAGGGCGATGCGTCCCCGCATTACCAACTATATTTTAGCCTCCGGGGACCAGGTGGCGATGGACTCCGTTGCCGCTCACATGATGGGTATTGAACCGATGGAGCTGGACTTTATCCGCCTGGCCCACGAGAAGGGACTGGGAATAGGCGATTTTAGTAAGATAAAGGTGGTGGGTGAGGATGTCTCCAGGGTCAACCTGCATTTCGCCCACGACGAGGACACCTTCGCCAGTCGGGGGCAGAAGATGATATATCACGGATGGCTGAAACCCCTTGAGAAGCCCCTGTTGCGCACCCCTATCGTTGCCTGGTCTTATCTAGCCTCCAAGATGTATCATGATTGGTTCTGGTATCCCTTCATCGGCAAGAGGCGGGTTAAGAAGATACTGGATACCGAGTGGGGGGAGCTGTTCAGGAGCTATGCCCTGCCCAAAGGGGGCAGATAATGCGTGCCTTAGCCGGCATAGTTGTATTCCTTATCCTGCTCAATCTTTTGAGTGGGACTGTTATTGCTCGGGAGCAGGACGGCTATTCCGCCAGGCTGATCGTCGCAGAGGTGGGGCTGGGGGCGGCAGGCGCCGCAGGAGGATTCATTACCGGAGTAGCCATAGGCAACCTGGTCTATAAGACCACCCCACAGCACGCCGGTGGGGGGCTGGTGGGGGGGATGGTCGGTTGGTGCGTGGGAGGCTCGCTGGGGGTCTATTTTGCCGGGGAGTATCTGGGTGACGACAGCGCCAACGACCCCCTCACCTTCGGAGCAACCCTGGGGGCGGGGCTGTCATTGCTGGTGCTGGGGTCCCTGCTTGATATAGGACCTTTGACCACCTGGGGGACGCTCATCTCCCCCCTGGTGTCGCTTATCACTTACAACCTGGTAAAGCGACCGGCGCCGATTGAGGAGGGGGCGGGACAGGTGAAGGATAGGACGATAATGGTGCCGATAATCTCTTTTACATTTTGAGGGTAGCGCTAAGAGGCGATATTTATAGCCTTTAA
Organism: Candidatus Coatesiibacteriota bacterium; assembly: GCA_030602715.1. Lineage (GTDB taxonomy): Bacteria > RBG-13-66-14 > B26-G2 > B26-G2 > JAUVZD01 > JAUVZD01. Next base: position 44,559 of record JAUVZD010000010.1, read on the forward strand.
TTGACGAAAGTCCTGCTTATTTTTGGCATCCATCAAGTAAAACTTGTTTCTGGATACTGTATTTTTTGAGGTGCAATCAGCTACGCTTCGGCTTTGACCAAACCATTTCAACCGGATTTGAAGAACTTGATTTTATTGTGTGGCTTAATGTAGGAGACCATAAAGATGGAGTGTATATTTTCAGTTGATGTTGAGGACTGGTTTCACATCTTGGACATTCCATCCGCTCCGAAGATATCGGAATGGGATTCATTGCCATCGCACGTTGAGAAGAATTTTAGAAAGCTTTTGGACATCTTCAGTGAGAAGGATGTTCAGGTCACCTGTTTCTTTCTGGGTTGGGTGGCCCAAAGATTTCCCCATCTGGTGAGGGAAGCGGCTGGTAGAGGGCACGAGATAGCTTCTCATGGCTATTCCCACAAACTAATCTATCGGATGACCGAGCAGGAGTTCTTTCAGGATGCGGTGAAATCTAAGGCTATCATTGAGGAGATTACCGGGCGTCCGGTTTCAGGGTATCGCTGCTCGGGGTTTTCGGTTGTAGAGGATACCGATTGGTTTTTTGATGGACTGATGGAGGCTGGATACGGTTACGATTCTTCGGTGTTTCCCGCTCCCCGGGGGCACGGAGGAATGAAAAGCGGCAGATGTGCGCCCTATTTGGTCGCCGGTGGTTCCAGGAGGCTCGTAGAATTTCCCATCACCATTACAAGAGTATTCGGAAGACCTCTGTGCTTATTTGGCGGTGGCTACTTGAGGTTTTTCCCATATTCTCTCATTAAAAAGACCGCTTTGAATGTATTGAGGGAGGGTCGTCCGGTAATCTTTTACATCCACCCCCGGGAGATAGAGCCCAACCATCCCCGTCTGCCTATGAGCGTCAGGCGAAGATTCAAATCTTATGTAGGTCTAAAGAAGACGAGAGGGAAGATAATGAGGATACTTGACGACTTTGAGGTGACGACCTTTGAGAGATTCATCGCAAAGTATAGACTATTAGGGAGCTAATAATGCCAAAGAAGGGAACATCGCAATTTTTTAATTCCTACGCCCGGGGTTTTAATGTAATCTACGGAAGCGAGAATACCCTTCTCAATAGAATAATAAACGGATTATTCGGAAGGAGTATGAGACTTAGGTTTATCAAGACCATTGAGGGTTGTGAGCCGATAGAGGGAAGAAGTGTCATTGATGTAGGTTGTGGCTCCGGTCATTATGCAATCGTACTGGCGCAGAGAGGAGCAAAATCTATATTGGGGATTGATTTTGCCAAGGGGATGATTGAGCTGGCTGATGGCAATGCCCGGCTTGCCGACGTTGAGGATAGGTGTAACTTCATCTGTTACGATTTTTTAGTCTATCCCCTAAAAGGGAAGTTTGATTATTCGGTGGTTGTAGGTTTTATGGATTATATTGAGCACCCCGAAGAAATCATCAAAAGGGTGTTAGCTATTACAAAAACCAGAGCCTTCTTCAGTTTTCCTCTGGAGGGAGGTATTTTTGCCCGGCAGCGGAAGATTCGATATAGAAGGAAATGCGATCTGTTTTTATATAAAGAGGAAGAGGTTCGTGAGTTATTTGCTGGCGAAAGTTACGAGAAGCTGGAAGTGGAGAGGATCAGTCGCGACCTCTTTGTTACCGTCCACATGAGATAAGCTCTTGCTACCACAATTATTATGTGCCCATCAACTTATTTACATTTTGAGAATGAACGGCGATTACAAAAAAGCGGAGTGGTTTCCCACCCCGCTTTTTTGTTGAAGTTTATTTTATCTTCCGCTTGCTGAATATCACCAGGGAGAAGCCGAGTAGCAACAACAGGTAGAATATTCCCACAAAGAATGAATACCACTCGGCGCTCGGGGGTGTCTTTCCGCTCATCACTCCATCAGCCAGATTCTGGATGTCAGCGAAGGGTGGGGTTAGGGCATAGATTATCTGGGATATAGCCTTCACCACAATATTTTGGGGAAGGACGGTTATCATCTCCTTGACCGATTCTATTCCCAGAACGAAGCTGAGGATATAAGCGATTACGGTCAGTAAGCCTGCGGCAATGCGGGGGATTAGGAGGCTGAGAAAACCGGCCAGAGCCACCGCCAGGGCGAAACCCAGAGCGGTGATGACTATCCCGTACCATAGCAATAGGTCCAGATAGCCTAAGCGGAAAGCGATGACGAGAATGGCCAGGACGGTGAGAGCCGATGTTGCCAGCAGGGTGAACCCCAAAGTCCCCAGATAGCGCCCCAGTAAGAACTGAATACGGGATGTGGCTTTGGATAAGGCTTTATTCCCCAGGCTTTCTGTCCGCTTCCCGGTATAGGAGCTCATTCCCAGGAAGATCCCCAACACCACACCCCAGAATGCAACTAATTGGAGGGAGATGGAGCGGGCTATTCCCACTACTTGGACACAGTCCAGGTGGGGACAGTTTGCTGATGAGGTGGGGGAATAGAAGAGTGCTGAAAATATCAGATAGACCGCTCCCAAAGCCAGGAGAAGATAGACCGCCCAACGTCCTGCGTTCTCCCTTAAGGTGTAGGCGATAATAGCCCACAGAGCCCGCACTATCCCTCACCTTTCTTGGGTTTGGCTTTTGGTTTGTATTCACCCTTTGCAATCATTTATAATATTTCTACCTAACGGATACATCTATTTCTACTTTTTTTTCTTCCTCAAATAATTCCAGTGTGGGGTGCATTTCGCAAATAAACAGCGATTTCTAACCCTTGACGGTCCGGAAGAACTTCCCCAGACCGCAATCCAAACGAGCGAACTCACTGTGACTTAAACAAGATCTAATACGGATTTATTCGTAGCTCGAGTGCTTTACATCTACACCGGCGTCCATTACTTCTTTGGATTTTTCTTCTGAGGTTATTATTTCTTCTGCCAATCTGAGATATGCCTGGGCTCCTGCAGAGGAGATGTTAAAGAGTATTGCCGGTTGTTTGTAAGCCGGGGCTTCCGCAAGTGCGGCACTGCGTGGGATGACTATGTTGAAGACCTTGCCAGGAAATCTTTGCCTTAGCTTTTGCTTAATATTGGCAGAAAGGCGGGTGCGTGGGTCGTACATGGTGAGAAGGAAGCCTTCAATTTCTATTGATGGATTAAGGCCGTAGCGGATGGTGCGGATTAACTTAATGAAGCTTTCGAAAGCGTGGTAGGAATAATATTCACTCTGCACCGGGATGATGATGCTGTCTGCAGCGGTAATGCCTGCAACGGTAATGTGGCTTAAGGAGGGGGGGCAGTCGAACAGAATGTAATCGTATACGAAAGTGACTTCATAGAGCGAGTTGGCAAGAATGCTTCGGTTTTTACTGCCCTGTACCATTTCCTCTTCAGCGATGTTAGACCAGATATTGGCGGGTATTATGTCAAGATAGGGTATTTCCGTCCGGTATATTAGCTCAACGATTGGTACCTTTTTAACAAATAGGTCGTAGATGCCCCGCATCGCCCTATTATTGGTGATGCCGCAGGCGATACCGGCACAACCCTGGGGGTCAAGATCAATGAGCAGGATGCGTCTCTCTAAGATGGCGAGGGAAGCGGCAAGGTTGACCGATGTGGTCGTTTTACCAACACCACCTTTTTGACTGGCAATGGCAATTTTTTTTAACATATTCCATCCTACTAAGTAATTTGGTTTTAGCTCGCCTAAATAATAATTTCTAGAAGTCCATGTTAGTTTTTTCCTTACCCTTAATATATGATTCCAGTCGATTGATTTCAGATTGAAGCATACTGACGCGCCTATCGGCCTGGTGAACGATCTCCAGTTTTGTATCTACATCTTTTAGTTTTCTTTCCAACTCACTGAATAGTCGCGCCTGTTCTTCCAACCTTTGTTGTCGTTGTTCGATCTGCCTTAAATTCTCGTCCAGTCGGCTTTCCAGCTCGCCGATCCGGAAAAGCTGGGAGGAGACTTCGGCGACCTTGTTGTATTTTTCACTTACCTCTGTTGACTGCTTCTTGACCCTATCATTGATAGTCATAAGGTCGTCTATCTGGTTGCGCAGTTGGGCGATGCCATCAGCATTTTCTTGCAAGTTTTTAAAATCTTCTTTTACCCCGGCTGAGAGCTTGCTGAGACCACGAAGCTCCTGGTAAACGGTAAGGACTTTATCACGGTCCTCATTGATAGATTTGATACGTTCCTCCAGGTCGTCGCTGAGCATGGTGATGGCGTTAAGCCTTTCGTCAACCGTCGTGAGAGTTTCATGCTGTTCGGTGATATTTTGTGCCTGTTGCTCCAACTTTACCGCGATCTCCTCAACACGAGCCAGCGAAGTTTTTGCCTGATTGACGAACGTTTCAACGCTCTTTTTGTCGGAGGTTATCTTTTCTGTGGTGGACTTAAAATCTTTTCTAATAGACTGTAACTCGCCAAGAGTTTTCTCTACATCGTTGGCGAGGGTCTTATAGTCTTCAGTGGCAGCTTCCGCCCGGGTTTTTATCTTGAGGAGGTCGTTGAGCTTATCACCAATCTCCTCCAGTTCACCCTCACCCTTGAGGACGGATTTTTTCTTTTCTTCTACACGGGTTATCGCCAGACTGAGGTCGGACAATTTCATTTCAAGAGCCTTAAGCCGGGCATCCTCACGATTCAGCAACAGCATTCGTTCGCTAATATCGTCAACGAGCCTATCCATAGTTTCCATTCTTTGGGAAACAGCATCGACAATCTGTTGCCTTGTCTTTACCTCTGTGGTCTGATTATTGAGCTCGGCCCAAAGGGAGCGCATGGTTTCAATACTATTTTGATAATCCTGGGTAAGTTCAGATTTCACCTTTTTTTGCTCGCCGAACAATTTGGTAATATTCTCATTTTCCTCTCTTATGCTTTTAAGAGTACTTTCGGCAGCTCGGAGTTCGGTTGTTGCCTCCCCCAGCATATCAAACTCACGGGAAAATTCTTTGAGCCTATTTTCAATTGTAGAAAGGTAAGATTCCTGGCTTATGATCTCGTTTTCCCGTGCCACGATGGATTCTACCACCGTTGAGAGGTGATTCGATTTTTCGGTCAGACTCTGCAGAAGCGATTGCCTTTCGGATAGGTCCGCCTTGAACTTATCAAGGGTTGTCCCCAGCTCAAATATTTCTGAGAAGTTATCCCTGATCTCTTTGATCTGAGCGCCCTGCTCCTGAAGAAAATCGTATTGGCGACCTATTTCTTGGATTTTATCGCCTGCCTGGGTGATCTCTGAGAGAAACCTTTCAGCCTTGGCGATATTTTCGGTAAGGGAGGTCTGTTTTGTGTCCAGTTCTTCCATTTGCGCTGCAAACTGCTGGAAATTCTGTGAGTATGTGTTCAATTGTTCAATAGTATTTTGGGCTTCCGCTTTGATATCTATTAATTTGAGGAATTTCTCCTCCAGCGATGAGGTTATCTCGTTAAAAGAGGAAACCTTTTCCTCAACTTTTCTAATCTCATCCTGTTTGCGGTCCAGCTCGGCGAATTTGCTTTCTATTTCCCAAGCCAGGACATCCAGCTTACCCACCTTCTCGTTTACCCTTTCTATGACTGTTCGGTGGTCTTCCAGAAGGTTTGTCTTCAATTCAATTTGTTCAATCAAGTCATTAAGCTCTGCAATGTTACTTTCCGCCTGTTTGTATCTCTCAGCTTCTTTTGCAAGAAATTCTAATCTTTCCGACAACACGGTTGTTCTTTCTTCCTGCCCGGAAATAGTTTGCTGAACCCCATCCACTCTATTTCTGACCTGAGCAACATTCTTCTCGAACTCTTTCAACATGCCGTGCACCTGGAATATAAGTTCGGTGCTTTGCTGGATTTCCCTCTGTGCCTTAGTGGTAGATTCAAGCTGGGTACTGATGGTTTCAGAGCGTTCGCTAATGGCGTTTAGCTTGACCTCAAATTTCTCAACAGAGGGTACAATCTTGTTAATTTTCTTGGTATAATGTTGCAGTTGTTGAAATTGCTCCGTGATCTGTTCCAGCTCATTGCGAATCTGAGCTGTTTTCTGCGTGGTTTGAGCTTCAGATTGGTTTACCTTTTCGGATAAGGTCGTCGTTTCCCGTTCTAACTCGGTTATTTTCTGTGAGAGGGAAGTTTCCGTTTCGGATAGGTTCTTGGCTATCCCTTCATACTTGTCCGCCCTCTCCTGCAGGTTGTTAAATTGACCAGCAAGTCGGGTTATATTGTTGCTTAGTTCCTGGAAACCTTCCTTAAGTCTTAAAAACTCATCCTGCTTTGCAAGAACTGCATCCAGGTGGCTTTTCGCTGCTAATGTTCTTTCGTTTATGGAACTTAGCTGTTCTTCGGTCTTCTGTGCATTTTCCCGAACAGTTTTTATTGTTTCGGTGGATTTTGCCGTTTGTTCAGCGAATGTTTGAATTTGTTCAGTTCTACGTTCCAGCTCGGCTAGTTTGGTTGCCATCTCATCCGCCTTTTGTTTTTGTGTCGCCAGTTCGTTTCCACGTTGATAGACTTCTTCCAGCAAACGTCTGAACTCCGCTCCCTTATCGTCGAGACTATCGAGAAACTTTTCGCTGTCTGACTCTTTTTTCTTTCCGAACATTGAGACCTACCTCCCTTGCGGAACCTTTGCAGGGTGTTTCAAAAGATATATGTAATATTTCATGAAACAAGGTAACACTTGCATTATGTACTTAAGTTCCGTTTCGTAACTGCTCTCTTCCGCGAAATGGTTTTCTCACAGTATATAATTACTTCTATTTATAATCACCTTGTTTGCGTTATTATACATCTAGTCTGTTACCTATGTCCTGTTACTCTTTCGCTACTCATGTTATGTTATGATATTTTCCTGTTGAAATCAATAGAAAATAACTCGCAATCATAATATTTTTCATTTTCTCTAATCACGCATATGCTTGCGCACGGGTGATATTGGGGGAAGTAGCTTATAGGCCTGCATAAGTTTTATTTCTGCGCTGAACAGGATTGGCTCCCCCAGTTGGAGATGATGAGACACGGAAGGAGGCTTTATATTTCCCTAATCAAGCTGTTGGACTGATACTATTCCTCCCCTGCCCCAAGTGAATTCTGAGCCTCCCGTATGTTTTGGGAGACGGTGAGGATTTCCGTATAATATTTTTCAATATATGAAGACAGCATGTTCAGCGCATCCAGGAAGTGACTGCCTTGCATGTTCTCCGTGGGCACCTCCACATTCAGGGAGACGGTCCCCTCCTCCTCCATTACAAACTTGGCGAAGTTCATCTCAAAGTTCTTTCTGAGCAGGTGGTGATATAATCCCAATCGGCATTCCTCTTTGACCTTGATGGATAGGGGCATCTGCAAAAAAATCCAATGCTCGGTGAGGGTGATGAAAATGCGAAAGGAACCGGATGAGGTCTTGATGCCCGTCTGCCAGAGGGGTTTGTCCTCAATGCGATTGTAAGGCCAGCCGTCCCCTTTGAGCAATTTCTCTATGGTGGAAGGGTCCAATTTAACCTCACCGGGTGTAGCAAGCGGACTGCGATTAAAAAATATTATAGTGAAATGTGAAGATTATGCAACGAAAAAAGTAAGAGCCGGGGGAGGAGTTCACCGGCTCTTTCTGTTAAACCACTGCGATTTTAGAAGCCCAAACCCAGAGTGATGCGGTGAGCGTCGCCGAAATCAGCCTCGCTTATGGTGGAGTAAGAGTAATCCACCCTGAGACCGATCCCGCCCAGGTCGTGGCTTACACCAACACCGGTGGAGTATTCCTCAAGGTCCGTGTTTCCCTTGTAACCCAGCCGAATGAGAATCGTATTGATGACGGTCAACTCTGTGCCCAGGTTATACTGCAGTCTGTTTCCCTGGGGCTTGACCAGGTCAAAGGCGGCTAACAGGGAGAAATTCTCGTCGGGGATGGGCAGGGTGTAGGCGAATCCCCCTCTCATAACAATGGGTAGTTTGGCGCTCTCATTTATGAATTTCAACTCGGTTCCCATATTGGCGCCGGAGAAACCCACGCACAGTCCTCTGAGCGGTGTGTCGTAAAGGACGCCGAGGTCGCCGGCATAAGCGCTCCCGCTCTCCGACCCTATCTTCTGCTGAATATATTTGAAGTTAGCCCCCACATGGATGTCGGTAAATAGACTGCGGGCATATGATAGATAGACTGCCATATCCTTGGCGGAGAATATTCCCGTGGGGTTGCCCATCTCATCGTAACCGGCAATGTCGCCGTAGCTCAGATAGCTGAGTCCGCCCCCGAAAGTGCCAAGTCTTCCCAGGCTGTAACCGATGCTGAAGAATTCATAGCGGGTGTCAACCAACCACTCGTTGTGGGTGAAGGTGAGGTCGCCCTTCTCTATCCTGACCAGACCGGCTGGATTCCAGTAGATGGAGCTGGAGTCGTTGGTGGTCGCTACCTGAGCCTCTCCCATAGCGGTAGCCCGGGCACTGACCCCTATCTTCAGGAAGGGTGCGGCGTATGTGCCGGTATTTTCGTCTGCTGTTGCGGCAAAAGGCGGAAGGATGAGCAAAATAAGCAGAGTCAATGCTATTGTTTTACAGGTTTCCATTATATCCCCCCTTTGGTGATTTAACCTTATATATTATAACCTTAATCACCCGATTCGGCAAGGTTTTTTTGAGAGATTTCAAATGCTTATCCGCTTAATGTCCCCTAAAAGGCTTGATTTGTATCCACTTCAGATATATGATTGCCAGTCGGGAGGTGGCGGATGAATCTTTTAAGGGTATCGGTCGTCGTGGGGATGGTTCTGCTCGCAGGTTTGCCTTTCGTCTGCTCCTGCTCGCCAAAGGCGAAGATTGAGCGGCTCAAAGAGGAGTGCTCCGTTCAGGTCAGCGATGTGCGGGTGGAGGCGATTACCCTTCTGAATATGGAGCTTGCGGTTGACCTGGTCATCCTGAATCCCACCAGCGAGAGCCTGACCGCAAAGAAAATCACCTATACCATCTCGCTTAACGATGTTAAGGTGGGACATGGGTTGGTGGAGCAGGAGCTTGAGCTGGTCAAGATGGGGGAGACCGCCTTCACGCTACCGGTCAATATCTCCCTGATATCGCTCACCGGGGGCGCGGAGCGGATATTGACCGAGAGGCGAGCCGAATGCACTGTTGAGGGCTACATTCTGATAGATCTGTTCCTTGCCGACTTCCAGCTTCCTTTTCAGGTGAGGAAAGAGGTTCTGCTGAAATAATCAGAGTGAGGCGTCGGTTACGGGAAGGGGTATCTCAATGAAATTGGGAGAGTTTCTCTTCCGCTACCGCTCTTATACTCCCATCCCCCTGATAATTCTGGTGTTGGTCTTCTCCCGCCCCACCCTGGGTGGCATAATTGTGGGCTATCCGATGGTCGTCTGCGGAGAGCTTCTGCGCTTATGGTCGGCGGCACACATCGGAGGGAGTTCGCGCAGCTGTCGGGTGGGCGCCCAGCACCTGGTCACCACCGGTCCCTACGGCTACATTCGCAATCCCCTCTATCTGGGAAATGTGATAATCGCCTGCGGGGAGACCATAGCCGCAAGTTCCCTCTTTCCCATAATGCTTCTCGTGGTGCTCGCTTTCCTTTGCATCCAGTATGCTCTGATTATCCCCCTTGAGGAGGGTGAGCTTTCCGCACGCTTTCCCCGCTTCGTCTCCTACCGCAAGAATGTGCGCCGCATCATCCCCCGGGCTGGCCCTTATGGGGGTGAGGGGGAAGCCGACTGGCGGGTGGGTCTGCGCTCGGAGAGGGCTACCTTGATTTTGCGGGTGGTGCTTTTGGCGGTGATTGTGGGGATGGGGCTCTGGGGGGGGGACCTGAGCAATCTGCAATTTGCGACCATATTCGGCTGATAATGGGGGGATTTTTTATGACTGAGATATTTGAGGGGGTGGCCTGGGTCTGCGGTGATGACATTGATACCGACCAGATATACCACGGTCAATATCTCCCGCTGACCGACCCCAAGGAGATGGCGAAGCACGCTATGGAGTATGTGCCCGGCCTGGAGGACTTCGTGAGCAAGGTTAAGCCCGGCGATGTGGTGGTAGCCGGCAAAAACTTCGGCTGTGGCTCCAGCCGGGAGCATGCGGTCATCTGCCTGGCTGAAAACGGCGTCTCCTGCGTGGTGGCAAGCTCCTTTGCCCGCATCTTCTACCGCAATGCGGTCAATCTGGGCTTCCCGGTCCTGGAATGCCCCGGGGTGAATAAGCATTTTAAAAGCGGGGATGGAATCAGGGTGAATCCCAAGACCGGCGAGGTGGAAAACCTGAGCTCCGGAGAAAAACTTCAAGGAAAGCCCGTCTCCGGACTGGAGGAGGAGATAGCCCGTGCCGGGGGCTTGCTGGAGTATCTGAGGAAACGGGAATAGGGGTATCTTTGCTTATGAACCAGCCCCCCATCTTTTTTGGGGGGCTTTTAGTTTGTTTAAATCATCCCTAGAACACGAACGCCGGACCGCCCACAAACATAAGCAAATAGCCCCCGTCGGTAAACTGGCGATAGTCCAGATAGGTGGTGGCGCCGATGTGCTCACTGAAGTAAAAGACATTGCGGTTGACCAGATTGACGGTGTTCTTCTTATCCACATCGTCAAAACAGCGCTTGTAGTAGAATTTTGTCACCAGGTTGATGAAGGGCAGGGGCTTGTAGCCGAAACGAGCGCCGAAGAGGATGGATTTGTATCGCTCCTTTATGTCTGGGGGCATGGGGCTTTTGAAATCAATATTGACCATATCATACATAAAGCCCACCCAGGGGTTTAAGTAGGAGCCGTATTTGCCGAACTTATATTTTACCCCGACCAGGGGAAAGGGGGTGATGATGTCGGTATCCACAGTATCCGTGCAGTTGAATATGGTCACCAAGCCGAAGCCGGCGTTTATGCTGAAGCTGCCCTTGATGTAGGGATAGACATCCATATAGGCGATATTCCCGATGGTCTTGATCTCCCCGAGCTTAGCGTAAAAGGGATATACCTCAAAGATGATGCGCTTATGAATGCCGTGCACCAGGGCGCCGATGGACCAGCCGTCGCTGACCTGCAGGTCATCCGCTTGTGGCCCCCCTCCTCCTTGGGGCTGAGCGAAACGGACGAAGCCCGGCTGAGGGGAGATGACCCAGGTGAAGCCCTCACCGTGAACCGCTGTCGCTTGATTTGTGGAGATGGCGGATGAGAAGATGACGGCGACTACAATTATGAAAAGCCACATCTTGACTGCAGAGCCGTTGGGTTTCATACCAACCATCCTTTGTTAGTGGGTTTGGAATGATTTGTGTTATGTTAACAAGATTCACGCCAAATACAAGATTAAAACCGTTCCCAGGATTTGGGTTGAATATAGCTGGTGAAGGGGGTATAATCTTGAAAATCTGACTTCTTTGAGCGGATACTTACAATCACAATAGGAGGCTTGGTAAGTGCGGGTTAACCCCCGAATTTTCCGTGAGTATGATATCCGTGGTCTGGTGGATGTTGACCTCAACGATACCAGCGTGGAGTTGATAGGCAAGGGGGTAGGCACCTACCTGCGTAAGAGGGATGTTTCCCAAGCCTCTTTGGGCTGGGACTGTCGGCTCAGTTCGCCAGGCTACCGGGATGCAATTCGGCGGGGACTGCTCTCCACCGGCGTCGGTGTGGTGGAGATAGGCTCGGTGGCTACCCCGGTCTTCTACTTCGCCAATTATCACTACAACCTTCCGGGCGGGGTGATGATAACCGGAAGCCACAACCCGGCGGAGTTCAACGGCTTCAAGGTGGCTTGCGGTAGGGGGACCATCTTCGGGGAGGATATCGGGGAGATATACGAAATTATCAACCGAGGGGACTTCCAGAGCGGTGAGGGCAAGGTCAGTAGTATTGACCCCCTGCCGGAATATAAGTCCCACCTGCTCTCCCTCATCAGCAGAGATGCTCCATTGAAGGTGGTGGTGGATGCCGGCTCGGGAATGGCTGGTCCCATCGCCCCGGAACTACTTGAAGCCTGTGGCTGTCAGGTAATCCCCCTCTACTGTCAGCCGGACGGTCGCTTTCCCCATCACCATCCCGACCCCACGGTTCTGGAGAATCTTGCCGACCTGATAGCAACAGTAAAGAAGGAGCAGGCGGATGTGGGCATCGCCTTTGACGGCGACGCCGACCGCATCGGCGCCACAGATGAGCGAGGCGAGGTGGTCTTCGGCGACCGCCTGTTAGCTCTCTACGCCCGGGAGGTGCTGGCAAAACATCCCGGCGCTAAGATAATCTTTGAGGTCAAGTGCTCCCAGGCGCTGATTGAGGACATTTCCGCTCACGGCGGGGTGCCCATTATGTGGAAGACGGGTCACTCGCTGATAGAGCGGAAGATTCACCAGGAGAAGGCGCTACTGGCGGGGGAGATGAGCGGGCATATCTACTTTGCGGACAACTACTACGGCTACGACGACGCCCTCTATGCCTCCCTGCGGCTGGTGGAACTTCTTGCTGAGGCGGGGCGCCCCCTCTCCCAAATGCTCGCCGAACTGCCCCAATATGTCTCCACCCCGGAGATACGGATTGATTGTCCCGATGATGTCAAATTTGATGTGGTGGAGGAGCTCACGGAGTTCTTCAGTAGGGATTATGACACCATAACCGTGGACGGTGTGCGGGTCAACTTCGGCGACGGCTGGGGGCTCATCCGCGCCTCCAACACTCAGCCGGCGCTGGTCCTGCGCTTTGAGGCGAAGACGGAAGAACGGTTGGAGGAGATTAGGGGGTTGATGGAGGGTAAGCTGGAGGAAGTGATGGGGAAAAGATAGGCGAGGATTAACATACTCGCTTTTTTGGGAGTGAAAAAGAGGGCGGTTGAGCCGCCCTCTCGTTTTATTTGGATAAACTCCGTTCTATCTCACCACCACCGCCCTGGCGCTAACCTCAGCGCCGTGGTAAGACGCCCGCAAGGTGTAAACCCCGCTCGCCAGACCGGAGCATCCAGTATCGCTTCCAGCTCGGTGGGCTCGGTAGCCTCAAGATGTTGGCTGAGCACCAGCCTTCCCGACAGGTCGTATAGCATAAGTTCCACAGGACCGGCTTCAGGCAGAGCCAGCAGGCAGGTCAGCATGTCGGACGCCGGATTGGGGTAGAGGGCTAAGATGGCGAAGGAGGCTGGTAGTAGCCCGGCTGTTGCTTGAGTGGTGCCCAGGGTCTCCTGGCTGTCATCGGCGAGCACTGCGGATAGCTTGTATTCGTAAGCGACGCCGGGTTCCACATCCGAGTCGGTGTAGGTATAAGGATTCTCGCCGGTGATGATGGTGGGATTAATCTTTATCCAGTCGTCTTTAATGCCATGATGGGCGATGTCGGCGAGGGAAGACTGTTCCGCGGACAACTCCCGGCGGTAGAGGTTGAAGCCGGTTATTTGGTCGCCCTCGGTTATATCCACACTCCATCGTAAGGAGATGGCGGAGTTATCTGGTTTGGCGGTGAAGTGGTCCAGGGTGATTTTGCTTATTGTTCCATACCAAGCATATTTTAGGTCTTGATTGGAGATGGCGTAATATGAGATATGAGGATAGTCTTGGTTGTCCAAGGCGAGGGAGGTATACCAGCCCACTTTTCCTTGATAGTCAACAACTTGGATGTCCCATTCACTACCTGTCCAATGTGCGTATTTGAGATCACCGTTGGTGTCGTCATAATACGATATGTGAGGGTAGTCCTGGCTGTCGATAGAAAGGGAATTTTCATCACCTACATGCCCATTGTCGTCCACAGTCTGAATATCCCAGTTACCACCAGTCCATTGGGCATACCTAAGGTGTTGGAAGGGGTAGTCATCATAGGCATACGAGATATGAGGATTCTCTTCACTGTCTAGAGCTATGCAGTTAAACATGCCAACAAACCAATAGTAGTCAATTGTCTGTATGTTCCATTCACTCCCCGTCCAGCAGGCATACTTGAGGTCGCCGGTGTAGCCACCAACGTAATATGAAATATGTGGGTAGTCATCACCGTCTAGGACGAGGAAGTTATGAGGTCCTGCAAACTCTTCTGAATCCACAGTCTGTATCTCCCATTCAATTCCCGTCCAACAGGCGTACTTGAGGTTGCTGTCGCCATAAAAAGAGATGTGTGGATGGTCTTGGCTATCTAGGGCGATGGAGCTTTGTTCACCTATACCCGCAGCAGAGCCCACAATCTGGATTTCCCATTCACTGCCATTCCATTTGGCATACTTGAGGGCACCGGTGTAGTAGTCAATATACTCATAATACGTAATATGAGGGAAATCTTGGCTGTCTAGAGCGATTGAGGGCCTACTGCCCACATCCCCTTCTGAGTCCACAGTATGAATTTCCCATTCACTCCCCGTCCAACAGGCATACTTGAGGTCGTATTCAAAATCCTCAGAATACGCATATGAGATATGAGGATAGCCCTGACTGTCAAGAGCCATAGAGGAAAATACTCCAACTATCCCCTCATAGTCCACAATGGTGGTATGCCAGTCTTGAGCAAACAATATATTCCCACCAAGTATGAAAGTTGCCAAAAAGGCAATCACTACCGCTAAATTGCGCAATGTATAACCTCCTTAGTTAATCTCTTATCATTCCACCTTTATCATTTTACCACATCCACACCGCATTTGTCAAGTGTTAGATTTATTAAAATGATAAAAGGCGAGGATTAACATCCTCGCTTTTTTGGGAGTGAAAAAGAGGGCGGTTGAGCCGCCCTCTCATTTTATTTGGATAAACTTCGTTCTATCTCACCACCACCGGCGATGCAGAGCGGTCGAAGGGGTTGGTGCGCAATGCTAGAGAGAAAAGATAGGGATAACTCTCCTTGAGGTGATTCATGTATGCCAGCCACTCAAGTATCAACTGGACATAGGTTCGTTTTATGTCGCCTGCCAGGTGGGTGTAGTCGGATGGTGGTAGTTTGCCAAGGTCGTCTCTGTGAGCCAGCTCTTCGGTCAGGTGGAAGACCGCCCACAGGAGGTTGGTGAAGGAGTCGTGCTCCAGCAGGTTGGGATTTTCCAGGAGGCGGAGCATGAAGTCCCGCCGTTTTACAAGGAAGTCGCGCAGTCGGGGGAGGTCTCCTTTCAGGCTGTCTATTCGGTAATCTTTTTCCTGTATCGCTTTGGTGACCAGCCGGAACTGCGCACCGGACCAATCGTTGCTGATAATAAGTTTGTCAATGACATCCGCCGGGTCGGGGTCGAAATCTATGGTGAACTTCAACAGGTCAATCCCCACCTCGCTGAAGAAAGCCCCAATCACCATATTCATCTTTTGCATCAAAGCCCGCTTTTCCCTAATGGTCAGTAAGCGGTGGATGAACAGGGTGACCAAGAGAACCTCAATAGGGACGAAGGCGATATCCCCCACCAAATAGATGAAGATGTGGTGAGAATCATGGAAGGCGGTGTAATGGATGAGATAGACGATGATTGAGGTTGCGATTAGGGCTAATGCCACCTTTACCTGCCAGTTTATCTTTTTCATGGGTGTTTCCTTCCTTTATTTGGGATTTTTTTTGATGCTTGGAACGATTGCTGAGCTGTTCAATCCCTCTTCACCAAAATATGAATCATGGCGGAGCCGACGATAGCCCCAAAAACCCATTTCATATGGTGAATATACTCAAGGGGGGAGTTTATGTCAAGGGAAGATGGGGGAGGGGGGGGGTGATATGAAAGCATAAAAAAGCTGATGGGGAATTACCCCATCAGTAGAAGGCGAGGATACACGGACATAGAAGGCGGATATATATATTCTCCCAGTGTTCTATCTGACCACCACCGCCCTGGCGCTCACCTCAGCGCCGTGGTAAGACGCCCGCAGAGTGTAAACCCCCCTCGCCAGACCGGAGACATCCAGCGTCGCTTCCATCTCGGTGGGCTCGGTAGCCTCAAGTTGTTGCTTAAGCACCAGCCGCCCCGACAGGTCGTATAGGGCTATCTCCACCAAACCAGCCTCGGGCATAGCCAGCAGACAGGTCATATAATCCGACGCCGGGTTGGGATAGAGGGCGAGTATGGTGAAGGAGGCTGGTGGTAGTCCTGCGGTGGCTTGGGTGGTGCCCAGGATCTCCGGGCTGTCATCGGCGAGCACCGCCTCCAGCTTGTATTCGTAGGCGACGCCGGACTCAACATCTGAGTCGGTGTAGGAGTAGGGGTTTTGTCCGGTGCTGAGGTCGCCATTAATTTTCAACCAATCATGCACCGGAAGGCGAGGATACATATCCTCGCCTAGGGGGGACATCTCAGCTACCAACTCCCGCCGATAGAGGTTAAAGCCGGCGATTTGCTCGCCCTTAGTGGTCTCCACGCTCCATTCCCGGGCTACGGCGCCGTCCTCATACTGAGCGGAGAAGGAGAGGAGGAGAACATCGGCTTAGGGATTATATCTGGCATACTTCAGAGCACCATTAGCATAATTATAATAATAATAAGAAATGTTGGGGTAATCTAAAGAATCCAAAACTATTGAGGTATATTGGCCCACATCGTCAGCAGTGTCCACGAAGGTGATAGACCAAGCGGAACCGGTCCAGTAGGCATACTTCAGGGCACCATTAGGAAAATCATGATAATAATAAGAAATGTGTGGGTTATCTGAAGAATCTAAGGCTATTGAGGTATTATGCCCTACATTTCCAGCTGTGTCAACGGAGGCAATAGACCAGGTCGAACCATTCCAGTAGGCATACTTCAGGTCAAAATTAGTATCATCAAAATAAGAAATGTGCGGGTAATCTGAAGAATCTAAAGCTATTGAGTTATCAAACCCCATATATCCAGTGGCATCCACGGAGACGATAGACCATTCGGAACCGGTCCAGTAGGCATACTTCAGGTCATTATTAGACCCATAATAAGAAATGTGCGGGTAGTCTGAAGAATCCAAGGCTATTGAGTTATTATACCCTACTACATTTCCAATGGTGTCCACGGAGGTGATAGACCAGGTCGAACCGGTCCAGTAAGCATATTTCAGGTTACCATTAGTGTAATCAAGATAAGAAATGTGGGGGTAATCTGAAGCATCCAAGGCTATTGAGGTATGCAACCCTACGTCTCCAGCGGTGTCCACGGAGGTGATAGACCAGGCGGAACCATTCCAGTAGGCATACTTCAGGTCTTGGTTAGGATAATCATCATAATAAGAAATGTGCGGGTAGTCTGAAGAATCCAAGGCTATTGAGGTATACGCACCCACATTTCCAGCGGTGTCCACAGAGGTGATTGACCAGGCGGAACCATTCCAGTAGGCATACTTCAGGTCATAATTAGTACCATCACAATAAGAAATGTGGGGGTTATCTGAAGAATCCAAGGCTATTGAGGTACACTTCCCCACATCTCCAGCGGTGTCCACAAACTGGATAAACCAGTTCTCGTTGTCAGAAAAAGTAGAACATGAAACAATCACCAATAAAAAGGCGAGAAGAATTGCAATCTTTATCATCCTAATACCTACTACGGTTAAGGTTGGTTAAAAACAGAATATATAGTCAATGCAAATTGCTTTTGCAAGGCGTTGAACCTCCACCACAAAAATATTGCCTATTTTTATTGCCTGCACCTATTATTGGGGCTTTTCCCCTCCTTCACCCACCACTGGTATGGCGCAGATTCTTTCCCCCTCCTCTTTGAACCGTGCAAATGTCACCTGCGGGTCGTGCTGGAAGATGACCAGCCAGTCTTGGGCTAAAACCCGCTGGGTGAGCCGTTTGCGCACATCCATCACCGTGAGGGGGAAGAGGTCAAAGGCGGGAACATAGGCGGGGTGGATGTGGGCTGTGGAGGGCATAATGTCCGCCAAAAAGAGCGCCTTGTTGCCCTTGGACTGTATCCTTACCATCTGGTGGGAGGAGGTGTGCCCCCCGGTGACCCAGGTGGATATCCCCCGGCTGACATGATAGTGACCGGTGATCAGCTTGAGCTGACCGGCTTTCTTCAGGGGGAGGAAGTTCTCCGCCAGATAGGTTGCCTGGGTGCGCTCGTTGGGGTGGTTGGCGTCCTCCCACTCCTGGCTCTGGATGTAATAGACCGCATTGGGGAAGGTGGGCACCACCCTGCCGGAGGATTGATAGCGGGTAGCCCCGCCGGCGTGGTCAAAGTGGAGATGGGTGAGCAGGACGATGTCAATGTCCTCCGGCTTCAAGCCCAGAGAAGCCAATGAGGAGATGGTATCGGTCTCCTTCTCTATTCCCCAGATCTGGCGTTGTTTGGCGGAGTATTTATCCCCCAAGCCGGCGTCTATCAGGATGTTCTTGCGCTTGGTCTGCACCAGCAGGCAGTTTACCGCCAGCTTGATACGGTTCAAATCGTCCGGCTCAACCAGTTTGCTCCACAGCACCTTGGGGATGATGCCGAAGGCGGTGCCCCCGTCGGTCATAAAGGAGCCGTCGGGAATGATGTGTAGTTGGATGTTGCCGAAATCCATAGTTTTTACTTAATGGTATCGCTTTTATAGAAGATTATAACATAGCCCCGGCGAAGTAGTCTAAAAAACTCTTGCCGGCTTGCGATTGCCTCAATGTGCGGAAAGCCAGTTCTTCCCCACACCCGCATCCACCACGATGGGAACCTCCAGTTCGGTTACGCCCTCCATGATGGGCTTGACCGTGTCTATCATCTTCTGCTCACTGCCCTCCGGCACTTCAAATATCAGCTCGTCGTGGATGGTCAACAACATCCGTCCCAGTTGGACTTCCTCGGAGAGCCGGCGCTCTATGGCGATCATAGCCAGCTTGAGCAGGTCGGCGGCGGTCCCCTGGATGGGCATGTTGATTGCCGCTCGCTCGGCGGCGGAGCGCAGGACGGGATTCTTGCTGGTAAGCTCCGGCAGGTATCTGCGGCGACCGAAGACGGTCTCCGAGTAACCCTGCTTGTGGGCTCTCTCCTTTAGCTCGTCCATGAAGGCTCTCACTTGAGGGTAGCGTTCAAAATAGGTCTTGATGTATTCGGTAGCCTCCTCCTGGCTGATGTCCAGCTCCTGGGAAAGCCCGTAGGGGCTTTTTCCGTAGATTAAGCCGAAGTTGATGGCTTTGGCTCTGGCACGCAGTTTGCGGTCTATCTCTTGTCCGGCGAAGAGCTCCCGGGCGGTGGCGGCATGGATGTCCTCCCCCTTGCGGAAGGCGGATATCAGGTTCTCGTCGCCGGAGAGGGTGGCGAAGATGCGTAGTTCAATCTGCGAGTAGTCCAGGGATACCAGCAGATGTCCCTCGGGGGCGATGAAAGCCTGGCGCACCTTGGCGCCCAGCTCGGTGCGGATGGGGATGTTCTGCAGATTCGGGTCCCGGCTGGAGAGCCTGCCGGTTGCGGTGGAGGTCTGCAGGAAGGTGGTATGGATGCGACCGCTTTCCGGATTGACCGCCTCCGGCAGGGCATCTATATAGGTGCCCTTCAGCTTGGAGAGGGTGCGGTATTCCATGACCATCTTGGGCAGGGGGTGTAGCGCCCCCAGCGTGGTGAGCACCTCGTTGTCCGTGGAGTAGCCGGTCTTGGTCTTTCTCTGCAGCGGCAGTTGCAGTTTCTCAAAGAGCACCTCGCCCAACTGCTTGGGGGAGTTGATGTTGAACTCCATCCCCGCTTCCCGGTGAATCCCTTCCTCCAGCTCCTTCAGCTTGACGCCCAGATCGGAGGAGAGCTTCTCCAGGAGTCCCTTATCCACCAGTATGCCCCGCTGCTCCAGCCGGGCAAGCACCGGGGTCAGGGGAAGTTCAATCTCCTCAAGCACCTTGCCCAGCTTGGCTTCCCTCACCTTTTTTGCCAGCACCGGCTGCAGGCGGTGGACGGTTGCCGCTCTCCCTGCCAGTTCATTGAGATTATCCGCTCTATCCCGCTCAAAATCCAGGCTCTGCTGACCCTCCTTTTCATCGCTCTTGGAGAGCACCTCGCCCAGCTCCCGGAAGGCTACCTCGGGGAGGCTGTGCCCCTGCTCCGGGGCGACCAGGTAGGCGGCAAGGGCGGTGTCGTAGCCCAGAGGTTTAATCTGCCAACTTTTTACCAGGAGGCGGTAGAGCCCCTTCAGGTAGTGGCCCACCAGCCGGGTCTTGGCGGGGAGTTTGGAGAAGATGTTGGCTAATTCACCGCCCAGGTGGTCTATGTTTATAACGGCGGTTCTCTTGCCGTCGTGAAGGGCAAGGAGACCTCTGTCCAGCGCCAGGCTGACCATCTTTTTGCCCTTAAGGAAGGAGGAGATGTCCTCTTTTGAGGAGAGGGGGAGCAATTCCAAGGTGGGGGTCTCCTCAACCTCACCCAGGAACTCCTTGACCAGGCTGAAGAACTCCAGCTCCATAAGCAGATTCTTAATCTCCTCCGGGGGGACATCCCGCCGTCTCAGCTCCTCAACGGTGGTGTCCAGGTCGGCGTCCATAATCAGCTCCACCAATCGTCTGCTGAGGTCCAGGTTATCCAAATCCTCGGCGATGCGCTTTGCCACCCTGGGGGGCTGGACCTGCTCCAGGTTTTCCAGCACTTTTTCCAGACTGCCGTAGTTGGAGAGGAGGTCTCTGGCGGTGGTCTCTCCCACGCCTTTGACCCCGGGGATGTTGTCCGACTTGTCCCCCATCAGACTGAGAAAGTCAACTATCTGCTTGGGCTCCACCCCCAACTTCTCCACCACCGCATCCGGGGTTATCCTTATAGTCTCGCTTATCCCTTTCTTGGTGGTTATCAGCTGGGTGTGCTCGTCCACCAACTGCATGAGGTCCTTATCCGAGGTGGCGATTGCCACCTCCATCCCCTTACTGCGAGCTTCCTTGGTAAGGATGCCGATGGCGTCGTCCGCCTCAAGCCCCTCTCGCTCCACCCTGGCTATGCCCAGCCGGTCGCATAGCTCCTTGACCTTGCCTATCTGCTCCACCAGTTCTTCGGGTGGTGGTGGGCGGTTGGCTTTATACTCTGGAAAGATGCTCTCCCGGGGTGAGCCGGTCGGCGAGTCAAAGACCACAGCAATATAGTCGGGGCTCTCCTCCTTGAGCATACGCAGGAGCATGACCGTGAAACCGTAAAGCGCCGAGGTGTTCTCTCCCTTGGAGTTCTTCAGGGGATTTTTGATGAAGGCATAGTAAGCCCGAAAGATCAGGTTTAGAGCATCTATGAGCAGGACTTTTTCAGCCATAATGGGAGGTCCCTTTCATATTAATCAGGGGGAGGACGCTTGGGGGAAGTAGATGATGAAGTAGCCTACCCTGATCTGGGCATATTCGGCAAGAATTTCTTTCACTGCTTCTAGTTCTCCGGCGAAGCCATTGTGACCCAGGTAGCTTGCCCTGATTACCAGCACTTTGGGCGGGGGCTGGGTGAGGAGCCCAGCAAGCTCCCCGCATCCGAATACTTGGGTGATCTCTCTGTGGGGGGTGTCGTAGCCCACATAGTAGGCGATGTCGGAGGGGCAGAGGAGCAGACCCTTCGCAGGTAGATAATGTTTTACGGTCGTGACCGCCTCCATCATCTTCTCCTCGCCGTAGTTGTAGCCTATGGAGTAATCGGCTCTTCCCATCTTCAACTGCTGCACCACACCCATTGAGATGAACATTACCAAGGGGACTATTACCAGTTTATCACGCTTGCAGCTCCACAACAATACCAGGAGTATAAAAGCAATTAAAGTGGTGATGGTTTGGAAGATGAGAGCGTTATTTGCGGTCTCGGCGGTGATGTCCCCCAGGTTTATCATCTCCGTGCGGGTGAAAGGGGCGTGGAGTAGATCGCCGACCAGGAAATGGAAGTATGGGAGGAGCAGGAGACCGGCGGAGAAGAAGAGCAGTTTGCGCCCCGGGGAGAGTGCGCCGGCAAGCTCCCGCAGGGGATGGGCGATAGCCAGGGCGAGCATGGGCACCGCCACCATCTGGTATTTGCACAGACCGTAGGCGTCCCCGCCGACCAGGAGGTAGCCGATGAGTATCATCCAGCCGAATGTGGCCGGGAATAGACCCCGCCGATATAGCGGACGGAAGGTGCGTATCCAGCCGGTTAATATCAATATACACAGAAACGGGGAGAGCCAGTAGATAATCTTTATCTGGCGGGACAGATAGTCGCCCGCCGAGGAGAGCAGACCCACCCCGCCTCCACCTCCCAGCTTCCAGCCTATTATAGAAAGTGGTGCGAGGAGGGGCTTCCCCCACAAACCGTAGTAGAGCATTAAGATGAGTGCCGCAGTGCCCGCCCCCAGCAGGAGTGCCAGGAGCGCCTTGAGTGGTCTTTTTTTGCGCTCCACCAGGGCGTAGATGAGCAGTGCCGGAACGGCGGCGAGCGGGGTGGTCAGTTTGACCAGAAAGGCGCCGGTGAAGGCGAGGGCGGTAAGCAGAAAGCTCTTGCGGGTGGGGTGTCTCAGATAGTGGGCGGTCGCCAGGGCGCAGAGCAGTAAGACCAGGGTGAGCAGTCCGCCGTCAATATCCAACAGGAGCGAGGCGGGAATGGTCAGCGGGCAGAGGAGAATTATGGAGACGGCCATAAGGCGGCTCCAGTCGTCTGCTGAGGGCCATAACTTGGGCAGGAGCAGATAGACTAGCAGGGCGGTGACCACCATAAAGGTCAAGCCCAGAGCCCGTCCACCCCAGTCGCCTATCCATATCACCAGGGAGAGCAGATAATGATAGGTGGGGGGATGACCTATGAAGGGCTTGAGGACGCCCTCGGAGTAAGCGTATGGGTAGCCCCCCTCTGAAATAGTCTTTGCGCCGACGGCGAACATGGTCTCGTCGGTGACCAAAGGGTCGTCCAGATGGAAGGAAGCCATCAGGATGGTGTAAGCGAAGACGGCGAAGGTGAGCGCTGTGGGAAGATAGCGGTTCATCATTCAACTTCCACTATCGTCCGTGCCTGTTCAAGCTGGTTGGGATACCTCTTCTGGCTGGCGGTGGCTACGAACTTGGAGAGCTCAGCCTTACCACCTTCTCTGTCGCCGGAGTTGATTAAGGAGACGCCCAGAAAATAGCGCAACAGTCCTTCATCGTCCTGGGCGTGGGAGAGCCCGCTGTAGCAGACGGAGATGGCTTCGTCCCACTGTTTCAGTTTGTTCAGGTTGTAGGCAAGATTGCTGTAAAGGGAGATGTCTGTCGGGTATTTTTTTATCGCCTGACGATATACATCAACCGCTTTGGAGTAGTCCTCGCTTTTGGTGTAAGCCCGAGCGAGAAGTGGATAGACCTCAAAGAGCCCCTCGCTTAGGGCTTGCTGGTAAGCGGTTATGGCTTGGGAGTAGTCGCCCAGTTGATAGTAAGCCATGCCCACCATTTTGGCTACCAGCGGAAGGGTGGCATTGGTTACCGCATATGCGGTGATGGTCTGGTAGTCATCTATCTCATAGAGGCAATAAGCCCAGTGATAGACGGGGTCGGCGGCGGGTATCTCCGAAGTATAGCCGGCTTCGGCGGCTTGCAGGAAGGTCTCTGCGGCAACTGCCATCTTCCCGCTCTTCTGGTAACAGACGGCGAGGGCATACAGCATGCCGGCATCGCCCGGAGCGTAACTCAGTGCTTTGAGGTAGTAATCGGCGCTGTCCGCATAATTCATATCCTCATAGTCCATCCGGGCAAGATAACCGTAGATTATAGCATCACCGGGTTTGTTATCCAGGTACATTAGGAAATATTTACGAGCCCCGGAATAGTCTATTAGGTAGTAATAGACCATGCCCAGCGCGCTCATCGCTTTGGTGTGGTTGGGTTCCATCTCCAGCGCCTTCTCCAGATATGGAATCGCTTCTCGGTTCTCACCCAGCTTATGGAGGGTTAAACCCAGGTTGTAGTTTATCCCCGCATCCAGAGGATAATACTCCAGGAGTTCCCGGAAGAGCTCTACTGCGGTGGCGTGGTCCCCACCCGCCAACGCAATGCCTGCCTCGGCCATCAGTTGGTTCGCCCTTTCAACATCAACGGTCTGAGCGCCGCAGACTGAGCCGATGGATAGAACTACACAGACAATAGCTATGGATGTGCGCAGAGTTGGCATAGTTGTAGTTCCCCTGAGGGCTTTTTCAAATATAACCTGAAGTTGGTCCAAACTCAACTTGATATTTTATTGAAGGTGGCGGGTTAGCCCTCATCCTTCTGGAAGAAGTGAGCTACCGAAGCGGTGAAGAGGCGTATGTTGTAGCGCAGGGGGAATATCCAGCGGTACATGGCAAAACCATACCAAAATTTATAGAGCAGGTTGGTCAGCGGATTGGGGGGAAGTTGGCAAGCCTCCTGCACCAGCTCCCAGGTGGCGGGGAAGGCTGAGGTAAAGGAGAATAGGCGGTGCAGGGCTTCAATGCGGCGCTTGTCGCCCTTTCGGGGGAAGGTAAGAGCGGAGCGGGAGTGGTAGCTTATCTTCAGGTCGTCGTAGCGTCCGTGATAGAAACCGTGCTTTACCGCATACTCACCCAGCCGGGTGCGGGGATAGGGCTGGAAGATGCTCGCCCAGGCGAACTCAGCCTTTATTCTGGAGTTGAGACGCATGGTGGAGAGGGCGCCTTTGAAGGTCTCTCCGGGTAAGCCGAGGATGTTCTGGCTGTAGATGGCGATGTGGTATCTGTGCAGGTGCTCGGCGGCTTTGATTATGGTCCTGGTGGACATGCCCCGCCCCAGAACCCGGTTGCGCATCTCCTCATCGCCGGACTCCACCCCCATTAGAACGGAGACACAGCCGGCTTCTTTTAATAGCCGGGCTGTTTGGTCGGTTACCAGATTTGCACGCACATTACAGGAGAAGGGCAAGCCCACCCGGCTGGGGAATTTGTGGGCGAATTCGGAGAGCCAACCCAGGGAGAACACGAAGATATCGGAGACGAAGCGCACCAACTGCAAAGGCCAGCGAGAGGCTACCTCCGTTACCTCGGAGATGATGTCGTCCACCCCCCGAAAACGGACCAGCCGGCTCCCTCCGCCGGATTCACGGTAAACCTCCTCCAGGGCATGATTGAAGCAGTAGGCGCAGTCGTAGGGACAGCCTCTGGTATTCAGGAAGTGCTTGATGGGATACTCCCCAAGCCAGCGGTCCTGCGCATAGGCCAGCTCACGGTCGGGGTGGGGGATGGTGTCCAGCTCGGTGACCAGTGGTAAGGGGAGATTGCGGTAAATTTTATTCCCCTCCTTGACCCACAGGTTGGGTATGTGCCGTATACTTCCTCCCTTGGAGAGCTGTCCCGCCAGCTCCACCAAGGAAGTTTCCCCCTCACCTCTGCAGATTATATCCACGCCCTCTTCGTCTATCATCTCCGGGAAGAAGGTGGGGTGAGGTCCTCCGAAAAGGGAGATTGTTTGGGGGAGGCGCTTGCGCAGTCTGCGGTTGAGCTCCAGATAGAAGTTATGCAGACCGGTGGTTACCGAATAGGCCAGGATGTGCGGCGAGAATTTCTCTGCAAGGTCCTCCGGCTTTTTCACCCGGTCGGCTTGGATGAGGTGGGTAATGTGCCCGGCATCCTTTAGGGCTCTGGAGAGATACATTAACCCCAAAGGCTCGGTTAAGCCGATACCCTTGGTGACAAAGAGAATTCTCAAGTCTTTTTTCCTCCCCCGACCTTGATGGTGAGGATGCGGTCAAAGAATATCCTGGGCAGGTTCAGGAGGGCGCGAGGATTATACCAGAGTATGCGCAGGAATCTGATGATTCGCTTGAAGGAGAGGTAGAAACGGAGATTTGCCTGGCGCAGGAGGTAGGTTAACTCCTCATCTGAGACCCGGGAGAGATTGAACTTTGCCCGGAAGTAATCATATTTGGCCGGGTCCGGGTCTATGGGCGTGCCCATCTTCCGAGCCATCTCAGCCAGTTCGGTGCCCTTAAAGGGATTTACGATAAAGAAGGAGGCGGTATCTATGTCCATATCCAGAGCGAAGCGGATGGTCTGGTGCAGTTCCTCGCGGGTCTCGGTGGGGAAACCGAGCATGAACAGCCCGTGCAGGATGACCCCCTGGCGTGACGCTTTGGACGCCACCGGCTTTATCTTTTCAAGGCGGATGTTTTTCTTAATCAGCTTCTGCAGGCGGGGACTTGCGGTCTCCACCGCGATCGCCACCCGAAATACGCGAGCCTCCTTCCACAGACGAATGGTCTGGTCGTCAACTATATCCGTGCGCAGTCCGTTGGGGAAGTAAAGCCAGGCGTCGCGCATCTCGCTTTCTGCGAAGAGGCGCAGTATCTCCTTACTGCGTGCCTGATTCACATTGAAGCAGTCGTCAAAGAACTCAAACTCACGAATGCCGTAATTATGATAGAGCTCCCGCATCTCAGCCAGCACATTCTGGGGACTGCGGTAGCGGAATCCCTTTCCGAAGATGTTGTGGCAATAGATACAACTGAAGGGACAGGCTCGGCTGGTGAAGATGGGCATATATTGGGCATTCTTATAGATGAGCAAAAGACGGGGGGTTTTGAAGTAGGCCCGGTAGTCTATCAGGTCCCAGGAGGGGAAGGGGAGGGAGTCCAGGTCTTCAATGTAGGGTCTGGGGGGGGTGACCGTGGTCTTGCCGTTTCGGCGGTAGGCGGTGCCCAGGATTTTATTCGCACTTTTCCCTTTCCACAGGGCTTCAACCAGCTCAAGAAAGGTGTATTCCCCCTCGTGATATACCAACCAATCTACATTGCGGTCGGCGAGGATATCCTCCATATCGGCGGAGGCGTGAGGTCCCCCGACGACGACGGGAATATCTGGAAAGCGTTCCTTGAGGTGGGCGGCTAGGCTGTGCATCTGCCCGGCTTCAAAGGTCATGACGGAGAGACCGATCAGGTGCGGGGGGTCGCGGGCGATCCAGTCGCCCACCTGGTCGTCGGTGAGATTGCCCAGGCGGGTGTCCAGAATGTGGCACTCTGCGCCCAACTCCTTTTGCAGGACGGAGGCGATATACATACACCCCAATGGAGGGGTGGCTTTGGAGTCGGACCTGTCCATCAAACCGGTCTTGATTAAGGCTATCTTTGGGGGGCTTTTGGATATTCTTTTAGCCATAGCCAGGGATATTGGACGGTGGAAGTGGTTCGGGCTTCTTGTTCAGGATGGAAATGGATTATACCAACAAGGGGCAGGGGTGTCAAGGACGATGAAATAGTGGTTAAGTGCGGGTGAGCTTATGGCGTAATTTCTTGATAATTTTTAACAGTTCAACCTCCCGCAATATGAGCAACATCAGAACATATATAATAATTCCGCCAAATATCATCCCCAGAAGCAGTATCGGATTCACCTCCCCCGGATAGCGGTAGTCCCGCCAGCCGGTGGGGGAGGCGAGCCACAGGAAAGCGCCCATAACTGCACTTGCCAGCAGGGCTCTTGCCAGAGTGGTTAATTCGGCTCTGCCTATGAGCCTGCGCCCCAGCAGACGCGAAAGCACCGCCACCAGTGCTACCGACCAGGCCAGATTTACCGCTACCGTGGACAGGGCTATTCCCAGATGGTCAAAGTAGCGTATCAGGGCAAGGTCCAGCGCCAGGTTCAGAGCCATCATACTCAGACCGATAGCGGTGAAGATGCCCATCCGTTTCAGGGCATAGACCAGGCTGGTGGAGAGGCTGATAATGCCCAGAAAGAGTAGCGACCAGGAATAGACCACCAGGGCTTGGGCGCTCCACACCGAGCTGAGGGTGGTGAAGCTACCTCGCTCCAGGAGGAGGCGAACTAGAGGTAGGGCGAGCAGGGAGAGCCCCACCGCGCAGGGTAGGTAGAAGATGGAGAGCAGACGGAGTCCGCTTCTGAAGCGCTCCCTTGTCCCCTCCCAGTCCTTGCCGGCTACCGCCTGGGAGATGTGGGTGTAATAGACTTTATTCAGAGGGATGGAGAAGAGGGCTTGGGCGTAGGCGGTCATCTGGAAGCCGTATTTGAGGGCGGAAATCTTTCCTGCGGTCAAGGTGGAGGTTACCGCCCGGTCAATGAGCAGATTGGCTCGCTCGGCAGCGGCCCCGAAGAGCAGTAAGCCCGCAAGTTTACCCATTTTGCGCATGCGAGGGTCCTTTAGGGCGAGCCCCGCCCGCCAGGATATACCTCCCTGGCGAGCAAATAGTGGAATAAGGATGAGGAGCTGGGCGGTAACCCCTAAGGTTACCCCCAGCACCACAGCTTTGATTCCCCAGAAGGGGGAGAGCGTCCATACGCAGACGGTGATGGCGATTGGGGGGAAGAGCCCGCCGAAGTTGGGCAGGAGGAAGGACTCCACGCTGTGGTGAAAAGTCAGCGCCACTTTATAGAGCACCGAGATAGCCATCATGGGCAGGAGCAGTCGCAGGAGGATGGTGGCTAAGGCCAGGTCCTGGGCGTGGAAGCCGGGAGCCATGAGGGAGATGAGCTGGGGGGCGAGAAGCTCCAGGATGACCAGAAGGACGACGACCGCAAGGAATACCAGATTCAGGGTGGAGGCGGATAATTTTCGGGCGACACTCCGACCCCCTTTGTGCAGGGCTTCGGTTATGGCGGGGAGCAGGGTGGCGTTGATCAGCTCCGTAGCCATGAAGACTATCAGCTCGGGCAGGATGAAGGCTACCAGGTAGGCGTCGTAAGTCCTCTCCGTGCCGAAGGCTCGGGCGATGACCACCGCCTGCAGGACGGAGAAGAGCATAATGAGCATATTGAGCATGCTCATCCCGGCGATGGTGCCTGCACCGGATTTGCGCCGGTTACTCATAGGGTTTCTGGGCGATTACTCCCATCAGGTCCAGGGGTTTTCCGGTGAGGAAGAGCTTGGAGAAGATTTTGGCGGTGAAGGGGAGGAAGAATATGGACCAAAGAAAACCGTAAGCCGAGCTCTTCTTTGCCAGATATTGGACCGACCAGGACTTCCTGGGTCTTTCCCAGTAGAGGGGCTTGAAGCCCAGGGAGCGGAGTAGCTCTCCCAGGGTTCTGCGGGAGAAATAGTAGGTGTGGAAGCGCATAATATACCACCAGTTACGTTTGAACATCCTCGCCGGCACCGAGCCCATGTCCGGCAGTTCCAGATAGATGAAACCGCCGGGTTTGAGGATGCGATAGACCTCTCCCAGAAGCCCCCGGGGGTCAAAGACATGCTCCAGCAGATGGAAGGCGGTTATAGCATCAAAGCTGGCTTCTGGGAAGTTTGCTCTCTCAAGGTTTGTGCAATGGACCTCAATACCCGTTTTTCGGGTCTCCCGGGCAGCCGCCTCAGCCATATCCAAGCCTATCCTCTGCCAACGAGAGGGGTCCAGCTCCTGCAGGAAGAAGCCGTGACCACAGCCGATGTCCAGGATGCGACCCCGTTCTATGAAGCTTTCCAGGGTGGCTACATTGAAGCGGAAGGTAGCCCGCTTCCAAGCCCACTCCCGTAAATAGTCATCGTCCTCCACACGACGGTAGATCTCCTCCAGTTCCTCGCTGGACTCTGTGGGGTTGTTGTAGATGAGACCGCAGTGGGGACAGCGGACGATCTGCCCGGCAAGGAGGTTGGAGTCCGACTGGCGGAAGCGAGCGGTATGGCTGTGCGCTCCCTCCCGCAAGCTGTTGGGGTAGAGTATCTCAAAGTCGCTTGATCCGCACAGGTTGCAGGGGACATATACTTTCTGCGGATATGGGGTCATCTTAACAGGAGTATCTTCCTCGGTGGATTTACGAATAATTTGAGATGATAACATAATTTTTCTCAAAGACAAGGTTTTTCAAAGGTAGTTAAAACGCTTCAATGTGGTCGGAGTCGGTTCAGGGAGATGTTATTCCATTGACTGGACATATGTGGAATGTTATCCTTGGAGTTTAACGGACAGAAACCCCAACCTACAGACTATATGCGCCCAGCAGGACCTATCCTCACCGTCCCCAATCTCCTCTCATTTTCAAGGGTGGTCATAACCATCCCCATCGCCTTGCTGATTATACAGCCCGGCTTCAGCGAGAGCTGGCTTATGCGGGCTCTATTTGTTATTTTATCCTTCCTGGTGATGATATCCGATTACCTGGATGGGTATTTTGCCCGCAAGCTCTGTCAGGAGAGCGACCTGGGGCGGGTGTTGGATACGGTATGTGATAGATCGGTGGCGTTGATAATCCTTTCGGTAATAGTCATCTGGCTGGGTTTTCCTCTGTGGATTGTAATCGCTTTGGCGGTGAGGGAGCTTGTGCTCATCGTCTGCAACATACTGATAATCAAAAGAAGCGGTCGGGTGGAGACCTCTAACATACCCGGCAAATGGTTTATCACTTTCCTTACCGCTTCGGTCTTCTTCTACATCCTCAATCTAAAAATATTGTTCTGGATACTTATGTTTCCCGCCGCCTACTTTGCGATTCACTCCATGGTGCTTTATATCCTCAGTCCTAAAAGAGCCCAACCCGAGGTGTGAGATGCTCACCACCTTTCGTGACAGCGAAATATCCCTTAATCCCATAAGGGACGCCGGAATAGCGGTTGTCGGTTTCGGTCGCCAGGGCAAAGCCCATGCCCTCAATCTACGGGACAGCGGACTTGATGTTACCGTCGCCCTGCGTGAGGGCTCTCCCCGCAGACGGGAGGCTGAAGACGAGGGATTGACTGTGGTCTCCCTGCCCCAGGCTGCCGATTGCGCCCATCTTCTCTCCATCATGCTCCCGGACCGGGTGCAGGCGGAGGTCTTTGAGCGGGACTTGTCGCCCCATCTTGGACGGGTGCATACAATTCTTTTCGCCGGGGGTTATTCGGTTCATTTCGGCGGGCTTGAGCCCCCGGATGGGTTGGATGTGGTGCTGGTGGCGCCGATGGGACCGGGCTATCAGGTGCGGGAGTTTTATCTTGCCGGTGGGGGGGTCCCGGCAAAGGTGGCGGTGCATCAGGATGTGAGCGGAGAGGCTCTCCCCAGGGCTCTTGCCTACGCCAAGGCTGTCGGATGCAGTCGGGCCGGCTGTCTTCTGACCACCTTTGCCCAGGAGGTGGAGCTGGACCTGTTCAGCGAGCAGGTGGTTCTCTGCGGGGGGATTCCACAGTTGATTATCTTGGCTTACCGCACTCTGGTGGAGGCGGGCTACCCTGCGGAGCTTGCCTACATTGAGACGGTGCGGGAGGTCAAACTGATAACCGATCTGATCTATGAGTGTGGCATTGCTGGGATGAGGGAGAGGATAAGCGACACCGCACTAGTTGGAGGGGCTGGTGCGGGTGCACGATTGATAGACGAAGGGGTGCGGGAACGGATGGGGGAGATTCTTGACGAGATTAGAGAGGGTAGTTCAGTTGAGGAGTTCGGGGAAGAATTTGATTTCAAGCGAGCCAACCTGGAAGGGGATATCCCCGAGGGGATGGAGGAGGCGAGGAGGGTGGTGGAGGGGTTATATTGGAAGGATATGTGAGAAAATTCACTTGACACACTTAAGCAATTGTGTTATTGGTTGTGGAGTTGGTATGAAATGTTCACAAAGCCATTAAATGAGGATAAAGGGAAGCGATGAATGTAAAGATACCCAAGACCACCGTCTCCCGCCTGTCCATCTATCTGCGAGCCCTTAATCGCCTGGAGGAGGAGGTGGAGACGGTATCCTCTCGCACCCTCTCCGAGATCGTCGGTTTCACCGCCGCTCAGATAAGGAAGGACCTGGCTTACTTCGGACAGTTCGGGGTGCCCGGGCGGGGCTATTACATAACCTCGCTCAAAGAGGGGATAATGCGGATTTTGGGTATAAATAAGGATTGGTCGGTGGCGCTGGTAGGTGCCGGTCATCTGGGCCGGGCGCTAATGGCATACAAGGGCTTCAAGCAACAGCATTTCATCATCTCTGCGGTGTTTGATAAGGACCCGGAGAAGGTTGGCAAGAACTACCTGAACCATAAGATACTTTCCATGGATGAACTTCCCCGGCTGGTGCGGGAGCGTAAGATAAAAATAGGGGTGGTTACCGTTCCCAGCGAGGAAGCCCAGAATGCGGTCAATGCCCTGGTGAATTCGGGCGTCAAAGCTATCCTCAGCTTCGCCCCGGCGACGGTGAATGTGCCACCACAGGTTAAACTCAATAGGGTGGACCTGTCAATTGAGCTTGAGGGGCTCTCCTATTTCCTGACTCAGGGCAAAAAATGATGTGGAAGGCGGTTTACTGGATAAAGCCCCCAGACCGGGGGCTTTTCGTTTATGGATAACTGAGGCTTAGAGTTTAACTTCTATCTTTCATCATCGTTCTCCTTAACCTCATCTTCCCCCTCACTACCCTGCAGGAATTTTTCCAGCCAGCGCTTGATGTTCAAATCCTCGCTTATATCGGAGCCGGTGAGTAGGTTGTAAGTTGCCGGGGCTACCTTGATGACCCGGGGAGCAAATGCTGAGGTTTTCATCTTCTCCCCCAGAGCGGGAAAGAAGGCGAACAGGGAGAGGATGATGAGGATGAGGCTTGATATGAGCAAGCCCTTTACGAAGCCGAATATTGCCCCGAAGAGGCGGTCGGCCCAGCCCAGGAAGAGGGCTTTTGCGGTTCGGCGCAGGAGCGCTCCCAGCCAGTAGGAGATGGCGCTTGTGGTTACCACGATGATGGCGAAGATGATGGCTGAGGGGAGCTCGCTGGTTGCAGGACCGAAGATGGAGGCTATGGAGTCGCCGAAGCGGGTGGCAAGGATGATGCCGACGACTATGCCGGCGAGGCTCATACCCTCACGGATCAGTCCGTTGCGCAGACCGAAGAAGGTGAAGCCCAGAACGATTATGGCGATGAGAGCGTCAACCCAGTTCATGGGGATAGTTGGGTTTTGGAAAGAGGCAGGTTACTTTAGCAATAATTAGTAGAAAAGTGCAAAAATTTCACCTAAACTTGTTGCACCTGTGGTCAGCAAAACCATTGCGGTCCTATCCCACCAGATGGTTATCGGCCAGTTGCCGGAGCCGTCCTTGGTGAACTCAAAGTGGCAGAAACCTGCTGCTTGATAGCCCTCGGATTCATCTACCATTACCAGCAGGTTGACGGAGACATTTGTCCTGGTGAAGGTGGTTTCCCCCTCATCGGGCTTGCCGAAGGCGTCCTCACCTCCGTATAATATGGGAATCTGTAAGGCGATGCTATGAGCTTGGTTGAACATATTTCTTACCGCACTCATCATCTCGGTCTTGGTCCAGAAGACGGGGATCTCGTAGTCGCCTACATAATCCCCCACATTTTCGGGGTCAAAGTAGAAAACAAAATCGGGGGAGAGGACGGCATCCATCCTTTTGATGATGCCATCTTCCTGATTGTGGTTGAAGCAGTATTCCAACTCCACCATAATACCATAGGGTGAGCTTAGGTCCGGAGTATAAGTTACAATCTCATCATCGCAGGAGACCAGGGCTACCAGGACCAGGGCGGAAACTATGATAATTGTCCTGAGTGACATGACTTCCTCCTTCAATAGCAATAATTAGTAGAAAAGGGCAAGGATTATGCCCAAAGGGGCCGGTTGTATGGCCAGCAAAGCACTTGCTGTTCTATCCCACCAGGTGGTCATCGGCCAGTTGCCAGAGTCGTCCTTGCCGAACTCAAAGTCGCAGAAGCCTTGTGCTTGATAGCCGTCGGTAGCATCCTTAAGTACAGTCAGAGTAAGGGGGACATTGCTCTTAGCGAAAGTTGTATCCCCCTCATCGGGCTTGCCGAATGCGTCCTCACCTTCGTCTAATATGGGAATTTCCAGGTTAATGCTATAAGCTTGGTTGAAAAGGTGCTCTATGGCGGTCATCATCTCGGTCTTGGTCCAGGAGATGGGGATCTCATAGTCACCTACATAATCCCCCACATCTTCGGGGTCAAAGTAGAAAACAAAATTGGGGGAGAGGACGGCATCCATCCTTTTGATGATGCCATCTTCCTGATGGTGGTTGAAGCAGTATTCCAACTCCACCATAGTACCATAGGGTGAGCTTAGGTCCGGAGTATAAGTTGCAATCTCCTCATCGCAGGAGATGAGGGCTACCAGGACCAGGGCGGAAACTATGATAATTGTCCTGAGTGACATTACTTCCCCCTTCAATAATTAGTAGAAAAGGGCAAAAATTGTACCCAAAGTGGCCGCTTGTATGCCCAGCAAAACACTTCCTGTCTTATCCCGCCATGTGGTCATCAGCCAGTTGCCCGAGCCGCCCTTGCCGAACTCAAAGTCGCAGAAGCCTTGTGCTTGATAGCCGTCGGTAGCATCCTTAAGTACAGTCAGAGTAAGGGGGACATTGCTCTTAGCGAAAGTTGTATCCCCCTCATCGGGCTTGCCGAATGCGTCCTCTCCCTGTCTTAATATGGGAATCTGCAAGTCAATGTTATAGGCTTGGTCGAACATATTTCTTACCGCACTCATCATCTCGGTCCTTGTCCAGGAGACGGGGATCTTATAGTAGCCTACATAATCCCCCACATCATCGTGGTCAAAGTAGAAGATAAAATTGGAGGAGAGGGCATTATTCACTCTTTTTATATTGTCTTCATCCTCATGGTTGTTGAAGTAGTTTATAAGCCCCATGAGAATTCCATAAGAGGAGTTGGGGTCATAAATACGGTCAGCATCCTCATCGCAGGAGACCAGGGCTACCAGGACCAGGGCGGAAACGATTATGATTATCCTGAGTGACATGATTTTTCTCCTTCAATAACTAGTAGAAAAAGGCAAGAATTTTACCTAAACTGACTGGACTTGTGGTCATCAAAACCATTACGGTCCTATCCCACCAGATGGTTATCGGCCAGTTGCCGGAGCCGTCCTTGCCGAACTCAAAGTCGCAGAAACCTTGGGCTTGATAGCCGTTGGATTCATCTACCATTAACAGCAGGTTGACGTAGACATTTATCCTGGTGAAGGCGGTATCCCCCTCACCGGGCTTGCCGAATGCGTCCTCACTTTCGTCTAATATGGGAATCTGCAATTCAATGCTATAGGCTTGGTTGAACATATTTCTTACCGCACTCATCAGCTCGGTCTTGGTCCAGAAGACGGGGATCTCATAGTAGCCTACATAATCCCCCACATCTTCGGGGTCAAAGTAGAAGATAAAATTGGGGGAGAGGACGGCATCCATCCTGTTGATGATGCCATCTTCCTGATGATTGTTGAAGCAATATACCAATTCCGTAAGCACGCCATAGGGTGAGCTTAGGTCCGGATAATAAGATGCTGTTTCCTCATCGCAGGAGATGAGGGCTACCAGGGCCAGGGCGGAAACGATTATAATTTTTCTGAGTGACATTGCTTCCCCCTTCAATCCTGACCCCAGCCTTCGTCT
Organism: Candidatus Coatesiibacteriota bacterium; assembly: GCA_030602715.1. Taxonomy (GTDB): domain Bacteria; phylum RBG-13-66-14; class B26-G2; order B26-G2; family JAUVZD01; genus JAUVZD01. Next base: position 79,582 of record JAUVZD010000010.1, read on the forward strand.
CCACCACATTAGTGGAGTGCGGCCGGGGCGAGGATGATGAAAGAGATAGGTTGGTTACAGAACAGACTGCAGTCTTCTTAACCTGGGAAAGAGCGATTACATCAGATAGTTGAGTAGTAATAGGCCAGGATGTATCCCACGGTGGTTGGTTCAACGTCCAGTAGAGTGCCTCCGGTCTTATCCCGCCAGATGGTTATCCGCCAGGTGGCTGTTTCGTCCTTGCCGAACTCAAAGTCGCAGAGTCCGCTGGCATCCAAGCCGTAGTGTTCAGTTACCGTCACCAGCAGACTGGTGGAGAAGTTATTTTTGGTAAAGGTGGTATCCCCCTCATCGGGCTTGCCGAATGCGTCCTCACCATCCGCCAGGGCGGGAAAGCTCATGTCAATACTAAAGGCATCGGCGAAAAGATTCTCTATAGCGGCAAAAAGCTCGGTCTTTCCCCAGGAGGAGGGGATGGTGTAGCCGTTTACATCCTGCCCCACATCTGAGGTGGCGAAGAAGAAACTAATATCGGAGGAGAGGGTTGCATCCACCCTATCATTAATGTCTGCTTCCTGATAGTTGTTGAAGCAATATACCAACTCCACGAGAACCTCATAGGGGGAGTTGACGTCCGGGATTCCTCCATTTCCATTTCCATTCCCTCCGTCTCCATCGCAGGAAACGAGAGCCACGAAGGCGAGTGCGGTAAGAATGATAACCGTCCTTGAGAACATCGCTTTCTCCTTGATTTATAGTTTAAACATCGGGTTAATTTTCTGGAAGCGGGAAGTTAGAATGAGGTATAGAATTTTACCTTAATCCAACCCCAGCTTTGACCGCCATCGTCGGTGTCGTCCCAGAGCTGGTAGATGAGCCAGTTGCCGTCTTCGTCCTGGCGAAACTCTATGTCCACCCTGCCGGCAGCGTGGTAGGAGCTACTTGGATTGGCCTGGACTTTCAGGTCAACATCCACATCCTCTACCAGGTAGCTCTCCCCGCTGGGGCTTCCCAAGCCGGTATCCACCATAGGGATGCTAAGTGTGATGGACTGCACATTGTCAAAGAGCAGACCGGTGGCGACGGTGTCCTTGGAGCGGGTCCAGGTTTCCGGTATATCGTAATCGCCGACGGTGGTGCCTACATCCTCGTCCCGGAAGTGGAAGGTGTAGGATGGATGCAGGCAGGATTTGTATATGGACTTGGCGTTGGCGAAGTTATGGTGATTGTAGGCATAGACCAGGTCGGAGAGAGTATCTGTGGGAGATAGGGGGCTTATCCCGGAACATCGGGGTAGCGCCAGAAGAAAGAGCAGCAGGGCGATTGTGAGTAAGGGTTTTTGCATCCGATGGACGGTCATGTCTGTCACCTCGCTTAAAAGTGCTTGGAGTAATATTCCGCTTTTATGGCACCGATACTGGTGGTGGTGGTGCCTGAACTCGCCGATTCGTTGGTTAGGTCGTGCCACTCCAGGAGTTTCCAGCGCCCGTCGTCCTGTTTGACGAAGAGGAAATTGCAGGTGCCCGAAGCCTCCAATCTTTCGTCTTCCCCGGGGTCAACCAGGAACCTGACGGTGATGCCGGGGGTCCAGAACTCATCGGCATCGCCTGGGGGAGTGGGAAAGCTCTCCTCCTCCAGAAGCTCCACCCGGAAGGATATGGACATCACCCGGTTGAACAGCTCCTTTATGGCAGTCCTCTCGTGGGACTTGTCCCACATTTGGGGCACCGTGAAATCGCTGTAGGTGTCGCCGATGTCCAGCTTTGAGAAGTGGAAGGTAAAGTCATCGTCCAGAGCGCTGGTATAACGGCTCAAAGAGTCAACGAAGAAATGCTCCTCGCAGGCGGTGATTATCTGCTCAAGACAGCTTGCCGGGGAGAAAAGCGAGCCGTGGTAATCGTAGGTTTCGCAGGTTGTAAATAGTATAAGCGGGAGGAGAAGGAGCAGGACCGCTTTCGGAAAGGTATGTTTGTTTTTCTTATCCATGATTGTTTGTCGTTCTCAGTTTCTCTCACTCCGTGGACTCTTCATCGGACGGAGGTTGCACGAAACGGAAGATAATCTCATCCGGCTCGCTTAAGCCCAGACCCTCCCGGGCCAGTTTCTCTACTCTCTCCAGTCGGGCTTCTTCATCCTCCAGGTCCTTACGCAACTGCAGGTTCTCATCTTTCAGGGTTCCAACCTCCTTCTCCAGGGCGGAGTTTTCTTCCTGCAATTTGCGCATTTTCAGGAATCCAAACTCACTGCCGATGAAGATATAACCCAAACCCCCTAAGACAACTACGCTGATAATGACCAGAAGAACCACCTTCCGGCGGGAGCGCCTGCGCAGTTGGCTCTCTCGCTTTCTCAGAGAGTCCGACATAACCACAGGATTCTTCTGCTTCCTCCAAGACATATCGTTTGCCTGACTCACCTTCTGGGGTTGAGGGCACTGGCGCCGGCATAGCGGGCATTTTCCCCCAGCTCCTCCTCAATGCGCAGAAGCTGGTTATACTTACAGGCGCGTTCGCTTCGGGCCGGTGCGCCGGTCTTAATCTGACCCAGGTTTAAGGCTACCGCTAAATCGGCGATGAAGCTGTCTTCGGTCTCCCCCGAACGGTGGGAGAGGACGCAGGTGTAACCCGCCCGGCGAGCCACATCAACCGCTTCCAGAGTCTCGGTGAGGGTGCCTATCTGGTTGAGCTTGATGAGCACCGAGTTGCAGATTCCCTCCTTTATGGCTTCTCTGATGCGTTCGGTATTGGTAACCAGCAGGTCATCGCCGACCAGTTGAACCTTCTCACCCAGCTCATCGGTCAGTAGCTTCCAGCCCTCCCGGTCATCTTCCGCCATGCCGTCTTCTATGGATACGATGGGATACTTACCCACCCAGGAGGAATATAGAGCGACTAACTCTTTGGAGTCCAGGGTTTTTCCCTCGCCGGAGAGCTGGTATTTGCCCTTTTTGCGAAACTCGCTTGCCGCGGCGTCAATGCCCAGAGCAATCTGCTCCCCCGGTTTGTATCCGGCTTTCTTTATCGCCCCAATAATTACATCCAGGGCTTTTTGGTTGGAATCCAGGTCGGGGGCAAATCCGCCTTCGTCGCCGACTGCGGTGGACAATTTTTTCCCCTTGAGCACCTTTTTCAGGTGATGATAGACCTCCACCCCGGCACGTAGAGCTGTATGGAAGCTATTGAAGCCCAGGGGAAGGACCATGAATTCCTGGATATCCACATTGTTGTCGGCGTGGGCGCCGCCGTTTATGATGTTCATCTGGGGGAGGGGAAGAAGATAGCCGTTCACTCCACCAAGGTATTGATATAGGTTCAATCCCAGGGAGACCGCCGCTGAACGGGCCACGGCTAAGGAGACAGCCAGGGTGGCATTTGCCCCCAGGACAGCTTTGTTGGGGGTGCCGTCTATCTCTTTCAGTGCCCGGTCAATGCTCCGCTGGTCTATGGCGTCCATCCCCATAATCTGGGGGGCGATTATCTCATCAACATTAGCCTTTGCCTTGAGCACCCCCTTGCCCAAATAGACATCTTCATCCTCATCACGGAGTTCCACAGCCTCATATTTGCCGACGGAGGCGCCCGAGGGGACCGACGCCTGCCCGGTGGAGCCGTCATCCAGGACGATGCTTACCTCCAGAGTGGGGTTTGCTCTGGAATCAAGTATCTGGCGGGAGAAGATGGCGTATATATTGGACATAGCGGGCTCCTTTATAAATTTGCGCTGATTATATCAAAATAATATATTCTTTTCAAGCCGATAAATCGGCAAAAATAAAGAGGGCTTCCGCCCTCTTCATGGACAGGTCAGGATGGCTATTACTGAGAGCTCTCCAGCTCTTCAATTTTCTTGCTGGCTTCCAGAGCCTTCTCGGTTTCACCTATTTTGCCGTAGGCTTGAACCAGGCGAGCCCAGGCGACTATGTCGTCGGGGATTATCTCCACATACTTCTCAAAATGGGGGATGGCGGAGTTGTAGTCAAGGTCGTTGTCCATGTAGATACAGCCGATGTAGTAGATGGCGTCGCTGTGCTCGGGGTCCATTTCCATGGTCTGTGTATAGAAACCTTTGGCGGACTCCAATTCCCCGGCCAGATGGTGGGAGCGGGCTACCTTATAAGTGATCTCCGGATTATCCGGATTCATGGTCAGCAACTGTTCAAGAATTAAGCTCGCCTCCTCCATCATTCCGGCGTCCAGATAGGCGCTGGATAGGTTGGTAAGATACTCAACATTTTCCGGGTCCATTGAAAGCGCATGCTTAAAGCTGTCAATAGCTACCAGCTGAAGTTCATCTATCTCCTCATCCAGGGCATCCACCTGAGCTTGAAGCTCGGCGACCTCCTCCTCGGTAAGCTGGGGGTCTTTCATCTGTTCCTCAAGGTTTGCCGCTTCTATATTCTTTTCCTGGGACAACAGAGTTGCCGAAGCGCCAGAACCGAAGAAGCTCTCCTTCTTGCTGGGGTCCAACTTGGAGCATAGCTGGAAATACTCCAAAGCCTTTCCTAAATCCCCGCTTTCAAACTCAAACAGGGCGAAATCGTGATAGACCCTAAACCATACCTCTTCACGAGCGTCGGCGATCTTATCGCTCATCTTTGCGGAGACATCCTTCTCTTCGGCTATGTTTAAATGCTCCAATGCATTTTCAAAATCATTCTTGTTGACATAAGCTTTAGCCATATAAAGATGTATCTCTGGATTGGTCGGGTCGTCCTTGAGGGCCAGTTCAAAGTGAGCTATTGCCTCATCAAAGCGCCCGGCGTTTAGGTGGACGATTCCTCCTTCAAACTCGGGGGCTTTACAGCCGGCAACGGCAAGCATAATCAGAAGACCGCCTACAAGAAGCCCCGCTCCTCTTCTCAAATACATACGGTTTCACCTCCGAAAGAATTTGAAAATTATTTGCAGAAAGAGATTTTTTTAAAAATAAGGTAAAATTTTACTATAAGCGGTATATATTGTCAATTCAAAAAAACGGAAAATAGACCCATTGAATCCCAAAGCTACTCCTCACCAGCTCACGGTCATCTTCCCCTCCCTCACCTCCACGGTTATCACTCCCACATCGCCGGTAACCCAGTAGGGTATGTCCCCATCCTCAAGCGCCTTCTCGGTGTGGGGGCTGGGCCAGCTGTCACTGCGCCTGCTGGTGATGACCGCCAGAAGGGGGTCAACCACCGCCAGATACTCCCAGGGATTCTCCAGCTTACTTCCGTGGTGGGGCATCTTCAGCACCGCCTCACCCCAATCGTTCCAGTCCCTGGGCAGAGGAGGGATGGCTTCCCGGTCGCCGGTGAACAGGAATTTAGCCCCATCATATTCAACAATCAGCACTGCGGAGAGTTTGTTTATATAATTGTCGTCATATCCTTCCACGGGGAGGAAGGGGGGAAGCTCAATGGGTGCGGTCATATAGAGGTCGGCGTCGGTATCTGCGAGTTTCATGTAAGGAAAGATACGCTGATAGCCCGCCCCGGAGCGCCCCAGGGCGGTGAGCATCTCTAAAAAGTTGCGCTCATCCACTGGATATCCAATATCATAAAGTGCCCCCACCGAGAAGTTGTTTAGGATATAGTCCAGCCCCCCGTCGTGGTCTGCGTTGGGGTGGCTTAAGATGATGCCGTCCAGGTGGTTTATGCCCAGTCGGCGCAGGTAGGGTGCTACCCGCATCTCCCCTTGATTGTAGCCTCCGAAGTCGTCTCCGCCGTCAAGCAGATACTTTTTCCCCTGCGGGGTCTCAATGAGCATTGAATCGCCGCGGGAGACATCCAGGAAAGAGACACGTAAGACGGGCTCCTGGGGTTGGGGAAGCGCAAGCCACACTCCCGCACCGATGGAGCCTATCAGGCAGATGGCGGCGAAGAAGCGCCACCTCTGCCTAAACAGCATGGGGAGGGCGAGGAGGGCAAGATAATACAAGCCGATCGCCAACCAGGAGGGCGGCTCCACCCACAGGGAGGCGTGAGGGATGCGACCGAAGCCGACGCCAAACTCAACGGTGGCTTGGGAGAGGACCCATGAAGCCTGGGAGGCAGGCAGTGCCAGCGGACCGGCGGGTGAGAGGAGCAGGGTGATGAAGCCCAACACCATAGCCGCTGAGGAGAGGGGGACGACTATTACATTGGAGATGAAGGAGATGATGGAGAAGCGGAAGAAGTGGTGGGCTAATATGGGGATGACCGCAAGTTGGGCGGAGGTAGTCAAAACCAGGCTGATGGCGACGGCTTTGGGCAGACGGGAGAAGATGCGGCTGAAGAACGGATAGAGGTAGGCGATGCCGGCGACGGCGGCGAAACTGAGTTGGAAGCCCACATCAAAGAGTATTGCCGGATTGGGCAGAAGGAGGACGATGAAGGCTATCGCCAGGGAGTTGAGCAGGCGCACCTGGCGGAAGAGGGCTAAAGCTCCCAGAACGACCAGAGCCATGACCAGAGCCCGCATCACCGGGGGGTCAAAGCCGGTGGTCAGGGCGTAGAAGATGAGTAGAGGGGCGACGATGAGCGCACAGTTGCGGCGGGTTAAGCCGAGGAGGTTGAGGATGAAGAAGAGCACCAGGGCGATGATAGAGAGATTCTGTCCGCTTATGGCCAGGATATGCACCACCCCGCTCTCCCGGAAGCCCTCCTCCATCTCCTCGGGGATTGCTTCCCGGTCACCGAGGACCATTCCCCGCATAAGCGCCCCGCCTGCTCCGGGAATCAGTCTGCCCAGGGTTTCGCTTCCCTTCTCACGGAAGAGGAAAGCCAGCTTGAGGATGGGGTTGCCCCAGCCCTCCTTTCGGGAGACGATGCCCTCGGGACTGTATATGGTGAACAGGGAACGCACCCCCCGGGAGAGGAGCCACAGGCGGTAGTCAAAAGCCCCGGGATAGGAAGGCGGTTGGGGGAGGCGGAGGTTGCCGACCAGTGATACCTCATCGCCGTAGGAGAGATGGGGCGGTTGCTCCCCTTCTTTGATGTGATAATATAGCGTAGCCCGACAGGTGCCCACCACCGGATGGGTCTTTCCGTCTATGCGAATCTCATTCGCTTTCACCAGGAACAGTATCCGTCCCCCCCGGTCATCGGGCGGGGAGGCGATGTTGCCTGCGATCTCCACATCTTTGACGGGGGCGTAGTTGGAGAGCTCTTCTGGCGGTATCAGCGTCTCCTGGGCGACCATGAGGACGATACCGCCAGCTATGAATCCGGCGAGGATGGCCGGGGAGGAGGGGAGCTTGCGCAGGGACAGGAGGATGGCTGTGGCGATGGTCAGGGCGAGAATTGCCAGGACAAGCCAGGGATGTGGGGAGAAGCGGTGCCCGAGATAGATGCCCAGTGCCAGGCAGAGCGCCGGGGCGATTAGGGGCTGGCGCCTTGCGGCGGCGGATAGGGAACTGAGGGACTCTTTAATAGTCATGGGAGGGGCGTAGATGTCCCTACTTGCATGATCAGGGGGCTGGATATTTTTCAGGTTTTACAACCGCTTCGGCTAGTGATTATTTACTTCCAAAGTCAGAGTTGGTATTGCTTTCTTGCTCCACCAGCTTCATAAAATCTGATAGACTTATCTCAAGAATAGATGTGATTTTGTATAGTGTTTTGAGGGAGGGACTCTTAAGACCTCTTTCTAGTTGGCTAATATATGTGCGATGCAAATCAGCCTTGAAGCCTAACTGTTCCTGGCTGAGCCCTTTTTGTATTCTCAGTTGCCTCAACACAGTCGCAAATGAGTTGTTAATCATGTCTCATATTATATACAATGAATACTATTATTCTACAGACTATAGTATTAAAACTATGTTTTTGGATTTGGGAAGATTCGCTTAGTATCCCAAAAACACTGAACTGGTGGATAACCGGAATTGAAAAGTTGATTGCCGAAAGGCAATCAACTTGAGGTTAGGGTTAGTTTTTGGGGAAGTCCGTGTCCTAATCTTTAACGATTTTGGCAAGGCAGAAGAGAGTGTCTCCTGGCAATCGCTTCCATAGACGCGCTGACTGTTTGTCCGAATTTACAGTGTCACGGTCTACGGTTTCCTTTCTAATAAATAGTTAGGACAGGGCGATTAGGGGCTGGCGTCTTAGGGCGGCGGATAGGGAACTGAGGGACTCTTTAATAGTCATGGAAGGGGGGTAGGTGCTACGATTTGGAGTATTATCTTGACACTACTTTTGGGGTATCGTAACATATTGAGAAAATTGCTGAAAGAGAAAAGGATGGGTTAAATGGCATCATTCAAGGATTGGGTTCGGGCACTCAGGGCGCCGTTTTTCTCCGCCTCTATCTGGCCGGTGGTCATCGGCACTTCCGCAGCTTACTATGCCACCAGCGAAACTGACTGGCTAAGAGCTGGGCTTGCCCTCTTAGCCATTGTGCTAATAAACCTTGGCACCAACCTGACCAACGACTACTACGACCATAAATCCGGAAACGACGAAGCCAATCTACAATACAATCCCTTCTCCGGTGGAAGCCGGGTCATTCAGGAGGGAATCATCTCCCCCAAAGCCGTTCTTGCCGTTGCTCTGACCAGTTTCGGGCTGGCCGGTGTTCTGGGCATATATCTTAATTATCTAGCCGGCGGGTGGGTAATACTCGCTATCGGTCTCTTTGGGGTGTTGGCTGGTTTCTTTTATACCGCCACACCGGTCAAGCTGGGCTACCGCCACATGGGGGAGATATTGGTGGGCATCTGCCTGGGTCCTCTGGCGGTCATCGGTGCCTATTATTTGCAGACCGGGGAGGTTGCCTGGCAGGTGGCGGTCTTCGCCGGCATCCCTATCGGTCTTCTGGTCTATCTTATACTCTATATAAACGAGTTCCCCGACTACGAAGCGGATAAGGCGGCGGGCAAACTCACCGTTGTGGTGCTTCTGGGATGCAAAAAAGCCCGCTTTGGCTTCCACGTCCTCATCTCCTCTGTCTTCATCATAGTGATAGTCGGCTCTATTAGCGGTTATCTTCCCCCGTGGTCGCTTCTTGCTCTGGGCGCCCTACCCCTGGCGCTCAAGGCTATGGCGGTCATTCATAAGAATTACGACAGGTTTCCTCAGATGCTTGGTGCCAGCGCCATGACTATTATGACCCATCTGGCGGTGGGGTTGTTGTTGAGCCTGGGTTATGTGCTGGAGAGGTTGGTCTGAGCGCCCTGAGATGGGGCGCTGATAAGGTAGAAAGGTAATAGACCGTTTCCGCTTTCAAGGATTAGCGACCGGACGATGACTTATGGTTGAGGATTTCCTCGCATATCTGCGCCAGAGTGATATCGGCAGTGACGGCGATGGAGTGGAAGCCCCTCCCACGGGGCTTCTGGCGGAGAGGTTACAGCTTTTGGAGGGGGAGATATTGAACGGTCTCAATCCGGCACAGGTGGATGCGGTGACCACCACCGAGGGACCGCTGGCAATCGTCGCCGGGGCGGGGAGCGGTAAGACCAGGGTGGTCACCCACCGCATAGCCTATATCATCGCCAAGGGGCTCGCCTCCCCCCGGCAGATTTTGGGGGTGACCTTCACCAACAAAGCGGCAAGCGAGATGGCTACCCGGGTGCATAATATATTGGGCGAGGGGCTTTCCTCCGGACTGTGGATGGGCACCTTCCACGCCACCTGTTCCCGTATACTGCGCAGATACGGCGAGCGCGTGGGCATAAAGCGTAACTTTATAATTTATGACGCCGATGATTCCCGCACCCTGATAAAGCAGGTGATGCGGGCTCTCAATCTGGAGATAGCCTCCCTCTCCCCGGCTCAGGTGCTTGCGGCGATCTCCCGTTATAAGAACGACCTCCTGCCCCCGGAGGAAGCTCCAAGAGGGACGCATTACCAGCAGGTGATAGGGAGGATCTATGAGGAGTATCAAGAGAATCTGCATGGGGCGGGAGCGCTTGATTTCGGCGACCTGATAATGGAGGCGGTAAATCTGCTCGCCAACCATCGCCCCACCCGGGAGCGCCTGATGAAGCGATTTAAGTATATCCTGGTGGATGAATTTCAGGACACCAATCTGGCGCAGTACAGGCTGATAAACCTGCTCCTCGGCGAGCACGGCAACATCTGCATCGTTGGCGACCCGGACCAATCCATCTACCGCTGGCGGGGTGCACGGGTGGAGAACCTTGACAGCTTCCTGAGTTCCAGGGGACCGAAGCCCAAGGTGCTGGCTTTGGAGCAGAACTACCGCTCCACCCAGTCCATCCTGGATCTGGCAAACGCCCTCATCTGCTTCAATACCGTACGAGCCAAGGCAAAGAGCCTGTTCACCGAGCGGGGCCAGGGGGTGTCTCCTCTGGTCTATCAGGCGTCAAGCGAGCGGGACGAGGCGCATTTCGTAGCCCAGAGTATCATGGACCACATCGCCAATGAGGGCTACGATAGGCGGGACTTCGCGGTCCTCTACCGCACCCATGCGCAATCGCGCAGTCTGGAGGCGGCTATGAGGGACTTTGAGATTCCTTACATAATTGTGGGCGGAATCCGCTTCTATGAGCGCAAGGAGGTAAAGGACATTCTCGCCTACCTGCGCCTGGTGGCAAATACAGCGGATGAGATCTCCTTTACCCGCTCTTTGCAGGCACCTTTGCGGGGCATAGGTGTAGGCACCAGGGGAAAGATAGAGGAGTTTGCCGGACGGGAGGGGTTGTCCCTCTTCTCTGCGGCGAGCGATGAGCGCTTTCTGGAAACCCTGCCAGCCAACAGACGGGAATCTCTGCGGGAATATGTTCAGCTTATCAAGGACCTGCAGAAGATGGTGGGGGAACATCGCCCCACCAGCGAGCTTATCACCACCGCTCTTAACCGCTCCAATTATCTGGAGATGCTCCGCCAGGACGGCTCCATTGAGGCGCAGTCCCGGCTGGAGAACCTGATGGAGCTGGTCAATGCGGCGGTGGAGTTTGAGGGGGATACCCCCGAAGCCAAAGGGGACCTGAACGACTTTCTGGAGGCGATCTCACTGATAACCGATGTTGATAACTGGGATAGGGACGCCGATGTGGTCAACCTGATGACCCTCCATGCGGCTAAGGGACTGGAGTTCCCGGTGGTCTTCCTGGTGGGACTGGAGGAGGGGTTACTGCCCCATCGCAACAGCATGGACGAGGTGGAGGAGCTGGAGGAGGAGCGCAGGCTCTGTTATGTGGGCATCACCCGGGCGCAGGAACATCTCTATCTCACCCACGCCTCCTGGCGGCGGGTGGCTGGCGAGGAGCAGGTGGGGATGCCCTCAAGATTCCTCCAGGAGACATCCTCCTGCCCGGTCCGGGAGCTCTCCCATTATGAACGGGAGGGAAGCGTGTATGAGTGACATCACCGAGAAGGATGTAGCCCATCTTGCCCACCTTGCCCGACTGAAGCTCAGCGAAGATGAGGTGAAGGAGCTCTATCATCATTTTCAGATCATTCTGGACTATGTAGCCAGCCTGGATGCGGTGCCGGACCTAAAGCTTTCCGCCGAACCGAGGAAGTCACGGACCCACCTGCGGGAGGATGAGGTTGGTGAATCTCTGTCGGCGGAGGATGCCCTTGCCAACAGCCCGAAGGTGCGCAAGAACCAGTTTGTAGTCCCGCCGATAATTGAGGATATGGAGTAGAACGGGAGTTTGCAAGTGGAAGCATTCTTGGAGACCATCAGGGGCTATCATCAGAGCCCCCATCTGACCCCGGCGATAGGCGCTTTAGTGATAGGCGGGGTGTCGGCGGCGCTCTATGTCCTGATGCCGGTCATATTCGGGGGCTATTTTCGGTCTCTGGAGAGATTTAAGGGCGGTTGGAGAAGGCAGGTGGTGGGCTGGGTGGTGGGCTTGGTCTATATTCTGTTGGGGAGCGGATTCTTGGGGTTGATGCTCATCTCCCTGGCATATTTTATCCTCTGGGAGGCGGGGGAGAGCGTTTGGCAGGTCGGTGGCTTACTGCTTATGCTGGGGGTCGTCGTGCTGGCGAATTTCCTGCACCGCAGGATTCGCCGGAGGAGTTTTTCAGGTGCTTCCCTAGAGGCGGAGAGGTGAGCGGTTTACTATCATCTCCCCCCAAGCTGAAAGGGGTTTATCTCTTGATGGTGGAGACGGCGGATTCGGTGAGCATCACCCTGCCGGGAAATGGCAGGACGGCCATCCCGCCGGGGACCTATCTGTATGTGGGTAGTGCTATGGGGGGGCTGGTTGGGCGTCTGCGCAGGCACCTGCGGGGCGAGCGGAAGCGCCACTGGCACATAGACCATCTGCTGGACGCCGGTAAGGTGGTGGGGGTGGTGCCTCTGCCGATGAACGATGGCGGGGAGGGGGAGTGCGCCGTAGCCGAATATCTGATGGGAGAGGTGGGAAGAGAGCGAGCGGTCGCCGGGTTCGGCTGTTCGGATTGTGGGTGCTATAGTCATCTGTGGAGGGTGGAGGGGGATTTTCTTCACACAAAAAATAAACCCTCATAAACCCGGGAGGTCTTATACCTTGCACCGTATGAAGCTACTCAGCTGGGAGAATCTGACACTGCTCATAGTCGCTGTTTTGGGCTTACTCGCCTTCGTTTTCCTATACGACAGGGTCTTTCCCAGCGCATCAATAGATTTTGAGCATTCCAAAGGTGAGATCGCCCAGCGGGGCGAGGAGTATCTTGCCCGGCTGGGCATAGATACCTCCGAATATCAGCGCACGGTCATCTTCGGCTCCGACGATGACGCCTCGGTCTATCTCTCCAAGCAGTTGGGCTTGGAGGAGACCAACGAGATAATCAAGTCCGAGGTGGTGCCCGTCTGGCGCTGGGAGCTACGCTGGTTTATACCCGAAGAGCGCACCGAATACCGGCTCTACATCACCCCGCAGGGCGAGTTGGTGAGCTTCCAGACCATCCTGCCCGAGGAGGACGGCGGCGGGGACATAGGTCGGGAGAATGCACTGGATAAGGCTTTGAGCTTCCTCTCCGACAATCCCCGTTTCTCTCAGGGTGACTGGAAGCTGGTGGAGGATTCCTCCAAGGAACGCCCCAATCGCACCGATTATTACTTCACCTGGGAGGAACAAACCGTTACATATGGAGAAGAGGGTCACCTGCGTATGTATGTGGTGGTCTCCGGGGAGGAAGTCAGCGCCGCCCAACTCTTCTTCAAGGTGCCGGAGAAATTCCTTGACGATTATAAGACCCAGCGCTCCTGGGGCACCTTTCTGGGGATGTTTGCGCTTCTGGGGATGGTGGTCTTTGTCATCGCCGGGGTGGTAATCTTCCTGCGCCGGTTCAGAGGTCGCACTCTGCCCATAAAGTATGCTCTTTCGGTGGGCGCGTTTGTGGCGATTGCCGTCTTCCTCTTTCAACTGAACAGCTTTCCCACCAGGCAGATGGCTTACGATACCAGCAGTGCCTATGCCACATTTATCTTCCAGAACATATTCTTCGCTCTGATGGGAGGATTGCTCTACGGTGCAATCATCTTTGTGATAGCCGCCGCAGGCCAGAGCCTGGGACTTAAGTTCTTTCAAAAAAGCCTCTCCACCACCGAATCCTTCCGCAGGCGCACCATCTTCGGACGCCCCCTGGCAATGGCTAGTTTGCGCGGCTATCTGGTGGCTTTCATCGCCATGGGCTTACAGTCCGTGTTCTTCTTCATCGCCACCCGCTACTTCGGGGTCTGGGCTCCGGCGAGCAACGAATACAGCGAGGTCTATGGCACCGTCCTGCCCTTCATAGCCCCACTTACCGTGGGTATAATGGCTGCGGTAGCCGAGGAGTATATATTTCGCCTTTTCGCTGTCTCCTGGCTCAAAAGTTTTTTGCGAAAAACCTTCGTTGCCGCTCTGCTTGCCTCAATGATATGGGCTTTGGGGCATTCCTCCTATGCAATCTATCCGGTCTATACCCGGGGCATAGAGCTTACCCTGTTTGGTTTGTTATTCTGCTTCTTCTTCCTGCGCTACGACCTGATGACGGTGATAATCGCCCACTATGCCATTGACGCCATCTATGTGGGCTTGCCCATGCTCAAAAGCGGGAATACCTACTTCTTCGTCTCCGGTCTGGTGGTTATGGCTCTGGCAGCCCTGCCCCTTTTCGCCCTCCTCTTCCTTCGGCGCAGAAGAGAGGTGAAACCGGCCATCATCGTGCCCCACATCCCCGATTCGGCGCTGCGCATCTGGACCCGTAGGCTGGTGGCTACGCTCGCCGCACTCTCGGCAAAACTTTCGGGGAATGCAGGAAAGGAGCTGACCGCGGAGGTTACCAGGAGCTTCTGGGAGGAGGATTTCGGGGTTGGTGGCGAGGGAATCGCCAAGATAGCCGGTCAGGTGGCTCAGTTTGTGGAGGAGGTGGGAGAGGCGAAGGGCGAGGTGGTGGAGCTGACCGATGTGAGAGCGGTGATAACCGTCAAGCCCAGGGAGGAGAAGCTGGCGGTGTTGAATGCATATTTAGCGGATGCGGAGGTTGACGGGGTTAAAATACATACTGAGAGGATGGATAAGGAACTTAGGATTGTCATAGAGAAGATTTAGTACTTTGCGAAGTTTAGCAAGCGTCTTCACTTAAAAAGGACGGAGCGGGGTCTTTCTATCGTGGGTATAGGTGAAATTAGGAGAACGGTTGGGGAAATGGCTTCAGTTGGTCTGCTCTGGCACGACTGTGAGTTGAAGGAAGCGGATGGATCTGGGGGTTAAATTGGCTGAGTTGGAGAAGATGGAGAGGACGGATAGCGAGAGGAGAAAGAAATACATTGACGACGGTGTGCGGGATGCTTTGCGCACCGGCTGTATGATCCTCCTCTTCCCCCTGGCCATATTTATAATCACTATAAGCATTCTTCTCTATCAGGTCTTCATCAAGCCCCCATTGCGCTTCGTCCTCTTCTTTCCCAGGGCTTTTCGCAGAATTTTCAAAGCTGAAACTGAGGAGGCGGGATGAGCGGGGGAGGGAGACCGACCGCCCTGGAGCTAGCCGCGGAGATAAGAGCCGGCAAAGTCACCTCTTATGAGCTCACCGAGGAGGCACTTGCCCGGGTGGAGGAAGTTCAGCGTAATCTGAACGCCTTCACCGATGTGTGGGCTGAGGAAGCGCTCCTCAGGGCTCGGGATGTAGATTCCGCCATCCGTGCCGGGAGGTTGAACACACCGCTCGCCGGCATCCCCATGGCCATAAAGGACAACATCTGCACCAGGGGCTTTCCCACCACTGTTGCCTCAAAGATTCTGTGCAATTACATTCCCCCCTACAATGCTTTTGCCTACGAGAAGGTGCTTTCCGCCGGTTTGGTGGCGGTGGGAAAGACCAACCTGGACGAGTTCGCCATGGGCTCCTCCAGTGAGACCTCCTGTTTCAGTGCGGTGCGCAATCCCCACGATACGGAATATGTCCCCGGAGGCTCAAGTGGGGGTTCGGCGGCGGCGGTTGCAGGCGGTGCGGTGCCACTGGCTTTGGGAAGCGACTGTGGTGGCTCCATTCGTCAGCCGGCGGCTTTCTGCGGGATAGTAGGGTTAAAGCCCTCATACGGGCTGGTGAGCAGATATGGGCTGGTGAGCTTTATCCCCTCCACCGACCAGATAGGACCGATGGCAACTGGTGTCGCCGACTGCGCCGCTTTGCTCTCGGTCATCGCCGGCTATGACCCCAGAGACGCCAACTCCATCCCCGGCCACCGCGAGGACTATCTGTCCGTTCTGGACGGTGAGGTTGCAGGATTGAAGGTAGGGATTCTGCGGGATTGGCTCCTTGGGGTGGATAAAGGGGTAAGGGATGCGGTGGAGGCAGCCGGGCAAGCACTTGCAGGTTTGGGGTGTGAGGTGGAGGAGGTGAAACTTCCCACCAGCGCCCATGCGGTGGCGGTATTTTACCTGCTCGCTTACGCCGAGGCGTCCAGCAACCTGGCACGCTTTGATGGGGTTAACTTCGGCTTGCGTGAGGGGGATGGAGGTGGTTTGCGGGAGATGCTTGAGGAGAGTAGGGGTCAGGGCTTCGGAGCGGAGGTGAAGCGGCGCATCATGGTGGGAACCTTCATCCTGAGCCACGGCTATAAGGAGCGCTATTACAAGAAAGCTCTCTCCGTGCGGGAGCGGATGCGCAGTGAATTTGAGGGGGTATTTGAGAACTATCAAGCCCTGCTCTGTCCGGTTTCTCCCACCCCGCCATTCAAGATAGGGGAGAAGATTGACGAACCTTTGCAGATGTATCTCGCAGATAAGTTTGTCTGCCCCATAAATTTGGTCGGTATCTGCGGGTTGAGCCTGCCCTGGGGTGAGACGGAGAACGGTCTTCCCCTGGCGGTTCAGCTCATCGGACCGGTGCAGGGCGAGGGGACGATACTGCGTTTGGCGAAGAGATTGGAGGAGGTGAGGGCAAATGAATGATTTTGTAATAGCATAATGGTAGTTGATTCTAGTTTTAAAATAGCATATAATAGGAGTTGTGGAAAAATAGGGAAAAGGACAAGATTAGTTTTCTTTTGAAAGAATTAAGGCATGGAGATATTTGCAAAATTATACCTCGGTGATTGTAGAGAAGAACTAAAGAAGGTGGAAGAGAATAGTGTGGACCTAATTTTTACTTCTCCACCTTATGCTGATAGCCGTAATAAGACTTATGGCGGCATTAAACCTGATAAATATGTGGAATGGTTTTTGCCGATAAGCGAAGAATTATTGAGGGTTTTGAAAAGCACAGGCACATTCGTTATAAATATAAAAGAGAAAGTTGTTAGCGGTGAAAGACATACGTATGTAATTGAGCTTATCATGGAAATGCGTAAACAGGGTTGGTTATGGACTGAAGAATTTATGTGGCATAAGAAGAATTGTTATCCAGGGAAATGGCCCAATAGATTCCGTGATTCCTGGGAGAGATTACTTCAATTTAATAAACAGAAAAAGTTCCACATGTATCAAGAAGCTGTAATGATACCAGTTGGGGATTGGGCGGAGGATCGATTAAGAAAACTTAGCAGTACTGATAAAATAAGGGATAACTCAAGTGTTGGTAGTGGATTTGGGAAGAATGTTTCAAAATGGGTAGGAAGAGAAAAAGTTTATCCTACCAATGTTTTGCATTTTGCAACAGAGTGTAGTAATAAAAAACATAGCGCAGTATTTCCTGAAGTTCTACCGGAATGGTTTATTAAACTTTTTACGAAGGAGGGAGATATTGTATTGGACCCATTTATGGGTTCTGGAACAACAGTAAAAGTGGCCAATAGAATGTTGAGAAATGCAATAGGAATAGAAATTTTTCCTGAATATTACAATTTAGCTAAGGAACAGTTAGAGTCAACAAAGCTATATCTGCTCTAAGAAAGATTAGGTGTTGTATGAAAGAATTGAAGTTAGATGATGTAGTAAAATATGTTGAAAAAAATGTCGGAACATTTCACATAAGGCGCTTAGAGAAGCTTGAGAATATTAAGTTGTCTGATGTTTTAAGGAGGAAAAACCCTTACTTGTTCAAAGCAAAAAATATTCTAACCGCTGAAGAAATGATTAAAAAACTGCTTGGTGCTTATTTATCTTCTCAAGAAGAAACTATTTTCGGTGAATTCTTAGAGGGTTTAGCGATTTTTGTTTGCGGAAAAGCGTATAATGGTAAAAAGTCAGCAGCAGAAGGAATTGACCTGGAGTTTGAAAGAGATAATATTTGGTATATAGTGTCCATTAAATCAGGACCTAATTGGGGGAATAGTAGTCAAATTTTAAAAATGAAAGATAATTTCAGAAGAGCTAAAAGAATACTCCGGGCAAATGTATCAGATACGAATATAGTTGCCGTAAATGGTTGTTGTTATGGAAGGTGTAAGAAGGTAGATAAAGGTGAATATCTTAAGCTGTGTGGGCAGAGATTCTGGGAATTTATATCCGGTGATAATGAACTATATACTAAAGTTATTGAGCCAATAGGTAACCGGGCAAAAGATAGAAATGAAGAGTTCATGGATGCTTACTCTGTTATTATAAACAAGTTTTCTCACGAGTTTCTTCAAGACTTTTGTGACAATGGGAGAATAAACTGGGAAAAGTTAGTCAAATTTAATTCTTCAATTTGCAAGAAAAAGAAAAGCGAATAATAAAATAATACACTATGTTGTTTTTTTGTAGTGAATGAAAATTCCCCCCTTATAAATCTATATAAATTACAGGCTTTACCAAAATCCCTTGTATTTCCCTCCCTAGTTATGTATAATCTTTACCATCCTGCCCGGTCATGGCTTGGCATTGATCGTAGAGATTTTTTGATATAAGGAGGTTTTTCCTTTGGCTCACGCCTATACACCCGGATTGAAGGTGGTGGAGGAGATGGTGCTGGTCAAGGAGCGCAAGCTTCCTCTGGCTGGTGAGGTGCTGGTCAAGAAGGAAGAGCCGGTGGAAGCGGAACAGGTGGTAGCACTCACCAGTCTGCCCGGCAATGTGGTCACTGTGAATGTAGCCAATAAACTGGGATTAATCCCGGAGGACATCCCCGGTTCAATGGTAAAGAAGGAGGGGGAGGAGATTAAGAAGGGGGATGTTATCGCTCAGAGCAAGGGGCTCTTCGGTCTATTCACCTCCAAGGCGGAAGCTCCGGTTGACGGGACCGTTGAGTCAGTCTCCAATATCACCGGGCAGGTCATTTTGCGGGAACCGCCCCAGCCGGTGGAGATTAACGCCTACATCCGGGGTTGGGTGAAGGAGATAATCCCCGAAGAAGGGGTCTTGGTGGAGACGATAGGTTCGTTTATACAGGGCATCTTCGGGGTCGGTGGGGAGGTGCACGGGGAGATAGAGATGGCGGTTGCCAAGCCAGATGAGGTGTTGACTGCAGAACACATTAAACCCGGGCATAAGGGCAAGATATTGGTCGGCGGGGCGCGGATAACCCAGGAGGCGATTAAGAAGGCTGAGGAGAACGGTGTGGTGGGAATCATCGGCGGGGGGATGGATGACCGCGACCTGCGCCGGATTCTGGGTTACGAGTTGGGGGTGGCTATCACCGGCAAGGAAAATATCCCCACCACCATCGTCATCACCGAGGGCTTCGGCAATATCGCTATGGCTTCCGCCACTTTCAATCTTCTGAAGAAGAGGGTGGGTATGTTGGCTTCTATGAACGGGGCTACACAGATTCGTGCCGGAGTCATCCGCCCGGAGATAGTGGTCCCTCTTAAGAAATCCAGTTCCAGGAGGGATATTGAAAGAAAGAAGGAGGAGACCGGCAATCTCGTCGTGGGAAGTCGGGTGCGGGTTATCCGTGAGCCCTACTTCGGTCGTCTGGGCCAGGTAACCGAGCTTCCCCCGGAACTGACCGAGCTGGAGAGCGAGGCAAGGGTCAGGGTGCTCAAGGTAAAATTTCCGGATGATAAGAAGGAAGCGGTAGTTCCCAGAGCCAATGTGGAGTTGATTGAGACATAGTTAGAATTCACTTACCATGAATACAACTGAAACTGCGGATAGTTTCTCTGGTCTTATGCAGGTAATCACCAAACGGAGAACTATCCGTTCTTTTGTCAGCAAACCTATTGAGGAGAAAGCCCTGCGCAAGTGTCTTGAGGCGGGGCATTGGGCTCCCTCGGCTTGCAACCGCCAACTGTGGGAGTTCGTGGTGGTTGACGACCCCCAAATTATCCGCAAGTTGGAAAGCATTACCCAACAACCTACTCCCCATGCCATATATATCGCCATATTCTATGATTTGACCAAGGAGCTTCCCGGTTCCCGCTTGGGCGGTGTCCAATCCGCCGCCATTGCCGCACAGAACCTGATGCTTGTCGCCCACAGCCTGGGCTACGGCACCAAGATGATAGCTGGGCTCAACTCTCCGGAGTCCATCGGGCGCCTGCTTAAAGCTCCAAAGGGGGTAGAGGTTATCTCCCTGATAGCGTTCGGTCATCCGGCACAGATTCCCTCCCCGCCCAGCCGTGGACCACTGCATGAGATTGTCCACCGCAATCGCTTTCATATTGATAAGATGCGTTATCCCAATCATCTGGATGCTTATCTGTGGGATGAGGATGAGGTGGTGCGTCTTCAGAGTGGTGTAGTGCGCCATGGGGGACATATAGGCTTCTTCCGCAGTAGTGTGGAGGAGGATTTACTACATGAGAGTTTGGCTCCGATTCGTTTAGAGAGCCAGTGGCGAGCACTTTTCCTTTTCCCACATTCCGCAAGATATATTAATCCTCTTGAGGAACGCTTCCCTCAGACGAAGATGGAGTTGCTGTGCCAGAGTGAGGACAACGGTTACTACATCAGCTCTGAGTTGAAACATTCTTTACCCATTCATGTTGGTGGATTCACCCAGAGTGGTCTGACCGCTTCCAGTTACGATGCTCTGCTTTTGCTGGATAGTGGCATCCACCTCCCCAGACTGGACAAGACTCTAGCTGAAATATATCGTCTGCTAAAAGCGGAAGGCGTTCTTTATATCTCCATGCCCAGCTCCAAATCACCTCTATTGCTGAAACTCTGGCGAGAGCGTCTGGCGGTCAGCCTGACCCGAACCCCTTACTGGCGGGTTGGACCGATTCACCCGTTGAACCCCAAGGAGATGTCAAAGATGCTTGCCGAAGCCGGTTTTAAGATTGGGGAAAAGTATTTTGTCTCCGTTGAGAGGGATGAACCGCAGACGATTATGGGAAAGTTGAAACTGGCGGTGATTAAGCTTCTCAGGAGGATGAATCCGGCATATCACGACCTGATGCTTTTCAAAGCTTTCAAAGCCAAGTAGTGTTTATGAGCTACGGAGGATTCCAAAGGCTACATAGACTGGGAGCGGATGTCGCCGGCTATCTTATCCGCCAGATGGATGACCAAGGTCGCATCTTTGATGTGGTGGATGACGCCCCCACACCAAAGGACCATTATGCGCAGACATTTTTAGCGTGGGCTTGCCTCAATCTGGAGCTGATAGACCAAGCCGAGCGAGCTCTGAGCGCTTTCTTTGACCGACCCCAGGGATGGTGGAATCATCCCGACTTTAATAGTTTCGCTCTGGCTAACATATCCGTTCATCCCCGTCTCCAGGCTTTAAGCGAGCGGATAAAGAAGCAGGTGGACAGTTATCTTGAGTCCCCCCCATTCAGGTCCGGACCCAAGACGGGCGTCTCCAATAACTGGTTGGCTATGCAGGCGGCAACGCTTGCCCTTTTGGGTCGGGCCAGGGGAAGAATGGATTGGCAGGCGAAAGCCAGAAAGATTGTGGAGGATTATGCTCTAGCCTGGCAACTCCCCGACGGTCTTTTCGCCGACTTTCCCGTAAAACCCCGAAGGGGTGGATTCGCCACCCCTTTAACCTACCACGCCAAGATATGCTCTATGCTCATTCGCTATGCACTGCTCCTTAACCATGAGCAAGCGCTTTCCGCTGGTTTGCGGGGCATGGAGGTTTTGTGCCGAATTACCTTCAGTGACGGTTCGGCGTTTCAATTCGGGCGGACCAATATGGGGCTGTTCGGCTATGCATGTTTCCTGGATGGGTTGAACAATTTGTTGGAGAGGGGCATCGGCGAGCTGTCTCTGTGGGCTGAGGTTCAACTTGCCCTGCTTGCCAAGCTGGAACCGCTCCAGGAAGCGGATGGGTATATTGCACTTAATCCCTCAAGAAATGTATCTCAGCGACCGAGCTGGGATGAATATATGCACCTTACAGTTTATAATGCCTATTTCTCCGCCCTGGCTACGATAAAGAGAGAAGCTTTCCGGGGGGAGATTTCTTTTAGGAAAGTTGAACGGTCGGCAATATCAATCCTCACTTCGTCGGGGCTGTCTCACATTAAAGCGGAGGAGACTGAGCTTTTGCTCTCACTCTCGGGTCAGGCGGTGTTGGGGCAGGGACACCTGTTCTGCGACAACCGTTATGCGGGCATGAATATCTGCCACCTGACACACAAGGATGCCACGGTAGTAGCCCCACCTCCGTTAAACACAAAAGAGCTTAACGGTCCTTTTGAACCTTCTTTTTTGGGATTTCACCCCTGGTTTGTTGAAGAAGGCTCTCGCTACCAGTTCAAATCCTTTGATCTGGTTGACATCCGTCGTGGCGAAGATGACGCCTTTTTGTTAATTGTGGGTCTATCAAAACCGGTCTCTTTCAGGGCTATAGATTGGGATGGAAAGCCGATTTATGAGCGGGTGATGCGTAAGCTGGGACGTATGATAATCGGCAGAAGGAGACCGGTGCTTGACCGATTAGAAAAATCCCGCCCCGATCTGCAGCGGGTTATTCTTGTCCATCTGCACCCCTTCCTCATTCTATTTATTGATAGGCTATCCAGGATGGGAGAAACGACCGGGCTATACTCCCCGACGGTCTGTTTTTCTGCAACCTCTTGGAAGGAGATGGATGGCGGCGTTTCCTTCGTTGACGAGGGCGGTAAGAGGTGGGAGTTTCTTTTCATTCCAACTGTGGAAGGCTCAGCGAAGAAGGTTGATGTGTGGAGCAGTTCCGGCAAGACGACAATACTTTCCTATCCTGCAAAATATGCCAATAGTGAGGTTTGGCAATCCACACTTCTGACCAAAGAAGAGGAGAGACCGAAGGAATTCAGATTTGACTGCTCAGGTGAGCGGTTTAGATTGGATTTAATGTGGGAGCATAAAAGGCTGGGACTTTCCGGGCAGGTGGGCGGGAGGGGTTTGATTTCAATAGGCAGAGACGGATTTGGCTAGGTTGGTTATGGCTGGGATAATTTGAAAATAAATTGTTGATAGTTTATATTAAACAGGCTATAATTTTCACAATATTATCCTTTCACCTATCGCCCTTAGCTGGAAGATTTTTTAAACACCGAAGCTGGTTTAGAGGAAAGGAAGGTGATTATGGGGCTGAGAGCTGAAAGCCGGAGCTGGGGAATCGGTGTCTTCTTGGTCTTAACACTGTTCTTGATCCCTGCTCTGGCGTCCGCTAAGGAACCTGTGCCTCCTGAGAGCGGTGAGGCGGAAGTGGAAGCAGCGACACCCGAAGGGGAGACGGTCTCTCCTCTGGAGTCTCCGCTCAACTTCACCGCCTTGGACAACCCCAACGACGACGGCGAGAAGATTAAGCTCACCTGGGAGCTATCTCCCGGTGACCAACCGGAGTTAGGCAAGAAGGAAAATCCGGTCAAGGGTTATTGTATCTCTCGCCTGGGCCCTGAGGAGGCGGAGTGGCAGGTGATAACCGTTCAGCCGCCGGGGATAACCTCCTATGTTGACAGTGGCACAGAGGAGTTTCCACTGGAGGATGATGTCCTATACAATTACAGAATAGAAGCGGTAGGCGAGGGGGAGGTCTTATCCTCACCGATAGTAGTTGAGGGCGTAGTCTGCGGGGTACAGTTTTTCAATACCGACCGCATCAACATTTTGGTATGCGTCATCGCTTATCTCTGCATCGTTATGTTCTTCATCTTCCGGGCTCGCAAGGGGCACGAGCTGTTCGTGCGCCGTATCGCCGGACTGGATGCGGTTGACGAGGCAATAGGTCGTGCTACTGAGATGGGTAGACCTATACTTTTTATCACCGGTTTACACGATGTTGCTGATATCTCCACTATAGCCGCCATCACCATACTGGGTAAGGTAGCACGTAAGACCGCTGAATATGAGACTCCACTTTTGGTTCCAAATTACGACCCGGTGGTTATGTTGGTAGCCCAGGAGACGGTCAAACAGGCTTATCTGGAGGGCGGTCATCCGGATGCATACTCCGATGATATGGTCTTCTTTCTCACCACCAGCCAGTTCGGCTTTGTGGCTGCGGTGGACGGTATCATGGTGCGTGAGAAGCCGGCTACAAACTTCTATATGGGCTACTACTACGCCGAGTCGTTGATACTGGCGGAGACCGGAGCCGACACCGGAGCCATTCAAATCGCCGGCACCGACTCCGTAACCCAGCTCCCCTTCTTTATCACCTCCTGTGACTATACCATCATCGGGGAGGAGCTTTATGCGGCAAGCGCCTATCTGTCCAAGGAACCCCTGCAACTGGGAAGCCTAAAAGCTCAAGATTTGGCTAAGGTGATAATCGGTGTTTTTATATTGACAGGGATAGCGGCTACTTTGTTCGGCTGGATGTGGGTGGTTGACCTGTTTATCGCCCGATAGAGACTGGAGAGTGGGAAGATGAAAGGACCGATGACTAAAGATGAAATCGCATCTGTATATGTGGTGGGGAGGTGGAAACGGTGAGGAGAGGGGTCCCGGTATTGATCTGTGCGATTATGGGTGTCGCCATGATCATTCAATTCTTCATCCCCCATCCCGTCTCTCAGGCCATATACAAGACGGTTATAAAATGGTTCATCATCATCATAGCCTTCGCCATGATTTTGGGGTTGTTGTCGCTCACCCGTATGCATCTCACCAAACTGCGCAGAGGGGATAAAGACTGGTTCTTTAGTCTGGTGACCATCTCCAGCCTGTTCGTCAACCTATTGGTGGGCTTCTTCAGCTTCAGAATCACCGATTCCTTCATATTTGAGGGTCTAAAAGTGCCCTTCAATTTCTTCACCATCAGCTTCGCCACCGGCTTGGCTGCGGGCTCGCCCTTTATGAACCTCTTTGATTACATCCAGGTGCCCATGCAAGCCACCATGTTCAGCCTGCTTGCCTTCTTCATCGCTTCGGCGTCCTTCCGCACCTTCCGGGCTCGCACGCCGGAGGCAACGCTATTGCTCGTCGCCGCCCTCATCGTCATGGTTGGGCGGGTGCCGGTAGGTCATATGATCAGCACATCCATCCCGGCACTTTCCGATTGGATACTGGTCAATCCCAATATGGCTGCCAAACGGGGGATTATGATCGGCGTCGGCTTGGGTGCTATCAGCATGGCTCTCAAGATAATTTTGGGCATTGAGCGCTCCTGGCTCGGTGGAGGAGGTGAATAGGGGATGTATAAGATACTCAATGCTTTCCTCAAAATTAACCGTCGCTGGATATTCCTGCTGGTCTTATTGGGTGTATTGATTCCTCTGGTTCTGGGCAAGGGGCTCACTCGCTCCTATCCCGGCGATGAGGTGGTGAAGGTTTATAACTTTCTGAATAACCTGGAAGAGGGAGACATAATCATCGCCTCCATGGATTACGACCCCGCCACTATACCTGAACTGAACCCTATGGCCAGGGCGGTGCTGCGCCACTGCTTCAACAAAGGCATCAGGGTGGTAAGCCTGACCTTGCATCCCGCCGGACCCGGTGTGGTCATAACTTTGATTGACGAGCTACTTCGGGAATACTCCCAGCCGGGTGTAAACCCTGACGGTAGTGTGCGACCGGTGCGTAAATACGGCGAGGATATCGTCTTCTTGGGTTATAAGGTAGGGACGGCGGTGAATATACTGGCTCTTGGTGAGGATGTGCGCCTTTCTTGGCCGCAGGACTATGCAGGAGTGGAGCTTCCCGCATACGGGAGCGACCCCACCCAGACCACACTCCCTTTGATGTGCGATGTCCAGAATTACAGCGATGTCAAGTGCGTGGTCACCATCTCCGGGACCAGAATCCCGGAGTATTGGGTGGCTTATGGCTACCAGCGCTACCATGTGAAGGTGGCTACCGGATGCACCGCAGTTATGTTCGCCGATTTTTATCCTTATCTGCAGACCGGTCAGATGATAGGTCTTCTTCCGGGGATGAAGGGCGCCGCCGACTATGAGGAGCTGATCAATCGCCCCGCTAGAGCCATGGTGGGGATGCTTCCCCAGTCTATAGTCCACCTGATGATAGTGGGCTTCATTATTCTGGGGAATATCGCTTTCTTCATTGTGCGCCGTTGGGAGAAGAAGGGAGGTGGCAATAGATGAAGAACAAATGGCTGTTGTTCTTGATAGGTCTGGGGATGGCTGTGGTGGTTGGTTTTCTCTCCCATTTTACCTTCTATACCACCGGTGAGGACGATACCTTGCAGATGCATACCTGGCTGGGTCTAACTTTAGCCGCCATCCTGACCCTGTTCATTTATACCTTTCTTTACAAGGACAACCCCCTCTATAAATTTGCCGAGCACCTTCTGGTGGGCACCTCTGCGGGTTACTATCTGGTCATCTACTATCACAACTCGGTGAAGCCCAATATGATTGACCAGATAGTCGCCGGCTTCCAGCAGATAGGTCATATGCGAGCCGAGGGCACCTTTAACTTCGTGGATAGTATCCTGACCAACGCCGGGATATGGGCGATAGTGCCGGGTATCTTCGGTTTCATGATCCTCTTCCGCCTTTCCAGAAAGCTCAGTTGGCTCTCCCGCTATTCATTTGGCTTCTATATCGGCACCGCGATGGGTATGTATATCCCTGTCGGTTTTCAAGCCTCTATCGTTGAGCAAATTAGGGGGACCATAGTTCACTCGGCGGCGGTTGAACCCACCCCGGTCTTCAACCTGACTTACTTCGGCGAATTCTTCTCCCACCCCACCTGGGGGGGATTCGTCCAGGCCATCTCCGGCCCGCTGGTAATCGTCGGCATCTTCTGCACCCTGATGTACTTCTTCTTCAGCAAGGAGCATACCGGCGTCTTCGGAGCCTTCAGCAAGGTGGGCATCTGGTTCCTGATGGTGGGCTTCGGCGCCAGCTTCGGAGCCACGGTAATGGCTCGTATCAGCCTGCTCATCGGCAGAATGGACTTCCTGATCAACGACTGGTTCAGGGGCTTAATCCTGCCCCTCTTCGGCGGAGGGTAAGAGCTAGAGCAGAGACGGATAAACCAAACCCCCTCCATATACTGGAGGGGGTTTTTGAATTTTTACAGGTAATCAGCCTAGTCCACATCGCTCCCGTCGGGCAGTTCCGGCTTGTCCCCGTCAAGAGTAAGTAGCACTATCTTCTCCTTGCCGTCTATCGTAGCGCTACCGGCAAGTATCATCCCTTCGCTTACTATCCCCCGCATGAGTCGGGGCTCCAGATTTGCCAGAAGCACCACCTTCTTGCCCATCATCTCCTCCGGGGTATAAGACTCAGCCATGCCGGCGACCACGGTGCGCTCCCCCTCGCCGTCGGAGAGGGTGACCTTGAGCAGTTTGTCGGTCCCGGCAACCTTCTCGCAGGCTTTGACGGTGGCTACGCGCAAATCCAGCTTGGCGAAATCCTCATAAGGGATATTCTCTTTCCCGCTCACCTTCTTCTCCTTGGTTATTTTTAATTGTTTATCTTGCGCTTTTTCCCTGTGGTTCTCTTGCGGTGGCTTTCCCAGCCTGGCTTTCTGCTCCTCCACCTGTTCGGGCTCCACCTTGGTGAAGGGCATGCTGACCTCCCCCAGCTCGGTCCCCGGGGGGACGGCGAAGTGCCCGGCCTCCTCCCAGCCGAGCTTTGCTATCTCCTCCCCCAGCCCCAGCATCCTCGCCGTCCGCTCGGCAAGGAAGGGAAGATAGGGGCTTGCCACCACGCAGAGCTCGGCGATTACCGAGCAGGTGATGTTCATTGTGGTGGCGCAGTCGGCGGGGTCCTCGGTGCGTGTCCTCCAGGGCTCCTTGTCGTTGTAGAATTTGTTGCCCGCTCGGGCAAGGTCCATCATGCGGTGCAGACCCTCCCGAATACGGAAGTGGTCCAGGGATTCACCTATCAACCGGGGAGCTTTGGCCATCCGTTCAAGCATCCAACTGTCCAGCTCACCCAGCTCCCCCCGCTGGGGGATTTTCCCGTCAAAATATTTATCCACGAAGGTCAGGGTGCGGTTTATCAGGTTGCCCAGGATGTCCACCAGCTCCTGGTTTACTCGCACCATGAACTCGTCCCAGTCCCAGTTGGAATCCTGCGTCTCCGGCAAAATACAGCTCAGGTAGTAGCGCACAAAGTCGGCGTCAAAGGTCTTTACCACCTCGTGAGCCCATATAGCCCAGTTCTGGCTGGTGGAGAGCTTTCTCCCCTGGATATTGAGGAACTCATTTGCTGGAATGTGGTAGGGAAGGTTGTAGGCGCCTTTTAGCTCCTTCTCAAAGTCCTTCTCCTTCTGCGGAAGTCTCTCCCACTGCGCCATAAGCACCGCCGGCCAGACGATGGCGTGAAAGACGATGTTGTCCTTGCCGATGAAGTGCACCAGTTTGCGCTCCGCATCGGTCCAGTATTCCTTCCACAGGTCGGGCTTGCCCTTACCCTCTGCCCACTCTCGGGTGCTGGAGATGTAGCCGATGGGCGCATCAAACCACACATAGAAGACCTTTCCCTCTCCCTCGGGAAGGGGGACAGGAACCCCCCAGTCCAGGTCGCGGGTGATGGGACGCTCCTCCAGCCCCCGCTCAAGCATTTTGGAGCAGAAGTTGACCACATTCTCCTTCCAGTCCTTCCGGCTCTTCAGATATGCCTCCAGGGGCTTCTGGAATTTGCGCAGGTCCAGATACCAGTGGGTGGTCTTTCGCACCTCGGGCGTCTCCCCGCAGATTTTACAGTGGGGGTCGGTGAGCTTCACCGCATCATACCAGTTTCCGCAGTGCTCGCACTGGTCGCCCCTGGCGCCGGCTTTGCCGCAGACCGGGCAGGTTCCCTCCACATAGCGGTCGGGCAGGAAGCGCTTGCAGTGGGGGCAGTAGAGCTGTTCCGTGGTATGTTTGGTGATGTAACCCCTCTCATGAGCCTTGAGGAAGAACTCCTGGGAAAGCTCGGCGTGGAGGGGGAGACTGGTGCGGGAATAATTGTCAAAGGAGAATGCCAGGGCATTGAAAGCTTCCTTGAGCATGGCATGATAGCGGTCCACGATATGGCGGGGGGAGACCCCTTCGGTGTCGGCTCGGATGGTGATGGGCACGCCGTGTTCATCGGAGCCGCAGATGTAGATGACATCGGCGCCGGTCAGGCGTTTGTAGCGCACGTAGATGTCCGCCGGCAGATAAGCCCCGGCAAGATGACCCATGTGCAGAGGACCGTTGGCGTAGGGTAGGGCGGAGGTAACCAGCAGTTTCTCGGTCATGGCAGAGCTCCGATGGGGTGTGGGGACGGTTGGTTAGTTGATAAAATATAACTTTTATCACATACGGATGAGAATGTCAAGATGGGGACGAGATTATATTCTTTATAATTATCATTGGCGCAGGGTGATGGTTTTAAGTATGCACCCGGGTTTTTAAGCCTACGGAGACACCTGTGACTTGGCTGAAGAGGAATATGGAGGCGTCGTTGTCTCCCCTTGAATTTGGATGGAATTGGAGAATTTTTTCAAAAATTTGAATTTTTCGGTTGACTTGGGGAACTTTTTCTGATAAGATTATTGTTAGCTTAAGCTAACTTGTTTACAGGCAACCAATGTGAATCAGTCAAATTTTAGTAATAGACGGCTAATCTCTGGTAATCAATCAAAGAAAGGAGTAAAATTATGCCTGGTGGAGACCGCACAGGTCCCGGGGGGATGGGACCGATGACCGGTAGGGCTTTGGGCGTCTGCGCCGGTTACCCCCAGCCGGGATATGCAACCTTAGGTGGGCGAGGGATGGGAATGGGTTTCAGAGGAGGCGGTCGTGGCTGGCGCAACATGTTCTATGCCACTGGACTTCCCGGATGGGCTAGAGGCACGGGAATAGGCGCCGTTCCTGCCGCTCCCCTTTATGCTACCCCATACCAGCCTCAGGTCTCTCCAGAGAATGAGCTTGCTCTGCTTATGGGGCAAGCCAAAAATCTGGAGGATGCTCTGAACAGCATCAAAGAGCGTGTCGCCGAGCTGGAGACCGAGAAGAAGAAATAGGTGCTATTTGAAGGATGGGGAGGGAGACCTCCTCATCCCTCTTTCTCAGACTTTAAAGGACAATCATTCATAGAGGGGGTTTGTCAATGGCTGGAAGAGGTGGAGCGGGAGGTCGTGGCGGGGCGCCGGCGGGAAAGGGTAGAGGTCGTAAGGGTGGTAGTAAGGCAGTTGGTCCCGGCGGGGAGTGCGTATGCCCCTCTTGCGGAGCCATCGTGCCCCACAAGCAAGGGGTTCCCTGCTTTTCGGAAAAGTGCCCTGAGTGCGGGGCGATGATGGCCCGAAAGTGAACCGCTTGTGGTGGAGTGGATGAGGATAAGGTGGGGATATTGCATCCCCGACTTGTTAAGTTAACTCTATATTTGAGGAGGTAGTTATGAAGATACTCATTACAACCACAGGTGATGACCTGCAATCTGAGGTTGACCCCCGGTTTGGAAGATGTCAATACTTACTATTGGTGGATACGGACAGTATGGACTTCCAAGCTTTTCCAAATCCTTACCTCAATGAGGGCAGAGGAGTTGGAGCTCTGGCCGCACAGTTTGTGCTCCAGCAGGGGGTAAAGACCCTTCTTACCGGAGCCTGTGGACCTAATGCCTATGCGGTTCTCAGCGCCGGCGGTGTGGGGGTCATTACCGGCGTGAGTGGTATTGTTTCAGAAGTGATAGAGCGGTTCAAAGCCGGTGAATTTCGTGTGGATGATAAGCCCAGTGTGCAAAGCCACTGGGGTGCTAGGCCTGGAATTGGCGATAACTCGGTCTCTGAATCTTGACAATGAAAGCATCAGGAAAGTAACCCCAATTTAGACCCTGATATGGGTCTTTTATATATGTAATGAAAATTGCAATCGCCAGCGGTAAGGGTGGAACCGGCAAAACTACCGTCGCCACCAATTTAGCGGCCACATTAGCCGGTATGGGTCAGAAAGTGACCTACCTGGACTGTGATGTGGAAAATCCCAACGGATATATCTTTCTTTCGCCCGATATTGACCTGGTAGAGACAATTAAGGTTGGCATACCGAAGGTGGATTTGGGGAAATGCGACTATTGTGGAGACTGCGCACAAATTTGCCAGTATAATGCCATTGTGGTATTAGAAAGTAATGTGCTTACCTTCCCTCTACTCTGCCATAGTTGCGGTGGATGCATGTTGGTCTGCCCCCGCAAAGCGATCACTGAGAGCGACCAAGAACTGGGGGTTGTGGAGGTGGGGAAGGCTGGTGCCATCGGTTTTGTTCAGGGGCGAATGAAAATTGGTCAGGCTACTTCAGCTCCTCTGATTCGTAAGGTGAAGCAAAAAATACCTGCAGAAGGGGTGGCGATAATTGACTCTCCACCGGGCACCTCCTGCCCGGTAATCGCATCGGTAAATGGAGCTGATTATGCGCTCTTGGTTACCGAGCCCACTCCTTTCGGTCTAAACGACCTTACCTTGGCGGTGGGTATGTTGAGAGAGCTTTTAATTCCCTTCGCCGTGGTTCTTAATCGCGCCGATATCGGAGACGATGGGGTGGAAAGGTATTGTGAGACGGAGGGTATTGAGATAATCCTGACTCTGCCCAATGACCGGCGAGTTGCCATCGCTTATTCCTGTGGAGAACTTGCGGTGTCAGCCTTACCTGAATATGAGGAGCACTTCCGGAAACTATGGACTAGGTTGGAAGAGGTGATAGCCATTGAAAGAGTTGACCGTGATAAGCGGTAAAGGGGGTACAGGTAAGACCAGCATAGTCGCCGCTTTCGCCGCCCTGGCGAAGAACAAGGTTTTAGCTGACTGTGATGTTGATGCCGCGGACCTTTTTCTTATTGCGGAGCCGAAAATAAATTACAGTGAGGATTTTATCGGGTCCAAGGTGGCGGAGATAGACTATGAACTTTGTGTGGACTGTGGTATCTGCCAGGAGCTCTGCCGCTTTGACGCTATAAATACTCTGGAAAGGAATGGTGAAGTCTCCTATCATATAGACGCCGTCGCTTGCGAGGGTTGTGCTGTTTGTGAGTGGTTCTGTCCGGAGGAAGCTATAAGTCTAAAAGAAAAAGTCAACGGCAGACTATTCATCTCCGACACCCGTTTTGGACCTATGGTCTATGCCAAGCTGGGTATCGCGGAGGAAAACTCCGGCAAGCTGGTCACCCTGGTGCGCACCCATTCTAAACGCATCTGCTCCGATGAAGAATGTGAGTTAATCATCAATGACGGCTCCCCGGGCATTGGTTGTCCGGTTATTGCCTCTATCACCGGTGCAAGCCTGGTTTTAGCGGTAACCGAACCGACCCTTTCCGGCCAGCATGATTTGAAACGGGTGCTTGACCTTGCCAATCATTTCCACATACCCGCTGTAGTCTGCATTAACAAATGGGACCTTAATGAGGAGTTGTCGGATAAGATTGAACAGCAGGTGGTTGATTTGAATGGTAGAGTAGTGGGCAGGGTGCGCTATGATGAGGCGGTAACCAGGGCTATGATTGATTGTAAAAGTGTAGTAGAATACACCGATAATGGGGCGAGCGAGGATATAGTTGCGCTCTGGAGACGAGTAGGCTCCGAGTTGGGATTGAATGAGTAATAGTGGATGTAGCAGGGGAACGTCTGAAGATATTTTCAATTTCTCCGCCGTCGCCGAAAGTTACGACGATTGGTATAGCCGATACAAGGGGCGGGTATATGACCGCTTGGAGAAGCGAGCCCTAGCCATGTTGACCGACGACCTGCCTGCGGGGCTATCGCTTCTGGAGGTGGGGTGTGGGACCGGCCATTGGAGTCGGTTTTTTTCCGAGCGGGGCTTTCGGGTAGTTGGAGTTGACATCTCCCCAAAGATGGTTCGGGTGGCGCGGGGTAAGGGGATAGGCGAAGCGGACTTTGCTGTCGCCGATGGTGGAGAGCTGCCGTTCAAGGATGGTTCCTTTGACATCGCGGTGGCAATTACCGTTCTGGAGTTCGTTTTGGAACCGCAGGCGCTCCTCCGGGAGATGGCTCGCTGTGTGCGTCGGGGAGGTCGGCTGGTCTTGGGCGTGCTGAACCGCTTTTCGCTGAACGCCTTAATTCACCGTAT
Source organism: Candidatus Coatesiibacteriota bacterium (assembly GCA_030602715.1). Classification (GTDB taxonomy): domain Bacteria; phylum RBG-13-66-14; class B26-G2; order B26-G2; family JAUVZD01; genus JAUVZD01. Next base: position 112,169 of record JAUVZD010000010.1, read on the forward strand.
CAAGCCGTCGTCAATAGTATCTAAAGTGAGGTTTTTCAGCCCCCGGGAGCTTGCCTCCATTCTTGCACAGTTTGGGCGGTATAGAATCTTCACCACCGCCTTTGTTATTCCCATTCGCCCTGCCTTGTGGACGGCGCCTGCCACAAACTTTCTGGGGGAGCTACTCAATCTCCCTTTCGGTGATTTTATCTGGGCTGAGGTGAGGTTATGAAAATTTTGACCCAGGCTGAGGTCAGCCTCTATCCCCTGGGTGGTGGTGATATCTCATCCTCCGTAAAGAGGTTTGCAGGGATATTGGTGGAGAGCGGACTGGAGGTGGAGGTGGGGAAGATGAGCTCCATCGTCGTGGGGGAGAGCGAGAGGCTTTTTTCCGCCCTGCGGTCGGCTTACGAGCATGTTGCTGAGGCAGGACCTGTGGTGATGGTGCTCAAGCTCTCCAACGCCTGTCCCACTTAGATGGGGGGGATTGGCTGGAGGGCAGATAGTCCGATTGAATAGGGCAAAAGGCAAGCAAAAAAGCCCCCCTGAGTGGGCGGCTTTTTTGTTTGCTGAGGATGGAATCACTAATTACCGCTGGGATAGGGGATTACCTCCCCTCGCCAGGTGCGCAGATAGACGGTGTCCTCATCCTCTCCGCAGAAGTTTCTTGGTTGGAGCGGAATCTTCCCCTTACCCCCGGGTATGTTGACCACGAAGCGGGGGATGCATAGTCCGCTGATTCGCCCCTGAAGTTGCTTAATTATCTCTATCCCCAGCTTGACCGGGGTGCGGAAGTGATTTATTCCCCGCACCGGGTTGCACTGGAAGAGGTAGTAGGGGCGCACTCGTATCTGCACCAGTTTCTTGAACAGCTCCTCCAAGACCTTCACCGAGTCGTTGACCCCTTTGAGCAGTACCGTTTGATTGCCCAGGGGGATACCGGCATCAGCGAGCATTGCGCAGGCTTGTGCCGCCTCCTCGGTTATCTCCGCCGGATGGTTGAAGTGGGTGTTTATCCACAGTGGATGGTGGCGGGAGAGCATCTTGGTCAGCCGGTGGGTGATGCGCTGAGGCAGGACCACCGGGGTGCGGGTGCCGATGCGCTTGATCTCCACCTGGGGGATGTCCTCAATCTCCGAGAGGATCCAGTCCAGGCGGTCGTTGGTCATCATCAGGGGGTCTCCGCCGGTTACCAGCACATCACGAATGTCCTTGTTGGAACGGACATAAGCCAGAGCATTGAGAATCCCCTCGTCGCTGGCATGGTAGTCCCTGGTAGCGATGCGCCGTTTTCGCTGGCAGAAACGGCAGAATGAGGCGCATTCGTTGGTCACCAGAAGACAGATCCTGTCCGGGTATCGCTGGAGGACCCCTTTTACCGGGGTGGTGGAGTCCTCAGACATGGGGTCGTCTTCGCCCCGGGTATCGCTCAGTTCCAGGATGCTTGCCACCGCCTGCAAACGGATGGGGTCATTGAGGTCCTCTGGGTCCATCAAACTGGCATAATAGGGAGTGATACGCATACGCAGTTTTTTAAGGACCCTCGGAAGGTTTAGGCGTTCTTCATCGGTCAGGTCGGTGGAATGCTCAAGCTGTCCTACGGTGGTGATGGAGTTGGACAACTGCCAACGCCAGTCGCTCCATTCCTCAGCTTTGCGGAGTTTTTCCGGAAAGGTGTGCATCGTTGACCTCCCTTTCATTATAGTTGTTTATAAGCAGTACGTGGTGAGTAAAGGGCAGATAATATGCTCTATTTATTTTGCGGTCCTGCGAAGATTGGAGAGGGGGGTGATTTTTAGGGGGGAAATGGTGGAAATTTCTGGAATTACCCCCTTCTAATATAATATTATGTGGGTCCTTTGTCAAGAAAAAACGGACGAATTTTTGAAAAAAAATCGTAATTTTATTACATATTACGCCTTCATTTCTATAGTAACCTCGCATACAAAAAAATCCGCTGAACAAAGGTTCAGCGGTTCAAAGGTTCTGCCGGGAGCGGGACTTGAACCCGCACAGGATTATCTCCCACATGGCCCTCAACCATGCGCGTCTGCCACTTTCGCCATCCCGGCTACAGCAACGGCAGGTCAATCTAGCACAGCATTTTTCCACTGTCAAGCAATTTTTATCGCACCGTGTTCTCTGTAAGCTCTGTATTATAAAGGGAGTATCTCCCCTCGCAGGCAAGCTCGCCTGCCTGCCCCAGCGCCCCAGCCAGAGTTACCACAAAGGTTATATTCAGCTCACGAGCCCTGGCAAGTACCTCCTGTGGGGAAAGTGAACCGTAACCTGCACCCTGTTCATCTTCAGTGGTCTGCCAGCCGGCGGTTGCCTGCAGATAGACCATCCGTTCCCACCACTCAAAGGCGAAGGGGGGGTCAAAGTTTCCCAGGGTGCCGTCCTTCCAGTCGCCGTAGATTGCCCGCCCGCTCCCTATGCGGAATCCACAGGAGCTCGGTGGGACCATTATGACCTCTTGTTTGGGCACCAACCGGGAGGCTTTCTCCTGGATGGCGGACCAGTCCTCGTCCGGACCCTCAGCGAAGCCGGAGAACCCCCAAAAACCTCCCACCAGCACCGCAATTACCAATGCGGTGAAGGGTGCCCAGCGCTTTGCCCTCAAAAGGCGCAGAGGGAGTCTTTTCGCCGCCAGAACCGTTGCCAGAGGCAAAAGTAATAGTATCGCCAGCGTTGAGGGGGGAATCTTGACCTCATATTGGAATCCAAACAGAGTTAATTGCCCCATAAAAGTGACCAACAAGGCGATGACGCAGGAGAGGAGGGCGAATATTGCCAAAGCTTTTATGCAACTTTGGGCTCCTGCCCGCCGAAGAATAATATCAATGCACAACAGACCTGCGCCGAGCACCACCAGGGACATCTCCGCCGAGAGCAGCAGAGCGAGTATGCAGACATCAGCCAGCTGATGGAGGGTGTTCTTCCCTTCACAGATGGTGAGTGCGAGGGGTTTTATTATTAGCGGAAGGGCGGCGAGGTAGAGAAAGAGGCTTACGCGCAGGGGTTGAAGCTCCAGAATGGGGCGCCAGGGGGCTATCTCGGTGAAAAGTATGGAGATGATGAACAGCCCGACGGTGCTTATCCCCAAACTTAAAAGCAGACGATTTTTGGGACTTTCGGTAATCTTCCCGTTGAGGATGAAGAAGGATAGCCCGAAGGCGGAAAAGAAGGCGAGGAAGGGGAGCCACCTGCCCGGGGATATGGAGAAGGGGAAGATGTGAAACGGTGAGCGGGCTCGCAGTATCTCCACCCACAACTGGAGGTCAAATCCCTGGGTGGGGAGGCTTATTTTGTGGATGAACACCGGAAGGGCTACTACCCCAAAGGCGGAGAGGGCTCCGACGCTTTTTAACCATCCGAATCGCTTGAGATTGAGGAGAAGGAATACCACCAGAGGCACAGCCAGGATGAAGGCGTGCATGGCGTGCAGGTTGGCGCAGGCGCCCAATATTCCCCCAGCCCATATCGGCTTTTCCTTGATGAGCAGGAGCATACAGAGCACCAAGAGGGGAAGAGCGAAGAGGGCATGGGTGAAGTAGGTGGGGATGGCATATATTGCCATGGTGGGCATTAAACCTACAGCTAACCCCAGGGCGGAGAGCAGGGTTACATCCCACCTGTCGCTCAACTGACGGCAGAGGAAAATATACATTGAATAAAATAAAAACAGAGAGAGAATGGTGCCCCAGAGATTGAGGTTGAATATCCCCTCCAGATCCAGCCCCAGCAGGGCTATCCCCTTGAAGAAGTAGGTGGAATATTGCGGCAGGGCGGAGAGCAGGTAGTCGTTCTGATAGAGGCTCCCGTCCTGGTAGTGGAGGATTATCGGTATCTGCACCGCCTGGTCCAGCCCCCGCCAGACTATCGGTGAGCGCAGGAGGGTGACGAGCACCATAATGGCGGACAGGATTAGCAGGATGGTCAGTCCTCGGATTCGGTTCTGGGGCGCTTCACGCATAGGCTTTCCTTCGTTTCCCTCTTACTTTGCCCGCTTACTCTGTCTGGTGATGAATGCCCATCCGGCGTGCACTACATCGCTGAAATCGCTCATTTTGAGCACCATGTCCTTGAAGAAGCTGACCTTAGCCACCCGGCGAAAAGCCCATTGGGTATAGATGATGCTCACCAGAGCGGAGACGGCGGTGGCAGTCGCCGCCCCTTCTATGCCCCAGCGGGGGGTGAGATAGATGGATAGGGGGATGTTGATCGCTACTATCAGCGCGCTCCCCCAGGCATCGTATATCGGCTTACCCCGTCCGGCAAGATCGGTGAAGAGTATCTCGTTGTTGCCGAAGAGGGCAATTAGCGTCAGGCTGAGAATAATTATCACCCCACCAGCCGGCAGAAATTCCTCGCCGAACAAGAGCCACAGGGTGGGATAGGAGAGGGTGGCGCCACAGAGCCCCAGTATGAGCATAATCACTCCCGTCTGGCGGAAGATGATGGGGGTGGTGCGGCTGGCTTCCTCCGGGGTTTGAGCGGAGACCTTGGGGAAGAGGATGGTCTGCACCGATTGGGGAATGATACGCATATTGCGCACCAGACCGGAGGCGACGGTGTAGAGACCGACCTGGACAGCGTCCATAAAGTGGCTGACGATGAGCAAATCAACCCTAAAGTTTAGGAAGTTGAGCACATTGCCGATGTAGTTGAGCAGGGCGTAACGTATCTGCCTGCCCAGCACCCGGGGATGGAAGCCGAAGGTGAACGGATTGTGGCAAAGGAAGGAGGCGAGCGCTACCAGCATAGCCGCCGCAGCGGAAATTACACTCGCCAGCACCGCCCCGGTTACCCCCAGCCCGAGGATGATCAGGAACAGCGTAACCAGGATGAGGGCGGTGCCGGTCTGGGTCAGGTTGACCAGATTGAAAGCCCGCACCCGCCCCTGGGCGATGTTTATGGAGTTGAAGTTGAGTATGAGCAGGTTGAGCGGGAGAATGGGCGTAGCCAGCCACAAAACCCCCCAGGGAACCTCGGCGAAGAACCACTCCTTGAGCTGACCGAGGAAAAGCACCAGAACGCCAAAGACCACCGCTGATATGAGCAGGTAGGCGGTCAGGGTGTTGGCGGTCAACTGGGGGGTGAGAGCGGGTTCCTTTGCCGACAGATGGGTGTTAGCCATATCCAGTCCCAGATTGGAGAATTCCTGCAAAATCGCCGGCAGGACCAGGGCTAGGGCTACCATCCCTCTACCTGCGGGACCAAGAATGCGGGCGATGATGATGCCAGTAGCCAGCATCAGCACCCGGGAGATGAACCGTGTAGCAAGGGTGATGGTGACATCCCGCTGGAAGGTCAACGTCCACCCCCCAGATGTCTGAAAATTACTTCGGTCATCTCACCCAACTGCTCAGGGCTCATCCCCGGCCAGAGGGGCAGGTTGACCATTCCTTCGGATATTTTCTCGCAGACCGGGAGTTTTCCGGCCACACGCAGAAATTTACGGTAGGTGGGAATCCGATGCAGGGGTTGGGGATAGTTGAACGCTCCCGCCTCAAAGCCGGTGCGGGACAGCCGTTGCGAGAGCGAAACGGCTTGGGCTCTATCTGCCATTACCAGAGGGTAACGGAGAAGTGGGGCTCCTTCCTCGGGAAGGGGTGGGAGCCACACTTTTGATGGGTCAACTGGGGATAGTTCACCGAGGGCGTTATGGATAATCGAGCCGTTTCTTCGGCGGAATGAGTTGAACTCAGGGAGTTTTTCCAGGGCGGGAAGACCAAACTCAGCCTTTGCCTGACCCATCCTTCTGGGCAAGTGCACCGCAGACGGCTGGGAGGGATAGCTGGGGATGAGAAAACGCAAACCCCGCCGGAAGAGGGTGCCGATACCTGATTCCGGTGTGGATAGCAGCCGAATTACGGACCGGCAGGTCTCGTCCATATCCTTGCCTGCGGAAAGCCCCATACAAATCTCCCCCGCTTCCTCCAGGGAGACCTTTCCTTCGGCGAGTAGCTCCCGACCGAGGTCAAAGTGGAGGTAGCCTTTATAATACCTGGGGTGCAGAAGGAGCATCTGCAGTGCCATCCCCGCCAGGTCAACTGCTTCCTCCTGCGGTGTGTGAACTGCAAGTCGGTCTCCAGCCTCCTCCAGCTTGGCGGAGAGGTGCGGCTCAAACGACGCCAGAAATCCCCCCCCGCCCAGCGGGAGGTGTTTGTCCAGGTTAAAACTACCCATCACCAGTAGAGGGACGCTTCGGGCAAGGGTTGCAACCTCCCCCCCCCACCTGTCAAGGTCAATTCCCTGGGCGGAATCCAGCAGGACAGCCAGCTTATTGGCTTGGCAGAACTCTGCCAGGGGCTCAAGATTGAGGGGAAGACCGAAGTAAGCCGTCGGCAGTATCAGCTTACAGCGGGGGGAGAGGGCTCGGTCGGCGGATTCCATGTCCAGCTGGTATGAGGGGAGGGTGAGGTCAATTGGGACGGGGGTAATTCCCTCGCTTATCAGAGCATCAGCTACCACCGGACAGGTGAATGAGGGCAGGAGCGCTTCATCCCCTTCGGCAAGCCCCAGTAAACCCACCGCCAGGCGCAGAGCTGTCCGCCCGCTGGTCAGAGCGAGGCACCTCTGGGCGCCGATGGCTTCCGCAAACTTCCTTTCAAAATTTATGGCCGGTTCATCGCCACCCTGCTTTTGGGCACCCTCCAATGAGGAGCAGAGGTCGGCGATATCTACGCTGGGGTAGAGGCGGGGAATCACCGTTTTGCCTCCAACTTTAGAAGGCCGGTCTCGCCGGCGGTCAGGGGGGGCAGGGTGATGGGCTCACCCTCAGCTACCGGTTTGGAGACCGACCCACCGCTAAATTTCCCCTCCAGTCTCCCTCGCACCTTACCGAGTATGGCGAGTGTTAGTCCCTCAATTTTATCTTTTGAGGAGATGTGAAATTCCCACCTCCTATCTTTACGGTCGGCTTCCGCTATAACCCCACCCCTCTTCCGCCACCAGAGGTCTATCTCCTTCAAAGTCGCCATCCAGGCGCCCGGTCTGCCGAGCATGTTGATGACATCATTGAAGGTATCCTGCATGTGGCGGAATTCCCCCGAGCTGAAGTAGTAATCGTGGAGGATATATACCGCCAGGCCGTTGTATCCAGCCACCCGTTGAATAAGTCGCTTGAGAAGGGCTTTAGCCTGATTATGGTCCAGCTTCATCACCTGGAAGAGGATGGTGTCCATCGCCATCGGCGGCATCTCCAATATGTCAACATTCTCCTCTCCGGGCAGTGGTCGGAAGGGCAGGCAGTAGCCGGCACGAAAGCCGGCGATGGTGGAGAAGGCCAGGGTGGAATCGTAGCTTATGCCCGCCCCGGCAAGCCGGTTGAAGCCTTTCGGATACTGGAGGCGCAGATAGTGAGACCGACTGCCGACCACAGCCTCTCCTGCAACATTTTCCAGGTATTCCTTCTGGGCTTGCAGTTCCTTATCTGTGAACAGGGCTTTATAGCCGGCGTGAAGTGCTATCTCCCCCGGACCATTCTTGATGGCGGAGATACATCTGCGGGTGATGGGCTCGTCAAGGTGGTAGTCCGCGTCCAGCAGGTGGCGTCCTCCGGCGTGGGATGCGGAGATGAAAAAGGTCGCCCGGGCAGCGATGCGCTCCATCCGGGAGAGGATCGTGGGCAGGTTGAAGCGGGGGGCGTTTCCTGTGCCCAGGGAGGCGGCGGCGGACCTCAGGCTTGCAGGGAGGCGCTTGAACCTGCCTTTGAGTAGGTTGTAGAACGGCTCCGCCAGAGCGGGGATGCGGGCCTGGGGGCGGGAGCCGTCCAGGTCAAAGGTTAACGCTCCCGCGAAGGGTGCGGAATTGGGCCAGGGCAGCAGGCGGGGTAGGAGGAGGTTGTGCTTTTTGCACAGGGCGGAGAGCAGGTCCAGGATGAATCGGGCGACTGCATTGACCGGGGTTTCCTCTGATAAGCCCAATATCACCGGCAGGTGGTATTGGTCGGCATAGCGCAGGTGATCGTCCTTGTGCCAGCTACGATGCCCGAGCAGGTATAGCATTGCTCCCGCTTGACCGAAGAGGTCTACGGGGATGAGGTAGTGGCTCCTGCCCACACGATAGACCGCCGGCATCTCGTTGGTCTCATTGGTCAGCTTGACGCCCTTGAGGACGCTTGTGTAGGGGACATCTTTGAGGTAGGGGGTGAATATGGGAAGGGAGCCTTCGTTCCAGGATAGATGCGCCGAGACCTCCTGCTGGGTTTGAATGGGTCCTTCCCCCCACAGGTCTATGCGCAGATGGATCTTACTGCGGTCGCTAATAAGCAGGCTGAGTTCGCCGAATCTATTTGCGGTTCCCTCCTCCATCTTGGGGCTGAGACCCAATCCCTCCAGAAGCTCAAGGGCGGCGCTTCTGCGGTATCCCCGGGGACCCCGGAGAAGCAGGCGCATCAGGAAAACCTCCGTAGTATCGGCGAGAGAGCCCGAGCCCAGGTTTTCCCCCAGCTGATGCAGAAGAAGGGGGAAAGCTTTCCTCCGAAGGAGGCTTTAAAGGCGGAAATGGTGGGAATATTTGCCCCACAGAAGTCATAGCCGGCTACGAGGGTGCGCATCTCGCTCAGGATGTGGGCGACAAGGAAGGGACCGGCGCCGAAATCCTCCTCCCCTTCTCGGCGGTCGGCGCTTGCCGCCAGCAGATCGTAACCCCAGTTCTCATCCCGCAATACCAACCTGCAGGCAACCGGCTCTCCATCAGGGTTGCGGCAGAGCCACAGCTTTCCGTGTCCTGCCGCAACCAACAGTTCCATCACCGAGCGCAGAAAATTCTCTGAGAAGATGGAGGGGATTCCCTGGCGGCGATAGGTGTCTTGGTTTAATTTGATGAGCGCCTCCACATCCCCGCTCTCCTCCACTACAAGGCCGGCCTTTTCGGCGCGGCGGAGTTTGTTGCGCACCTGGGGAAGGAAGTCTGGTTCTCCCTCTTTCTCAAAGATGATTCTATTGGTGTGTCGGGGCAGGGCGGAGAAACCCTGGGCTAAGAAGGGGCGGATGTCTATCATCTCCGGAGGAAGGAATAGCCTTCCCAGTGGATAGCGTTTCAATTTCGGAGCTATCAGATTGACCAACTGCTCCATCCTTGATGCCGATTTTGCCGGGTGGTGTGGAAAGGGGATGACCGGGCTAAGATAAGGGGTGGCGGGTGCCCGGTTGGGAGCCAGGAAGCCGAGTTTGCGGTCTAACCAGAGGGGGAGTAGCCCAGAGAGCTCTTCCTTGTTGAAGATGCCCAAAAGGTGTAGTTGTCCCTCATCAGAGAGTCGGCTGAGCAGGGTGAGCCATGCGGGGCGATGGAAGAGATTGGCGCCTGCCTGCCTGCAGATGTTTTCAAGGTCTGCCTTCTGTGCCTGCTCTATGGTTATGGGATGGAGTTCCATGGGTGGGTTTTAAACTTGTATGGTTCGGAGGGCGACGGCTGGATTCTTATCCGGGTTCTTTGATGTTGGTAAGATGGTCAGCCCTTGTAGGTAGGAATCAGCTCTTTTATTTGGTCAATCATTGCGTTTATTTTCATGGTATTTGCCGAGGCGATGATTTTATCTATCTGTCTGGTGGTTTTTTCATGGTTAAACGATGCCGGACGAGCCATCTTTATCTCTTTGATGGGGGTTGGGATGAGTTCCTCGTCCTCACTGAATAGCTCCTCTCGGAGCCTTTCCCCCTTACGGATGCCGATAAATTTGATAGGCACATCCTTCTCAGAGCGCCCGCCGAGGCGGATTAGGTCGTTCGCCAGGTCCAGAATCTTCACCTGCTCACCCATCTCCAAGATGAGGATGTCCCCGCCGTCGCCTATAGCCGTCGCCTGGATGACCAGTTGCACCGATTCAAAGATGGTCATGAAGTAACGTTCCATATCCGGGTGAGTGATGGTGAGCGGTTCGTCGGATTCCAGCTGTTGCTTGAACATACCCACAACACTCCCTCTACTGCCCAGAACATTTCCGAAGCGCACGGTTATGAAGTTGGTCTCGGGATATTTATTGTTGGTAGTGTAGACGATTAGTTCGGCTATCTTTTTGGTTGCTCCCATAATGCAGACCGGGTTGACCGCTTTATCCGTGGAGATGAGCACGAACCGTTCGGCGTTGTATTCTCCTGCCAGCTCAGCCAGGTTTTTGGTGCCGATGATGTTGTTCTTTACCGCCTCCTCGGGGTTTTGTTCCATCAGGTCAATGTGTTTGTGGGCAGCTGTGTGGAAGATGATCTGCGGGCGTATCTCCTTGAAGAGGCTGCGCATCTTATCCAGATCACGGATGTCTCCGATGACCGGAATGAGGGGGATGTGGTGGTAGGTGAGGTTCAACTCCAACTGGACATTGTAGATGGAGTTCTCGCCGTGACCGAGGAGGATGAGCAACTCCGGACCGAAGTTTGCCACCTGACGGCAGAGCTCTGAGCCGATGGAGCCTCCGGCACCGGTGATGAGTATTTTTTTCCCCCTGATTGAGGAGCTGATGGACCTCAGGTCCAGATTGATGGGGTCTCGCTTGAGTAGGTCCTCCACCTCCACCTCACGGATCTGGCGCACATAAGCATCGCCGTAGATGATAGCGAAAATTCCCGGCAGGATGCGGTATTTTACATGCACCGAATCGCATAAGTCGGTGATTTTGCGGATGAGATTTCCCGACGCTGAGGGGATGGTGATCAGGACCTCATCTATATCCTCTTCCTCCACCACCCGGGGGAGCTTTTTTATCTCTCCAAAGACCGGTCTTCCACGTATTTCTGTGCCCCATTTCTTGGTATCGTCGTCCAGAAAGCCGACCAGGTTGAAGATTCCCTCAGGATAACCGACTATCTCCCGCCCGATCATGGTGCCGGCTTCACCGGCGCCGACGATCAGCACTCGCTGTTTTCCATCTGAACGGTCTTTCTTTTTGGGTTTAGCCATCTTCTTCGCCTAAGGTAGAAGGCGGTATCTAATTAGTTGAAATCCCCATGAAAAAAGTATGTTCAACCAGAGGATTGGGGTCATCCATAGCTCGTCTATGGTGTTTATATCTCCACGCTTTCTCAAGAAGCGGAAGAGGGAGCGGTGGTGGGCGAGAGCCATCTTGTAGGGCACAAGAGATGTGGAACACTGGTGGAGGTGGGTCAGGGTTACGGTGCCCAGTAGATGGGTGGCATAACCCAGTCGTTTCGCCCGCCAACAGAGGTCGCTGTCCTCCATATACATAAAATATCCCTCATCAAAGCCCCCCAGCTCATTGAGCAGATTGCGACGCACCATCATCGCCGCCCCTGCCACCCAATCCACCTCCACACCTCCTTTTGGGGGTGAGAGTAGATGGATATATCTTTTAGCCGCTCCGGGGAAAATCTTCCGCAAAGGCGAGCTGCTGTGGAAGATAAGTATCTGCTTGGTGTGAAAGCGGCGGGCGGCGTAATTGGGCTTGCCATCACCGAATATCAGCCAAGGTGACACGACTCCCACTTGGGAGTTTGACATGAGATAATTATACAATAATTCAATGGAATTTTTACCAATAATAATGTCCGGATTGACGAAGAAGACCACTTTCCCTGTAGCTACTTCCAAACCTCGGTTGCATCCGGCGCCGAATCCCAGGTTTTTTTCCTGCTTCAGGAGTCGGATTTGGGGGAAGCGCTCATCAATCAATTGTGGAGTGCCGTCAATGGAAGCGTTGTCCACCACGATGACCTCACAAGAGGGTTTGGTTGGCAGGTTGGCGAGGAGGGTGGAGAGGTTCCTGGCGACCAGATCACTGGTGTTGTAGGTTACAGTAATTATAGAAATATCCATTTACCTCTTTGAGAAGATTGATCTTTGACGAGGAGATTGTTTGAGTATTGGGATACCAGTTTGCCCCGCCACAGCGGGGGATAGTGTTATCCCCCGCCACGGCGGGGGATTGTGCTATCACCCCAACTGCCATTGGGTCTGCTGGCGAAGCCCCTCCTCAATTTTCACCCGGGGTTGGTAGTCTAACTCCTTCTTTGCCCGGGAGATGTCGGCATGGGTGGAGAGCATGTCTCCCATCTGATGCCCTACCTGGTTGATAGTCAGCTCCTCCTCCATAATGTCCGCCAAGATGGTGATCACCTTGTCCAACGGTTGGCTTGTTCCGCTACCCAGGTTGAATATACGACCGGGTTTCCCAAAACGGGCGCAAGCCAGGATTCCGTTAACTATGTCATCAATGTAGGTGAAATCCCTTGCCGGCGTGGGGGGACCGAAGAAATCAACCGCTTTTCCCTCGGTGATGGTGTTTATGAACCTATAGAAAGCCATATCCGGGCGCTGTCCGGGTCCATAAACTGTAAACAGACGGGTAACTTTCACCGGAATTTGATAGCTTTGGTGATAGAGCAGGGCCAGATGTTCTCCAGCCAGCTTGGTAACCCCGTATGGAGAGACCGGCTGGGTGGGCATTCTCTCATTCAGTGGGGATTTTTTGCTGTCGCCGTAGACGCTTGAGGAGGAAATATATACAAGAGAGACCAGGTCGGTGCCCTTGCAGGCATCAAGCAGAAGCTGGGTGGCGGCGATGTTGTTGCGAATGTAGTCCCCAAAATTCTGCCCCCAGCTTTTGTGCACCCCGGGCAGAGCGGCGGTGTGGAGGACATAACCTACATCCTTGAGCAGTTTGGGGATGGGGGCGCAGTAGAGGTCCTCCTCAAAGAAGGAGAAGGCTTTGTTGGTGATTAGGTCAATGAGATTGGCTTCCTTTATCTTTCGGGAGTAATTGGGAAGAAAACAGTCAACCCCCCGAACCGTCGCTCCCTCTGCGAGCAGTCGCCGGCAGAGATGGGAGCCTATAAAGCCGGCTGCGCCGGTAACCAAAACAGCACCTTTCTTCCAAATTTTGTTGCCTGCGCTCATTTAGCCCCCCGCCCGGTAAGCATGACCACGATAGTCCGGAAAAAAATCTCTATATCCAGCCACAGGGTCATATTATCTATGTAATAGAGGTCATACTTTAACTTCTCCTCTACATCTTTTAGAGTTTCATCATATTTGTGTTTGACCTGAGCCCAACCGGTGATGCCCGGTTTTATCAGCAGACGACGGCGATACATGGGGATGCGCTTGGAAAGGCGAGCGACGAACGATGTTCTCTCAGGTCTGGGACCGATGAAGGACATCTCACCCTTGAGGACATTTATGAGCTGGGTGAGCTCATCAAGGCGGGTTTTACGGAGGAAACGACCGATGGGGGTAATTCGGGGGTCTTTGTCCTTAGCCCATATCTCTCCGGTCTTCTCTTCGGCGTCCACATACATAGAACGGAGCTTATACATGGTGAATTCCTTCCCATCCTGACCCACCCTCTTTTGTTTATATAACAGCGAACCCCTGGATTGAATGCGGAGGGGAAAGTAGAGGGTGAGGATGATTATCCCCAGAAAGACCATTCCCAGCAGGGAGAAGAGTATGTCCAGAAGCCTCTTGAAGGAGTAGTAGTAGCCCCGTAAGGGCTGGCTGGTAATATCTTTGAGGGGTAGACCATTTATAGTGTAGGGTTTCACCCGTCTACTGACGATGTCATAGAGGTTGGGGACCTGGCGAATGGAGATATCCAGCCCCACGCAGTCGTTTATTATGCTCAGCAGGTTCTCATGAGCCATGTGCTGTTGGGCAATGATTAAATCGTTGATTTTATGTTCTACCAAAACCAGGCGCAGTTGGCTGGCTAGACCCAGAATGGGGTTGTGAAGGGATTTGCCCTTCGGTCGCCACTCGCCGACTAGACCGACCACCTCAAACTCTCGAGAATCCTTCATCCGCTCGCAGATGTGCTTTGCCTCTCTACCGGTACCATAGATGAGAACTCTCCGCACCCCATAGCCCATACGTAGCAGGATTGTCTCAATCAGCCTTACCAGTAATACACCCAGAAGCGACCCTAGCACCAGAAAGAGCCATAGTAGAGCCAGATGGACGGGATGGGGCAGTGGTTTTGTCAGATAGTAACTTTGGGCGATGGCGCAAATCAGAACGAAGATGGTATGAGCCTTTAGTATCTCCAGAAAATATTCCAGTCTCCTTCGGCTTTTGGTCCAGGAAAAGAGCCTTAGCAAGAGCATGATGAGCAATATCATCGGTAGGGCAAGGTAAAACCCCCCCGGCCAGGGATAAGCCTCGGAGGTGGGCAGGGGAATGAGGGTGGGAGAGAAAAGCAGAGCAAAGTATATGAGCAGGGCGTCGGTCCCCAGAAGTATGAACTCAGAGAGTTTTTTGGACATAGGCGAAGATTGGTCAAAATTTGCGAGATTGATAATTATATCCTTTAGCGGTTCAAAGTCAAGGGAAAGTTTTATCGTTGTTGAACCAAATACGAAGAACCCATTCCCTTTGGGGATGGATTTAGCGCAATATGACCGTCCTGCTTCTGCTTCAGGAAACTATCTTGCGGTGGTCACCCCATTCACTGAGGGAATGCTTTTGGTTGTGAGGATTAAACTTGTTTTAGCCGGGTAGCCTCCTTTCAGAGTGAGTAATCTCCGACCTCACAAAGATTACATTGACGAATTGAGCGTGGTTTTGGAAATTCTTTAAATTATGAGTTTGCTCTTTTGCAAGTCAGGCGATTGCCTTGCAAAGAGTGGTTTGATATGGTAAAATTTTGTATAGTGAACGGTCAAATTTGCAAGATTCTCTAGAAAGCGTAAATCCTGTGGGTTTATTTCATATCCCTGGATTTACTTCTGTAAAGCTGGCTTTTTATGAGATACATCAAGAAAGCGTTGGTGATAGTGGGCATCCAGTCCGCCTTCGCGGTGGGGTTGTCGGTCATAGATGCGTTTACGCTCCCCGAGCCCATTGCCAGTCCCGTGGTCAATCTTCATCCCCTGGCCAGGTTTCTATTGCTCACGGACGGATACTTCATATGTTTCCTTTTGGGGCTTATTCCTTTTGGGCTGGTATATCTTTTCACTAAAATCAGGGGTTTGAGGTTTATCTTCAAGGGAGGGGTGGTTCGGAGTTTGGTCGCTTTCAACATAGTTTTATCAATACTGATATATCTTATCGTTCCCATAGACAGGATATTGCCTTCACAGCGTTCGGTTTTGGGGGTATTGCTGACCATACTCTTTCTGTTGATATTGTTGGTGGGATATGTTGGTCTGGTGATGCTTGTCGGGTGGGTAAATGACAGACTTGGCGGGAGGCTGAAGTTGGTTTTGGGGTCGGTGATAGTGACTTTGGGATTGGTTATGGTGGCTACGGGTTATGGGGTGAGGGTGGCATATGAGTTGGGACCTCTTTGGGGGGGAGATGACCAAAGACCCAATGTG
>JAUVZD010000006.1 GCA_030602715.1 Candidatus Coatesiibacteriota bacterium
ATATTGGGGCTGGTGTTATATTTGTAGCCGTAGCAGGAGAGGTGGTCGGCACGGACTGTGTCCAGGGAGATGAGCAGAATATTGAGGGGTGATATTCCGGATTGGACCTCCTCCAGGCGCTCTTCGTAGTTTGAGCAGGAGGTGAGGAGGGTGCATATCAGGATGATGGCGGCGACCGCTGAAAAAAAGCAAGCTCTCTGGAGTATCTGTCCCTTCATTTCTTCTCCCGGAAAAAATTAACGCCTATTCTCTTTTGTGGACTGAGTCCTAAGATTGATTTTAATTATTTTATCAGGGCGTCAAGTTCGTCGCTACGGGGGTCGTTGGGAAATGTCCTATTAAACTGGGAGATATATTCATTCATCTCCTTCATATCTGAGCCGGATTTGTCCATAGCTTTTATTAAGTGGTAGAGGATCTCTGCATTTTCGGGGTCCACTTGGTGGGCGCTTTTCAGCAGGGATGTCTCCTCTTTCAGGTCGTTGTGAGCGTCTCTGGCTATCATAGCCAGGTACATATAGACTTTAGCTCTGTCCGAAGGAAGCAAGTCCTCGTTAAGTAGGTTCTTTAGGATACCCTCCGCCTTTTGGTATTCCTTCATAGCTATATAGGTTATCGCCAGATTGGTGTGGTTTGAGTGCCTGTTGGGGTTCAGTTCAAGCGCCTTAAGGGCGAATTCTTCCGCCTTATTCAGTTTCCCTTGCTGGAGGTTGATAGTGGTCAGGGTGGAATATACCGCAGCGATGTTGGGGTCCAGCTCAATAATCTGCAACAGACATTCTTGGGCGGTATCAATATCGTTTGATTGCATGGCGTCGTTCTGTATGCATAAAAGCTTGAGCACCTCCACTCTCTCTTTGGGGTCAATCAACTCATCACCCGTGCCGGGGGAGATACCCCCAGAGCTGATGTAGCCCAAGCTCTGTAGATTCTGCATCGTCTCCGGATCCAGGGGAGGTGTGAGCAGTTGTTGACCAAGATTGGAAACCTCCTCGTTGATGGAGATGAGCATTTCGGTAAGTTCGTGAACCTTCTCTCTATTCACATGGTAGAGATTTTCCAGTTCGCCGGGGTCCTCTTTGAGGTTGTATAGCTCCGGGAAGGGTGCATGGATGTATTTCCAGCCCTGATAGGTGATTCCATAGAGTGGTGACCAGCCGTAGAGGTGGTTGACATCCAGACTCTCGCAGTATATGGGCCGTTGAGGGAGCTTTTTCTTGTATATCAGGGCATTGAGGAGGCTGTGTCCGTCGCATTCATCCAGTGTGGCGATGCCCAGAATGTCCAGTATGGTGGGCACTATATCGGATAGTGAGACCGGCTCTTCTATCTGTCTTCCTTCCGGGATTAGACCCGGGCAGTGGAATATCAGGGGGACTTGGAGGGTTTGGTCGTAGATGAAGGGGCCGTGGTCTAGCTCGCCGTGTTCCTCCAGTCCCTCGCCGTGGTCGCCGAGCAGGATGATGAGGGTGTTCTCCATCAACCCCATCTCTTCCATCTTGTTTAACAGTTTACCTACGATAGAGTCGGTGTATGCGATCTCACCATCATATGGATGGCTGAATTCCTTCTTGAAATTTTCTGGAGGTATGTAGGGGATATGGGGGTCAAAGAAGTGGACGAAGGCGAAAAAGGGTTCTTTAGGGTTTCCTTCCAGCCACTTTATGAAGGAGGCGTTTACCACCTCCGCCCTTCTCTCTACGGGTTTTTGAAGGGGACCGTAGATACCCTGGGACATGTCGTCGTCGTAGAGGTCAAAGCCCCGCTCCAGTCCGAATCTGGAGTCCAGGATGAAAGCCCCAACGAAGGCGGCGGTAGCGTAGCCGTGGTTCTTGAGGATTTCAGCGAGAAGGGGGTAGTCGTCTGTGGGAACAAACTGGGAGTTGACCCTGACATCGTTTTTGAAGGGGTAGAGACCGCTTAGGAGGTTGGTGTGGGAGGGAAGGGTTAGAGGGACGTTTGCCCGACAGTCGTTGAAGAGGGTCCCACCTTCAGCCAGATTGTCTATGTTGGGACTGGTGTCCTCTTTGTAACCGTAGCAGGAGAGGTGGTCGGCTCGGACTGTGTCCAGGGAGATTATCAAGATATTGAGGGGGGAGGTGCCTGATTGAATCTCCTCCAGGCGTTTTCCGTAGTTTGAGCACGATGTGAGGAGGGTGCATATCAGGATTGAAGTGATTATTGTTATCAGAACCAAGAAAAAGTGGAGATTTTGGCGTTTCAAAGTTCCTCCCGTCGGCAAACATACTCCCGATGTTGTTGCAGAAAAATAGTGGAGTTGCTATTTAGGAGATTTAATCAATGGATTATGGTTAATGGTTATTTTATCAGAATCTTAATCGGATGTCAAGAAAACTAAGCCCCTCAACCTGACGGGTTTCAAGTCCTCCGACCTTTGGGACGGGAATTTTTGTGGCTTTCCATCCGCCTTTTGGTTTGATATACTAGTTGAGTGATAATTGGTAGCGT
The DNA here is from genome assembly GCA_030602715.1 of Candidatus Coatesiibacteriota bacterium. Classification (GTDB taxonomy): domain Bacteria; phylum RBG-13-66-14; class B26-G2; order B26-G2; family JAUVZD01; genus JAUVZD01. The sequence continues at coordinate 2,470 of JAUVZD010000006.1, forward strand.
GAGGAGGTGAAAGGATGATAGTCAATGTCAACTGCATAGTTTTTCACGTCTCCGACCTGGCAAAAGCCGGTGATTTCTATCGCAACGTTCTGGGGCTGGGTCTCAAGGAGGAGAAGCCCGACTATGTAGCCTTCCGCTGTCATGGGGTGGAGGTGGGCTTGGAGCTGGGGGGAAAGGCAGGCGTGGAGGAGAGCGCTCCGGAGGTCTATTTCCTGGTGGATGACATAGAAGATTGGCAGAAGCGTTTGGAGTCCGCCGGGGTCAAGATACTCAAGGGGATACGCAAGGAGGATTGGGGGGGTGTGGTGATAACCATCGCCGACCCGGACGATAATGTCATCCACCTGGTGCAGTTCGGAAAGTAGCGGGCGATCTCTATACTAATTCCTGGGAACTTCAAGGGATGGAGCCAATAGACAGGATTATTGGAGCGGAGGCTGTTGTTGGCGTCGCCGATGATCAGCTCTCGCCTGAGGATTTGGAAACCCTGCGAGGGGCTAAAAACCCAGCCATCGTGGAGATTGCTGGGCGGGACAGCATTGCAGCCGCCGTTAAAGCGGTAAGCGACCGCAATTTTGACCTCCTTTTGACTACCGTGGCATATACCGCAACCGAGTTCGGAAGATGGATTACCATGGAGGATAGGGTGCGATTCCTGAGGGCTAGGTTGGGCGAGACGGGGAGGGAAGTAGAAGTCCTAGGGCCTATCTACATGGGTTCGCCTCGTTTTTGGCGGGCGCTATGCGGACGCCATATCACCAGCCTCTTTGAGCGCTTCGGCTTCTACACTCCTTGTCTGGGGTGCCATCTTTATCTCCATTCGGTCCGCATTCCCCTGGCAAGGTCAACGGGTGTGAATCTGGTCGTATCCGGCGAGCGGGAAAGCCACGACGGGCAGGTCAAGCTCAATCAGGTTAGCGATGCTCTGGATGCATATAGAAATTTCTCAGCCGGTTTTGATGTGGAGCTTTATCTGCCCCTGCGCAACATTTCCGACGGGAGCGCTATAGCTGAACTGGTCGGGGACACCTGGAGCGAGGATGAGGAGGGAATAGACTGCGTTCTGAGCGGGAATTATCTCAGTCCAACGGGCAAGCTCTCATACCATGAGGACGCTGTCAAGCGCTTCTTCTCCGAGTTCGCCTTACCGCTTGCAAAAAGTGTGGTCAGTGCCTGGCTTTCCGGAAAAACCCCGGACTATCAAAAGTTGGCAGGGGAGCTGTTAATAGATTGAATCAAAAGGAAAAATCCTGGAACGGGCGGGATCTGGACTGGCGTACCAAGTCCACAGACCGCTTCGTCCTGCGCTGGATTAAACTCTATCTCAGCGCCCCATTGACCCTCATCCTGCGCCACCTTCCCGGCTTGCGACCGTGGATGGTGACCTGCTCTTCCGCCTTTTTGGGCACTGGGGCTGGAGCCTTATTGGCTCTAGGATACGGTTGGCAGGCGGGGTTGACCGCCGCTGTCGCCCAGGTGCTGGACGGCACAGACGGGCAACTTGCCCGCCTGACAGGTCGCCAGAGCCGAGCCGGCGCCATGTTTGATTCGGTGCTGGACCGCTACATGGATAACGCTTTGATACTGGGGTGCCTGGTCTATCTGCTCAGATTAAGCCTGCCATTCCCTTTCGCCTTGCCAACGCTTTTGATAATTGGCTTCCTAGCCCTGGTGGGGTCAAATCTGGTCAGTTTTTCCTCTGCCCGGGCTGGAGAGCTGGATATAGACCTCGGACGACCCTCTCTGGTGAGTAAAGGGACCAGGACGACGGTTGTCGTGCTCACCGCACTGTTGACCGTCCTTATGCCGACCGCACCCTTTATCGCCCTGGTGTATATAGCCCTCCACACCAATGCGGTGATTGTCTACCGGCTTGTGCGGACATATCGTCAGAATTGAATCTCCCCCCTTTCCCCCTTGCCACTGCACACTTCATATGCTAACATTCCCATCCCTCAATGCCTAAAACCTATAGATTATGCGCATAACCTTCCTCTATCCCGACTTTCCCACCCGCTGGGACCCTCATGAGTCCACCTACGGCTACTACTCGGAGGGGCTGGCAAGCATCTCTGCGGTGCTAAAGCAAGCCGGACACCACACTCAACTTGTCCACCTCATCCATCCTCCTGTGGCTGGGGAGGTAACCAGTGCGGTGCGGGCGACGGAGCCGGACCTGTTGGCAATCACCTGTCGCACCACCATCTTCCCCGTCCTTCTGGAGGTGATGCGCCCCCTGCGCAAGGCTCTGCCCAATCTGCCGGTGGTAATCGGTGGCTACCATCCCACGCTGGACCCCCGGGAGGTGGCGGAGGAGGGAGCCGGGCTGTTTGATTATATCTGCGTGGGTGAGGGGGAGGGGGCGATGGAGGAGCTCGCTTCCGCTCTTGGGCGGGGAAGGGGCGGTGAGGATATAGATAATCTATGGGTGGCTCAGAGGGGTGGGGAGTGGAGGAGAAACCCGGTGCGACCGCTGATAGAGGAGCTGGACGGACTGCCCCTGCCGGACACAGAATTGTTTGACTACAGCAGTCTTTACGACCTGCGGATGAACACCGCCCCGGTGATGGTCTCCCGGGGTTGTCCCTTCCGCTGCACCTACTGTTGTAATCATCAACTGCGCCAGGTCTATCCCAACCAGGGTAAGTATGTGCGCTTCAGAAGCCCCGGGCGGGCGATTCAGTATCTGCGCAATATCACAGACAGATACCCCCAGGTGCGCTATATCAATTTTATGGATAATATACTGCCCTTAAGACCCCGCTGGATGAGGGAGTTTGTCGTAATGTATGCCCGGGATATCGCTCTGCCCTTTGTTTGTCGTTATCACGCCAAGGTATCGGATCCGCAGATGATTTATGAGCTGGCAGAGGCTGGTTGTTACCAGATTCATTTCGGAGTGGAGACTGGAAACGATTTTCTGCGCAACGAGATACTTGACCGCCGGGTGGAGAAGGAGACTATCATTGAGGCTTTTGATGCCTGCCATCGGGCGGGGATCGCCACCCTCTCATACAATATGGTCGGGTTGCCCCACGAGAACAAGGCGAAGTTTCTGGAGACGGTTAAGCTCAACGCCCGCCTGAACCCGGGCAGGAAGATTCTCTCCGTCTTCTTCCCCTATCCCAACACCCGCTTGAAGGTTATAACCGAGGAGAGTGGTTTTCTGGCGGATAGATTTGACTTTGAGCACGAGCTATACCTTATTCAGCCCCAGTTCCAGCACCGGGAGGTCATCTTCTGTCAGCGCTATTTCCCCTTCCTGGTAAAGTGGTATAATCTACTGTGTCGTCTGCCGAACCTTCTAGGCTCGCCTCTTTCCAGGCTTACCGATAAGTTTGTGGTCAACCGAAATATCCCCCACGGCGCCCTCATCGCCATAGCCAACGGAGCCCAGTGGACCGTAGCGAGAACCAAGGGGCTTGTTGCCCGGCTATCGCCCAGGCTCTACACCTGGCTTCGTGGTCGGTTTATCGGAAAGCGCCGGGTTGAGGAGAGAGCCGGCTCCGGCCCCGAGGACCTGCCCACCGCCGAGGAGCGGACCATATAGATTGAGATTTCCTCAATATCTTTAACCTCTCATTGCTTTTATGGAGGTGGCCAATGAAGGTGAGCATTCTAGTTGTGGGCACATTGGCAATGGTCTTTTTAAGTCTTGCCTGCCCGGTATCAGCTCAGGTGCCGATTCTAATGAATTGGAGTTTTGAGCTGGAGAAGGGAGGCAGTTTCTCCACCACTCTATCTATAAGTGTTATGAGCGAGCATGACCTGCCCCAGGCGCTGGCGGAAATAATGTTGCCCACAACCGAAGAGGGTTTTTTACAGGCTTTTGAAGCAGATGGAGTGGAGGTTGAGAGCCTTGATTTGAATATAGGGAAGAATGAGATGAATATGACCGTAGTTTTACAGTGTGATTCGGTGGAGGCGTTAAACCAGACCGAAATAACGGATGGTTTGAGATACAGCAGAGTGGAAGAAGGTGTGGAGTTCAGCATGAGGCATGATATGGACGCCCTGCCCACCAAGGATTTTCCGGAGGTTCGGGAGGAGATGGTTGAGGAGATGGGCGAGGAGGTAGCTTTCGTCTTGTTTGATATCGCCGACAATTACTATGTGCGGGTGATTGTGAATACCCCCGGGGAGATTCTATCCGCCGAGGGGATTGATGTTGCCGGGGAAGGTAAATCCGCCAGCCTTTTTGATAAGGTGGAAAATCTGGCAAGAAACCAGGGCATCAACTTCACCATCGTCTATGAGGAATAGCCTGTTTTGGGCTCGGATGTTGTAAAAGAACTATTCAATCTGGGGCGACCTCCCCTGCTCGCCGCCCCGATGGCTGGCATAACCGACGACGCCTACCGCCGTATAATCGCCTCTACCGGCGTTGACCTGACCTTTACCCAGATGGTCTCCGCAGAGGGGCTTTCCCGGGGCACCAGGAAGAGTATGGCAATGCTTGAGGAGGGGCGGGGACTTTCGCCCTGGGCGGTGCAACTCTTCGGCGGTCGTCCTCAGACGATGGCTAAAGCCGCCGCCTTAGCCGAGGATGCTGGCTATCAGCTTGTGGATATCAATATGGGCTGTCCGGTGCCCAAGGTCTATAAGAAAGGCGCCGGAGCCGCCCTCTTGGAGGATGTTGACCGGGCTTTTGCGGTGGCGCAGGCGGTAGTTTCGGCGACATCGCTTCCGGTCAGCGCCAAACTGAGGCTGGGACCGACCGTTGATAATGCCACCGCTTTCGCCATCGTCCCCGGGCTAAGGGAGCTGGGATTTGCCTTCATCACCGTCCATGCCCGTTACTCCGACCAGGGTTACTACCAGCCTGCAGATTGGGAGATGTTGTCTGCGCTTAAGAGGCATCTCGGCGATTTCCGCATCGTCGGCAACGGCGATGTGCTCGCACCGGAGGACGGTAGTCGCATGCTCGCCGAGACCGGGGTGGACGGTATCATGGTAGGGAGGGGGATGCTCGGCAATCCGTGGATATTCTCCGCCCTGAGAACCGAACTCTCTGGTGCCGGGGAGCTTCCCCGACCGACCCCCAGGCAGAGGGTGGAGCTTATCCGCAAGCATCTGCGTCTGATGGTGGATGTTGCGGGCGAGAGAGTCGCCATCAGGGACTTCCGCAAGCATCTTGTCTGGTATCTGCGGGCTTTCCCCGGTGCGGCATCCCTGCGGGAGAGGGCGGTAAAAGTGAAGAAGGTGGGCGAGGTGGAGGAGATTCTAGAAGAATATGTCGCCAAAGCGGAGGATGGGGGGGAGGATTAAGGTTATGTGGGCTGGGAGGGCGGTTCTCTGCTTTGCGGTCTGGGCGTTAATTATATCAGCCTCCTGCAAGCACCCGGAGGAGTATTACCGCTACACCGTCCGCCACCAGCAGACCCTGGCGGAGGTGGCTAGGGAGCTGGCGCTGGACGATGAGGAGGCAAAGGAACTTGCCGACTATAACCAGCTGGGGTTGGATGTCCCCCTTGAGGCGAGCCGACAGGTGCGTATCCCCCGTGATATTTTGAGCAAAGATGAGCGGGAGTTTATGGAGATGGTGGAGCGGTCCCGGGCTTACTATACCAAGGGGGATTTTGCCTCCGCCGAGGCACTACTGCGACAATTGGTTGAGGAGATGCCGGAGTTAAAGGGTCTCCACTATCAGCTGGGGTTGGTCCTGTGGCGGGAGAATGCCACGGAAGAAGCTTATCGCTATCTTACCCTGGCAGGCATTGACCATTCCGATGACCCGGATGTGGCTTTCGCCCTGGGGACGGTGGCTATGGAGCTCGGACGCCCCTACACCGCCGTCCAGCACTTTCTGGACGCCTTATCCATTCTGGAACGGGCTATCTATCCCTATTCCCTTTCGCTGGCTTACTACGAGATTGGAGATGCGGAACTTGCTCTTAAGGAGATGAAGACCGCTCTGGCTATGGAGGGACTGCCGCAGGTGCTGAGGGAGCGGGCTTTAGAGTATGAACAACAGATGAAGGCGAGTCTTGCAGGCGATGAGGATGACAATGGAGGAGAATAGATGGATTTGAAGGGGCGGATAAAGAATGCGGAGCGGGTTGCCGTGCTCACCGGAGCCGGCATCTCCGCTGAGAGCGGGATTCCCACCTTCAGGGGAGCCGACGGATTGTGGAAGCAATTCAGGGCGGAGGAGCTTGCCACCCCGCAAGCCTTCCAGCGGGACCCCAAGCTGGTCTGGGAATGGTATGACTGGCGCCGTCAGAAGTGCGCCCAGGCTGTGCCCAACCCCGGTCACCTGGCTTTAGCCGAACTGGAGAGGATTGCCCCACATTTCACCCTGATTACCCAGAATGTGGACGGTTTGCATGCCTTAGCCGGCTCAAAACATATTCTGGAGTTGCACGGCAACATATGGAGGATGCGCTGTGTCGCCTGCGAAGCCATGCAGGAGAGCAGGGAGCCTCTGGGTGGTGAGCTACCCCACTGTGACTGTGGTGCATTGATGCGCCCGGATATCGTCTGGTTCGGTGAAGCCCTTCCTCAGCAGGTGCTATCGGAAGCTTTTAGCTGTGCCCGTAGTGCTGAGGTGTTTCTCTCCGTGGGCACCAGCGCCTGGGTTATGCCCGCATGCCAGCTGCCGGTGGTAGCCAAGCAGTCCGGCGCTTATGTGGTGGAGGTGAACCTGGAAAAGACGCCGATAAGCGAAATGGTGGACGAAGCCCACCACAGGAAGGCGGGGGAGATACTGCCCTCTCTTCTGGGGGTGGAAATTTAAGGAGGGGGGAATATTTGCTTGCGGGTTTCACCCATTATTGTTATAATCTAAAGTCTGTGCGATAAATGGGAGATGGGAGATTGTGCAATTGAAATTTCCAATTGAATGGCTATAAACTCTTTTTATCTGCTTAAAGCTAACAGCGCCATTTTTATATAGGGGGTAATAAGTGAGTTACCGAACTAAAGACATACGTAATGTCGCCTTTGCCGGTCACAGTTCCAGCGGAAAGACCAGCTTGACAGAGGCACTCTTATATCTGGCAAAAGCCAAGGAGCGTCTGGGCAAGGTGGAGGAGGGAAACACCACCACGGACTATGACCCAGATGAGGTCAGCCGGGGTTTGACAATAGGCTTGTCTCTAGCCAGCTTTGACTATAAAGACTACCATCTCAACCTGGTGGATTTGCCGGGCTTTGCGGACTTCTATGGCGAAGTGGTCGGCGGGATGCGGGCGGTGGATTGTCTGGTTCTGGTGGTGGATGCGGTAAACGGTGTGGAGGTGGGAACCATCCGTGCCCTCCATACCGCCCGTGAAGCCGGCATCCCCATCGTGGTCTTCATAAACCGCATGGACAAGGAGCGGGCTCGGTTTGTAGCCACCTTGAACTTGCTTGGTGGATCCTTTGACTTCCTCACCTTCACCACCATGACCATCCCCATTGGGGAGGCGGAGGGCTTCAAGGGGGTGGTGGACCTGCTCTCCACGAAGGCATATATGGTCGGTGAGCCCGGTAAGCCGACGGCCATTCCCGAAGATATGCTGGAGACCGTTGAGGAGCAGAGGATGGGCTTGATGGAATCGGCCTGCGAGGTCTCCGATGAGCTGGTGGAAAAGTATCTGGACCAAGGGGAGATCAGCCAGGATGAGTTTGAGGAGGCGTTAGCCCAAGCCATCGCCGCCCGCAACTTCGTCCCCGTGCTCTGCGGTTCCGCCCTCAATCTTGCCGGAGTGGATGTCCTCCTGAAGCATATCTGCTCAGCTTTGCCCTCACCGCTGGAGCGGGGTTTGGTCGCCGGGCATAAGCCGGGCACCGAAGAGGTCATCCAGCGGGAGCCGGATGTCAATGCTCCCACCTCCGCCCTCATCTTCAAGACAATCATAGACCCCTATGCCGGTAAACTTTCCCTGGTGCGGGTCTTCTCCGGCATCCTCCACGGTGGAGGGACAGAGGTGCTCAATTCCACCAAGGATCGGACGGTCAAGGTTGGGGCACTGCTGACCGCTCTGGGCAAGGAGCAGAAGCCGATGGACCAGGTAGTCGCCGGGGATATCGGCGTTATTGCCAAAATGGAGGTTGCCTCTACCGGTGACACACTTTGTTCCGAAGGAGACCCGATCGTCTTTAAGAGGTTTGAATATCCTGAGCCGACCATGCGTTACGCCATCATGCCCAAGGGCAAGGGGGACGAGGATAAGCTCTCCAACGCCGTCGGGCGCCTTTCCGACGAGGACCCCACCTTCATCGTCACCCGGGATAGTGAAATTCGTCAGACGGTGGCTTTCGGTCAGGGGGAGATGCATTTGGATGTGGCTTTATCCCGTCTGAAGAGTCGTTTTGGGGTGGAGGTGAGCCACGAGTTCCCCCGGGTGCCGTATAAGGAGACCATCAAGAGTCCCGCTAAGGCACGGGGGCGCTATAAAAGGCAGACCGGTGGGCGTGGTCAATTTGGGGATATCTGGTTGGAGATAAACCCATTACCCCGGGGAGCCGGTTTTGAGTTTGAGAATAAAATTGTGGGCGGGGTGGTGCCCAGCCGCTTCATCCCGGCAGTGGAGAAGGGCATCGTTGAAGCCATGGGGGTGGGAGTTGTCTCCGGGAATCCGGTGGTGGATGTTAAAGCCAAACTTTACGATGGTAGTTATCACTCCGTGGATTCGTCAGACATGGCTTTTAAGATTGCCGCCTCTCTCGGCTTCAAGAGTGCTTTCGAGACAGCACAGCCCACAATTCTGGAGCCGATATATGAGGTGGAGATCACCGTTCCCGATGAGTTCGCCGGGGATATTACCGGCGACCTGTCAGGCAAGAGGGGAAAGGTGTCCGGTATGGAGCCGAGCGGCAAACTGACCACCATCAGGGGATTGGTGCCTTTGGGGGAGATGTATCGCTATTCCATAGAACTGCGCTCAATGACCCAGGGCAAGGGCACCTTTACCCTTAAGTTCAGCCATTATGAGGAAGCTCCGCCGGAAATAAGAACAGCGTTGGTGGAGAAGTATCAGAAGGAACGGGCGGAGGGGGAGCGTTCCTCGTAATTGGAAATTTTACAGTGGAGGTCGGAAACCTCCGCTTCAACAAAACATTTTAGGGAAAAGAAGCGACCGGATAAGACCGGTCGCTTCGCTTTTTCCCGTGCATAGATTATTTTACCAACGATCTGTGCCTATGGTTTCCCTCGCTTTGCCACCTTCTTGGCGATAATCTGCAGTCCTTTGAGGGTGAAAAGGCGGTCCAGCACATCCACCCTCTCAGTGAGGGCGCAGATGGTCGGAGCCAGTCCGCCGGTGGCGATGACTGTAGCCCTTTCAGCCAACTCTTGCTCTACCAGCTTAACGATGCCCTCAAGGGAGGTGGAGGCTTGCAGGAGGATACCCGCTCGCAGTGAGTCGGCGGTGTTCTTTCCGATGACCTTGCCGGGGAAGGTCAGCTCCACCGGCGCCAGCCGGGAAGCCCGATGGAAGAGATCGGCGGCGGAGGTCTCCACCCCGGGGCAGATAATTCCTCCCAGGTATTCCCGCTCTCTGGAGATGACATCGTATGTGGTGGCGGTGCCGAAATCAACCACAATAGCGGGAAGCGGGTGTAGTTTGGCGGCGGCGGCCGCATTTACCAGGCGGTCGGGACCCACCTCCGAGGGATTGTCGTAGAGGACCTTTATGCCCATATCTGTATTGTGGTTTACCACCAGTGGTTCAATGCCTAGTATGTGGGTTACAGCTTCGCTGACGGTTGGAGTCAGGCGGGGCACCACGGAACATAGAATAGCCATTTCCATGGAGGGGATTTCCGTCTCCCCTCCTTTCAGAATATTCTGTATGAGCAGGCGATATTCGTCGGGGGTCTTGTTCTGTTCCGTTGCCAGGCGATAGTGAGCGGTAACCTCGGCGCCTGAGAAAACCCCCAGCATTATGTTGGTGTTGCCGATGTCTACTGCTAAGAGCCTTTCCACGACTCCCTTCCTCCTTCTGACATAAACTCATCTATAATCGTCTCCAGGTGGGCGACGGACCTCTCCCAGCCCCAGTGGCGTTCTACGAATCTACGTCCGTGCTCACCCATCTGAACCCTCCGCCTGGGGTCTTTCAGCAGTTTGGCAAGCTCTTTGCTGAAGGTGGGAAGATGGCGGTCGGCGAGCAGGGCACCTTTGCAGTCCTTCAAGGTCTCTCGGAACCCCCCTTCCCGCACCGCCAGGACAGGTCGCCCCACAGCTAGTGCTTCCAGGGGGATCAAGCCGAATGGCTCCACCACCTGACAGCAGAGCACCACCTCCGCCCCGGCGTAGGCATCACATAGCTGTCGGTCATTTAAGTTCATGCGAATGACCAGCTTCACATCCAGCTTTTGAGCCATTTTGCGCAGTCTTTCGCCCCACCTCTCAAGCTCCAGGTTGGCGACGATGTGCAGAGGAAATTTGAGTTCCTTGGGAAGGGCGGCTATTGCTTCTAGAGCAAACCAGTGCCCCTTCTGGGCGGTGAGGGCGCCGACGGAAAGGAGATAGCCGTTCTCCTTTGGGGGTTTTTTGGGGGGGGCAAAAGCCGAAAAGTCGACGCCAAGGCTGGCTACGCGGGGGAAGATGCCGTATGTTTTTATGACTCCCTCCGCTGTGTGGTAGCTATTGGCGACAACCAGGTCTGCTGATGTCAATCCCTTATAATCCAGGTGCTTCCTTATGAGGTTGTAGGGGAAGTTGATTATCTTTGAGAGCCTTTTTTTGAAACTGAGGGAGGTTTCTAAACCATAGAGTGGGGCTTCATACAGGCGACGGTGGGGTTCCTGACAGTAGTATATTTTGGGGAGGTTGCACAGGGAAAGGACCTGCGGTGCCTGGGTGCCCCAATGGGGGAAAGCGAGCAGAAGGTTGAAGCCCTCCTTTTCTACTGTTCTGGCGATGCGTTTCTCTGAGCGGCGATAACGGACCAGGTCTATCAGGCTTGCCAGATTCGATAGAAGAGGGAGTCTTTTCAAGGGGCGAGGGATTTTAATCGGCGTAGTGGGGATGGATATAGTTTTGACTTCAGGGCTTGTCGCTTGGGGGAGATTGGGTTCATCATAAGTTGTGAAGATGGTCACCTGGTGCCTCTTTGCCAGGTATTTTGCCACCTTCGCCATGTGGCGGAAAGCGCCCCCGAATGGAGTGTGATGGAATATGGCGATCTTCATTTGTAAGAATTTAATGATTTAGTTGTAATTAGGACTGATGTTTAAAACCTCTCCAACTCCTGTAATCTTTCATAGATTAACTCAAGTATGCGGTTGGTCCTCTTCTCCCAGGTATTTTCAAAGGCTAGGGCTATCCGCCTGCGCCTGGTTAGAGCGCTATCGGAGGTGAGCAGTTTCTCCGTCTCCCTTATGAAACCTGCAGAACCTTCAGGCATAGGAACCAGTTCACGGTAGCCGGCGATTGCCGACAGAGGTGTGGAAATTGTAGGTTTCCCGCTGGCGAGATATTCAAAAAACTTTATGGGAAAGCAGGAGTTGGTGTATTCGTTCATATTGTATGGGATGGCGCAGACATCAAATCCTTTGAGGTATGTGGGGAGTAATCTATATGGTCGGTATCCGAGGAGATGGATGTTGTTGATCCCGCTTAGAGCTTTTTGGGAATTGTCCTCTTTCTCTATGTTACCCACCAGCACCCAGTGCCAGCTTGGTTTCTTTCGGGCTATCTCAAGGATTAAGGGTATGTTCAGTTTGTATTCCGTCACCGCCCCAATAAAACCTATTCGTGGGTGGGGAATGTGCTCTAGGTCTTGGGGTTCATCCAGGTCCGACTGTTGAGCCTGAGCGAAGAAGGGGGCATCAGCTACATTGGGCACCAGATGTGTATTGGGATTTCTCAAAGAGAGGTATTTATAGAGCGAGGGAGCTGTAGCGAAGACCACTTCCGCCCTCCTGAGCAATAGCTCCTCACCTAACTCAAGAACCTCTCTAGCTTCGGAGTTCTGTTTGTAGAAGGGGAATTCTCTAATGTTATCTACGCAGTCATAAGCCAATAGGTCATACGGTTGTTTGTGGATACTTGGGGTTATCTCCGGGGGATAGACCAGGGCGACGATGGGGGAGTCGCTGGCTCCCCTAATTTTGCGGGCAAAATGCAAGATGCGGGGGGCGTTCCACTTTGCATCTAGGTAGCGGTTGAGTCTGCGGATGATGTGTTTGTTCCTGAGGGGGAAGATAGCCGGCTGGTATATCCAAAGGTTCTTCCGGTCAAGAAAAATTGTATTGGGGAAGGGACCCTTTCCGGTTAAGAATAGGCGCAGGCGACCCCAAAGGTGATAACGACTGGGGACGTTCAGGATGGTGGGGTTTACGAAGATGATTTTATGGCCGGCTTTGGCAAAGTGGACTGCAAGGTGTTGTTTGTTGGTCCAATTCTGTTCATCCCAGACCTGGACGGAGAATATTACTATTATCAGGGGAGTTTGATTATGTGTCGCATTGCTTTTTTTCATCAAGAATCGTTTTCTTTTCGGGCTAATTTTTCAGGAAGATTCTTTTTCTCTTGCTCTTTCTGGTAGAGCTTGAAAGCGACATACATGAGTCCCAATAAGATCCAGAAGATGGACTGTGGCTGGCTTCTTTTCATGGTGTTGTCCACAAGTTGATGGGGCATAAAAGCCAGGATACTGCCAAAGACACCCAAGGCTATCCGGGAGTATCTGGAGTCTTTGACCTGGCGTATAAATTGTAGGTTTTTTCGGAAAATAAGAAAGAGCAGTATGCAAAAGGGGATAAAATAGATTAATCCACCCTTTACCATCTGGTCGAAGACCATACTGTTTAGGGCACTTGTTTTCCGAATGGGGAATTTGGAGACGACGAAGTAGCCGTATTGCTCCGGAGATTCAGCTACACCCCATCCCACTCCCAGGATGGGGTGGTGGATGATGTTATCCACATAACCAATATATTGGAGCACCCTTCCTCGCATGGAGGGGTCGGCCAGGAGCATTTCGTAGTTGAACAGAAACATCTGTCGGGAGACTAGAGTGGTTGTGGTGGCTAACCCGGCAATTAATACCAATAACAGGATGATGATGATTATACTTTTCCCCCGAAACCTGAGCAGTAAAAGGATGAACAGGGAGAATAAAGTGCTGAAAAAACCGGCTCGGGAATAAGTGAATACCAGGCTGATTGTGGGGGGAACGACTATCAGTAGATAGAACAACCTTTTCTTCCACTCTTTTGCCTCCAACGAATAGACAACCATTAAAGGTATGGTCAATTCAAAGAGTCCGGCAAGTATATTGGCGTTATGGAAAGTGGATCCAATGCGATGGGAGACATATGTTGATAGTCGGACCATTTCTGGGGCAAATTTAAAATATCGGACCAAACCCATAAAGCTGACTATTAGGGTTAGGAGGAAGATGAATTTGATAAGTCTATCAATTTGGGAATGTTTTGATATTGCATTTATTACTATGAAAAAGATTAGGATACCGCTGGGGTAGGTGATCAGTTCTCTGAAGATGTTATACCAATAATTTCCCTCCCAGAAGGAAAGAGCGGCTTCAAAGATGGTAACAGATAGGAAGATTAACACTATCCAGTCAAACTCAGTCGCCTGAAAGATAGGTCTTTTGTGGGAGGTTTGATAAATGACAAAGGCTAAGAACACAATCAGTAGGACTATATGCACATTATCATAATTGTAAGAATGTTTATAAAAGCACTCCGAACCCAGAAAAAAGACAAAGGCCAAAAAGAGATAGAATAGGTCCGATATCTCAAAGCGATATAGCATGAATAAAAGTGCTCCTAAAAATATCAAAAAGACAACCGGCTTCCTACTACCTTCAATACAGGAGAGTGAGCTGTATGAGATTACAACTAATAGGATAATCAACCCCAAAGCCAGTGCCTGGCGCAGATTTCCAATGCGAAAGACCTTGGGAATGGGGTCTATGGGAGAATTTAACCTTTTAAATATTGAAGTTTTCATCAATTGAGCCCCGTTTTTTCAACAGTATAGGATAACGATCGTGGGGTGTCAATATTTTGAGAAATATAGTATAGACTCACCGTTCTTCCAATGTGGATAGATAGATAGCCCGAATCCTGTCGGCGATCTCGTTCCAGCTGACCTCTCCAAGTTTCCTCCGTGCTTCCACGGCAATATGGGAACGACCCGTCTCCTTAACCCTTATCATCGCCTCGGCGAGAGTTCTCGCATCCCTACTCTCGTAGTAAACCCCCACACCTCCGAGTTGTTCGGTAAGACAGCCTTCGTCCGGGGCTACCGCCGGTTTCTGGAAGGTCAGGGCTAGGAGAGCTACCCCCGAAGTCGTTACCCGACGATAGGGCATAACAATGCAGTCGCATGCGGTCAAGTGAAGGGCAAGTTCTTCGTCAGTCAGGTATCCGAGATGCAACCTTATCCTTCTGTCCTCTCCAGCTAAATGGAGCAGTTTCTGGGCATATTCGTTGTTTATTGGTTTGCCGGCGATAAGCAAAATGTCCTCGCTTCCACAAGCGCGCTTAAAGGTGGGAATCAGCTCCTCCAACCCTTTGTAAACCCGTAGTTTTCCGATGTGGAGATATACATATCTATCTGCAGAAATCTTCAACCGCCTGCGGGCTTCTGCTTTGGATATCCTGAGACCTGACGGCTCCTGCAATGGGCCGTGGGCAATTACCTCTATCCGGCGTTTGTAGTTGGGAAACTCAGCCCAAAATTCCCCCTTTGCCCTCTGGCAATGGGCTATTACCACACCGCTATGAGCTAGAACCTTTCTCATCGCAATCCGGTCCATAAAGGGTAGATACTCTTCGTGGGGCAGGAGGTTGTGCAGTGTATAGATAATCGGTATGCGCAACATCGCTGCCGAAGGAATGGCGACCAAGATGAAGTAAGCCCAAGCCAGAAGCGAGAGTAAGGTGCGAAAGAGGGTAGGGCGTAATTTGTAGTAAAACTCGGGCCAATGGATGTGCCAGATGCGGCGCCGCCCCAGGAAATGGATGGGCATAGGCCAGAATCGCCTAAGGACTCTTACACCCTCCTTCTGCAAAGCGTCAGCCAGGAAGCGGGTATAGGCAGCCTCTTCACGCCGATAGAGCAGGACCTTGACCTCTTGTGCCATCCGTTCCTACTCCTTGTGGGCGACTAGGCACAGACACCCGGAATCAGCTTTGGTGGGATGTGGCGGCTTTTTGGTCAGCACAGCGCCGGTTTTGGGGATGTAACAAATCAAATAAGGCATCCTTCCCATCGCTGTGTTTTATCATCGGTCGTTGGTTCAACTGTTCAACCAACCACGGTTTGGTGGTATCCTTGTTCAGATGGCCAGGGACATAGCCCGGTTTCAGCCCGCCGAGCTTCAACAATCTGCGTTCCTGTAATCCAGAACCCATCTCCTCAGGGAAGGGATGTATCGTCTTTAGGTCCCCAATTCCCATGATGACAGGTAGGCTTCCTGCTCCTTGGTAAGGGTGTCTATGGTCACATTCATTGACTCCAGCTTCATCCGGGCTACGGTTTCGTCTATCGTTTTGGGGACTTTATATACCTTATTCTCCAGTTTCCCCTCCTGCTGTAGGAGGAAGCGAGTGCACAGCGCCTGGTTGGCGAAGGACATATCCATCACCATAGCCGGATGACCTTCTGCGGCGCTCAGGTTTACCAGCCGACCATCAGCAAGAAGGAAGATGCGCTTGCCATCTTTCATGCTGAATTCGGTCACCACCCCTCGCAGGCGGCGAGCTTCCTTTGCCATCTTCTGCAAACCCTCCAGGTCCAGCTCTACATCAAAATGACCGGAGTTTGCGATTACCGCTCCATCCTTCATAGCCTTGAATTCCTCGGTGGTGATTACCTTGGTGCATCCAGTCAAGGTGACAAAGATATCTCCTATCTTTGCCGCTTCGGCGATGGGCATCACCTGGAATCCGTCCATAATCGCCTCTAAGGCTTTTTGGGGATTCACTTCGGTCACGATGACCTGAGCTCCCATCCCCTTTGCCCGCATGGCGGTTCCCTTTCCGCACCATCCGTATCCACAGACGACGAATTTAGAGCCGGCAATGAGGTGATTGGTTGCCCGCAGGATTCCGTCTATGGTGGACTGACCCGTGCCGTAGCGGTTGTCAAAGAGGTGCTTGGTCTCGGCGTCGTTTATGGCAATCACCGGAAAGAGCAAATCCCCCTTCTTATCCATAGAACGAAGACGAATAACTCCAGTGGTGGTTTCCTCACAGCCCCCGAGCACATTGGAAGCCAGCTCCCTTTTTCTCTTGTGTATGGTGGAGATCAGGTCGGCGCCGTCGTCCATGGTCACCGTCGGCTCGATGGAGAGCACCGAATCTATATGCTTGTAGTAGTTTTTGTTGTCCTCCCCTTTTACGGCGAAAGTGGGAATCTCGTAGATGATGGCTAGAGCTGCGGCGACATCGTCCTGGGTGGATAGGGGGTTTGAGGCACACAATGCAACTTCCGCTCCACCGTCTTTTAAAGTGCGCATCAGGTTGGCGGTCTCTGCGGTCACATGGAGACAGCAAGCGACCTTTGCTCCGGAAAGCGGTTTTTCCTTGGCGAAGTAACCTTGTATCCTTTTAAGAACCGGCATATTTATAGCCGACCATTCAACTTTCTTCTGGCCAATACTTGCCAGTTTGGGGTCTTTTACATCGTAATCCATGGTTGCTCCTTAGGTGAGATGTGATAGGTCTATTTTAGCCCGGCGCCGTCTGCCAGGATCTTTGCCATATCGGTGCGCTCCCAGGTGAAGTCCTTCTCCTCACGACCGAAATGCCCGTAAACCGCCGTCTGACGATAGATGGGGCGCAGAAGGTTCAGGTGGTAGATGATGGCTTTGGGACGCAGGTCAAAGTGTTCCAGAATCAGTTTCTCAATTAGATCCTCATCAACTTGGTTGGTGCCTTTGGTATTGATCAACAGAGAGACCGGTTGAGCAACACCTATGGCGTAGGCAATCTGCAGTTCACACTGCTTGGCAAGTCCTGCAGACACCACATTTTTGGCGACATAGCGAGCCATGTATGAAGCTGAACGGTCCACTTTTGAGGGGTCTTTGCCGGAGAAACAGCCTCCGCCGTGGCTTCCCTGACCGCCATAGGTGTCCACGATTATCTTGCGACCGGTGAGACCGGTGTCCGCCTGGGGTCCGCCGATGGCAAAGCGACCGGTGGGATTGATGTGATACTTGGTCTCCTTATCCATCATATTTTCGGGTATGACTAGTTTGACGACGGACTCCATGACCCCTTCCACCACTTCATTGCGCTCCACATCCTCGGTGTGCTGGGCAGCGACGACCACCGCCTCAATCCGCTTGGGTTTGCCCCCGTTGTATTCAACGGTCACCTGGCTCTTACCGTCGGGGCGCAGGAACCAAAGCTCTCCGTTCTTCCGCACCTTGGCTAGCTGGCGAGTCAGCCTGTGCGCCAGGCTGATAGGAAGGGGCATCAGCTCCGGGGTCTCGTCGCAGGCGAAGCCGAACATCAACCCCTGGTCGCCGGCACCTTGTTCGTGGTCATCATATTCGTTGACCCCCAAGGCGATGTCCGGCGACTGCTCATCAATGGCGGTTACCACGGCAATGGAATGGTGGTCAAACCCCATTCTGGCGTCGGTGTAACCGATTTCCTCAACCATATTGCGCACGATTTTAGGGATGTCCACATAGGTCTTGGTGGTAATCTCTCCGGCGACGAAAGCCATCCCGGTGGTAACCATGGTTTCGCATGCCACCCGACTGTTGGGGTCATCGGTCAAGCAGGCGTCAAGCACCGAATCGGATATCTGGTCCGCTACCTTGTCCGGGTGCCCTTCAGTAACCGACTCGGAGGTGAAAAGGTGTTTCTTAGGAGCCAATTTCCTCTCCTCCTTGGCTTTTTAACTCTTTTATCTTAACATATTTTTTTTCAACTCTTAGCTATTGCCCAGTCAATTAATCGGTCCAAGCTCTCATCCACCTGCATGAGTATCTTCCCCCAGTCAGGGGGGCGGTCGGATATCCTGCCCTTTTCCAAGATCGGCAAACGGGGAATGGTAACATACCTGTCAAGTCCGCAGATTGTGGATATTTCCACTACGGCGTCGTCCGCTGACTGGTTCACCACCAGCGCCTTGTTAGCGATATCCAAGCCCAACTCTTCTGATAAGGCGATTATCCGCTTTGCGGACATCACCTCCATCCTCTCCGGTCGGCAGAGCACCGCCAGCAGATTTACCTTGAAGGGCAAACCCCGGGAGAGGTGTTCCAGCCCCGCTTCGTTATCCACCACCACCGAGCGATACTCCTCCGCCAGATTTCCCAAAAGGCGCCGGGTGAGGTCGTTCACTGCACAGTAACAGCCGGTGCCCTGCCCCCGCCCCATGGTCAGTATGTCGAACTCCTCCCCCTCGGCGAGGCACTGCAATATTCCCATCTGAGCCATCTGCGCCTTACCCTGAGGAAGGTTGCTACCCTTCAGGCTCTCCTTCAGCTCGCCGACGGTGCAGTCCGGCTCAAGGTTCATATACCAGCTCAAGGCACCATCGGGGTCGGCGTCCACCCCCAGTATGGGGCTTTCCCCCCGTTGTGTCAGACGATGGATGAGCAGGGCGGCAAGGGTGGATTTTCCTGAACCGCCTTTGCCGGCGACGGCGATGGTAATTGGTGTGGGCATCGGTATGTTCTGTATTCCTCTTCTGGATGTGAGGAGTAAAAAATTAATGGTTATCGCTCACAACTCATACTTGTCCCTCATCCTCCGGGAAAGCTCGCCGGTGGCTTGGGCTATGGTCAGTGTCCGCTCAACGGTCTGCAAGCCCATACCGCAAGAGGGGGTTATCAGGCTTGCCTTTAGTAGTTGGGTGCGGTCTATACCCTTTTCGGTGAGCAGGGCAATGGTTTGCTCCAGCCGTTCCTCCAGCGTTTCCACCGTCTCCTTATCCATCTGCTCGTCAAAGGTGGGGACAATCCCCCAGGCTATCGTCCCCCCTCGGGCAAGAAAGTTATCCACCTCCTCTGCATAGAGAGCCAGGTTGATCGCATATTGATAGGCGTCCAGGGAGATGATGTCCACCCCGGCCTCCATCAGCAGGGACCAGTCGGTATTGCTACAGCAGTGGGTGCCCCAGACGATACCCTCAACCTGGTATATCTCCGAGAGGCGGGAGACCACCTCATCGCGTTTAATGGCGAAGATGCTTGAGCCATAGGCGGAGAGATAGGGTTCATCCAGAAAGATGACCACTCGCTGGCATATCTTGGAGAGCAAGTCGGCTTGCCAGCGGGAGAGCATGATGACCATTTTGACCAGCACATCGGAGAGGACCGGATGGTAGATGATGGGTTTGCGCTCTCGGTCGGTGATGGTCATGCCCAGGGTGAAGGGACCGGTGACCTGCCCTTTGATGGCGTAGATTTCGCCCAGGTGTTCAACTCTATCCAGCAGGGCATAGAGCCCCTGGCAGTAGTTCGGGCTTATGGCGAAGGAGCCGACATCATCGGCGAGAATCCGCTCGTAGAATTGCTCCACCTGGTGCATAAAGCTGCCGTCGGTATCCACAAAAAGCTTCTCATCTCGGATAGCCACCCCGGGTAGATGCTGGGAGTACATCATGTTCATGTCCTCCAGCAGACTGCGCCGGGGCAGTTGCGGCCAGATGGGTATACGGTCAAAGTTCTCCAGGATGATGTCAAGCGACTCCTGGGAGTTGAGATGGGGGAAACTGCCAATGCCCGTGGCTTGCAGGTTCGCTCTGAATTTACTCTTTTCGGTCAATTTTGTCTTCCCGGGTGGTATTTAATGATTAAAATCCTAGAGTGAAAAAGTCATCCGTAAATAAAACTTAGGAAAATCAAACCCCGTATTGTAGGGATGACTACAGCTCAGCAGTTTAAATATCAGCCGTATTGTCCGGGCAAGCTTCTCCTCAAATATGTTTCATTTATACATCCTATTGTGGATTAATATTAATGTGTTGCTATCTTTATTTGCCATCTCTTTTCTCATTATTAGTGCCTGAAAATTACAAGTCCCATTTTAGGTCGGTGTGGGGCAGGAAACTGGAAGCGGTGAAATGTTCTATAAAGCGCTGGTCCTCGCTGAGGTCAATGAAGGCGGCGGAGCGAGAAAGCTCTAAAGCCTTTCTGCGGAAGTTCTCCGAGAGGATGGCGGAGCAGGCTCCCAGAAGGGAGCTGTTTTTCGGCTGGACTACCTCTCCGGCAGGCAAGCGGGGAATTAGACCAATTCCCTTTGCCGCCTCCAGGTCAATTCGGCTTCCGAAGTTTCCGCTGAGATACAGCTTTCTCACCTCCGCCAAGCTCAAGCCGATGCGCTCCACTGCGGTCAGCAGACCTGCCTGGATCGCCGCTTTGGTGCGGATGATGTTTTTGATGTCCACCTCGGAGATGTAGATGGGAAGACCTGAACCGCTCTCCTGGGAGTTGACCACGATGAAGGCGGTCCCCTCCGAGGCGGTTTTACGGAAACGGGAGGAACCGTCCGGGCGCATCCCGCCGTCCTGTTCTATAACCCCCAACTCTAGCAGACATGCCAGCAGTTGGATGAGACCGCTCCCGCAGATGCCCTCGGGCTTAGCACCTCCGATGGTCTGGTATGAGGGCTTCAGGTCGTCCTTCAGGCTGATGGAGCTTATCGCTCCCTTGCGGGCGGGAATACCGCAGGCGGTCTCCCCGCCCTCAAAAGCCGGACCGGCGGAGGTCGCCAGAGCCACCACAGCGCCGTCCACCACCGCAGATACCTCGCCGTTGGTTCCGCCGTCAATCAGCACCGCAGGTTCGTTCTCCCCCACTCGCAATGCCACCAGACCGGCGACGATATCCCCGCCGACATAGCCGGATATGGGAGGAAGGAGGTATGTTGGCGTGTCCCCAAATCCCAATATACCCATCTCATCAGAGCGGAACTCCCCACCGACTGCGGAGTAGTCGGCGGCGGATTGGTATCTTATCCGGGTGGGAGGTTGATTGAGGAGGAAGTGAGCAAGAACGGTGTTGGCGGATACCGCAATTGCACCGATGTCTTGAGTTCTCAAGCCGGCATCCTGTAGCGCCCGCTGAGCGATATGGTTGATGCTATCCCTGAGCAGACGCACCAGCCGATGATGCACCTCACGCTCCCGCTCGGCGGAGATGATGCGGGTGAGCACATCGGCGCCGAGGACGCGCTGGCGGTTGGGACCGGTGGCTCCTCCCAGCACCATCCCCCGCACCGCATCCAATACCGCGATCTCAATATTGCTGGTGCCCACATCTATAGCCAAAGCCCTCTCCGCACCGCAGAAGATTCCACCGTCGCGCCAGTTGGAGAGGTAATCATCCACCTGCGACAGCTCACCCTCAAGACCCTCGATAAGGACTACCTCCTGACCGGCTAGCGCTTTTTCTTGGCAGGCAAATTTGAGCTTGCCGTCCACCTCCACCCGACATTTTCCGCAAGTGCCCTCCCCCCCGCAGGGAGCCTCAATGAAAATACCCTTGCTTCTCGCCGCATCCAAGATGGTTCCCTGCGCTTCTGCGGAGATACGCTCCTCGCCCACCAGGAAGTGGAAGGTGTTCTTGCTCTCAGCCAAGGTGAACCTCCTTGGGCGAGGAGTAGGAGTGCAGGAAGGCTGGCAGGCGAGAGGAATCTTTGGGTCCCACAACAATCTCCCAACCGCACTCCTCAGCAAGCTCCCCGGATATTTTGGAGACCAGACCGGGGATTATTAGCCGATGGTGGTTGACCTTCTCCTCTATGCCACAGCTCTCCAGCAGTTTCCTGACCCGGGTGGGGGTCAGTTTGCCGGAGGCGTAGGCGGTTAGCACCGACTGTCCCTCCACATCAACGATAAGCAGGTGGGAGGGCACCGAGCTAGCCTCAATATCCCCGGAGACCAGGAAGTAGGTGAGCGAGAAGTTGGTGGTCAGGATTACCGGGGAGTCCTTGCCGGGGGCGCCAAGAGGATAGACGCCAGGGGGGATCTGGATGGGCTTCTGCGGGTCTGCATAGAGCTCCGAGCGCAGAACCATTAGCGGAGAGAGGGCTGAAACGTCAAGTGAATCCATGACCACGGCGTTGGCGTAGCGGCAGACCGCCAGAGCGTTCTTGATACTCTGTTCTGCAGGGCTTTCGCCGGGGAAATAATAGAGTGTGGGTCGGTTCAGGGTCTGCTCTTTTCCAACAATAGCCAGCCTGCGTAAGTGGGCGAGCATCCGCAGGACACTTCCCGACTGCCAATCCCCGCCGAGGGAGAGCACTATATCCTCCATGCCCGCATCTACTGCGGTCTCTATCTCCTGTGCCACTTGTTTCAGGCTCTGCCCCCATCTGAAGGGGATGAGCAGGGGTTGACCCAGCCGGGCGACGGAAGTCAGGTCCCGGGGATTTGTGGGTGCGAGAAGGGTGCGGTGCTCTTTGGGGATGATTTCGGACGCCTTCTTCAGTTCATCACTCCCACCGACTACCGCCAGGGGCGGGCGGTTTTTGCTGACTAGAAACTCAATTATGTCCAGGTCTTGCTTGCCCTCAATCTCCACCAGGAACCCCTGAGGGGCGAGCACCTCCCCAGCCCGCTCCACAACCGCATTCTGGAGGGCGCCGAGAGCCTCCTTTGCTCCCCGGGTTCCCGAAGAGCTGGAAAGCCGAAGGAGGATGGCGGTGGGGCTGTGGAAGCGCTTGTCGTGGCGGAATAGGACCTCCTCACCACCGAGGGGGATAGGGTTTTCCTCATATCCAAGCTCCACCTTGCGCATGGGTAGAGTGGTGGAAGCGCCTAAAAAGGCTAAGGCTTCCTTTGTAAGATAAGGACAGTCGGCGAGCTCAGCCTCCCCAGCTATCAGTATCATGGCGAAGCCCAAGCAGGTGGCTACCGCACACTCCCCGCAGTTCTTCTGGGGCAGGTGCTTGTATATCTCCAGGGCGGACAGTGCCATCAGACCGCCTCCTCGGGCTCTGCATTTATCTCCCTCACTGCCTCGCGGACATAAGCAAAGGCTTGCGGGTGAAGCAGGGCGCATGCATCGGCACCGGCGACGATACCGCAGATGGCGGTCTGGGCTTCCCACAGGGGAGCGCGCTTTTCGGGGTCGCCTAAAGGACCTTGCCCGCTGTAGCATTCCCGACCGGACCAGGCTTCGCCGGAGTTGACCAGTATCAGCCCCGAAGTCGCCTCATCACCGGCCAGGGCGCCCAGCCGCAGGCGCTCAATGACCGAGAAGGTGTATTGTGCGCCATAGCCCAGCCCCCCGGTAAGCGGGTCGTGAATGATGCGCTCATAGTGGATACCGTTTGAGTGCAGGAGGATATTCAGCTGTTTTGCCAGGTTGATGTCCATCGGCGACTGGGCGAGTACCCCTAAGTCGTAAGCCTGTGCCGCGGCTGCATAGGTGCGATAGGTGTCCTCCTCGGCGCGCCCCAGCCAATCCTTCCCCCCTCTTAGCGCCCCGGCAACGGCGTTAAGCAAGGTATCCAGCAGACGTTTCTCCGCAGAAAGCTCAACGATAAGGGGAAGGTCGGTCAGCTGGGCAAGCTCGCTTAGCAGTCCCACCGCGCCCTCTATCTCATTGGAGCTCAAGCTTTCGCCCTCCTCAATTTCAAAGGAGAGGGGGACGAAGAGGAAGTCAGCGCCGACGCCGACAGCCTCCTGAGCGTATTTTAGAGGAACGTAGTTCTCCCCGCCCAGCTCAACGGTTAGGGTGGGGGGTAGACCCCCCAGGTGGGGAAGGACGGTCAGCCCCAAAGCGACCTTGAGCGGTGAGCTTTCAAAGAGGGGCATGGCGGTGCGCCCACCCAGGCGAAGTTCGCCTAGAGCTACCTCCAGAGTGGGGGTGGCTTCCGCTGAAGGTAAAGTGTAACCTTCTGTTATCTCTTCCCAGGATGGCATGGCACTCTTCGGGCTTTTAAGGGTTGTCAGTCTCGTTTATTTGATATATCCGGTATCCATCGTTCTCAAAGACCATATAAAATTCAATGCCTCCCCCGTCTTCAAAGGCGGTGGTGAGAACGAAATATTCTCCCTCTATGCGCAATCCCTCGGCGCTGAGGTTGAAGAATAACTCGGCGGCATCCTCGGGGATGGGGTCTTCTTCCATTGCTTTTTCCAGCTCCTCAACGGTGGCGATGTCCCGCCGAAAGTCGCTTTCCACCGAGAAGGAGTCAAGCAATGCCTGAGCGTCCATAAGTAACGACGCCTGTACAAAAGTCTCCAGGGTATCCCAGGGGGTGGCGTAGCTGGGGACGAAGGGCTCCTCTGCAGGCTCCTTGCAGGTGGCAAGGAGCAGAACCAGGGAAAGTGCTATCAGTAATTTTCTATGATTTATTTTCATTTGAGATGCTCTCTGAGTCAAGGATGTTTTTCCGATTTAATGAATCTGATGTTTCAAGTTGGGTTGTTATGGAGATGGACAGGGGCTGATAAGAACAGCCCACCCTCTTTTGTGAAAGGTGGGGTGAGATTTGAAGGCCGGTTACCGGACCCCTCATCTCCCAGGGGAAAACTCCACCCCTGCAGGAATTGGCACCTTAAAGGTTGATTCAGGTTGATGAATATCCAACCTTTGGTTGCCAAGGCTTCTTAGGGCCTGTCCCTCAGCCTTTCTGGATAAGAGGTTAACGGCTAATTTAGCAGAAAGTAAAGGTTTTGTCAAGGGAAATTGGGGGGGATTGAGGGGGAGTTTGGGTGTAGCTGATCTGGAAATTTGTGGTTTTACCTCCACCCTTCTATCTCCTTGACAAATTCCACCCCCTTCGCTAATATACTCATCACTATATTCACTCCATCTGAAGGGGATTTTCTTGGGTCATCTTTTCTCGTTGGTAGAGGCAATCCTTGCGCCGGTGGTGGGCTGGACCATCAATCTGATCAGCTCGCTCTCCTATTTCGGCGTCATATTGGCTATGGCTATAGAGAGCGCCTGCATTCCCCTGCCCTCGGAGATCATTATGCCCTTCTCCGGCTATCTGGTCTCCACCGGCACTTTCAACTTCCATCTGGTCTCCTGGGCTGGTGCCTTGGGCAATCTGCTCGGATCGCTTTTGGCTTACTATGTTGGCTACTACGGCGGTCGCCCCTTCATTCTGCGCTTCGGAAAATATATCCTCATCCGCAAAGAGGAGCTCGCCCGCGCCGACCGCTTCTTTGAACGCTGGGGCTCCTGGGCGGTGTTCATCTGCCGGATGCTTCCCATCGTGCGCACATTCATCTCCCTTCCGGCGGGCATCTCCCGCATGCGTATCGTTCCTTTCATCCTGCTCACCTTCTTCGGCTCCCTGCCCTGGTGTTATCTACTCACCTACATCGGAAGGGTGATGGGAGAGAATTGGGAGGATATCAGAGGTTACTTCCACCGCTTTGATCTGGTCATCGCCGGCATCCTCCTACTGCTCTTCGGCTGGTGGCTGTGGGCTTATCTGAGAAGGCGGAAGAAGAAAACCAAAGAGGATTCCGGGGTAGCAGAAAAGAAGATAGATTGACTATGAAGAATCTTATATTTAACATATATTTTCTTTTCACGATAATACTCCTTCTGGCGATCGCTTTTCTGGAAATCTTCAGGATACTTGACCGGCGAACCAGAATAGTCATCGTCATACTTCTGGCAATATTTTTAATTTTCAGCTACCTGTTCTTCACCTTGGTTATCGCCCGGTTTATGGTCTTTGGGCTGGCTCTGTTCATCGCCACATGTTTGATAATCTTTTATCTCGTATATGGTATCCTATTCTCCAAGAGCGAGATCTGGGGCAAGGTCTTCTGGCATGGGGAGAGTGAGGAGTGGGCTGTCGCCCTGACCTTTGACGACGGACCCACGCCCCGGAACACGCCGCAGATATTGGAGATACTGGAGAAATTTAACATCAAAGCCACATTTTTTATGGTGGGGAAAAGCATCCGCCGTTATCGGGAACTTGCCAGGCAGGTGGATTCCGCCGGGCATGCCATCGGCAATCATTCTTTCAGCCATCCGGTTCTGGTCTCCGAGCGTAAGGGGCAGATTCGCCGGGAGGTGATGCTTACCGACCGCATTATCCGCCAGGTTATCGGCAAGCGTCCCTATATTTTTCGTCCCCCACATGGGTTCAAGGACCCTCGGGTATTCAACATAGCCAGAGAACTGCAGTATGTTATCGTTTCCTGGTCCAATATGCCGGAAGATTGGAAGGAGATAAGCGCAGAGAAGATTGCCGAGCGGGTTTTGGAGAGGGCTGAGCCGGGGGATATTATCCTGCTACATGACGGTGACCGGGGGGAGAGAGAGGCTGATAGAACGGAGACGGTGAAGTCCCTGCCGTTGATAATTGAGGGTATCCTTTCGCAGGGATACGCCTTCAAGACCATACCTGAGATGTTAGGGGAGTCGGAGTGGATTCTGGAAATGATTCGCCGCTGGGGCTGGCAGATACCCCACTGATAGTCTGCTTTCACGCCGGAATTGGCTACGGTCACACCAAGGGTTCCCAGGCGATAGCAGAGGCGATAAAATTTCTTAATACGGGGGTGAGGCTGGAGGTTCTGGATTGCCTGGATTTCTCTTCGTCCATTCGTGCCTGGCTGACCAAAAATCTCTATCTGTTCACCGTTAAGAATTTTCCCCGTCTGTGGGAGAGACTGTATAGTAGCAAGGGGCGTTTCCACCGGCTGAGTTTGTGTTTCTCCCGTTTCCTGATGGTGCGTTCACTTAGAAAGCGGCTCGGTCGCTTCCTGGGAGACAATCCCGTCGCTTCGGTTATATGTACCCATTTTTTCGCCCCTGCTGCATTGGTCAAATTGCGGGAAAAGAAAGGTTTTGACTTTAAAATATTTGTAGCCATCACCGACTACGACGCTCATCCCTTCTGGAGTATGCCCGGTGTTGACGGCTACTTTGTCGCCAATGATACCGCCAAGAAGCGATTGATGAAAGTTGATGTCCCCCGGGAGTTGGTCAAAGTCAATGGTGTGCCCATAGAGATGAAGTATATGCGCTGGCGCCCCAGGGATTTAGCCCGCCGTAAGCTGGGGCTCTCCCGCAGGCGGGAGGGAGTGTTGGTCGTCGGCGGGGGCGATGGTCTTGGTCCCATCTATAAGCTGGTGGAGGGATTGGACAGACGCTTGAAGGACGCTTTGATACTGGTCGTCTGCGGAAAGAATGAGAGACTGCGCAGAAGATTGGAGGATTATTCACCCGTTGGCGACAATGAGATAAAGTTATACGGTTTTGTGGATTATATGGACATGATGTATGATGCCTGCGATCTGGTGGTGACCAAGCCGGGGGGAGTTACCTCTGCAGAGCTGTTGGCAAAGGGTGTGCCGGTGGTCAGCATGGAGATTTTCGGAGGTCAGGAACGGCGCAACCTGGAGTATCTGCACCATTCCGGTGGACTCTTTGAGGTGGGCGATGTTGAAGAAGGTGTGGAGAGGGTTGCTGAGCTTTTACCCAGGAAGAAATACCTGGCAAAGTTGAAGCGACGCATGCGCCGTTTTGCTCGCCCGGACTCCTCTCTGCTCATCGCCGGACAGGTGCTCTCCGCCCTGGGGCTTCCCCCCACGCCCAAAAAACCCACCCCCAAAGAGGAACCCAGGAAAACATCGGGAAGTTAAGAACCGTGCTTTATACCGACGCATTAGAATTTCTATATTCCTTCGTGGACTATGAGCGGCAGGAGATAACCCCCAGAGCCACCCGGGACTTTGACCTGGAGCGCTTCGCCCGTCTGCTCCATCTGTTGGACAAGCCGCAGGATTCCTTCAGGATAGTCCATATCGCCGGCACCAACGGCAAGGGTTCCACCGCTGCGATTCTGGCTAATATACTCTCCAACGCCGGTCTTCGTGTGGGGCTATACACCTCCCCCCATCTCAAGCACATTCGGGAGCGCATACGGGTGGACGGAGTGGATATAAACCGGGAGGAGTTCGCAGAGGGAATTGAGCAAATCCAGATGAAGCACTCCTTGTTGGATGGGAGTCAAGGGGGTTACCGCACCGTCTTTGAGATCGTAACCGCTCTGTCTTTGCTTTACTTTCAGAGGCGTAATGTGGATTGGGCGGTGGTGGAAGCCGGGTTGGGCGGTCGGCTGGATGCCACCAACGTGCTCACTGCCGAGATGACCCTGCTTACACCTATAGACATAGACCATAGCAGAATCCTCGGTGAAACCCTGTCCGAGATAGCCACCGAGAAGGTGGCAATCATCAAGCCGGGAACGTTAGCCCTCTCCGCTCCCCAGAAGCCTGCCGTCAGGAGGGTTTTGTTTTCTAAAGGGGATGAACTGGGCGTTAGCGTGCGCATTTTAGGTCGGGACTATGAATATCAGGTATTACGGGCGGATTTATCCGGCACTGACTTTCTCCTGGAGGGGAAGGAGTATCAAACAACGCTTCTCGGAGGCTACCAGGTGATCAATTGCGCTCTGGCTGGTGCTGCCATTCTCTATCTACAAGAGAAGGGGTTGGTTGATGGTATTGAGGGGGCAATTGCCCCTGGCTTTCAAAATCCTCGCTGGCCCGGTCGTCTGGAGGTCTGGGCGGGAAAGCCCACCTTAGTTTTTGACGGAGCGCACAACCCCGGCGGTGCTGAACAGTTGGCTCGCTCATTTAAGGAGCTTTTCGGTGAGGAGAAGTGTGTGTTGGTTTTAGGGGTAACCAGGGGAAAGGATGCGGTGGGAATCGCATCTGCCCTGGCGCCTTTGGCACATGCGGTCGTTATCACCCAGGCTGATTTCCCCCGGGCTATGCCGGCGGGTCAGCTTGCGAGAATTGTGGGTGAATATATAGACAATGTGAGGGTTGAGGAGAGGATGATGTACGCCCTGGAGGTGGCTAAAGAGCTTTCCTGCGGCAATCGCCCAATTCTGGTCGCCGGCTCGCTATATCTTATCGGCGATGTCCAGCGAAAACTGTCTCCTGATGACTGAAAGACGGAGTGAGGCTTGAGACCATCACAGGTTACATCCATGTTGGCTAAAGAACTGGTGGTGCAAGCCCTCCTTGTTGAGGGACGCAGTCTGTTGCTCACAGTTTCTGGAAGTTCCATGGAGCCCAATATTCTGGACGGTGATCTGGTGGATGTAGCGCCCATAGATGAAATCAGCAAACTAAAAATCGGCGATGTGGTCCTGTTTGAGGAATATGGGGTGCTAATGCTTCATCGGGTTCTTAGGATTTATAGGAAAAGGGCACTTCTCAAGGGAGATGGAGCGTTGTTGAGCGAGGGAGCGGTCGCCTGGGACTTAGTTGTGGGTCGGGCGGAGAGCATTCGTCGGGGGGAGAGGGAGTACGACCTGAGGGGTTTGCGTGCAGGCAGTCGCGCCAGAGCCTGGGCAGGGATATCCCACCTGGTGGATTTTCTATTTAGATTGCTGGCGAGGATCAGTTGGGGGTTGGGGGGACGGGGTTCGTCAGCCCTGCGATGGGTCCTTCTCTTTCTTTCACGCATATTCAGATTGCCCTTGACTTGAGCATAGAGCATTTAATATAATCAGTGGAAATGTATGAGCTTTTTGTAGTTTCACCGAAGGGGAATGCAATGCGAATATCATTAATCCTGCTGGTGCTTATTTCAATTTTGAGCTGGGGAGGAGCTTATTGTGCACAGATGGAACTTCCCCGCACAGCTGTCCTGGGGGAGGAGATCACCCTTGCCCTCACTCTTGATGGAGCGGAGGTATGTCTGGTCTTTACCCCGTATGAAGGCGGGGAGGCTTTCACCTACTCCTGCTTCTTTAGGGACGGGACCTTCCCCATAGATACCGGCAGATTTGCCCCCGGCAGTTACCTTGTGGAGCTGAGGGATGATGGCGACGGAGAAATCCTGGACAGCACTATATTGATTATTACCACTGAGCCGGTATTCCAGTTAACCGACATCTATACCCGCCCCAATCCTTTTGACCTGACCGCTACCAACCCCAGAGTTGAGTTCGTCAATGTTCCTCCCTGGGCTACGGTGCGCATCTTTGACCTGGGCGGGGAGTTGGTCATCAACTTGACCGGTAATCCCATCTTGTGGGACGGTCGCAACCAGGACGGAGATTTTGTCAGCGCCGGTAGCTACATCTACCTGGTGGAAGATGAAAGCGGTAATGAATTCGTGGGAAAGATGGCGGTGTTAAAATAACTATGCCGAAAGCTGTTGTCCTGTTGCTTCTGGTGGGGATGTTCATAGCTCTGGTCACTATGACCGGGGCGATTGATTTGGTCTCGGTAAGCGCTTTCCCCCATCTGACCTACACCCGCCTGGAGTTTACCTTTGATGGTGAGTTTGAGGTCGCCCAAAAGCCAGCACCTGAGGGGGGATTGCGTTTCGTGGTAGCAACGGTCGGAATCGGTGATCTCCTCTCCTTACCCGATCTGTCTGTGGATAGGCTGGTTACGGGCGTATCGGTGGAGGGGACCGCACAGGGGCTGGAGCTATGCCTGGCTACTTCAATCTTTGCCGACCGCTTTGAGGCTTATGCGACTTCCGACCCGGATAGGTTGGTGGTCAAGGTTTATCGCAAGTTGGTCAACCTGGAGGAATATGCCACTTTACAGAGACGATTGGAAGCCGTCAGGGGGATGAAGATTCTTCTGGTTGATGATGACGACGGGATAAATAATGGGAATATTCTCGGGGGAGTGGATGTAGATGGGATATATGAGAAAATCTTGACCGAAAACCTTATCACCTATGATATTCTGCGGGTGGGACACGGCTCTGCGGGTCCCTCCTACGACAAACTGAAGGACTATGACTGCGTCATCTGGTTTACCGGCATAGACGCCCTTCCATGTCTGCTCTGTTCCGCAGACCAGTCCAACTTGACCGGCTTTTTAGAGGGGGGAGGGCGCTTGCTATTGGTCAGCCAGAATTACCTCTCCGAGTTGGGGGTGAAGAACCCTACCGCCAATCTGGCTTTCAAGATGGGTATATGCAAGATAAAAGCGGACACTCAGGAGACCGATGTCTTTGGGGCTGAAGGGAGTTTCGCCTGGGGGCTGGCATTGGATTTGGATTACAGGTTCAGGCCCGGGGGAAACTGGGGGGACGGCTTTGAGATTTCCGATAGTTCCTACAGCCGGGCGGTGCTTGTTGGGGATGATGGCAGATACTACGGCTTGCAAGGTGAGGTAGGACGAGGGAATTTTGTATTCTTTTCGGTGGCTTTTGAGAATGCCTCCATGCCCGTAGATCGGGAGGAGTTATTTTTGGCAGCCCTCGGCTGGTTAACGGGAAAATAAAGATGAGTTTAACTTGACTTGTCCTTCTGCCTGTGATAAATTTATAATGAGATTGAAAAGGAACTCAGTTTGATGTTATTCCCCACGACGAAATTTCTCATTTTGGCGGGTAATCTTATGAGTTTACTGAAATGCTTGGCGACCCTCTTTCTGGTTTTGGCTTTTGCCGGAAGTGCTTTGGGAGTTGCCATAACATACCAGTTTCAAACCGATCCACCGGAGCCCCAACCCATCGGATTGACCTATGACGGTAACTATCTTTGGGTTATGGGCCTAGTGAGCGGGGAACTCTATAAATACAGCACGGATGGCACTCTCATTGGCTCCTATACTCCGATTCCCACGATTACCTGGGTAACCGGGCTGGCTTATATCCCCGACGAGTACAGTATTTATGCCCTGAGGAATAACTATCCTGACCTTTCTGTGTATTCCATTTTTCTGTTTAATTTTCACACCGAAAATCTCTTCTCCGTCTCCATCTCATATCCTAATGGCTTGGCTTACGATGGTGATGATGGGCTGTGGATAGGTTCATCTAACTACGACCGATATGTTTATGGATTGGATATGAACGGCGTGGAGTGGACCAGTTTTCCCACTTTGGCGAAGTACCCCTATGGGGTAATGACCGACGGGACCTATGTCTATGTCCTGGGTTACCAGGACGGGAAAATTTGGAAGTACGATACGGACGGCAACACAATTTACGAAGACCCTTTTCCCCTGGACCCGCTCTTTGAGGTCGGTGAAGAGCACAATTACTGTGGTAATCTAGTATGGGCTGGGGACGGCGTCTTCTATCAGTCCTGTCGGGATACCTTTACCATATATAAAATTGACCTGAATGTAGAAGAAGCCGTTCAACCAAACAGCATCGGTTACATCAAAGCCTTGATGCGTTGATGGTGGTCAGGCTTTTTCAGGAAGACCGACTATATGGCTGAGAATCTTCTCCCTCCTCGGATGAACATAGCGGACATCTCGTTTTTACTTGCTCTGCAAAACGAAGGACAGAGGGAGATAGTAGAAGGTTATTTAGACCATTCCGAAGCTCTGAGCGATAATATATACAAAATCGCTTTCTTTGAGCACGGAAAATATTTTAACCGACCCCCGGGTTACGAACCCACTTACGAAAGCCCTTATTATTATCGTGGGGGTGGTTTGGTTCATTATCTGTGGAGCCAGACATTCTTTGGGTTCATTGATCTTCTGGTAAAGAGGGGACGTTTCTTTTTTTCCAGTAATAAGGAGCTTTTTGCAGAACCTTTTCTGCGTTTCTGCTCCGCTTGGGCTCTCTTCGATGGTGCCGGATTAATGTTCCATTCCGCTGGGTTGTCTCTTGCCGGATGCGGACTTCTCTTTCCTGCCCGACCGGAGGGGGGAAAGAGCACCATATGCAGTTTATCTTTGGGGTTGGCGGAAGTATTATGCGATGAGATGAACGTAGCCCGGCGCAGAGCCGACGGTTGGTATCTGTGGGGAACCCCCTTCTGGGGAGATGCGGATTCGGGAAGTAGGATTAGTCAGGGATTTCCCTTAAAGGCTATACTCTTCCCCCATAAAGACAAAAGATTTTGGCTGAAGAGGTGCGACGGCTCCAGCGCAGTTATCGGAATCCTTGCCAACATCCTTATGTTTGGACGCTCTGCGCAGGTTGGAAGGAAAGCTTTTGAGCTTGCCTGGGATATGGCGTTGAATGTCCCCACTTTTGACTTTGGGTTTACTCAGAGTAAAGATTTGGTATCCTATCTGAGGGAGAATCTTGTCGGAAAAATTTGCACAGAATCCCAATAGTGCCTTTCGCATCATAGACGGTGAGGCGGTCATACTCGTCCCTGAAAGGCAGACGCTCCATCGTTTGGCTGATGTTGGACTGCGAGTGTGGGAGCTAGCCTGTGAGGGCAAGGCAGAGGAGGAGATAAGTAAGCAGATTGCCGAGGAGTATGAGGTAGAAGCGGATAAGGCGGAGCGGGAGGCAAAGGAATTTTTGGAACTTTTGGTGAAAAATGGCATTATCATCCCCCAGAGTGAGTGAGAGTAAGACCGTCGTTGAGGAGAAGCCCTCCGATATCTATAGCTGGCTGTTAGCCACCTCCTGGCAAGAGCTTATTCCCCTCTATACTTTGATTGAGCTTACCGGGGAGTGTAACCTCAACTGTCGGCATTGTTACCTGACCGCCGAGGAGAAGACTAATAAGGGTCTGTCAACAGCCCAGTGGTTTGAGCTACTGGAGCAGTTGTATCACAGCAAGACATTATTCCTCAGTCTGAGCGGGGGAGAGATATTCCTGCGCCAGGACCTGTTCTCCATCATAGAAAAGGCAAGAGAACTCAACTTCTCCACACGTTTGTTTACCAACGGAACGCTCATCACCAGGGATGTCGCCAGGCGGGTAGCCGAGACGTCTCCTGAAGCGGTGGAGGTGAGCCTTTACGGCGCTCTCCTTGAAACTCACGATTGGTTGACCGGCGTTCCCGGTTCCTTCAAAAAGACTATTGGGGCGGTTGAAGCGCTGGTGGAGTTGGGAGTCATGGTGGTAATCAAGAATGTGTGGATGAACTTTAATTGGACTGAAGCCGAAAGGTGGCTTTCCCTGGTCAGAAGGTTGGGAGCCCTTCCCCGTTGGTGCGTCAATGTGGTTCCGCAAAATGACGGGGCTTTAAGCCCCACGGAGTTTCGCATGGGAGACGAGGAGCTTGCCGAACTGCATCGCTGGGAGCTTTCCGTGGAAAGAGATTATGATGGAGCGGAAGGCGCCGATGCCAATCCCTTTTGCGGGGCGGACGGCGATGGGGTTACCTCCCGCAGTAAGGAGAGGGTTTTGGGTTGCGGAGCGGCGGCTAATCATTGTATAATTGACATCAACGGAGAGGTGCTTCCCTGTTCACAGATTCGCATCTCCGCCGGAAATGTTACCAAGGAGCCTTTTGGACACATCTGGCGAGATTCCCGTTTTCTAAATCAACTCAGGGCAATTCGGGAACTGCCGGTATCGGGATGTGCGGGATGTTCCTATCTGGAGCAATGTGTGAGGTGTCCCGGACTGGCTTGGCTTGAGGACGGTGGTTTGGCTCTGCGGTCATCGTGGGCATGTAAAGTAGCCAGGATTTATTCGGAGGTGGAAGATGAATAAAAAGAAGAAATACAGCAAACCGACATTGGTATCCCAGAAGGTCTTTACCGCCACGTTGGGCTGTACCTGGACAAAGACCACTCCAGGCTGTATTTTACAGGAAAAACATCCTGGAGGATGGCCTCCGATTCCTCGCACCTGATGCTCTATCGCCCTTGGCATCATGTCAATGTCGGTCTCAGCGGGAGTTGTAGCCCTTTCATCTGGAGGCGAAGATGTGCCTGGAGGTAAAATGGGAGGTGTGGGAACATCCTGCCGGGCGGTGGTTAAGGGATAGATTACAGTTTTTGTGTATCCAGCGGATGGGAGCTTTACCCATCCGCTTTTTTCTCGCTTTCGTATCATCAAAATGCCCCACACATTTTTAATAACCTCACCACTTGACTTATGGGGTGTAGGGGTGTAAATTAATATATAAGTGAAAAGAGATTTACTAGAAAGGAGGTTTTGTGGTGCGTTACTTAACTGCGGGAATAGGGTTCTTGCTGGTTTTAGCCCTGGCGATGGGGTTAACCTTCGCCGGGAGTTGGGAGATAACCTCTGTTGATACATCGCTGGAACAATATAGTGGGCAAACCTCCATAGTGATTGACTCATCTGACTATCCCCACATATCGTATTTTGATAATTGGTATACCGCCGATCTAAAATATGCGTTCTGGGATGTTTCCGGTTGGGAGATAAGCGCTGTTGATACGGAGGAGTATGTAGGTTCTTTCAGCTCCATAGCAATTGACTTTTTCAACAAACCCCACATATCGTATTACGATATTGGCAACGGTGACCTCAAATATACGCATTGGGATGGTTCTATCTGGCTGACGGTGACCGTTGACGCTGAAGGATATACGGGCTTTCATAGCTCAATTGCCCTTGACTCATCCAATAATCCCCACATATCTTATTACAACTGGAGCAACGGGGACCTCAAATATGCGTTTTGGGATGACTATAGTTGGCAGATAATGACTGTAGATACTGCGGGGGATGTAGGTATGACCCCATCCATTGTGCTTGACGCATATAACCGCCCTCACATATCGTATTACGATAACAGCGCCGGTGACCTCAAGTATGCCTACTATGGAGGCTCTACCTGGCAGATCTCCTCAGTTGATACTTCGGGAGACGTAGGTTGGAATACCTCCATTGCAATTGACTCGGATGATTGTCCCCACATATCGTATTACGATGCTACCGATGGGAACCTCAAATATGCCTATTACGATGGTTCCAACTGGCAGATAATCTCCGTTGACACTTCTGGAAATGTGGGTGATTGTAGTTCCATTGCGATTGACTCAGATGATTATCCTCACATATCGTATCTGCACCTGGATGACTTAGACCTTAAGTATGCCTGGTGGTCGGGAAGCAAATGGAAATTCGTGACCGTGGACAGTGAAGGATGGGTGGGCTTTGATACCTCCATAGCCCTGGATAGCCAGGATAATCCCCACATCTCGTATTATGACTCCACCAACAACGACCTCAAGTATGCCCGGTATATTCCTTCTGTAGAGGTTGAACTTGCCTCCTTCACAGCTCAGGGGGAGGGGGATTCTATCTCCTTATGCTGGATAGTCCATGCTACCGAGGGCGAGGACATCCTGGGCTTCAACCTTTATCGCCGGGAGGCTGAGGTAAGAGAACCATCTTCCCCCTTAGGGACGGATTTTTCCCAAATATGCAAGCCCATCAATTCGGGGCTTATCACCGGACAGAACCCCTACAATTACACCGACTCCGGAGTGGAGGGGGGGCGCAGATACGAATATCGCCTGGAGGCGGTGTTTGCCGACGATACTCCGACCACGCTGGGCACCTGTCAGGTGACCGCCGGCATCACACCCCGATGGTTCTCCATCATTGCCGTCTATCCCAATCCCGCCTGCGAGCGGCTGACCTGTCTTCTCTTTGTGCCCGATGCAGGTGCGGTGGAGCTATGCCTATACGACCTCTCCGGTCGCCTGGTGGCGGAGAAGCGCCTAACTGCCGACGAGGCGGGGGAGATGGAAGCCGAACTATGTGTTGCCGGACTTGCGTCGGGGGTTTATTCACTGCGGGCGTACGCTTTCGGTGCAAGCGCTGATGGTTGTGCGGTTATAGTCAGGTAAAACGCAGTTCTTTTCGTCTTGCGGATGGGTTGAGCCCAAACCACGAGCTAAGGGTTGCTCATCCCCAAATATTTTACTTTCATGTTGCTAAGTTCCCTTGAGCCGACCGAGCAATAGGACAATTGTAATTTTTTCAAATTACTCACCCTGGTGTGAGGAGAGTTGGTGGAATACTTGATGGGAACAGTTGTATAAGGGCATAAATTAAAAGAGTTTTATTTGAGTAAATGGAACGGGTATGATACATTTTTTTACCTATTTTTTTCTTACAGCAATTTTGAATTGGTGGGGAAGATTTGAGAGTTCGGGGATATATCAAGTGGCTGGTTGCGGTAGGAATATTTCTGGCTCTCTTGCTTCTGGACTATTTCCAGAGGGGAGAGGTGGAAAAACTGTCCCGGCAAAACCTCACCCTTGCCAGTGAGAAGGTAACCCTTTCTGTGGAGCGCTCCCTGACCGAGCCGGCGAGTATCGTGCGCCGCTTGCTGGGGATTGTGGAGACCTTCGGGATGGTTGGACAGAAGGAGTATGAATCCCCGGGCATAAGCGTCGCAGAGGATTATTCCTTCGTCGTCCAATCGGGGATAATCACCCAGGACAATCAAGTGTTGGCGGAATATCCCCACCATCCCTCCTCGCTTAACGGTGAGACCGTCGCCAAAATGCTCCATTCCGGTGGAAAGACCTTCGTCGGCGGTGAGGGGAAGGTGCCGGTATATGTGAGCGACCTTACCGAGACCGCCGACGATAAAATCCTCCTTTACAGCGCCCGGATGCGAGAAGAGAAGGAAGTCGGCTATCTCTATCTGGCTGTCTCCGTTGCCGACCTGATTCCCCAACCACCGGCTTTGAGTGAGGATGAGGGCTATTGGATGGCAATATACGATTCCAGTAGACAAGAGGTCCTCTCCCACCGAATGGACCAAGCCCAGGATTTGGGCATCTCCGCCGAACTTTTTAGCGGGGGGGAGAATCCCTGGACTCTCAAGGTGGGCTATGTCTCCGGCAGTAGCAAAGGTTGGGTTGTGGGTCGTTTCGTCAACTTTACCTTCGGCATCCTGGTTGCCATCATCATCTGGATTTTGATATTCTTGCTGGACCGCCGGGCTAATACCCTCGCCTCTGCAGTGAAGAAACGCACCCAGTCCCTGGAGAATGTCAACAAGGAGATGGAGGAGTTCGTCTATGTGGTCTCCCACGACCTGAAGTCGCCGCTTATCACCATCCAGGGGATGATAGACCTGTTTGTGGACTCACCTCAGGGGAAGAGGCTCTCCAAGCGCAGTCGGGAGTTTATGGAGACCATCAAAGCAGCCTCGGAGCGGATGGGGGACCTGATAGGCGACCTGCTTCAGCTTTCCCGGGTGGGCAGGTTTGATGTGGAGACGGAGCAAGTCAACATCGCCGAGGTAGTGGAAGTGGTCTTCTCCGAGGTGCGCACCGTAGGTGTGAAATACCGCTTCAACTTCTCCATGGAGGGCAATTTCCCCACTCTGCGAGTAAACCGCCGGCGCATCTATCAGATATTCGCCAACTTAATCAATAATGCGGTCAAGTTCATGGGTGAGGACAACACCGAGCCCTATGTGCTGGTCACCTGTGAGGATAAGGGCGGGTTCTACGAATTTCGGGTCAAGGACAACGGTCCGGGAATAGACCCCCGTTACCATAGGAGAATCTTCGGGGTCTTCAAGCGCCTGCACGGTCGGCGGGTGGAAGGCACCGGCATCGGTCTGGCTTTCGTTAAAAAGATTGTGGAAACGCAGGGGGGTATCATCTGGGTGGAGTCGGATGTCGGCAGGGGCGCCGAGTTTATCTTCACCCTTCCCAAAGAGGATTAAGGAGGATATTTTATCATGCTCAATATTTTGCTTATTGAGGACGAGCCGGAGCACCGAACTATCACCCGGCTGGTTCTGGAGGACCGCTTAGGTCCTTTTCGCCTAATGGAGGTGGAGGACGGTCTGGAGGGGATGAAGTATATGCAAGGTCGGGGAAAATACCGCAACCGCAGCAAGTATCCCCTTCCGGATATTATCCTGCTGGACATCCGTATGCCCAAGGTGGACGGCTTTGAGTTCATGGAGGAGATAAGTGGAAACCGCTTAATGGAGCAGATTCCGGTGATAATCATCTCCACCTCAACCCAGGAACAGGAGATATCAAGAGCCTTCTCCCTGGGGGCTTACGCCTACATCACCAAGCCCATAAATTTTGATAAACTGGTGGAGAAGATAATATCCGCCAGGGATGCGAAGGGATGATGTTCGTCGGCATATTTTGAGTAAAACAGTTGGGATTAAGCTGTTATGCTCTCCTTCCGGGGTTGTCGTTAGCATCGTCGCCTTTAACCTATGAAGGTTCAAATAAGGTAATCCCCGTCCTGAAAAGGGCGGGGATGGTTGTATTCGGAATGACCCCAAGGGGACTCGAACCCCTGCTGCCGCCGTGAAAGGGCGGAGTCCTTACCGCTAGACGATGGGGCCTCAGTAATTTAGCATTTTAAGACAACTTTGGCGCCGAATCAAGGGGAAAATCGTCACTGGGTGTAGCGATTGACAATCGCCAGCGCCTGGGGGTCGGCGAACCCCCCCATGGTCATCAGAGTATCCCCGGTGGTGCCTATGTGCACCAGTTGGTTGTTTGTGGGGTCGGCGACCCAACAGGTTAAACCGTCATACACCGCGCCGATACAGCTGATGGTGCCGAAGCCGGATACGGTGTATTCAATTGAAGCATCTGTGCGCACCAGGTGGAGGTCGCCGTCCTCTTCGGCGAGCCAAATATACTGCGAGGGCTCATCATATGACATCATAACCGGTCTTTCGCAGACGGGATTGTTCACATCAAATTCAAGCACTTCCCCGTTCAACTGATACAGGAAGAGGTTGCCGGTCTCATACTCTACAACCCAGCAGGAGCCGGTATCCGTCTCCACCACCGGGCTTACGGGGGTGGTCACCTCAAAGGAGACCAGCTCGTCTCCGCCGGAGGTGATGCAGGTAAGGGTTCCACTGTAGTCGGCTACCCACACATACCCCCGAGCCTTATCCACATCCAGGTGGCGCACCTCGGTGAAGCCATCGTAGCGTGCAATTATGTCCCCCTCGCTTGACAGGTGCACCACCCGCCCGCCCAGACCGTCAGCCACCCACACGGTGTCGTCATAATAACTATATACCACCCAGCGGGGGTCGGTGAAGCCGGCGATTATCTTCTCAATCTCTCCGTCCCTGCTTAAGCGATAGAGCTTCTTCTGCCCGGCGTCCAATGCCCACAGTTGGCTGTCCTCAAAATCCACGCTCATACTGACAATGTCCTCAAAGCCCCCCATGTTGATGACATACTCGCCGGGTTCGGGGTCTATCTTGACCAGGCGGTCGGTGCCGGAACTGAAGACCCAGACGAAGTCGCTGTCATCGGGCTGAAACTGCCAATCAACCGGGCAGGATATTATTATAGTGACCGTTGCTAGAAGCATGAGGGTGGTTAAGAGCCTTTTTACCGTTTTCATTTTCATCGTTTCCCGGGGGCTAGGGTTTTTGGCATTTTAGCAGGCTGTGGATGCGAATATCAACTACCCAGAGTATGTCTCCGTCAATAGCCAGACCGGTGGGGTTATGCCATGGGGCTAGATGGTATTCAAATATGCTCATCTCGCTGTTAAAAAGGTAGATGAGCCCCTGAAAGTAGTCGCAAGCCCAGAGGGTGTCCCCGTCAAAGGTGAGACCGAAGTAAAAGTCATAGTTGTAAGTGCCGGCGTAGGTTTCGGCGACGGAGAGGTCGTTTTCGTGCAGATAGATACAACCAGCGACCCTATCCGCACTCCACAACCGCCCCTGGGGGTCAAATGCCAGCCCGGAGATGTCCTCGGCGGGTGCGGGGTAGGTTTTGGCGACGGTGAAGTCGGGGTTTAGCTTATAGATGCTGTCGCTGTCCTCGTCGGAGACCCAGAAGTTAGCCCCATCATAGGCGATAGCGGTGGGCTTCACCCCGGGGGCGCCATATATGGAGATGGTGCTGCCGTCGTCCGCTGAGACCAGGTAGATATAACCGGGATAATCCCTATCCACCAGCCAGATTCCCTGGGAGGTTGCCACCAGACCGCAGGGGGAGGTAGCCTCCAGGGGATAGTGGTTGAGGACGGTCAGGTCGGATTGATAGGGGTCCTCTTTCTCGGTCTCATTGCCGCAATTGGCAAGCAGGGCGCTCAGGAGAAGGAGTATCAGTAAGGCTGTGTTTTTACTCTTGGTCATAGGTGGATTGAAAGGGATCTTTGGGATTGGCGCACACTCCCAAATTAACTAGCGAATAAGGGGACCTGTTAGCAGGTTATCTATTATGAGCGGTGGCTTTTTGCTCAATTTCTTCCGGGGTGGTATCCTCGGTCTCCTCATTGAGGGGGATTATGATGGTCTCTTGCTCCTCCTGCTGGTGCTTCTTCTTATAGTGGTCAAGTATACCCTGGTATATGGCAAATCCGGCGAAGCCGGCGGCGACAATAAATACTATCGCCGGGACCCCTCCATCCTCCCCCGAACTACTCCCGCCAGGATCTCCTGGGTCTCGGGCTAGAGCTTCACCCAGCCCGGTCCATAGAAGGACGGCGCAACAGGTAAAGAGGCCAGTAGTTACCAGACCAGCAAACCTGAACCAGTAAGCTCCAGTAAACATAGATAAGCCTCCCCGATAACGCATTGGCAAGGGGATGGTGTTGAAGGACTGCTACCAAAAGGACGATGCGTCTATTCAGATGAACTCATATACATTATATTCCCTTTTGCAGGCTAAGTCAAGGGAATTTATAGCAAATGGAAATTGTTGAAAACAAACCCGTTCTGTGTTAATTTCTGATTGTAAAATCCTTTAGCCATTTCCGGCTGAGTAGGAGGCGGAAGGTATTCCATGTCTTATCTTTCCACTGTTCTCCTCATCCCCACAGTCTGCGCGACGGTATGTTATTTCCTCTGCTTCCGCACACCTCGTCTGGCTGGATATGTTTCTCTAGCAGGTTCGGTGTCCGCTCTGGTGATTCTGGGGTTTCTCTATCATCAATTTCATACCTCCGTAGTGTCCCCGGTCTCCTTTGGTAGCGGCTTTTTTGCCCTGAATTTTGAAGTCAATCACATTGCCCTGGTCCTGGCTTTCCTTTCCGCACTCACTGCACTCATCAGTTCCCTTATCTCCCCCAGAGATGTGGGCAGTTATCATTATGTGCTCATCCAACTGTCCCTGGCGGTGGTATTCGCCTTTCTCTTCAGCACCTCCCTGGTCTATTTCCTCCTGTTCTTGGAGCTTGCCAGCTTCCTCGCCTGGCGCTTGGGTGATACCACCCCGCTGGTCAAGGTGATGGTGCTAAATGACCGTTCTCTTCTGGTTCGCCAGGTGGGTATCCTGCTCTTGCTCATCGGATTGGTGCTGGCGGCTAAGACCTTCGGTTACGATGTGGCACATCTGGGGGCGAATGCTACCGGCTCGGCTCGCTTT
This sequence comes from Candidatus Coatesiibacteriota bacterium, assembly GCA_030602715.1. Lineage (GTDB taxonomy): Bacteria > RBG-13-66-14 > B26-G2 > B26-G2 > JAUVZD01 > JAUVZD01. The sequence goes on from JAUVZD010000006.1 coordinate 44,334, forward strand.
CTCATGTTGCTGGGCATTTTGGCTTTGTGTGGGCAGGTGCCCTTCCAGACCTGGTTTCACGATGTGGGCACAGCAATGCCTTCCGCAGGAGCGCTTATCAACACGGTTCTCACCGCCAACCTGGGGTTCTACTCCTATGTGATTCTCTTTGGGGGTGAGCCGATTACCGGCTTTTCCATCGCCTTTGCCTCCTATCTTGCTCTGGCTACGGCGATAATCTGCGGCGGAGCGGCGGTTATTGAGAATGATATGGGGAGGATGTTGGGTTACTCCACCGCCAGCGTGGTGGCTTTAGCCCTGCTTTCCGTCTTTCGTGGCGGGGATTTCGGTCTTGCTATGGGCTTACTGCTCATCGTGGTCAACTCCCTGATCAAGATGGGCTTCTTCGCCTTTATGGCTATAAACGACTCTCTGGGGTTGAAACGAGACTTCCGCTTCATGGGCGGATACGGCAAATCCTTCCCCTGGGTGGTGGTCGGGGCGATTCTCCTGAGCTTAGCCCTGACCCCATTCTCCCCCTTGATAAGCTTTTTCGCCTATTCGTTGTTTGCGGTTAATTTAGCCTGGGTCGGCTCCACCTGGATGGTGGTGCTGATAATGGGCGTTCTGGTGCTATACTGTGCCAATTCGTTGAGGATTATCTATTTCATATCCTTTGGTGCCCGGAGTGAGAGTCAGGTGGAGGGGAGGATGGTTGCCTCTCGGGTGCTTGCCTTCTCTCTCTCCGTGCTGTTTCTGCTCTTGTTTTCTCTGGGTGCCGTCCTCTATCCCCGTTTGATATATTCAATTGTGGGCTGATGTAGGATGTATGTAGCTAACTTCTCCATCGCACTGGTGATTCCCTTTCTTGCCGGTCTGCTCATCCCCCTGACCGGCTCTGCCGGTAAATCTGTTGGTCGCTGGATTTTGGGCTTAGCCGGTCTTTCTGTCGCAGGGCTCTGGGGGGTCTGCGCCCTCCTTTATCCCCGGGGAGAACTCCTCCTCATCAAGGGTGGAATGATGGGTTTGGGGTTTTCGTTCCGTTCGGGAATTCTGGAATACTGTCTGCTTATTCTCCTCTCCCTGGTTTCCGCCGTCTCCCTGTTTTATTCCAAAAAGGAGGATGAGGGCAGACCCGCCTTCTTATCCCTTGTGGCGTTCTGCTGGTGCTCCGTTCAGCTCTTTTTGGTCAGCTCGTTTATATTCCAGGGGATGTTCTTCCTCTTCATCTGGGGTTTACTGGTGGTGGTGAGGACCGCCTGGGTGGGTGGGGATTTGGGAAAGGAGGAGGGCAAGAGGAGCGCTTATTATTTTGCCGGGGTGATAATATTTTTGCTTTTTGCCTGGATAACTGGCTACAAAATTGTAAGTGGCTTTGGGAATGTCTACATTTCGCCGTCTCTCACCGAAGCCTCCAGGACCGGTCTGGTCTTTGCCGCCCTGGCAACGCTGACTATCTGGGGAGGAGCGCCGTTTTCCACATATAACTATACACTGCGCCGGAGGGTTGGGTCGGAGGAGAGGTTCCTCTTCTTCGCCCAAACTGCGGTTTTAGGGGGCTATCTACTGATAAAGGTGGGGACCGCTTTCATTGCTGGGGGGAGTTTTCTACCCTTTCTCATCCTGGGCTCAATAGCCGTCCTCGGCGGGGGGTTTGCTGCCCTCAAAGAATCCGACCCCCAGCATTATCTCGTGCAGGCACGTTCGGTATTGGGTGGAATACTGCTCATCTTTTTGGGGGCGGGCGTTCCCCAGGGGACAACAGCCGCATTTATCGGGGTTATGCTTTCGGTTGTGCTTTTCTTTTCCCTGGATGTGCTCTGGCGCAATCGTGAGGTAAGCCCCGGTGTGGTCAGGGTGGCTACCTGGGCTTTGGCGGTTCTCGTGTGTGGTCTTCCCCCCTTTGCTGGTTATTTCATGTTCTACTTTGGCTACACCGCCCTACTTACCCTCCCCTTGTGGCAGAAGATATTATTTATTCCCATAGCCGTCCTCGGTCAGGGGCTTTTGCTCTCCGCCTTACTGCGGGTGGCGCCTGCAAAAAGCGTTGTTGAATCGCCTGGTGAGGGTTCTGATGGGGTGGGAAGGTGGAAAGTCATCCCCGCCATCGTTGGCGTGGTTTTAATCGCCCTCGGTCCTCTGTGGTATCATCTCTCCACAAGGGCGAAGGCGATTATGTTAAACGAGTTTGTGCCCTTCTTTGGGGGGTGGGGTTTTGAATGGAGGATTGAGGTGCTCCTTTTGCTTCTCTTGGGCGTGGGGGTGTGGATAGTGTTGACCGGAATGACCCGTGATGCTCCGGGCAAGCTGGGCGGGGGAGATAGCCCCATCTTCCACTGGAAGCCCATTGCTTTGCTTTACTCCTTCTCCGCCGGAGGATGGCTTGATGCTTACCGCTATATTTCCTCAGCCATTTGGTTCACATCCTTCGCCCTTCTCCGTACTGAGAGGGCTATAGACCACATGCCCCGCTCTATCGCCTGGGCGCTGACCTTGCCGGCGCGCCTGCTCTATGACCGTATATTTGAGGATAAGGGTAAAGGGAGAGGGTAGCGACACCTGATGCCGACGGATAAAATTGAGGGGTGGTTATGTCCTGGATATACATCTTCGCTATATTAATACCGGCGGTCAAGGCGGTTCTGTTGTTTGCCATATGGAAAAGCCCCCGTTGGTTGTATCTGGTCTTTGCTCTTTCGTTTGCATTCTGCTTCATTTTCTTCCTCGCCTTGACCCTGGGCACTTACTTCAACCTGGGTTTCCTCTCCCATCTATCCAGCACGGTAGAACCTCAACCGCTCTTCTTTATCGCCGCCTTCAATATATTCTCCGCCTCCGTATTTGCTTACCTGGCATTCTTGAGAGAGGGGCTGTTTCATATCTCCGCAGTCAAACTATATATCCCTCTGCAGGTGCTCTTCTCCTGGACACTTCTTTTCCCCAGCTGGCCCAACCTTCCCCTGGCATTGATTGTCTCCTCACTGGTCCTGTTCTTCGCTCTCTTATGGTGGGGGCATTTAGTGGGGCACAGATTCTGGGTCTATTTTCTGACCACCGGTGCGGTAGTGGGTCTTCTTGTCTGGTTAATTCTGGAGATGTTCATTCCCCAAGGTGTCGGCTATGCGGGCGCAGGGATGTTATATCTGCTTTCGGTGGTCTTCGCCCATCTCGGTCTGGGTTTTCTTGCCGGTCAGGCGGTCATCACCCTATCCATACGCAAAAGGCATACTAAAAACGGCTTTCTGGCTCCGCTGGGTATCCTGACCGCTTTTTCGGTGCCGTTTATCTTCTGGACGATTTGGGGGGCGCACCATCCACCCTTGCGCATACCCTTGATGGTGGTTGGGCTGTTCCTTCTGGGCGTGGGGGCTCTGCTCTCCGGCAGCCGCCGCAACCAGCACTCCACCCCCATCTTCACTCTGCTCTGCAACTTTGGTTTAGTCTCCCTGGGGCTTGCCGCGGGAGGAGTTGAGGGCTATCTGGGGGCGGTTTTGGTGATGATGGGGATGCTTCTAACCAAACTTCCTCAAGCGATAGCCGTCTTCTATGGGGTGGATGCTGCTGGGGAGAAATTCAACTACGACCTGGAGGGGTTGGGAGAGGCTATGCCCCGTATGCAGAAGGTGCTGCGCTTCGCCGATGCCGCAGAGGCCGGGCTTCCGCCATTCCCCGGCTTCTTTGGAAGGCTTCTTATTGTCATCGCCTGCGTCAAAGCATTTCACTTCTCCGTGGCTTTGGTAGCCGCGGTGTTGGCTTTGGCTATCTTCGGACTGCTCTTAAATATGGAGATGCGCACTTATAGAGGAAAGCCCACACTGGATGTCTCCTCCATAAATGACATCGGAAGACTTCAGGTCATTCTTTTAGGCAGTACAATCATAATTCTTTTCATCTTCGGTCTGCTCTCCCCTTGGCTTATTGATGGACTGGGCAGTGTGGTCGTCTCTCGCTTTGCTGGAATGTAGGGATGGAGGGAATTTTTCAATCATTCGGGTAGTTAACTAAAATGGATATTTGAAAGGTTTCAGGAGATTGGTTATGGGTGGAAATGAGGAACTGATACTGAAAATTCTCCGGGAGGCAAAGACACTTGCAGTTGTGGGCTTGTCTGACAAGCTCGGTCGGGCAAGCCACCGGGTGGGTGCTTATATGAAGAATAAAGGCTATCGCATAATACCGGTCAATCCCCGCTGTAAGGATGTATTGGGTGAGCGATGCTATCCTTCCTTGAAGGATGTTCCCGAGAGAGTGGATGTGGTGTTGGTGTTCCGCCGACCGGAGGACACCCCTCCCATAGCAGAAGATGCGGTGGCGGTCGGTGCCGGGTATCTCTGGCTGCAGGAGGGGATCTCAAATGAGCAGGCGAAGAGTGTAGCTGTTGAGGGCGGGCTTGAGGTGGTGATGGACAGGTGTATGATGAAGGCGCATATGGAGCATAAAGAAAAACTGGGAGGAAATCCAAGCTCGGATGTGTGAGAGGTGGTCATAGTGGGCGGAGGCCCTGCGGCGTTGACTGCAGCTATCTACGCCTCACGCAGTGGCAACCGTACTCTGCTGCTGGAGGCCGGTCTGCCCGGTGGGATGGTGCGGCGGCGGTGTTTTCAGCCCATCGTTATCTTGAAGGATATTAGGAGGCAAAGATGAACGAATTCAAAGAGAAGAGCGGAAAGTGGATGATAGCCCTTATTATCGGCTTAGCACTTTTCGCCCTGTTAATCTACATCAGCGGAATGCTGGGCTGGTTCGGCGGGAGTAGCTGAATGTAATTGGAGCGGTGCTCTTGAGGAGGCTCAAGAGCTGAGAAATGGGGGAGGGAAAAAACCTTACCCGATAAAGTCTGTTTGTGCCGGAAACATTTTGATGAGGGGATATCTATTTGGATATCTCCTCATTTATTATAAATAGGTTGGTATTCGTGGAAATTATCTTAGACTCTATTTAAAAAAAAAACAGCAAAAAAGCCTTGACAGGGGAAAGAAATTTTGGTAATATGTAATTGAATTACGAGTAACTATGTTTCTTATTTTAAGAAGGAGGTGAACGATGGAAGAGAAAAAAGGTAAGAAGAGAGCTCACCGTGCAGGCGTTGGGCGCAAAGGCAAGGAAGAGCCTACTAAGGGAGAAAAGAAGGGGGAGGAAGAGGTGGAGGAGCGCTTGATTGAGCGCATCGGTCGGGGAATTCGTCAATCCCGCATCACCGAAGCCATCTCCTCAGCAGGCGAAGTTACCGGAGAGGTAATCAGGGGCTTGATGAGCGGAAGAGAGAATGTCCTCATGGTGCGAATAAGCCGGGAGGTGATGGAGAAGATTGATAGTCTGGTGGATGCGGGCATGGCGCGAAGTCGCTCCGAGGGCGCCGCTTTCCTGATGGCTGTGGGCATCAGCTCCCAGGAGGAGCTCTTTAAGCTGATTGGAAAAAAGATCGCCCAGATCCGTAAGATTCGTGAAGAGCTACAGGGAATGGTCAAGGAAAGGGTCAAGGGATTCGTCGCCGAAGAGGCGAAGCAGGGTAAGAGACCGGAGAAAAAGCCTGCTGATGAGCCGGAGAAGAAACCAGATGAGGAACCCGAAGGGAGCCCGCAGTAAGCAAGACGCCTGAAACCTACACAAAAAAAAGACCGTCTGAATCGTCTCGGACGGTCTTTTACTTCTCAGGCAGGACTATTTGTTATATGCCAGAAGCCAGCGCACCGCCCAGAGCAGGTCGGGAAAGACCATTTTTGGAGCAACCTGCAAAGCCCGCACATCTTTCTGCTGGAGACAACCAGAGAGAACCAGGATGGGCTCGCAATAGACCGCCTTGCCGGCGGTTATATCACGTTCGTTGTCCCCGATGATATATCTGTTTTTGGGGATTATCCCCTTCTCCCGGGAAAGCGTCTTCAGTATCTCCTCCAACATACCCGCCTTTGGCTTTCGGCACCCACAGTCCTCATCCGGCTTGTGCGGGCAGTATCTGGCAATGGTGATTCTTCCCCCCGCCTGGCGGATGTCGCTCATCATTTGGTTGTGCACCGCCATCAACTGTTCCTGACTCATCAACCCCCGCCCAACGCCAGATTGGTTGGAGACGATAGCGGTGAGGATTCCTGCCTCCTTGAGCAGACGCAGTGCTTGAAGTGAGCCGGGGATGTATGTGATGTCCTCGGGACGGGTGATAAACTCTCCGCTCTCGGTGGTGATTACTCCATCACGGTCCAGAAAGACCAAGATGGTGCTAGATGGGGAGCTTTTTTTCATGGACTAGTCGGATAGGCTTTGCAGGAGGAGGTCTATGCCCTCTTTCAGGTTGACAATCGGCTCCCAGCCGAGCTCTTTTTTTGCCTTGTTGCAGTCCAGGCAGATGTGATTGATATCGCCTAATTTTGGTGAGGAATAGGTGGGTTTTTTCTTGTAGGAGAGGGCATCTGCCAGGAGGTGGAATATCTCCTTGACCGAGGTCTCCACTCCGCTGCCGATGTTGTAACTGCCTGTGGGCACATTGTTGGTTACCAATAGGTTGGAGCGCACCACATCGGAGACGAATAGGTAATCTCTGGTGGCGCTGCCGTCACCGAAGATGGTGAGGGGTTTGCCCTCCAGCATGGCTTGGCTGAAGATAGCCAACACCCCCGCTTCCCCGTGTGGGTCCTGCCGGGGACCATAAACATTGGGGTAGCGCAGGCAGACATAGGGCAGATTGGTCTGGCAGTGGATGAGCCTCAGGTACTCCTCCACGGTGTATTTTGAGAGTCCGTATGGGGAGACGGGGTTGATGGGATGGTCTTCTGGCACCGGGCAGTATAGCGGCTCACCATAGATGGCTCCGCCGGAGGATATGTAGATAAATTTTTCCGCCCCGGCTTTGACCCCGGCTTTGATGACATTTATGGAGCCGATGATGTTTATCCGGGCGTCGTAGGAGGGTTTTTTCACCGATAGACGGGCATCAATTTGGGCGGCGTAATGGTGGATGTAGTTGGGGGAAAAATCGTGGATAGACTTAAATATCGCCTCCTCATCGCAGATGTCCAGCACCTTCAGTTCCGCCCGGGGGTTTACATTCTCCCGCCTTCCGCTGGATAGGTTGTCAATGACCAGAACCTCGTGTCCCAGCTCAACCAGGGAATCTACCAGATGGGAACCGATGAAGCCGGCGCCGCCGGTTACCAACGACCTCAATTTATACACCGCCCTTCATCAATAGGCACCTTTCATTGTAAATACCGAGGGAAGAGTCATAAGCAGAATCTTTATGTCTAACCAGAGGCTCCAATTTTCAATGTAGAAGAGGTCCAGCTTTATTATCTCATCAAAGGATAATTCTGAACGACCCCTTACCTGGGGCAATCCGGTAATTCCCTGAGGCGCCTGCAAACGGCGGTAATGCCAGGGCTTGAATCTTTCTACCTCTTTGGGAGTAAGAGGGCGGGGTCCGATGATGGACATATGGCCCAAGAGGACATTTAGCAGTTGGGGGAGCTCGTCCAGGGAGGTCTTGCGCAGGAAGCGTCCTACTCTGGTTATTCGTGGGTCATCCTTCTGTTTAAAGAGGACTTCATCCTTCTTCAGCCTTTTTAAATGCTCCTTCATCGCCTCCGCATTCTGTTGCATGGAACGGAATTTGAAGATGCGGAAGATTTTATTCCCCTCTCCCACTCTTTCCTGGCGGAAGAATACCGGTCCGGGGGAATCCAGTTTTATCGCCAGGGCGATGATGAGCCATATGGGTGAAGTAACGGCGATGGTTATAGAGGAGATGGAAAAATCTGCCAGCCGTTTGATAGATCGGAAGAACCAGTTTAAACGACTGCCCACCAGGGAGTACAAGGTGATGGAGCCGATCTGATAGGGTTTCACCTTAAAGCTGATCACCTCAAAGACGTCCGGCATAATTCGGAAGGTGATTTCGTTCTTTCTCAGTATGGTGATTATTTTTAGCAGTTTGTCATGGCTTATTGAGGGCATGGCGATGAATACCTGGCTTACATCCATCTTTTCACAAAGGCTGATCAGCCTCCCCCCTTTTCCAAGATATGGCAATTTCTTGCCCTGGTAGATGGTGATTCCTTTACCTTTGCCTTTGGGGTCATCGTCCACAAATCCTTGCAGGGCTTTGGCATGTGGTGAGAACAGGAGAATCTCTGAGGCAAGTAGCTTTCCCGCTTTACCGGCGCCATAGATGATGATATTTCCGAGATTGTATCCTCGCTGTAGAAGGAAGGTGTTTATTGAATAGAGCAGAACCCGCCAACCTCCGACGAGTATTATAGTGAACATCATGCTCCACAGGACGATAAAGCGGGAGATTTTAATCCACTTAAAGAAATAGCAGATGCCGATGGTTATTATCAGACCAAAGATGGCGATCTTGGCTGCATTGGCGAACTCGTCCAGTCTGGAGGACCGTTGCTCAAGGTCGTAGGCACGAAAGTGGAGGCTTACCAAAGTCATAATGGCGCTGTAGAGCACCGAGGCTTTGATGTAGGTATAGATTCTTACGGGTATAAAAACGTCGGGAATGTGAAGAATATCATGGATTCCTAGGTTTTGTACCAGGCTGTATAGAATATCGCTCAACAGGAAACGCAGTTCGTATGCCAGAAACATCGCCAGGTAGAAGAGCAGAAAATCTACCACCCAGACCAATATTTTGGTTGTCAGTTGTGCTTGCCTCTTTCGCTTCATAGACTCAATCTATCTCCAATACCTCGGTTTCCATCTGCGGAAGTTTAAGGAGCACGGCGGTCTTTTTCCCGAAAAGCCAACCCCCAAGTTCGCCGGGATTGATGACTAATGTGTTATGCCTGGTCTCTATCAGTAGCTGGTGGTTGTGTCCGAAGACGACGATGTCCGATTCGCCGATGAAGGGTTCGGCGGTTTGGGGGCGGTGGCAGACCACCATGCTTTTTCCCATCATCTCCAGAGAGAACGGCTCCTCATGGACGGGGAAACCAACCGCACTGAAACGTTCGGTGATGAGCTTTCGCTCACCCTCGTTGTTCCCCAAGACCACAGTTAGGGGAAGACCGGCTTCCTTGAACGGCTCCAGGGTGAAGGGAGAGACCAGGTCCCCGGCGTGAATCACCTGTTCCACCCCCCGCTCTGTGAATATACCCAGGACCGCTTTCATGGCGGGGAGGTTATCGTGGCTGTCGGAGATGATGCCTGTAAGCATTGTAAATCCTCTCTTCAAATTTGAGATATTAACATAGTTAGTGCTCAAAATACATTACTTCATACAACGAATTACCACCAGATTGAAAAATATTGACAATCCCTACAGAGGGGAGTTGCTTGAAAACGCCCCTCTAAATGGGCTTCCCGAAATTGATTTATAATCTCACCGTGCCATATTTCGATAATACTTTGTTTTGTGGAGTTACCCAATGGCACTTTTGCGTCGAAATCCCGACAACAGAGGGGCACCGTGCCATCCCAGTAGATGTTGACCTGACTCCAAAGGTGGATGCAGGGTGAGCGGTAGCTGGGTAAAATTGCGCTATGAGGTGTCTTAATTCCATTGGGAAGGGTAATTTGTCCCGCCCAAGATTCAGGCCGGCGGAAGATCAGTTTGTCGGCGATACCTTGCAGAAGTTTTTTCATAGACCTTTTCTCTCTCTCGTTTTGCGGAGTTAGTATTACATCAACCGTTATCATCGGCTTTCCTTGGCGACGGATTGAGGATAAGTACCGCAGATTGTTAATCACCACATCAAAGTCCAGATTGGGCCGGATGGCGTTGTAAGTTTCGGGAGTGGCGCCGTCTATAGAGACATCTATGGCTGTAAGTCCGGCTTCAACTAGCTCCAGTGCCCGCTTGGGTGTGAGCAGGGAACCGTTGGTGAAGAAGCCTACGTACTCAATACCCGCATTCTTGGCAAAGGCGACTTTATCGGCAAGGTTCTTGTCCATTAAGGGTTCGCCGAAGCCGGAGAGGTATAACCTTGTCCTGGGGTGTTGTTTTATCTGTTCAATCAGGCTGCGGTATAGCTTGTTCGACATTACCCCCAACTTTCGTTTCATCACCTTACGGGTGCAGAGAAGGCAGTTGGCGTTGCACAATGCGGAGGATTCAATTGCGATAGTGTGGGGGAACTTTAGCATACTGCGAATACGGTTTTCAATCCTACACTGGTGAAGACGGCGATAGAGATAGTTGCCCAATACCGCCGGCCGGGTGAGCATAAAGTAGGCGAATTCGCGGGGAATATAGTGACTCCGCGCCCACCAATGGATTTTTTCGTATATCAACATCCGTTAGCTTTCCTGTCGCTTAGAAGCTTTTGCTGTCGGAAAAATCAATATTTGCTAAAAACCAACGATTAGGTTATAAAATACAAAGGTCAATTAGTCAAGGAAGGAATGAGCTTATATTCAGAACCACCTTAGCCTGCTTTATGCTATCATTTGGGAGGATTAATCACTACATAAAACTTATGGAGGCAAGGTGTTTCTGAAGTCATCCCTTTTTCGGTTCCTGTTGGTAGTGTTTGCGTCTGTATCTATCATCTCTACTGTCGGATGTAAGCATGACCAGGTTGACCAGGAGGTTCAACCCGCCCAGAAGGAACTAGCCCGGTCGGGACCATATCTAAAGAGCGACCAGGAGTCCTACCTGCGCTACGAGGTGGTGCAGATAGACCTCTTTTTGCCAGGTGTGGACATAGAGAGCGCCAAGAATATGGCTATTGAGGCTCGGGGGAAGATATATAAAGACGATGAACAGGTCCTTGGCGTTGCAGGATTTTCGGATTTTCCCCTCAGCTACGACCCCCATCAGGGCTGTTGGGTGGGGAAGTGGGCTATGCCCTGGAACCCGGAACTGGGCGATTATCAGGCGGTGGTTACCGCGGTCACACCGGAGGGAAACCTGAAACTGTCCGCTCAATTTGAGATTTGCGGAAAATCCCCCAGCAAGGATGTTTCCTTTCCGCTTACCGCAGTTACACTGGAGACGGATACCAGATATGACCGCATCAAATTTATGCAACCCGACGGCAGTTTGGGAGATTGGCAGGGGGTGATAGATTGGGCGGAATTTATGGGCGCCGATTCCGTCTGGTATCTGACCGGCTTGACCAAGGCTATGTATTACCCCACTCCGGATGAGCCCTTCAGGGAGTATAATTTTGAGCTGGCGAAGAAACTGGGTGCTTATGCTCACCAGCGGGGATTGAAGTTCGGTGCCTGGATCGGTTGTTTTCTCCCCTACGGCAGGACCCAGCCGGATGTGGGGGCAAAGTTCTCTCGCAACTATGTGGACGGTTCCTTCATATATACGCTTCACTTCTCTTTGGCTGATGAGAAACGTAAGGGGGATATCATAGACCTTGTAAGGTGGATGGACGGGCAGGCGGAGATAGATTATATCGGCTTTGATTATATCCGCACCGGCTTCGGGGGCTATGAGCTGGTGGATGAGTTTGTCAGGGACCTGGGTTTGGAGGTGCCGGAAGATTTTTGGCAGAGGAGGCTTGAGGGGCGGATGCTGTGGTTGGTGAGCAAACTGGCGAACCGGGTTCCCGGCTGGATTGAGCTCTGGCAGTGGTGGCGGGCAAGCAAGGTAGCCCGTCTGGTGAAAGAGCTGGTGGAAGCGTCAGGCACGGAAAAGCCCATATTCTGCTTCACCCTGGGCTGGGAGATGGGGCACCAACACGGTCAGGATGTGCTCATGATGAATGACGCCGGGGTGGATTTCGTAGCCCTTATGTTATACGAGGCTACCCGGGACGAGTTTGACTATATGATGCTCAGTTGGCCCCAATATATCCGTGATAACCAGGCAAATCTGGTCCTGGGCAACTGCCTCAATGAGCACCTGCTGGATAACAAGTGGTATCCCGGTCAGATCGCCCCCAAGGAGTATTTTGACCGTTCGGTTACCGCTCTGGAGAAGCTCTATCCCGACGGCGTCCCGGAGGGCGTCTTCTGGCACGACATAGACCGAGCCCTCTCCGGACTGGGAGGGGATTTTCCAGTGATGGAGTTCGCCCTGGCGGGCGGGGCGGCATTCTCCACCGTGCGGGAGATGAACGGAACCCTGCCCCTTGCGGTCCATATCAAAGATATAGGCGAGAGTGGAGCCGGTGATTGGGCTCTTGAGGTGGAACTCATCAACCATACCTCTGCGGATATTGAGGATGTAATGCTCCAGATACCTCCCACTCTGGGGGTTAAACCGGCGCAGAAGGAGTGGTCTCTCGGCAAGGTCCCCGCAGGGCAGACGATGAACATCACCCTCCCTCTATCCCTGGGCAGAGCGCGCTATACATTGCTGGTGGGGGTGCTGTGCACCTGGGGTGAAGGTGGGGTGGATGAGCGTTCCTTTGATGTGGTCACTGTGCACATATTTAAGAAGCCCAAAGAGAAGGTTGATGAGGGGGCTTCAGAGGTTGGCAGCGATTCAAGCACAGAAAGCATGGAGTTGAGTAAAGATGGGTTTTGACCGCTATAGTAGGCAATATATCCTCTCCGAGATAGGTGCCAAGGGACAGGATAGATTGGCTTCCTCTCGGGTGGTGGTGGTCGGTCTGGGGGCATCGGGCGGGATAACTGCCGAATACCTGGCTAGAGCCGGTGTGGGTTATCTTCGGATAATTGACCGGGATATTGTGGAGGAATCCAATCTGTCCCGCCAGACGCTCTTCACCCAGAAAGATGCCGATGAGGGCTTGCCCAAGGCTTTGGCGGCGAAACGTTATCTGCATCTGGTAAACGCCACTATAGAGATAGAGTCTCATAACTCGGACCTTAACGCCTCCAACTGTGATGAGTTGCTCTCCGATGTGGATATTATCCTGGACGGAACGGATAACTATCCCACCCGTTTCCTGATAAATGACTATGCGGTGAAGATGGGTTTGCCGTGGATATATACCGCCGTTTTGGGGATGGAAGGGGTCTGTATGGCCATAGTCCCCGCCAAAGGTCCCTGCTTAACTTGCCTTATGGAGAGGGAGCCGGAGGCGGGCAGTTTTGGGACTACCGAGTGTGTGGGTGTGCTTGGACCAATGCCCGGCTTGGTTAGCTGTCTGCAGTCAGCGAGGGCAATCCGTTATCTTGTGGAGGGGGATGTGGACCTCAACCTGGTATCCGTAAATATCTGGACCGGAGATTTTCGCAGTCGTTCCTTAGCTAGAAGAAAAGACTGCCCCACTTGCGGGCGGGGCGAATTCCCCTATCTTGGTTAGAAACATAGAAGGCGAGGGTGGAATCCTCGCCTTTAGAAATAGATGAAAAGCGACCCCATTTTAACAGGTCGCTCTTATTCTTGCAGTCTCTCCCGGAAGTAATCCAGGGTTTCCTTCAAGCCCGCTTCCAGCTCAATCTTTGGTTCCCAGCAAAGAATCTCCCGTGCTTTGGTGATGTCCGGCTTGCGGCGAGCGGGGTCGTCGGGGGGCATCTTCTTGGTGGTGTATTTCGGCTTCTTCCCCAGTATCTTCCAGATGAGTTCACCCAGTTCCCTGATGGTCATCTCCAAGGGGTTGCCAATATTGATTGGAAGGTGGTAGTCGCTTTCAAGCAGGCGCAGGAGACCCTCAACCATGTCGCTTATGTAGCAGAAAGAGCGGGTCTGGCTACCGTCGCCGTAGAGGGTAAGTGATTTTCCAGTGAGGGCTTGCACCATGAAGTTGGGTATGACCCGCCCGTCGTTTAAGCGCATGCGAGGACCGAAGGTGTTGAATATGCGGGCGATGCGCACCTTCAAGCCGTGGATGCGGTGATAAGCCATGGTGATGGCTTCGGCGAAGCGCTTGGATTCATCGTAAGCTCCTCTAATGCCAATGGGATTGACATTGCCTCGATATTCCTCCGTCTGGGGATGCTCCAATGGGTCGCCGTAGACCTCGGATGTGGAGGCAAGGAGCATCACTGCCCCTTTGGCTTTGGCGATTCCCAGTGCGTTATGAGTTCCCAGGGCGCCGACCTTTAATATCTGTATTGGTAGGGTGGCGAAGTCGGCGGGACTTGCCGGACTTGCCAGGTGGAGAACATAGTCCAGAGAGCCCTCAATATTGATGCCTTTGGTGACATCGGCTTCAATGAAGGTGAAGCGGGGGTGGTCGGTGATAGCGGCAAGGTTCTCCCGCCTGCCGGTGATCAGATTGTCGATGCAGATTACCTGATGACCCTCATCTATCAGCCGTTCACAGAGATGAGAACCGATAAAACCGGCACCGCCGGTTACCAGTGTGCAGGGAGCTTTCTTTACCATAGAAATATAGTGGTTTAGAGGTTGAAGCGAACCAGTCCGAAAAATCTAATAAGGTTTCGGCTTACTCCTTGCTGATTGGATAGGTTTTTTATGCTTTCGTAACGTATGCCCAGCGAGTAGTCCATCCGCCACAGGAGGGGCTCACCCTCAATCACACAGCCGAAGGCGTTTGAGGTCTCCACAATCCCAGAGGGAAAGGGCAAGCCCTTGGCGTCTATCCCCTCCTGCCAGGTCTCATCAATGGTGCCCTCACCCTTTCGCTGGCGGTCAAAGAATAGATGGGTGGAGAGCTGGGGAGAGATGAAATAGCTCACCTGCACAAAGAGCTGGTCGGCGTCCGGTCCCAACCAGAAGCCGATACAGCGGTCTTTGTTAATATAACGGTTACGTTCGTATATATGAGTGTAGGTGTAGCGGTTTACGCGGGCGTATTCCACATGTAGGTCCAGGCTGGGGAGAAAGGCGGGGATATACTGTCCCCCGATGGAGAAGCCCAGCTTGTTGGGCGCTCCCTGGGGGATGCTCTCGTATTGGAAGTCGTCTATCAAAAACTCACCGTAGAGGCGCAAGCCATCAAACGGGCGACATTCGCCGTCAAGCGACCAGAGGATGTTGTCCTTATCCTTCTGATTCCACTGTAGAACGTAGTAGGGGATAATGGGGTTGAAATACTGCACCATAATCCCCTGCTCGGCGAAGAATAGCACCTCTGAGGCGGAGAGGGCTATGCGGTCGGTCACCCGCACCGTTACCCGATGACCGGAGAGGAAGGAGTCTGTGGGAGGGTCTATTGCTGCAGCGAAGGATTCAAAGGTTATCCTGCCGAAGCCGGTGCGCAGGCGGAAGAAATCCATGGAGGGTTGATTGAGGGACAGGAGCAGACCACTGCGATAGCCCGGTCCCCATATCATCCTATCCCGCCCCACCTCAAGGGTCAGATATTTCAGGTCCAGGTTGATGTAAGCCTGCTCCACAGCTGGCAGGAAACCTGCCCAGTCCCTTGATGAAGTTATCATATCCGCAGGAAAATCAAAGGGATGAGGTTCGTCCCTGAAGATTCTTCGCACGCGCATCTGGTTGTGGAGAAGGATTCGCTCTCCGAGGGCAACCCCACCGAATATCCCCAATCCAGCAAACAGGGTGTCCTCTTTAAGGCTCCGGCGGTAGAGTATCCCCCCCAGGACCAGATTTCCCCCCAGATGGTATTTGATGCCGTCATCTTCTCCAAGAATAAGGTAGCCGGGAAGATAGCCGATATTTCCCTCTTCAACGGCGACATTGGAGGTGCTTGGTGGGTAAATGTCCAGAAGCTTGCTCAGACGCTGGAGGTAGTAGTTGTCCAGCTCATCCAGCCTGTTGGGGGGGATGTTGCGGTTGATGTGGTCCAGGACCTCGGCGAACTCCCTCTCGGTTATTGGACGCTCCAGATAAAACTTACCGGGAAGGTAGCCCTTGGCGGAGAAGTGGTCCAGAGCCTGGTAAGCCCAATCCTGCTGCCAGGGAATCGCCCAATCCTCCAGATTAACATTCTCCAGCTCCAGGGCGCCTGCTGTTGTGCTGGTAATTATGCAGATGAGCAGAATAGGGGGGAGTAGGAGACGATACATATTACAACTTTTCTACCTTCCGATGCCGTAATAGGTGAAGCCCAGCTCCCTCATCTCCCGGGGGTGGTAAATATTTCGCCCGTCTATGATGATGGGGGAAGCCATCAGCCCTTTTATCTTTTTTATGTCAGCCTGCTTGAATTCGTTCCACTCGGTCATTATCAGCAGGGCGACCGCTCCCTTGACCGCACCATAGGAGTCCGAGGCGTATTCTATATCCGGCAGGATTTTTTGGGTATTTTCCCCCGCTACCGGGTCATATGCGGACACCTCCGCGCCCATCTCCAGCAACTTGATGATCACATCTGTTGCCGGTGCCTCACGGATGTCGTCGGTATTGGGTTTGAACGATAATCCCCACACCGCGACGCGTTTCCCGCTCAAGTCACGAAACTCCGTGAGCAGTTTGTCAATTACCCGAAATCGCTGGCGGGCGTTTACCTCAATGACCGAGTTTAGAACCTTGAAGTTGTAGCCGACATTATCAGCGATGTTGACCAGAGCCAGGGTGTCCTTGGGGAAGCAGGAGCCACCATAGCCCACGCCGGCATTTAGAAAGGCGGGGTTGATGCGCTTGTCCAGACCCATACCGTGAACTACCTCATTGATGTCTGCTCCTACCAGTTCGCAGATGTTGGCGATTTCGTTGATGAAGCTGATTTCGGTGGCTAGAAAGGCGTTGGAGGAGTATTTTATCATCTCTGCAGAGAGGATATCGGTGATGATGATGGGACAGTTAAGCGGACGGTATAGCTGGGCAATCTCCGCGCCGGCGGTATCGCTGTCGGTGCCGATGACCACCCGGTCGGGGTTCATGAAGTCGAAGATAGCCGCTCCTTCTCTGAGAAACTCCGGATTGGAGACCACGGTCACTTCGGGGTGGTGCACAGTATTTTCGGCTATCAGCCTTGCCACCAGATTTCCAGTGCCCACCGGGACGGTTGACTTGTTGACCACTACCGCATTATGGTCCAGGTGCCTGGCAATCTCCATGGCTACGTTCTCCACTTGCGATAGGTCCGCCTCGCCATTGGGTCCGGAAGGGGTGCCCACGGCGATGAAGATGGCTTCGGCTTTCTCAATGCCCTCCTTTAATGAGGTGGTGAAATGGAGACGACCACGCTCGGAGTTCTCCCGGACCATCTCAAAGAGACGTGGTTCGTAGATGGGAATCTCCCCCTGAGAAAGCCTCTCTATCTTCTCCTTGTCGGTGTCTATACAGAATACGTTGTTGCCCAGGTCGGCAAAGCAGACTCCGGTTACCAAGCCAACATATCCTGTTCCGATTACGGCAATCTCCATTTTAAACTCTTTCTCGCCAGTATTGAATTAGGTCCTCAATGGTCTTTTCCAGTTTTATCTCATTCTTCCATCCGGTTGCTTTGCGAAATTTGCTGGAATCTCCTATGAGTATGGGGACATCGCTGGGCCGTATTCTCTCCGGATTTTGACTGACCTTCACCTTCTTGGGGTCAAGTCTGGATTTGCTGATGATAAGCTCAAGAATATCCTTGATGGGCACCCCGGTCCCGCTGGCGATGTTATACGCTTCCCCCGGTTTACCCTTTTCCACCGCCATCCAGTAAGCTCTGACCACATCACGAACATCGGTGAAATCCCTGATTGCGTCTAAATTCCCTACCATTATCTCCTTACGTTTACCTTTCTCCATCTCCACCAACTGAAGGGCAAAGTTGGAACAGACAAAGACCCTTCCTCTCCTTGGTCCGGTGTGGTTGAAAGCCCGGGTGCGAAAAACAGGTATTTTGTAGCTTTGGAAGTATTGGTATCCGAGCATATCCTGGGCTACCTTACTTACCCCGTAGGGGGAGAGGGGGCGCAGAGGACATTCTTCAGTTATAGGCAGGTCATCTTTTTGCACCTTGCCGTATTCCTCTGAGGAACAAGCCAGTTGTACCTTCGGGGGGTCGGCTAGAGTGCGGGCTGCTTCAAGAATATACAATGTGGAGAGGACATTGGTAGTTATGGTTTCACCGGGGGCGGACCAGGATGTGGGCACGAAGCTTTGGGCGGCGAGGTGGAAGATGATTTCTGGTTTTGCCTGAGTAATCAGGCTCTTTGTGGAGGAGGAGTCTCGCAGGTCGGTCTCAATCAGATTGACCCTGCCCTCCAGGTGGCGGATGTTCTCCATAGGACTGCGCCAGCGGATGGTGCCGATGATCTCCGCCTGCGGGAAGTTGTCCAGGATATACTCCGCCAGGTGGCTTCCGGCAAATCCGGTTACTCCGGTAATCAAAACTCGCATATTGACTTCCTGATGGATGTTTTTGAGGGGAATAATAATTAAATGGGATTATATCCCACTTATATACATGGGTCAACCACTTTCGCTTTGGGATTAGTCTTTCTGTGCCAGTCTGCCCACTATATCGGTAATTTCTTCATAACCTTTTTCTAAAAGGTATTGACTTAGACCGTCGCAGATTCTCTCGGCAATGTCCGGCTGGACGAAGATGGCGGTTCCCACCTGCACCGCGCTCGCTCCTGCCAGAAGGAAAGCGCAAGCGTCATCAGAACAGCTTATCCCCCCCATCCCCACAACGGGAATCTTGACCGCTTGGGCGACCATATAGACCTGGCGCAGGGCAAAGGGTAGAATCGCTGGACCGGATAGCCCCCCGAAGGTGTTCCCCAGCACTGTTCTTTGGCGTTCAACATCAACAACCAGGGCGGGGAGGGTATTTACGAGAGAGATGGCGTCGGCGCCGGCGTCCTCGGCGGACCTGGCTATAACCGTGATGTCGGTGACCAGAGGGGCGAGCTTTACCCAGATGGGAAGTGCAGTGGCTTTCTTAACTGCGGAAGTAATTTTAGAGACTACTTTGGGGTCGGTGCCGAAGTGCATTCCCCCGGCTTTAATGTTGGGGCAGGAGAGGTTTAGCTCCAGAACATCAAGGGGTGAGGCTTGGTTGCACTTCTCGGCCATACTTACAAAACCATTATCGTCGTCTGCGGATAGATTGAGAATGATGCGGGTGCCGGCGGACGCCAAGTCCTCAAGCTGGGGTAGTTTCTCCTTGATGACCACAGCTATCCCCGGGTTCTCCAGTCCGATGGAGTTGACCAATCCCGCCGGCGTCTCCACCAGTCTGGGAGGGGGATTTCCCGCCTGGGGCTTGGGGGTGGTGCCCTTGAGCGCCACCCCGCCGAAGACTCTTGGGTCGGCGCTGGGTTCATACTCCCTCCCGTAGCCGAAGGTTCCGGATGCGGCTATGATCGGGTTCTTGAACTCCAGACTCCCCACAGTGGTGGCAAGTGACGGATGTGTTACCATCTCAGCTCCTCAATTCTGAAAACCGGTCCCTGCCGGCAGACGGTGGCGTAGCTTCCGTCGGCGAGCTGGACGGAGCAACCCAGGCAAGCCCCCACCCCGCAAGCCATTGTCTCCTCTAGGGAGATAAAGCAGGGGGGGGTTGAGGGGATGACTTCTTTGAGGGCGGAAAGCATCTCCCGGGGACCGCAGGCATAAACCGCATCGTGGGCACCGGGAAGATGTTCCTTTGCCAGCGTGACTACATCGCCTGCAAAGCCCACGGTCCCGTCCTCGGTGGCTAAATGTATCTCTGCCCGACCCAGTTCTGGGAGGGGGATGAGCTCATCCTCGGTTCTGGCTCCGAAGAGGATTTTGGGGACTATGAGCTTGTCAAGGAAACGTCTGGCGAGGAAGTGGAGTGAGGCTATGCCGGTGCCTCCGCCGATTAGCAGGGGGCTTACCCCCTCAATGGGATAAGGTTTTCCCAATGGACCAAGGATGGAGACTTGGTCTCCAGCCTTCAGGTGGGACATAATCCTCGTCGCTTGCCCTACGACCTTGTAGAGAATTTCCACACGTGGAGCCATCCCTGCAATCTTTGAGGCGTTGAAGATGGAGAAGGGTCTTCGCAAGAGTGGGGAATGGGTGTCGCCCACCTTGATGGTGAGGAATTGGGCGGGAAGTGACTGAGTTGCCAACTCGGTGTTGAGCAATGCCAACAGGAATAAGCCCGGCTTCAGTCTGTGATTATACTCAACGGTGGCGGTGTGCAGGCGGGCGGTATTGGTGTGGAGGTGCAAAACAGCCATTTGGATGAATATTAGGCTATAAATGTTGGCAAGTCAAGGGTGATAATTCCTTTATTCTCACTTAGCTTGACAGTGTAATTATCATGTGTTAGAATTACCCAAGAATATGCGTCTCTTGAGCCCAGGGGGTTAAGGCTATGAAATGGCATATAGTTTTAGTATTCTCTTTGCTTATCGTTGTGCAGGCGGTGTCCCAATCTGTTTCCGGACCGGTGAGTGTGGTGGATACCTTGGATATCACCGGGATAACCACCGGCGGATTCGGTCTCACCTACGACTGGAGCACGGATTGTCTTTGGGTCGGCGATCTTGACGCCGGTATTCTTTATCGCATCACCAAAACCAATCCCCCGACCATACAACAGATAGTGCTGGTTCTTGTCGGTCCGAGCGATGTTTACGGTTTGACTTACGACAGCTCAACGGTGATGTTGTGCGGCAACGACAAGAAGATCTACACTATGGACCTGGTTACCGGGATTGGCAGCCTTTACCGCAATGTCCCTGGTTATTGGATTGGGGACCAGCCTTTAGCGCTGGATGTGGTCAACGATGCCATCTATAGCGGTGACTGGGAGGTGGATGACCTGGCTTACGCCAGTCCGGCCCAGACCGGCAGTTGGCATACCTGGGGCATGACCGATATATCTGGGCTGGCTTGCTCTTTCAGTGGGAGCGAACCTGCGCAGTATCTCTTTGCGGTGAGTCAACATCCCTCCCAGGGCTACCTTATAATTTACATTCTGGATGGGGGAATTCCCCAGTTCCCCGCCTACGGCATAGAACCACTACCGGAGGAGCTGTCCCAGATCAATGTCGCTGACTGTGCCTATGACGGGGTCTATCTTTATGTTCTGGATAACCAGGGTTCCGCCAGCTATATCTTTGTGTTGGATTGGCTGGATAATGTGGTTCAATCGCAGAGCTTAGGGGAGATCAGAGCGCTGTTTAAGTAGCACTGCCGAAAGATTGAAGATGTTGGATGGGGCTGATTCAGCCCCATTTTTTATTTACGCAATATATGTTGAGTCTGGGAATATAAAAAGTGGAGGGATTTTGCAATTTTTCTCTTGACACGGGCAGGTTTTGATGTATAATGGCAATATAAGGCAAGTATCGGCAAAGTTTGGAAAGTTCGTAAAAAGAGCATGAACTACGAATTCATAGGGCATTATCGTCATTCAATTGACAGCAACGGGCGCTTGATGGTCCCCAAGAAATTCCGTCAGAACCTGGACGGGGAGATTCTCACCCAGTATTATATGACCCAGGGGTTGGACGGTTGTATCTACATCTTCCCTCCCGACGAGTGGAAGAAGTTCCAGCGCCAGGTCTATAAGAACCCGGTCAAAAGCCGTGAGGACCGCATCCTGAAACGCTTCTTCTTCTATAATGCGGTTACAGTTAAGACTGACTCCATGGGTCGCATCACCATACCCCAGCACCTGAAGGACTACGCCGCCCTTGAAGGAGAGGTGGTGTTAGCCGGCTTCGTCTCCCACATTGAGGTGTGGAACCTGGAGAAGTGGGAAGAATTCTCCCAGATTATGAACGATGAGGAGAAGGTCAATCAGCGCCTTATGGAACTGGGCTTCTGATGACCTCCATACATATTCCAGTGATGCTTTCGGAGGTGCTGGACCTGATAAAGCCCCAAGCAGGAAAGACCTACATAGACGTCACCCTGGGTGGAGGAGGACACACCAAAGCGCTCCTTGAGGCTTCCGCCCCCACAGGTAGGGTATTTGCCCTGGATTGGGATGCAGGGACTATTGAATCCGCAGAAGCACAGTTGGGGAGAACTTATTCCAGATTGACATTGATTGAGGGGAACTTTGCCGACATTGGCGAGCTGGTCGGCGAGAGTGCCGACGGTATCCTCTTTGATTTGGGCTTATCCTCCGACCAGTTGGCGGATATGGAGAGGGGTTTCAGCTTCACTTCCGATTCATTGCCGGATATGCGCATGAGCCCCAAGGGTCGCCCGGCATATCAGCTTCTGCAAAAAGGCGGGGAGGAAGAGATAGCCGATGTGCTCTACGAATACGGCGGGGAGAGGCTCTCTCGGCGGATTGCCAGGGCGATAGTCTCCGCCGGCAAGCGGGGTGAGGAGCTTTCCGCCAAGAGGCTCGCCTCTCTGGTCGCAAAATGCTATCGCCCCGGCAGACATCGCATCCATCCCGCGACCCGCACTTTTCTTGCTTTGCGCATCTGGGCTAACGATGAGCTCACCAACCTGAAGGCGGGTCTGGAGGGTGCTTGCGGTTTGCTCAATCTTAGGGGAAGGCTCCTGGTCATCTCCTATCACAGCCTGGAGGACGGCTTGGTCAAGCGCTACTTTCGGGGGTTGGCTGGAAAGGAAAGCGGAGGGAGATTTGAGCTACTCACTAAAAAGCCCCTCAAGCCTACTCCAGATGAGGTGAGGGAGAACCCCAGGGCTCGCTCGGCAAGGCTACGGGTGATTGAGAGGGTGGCATAATATGGCTTTTTTGCGGGAGAAGAAGGAGCAGATGAGGAGGGACGAGGGGAGACGCGGTCGGGTTTTTGCCATCTACTCCCTTTGTATCATAATCGTCTTTGGCTTGGTTCTCCTTTACTCCTACCAGTATATGAGAATCATAAGCCTGAACTACGAGATAGCTCACAACAAGAACATTCTCTCCCGACTGCGCATTGAGAACGAGGCTTTGAAATCGTCCATAACCAAAGAATACTCCCTGGAGAGGATAAAGCAGGAGGCGGAGAAGGAGTTTGGTTTGATGCCTGCGGACCCCTCCCAGGTGGTCTGGGTGCAGGAGCCGTAATGGAGCGCGACGAAAAGAGGGAACTGCGCAGATTCCGCATAAAAGTGGGGTTTATCTTCATCCTTCTGGCTGTGTCCTTCATTGCCCTGATTGGCAGGACCTTCTATCTGCAGGTAGTCCGCGGGGGAGAACTGAGGGAGATTGCGGATAAGAATCAGATAGCCATAGAGGACATACCTGCCGATCGGGGTTTGATTTTGGACGCCAACGGGGAGCTTTTCGCTACCACCATCATTGCTCCTTCAATTTATGCCCTGCCAAACGACATTCCCGACAAGGAATATACCGCCAAGCAACTGTCCCTGGCTCTGGATATGGATGAGGGCTATCTTTTGGGGAGGCTCAATTCAGGCTACCGTTTCGTCTGGCTTGCCCGAAAGATTGAGCCCGGACTGGAGCAAAGGGTTAAAGAACTGGATTTATTGGGAATAGTGGTCTCCGCTGAACAAGCCCGCCGTTATCCTCTGGGTTCGCTTGCCTGCCACATCCTCGGCTTTGTGGATGTTGATGGGAGGGCGGTGGGGGGAGTGGAACATTCGCTGGATGAGTATCTGCGGGGATACCCCGGCTTCCGTCTCTCGGTGCACGACGCTTGGGGTCGCTCGGTGACCTCTGCCGATGATAATTTCATCGCTCCCAGAGACGGCTGTACAGTAACTCTGACCATTGACCAATGGTGCCAGCGAGTGGTGGAGAGCGAGCTTTCCTTGGCTGTGGAGAGATATGGCGCTAAGGGAGGGACGGTCATCGTCATGGAGGTGGAGAGCGGACGCATCCTGGCTATGGCTTCCCTTCCCAACTTCAATCCTAATGAATACAAAACCTCCGACCCGACAAGTTGGAAGAATCCGGCGGTCAACCTGGTCTATGAACCCGGCTCCACCATCAAGCCACTCATCGTTGCCGCCGCTTTGGAACAGGCTAAGATCGGTGTTTATACCCTCATAAATTGTGAGGGTCCTCTTCAGGTGGGGGAAGCATCCATCACCGATGTGCTGGTTCATGAGCCCACCCTCTCTATCAGCCAGGTGCTGACCAAATCCAGCAATGTGGGCATCGCCAGGATAGCTATGGACCTGGGGGGAGGAGTCATTCTCCGGTATATGGAGCTTATGGGCGCAGGAAAGAAGACCGGGATTGAGCTTCCTTATGAATCTGCGGGCATAATCCATTCCCAATGGATGAAGACCAAGGACGGGGCTGCCTTCACCTCCTTCGGGCAGGGGCTGGCTTTGACCCCACTTCAATTAGCTTGCGCCATTAACACCATCGCCAATGGTGGGACCTGGGTTCAGCCGACTATCATAGATTCCATCTTTGATGGGGAGGGATACCTGGACTTACCTGAGAGGGAGGAGGTCTCGGTCTTTTCTTCCAAGGTGGCAGGACAAGTCGCTCTGCTGATGGAGCTGGTGGTGACCGACGGCGGAGGAAAGCTGGCTATGGTGTCCGGCTATCGGGTGGCTGGCAAGACCGGCACCTCGCAGAAGACCAAGGAAGACGGCGACGGCTATGAGAAGGGCAGCTTCATCGCCTCCTTCGTCGGCTTCGCCCCGGTGGAGGACCCGAAGGTGCTGGTGCTGGTGATGATTGATGAACCGACCAACCACCTATACGGCGGCACCGTTGCCGCTCCCACCTTCTCCCGCATCATGGGGGGGATATTGCAGTATCTGGGAATAAGCCCTAGCATCACCAAACCGCTTACGCCTCCCGATCCCAGGTGGGGATGGGAGCAGGAGGCGATGGATGACCTGTCGCAGATGGATTTGGTGCAGTTGATTCGCTGGGCTAAACATAGTGGGATTGCCCTCCGCCTGGAGGGGGAGGGATCACAGGTTGCGGGCTTTGAGCTACCTTCAGGTGAGAAGTATACCCTCCAAGATTACATCACGGTTAATCTGACGGAGGGCAATGTAACCATGCCCCGGCTGAGGGGTCTTTCCGTAGGGGAGGCTTACGAGATACTGGTCAACCTGGGGTTGGAGGTGCGGGTTGAGGGTTGCGGTCCCGTGGTGGTGGGGCAGTATCCGTCGCCGGGCGGGAAAATTGAACCGGAAGTGGTCCTCAGTTTGGGTTGGGGTGATACTGTTCTCGGCGGTGATGAGCAGGGGAGCGGTATCCTATGAATATTATGATACGGCTGTTATGGGATTTCCGGCAGTGGAGGACGGGTGGAGAGTAAAACTCATACCGGTTTGGGCTTCAGCCTGGAGGAGGTGCTGAAGGTTACCTCAGGGCGTCTGGTTTCGGGGGCGGGACCGCACCATTTCAACCGGGTGGGCACCGATAGCCGTAAGGTTTTTGCCGGGGAGCTCTTCATCGCCCTGAAGGGGGAAAATTTTGACGGTCATCAGTTTGTGCTTCAAGCTTTAGAGGCGGGTGCCTTGGGGGCGATTGTAGCAAAACATTTGGAGGGCGAAGTCCCCAAGGATAAGGTGGTCATTGAGGTGGACGACACCTTGCAAGCCCTGCAGAGGTTGGCAGGTTATCATCGTAGTCGCTTCCAGATACCGGTGGTGGCGATAACCGGCACCGCCGGCAAGACCACCACTAAAAACATGATAGGAGCGATACTTTCCAGCAAGTTCAAAACAATGGTGAACCCCGGCAACATCAATAATGAATTCGGCGTGCCCTTAAATCTGCTTTCCATCACACCCCAACATCAGGTTGTGGTGTTAGAGTTGGGGATGAACCACCCGGGGGAGGTCGCTCAGTTCACCTCTTTGGTAGCGCCAGATGTGGGTGTAGCCACCAATGTAGGCTTGGGTCATATAGGGTTCTTTGAGAGTATTGAGGAGATCGCTCGTGAGAAGGGCTCTCTTTTCACAGCCCTACCGGAGGACGGCTACGCCATACTCAACTACGACGATGAACGGGTGCGGGCTTTTTCCACCCCGGCGCACCGGGTGACCTACGGCATCGGTAAAGGTGCCCAGGTGCGTCCGGAGAAAGTGTTTGATAAGGGTCTTGCAGGGATAGAGTTTGTCCTTGAGGGAGTTACATTCCATCTGCCTATTTTCGGCATCTACAATCTGCATAATGCGCTTGCCGCCTTGGCAGTAGGTTATTCTCTGGGGCTTGCCTGGTCACAGATGGCTCCTGCGCTGGCAGGTGCCCCGAGCGAGCCTTTGCGTGGAGATCAGGAGGAGATTTGCGGTATAACGGTGATAAATTCCGCCTACAACGCCAACCCTCTCTCTCTGACTTCCGCCATCAATTGGCTGGCGACCCTTTCTACCAAGGGGCGAAGGATTCTCCTCTTGGGCGATATGCTGGAGCTTGGCGATACAGCACCTCAATTGCACCGGGAGATAGGGGCGCTGGTCGCCCGGTTGTGGCGGGAGGGAAAGCTCTACGCCCTGTTAACTGTCGGTGATTTAGGCGGATATATCGCCTCCGGCGCCTGGGAGGCGGGGATGAGCAGGGACTTGGCGCTTCATCATGGGAGTCGGGAGGATGTGGTGGAGATGCTTACCGAAATGCTTGAGGAAGGGGACATTCTACTGGTCAAGGCGAGCCGCATGATGAGACTTGAGGAGTTGGTCGTCTTGCTCAAGGAGCGTTTGGAGCCATCGTAGCCTAAAACAGGAGGGGGGTGCACCGTGCTCTACTATCTTCTGTATCCGTTAAAGGAATATTCCACATTCTTCAACCTCTTTCGTTACATCACCTTTCGCTCCGCCGGTGCGGTGGTCACCGCCATACTGCTCACTTTCATCTTTGCGCCCATTATAATCAGAGCCCTGAAAAAGAGGAAGGTCAGGGAGACGGCGGATACCATTCGGGAGGAGGGACCGCAGGCTCATCGGGATAACAAAGCGGGGACTCCCTCAATGGGGGGGCTGATAATTCTTCTGGCAATAGTCCTGCCCACACTATTGTGGGCGGATATTGCCAATAGATATGTAATTGTAGCCCTTTCGGTTACCGTCATGCTGGGCTTGGTCGGCTTTATTGACGACTATCTGAAGCTGGTGGTAAGGAAAAGAAGCGGGCTTTTGGGAAGATTCAAGCTGATCGCCCAGATATTGGTGGGACTTGGTGTGGGCGTATTGCTCTACCTCGCTCCTCTGGAAAACGGCATGACTACCTTTGTTACTATGCCCTTCTTGAAGTCGGTGATTATCCCCCTGGGGATATTCTATATAATCTTTGTAGCCATAGTGGTAGTAGGCAGTTCAAATGCGGTCAACCTCACCGACGGTCTTGACGGATTGGCTATCGGCACGATAGCCTTCGCCTCTCTTGCATACGCCGGTTTCTGTTACATCGTGGGTAACTTCAAGATAGCCGGTTATTTACAGGTGATGTTCATAGACGGTGTTGGAGAGCTGACCGTCTTCATGGCTTCCATTCTGGGAGCCGCATTGGGTTTCTTATGGTACAACTCCCACCCGGCTGAGGTGTTTATGGGGGATACCGGCTCCCTGTCATTGGGTGGGGCTATCGGCACGGTGGCGGTTTTAATCAAACAGGAGCTTCTTTTAGTCATCGTCGGCGGGGTCTTCGTCATAGAAGCCGCCTCGGTCATCATCCAGGTGCTCTATTTCAAGCTCAGCGGCGGAAAGCGGGTCTTTAAGATGGCTCCCCTGCACCATCATTTTGAACTCATGGGGATACCGGAATCCAAGGTGATAGTGCGCTTCTGGATTCTGGCGGCGATTTTTGCCCTGATCGGTCTTAGCACCCTCAAGATACGTTGACCGAGAATCGCAATGAAGATAAGCGGTTTGGAGGGGTGACGCTTATCTTATAAACGGCAGAAGGTGGGGAATGTTTTGTGGAAAATTATGAGCACAAGTTGGTATTGGTGGTCGGTCTAGGCCGAAGTGGTCAGGCGGCGGCATCGCTTCTTGCCCGCAAGGGCGCTCAGGTCAAGGCGGTTGACCTCCGCTCCCAAGGCTTGGAGGAGGTGGCGGAGTCGCTCGGACGCCAGGGTGTTGACTATCGACTGGGTGGGTATGACCCTGGTGACCTGGCGGGTGTTGACCTGGTGGTGGTCAGCCCTGGCGTTCCCCCCACCGATAAACTGGTCGGTGCTGCTTATAAGGCGGGTATTGAGGTGGTAGGCGAGCTGGAATTAGCCTACCGCCACCTGAAGGCGGAGAAGTTGATAGCTGTAACCGGCTCAAACGGCAAGTCCACCACTACAACGCTGGTCGGTGCTCTGCTCACCGGGGCGGGGATAAGCAACTTCGTGGCTGGAAATATCGGCTCCCCGCTCTCCTCCTTCGTTGATTTGGAGGTTAAAGCTGCGGTGGTGGAGGTATCCACCTTTCAGTTGGAGACCACAATTCAATTTCACCCTGATATAGCCGTTCTGCTCAATATTACCCCGGACCATATTGACCGCCACGGTAGTTTTGAGGAGTATGCACGCTTGAAGGGGCGCATCTTTTCCACCCAGACCGAGGGCGACATAGCGGTAATCAACTTTGACGACCCCACCGCCTGGAATTTCTCCATGTCCTGTTCGGGGGAGGTTCTGCCCTTCTCCACCAGCCAGAAGATGGAGGTGGGTGCCTGGCTGGAGGAGGGGTTCATCTGGGTCAACCGGGGAGAGGATAGGACCTTCGTCTGCCCAGCGGACAAGGTCAGCCTGCCGGGCTTGCACAATATGGAGAACATCCTGGCTTCCTCACTCTGCGCCTTGGTCTTGGGTGCCGAGCCAGTCTCTATGAGTATGACCCTGCAGAGCTTTTCCGGACTTCCCCACCGCATTGAGCTGGTGGCTGAGATAGACGGCGTTTTATATTTCAACGACTCCAAAGCCACCAATGTGGTCAGCATGGAGAAGGCTTTGGAGAGTTTCAGCGCTCCTCTGGTGGTCATCGCCGGCGGAAGGGATAAGGGGAGCGATTTTGCCCCTTTGGCTCCGCTGGTGAAGGAGCGGGTGAAGTCTTTGGTCCTGATCGGCGAGGCGGCAAAGAAGCTGGAGGAAGTCTTTTCGGTTTATACTCACATACTGCGTGCGAGTGATTTAGCAACTGCGGTGCGCGTGAGCCGAGAGGAAGCTTCCCCCGGCGATGTAGTGCTCCTCTCTCCGGGCTGTGCCAGCTTTGATCAGTTTGACAACTTTGAGCACCGGGGCGACCTTTTCCGGGAAGAAGTGCTCAAGATGAAGGAGGAGGGTCGGTAGTGCTTCCTCGTTCCCAGACGGAGATAATACTTACCGGTGCTACCCTATTTTTGGTCGCTATTGGTATCTATATGGTCTTCTCCGCCTCGGCAGCCATCGGCTACCTGGAGTTTGACGGTGATGCCAACTATTTTATGAAAAAACAGCTCGTGGGATTGCTTTTAGGGATTGCTGCCTTCATCGTCCTGCGCCGATTGGACTACCACCTCCTCTCCGCATTGAGCCCCTATTTTGTGATGCTCTGCCTGGCGCTTTTGGTCCTGGTCCTGTTCATCGGCGTGGGTCCGGCAGGCTACGATGTCCACCGTTGGCTCAAGGTGGGTCCCGTGTTCATTCAACCTTCGGAGCTCTCCAAGCTGGTGCTGGCTTTATACATCCCCCAGGTGCTGATCAAGCTCTCCAAACGTGAGGGTGGGGTGAAGGATTGGCGCAGACCGCTACCATTTCTCTTGCTCTTTGCAGTGGTATTCGTCCTCATCGCCGCCGAGCCGGATATGAGTATGGCTATTATTATCATGGTCATCGCCTTGATCACCCTCTTTGTGGGTGGGGTTCGCCTGACCCACATCGCTGCCTTGACTATGGCTTCGGTGCCTTTTGTGTGGTATATGATTGTATCCGAGCCCTATCGCTTCCGACGCATCTTCTCCTTCCTGGACCCTTGGGCGGACCCCGCAGCGGGTGGCTATCAGGCGGTGCAATCGCTCATATCCATCGGCTCGGGAAAGTTCTTCGGGCTGGGCTTGTGTGCCAGCCGACAGAAGCTATTCTACCTGCCAGCCCCACACACCGACTTCATCTTCGCTGTGCTGGGGGAGGAGACCGGCTTTTGGGGGACAACTCTGGTAGTGACGTTGTTCTTGGTGGTAATGATAGTCTCCCTGCGCATGGCGGTTAAAGCAAAAGACCGGCTGGGAGGTCTGCTCGCCGTTTCCCTTTCGCTGATGATAACCGTCCCGGCGCTGGTGAATATGGGTATGGTGGTGGGTCTTCTGCCGGTTACCGGAATACCCCTGCCCTTCATAAGTTATGGAGGGTCTTCGCTGGCGGTAAGCCTGGCGGCTATGGGGGTGCTGTGCAACATAGCTCACCAGAACCGCAAGGAACAACTGAGACAGATGGAGGATAAAATAACTCCTAAATGGATGGGAGTATAAAATGAGAAAGTCAACGATAATCATTGCCGGTGGAGGAACCGGGGGTCATCTCTTCCCCGGGGTGGCTGTAGCCGAAGCCCTGTGCCGACTGGACCCCAGCCGGCGGATAATCTTCACCATAAGCGGGTCCCGGGAGAATAGACATCTAAAACCATATCAACTAGAGGTAGTCAGGATAAGTTCAGCACCATTTTACAGAGGATTGGATCCAAGGATATTTGCATCACTCGTCATCACCTTTCTTGGTTTGATACAGTCACTGGCGCTGATAATGCGGGTGCGACCGGAGGTGGTGGTGGGGATGGGGGGCTATGTAGCCGGTCCGGTGACCTTAGCCGCATACCTGAGAGGGGTTCCGAGTATAATCTGTGAACAGAATGCGGTCCCCGGGTTGACCAATCGGCTCCTTGCCCGCCTGGCGGATATTGTTGCAATGTCCTTTGAGGATACACCCATTAAGAGTAAAGCGAGGCTGGTGGTTACCGGAAACCCCATTCGTGAGGAGTGTCGTCCCTTACCCAAGGGTAAGGCGCGTGCCCGGTTGGGCATTTCCAGATCAAAACCTGTAATTCTGGTGATGGGAGGAAGCCAGGGGGCACACCGCATAAACCGGGCGGTCATCCGGGCTTTTGAGATGGGCTTTGGAAGGAGGTATCGGTTTATCCTCCAGACCGGCGAGGCTGATTTCTCGGCGGTGAAGGAAGCGGTGGACAGAGCGGGGATAAGTGCTTTGGTTCGCCCCTTCTACGAGAGGATGGGAGCCATCTATGGCGCCGCCGACCTGGCTCTGACCCGCTCCGGTGGGGGCACCTTTGAACTTCTGGCTTGCGGCATCCCCCTCATATTGGTCCCCTATCCCTATGCCGCCGCCGGTCACCAAACCGCAAACGCCCTTCACTGGCAGAGGGGCGGAGCGGCGGTGGTCGTCAAGGACCGGGAGTTTGACGGTGAGAGGTTCGCTAAACTTATAGACGATTTGATGGCGGATAAGGGAAGACTGAAGCGGATGGCGAAATCTTCCCGTAAAATGGCTCATCCTCATGCCGCTGGTGTTGTGGCACAGTTGGCGCTTGAGCTGGCGGGAGGCGAAAAGTGATGTTTGGAAAGGTGCGCCACATACATTTTGTGGGCATAGGCGGGGCTGGCATGTGCGGGCTTGCAGAACTGCTGCACAACCTTAGTTTTACGGTCACCGGCTCCGATTTGGTGGAGGGTGAGACGGTGAAGCGGCTGAAGAAGTTGGGGGTGAAGGTGGTTTTGGGTCATAAGGCACGGAACTGCTCGGGTGCTGAGGTGGTGATCTATTCCTCGGCAATTCCGGAGGATAATCCCGAGATGACCTGGGCTCGCCGGGAGGGGGTGCCCATCATCCCCCGGGCGGAGATGCTCGCCGAGCTGATGCGCTTGAAGGTGGGGATAGCGGTTGCCGGCACCCATGGCAAGACCACCACTACCTCCATTCTGGCTTCAATACTGGCTTCGGCCGGCTTGGACCCCACCTATGTCATCGGCGGTCGGCTGAACAGTATCGGGGCGGGAGCCAAGCTGGGCGACGGACAGTATCTGGTAGCCGAAGCCGATGAGAGCGATGGCTCCTTCCTCAAGCTTTCTCCCATCTATGTGATCGTAACCAATATTGACCGGGACCACCTGGATTATTACCCCGACCTGGCGGCGATACAGGAGGCGTTTGTGCAGTTTATCAATAAAGTGCCTTTCTACGGTGCCGCCTTCATCTGCGGAGACGACCCCAATCTGGCTACCATTAGACCGCACATCAATCGCCGGGTGCGCATCTATGGAATGACTTCGCAGGCGGAGCTCTCTGCCTTTGATGTGCACCACCGACCGATGTCCTCCAGCTTCCGCCTGAACATAGAAGGGGAGGATGTGGGGGAGATTGAGGTCAACCTGCCCGGTCGGCATAATGTCTATAACGCCCTGGCGTCCATCGGTGTGGCTTTAGAGCTGGGGGTGGAGTGGGAGGATATTCGCCGGGCACTTTCCACCTTTGACGGCATAGAGATGCGCTTTCAGGTGGTGGGCAAGACCGCAGATGACATCATCATCATGCACGATTATGCACATCATCCGACGGAGATAAAAGCCACCCTCAAAGCCTTGGTTGATTCCTGGAATAAGCGCATACTGGCAATATTCCAGCCCCACCGTTATTCCCGCACCCAGCACCTGACCGAGGAGTTTGCTCGTTCCTTCTTCCAGGCTGATGAGCTGATAGTTACCGATATCTATCCTGCAGGGGAGGAGCCTATAGACGGGGTGAGGGCGGAGACGATGGTGGAGATGGCTCGGGCTTTCGGACACAGGCGTGCAACTTACATCGCCGATAAGGAGAAGATACCGGCGGTGGTCGCAGAGAGAGCCCAGCCTGACGATATGGTAATCCTGATGGGGGCTGGTGATGTATGGAAGGTAGCGCGAAAGGTCGCCGAACTGCTTGAGGAGGGTCATGGAAGGACAGATGGTTAAAGGACTTTCCATAGAGGACATCCCGGGACTGACCCTGCTTTATGATGAGCCCGCCTCCCGCCACACTACCTTGCAGGTGGGGGGACCGATGGACCTTCTGGTCATACCGAAGAGCAAACAGGCTCTGGTCAAGCTGGTTCGTCGGCTCAGGGAGGTGGGAGTGAAACCGTTAGTCATCGGCGCCGGCACCAACCTGCTGGTGCGGGACGGCGGTATACGTGGTGTGGTGGTCAAGGTTGGGGAGGAGTTGGGAGGAGTTACTTGGGGAAGTGAGGGAGTGACCGTTGGGGCTGGAGAACCGCTTATTGACCTCTCCCGCCAGGCAGTGGAGCGGGGAATGAGCGGTCTGGAGTATGCCTGCGGTATTCCCGGAACCATTGGTGGTGCTCTGTATATGAACGCCGGTGCCTACGGCTGGAGCGTGGCTGATGTGGTGAGTGAGGTGGAACTACTCTCTTACAGCGGGAGGGTGCAGAGAGTTGACCCACGCCTGCTCAAGTTCGGTTACCGCTCAAGCGTTCTTGGGGATAAGGGTATAGCTCTGTCCTGCAGGATGAGCTTGCTTGCAGGCGACAGTAAATTGCTCAAGCGCCTGGTTGACGAGGTGCTTGCGGTTCGCCGGGAAAAGATGCCGCTGGATTATCCCAGCGCCGGCTCATTTTTCAAGAACCCGTCAAAGGAGCTTCCCGCCGGACGACTTCTGGAGGAGGCTGGCTGTAAGGGAATGCGGGTGGGGAAGGCGGAAATTAGCGAAAAACACGCAAATTTCATCGTCAACACCGGTGGGGCTTCCTCTGCGGATATTCTCAACCTGATGGAGTTGGCACAGGAGAAAGTGCGGCGACTGTTTGGGATGAAGCTTGAGCCGGAGGTATGCATCGTTGGAGAGGAGGAGGTGAAGGATGGCAAATAGGGATATGGTCTTTGGTAATAGGGTGACGCTGGACCGGGCGCGGGTGGCAGAGAGAACCACCAGAGCGCCAAAAAGGGGTTTTATCCACCGGCTGGTGGAAGTATTGCTGATGTTTGCCGTGGCGATGGGAATAGCCTTCGGGATAGTCAAGCTGTCACTCTTTTTGGGGCTGATAGAGGTGGACAGGATAACAGTTGAGGGCAACTGCTTCATCTCCGACGATGAGGTGGCTCGGCTTGCCGGCATCGCCGTCGGACAAAATATTGAGGAGATAGACGAAGGTAAGGTGGCAGACGCCCTCCTATCTAACCCCAGAGTTATGTCGGTGGTGGTCAATAAGTCTCTCTCCGGTGAGGTGGTCATCCAGATCACCGAGTCCATCCCCGTAGCTCTCATTCGTCTGGGGGATAGTCTGCGAGTGGTGGACAACCACAGTTGTCTTTATGACAGCAGTGGTGAGGTGGTGCGTGGTGAACTTCCTCTCATCGGTCCTACGGTCTTTGAGGATGCCGATGGAGACGGTCACATTGAAAGTGAGGATCTGCAGTCTGCCCTTGATGTCCTTACCAGCATGCGCAAGGAGAATCTGTATCTTGGGGCAAGGCTCTGCTATTTTGACCTTGATGAGTTTAGAGGATATACCGTTGAAGGCATCTCGGTGGTATTTGCCCCCGATATGAGCAAGAAGGAACTTGTCCGTGCTTCGGCAATATATCGTCTTGCGGTGGAGAAGGGATGGGTGGAGGTTGATGCTCGGTTTGATGACCGTATTATCGTTGATAAAGGGGAGGTAATAAATGGAAGTGAGCCGAAGGGAGAGGAGGGATGATGGCTGAAAGTGAGGAGTTGGTTTTGGGACTTGACATCGGCACCACCAAGATAGCTGCGATCATCTGTGAGGTCGGCGAACTGGGGAAGGTTAGTGTCGTGGGGGTGGGTATGCATCCCTCCAAGGGCTTGAAGAGAGGTGCGGTGGTCAACCTGGAGGAGACGGTTCACTCCGTCACTAATGCCATACATTCTGCGGAGCTGATGGCTGGTGTAAGTATGGACGAGGTTTTGGTGGGTATCGCCGGCGAACACATAGAAAGCACCGACAGCAGGGGGGTAATCGCCATCTCCGCACCCAATCGGGAGATAACCCACGAGGATGTCAACCGGGTTATTGAGGCGGCAAGTGCGATAGCCCTACCGGCGGACAGGCGCATTGTGGACATCATCCCCCAGAAGTTTGAGATAGATGACCAGGGGGGGGTGGACAATCCGGTGGGTCTGACCGGTACCCGTCTGGAAGCCACCGTTCATCTGGTGACCTGCGCCGAGGGCTTTGCCGAGAATATCATCAAATCGGTGGAGCGGGCTGGCTACGGCGTCTCCCGCCTGGTCCTGGAACCCCTGGCGAGTGCCGAGGCGGTGCTGACCGAAGATGAGAAGGAGCTTGGCGTGGTGCTTCTGGATATTGGCGGAGGGACTACAGATACAGCGGTCTTTCTGGATAGATGTATAACCAAGACCTTTGTGGTTCCCTTGGGTGGAAACGACATGACCCGTGATTTAGCCATCGGTCTGCGCACCCCCATGAACAGTGCCGAGGAATTGAAGAAGGAGTTCGGTTCGGTGTGGATGCCCTTGATAGATGAGGATGAGAGCGTGGAGGTTCCCGGAGTGGGAGGGCGGGCGGCTAAGATGGTAGCCCAGACCTCCCTGGTGGAGATATTGGGTGCAAGGATGGAGGAGATATATCTGTGGGCAAAGCGGGAGATACATAAGTTGAACCTCTATGACATGTTAGCCGCCGGGGTGGTCATCACCGGTGGTTCAGCCAAGATATCCGGAGCGGTGGAGCTGGCGGAGGAGGTCTTTGAGCTTCCTACCCGCCTGGGCGCTCCACACGATATCGGTGGGTTGGGTGATGTCATCGGCGACCCCATCTATGCCACCGGTGTAGGCTTGGTGCTATACGATATACTGCAGGAGCAACCCAAAGCACGCAAGCGCCGTCGGGTTGGGGTGTTCCGTTGGTTCAGAGAGCTCTTTCAGGACTTTTCCTAAAAAAAGTATTAAGGGTGTTGGATATGGTCTTTCATTTCGGATTCATCAATGGGTTCATTAATTCTTTTAAACAAGAAAGGAGGTGGGGAGGATGATTACCTCCCAACCATCCGAGATGCTTCATTTTGAGCAGGAGTATCAAGCAGGTGCGACCATCAAGGTGGTGGGTGTGGGCGGCGGGGGTGGAAATGCGGTAAACCGTATGATTGAGAGCCACTTGCGGGGTGTGGAGTTCATCGCCGTCAACACCGATGCTCAAGTCCTGCGGAACAATAAAGCCATACAAAAGGTGCAGATAGGAAGCAAGCTGACCAAGGGTCTGGGTGCTGGAGCCTGTCCGGAGATTGGGCGGGCAGCCGCACAGGAGGACGAGGGCAGTCTGGTAAAAGCTCTGGAAGGGTCGGATATGGTCTTTATCACCTGCGGGCTCGGCGGAGGCACCGGCACTGGGGCATCACCGATAATTGCGGACATCGCCAAGAGCCTTGGCTCTCTGGTCGTGGCTGTAATTACCAAGCCTTTTGAATTTGAGGGGAAAAAGCGTATGCGTCAGGCGAATTCGGGGCTCAGCGACTTGAAGGGACGATTGGATACTGTAATAGTCATTCCCAATCAAAGGCTATTTTCCGTGGTGGATAAGAACACCTCGTTCATTGAAGCTTTTCGCCTGGCGGATGATGTGCTGGTGCGGGCGGTGCGGGGTATCTCCGACCTCATCACCGTGCCCGGGTTGATTAATGTTGATTTTGCCGACGTGCGCACGGTGATGGCTGAATGCGGTGGGGGCGCCATCATGGGCACCGGTCAAGCAAGTGGTGAGAACAGGGCGGCACAAGCCGCTGAGGAGGCTATCAGCAGTCCCCTGCTTGAGGGATATACCATCAGCGGAGCAAAGGGATTGCTGATAAACATCACCGGGGACCCTTCTATGACTCTGAACGATGTTCAACAAGCCACAGAAGTTATCACCGGGGTGGCGGACGAGGAAGCCAACATAATCTTCGGAGCGGCTATCAAGGAGGGACAGAGCGACTTCTCCGTCACCGTCATCGCCACCGGTTTCCCCCAGGACGGCGATGATCCAAGCCGCAAGTATCCGGAGATAATAGAGTTCGTCCCGGAGCAGGGAGTTGTCGGCGGGGCGAGGATGGTTGAAGATCGGAGCGTTCCCGCCTATCTGCGGAAGGAGGAGATAGTCAAGGAGATGGAGTAGGTGAAATTTGGAGAGATTTCAGGTTGCCTTTACGAGTGGGGATTTTGCTGGTTTAATCCCCGAAGATAGGATAGTTCTATAATTAAGCCGGGACGGCGGACGCCGTCCCATTTTTTATTGTCAAACTACTATAGAAAGCCCGGTTTCCCGGTCTGAGATATTTGCCCTTCCTTTAATAACCTCCACATAAAAACCTCTCTCCTTTACAGATTCCGCTAGTCTACCCGAGGCGAACCCAGACCCCCGTCCAGCACCCTGTCCGGTGTGATCACAAAATATTGATAACCCTGTTCGGTGAGAAACAGTTGGCGTTTCTTGGAGAACTCCTCCTCGGAGGTCTCCTCGCTTACCAAGGTGTAGAAGTAAGCCATATTTTCGCCCTTTTTGGGGCGCAGGATTCTGCCCAGCCTCTGCGCCTCCTCCTGGCGGGAGCCGAAGGTGCCGGATATTTGTATGGCAACATTGGCGTCGGGGAGGTCCACAGCGAAGTTGGCTACCTTACTGACCACGATGATGCGCTGTATCCCCCTGCGGAAGGCGTCGTAAATCTTCTCCCGCTCGGTGGTGGGCATGGAGCCTTGAATGAGGGGCACCCCTAACATCTTTGCCACCTTACGTAGTTGGGAGAGATAGAGCCCGATGACCAGGATCTGGGCCTGGGGATGGCGGCCAATTATGGTTTTTATCAGCGGCAGTTTCTCGGGGTTTTCGCTGGCGATGCGGAACTTGGTGCGCACCTCGCTGGTGACATAGGAGAGTCGTTCGCTCTTGGGCATGGGCACCCGCACCTCGTAGCAGGAGGCGATGGCAATCCAGCCGGCTTTTTCCAGCCGGCGCCAGGCAATATCATATTTCTTGGGTCCGATGAGGGAGAAGACATCCCCCTCCCGACCGTCCTCCCGGATGAGAGTGGCGGTCAAGCCCAGCCGGCGCTTAGCCTGAATCTGAGCGGTGATGCGGAATATGGGAGCGGGAAGAAGATGCACCTCGTCGTAAAGAACCAGCCCCCACTCCTCCTTATCAAAGAGGGTAAAGTGGGGGAATCCGCTCGTCTTGTCCTTTCGCCAGGTCAGTATCTGGTAGGTGGCTATGGTTACCGGTTTGATTGCCTTGCGCTCTCCGGAATACTCCGCTACCTCATCTTCGGTCAGGGTGGTTTTGTCCAGCAGTTCGTCTATCCACTGCCGGGCGGCGGTGATGTTGGTGACCACGATGAGCGTCCAGCTGGCTACCTTTTCCATAATTCCCATCCCCAAGATGGTCTTTCCCGCCCCGCAGGGCAGAACCACCACTCCGCTTCCTCCGGTGGTAGCCCCCTCGGCGTAGAAGGCTCGCATAGCCGACTGCTGATAATCTCGCAAAAGGAAGGGTTCACCCGATAAGGCGGTTTCTCTGAGGGAGAAGGACAGCGGTGCGCCGTCTATATAGCCGGCGGTGTCCTCAACCGGATGACCCAGGTGGATGAGTATCTGCTTGATGAGACCTCTGGACATATCCTTGA
The DNA here is from genome assembly GCA_030602715.1 of Candidatus Coatesiibacteriota bacterium. Taxonomy (GTDB): domain Bacteria; phylum RBG-13-66-14; class B26-G2; order B26-G2; family JAUVZD01; genus JAUVZD01. The sequence goes on from JAUVZD010000006.1 coordinate 82,475, forward strand.
CCAGCAGATTGCGCTCATCTACCTGACCGATTATATGGGGTTTTGCCTTGCGCAGGTTGGCTATCTCCTCTATGAGCAGGGGGTCTTCGGAGGTGAGCAGGAGCCCTTCGTCTGCGCGCACCAACTTGAGACGACCGTATCTGCCAATCTGCTGGATGATGAAGGAGCGGATGTTTTGGGGAATCTCGTATCTGCCGTAGCGCTCCAGGGTGGCTAAGATGAAGACATCGTCAATTCCCCCGGAGGCGGCGTTCCACAGGGAGATGGGGGAGATGCGGTAGGTGTGGATATGCTCCGGAGATTTGACCAGTTCGGCGAAGGTGAGCAGATGGTCGCGCACCTCCTCAAAGAGGGGCGAGTCCACCTCCAGGAGGATGGTGTAGTCGGATTGAACGATGAGGGGCTTTTCTCTTGTCATAGCTTGCCTGGGGAAAAGTCCCCGGAGGGCAATTGGTCAGACTAACATAGCTGAGGTAAAATTGGAAGGGGAAAAGGGAGGAAGAGAAGCGAAAAAAACCCGCCCCAGATGATTGGGGCGGGTTAAAGTGATGAATTACGCCTACTCCACATACACCTTCCAGAGTTCGCGCCACATAAGGTCATAGACTATCCATTTGCCGTCGGGGGACCAGGAGAGTGAGCTCACCCCTGGCATCTCTAAGCCAGGGCCGTAGGGGAAGTAGGTTAGCCTTTCAGGTTCTCCCCCCTCGGCGGATATAATCCATACCTCCTTATGACCATATTCATAGCCCGGGGGAACATAATAGCCGCCAAATGCTATCCACTCTCCATCGTAAGACCAGCGGGGAAAACAGAGGTCAAGGTTGGTCTCGTATATTACCTCTTCGTTCTGGGATGGCAAATCATAGACGCACAGTTCGTATTCCCAATCGTTTTGTCCAAGAGGTATCCCTCTTATGTAGGTTAACATCGTCCCATCGTGAGACCAGTCAATACCGTATATGAAGTCTCCCTCCGCAACCAACTGGGGTTCGGAGCCGTGGATGTCGGACAGGTATATGCCGTTGCTCAACACGTCATATTCATGGATAAGGTATGCGATGTTGTAGGTTCCATCTATGTTGCCTTTAACTGTAGGAGTTGAGCCCGGGAATAAATATACCGGTTCATTCCCTTGCGGGGGGATATAATAAATATTTCCGGGAAGTAGGCTAGAGTCGTCAGTGAACAGAAGGTAGCAGTCATCACTGTAATCGTAGGGGTAGAGAGCGTTTGCTGGCGGGTCGAACTCATTGGTGCTTAGAAAAAGTGTTAGATTTCCCCCCTCCGGGTCTATGGTCCAAAGCTCAAAACTCGAGAAAACTATGGTATCCCCCAAAGGAGACCATACGGGATGTTCCGCGTCTATCTCATCAAAGATTAGTTGAGGCGTTTTGGATGAGACGTTGTCATACTCCTCCGAACATCCCCAAAGAAGTAGAGCGAGCCCTAAAAGTCCCAAAAGGACTGTGAATATGATTGTGTTCTTCATTCCTATCAACTCCTTTTTGCCTTTATGGTGCGAAAACTATCTTGCGAGACTCGCATAGCCCGGGGGCGGAGACGTGGATAAAATAAACTCCAGACTCCAGCCCCAGGTTGTTGAGGGGAAAAAATAGAAATGTACAGGTGAATCGGTAAGAGAGCAGGTGAAATGCGGGCTTTATCTTTAATGTCCTGCTGTTCCTTAACATTACAATACCCACTTGTATGAGGTTATAAATCGCATATTTGGGAAATATTTCACATTATTAAACTTTTCTAACATAATAGCACAGATTAGGTCAAGTTGTCAAGTGTAAAAAGAAAAGAATGTGAGAAAAAGTCTTAGTTTTTTCTAGCTTTCCCGGCAATGATAAAACCGAGGGGCGAGTCCTCGGCTGAAAATGTCATGATTTGCTTAAATCTTATCCTACCTCCACACTCCGGGAATCTCCCTCCCGCAGAAGAGGCATCTGCCCTCAGCGGTCAGCTTCACCTCGCCGATGTTGTAGCCCCTGCGCCTGATGATGGTGGCACCACAGCCGGGGCAGTAGGTGGACTCTCCGGGGTGACCGGGCATGTTGCCCACATAGACATAGTTGTGTCCCACCTCCAGGGCGATATTGCGGGCTCGGGTGAGGGTGGAGGTTGGGGTGGGGGGGAGGTTGCTCAGTTTGTAGGTGGGGTAGAAGCGGGAGAGGTGGAGGGGGATGTCGGGACCCAGCTCGTCCAGCACCCAGTGGAAGTAGTCGTAGAACTCCTCGTCGGTGTCGTTTAAAGTGGGGATGATCAGATAGGTCAGCTCCTGCCAAACCCCTTCCTGCTGGATTGTCTTTATAGCCCTCTGCACCGGGGGCAGTTCCCCGTCGCATATCTCCTGATAGTATTCGTTGCGGATGGACTTCAGGTCGGTGTTGGTGGCGTCAATGAACTGACAGAGCTCCCTTAGAGGCTTCTCGTCTATGAAGGCGGCGGTGACCAGAACATTGCGCAGTCCCTCACCGCGAGCCAGGCGGGCGGTGTCTTTGACATACTCATAGAAGACCACCGGCTCGGAGTAGGTGTAAGCCACCGAACCGCATCCGCTAGCTTTTGCCTCGGCGACCACATCGGCCGGCACCAGGCGGAAGTTTCTGGTGTCCTCCGGGTTGGATTGGGAGAGCTGCCAGTTCTGGCAGAATTTGCAGTGCAGGTTGCAACCGGCGGTGGCGATGGAGAATATCCAGGTAGCCGGCAGGAAGTGGAAGAGGGGTTTCTTCTCCATAGGGTCAATGTTGGCGGAGCAAGCCTCTGCCCAGACCAGGGTATGGAGCTCCCCGCCCACATTCACCCGCACCCTGCAGTCGCCCCGTTCATATTCTCGCAGTTCGCAGTGGCGGGGACAGAGCAGACATTGGACTTGTTTAGTCGCCACCTTCCACCTCCAGCGGTTTCCAGTGCTCCGCCGGATGGAGCTCCAGATTTCCCTTCTCCAGAGCCTTCAGGAACTGGTCCTTGCGCTCCTCGGTCAGTTGCGCCTCGCGCTCCTCAGGCGTGGGCGGAAAGACGCTGTCATATATCGCCCACCAGGCAAGGGCGACCACGGAGACGATTATCGCCAGAAGGGTGAAAGCTCCGATGATATTCTGTAAACGCCTGCTCATTATCTATATTATACAACAAATTTTAACGCAGATGGGTTCATTTTTCATGATTTGATGGCTCCCCTGGGGCAGACCCGGAAGCACTCCCCGCAACGGAGGCAGAGGGTGGGGTCAATGTAAGGGAGCGTCTCTCCCCCGGTTATGCTGATTGCCTCCACCGGGCATGCGGGGATGCACCGTTCGCATAGGTCACAGTTTTTATCCTTGCGCACCGCCACCGGAGCGAATGCCGAACAGGCTCCCAGGATAGCTCCCACGCCACAGAGATAACGGCACCAGAGATAAGGGTATAGTAAGCTTGCGGAGAAGATGGCTATGGTCAAGATGACCACAGCGAATTTAATTCCGGTGAGATAGAGGATGGTGAAGGGTTCCCAGCCGGCGGGACCCACCCCGCCCACATGGAGGCATAAGAGCACGACCAGTATTAACAGGATGTATTTGACCGCACCGGCAGAATGTTTTGCCCAGCTGGGTATTTTCGCCTGGGGCGTCTTCAGGCGATAAGCCAGGTCCATCACCAAGCCCAGTGGACAGAGGTATCCGCAGTAGGTTCGTCCGAAGATAGTCGTAGTAAGGAGGGAGAGGAAAAGAAGCAGGTAGAAGATGGGGATGACCAGCAGGGGTTGGGGCTTGCCCATAAGCAGGTAAGCCAATCCCTGCAGGGAGAGAAAGATTCCCCAAATGAGTGCCACTAGAATGGTGAAGGTGAGGATTGATAGGTAACGGAGCAGGCGGCTTTTTGGTTTAAGTTTTGCCAGGGAGAATGCCCCGATGAAGATCAGGAAAACGACGGAGAGCTTGATGATGGTCGCTGTCCGGTTGCCCCCTTCGGCCGAGAAAGAGACGTCCCTCTTGAGAACTCCGGTGGATATGACCGCGGCAATCTCTTTAGTGCCCAAGACGATCGCTTGCCAGGTCACCGTGGCTCGGCTCACACCGTCCAGGTCATCACCGATTGCGAATCTGTCGCTTATGCTCTTTCCGCTCAGGGCGGAGAAGGCTTTGGACTCCAGCACCTTATATAGGTAGTTGGGGGTCTCAGCGTTGCCCAGCACCACCACCCCAGCCACCCTTCCCTCTACATCCAAACCCACTACCAGCTCCATAGCCCCTCCGTAACCGCTCACCTCTATACCCAGGGCGGAGCTGGAGGCGGAGTAGCCAAGGAGCTCTCCTTCTCCATCGTAGACTCCATAGATACCCGCTATATCGGGATAGGGTTTCCCCTTGCTTGCGCCGGGGAAGGGGAGCAGGGCGGATTCTTCAGAGAAGGGCGGGGGTTCATCTTCGGGGAAGAAAAGCCCCCAGAACAGGGGCAGAGCGGCGAGCGCCACAAGGAAGAGGGGCTTTAGGCGGGAGAGTTTCATGGTCATAGAGATTTTACGGAAGGGGCGAATACAAAATTATTTAGCTTTTGGTCTCAGGGGATTGAGTCCATCAAGGGGTAAGGCTATCGCTCACCGGTCTGTTCACCGCTGTCCTTCTCCTTTTTCTCCTCCTTCACCTTCTCCTCCTCATCCCGCCCCCGTCTTTTCTCCTTTTTGTATTCTTTTTCTCGGCGCCAGGCGGAGGTTTCCTTTTGAAGTAAGTTGTAGATAAACCCCACCGCCAGGCCTCCCAGCAGGCAGGCGACCACTCCGCCTAGAGCCCATCCGCCCAGCACGGTGCGGGGGAACTGGGTGTGGATGGCTAGGAGCGCCCAGACGGGAACCTGTCCCAGTAACCAGGCGAAGAGACCGAAGGTCAGACCGGAGAAAATCCAGTGGCGAGGAAGTGATTTTCGCAGATAGACATAGCCGAGACCCCAAAGGAAGCCGAGGATGATATTGGCGCCGAGCAGGGTGATGTAGTTACGCAGTCCGCCGGTATTGGCGAAGAGCTGAGGTATAAATGCCAGTTCCGGGTTGTCCATCAGCCTTTTCAGTTGGGCGGAGTTAATGACCTCGGTGGAGACCTTCTGGAAATAATCCGGGGCGACGATATCCTTCCAGATTATGATGAAGGCGATTATGGTGATGGTAATGATGATGCCGGCTACAATCCCGGCAAGTATGCCGTTTAGGAATGAGCGCATCTTTACCTCCTTGTCGGGGGGATGTCGTATGAATATTAGCATAGTTTATCCATTATGTCAATTGTGGCGAAATCCACTGGTCTAACCAACCTGACTGTGTTAGATTCTATCTATGGGCGAAGCCGAAACCTGGCCGGCTTATCTGGAGCTTTTTGAGGAGGGGAGGCTGGCGGAGCTTGCCGATAAGTTCACCGCCCGCCTCTCCGAATGCGACCTGTGCCCCCGCCTCTGCAAGGTGAACCGCATCGGAGGGGAGCTTGGCTTCTGTCGGGGAGGGGAGAGGGCGCTGGTGGCAAGCTATGGACCCCATTATGGCGAGGAGCGTCCCCTGGTTGGGGTTCGTGGTTCCGGGACCATCTTCTTCGCCGGCTGTAATCTGGGCTGTATATTCTGTCAGAACTACGACATCAGCCACGGCTTGGCTGGAAAAGAATCATCCCCCGAGGAGCTTTCTGAGATAATGCTCCAATTGCAGTCCATCGGCTGTCACAATATCAACCTGGTGACCCCCACCCATTTTCTCCCCCAGATTCTCTCCGCTTTGGTCCTCGCAGTGGAGGGGGGCTTACGCCTTCCGCTGGTCTATAATTGCGGTGGATATGAGCTTGCCGGGATTTTGCGGGAGATGGATGGCGTAGTTGACATCTACATGCCCGATTTCAAATATTGGGACGAGGAGGTGGCGGAGAGCTATTCTCAGGCGCCGGACTATCCACGGCGCGCCCGGGACGCTCTGCGGGAGATGCACCGCCAGGTGGGTGATTTGCAGGTGGATGATGGGGGCATCGCCCGACGGGGGATTATCCTTCGCCATCTGGTGATGCCCGAGGGCATCGCCGGAACCGCCGAAGTGGCTGAGTTTGTTGCCGAGGAGATATCAAAAGGCACCTATTTTAACCTGATGGACCAGTATTATCCCACCTATAAAGCCTCCCAGTATTCCCAGCTCTCCAGAAGGATCAACCGGGATGAGTGGAATGAAGCCCTTCAGGAGGCACGGCGGGCCGGCCTGCGCCGTTTTGACTGAGCGGGGTATCTCACCTCACATATTCGTCCCTATATCCCTGTCCTATGCTATAATCCTGAAAAGCCAGGTCCTTTGTTTGCAGGCGACCCCGCCAAAGGCGGGGAATCCTCGCCTGCTGGAAGCCTTCCCTTTATCTCCTCCTCCGTCAGGTCACTAATAGACAATAATTATTATTAGTATTGTTCATACACCTATTCGATAATGACTCTTGCGACGGGGCTATTTATCTTTTTTTCTAGGCTCACGATTATCACAACCAGAAATACATTTTTCTATGTCATTTAATCCAATTCCTCCATTCCCAATCTGACAACACATAGAATGTTTAACGAATTCTGGGCCCTGGAAACTCCTTGTGATTATTACATTAATGTGAAAGTTCTTGCAATTTACTTCATCATGAATTTTAGATAATTCACATTTTTTACATACATCTGTGCTTATAACATTTGTCTCACCTGGAATTCTAAAATTATCACGATACTCAGCTTTTTCACATACTAAATCATCTTTTCTTTCATACCTATACGGACAATAAGAAACTTCTCTTTTGATTTTTTCTTTATCGTATGAATAATATTTTGACCTTTTAACTTCATGATACTTATACCAATCATCCGGGTCATGTCTTAAAAAAGATAGTAATGTTCCCTTTAAAAATTTTTCTTTTTTAATTCTATATAAATCAATTGGACCATCATAAAAATATGCTTGTTTTTCCGCTTGTAAAGACAAAGCTCTTTCCCAAATATATGTTAGCCACACAATTGCCTCGTTATAATTTCTAAATTTCTCTCCTTTAATATTCATTTTTTGATTCAATGCCAAAACTTCCTCGTTTATAAAATTTGTGTAGCCAATTGCTTTTACGTGATTAAAACCTTCTGATAAATCTGGAGTTATTTGACAATCGTAATGTCTCAAATTATTGTTATATTTACGTTTTCTTCCACTAATATAAAATCTTTTATTTTCTCTATCATATCCGCAATGCACAATATGAACAACATCATCTAAAGGTTCTTCCGGAAAGGTTTCTGAAAATACAATATCAAATCGTGATGTTTGAATAGATAAACTTATAGTATTAGAAAAATATTTATCACCATATCTTTCCAGTATACGTTCTCTTGTATTTTCAATATGTTTGTCTATGTTTTTTCCACTCCAAGATGATAAACCTAATGTTGCAATAACATGGTTATCAGACCATTCATAAATTTTTTCACCTTTCTCATAGGTTCCATCACTATTTGAAATTAGTCTATCACTTGTAACAATTAATTCTTCCTCTGTTAAAACAGTGATAACTAATGTCATCTTTTAATCCACCCCCTCCACCACCCTTATCTCCTCCTCCGTCAGCCCATACAGCTCATAGACTAGAGCGTCAATCTTTTTATCGGTCTTCTTTATGGCGCGCTCCAGGCGGGTGCGGTCGGCGTCGCTCTTCACACCCGCAAGCCGTTCGTGGAGAGTGAGCATCTCCTCCACCAGCCCCACCATTCGGTCGTGTAGCTTCACATCATCTGGGTTTGTGAAGTCTATTGAGCGGATGGGGATAGAATGAATTTCATACGTTGAAACAGTAGCAGTTCGATAATAGAAACCATACCAGAAATTTATCATCTTTGAATTTAATATGCCAGTTATGTATTTCACATTTATATCATCTGGCACATTTTTTGATACATAACAAGTATCAAGCGCAAAAAACTGTTCATTATCATATCCAGCGATAATATTCCTACCACTCCTCCCCTGCAAAATTATTTTTTCATTAACCAAAAATAGTGATTTTGTGTGAGTTAAGCAACCAACCTTCTCCTTCATCAAATCTGGTCTATACCATATCCAAAGCCCTTTATAGTTAAAATAATATCTTTCAATATCCCTTCCCCTTAGCAATTTATAACAATCATCATTTTTTTTCTCATTCAATACAAATTTATTATCATTTGAAGTTTTTACTGCCCTTGTAAATTTTATAAGGTCTCCCAATTTATTATGCATTTCTATCTTACTAAGAACTTTATCCAATTTTTCGTCAAGCTCTAGAATAAACATATTCCTTTCAATTTCTCCAATTCTTTCCTGTGAAATATTATTTTCTTCTTCTGCTACTCCATTTTCATCCAGTGATTTTACCGATATCACATTACCCTTCCTCTTTTTTCTATTTAAGACCAAAATTATTGTTTCAACTGTTGCTTCTTTGAAAGTGCCCAAAGGCATCGGAACAAGTTCATAGATGGAAGTTTTTTCTAGCAATAATTTTCTTAACTTATCAAAACTTACTGTTGTTAGCCAGGTCGAAGATATTATGTAACCTAAATATCCATAAGGCTTCAATAAATCATTTACTATCAATTCAATGAAAAAAGAGTAAAGGTCACTCTTATTTTTGTAGATTTTATACTTTTTCTTCAAATAATTTCTCGTTCTTGATTCTATGTTAAAAATATTCACATACGGTGGATTTCCTATAACCGCATCAAACCCCGCATGTTGCGGGGCAGGACCCGCATGTTGCGGGGCAGGACCCCCCCCGCCCCCGCCATAGGCGGGGCGGGGCTTCATTATCCCCTCAAACTCGTCCTCCCAGTCAAAGGTGTTCACCCGCCTCTCCTCTGAAAGTGTTCGCTCGAATAACTCACCCTGCTTATCACGGACGAAGTCCCAGTAGTCGGAACCTATCAGTGAGTTCCCGCACTTCACATTGCGGTGCAGGGGCGGCAGAAGGGCGGTCTTTATCAGAAACTCAACATTGGTATCCTCAAGCACTTTCAAATATAGACTCATTATCGTAACCTCAACAGCAGAGGGGTCTATGTCCACCCCATGTATGTTATTGACGAGTATCTTGCCCTTCTCCTTTGCGGTCAGTTTCCACCTCTCCGTCTCTTTATCATACCAGCACCCCGCCAAGGCGGGGCCTATGCCCTTCCGTATCTTATCCGGGTTTTCGTTGTAATAGTCCTCGTGCCAGTCAATCAGTGTCTGGAACGCCCCCAGCAGGAAACTACCGCTACCGCAGGCGGGGTCAAGGATTTTCAGGTTCGCCACCGCCCTGGGGGTCTTGCACTTCTTCAAGAGTTCCCCGACCGTATTCTCCACGATGTAGTCCACGATGTATTTCGGCGTGTAATATACTCCTCTCGCCTTCCGAACCTCCGGCTTCTTCTCAACCTTCGCCCGGTGTGCGGGGGTGAGCCGTATGGTTGAGCCCAGAAACCGCTCATAGATGGTGCCCAGCATTTCAACGCCTATCTTATTGAACTGGTAGGGAGACTTGGGGTAGTAGAGGGACTCTATGAATTGCCTAACCAGGTCATCGTCTATGATTAGGTTCTCTGATAGGGGGTGTTTTTCAAATAGTTGCCCGTTGTAGTGGGGGTCAAGGTATCTGAACTTGTCCACCACATACTGATAGAGCGGTTTTTCTTTCTCATCAGACCAGCGATTGAGGGCGTCCCTCAGCAGTTGGACGGACTCTATCCCCCTGTCCTCAATAACTCTTATGAAGACCATCCTGTCCAGAATTCGCTGGACCGCCTCGTTTATCAGGTATTCGTCGTTGAGGTGGGGGTTGCGGAGTGCTATCACCTTTGCGAAATCCTCCCGCCACTCGGTCAGGCTCTCAAAGAACTTAACATCCAGCGCCTCCTTGTTCCGCACTCTTCTGGACTTCGGTATCAGTTCAACCAGGGACCCACCCTCAACCGCACTGCGTGAGAACATCTCATATATGTCGTCCCACCTGTCAAGGTAGTCCGCATAAGAGAGGTCGTATTTTTTGATGAGCCCTCTGGCGGGGTTATCGTAGTCGGGCTCAAGCCCGGTGTCATATAGGCGGAAGCGTCCGAAGTTGGTCAGGACGCCCAGGGGTGCGGGGAGGTTGTATCCGTATAATTTTGTCTGGAAGATGTAGTCGCTGTTGGTGAGTTTCTTATTGATGTTCTTGGTCTCAACTATGAACTGCGGTTTGTTGTTTAGTAGAAAGCAGTAGTCAGCTGATTTAGTGCTCTCCCTTATGTGAACTCTTTTTTCAACCGATACCTCGCTGGGGTTGCGGACATTCCAGCCGAGTTCCTCAAAGAAGGGGTTTATGAATGACTGCTTGAGTTGCGCCTCGTCAAAACTATCGGGAACCCTCCCCGATGTGAGGGTCTCGTAATATTCAACTAACTTCGCTATTTTATCCGGTGTTTCCTGCATGATATAAATCTTATCATAAATATTTTTAAATCACAAATAGAAAGAAGGGTAGCATGGTCATCCCACCCAAACCTGTGCTATAATTCTGAAAAAGCCGAGCTTTATCAATCTGGAGGTTTTCCCTGAAGCGTGAGCTTTCATGGCTTAGCCCGGTTTTGGGCATAATTTTGGTAATCAATCTACCCCTGCTCATAGCCGTCCTGGACGCCAAGGACTGCGTGACTTTCTCCTATCCCCACAGTTACCTGCTCGGTAGAGCCCTATCTGAAGGTCGTATCCCCCTGTGGTCACAGGTGCTCAACTACCCCATCCACGCCGAAAGCCAGGGGGGCTACACCTATCCGCCCCATCTCCTCCTGGGCTTGATGGCTCCACCCTGGCTGGCGCACAACCTGGACATCCTCCTCCACCTCCTGCTCGCTGCCACCGCCGCATATGCGTTCATCCGGCTTCTGGGGCTTTCACCCCCCTCAGCGGCTCTGGGCGCATTGGCTTACGGGCTCTCTTCCCATTTCACCATCCGATTGGGCATCCTCCCCTTCATACACGGCGGAGCGTTCCTGCCCCTCTTCTTCCTCCTGGTAGCCCTCTACCACCGCAGGGGCAAGTGGCGCTGGCTTTTGGGTTTGGGGCTTGCTTTCGGGATAGCCCTTCTTGCCGGGCATTTTCAGTTTACCGTCTACGGGATGATGGCTGCCCTGGTTTTTCTGGTCTGGGGTGGTAAGGCGGAGAGCAGGGCGGAGTTCTGGCGCCGGGTGGTGGCGGTGGCTTGGGTTCCGCTTCTGGGGCTTTTGGTCGCCGGGGTGCAGGTTCTGCCCAGCGGGGAGCTCGCCCTGGACAGCGTTAGAGGGGGATTGGGAGACGGTGAAAAGCTGGCTTTCTCCTGGCTTCCTCTGCAGGGGGTGAGCTTTCTCCTTCCCCAGTTTTTCGGTCAGGTCAGCCATCCGACGGTCCTCCTGGAGCATTTCGGCACTTTTGACAATTATTTCGGGGTCGGCAGTTTCTTTGAGGGGACCTATTATGTGGGCATCATTCCCCTCCTCTTAAGCCTCCTCGCCTTGGGCTGGCTGGGGAAGGGGAAGCCCCATCGCCGACAGGTGTGTTTCTTTGGGGTATTGATACTGGTCTCATTCTTCCTTGCCTTGGGGAAGTATAACCCCGTTTATGGTCTGCTCAACCATCTGCCACCCTTCAGCTTCTTTCGCCATCCGGTGCGCTTTCTTCTGCTAGCCTGCTTCGGGTTTTCGGTTCTTGCCGGCTTCGGGGTGAGGCGATTGGTGGAGGATGGCACCTCACCACGCTTTCGTCTGGTTATGGTGGTGGTAGTGATAACCGCCGTAGCCCTGCCAGTCGCCGGCTGGGTGGGGGTGCATTATTTCGGTAATTGGCTGAGCGATGCGATGGCGAATTATTTTTATGGTGGTGGAGGGGGGCTTTCCTTTGGGGGGGCGAAGGATAAGGCTCTGGAATACCTCAGTCGTATGGAGACCACCTGGAGCATCTATAACCGTCAGTTGATGTGGCAGATAGCCCTGGTCGCCTTGACGGTAGCGGTTATCGGACTGATGGGGCGTCGCAGGAAGCTGAAATTGGGGGGGGTCTTGCTCTTTATCATACTGGTAATAGACCTGGGCGGTTTTGCCCGGGGGCGGCACTTCTTCGTCACCCATCAGATGCTCACAGAAAATGAGGTGGAGCTTTCCGCTCACGGTGAGAACGGTCCCCTTGTTCGCATCTTCTCCGCCGGCTGGGAGCTTTCCGCCCAGGAGACCCATCTCTCCTCCAGTCTGCGCATCCCCAATATTCCCGCAATTGTCGGGGACTGTTCTTTGCTGGTGCCTCGGGTCTCTCTGCTCTGTGACCGGTCGGCGGAGCTGGAGGAAGCCTTATGGTCGGCGGTTTTCCTGCCGGGGGACGGTTCCTATCCCTTGCGGGCTTATGTCCCTGCAGGAGAACTCCCCCAGCCGGAACTGCTCCGTCGCCTGGGGGTGGAGTATCTCTATAAGCGGGTGCCGCTTAATAAACGGGTGCTTGCCGGGGGAGAGGAGCTGTTGCCGAAGGATGATGGGGAGATATTTCTCTATAACTTTGACGACCCCTGGCGGAGGGCTTTCATCATTGCCGGGGCTAAGCCCCAGGAGTTCACCGAGCTTTCCGCCCTCCTTGATGATGCACTGACCCCGGAAGGCGAGGTTCATTTTCTGGAATACTCCGATGAGCTGATTCGCATGCAGGTGGAAGGACCGCAAGGTCTTTTGGTGCTAAGCGACCTCTTCTACCCCGGCTGGCGGGCTGGTATTGACGGCAGGAGGGTGGAGGTGGCGAAAATCTTCGGCGGTATGCGGGGGGTGGAGTTTCCCGGCGGGGAGCATGTCGTTGAGTTTGAGTTTCAACCGTGGACTTTCTGGCTGGGTTTGGCGTTGAGCCTGCTCAGCTTCGGGGGGATAATGGTGGCATTGACCGCAGGCGTTGCTTTCGGTAGAAAGGGGAAAGATGGAATCTCCCCGAAAAGCTGAGCGGACGAGGAGGCTATGGCTTCTTTTTGCCCTTTTGGGGGTGATGGTGCTTGCCGGCGTACTGCGCTTGTGGGGCATCGGTCACAACCTGCCGGACCTGACCATTGCCGATGAGTTTCAAGTTGTTGAGCGAGCATTGCGCTGTGGCACCGGCGACTTAAACCCCCATCTTTTCACCTGGCCGGGCAGTCTTCCCATCTATGCCACCTTCATCGTCTATGGATTGGTCGCTCTGGGATCGCTTCTGACCGGCTCTGTCTCCTCGCTTCACAGTTTTGCCCAGAGCTATTTTCTCAATCCGACTCCATTTTTCGTCCTGGCACGACTGCTTGCGGCCGGTTTCGGCATCTGGGCGGTGTGGGCGACATATCGGGCTGGCAAGCGCAGTTACGGAGGGAGCTCCGGGCTACTTTCCGCCCTTATTTTAGCCCTTGTCTGGATAGCGATTTGGTCCTCCCATACCGCTCTGCCGGATACCTTCGCCTTGGCGTTTCTGCCTTTAGCCCTCATCTTCATTGAACGTTGGTGGCAGGAGGGGAGGTGGCGTTGGATCCTTCTTGCCGGAATGATGGTCGGTTTGGGAACCGCGGCAAAATATAATCTGGGCTTCCTCGGTGCGGCGATGCTTTCGGCGCCGCTCCTTGTGCCCCGACTCCCCTGGCGGAAGCGCTTCCTTGCCTGGATTTTGCTGGTTGTGGGGGGTCTGGCTGGTTTTATATTCGCCTGCCCCTTCTGCATACTGGATTTTTCCCAATTCACTCATGACATCGGCTCCACCTTCATCAGGGTAGGCTCCTCCCGCCAGGGCGCCTTCACCCTACAGCACGGCTATCTTCTGGGGATGGTTCTCCCCTTCGCTATGAGCTGGCCGCTTGCGGTGTGCGGGCTTTTGGGTTTGGTCCGCGCCCTGTGGAAGCGTAGCAGGATGGATATTTTGCTGGTTATCTTCATAGTGTTCTATATCCTGGTCGCCGGGGGACGGTGGGCTCCCCCCAAACACATACTTCCATTGGTGGGCGCGCTGGCGATATTGGGTGGGCGTGCGCTTGCGGATATATGCGGATGGATATATGGACAATTCAAGGGAAGAGGGCAGGTTGGTCGGGGTGGACTGGTGGTGGCGCTTCTGCTGGTAGCATTCTTCATCTATCCCCTGGTGCTGGACAGCTACCGGATGGAGGAGTTCACCCTGCCCGATGGGAGGGCTCTGGCAAGGTGTTGGATTGAGGAGAACATCCCTCCGGGGAGCAGTATATTGATAGATTCGGCGGCGCCGGATGTTGACTGCCCCCAACTTCTGCCCGATGAGGAGACCATGGTTGAGCTGATCGCCGGGGACAAGGGAGCCGGTCGCTACAGCTATTTTCTGGAAAGCGAGGACTATCCCTTTGGACGACCTACCTATAGGTTGTATCTTCGCCCCTGGGTATCGGGTGGACCGATAGCCTTCATAACCTCCCGGCAGGTGGACTATGTGGTGACCTGCGAGTTTTTAGATAGGGGTCATTATTTTGACCAGGTTCTTCTGCCCGGTGAGGACCATTACCAGGGCGAGGGGGAGTATCACCGGTGGCTGGCAGAGAATTGTGTCTTAGTAAACGCCTTCGGTCCCAGCTTCGGGGAGGCGAGTGTGGCGAATGTTTATATTTATAAGGTGAAATAGATGGTTTGAGGAGGGTCCATTTCGGTAATTAAAAAATGCAGGCTTTCAAGCCTGCATTTTCCTTATATGAAGGTGAAACGATTGGCGGAATAATCTGAACCCTACAACCCCAGATTATAGCTTGCTTTGAGCAGTAGTATCCGTCCCAGCAGGGGCTTGCCGGGGACGGTGTATTCACGCCACTCGTTGTAAGCCAGGTAGATGTTTGAGCCGGGGAGGTAGTTGTAACCCAGAAGACCGTTGAAGGTCCAGGTGTAGTCCAGACCGCTGGACTGTATGAAAGCACGGGCGAAGAGTTGTTTGGTAATCTGATAGTTGAGCTTGACGATGAATATCCAGATGTCCTCGGTGGGCTTAAGCCCAAGACCTTGATTGAGATATTCGTCCTGCGTATTCAGGCGCTCATATTCCACACTGAACTCCAAGCCCAGGTTGGGAAGTATCTTGAGGGCGGTGAAGAGGTTGACATAGTGCATGTTCCAATAGTAGTGACTGCCATACATATACCAGATGTAGGTTGATGCCCACTCCATCATCTTGTAGCCCACAAAAATGTCGTAGTAGCGGTTGCGGAATTCCTCAAAGCGTTGTTCCGCCCACTCGGGTCCGTAGTCCCATAGGCGGTAGTTCCACTCATAGCCACCGGATATCTCCAGTTGATTCTCAAAGTAGATGCCGGAGTTGGTGTAGTAGCTCTGGCGGGACTTCATCCCGTGGTAATTGTCATAGTGGTAGAAGCTGTGGTAGGTGTTCAACTTCTCAATCCCGCCGGCATAGAGCCAGTAGTTGTAATCAAAGGAACTCCAGCCGCCCTTTATGCCCGGCACCGGCAGATATGACATTGTGGCTCGCTCATATTCCTCCGGTACCGCCTCAAAGCCCACATCGTAGCTGAAGGTGGCGTCGGAGCGATAAGCACCCAGGTAGTAGGCAATGGGGCGTTTATTGAGGGCATAATCGTCCATTACCACCACCTGACCGTCTACGACCGCCAGATCGCCGAGCGAGAGGGTGGTGTCAAAGGAGCCCAGGGTGTTGTTGCCCTGCTTCTGGTTGCGGTTGAGTAAGGTCATCCCCACCGACCAGTAAGGCAGAATCCCCTGATTGAGGCGCCCGGCGAACCAGTTGTAATACTCGGGGCTCTTCTTCTTCATATCCCGGGCGTCATTTGCCTCCACATCCAGGAGAGAGAGCGAGGTCTTGCCGAAGGTGGTGTTGAGCTTTCCGCCGTATCTGATGTCCCCTATTCGTCTGCTGTAAAAAATTGAGAATGGGGTCATGAAATGCTCCTGACCCTCTAAGAAGAAGGGGCGCCTCTCTGGATAGTAGAGCTCGGTGTCCGGGTCCAGGTTTATCTCGTCGGGGTCCGCCTCCAGTTGAATGAAGTCAGGATATATTGTGCCGGAAACGGTGGTATTGGGGAGGATGCGGGAGGAGAAATCAATTCCCCCGCCGAAGTCCACCTCTCTTTCCGTCCCACCCCCTTCCCAGTCAATCTGGGTGGAGGCGTAGGGCTTGAGGTCCAGGGTGATGCCCCGACGGATGTCTTCTTTAAGTTCCATAGTGCCGTAGCGGGAGATGCGGTAGAGGTTGTCGCCGGGGTCTTTCCACAGCGACTGGTCGTTGATGCGACGGTCCAGGCGGAAGAAGTTTATCGCCCAGGTCTTATTCTTGGTAATGTTCATGCGAAAAACCCTGAAGGGGATAGCCATCTCCGCCACCCATCCATACTCGTCTATCTTGGTAGCCGACTTCCACACGCAGTCCCAGTTGATGTTTTCCATCTCCCCCTCACGGATCAGATAACCCTCCATCTGGACATTCTTGGGGGTTACGCCGAAATAGTAGGCGCTGGAGCGGTCGTTGGTGGGGTCTATAATGACCTGGACATGGTCGTCGTACCACAGGGAGGAGTCACGGATCAGCAGATTGGAGACTATCTGGGAGGTGTCCGCCAGGGCGCAGTCCCAGGCAAAATAGAGATAATCGCTGTCGTAGGCGGACCAGACTGTGGTTTGATTCTCAGCATACCAGGGCGGGGAGATTCCCCGATAGACGAAGTCGTAGGCTATGGCACCATCGTTGCTGTCGGCGATATACCAGGCATCGTCGTCCAGTATGCCGTCAATGATCGGCGGATGGGGGATATAGACCGGGCGCAGGACATATTCATCGTAGGCAGTCTCCTCGTCGATCAAATACTCCAGCCCCCCGAGTATATCTTTGGCGTCCGCCATTGTAATCGACATAGAGAGTATTACCAGGCAGATAAAGGTCGGTAAAAGAGCCTTGAGAGATGATGGCGATCTCAATGGGTTCAAGGGTTTTCCTCCCGAAGCGGTTATCTGTTTATAAACAATATATCACAACCCGGGCGGTTTGGGAATCTTTTTGTGCTCACAGCACCCGTCTTTGGGCACCGTATAGCTTTACCTCCGGAATCTCTTTGATGCGGATCTCAAACCAGTATTCCACGATGGAGCGCTCATAGGAGATGCGCACCTCCGCCTCCCAGCAGTGCAGGTCACGGTAGATGCGGAACGACTGGCGTTGGAAGCGGTTGTTGACGATATCGTAGTAGGTCTCGTAGCTGACCGCCCAGTTGGTGGTGATGGGAAGGCTGAACTTACCACGGATGGACTGCAGGGCGCTGGTATAGTAACGATATTTGGAATAGTCGTAGTATAAAGAGAGCTTCCAGCCCTTGGAGATTCCCTCGCCCACCCCCAGTTGCCTTTGACCGAAGGTGTCGGTGCGATAAGGGTCTTCGGATAGATAATCCTCGTAAGTTTCCCCCTCTTCCTCGGTCTCCTCTTCCTCCTCTCTCGTTGCCACTGCGGAGGGGCTCATCAGATCCAGCGATGTGGTAAAGTTTATCTGTTCCAGCAGCAAGTCGTAAAGGTCGTGGCGCATGGTCAGTCGGGTGTTTATGCTATACCAATCGGAGAAGGTGGGGGCGATGTCCATGGTGGTAAACAGGCTGGAGAGGGGGCGTTCCTCCTCCTTGAAGTTGTAGGATATACTGCTCCTCCAATCCAGGATGGTGGTGGCTTGTCCCTGACTGCTCCCTTCCTCGTCCCTCTGGGGCATGAGCACGAAGGATTGACCCAGCGAGAGACCAATTGAATTACTGCCAAAAGAGCTGCTCCCGCCGGTAGGTTTCCAGGAGGAGTCGTAGGGTGGGGTATAGGTGTAGCTTACCGAGGGGGCGATGATGTGGCGGAATTCTCGGTGGTAGGGATGGAAGATGCCGTATATCTTCGTTGAGGCGGTGGTGCGGAATGTGTAGTTGCCCATAAAGAGGTTGGGGTCGCCGTGTTTATCCTGCCAATACCATTCGCCGCTCCCGCTCAGACTGGGTTCTACCTGCAGGAAACCGAGGAGGCGAGTGGGGCGAGAGAGGGAGATGTTGGTGGAGGCACTGCGATTGTATAGCTCGCTGTTCAGGTAACGATTCTGGAAATTGCCCGACCAGCCGAGGAAGAATTTGGTCCCCCAGAGTTCCACCTTGGGACTGGAGATGGAGATGCGGGGGAAGAGGTCCTGCACATTTCTATCCACACTTTCTAAATATTGGGGGACTGCTTCTTCGGCGGTGCCCTCGCTGGTCAGTGATGTGGTGCGGCTGACCTCAATGGTGGTGGAGAGGTGCTCACGACGATGGGAGAGGGTGGCGAAGGAGGCAAGTTCTTTTCTGGTGCGCACCTCAAAGCTTTCGTCAAAATAACGGTCAAAGGAGGTATCGTTGCGCATATCCAGGCGCAGGAGGGCGTAGGTATTGTAATTGATCTCTTGCCGGTGGGAGGTATATATCTTCCACCATTCTCTGAGTGTGTCCCGTTCACGATAGTGTGCGAAGTAAGCCGAGTTGACCGAGGTATTGGAGCCGAAAAGGTAGTTGAAATTGACCTTCTGTCCCCATCCTTTTCGGCTGTTGTAATCCAACATGGCGGTCAGGTCACAGTAGTCGTTGATTGCCCAGAAATAACCGTTGTTTATAATGTAGTAATGACCTCCCAGGTAGCGTAGATGGGGCGGTAGGAATCCGGAGTGGCGTTCCCGCTTGAGGGAGAGGATATAGTAGGGCAGGGCAAGGATAGGGATGCCCTGAAGGTGCATGACCACCGGTTTGGCGATCACTTTGTCCCCAACATAGATTTTAAGCTTCGGCGACCAGAAATGATAGTGGCTTTGGGCATACTCGCAGGAGGTGAATACACCTCCGGAGGCACAGAGTATCTTCTCGGCGACCTTCTTTACTCGCTCACCCCTGAAGAAGCCGGTCTCAATCTCGGATTCACCGAAATAGACCACCCCCTTCTTGGTCTTGAAGCTGTAGGTCATCCTCTCGCCCTCCACCACCCCCTCGCTGTCGGCTAACTTCGCCTCCCCCTGGGCGTCAATTATCTTCGTCTCCGTGTGATAGAATACCTCATGAGCCTCCAGGTGGATGTCGCTGTATTCCATCTGAGCCCGATTCTTTAATATAATCAGGTCATCCTGCACCCGATACTCTATCCAGCCCAGTTCGGGGTCCACCCAATAACGGGTCTCTCCTTCCTTCAAGGGGGTGTTGAATGGAGATTGGTAGATAGCCAGCGACTTCTCCCCCTCATATTCAGCCATTCCCTCAATCTCCTCGGTGTATAGACCGGTCTCGGTTATCAAGCCGGGCAGAACTCCCTCTACGGTGACCTGG
The DNA here is from genome assembly GCA_030602715.1 of Candidatus Coatesiibacteriota bacterium. Classification (GTDB taxonomy): domain Bacteria; phylum RBG-13-66-14; class B26-G2; order B26-G2; family JAUVZD01; genus JAUVZD01. Next base: position 101,800 of record JAUVZD010000006.1, read on the forward strand.
GAAAGGTCGCTTCCTCCGGGGTCCTGGATGACCGTGGCTGAAGCGGGTCCTCCGACCAGCAACATAATCAGAGAGAGCGTTATGTTGGGGAACCGCTTATTGAGGATGTCGGTGGTATGAGCCATATGTTGATTATAACAGAGACGGCTGCTTCGGTTCAATAACCAAAGAGCCGTCTTTCCAGACTCCTTTAAAGAAGGTTATTTCCCCTTGGGTTTGAGGAAGAGGTCCAGCAGTAGAATTAACTTCTCTCTTAGCTCAGCCCGTTCGCAGATGAGGTCCACGAAGCCCCTCTCCAGCATAAACTCGGTGCGCTGGAAACCCTCGGGGAGTTCCTGACGGATGGTCTCCTTTATCACTCGTGGACCGGCGAAGCCCATGAGCGCCCCCGGCTCGGCGATGTTGAGGTCGCCGATGGAGGCGTAGGATGCCATGACCCCAGCCATGGTGGGGTCCATGCAGATGGAGAGAAAGAGCAAGCCCATCTCGTCGTGGGCGGCGATGACCGCATTGGTCTTTGCCATCTGCATCAGGGAGAGGATGCCCTCCTGCATGCGGGCTCCGCCGGAGGTGGAGACGATGAGCACCGGCAACTTCTTTTCCATAGCTGTCTCAAAGAGCCTGGTTACCTTCTCCCCCACCACCGAGCCCATAGAACCGCCGATGAACTGGAAATCCATCACTCCCAGGGCGACATCGTGCCCGCCCATTCTGGCAATGCCGGTGCGGATGGCTTCGGTCAGCCCGGTCTTCTCCTGCACCTGTTTTAAGCGGTCGGTGTATTTCAGGCGATCTACGAAAGCCAGAGGGTCAACCGGGGTCAGGTCAGCGTCTATCTCTTTGAAGGTGGCCTCGTCAGCCAGCATCTCAATGCGTTCGTTGGAGGAGAGCTTGAAGCGGTAGTTGCAGTGTTCGCAGATGCCGAAGTTGCGCCCAAGCTCCTTTTTGAAGAGGGTTTCACCGCACTTGGGACATTTTAACCACAAGTCCGCGGGGAAACCCTTTTTTGGGGATTGCTGAGCTTTTTGCGAGGAGCTTTTTCTGGACTTCTTTTCAGCCATAGCTATCACTCATAGGAAGAAGGTTAGCTCCACCCGATGGGTGTTACCCAAATACCCGGTCAAGCCGAATCCGTAGCGGATGCGCAGAAAATCGTAGCGGAATCCCGCTCCTGCGGTTATCTCCCGGTTATCGGATGAGTATCCGCCCAGTATGCTGAGCGTTGGGTGAGGTCTTATCTCCCCGCCCATATGTCCGGAGAGCCTGCCGGAGAGCTGGAGACTACATGCCGCAGAGAGCGTGGCATAACCAAACAGGTCGTAGCTTGCTCCCAGCCAGGTGGTGAAGGGGCGTATGTCGCTTTCCTCTTTCAAGGTTATCTGGGGTTGATGGATGTTCTCCAGTTTGATGCCCAGTTTGAACTGGGGAAGGAGATAGGTGATGAAACCGAGGTCAAAGCCGAAGCCGGAATCGGAGTAATCATATAAGCGGAAATTCTCCACTTTAAAAGCCAAACCGAAGGCGCTGTTCTTGCCGATGGATTTGGAGTAGCCGAAGGTGGCTGTCAAGTCGGTGTTGGTGAATGTGCGCCCGGTGTATCCGCCGGGTTCGGTCTCGGCAAGCCCCCCGACACGGGAGTAAGCCACCCCGAAGGCTATGGTGCCCAGGGAGCTGGTCAGCTCGGGGATGTCCCCCAACGAGTAGATTAGAGGTTTAGCCATAACGATGCTTTGGTAGCTGATTCCGGAGGCTTTGGAGAAGGGGCGGCAGTAGAAGGCGGAGACCTCCGTCTCGGTTAAGAGACCCAAACCGGCTGGGTTCCAGCAGAGTGCTGAGGCGTCATCGGCAAGCCCGACGAAGGCTTTGCCCATTATGACCGCCTTCAATCCCAAGCCCCACTGGGAGTATATGCCCTCGGTTCCGCCGTATTTTGGAATTGCAGGTGCTATGCCCACGGCTATATTGAAAAGAAAGATTGCAATTAGAACGATTATCCTGGGCAAACACATTATCTCTCCTTTGGGAATGAATGTAATGCGGATATGATTATTATTTTTATCAAGCGGTAGAGGTTATACTGGGGATGAGGTGTTCTATACAGAATACAGTGACGCCGGCGATAAAGATAGTATAAATGAAGCCGGTCACAATATCTGCGAAATAGACATTTTGATAGTGGTCCGTATCACCTCTTAATCGTTTTAAGAAGAGTATTCTTACCGGTCACCGGGTTCCCCCTCCTGGAAGATCACCTGCCCGTCTTTGTAAGCCTTGACGAATATATTATATACCTCTTCTCCCAGTTTCATGATTACCTCCAGGACGAAAATTCAAAAATAGGCGGTCTTTTCGAGCCGCCTTTTACCCTCGCATATTCTATCATCTAACGACGGAACATGTCAAGGGAAGAAAATTATTGTATCTGCTTTTTATCATTTTTGCACCTCTTTACCCACGGACCGTTTACTTCCGCCTGCCTTCTCCTTGACCTGGGAACTGCTTATCCGAGCGAGACGCTTCTCCTTTGCCTGAGCCAGTCGCTCCTTGATGAATGCCAGTACCTCCTGGCGATTATCTTTGGAAAAGAGCAATGAAGTCCCTCGGAAAGGATCCAGACGGGAGGGTCGGGTGAAGGTGGATAGTTGCACCCCACGTTTGTCGGCGTAGTAGATGCGAAAGTGGCTCCAGGGGCGCATCTGGCGGAAGAAGATACCTTTGACTGTAACCCCCTCGCCGTTGACTTTATAGCGGGTGGGAAAGAAGTATGAGCTGAGACTGGTAAACAGGAAGGCAGCGGCAAGAAGGACTATGAAGAAACTCTGGAAGGAGAAGTATATACCCACCTCCAGAGCCACCAGGAAGAGGAGCAGTAGGATGGTGGTTCTGGGTCGCTCCCGGGCTGGATGTGCCGTCCAGGAGGTCTCTTGGAGTTTCTTCTTGCTCTTTTCTCCGGTCATGTGCGGTTGTGCTTAAAGGGACAGAACCTGTATCTTGGAGATGGGTATATCGCTTATACTCTTGCCCTCGCCCGGGCGATACTGTAATCTCGGCTTCTTGCCAGAACCTACAAGTTTGATTGGGGAGACCTCCTCGTCCTGGGTTTCGCCGTCTTCACCGGTGAAGGAGAGTTTGGTTTTTATCCCCGACTGGATGGCGAATTTTAAAACCATAATCATCTGTTCGTCGCAATTGGGGCTTTCCAGGCGGCTGATGGGTAGAATCATCGGTGCTTGGTGGGTTTTAATCATCAGTGAGGAATCTGAGAGTGGTTTGGGAAGATACCCTTCCGCCAACAGATTTTCATATAATTGCTCGTAGCTCTCCAAATCCATAATCAGAATGCGGTTGAGGAGTTTTTCTTTGATGAAGGGTTTGACTTTGCGGGAAGCGAAAAGCTCGTCGCAGAGCTCTTCATCCGAGACCACCAGGAATAAACCACTGAAGAAGGTCAGGCGTCCGAAGCTCTTAGCCCACTGGGTGATGGAGTAGGTGATATTCTGCGGTGGGGTGGTGGAGCTGTGTTCCCGTAGTAAGGTGAGTATCTCCTCCTCGCTCATCCCTTCAATGAGGGCTCGATAGACGGTGTCTTTGTCCAGTTTATACTGCAACATCTGGTCGCACTTCTCCAGGTCGCAAAATCTCTCCAGCTTGTAGCGGAGCTCCAAACTGATCTCTTTGGAGGATAAAATTGTATAATCTGCTTGCACCGTCAGGCGGTTGTCCTGCGGTGCTCTGTAGGTGGATTCGTAGCCCTGTAAGATAGCCTTCCCCAACCGGGTTACAGCGAAGGTGACCGCCTTGCCCTCCTCGGATAGACCGATATCTGCAAGTCCGAAGGTGCACAGATGCTGTATGTCCTCAAGAATGGTGCGGGGCTTTAAGGTTATCTCCTGGGTGGCTTTAGCCATCTTGCGCACGGTGGATCGGAATTCGTTATAGGAGAAGAGCTTATCTACCCGCAAGCTGGTCAGCAGAGCCTTGACAATGTAGTAGCCTACCCTTCCCCTTCTATTGTTGTTCTCCCAATATGTCAGCAGGTCGGTGACCCTTTCCCCAATGGGTTGCGAGTGCCAAGCCCTCTCCGCTTCCTCATAGGGACGGATATTTCCCCCAACGATAGCCACAATGTTTTTATATAGTAGATAGTTGATGATAAACTCCAAACGTCTGCCGTCTTCCTCCAGTGGGAAGGGTGGTTTGGTGGGCTTGGTCTCAAAGAGATCTATGATGGATTGGGTGGAGCGACGGAAGAGCTTGCCTTGCTTGGTAATGCGTAACTGTCCCTTGTGCGCCAGGGAGATGATGGTGAAGATGTCGTGCAGGAGGGCTAAACCGTTTTGGCGCAGGTAAGCGGGTTGTTTCTCGGTCTCAGCGAGCTGAGGAAGTCGGGGAGCGAAATACTTCTTCAGGGGCACAATTATCTCCCGGGGAACATACAGTCCCCCTTTAGAGCCGGAGTCCAGAGTAAACAGCAGACCGAAGTTCAGCAGGTCGCGCAGATAACCCTTAGGGATTTTGGGGAGTATGCTGGAAGACGGTAGGTCTGCTTCCTCCAGTAGGGTGATTATGGAAAGCCACGCCTGACACTGGGGAGGGAGCTTTTCTATGAGATTTATTACGGAGCCAATGTTCGCCAGGGTGGCGGGGAGGGTCTTCATCAACCGTGCTCTGCTGATAAGTCCTTCTTCAAGTCCCAGATGGTGAGCAATCGCCTTGAGCTGGTCCAGGGGGGTATTTGCCAGCAGATTTCGCAGACTGAGGGGGCTGTCTTTACCACTTTTTGGCATGGTATTTTAATTAGGTAAAGAGCCATTATAACTAGAAAATTTGGTAATGTCAAGGGTTTAGAGATTGACTTTGGTGTTGGGTGGGATAGTTTGAAGGGAGGGTTTTCCCGCTCCCTTCGTTGATTGTAATAGGTTATCCACCGAAGGTTGAACCTATCCAATCGCCGACAAAGTGGGTTGCAGTTATCACGAACCCCGCAATGAGTAGGTGCTCTAGAATGACCTTCCATGGCTTTGCCTTTTGCTCTTTGGCGATGAAAAAACTCAGAGCTGCCAGTAGAAATAATCCCCAGGCTACACTCACGATGATAGCAGTGGTGAGGGGAAACATCAGGACTGGAACCACGAAAGTCAAAGCGAAGACTAACTTGGAAAAGAAGGTCCATATGGTGGATTCCCATATCTCCTTGGTGGTGTGCTTGTTCTCAGATTCCTCGGATATATGGATACCCAGGGCATCGGAGAATGCATCTGCTATGGCAATGACAAGTATTCCGCCGAGGATTACCCCCTTGGAGTGGGTGCCGGAGTGTAAACCCACGATCAACCCGATGGTGGTAATAACCCCCGATGTGGAACCAAAACATAACCCTATCTTTAGTGAATGTTTCATTTGAGAGAGGTCTTTCCTTTTACTTTACTGTATCCCTTTTCACATGGTTAGGGGTATGGTAGCGCTCTGTGGTTGTTCATTAATGATGATGAGGGCGGACTGTTGTCCGCCGCCATAATTGAGCAGGTTACGGTTCATCCCTGCCGATCTTTGACAGTAATATCTTTGCCTAGTGCAATCTTCCCTGCCAGGCGTTGCTGGTTTCCCAGCCAGCCTGCGATTCATAATCAACGACGTATATCAATAGGTCCGCCTGGGATTCGTAATCCACGAAGTAGATGCTTACATCAGCCTGGGATTCGTAATCCACCATATACCACAGCGCGTCATCGTCCGCCTGCGATTCGTAATCCACATAATAGACGCAGAGGTCGGCTTGCGATTCATAGTCAACCACATAGACGGTCAGGTCTGCCTGGCTTTCGTAGTCTACTACATAGATATTTCCGGCGCCTGCAGGCAGAGCCGAACTGAATGCAAGGATTAACAATAGCACTAAAATCTTCTTCATCGCAAATCCCTCCCGCTATGGTTAGATTTTGGTTTGAGTGAAAAAATCCTCATACGCAGAGTATTATAGCACAAATTTAGAACGGAAAAAAACGGTAAAGCTTAGTGTATTTCCTTTTCTGTTGAGTCCGACTCTGGGTTTCCCGGAGCGGTCTATCCGTTACCTATTCCGCCGCCTTCGTCATCTCTCCCTCCACCCAGCTTCCTTTTGACCATCGCCAGAAGGTCGGTTATCTCCTGCACCCGGAAGAGGCGGGCGAAAGCGATATAGACCCCTCCCGCTACGACGACCGCTATGAGGATGGTTGAGATCTGGTAAAGTAGCCCGCCCCCCAGCAAACCGTTCAGATACCACCAGGTGAAGTAACCTGCGGAAGCCGAGGGCAGGGAGGCTAAAACCGCTTTGACACCGGTCGTGGCTACCGCTCGCAAGCCGAGGGGACCTACCTTTCGGCGCAGGAGCCATAGCAGGACGCCGGTGTTAGCGAATGCGGACAGGGAGGTTGCCAGGGCTATGCCGGCAATTCCCAGGGGAAAGATGAGGGCTATATTGAGTATGCCGTTTACGATGAGGGCGGCAAGGGCGCCGAAGACCGGGGTGCGGGTGTCCTGCCGGGAGTAGAAGCCGGGCACCACCACCTGCACTCCCACGAAACCCACCAAACCCACGGTGAAAGCCAGAAGGGTTTGGGTGGTGTAGAAGGTATCTACAGCGCTGAAGTTGCCGTGCTGGTAGATTAGCCGCACCACCGGCATCGCCAGAACCGCAAGTCCCAGAGTTGCCGGAATGCACAGCACCAGCATAAAGCGCAGGGCGAAGTTGAGTGTCTCCTTATACTTTGCGGTATCCCCCTTGGAGATGTATTGGGAGAGCAGGGGAAGGATGGCGGTGGAGATGCCGAAACCCAAAGCTCCCAGGGGGAACTGTAGAAGCCGCTCGCCGTAGTTGAGATAGGAGATGTTGCCCTCACCCAGGAAAGAGGCGATGACCGTATCCAGCAGAAGATTGATGCGCACGATGCCTATGACGAAGATAGCTGGTCCCATAAGCAAAAGCATCCGTTTGATGCCCGGGTGGCGAAAGTTTAAGCGGGGGCGATAGACGAAGCCCCTGCGAGTGAGTGCCGGAAGTTGTACCGCCACCTGAAGGATTCCACCCACCAGGATGCCGTAGGCGATACCCTGAATCTGCAAATATATAGTATCGCCCATATGGGGGCAGAGAAATAGCAGGGCGCCTATGAAGCAGATGTTCATCACCACCGGAGCCATAGCCGGTGAGAGGAAGTGGCGGTAGGAGTTGAGGATGCCCATACTTAAGGCGCTGGTCATCATCAACAACATGTAGGGGATCATCAGCCGGGCAAGGAAGACAGCCAGATGGAATGCTTCCGGATTTTCCCGCAGACCGGGGGCGATGATGAAGACGATTGCCGGGGCGACGGCGATGAATACGGCGATGATGGCTATGACTATCAGGGCGAAGGCGGTGTAGGCGGAGTTGGCGAACTCCTTTGCCGCTTCCTCGCCCTCCTTTGAGCGGATGTCGGTGAAGACCGGCACCAGGAAGGCGGACATAGCCCCCTCGCCGAGCAAGCGCCGCAGTAAGTAAGGGATGGCGTAGGCGACACGGAAGGCGTCGGTTATGAAGTTGGCTCCGAACATGGAGGCGAAGATAACCTCCCGAGCCAATCCCAGCAGGCGGCTGAGTATGGTGGCGGAGGAGATAACCCCCGCCGAGCGGATTATTACTTTCTTGGACATATGTCGGCGATTGCCTGAGGAGATGGATTTATTAAAGCTAACATATAACCCCCGGTCGGTAAAGCTGAAATGGGTAATCCCTTGACAGCGACATGCTTATGTATTAAAATTTGCCTCTTTGCAAGGCAATAGAAATCCTATAGAAAGTGGAAACTAATGCCAGCGTTTGATGGTTATATTTTTTAATAGAGGCGATTTTTGGTCTCCGCTGATGAAAAAGTAGACTAAAAGAAGGTGAAGGTGAAGATGAAAGGGATTTTGACAATTGTGTGCACACTGCCATTCTTGCTCCTGTCGCAGGGACTTTCGGAGGCAATGGCGGTTAACTGCTACACCTATTTTTACGATTTGGGTGAACCGCTACCTGTTTTTGGTGATTTTCGGGAGATGGCTAATCTCACCCCCTACGGACCTCCTCCCGACCCGCAGGTGGGCGATGAATGGTTGTGGTATTGTTGGGACCTTTCTGGATACCCCACCGCCGAACTCAAACCCTGCACCGTCCGGGGTAGGGGCGATAATATCTATGTGGTGGTGGAGAACAGCCAGTGGAATGTAAATGTTGACCAGACAGATGTGGACCAGATTTTGCTGTGGTTTGACGATGAAAGTTTGGGGGATTTTCCCGATGCGGGGGTTTGGGAGCTGAACACTGAAACTTTTGGAGAACCCCCCGACTTTGACGGGCTTTCACGGATTTTCTACATGTATTTAGATTTCAATCAGCCCGGCGCCGACGGATTTTTCTGGTGGTATGACCAGTATCCCGACGGCACCCAGGACTTTGCCTCAAATGAGTGTGATGTCATCTATTTGAATTGTGCCGTGGCTGACCCGGGAAGTGCCTATCTTAATGCGGTGGGCGCACATGAGTTTGAGCACCTGATCCATTTCAACTATGATATGTATGAGGATACCTGGGTGGATGAGGGCTGTGCCGAATTAGCCATGTGGCTCTTTGGAAATCCGGATTCCATATCCGGCTTCCCCGGCAACCCGGACAACAACCTCACCGAATGGAGTGGGGAGTGGGCGGACTACATAAAGACCTATCTGTGGACTTTATACATCTATGAGCATTATGGGGAATACATCAGCACCCCCCTGATAAACACTTTGGTCAGCGAAACCGCTCACGGTGTTACCGGGGTCAACAATGCTCTGGCGGACTGCGGTTATAGCCAGACTATGGCTGATGTTTTCAATGACTGGGTGGTGGCTAATTATCTGGATGATACGACTGTGGGCGATGGGCAGTATGGCTACGATACCGAGGACCTGCCCAGCTTCCATTGCGTCAGCACCTGGGACGATTTTCCGGTAGACCAGAACGGGAGCTTGAACCATTGGGCTGGGGAATACATCATGTTTGTCAGCGGAGGCGTCTGGTTCGGTCTGGGCGGTGATTTCACCGGTCAAAGCTCCGCCGACTACATACTACGGTCGATAAAGACCTCCGGCGCCAGCCCCACCACAGTTGAGGAGATTGACCTGGATGAAGATAACCACGGAGAGTTCACCTATGACGATTTCGGCAGTGACTACGACCAGATATTGCTGGTGCCCATCAATCGCACTTTAGGTGTGGGCACAAACACCTACTCCTATACTGCCGACTCCGGCGAGGTGGATGTGGAGTTGCTTTATTTCACCGCAGAGCCTGAGGGGGAGGGAGCGATCGTCCTGAAGTGGGGCGTGGAGACGACCGAAGCCGAGGAAATCCTGGGCTATAACCTTTACCGCAGGGAGATAGAAACAACGCTTGAAAGAAGTAGTCTGGGAGGTAAGACCAAGGATGCTTTGTCCGCTGAATGGATGAAACTGAACACCTATCTGATTGTCGGTGACAGCCCTTACAGCTTCGTTGATGAGGGAGTAGAGGCAAGGACCGCCTACGAATACAAGCTGGAGGCTGTGCTGGAGAGTAGTGCGGAGACCCTGGGCACCACCCAGGTTACAGCCGGGCTACCACCCGCATCCTTCGCCATCTTAGCCCTATATCCCAATCCGGCAAGTGATACGCTGACCTGTCTTTTCGCGGTTCCCGATGCAGGTGCAGTGGAGTTAGCCCTATACGATCTTTCGGGAAGGCTGGTGATTGAGAGACGAATAGAGGTGACCGAACCGAGCGAGATTAAAGTGTTGTTTGATGTCTCCGGTCTGGCTAGCGGGGTTTATACCCTGCGGGCGTCATCAGGTGGAGCGGAGGTGAGCCCCGCCTGTGGCGGGGTGGCGGTGGTGATACACTGAATAGGGAACGCATCTGGTTTAATAGTGCAGGCGGGGTTACACCCTGCCTGTTTTTTTACGATGTTACCAAGCCCAAATGCGTAACCTCTTGACACCGCCACACCCCTGTATTAAAATAGTTTGCAGATTATTTTAATAATGGGGGAGTATACCCATCTGTTATTCTTAATTTCAGTTGGGGAGAGGATTTAAGCATAAACTGCTCAAGGGTAAGTGGCTTTTTATCTGGATTGGGGCGGTGGTGCTGATAGCTGTGGGGGTGGTGCTGTTCCTGGGCATAAAGAGCGTGGAGGTGGACAAGGACCTCTCGGTCCGGCTCATCTTCGGCAAGATGGAGGAGAACGACTCTCATCGGGTGCTCACCCGCGCCGAGGAATATCTCAAGGGGGATGATTTTGCCACCTGCCGGCGCCTGGCAAACTTCGTGGTCGCCCACGGCGGGGAGTATGCCGACGACGGCTTGCTTTTGGTTGCCAGAGCCTTCCACCGTGAGGGCGACATTGACGGCACCTATGAGACGCTGAATACTATATTAATCAACCATCCCGGATGCTCGGCTGTGGAGGAGGCGGAGTTCGGCAACCTGGCGACGAGGTCGCTGGAGCTACTTCTGGCTGAGATTCCTCTGGACATCAGCCGGGTGGGTAAGTTTCTGCGCCTTCTGGCTGATGGCGACTCCCCCTATTTCCCCGAGGCGAAAAAACAGTTTGATGAGACCCTCTCCGGGAGGCAGGACCTGACCGTGGAATACATCTTTGAGAGCAAGAAGGTGATGGTGCTCAAGTCCGATGCGGTCAAAGACGCCAAGGCGGAGGCGCTGTTCTTCTCCAAGCAGAAGACCCCGGATAAGATGATTGAGAAAATAAACACCCTGATAGTCCTGGAGGGTCTGATTGACTCGGCGGCTATTGATACCTATGTGCGCAAGAACCTGGTCTATGACACCAGGGTGGATGAGGTGGAGAGATCCCCTTTGTATGGTGAGGAGCTTGTTCCCATATCCACTGGAGATGAATTCGTCAAACAGGACTTCGGCTATAAGGTCAGAGTGCGCTGTATCGGCAAGATAGAGGATTTCTCCCTGGCTGACCTCTTCCAGCAGGCCGGAGTGGACCCCTACCAAGTGGCTACAATGGGACCCAAAGCGGTAGAATAGAAAGTGCAGAAGGAACTATTCCCCGAGGAGAGGAAATCTCCCCCGACAGGTAAGATACTGGTGGGAACCTCCGGCTTCAGCTACGATGACTGGGTGGGTCCTTTCTATCCCCCCGGCACCAGGAAGTCGGATATGCTAACCGTATATAGCCGTCATTTTCCCGCCGTGGAGATAAACTTTACCTATTACCGCCTGCCACCTCCCTCCACGATGAGCAGTCTGGTGAAGAAGAGTGAGGGTTCGGTCATCTTTGCGGTCAAACTCAATAAGGATATTACTCATACCCGGGACGAGGTGGCGGACGATCTCTTCCGGAAATTTCTTGCGGGGATAGAGCCGATGCGTCAGGCTGGGGTTTTGGGTGCGCTACTCGCCCAGTATCCCTGGCAGTTCAAGAATTTCCCCGAGAACTGGCGGAGGTTGGAGCAGGTGCGCAGGATGTTACCGGACGACGATGTAGTGGTGGAGTTTCGCCACGACAGTTGGGCTGAACCTGCGGTAGAGGAGGGGCTTCGGGAGCTGGGACTGGGCTTCTGCACCGTGGATGAGCCCCAGATGAGCAAACTGATGCCCATGCGACTCTGGCTCACCTCCGATGTCGCCTATCTTCGCTTTCACGGACGCAACTACAAGAAGTGGTTCAAGCATGACCACCCCAGCGAACGATATGACTATCTCTACAAGAAGGAAGAGTTGGAGGAATGGGTGCCCCGCATAAAGGGGCTTGCCAGCGACGCCAAGAAGGTCTATGTCTTTATGAACAACCACCCCATCGGGCAGGCGATAGTCAACGCCCGGATGTTGATGGATATGCTCTTTTCGGACCTCAATAAGTAGAGGGATAAGGATATAACCATGTCCCAACTGCAGCAATCTGATGAACGGGGGAAGGCTTCTCCACTTGGGAAGTTTAAAGGATTGAAGGGGATATTCGGGCGAAAGAACCTGCGCTGGCTGTGGATTACCCTGGCGTTTGCGGGGGTTTGCGCAATCTCCGTCGGGTTGGGGATAGCTCTGGGGGGCTTTTTCAGCGATGATACTCCTCCCACAATACTGCTCTTTGCACCGCTTGATGGGCAGGTGTGCGAGGGGGAGATAGTCCTGGACTTCGGTGTGGGCGACAACCGCTCAAAGATAACCTCGGTGGTGGTGCGTGTAGACGGACAGAATTATCCCATAGAACAGCCGGGGGAAGGCTTCGGTCACTTTCGGCGGTTCAACCTCAACCTGGACACTACCAAGCTCTCCGAGGGCTTCCATAAGCTGGAGATAATCGCCCAAAACAGCGAGGGTGAGGGCTTGGTGAGCACTCTGTCCATCAACTTTGAGGTGGATAACATCGTCATCCACCTGAGCCTTTCAACCGACAAGACAGAGATCAAGCCCGGACATACCCTCTTCGCCCTTCTGGAGAGCAACGAGACCTGCGAGATTATAGAATCATACTTTGATACCGAGGAGGTCTATTTCTACCCGCAGGGCAACAACTGGGAGAGCATCATGCCCATCAGGGCGGCAAAGGAGCCCGGTGAGTATCAACTTTCGGTCAAGGTTCTGCGGGTGGACGGGGAGGAGGAGACCCTAACCCGGGATATAACCGTGGTCTCCGGCAACTTTGAGCACGAATATATCGTGATAAGTGCCAAGGCTTGCGGTGAAGGGGTTCCTCAGTGGAAGCTGGACGAGGAGGCGCAGAAGGTGGCAACCACTCAGCGAACCCGCACCTCCGACCAGCTGTGGGACGGTTCTTTCATCATCCCCCTGCAGGGCAAGCTGACCAGCCCCTTCGGCACCTATCGGGAGTATTCCACCGGCTCGTTGGGACGGCATCTGGGGATAGACATCGCTGCACCGGAAGGCACACCCATCCTGGCTTGTGGCGACGGCGTGGTGGCGCTTGCCGAGGAGCTCTCCCTGCAGGGGGGATGCATCATCATTGACCACGGGCGAGGGGTGCACTCCGAGTATCATCATCTCTCCGAGATACTGGTGGAGGTGGGGCAGGTTGTAGAACGGGGTGATGTCATCGGCGAGGTGGGTGCCACCGGTATGGCTACCGGTTCGCACCTGCACTGGCAGATAAATATCGGTCGCTGGGTGGTTGATCCCTTTGAGTGGGTGGAGGAGGAATTCATTTATGGTAGGGGAGTCGTGGGTGAGTAGGCGCAATTTATCGCAATTTTTTAAGATCGGGCGCAGATGGCAATCACGAAAAGAATAATAGCTGTTCTGTGGGTGCTGACTTGCCTTTCAGGACAAGCTCTTGCCCTGGAGCCGGGGGCGAGCCTTGAGGCGCTGATAGAGGAGAGCGTCGCCTCTCCCTCGGCGGAGGTCTATGCCCGTCTGGGATGGGCATACCTTTTGGACAATCAGCTGGCCTCAGCTTCTTCCTCCTTCAAGCAGGCGCTCACCTATTACCCTTACCAAGTTGACGCCCGGGAGGGAATGGCTCTGAATGCGCTGATGCTCGGCAGAGGTGGAGAAGCTGTGGAGTTGATGCTTGCCCTGGTGAGGGACCATCCCTTTGACGTCCGCAGTCAGGTCTATCTTTGTCTCGCCTATTCTCTCCTTGAAGAGACGGGTGGGCAGGGGGAGTTTCTGGCGGCCTTGGAGGGGATTTTGGCGGAGAGTATGGATGCCAACCTCCGCCAGCAGATGTTCATCATCCAGGGTCTGCTTTACACCCAGATGGGGAAGAAGGAGGAAGCTCTTTCGGTCTCCGCCCAGCTCAACCTGGTGGATGACTGGCAGGTGGTGGGTCCCTTCGCCAACATCCGCAAGGCGGGTCACGATACGGTCTATCCCCCGGAGGAGTTTCCCGCCGACCTCGCCGCAATCTACGACGGCAAGGAGGAGGAGGTGGGCTGGCGCAGAATTCCCTTCCCCCTCCCCTTCGGCGTCCTTCCCCTGGACAGCCTGCTCTATCCCCAGGAGGAATGCACCGCCTATGCCCTGAGTGCGGTCTATTCTCCCACCGACCGGGCGGTAGCCCTGCGGTTGGGCGCAAGCGGGGCGCTCAAGGTGTGGCTCAACGGCGAGCTGGTCTGGGAAAACGACCTTTATCGTCCCTATGCGATTGATCAGGATGTGGTGGCGGTGGGGCTTTCTTCCGGTTGGAACCTGCTCCTGGTCAAGGTGGGGAATATGACCGAGGGCAAATGGCAGGTCTCAGCCCGCTTCACCGCTCTGGATGGTGGGAGCCTATCCGACCTTTCCTGCTCGGCGGAGGCGACGGATATCGCAAAAGCTCAAAGGCAGATGCCATACCCGGTATCGGAGGAGGAGCTCTCCTCTCTAAACTATGGAGCAAGACAACACTACCAGATGTTTACCGGCGAGGGGGAGGGCGACCCTACCTGTTATATCTATCTGGCGGTTTTGGAGGAGATGTTTAATGGACATGATCCCAATGAGGATTTCGCCGGTCAGGTTAGCCGGTATGCACAGAGACTTGCTCCGGGTTGGGCTCTGCCCTACTACTATCAGGGGCTCTATGACTCCGACCGAGACCGGGGACGGGAAGCCTTTGAGATGGCGCTTTTCCTTCTGCCGGAGATGGTGCCGGCAGGGACAGAGTTGGGCATCTACTATCTGAGCCTGGGACGGCAGGAGAAGGCTTGGGATATTTTTCGTCAGATAGCCGATGAGCATCCTCATGCCCTCAGGGCCAGGCAGTACCTGGCGAAGATCAGCTACGAAAACAGCTGGTATGTGCCTATGAGGCACTATATCGCCGAGATTGAGGAACTCTCGCCCGATTATTACTATGTGTTTCTGGATAAGGGGCTTCTAGCCGAGCACAGGGGGAGCCTGGAGGATGCGGAGTTGGCTTATCGGCAGGTGTTGGAATATAAATTCTCCTCCTCTGCCAGGGACAATCTGGTGGACATCTTGGTCAGCACGGGGCGCCTTGAGGAAGCCACCGACTTGATTAAAGAGGGCATAGACATCTTCCCTTACAATCTAGATTGGCGGATGGATTTGGTTAGGTTTTATGAGGATGCAGAACGCCATTCCGAATCCATCGCCTTTGCCGATGAGGTGCTTTCCGTATCCCCCAATCACTGGGAGGCTTTGACCTGGCGGGGGTTCGCCCATCAGCGGTTGGGGCAGACCGAGCTTGCCCTGACCGACTTTGAACGGGCAATGGAGTTGCGCCACAGTTATCCCTGGCTTTTGCAGTATATAGAATATATTACCCCCCAGGAGGAGGATTACTACTCGCCGTATAAGCGGGAGCTTGATGAAGTACTGATGGACGCCGGGGAGCTCAGTTCGTATGTGGGGGAGATCGCCGTCTATCTGTTGGATCAGAAGGTGTGTAGGGTCCTGCCCAACGGCACCGCCAGCTACACAGTCCATAAGGTGATAAGATTGCTCTCCGACGAGGCGGTTCCCAGGTTCTCCACAATGTATATTGACTACTCCCCTTCTACCGAGGAGGTGAAGATTCGCTCCGCACGGGTCATCCTGCCCACAGGTGAGGAGTTGAACGCCACCCAGTTTGAGGACCTGTCGGTGTCCAGTGAGGAGGCTCGCCTCTACTACGATATCCTGAGCAAGGCGGTGACCATGCCCGGCTTGAGGGAGGGAGCGATAATTGACTTTGAGTATTCGGTGGAATCCAAGGGGAAGAATATCTATTCCGACTATTTCGGGGAGCAGTTTTACTTCGGAAACTACGATCCCACCGGGCTCTCCGAGTATGTGCTGATACTCCCCCCCCAGCGCAGATTTCACTTCCATCACCTGAACGGAGAGACGCCGGCGGAGGTGCTGACCACACCGCAGGCGGTGACTTACATCTTCCGGCGGGAGGATATCCCCGGCATAGTGCTGGAGGGGAGTATGCCCTCGTTTGCCGAACTAATCCCCATCGTTCAGGTCTCCACCTTCTCCACCTGGGAGGAGATAGGAGAATGGTATTGGAACCTGATAGAGGACCAGTTTGTTGCCACCGACCGCATCAAACAGAAGGTGGGGGAACTGACCGCAGGCATTGGGACGACGATGGAGAAGGCGAAGGCTTTATACAACTTCGTGGTCAGCGATGTGCGCTATGTGGGGCTGGAGTTCGGCATCGGCGGTTACCTGCCCCATAAGGCGGAGGAATGCCTGGCCGCGAGCTACGGCGATTGTAAGGACAAGGGCACCCTGCTCATAACTATGTTAAGGGAGATTGGCGTGGAGGCGGATGTGGTGCTCATTCGCACCCGGGATCTGGGGGAGATTGACTACCAACAACCCATGTTGGGACTGTTCAATCATTTTATCATTTTGGCTCACACTCCTGAAGGAGAACTGTTCTTGGACGGCACGGCGGAGTTTCACGCCTATGACCAACTTCCCTGGGGTGACCAGGGGGTGCAGGTGTTCATCATAAACTCCTCCGGCAGTTATTTTGCCACCACCCCCATGAAGACCGCCGAGGATAATTATATTTATATGAATATGGTGGTGAATGTCGCCCCGGACGGCTCCGCCACTGCAACTCGCCATCTTTCCTACGGCGACTATTTTGCTCCCGGGCAGCGCTCTCGCTACCTCAACCCCTCACGGCGGCAGGACCAACTGGCGGAGTATTGGAACGCCCTCTATGGAGGGACAATGGTAAGCGACTTACAGTTCAGCAACCTGGGGGATCTGGACGAGGCGGTTACCTTCGGCTACCGACTGGAGATACCCCGCCTGATCCGTGAGGAGAAGGAGACTTACTATCTGCCCAGCCGTATACCGGTGGATAACCTGGTGGCGTCGCTTGCCTCCAACTCCTCACGGAGGTTTCCTCTGGAGATGGATGCACCTTACTCCATCCGCAGTAGTATTGAATACCACCTGCCAGAAGGTGCCCAGTTGGGCGAGAATCTGCCCCAGAATTTCAGTGTGGAGAACGATTTCGGCAGTTTTCGGGTGGACTATGAATATTCTGAGGGTTCGGTGCGGGTGGATATGGATGTGCAGATAGATGTCTTTTGGGTGGAGATCGGCGAATATGCTTACTTCCGCTCCTTCCTCGCCGAATGCGACCGCCGTGAAGATGCGGAGATCCCCTATACTTTGGCTAAGTAGGGAAGAGACCGTGACCTCTGCAAAAAGCTTCATCTTTATACTGCTCGCTATTGCTCTGCTTCCCGCAATCTGCCGCGGCGTAGCTGAGGAATACATCGCTTATAGCGACCCTTACGGTGCTTATGAATATTACCAGTCGCTTATCCAGTCGGGCGGAGAAGGAGCGGACTACGCCGACCATTTCGCCCGCCTGGGGTGGATAGGACATTACTTCTGGGGCGAAAATGAAACTGCGCTTAAGCATTTTCAGACCGCCCTCTCCTATGATGCGGAGAATGAAGCCGCCCTGGAGGGTCTGGCGGTTGTCTCCATGCTCTCTGGGGACATGGGGGAGAGCCTACGCGCCTGGCTGGATTTGGGAGAAGTCAATTTACACAACCCCGTCTTTCCAGCCCTATTGCTCAACATGGACTTCTTTGCCAATACTACCCCCCTCTATGAGAGCTTGCCTGAGGAACTCTCCTACTTTGATGCCGGGGAGGATTTTTGGCTGGAAGGTTTTCGGAAGATTAAGCTCGCTCAGTTTCTTTACGAACGGGGAGATGCGGAAAGCCTTGCCGAAGTGGCGAAACTGAGTGCGGATGTGGGCTACTGGGGCAGTTGGGAGATTGTGGGTCCCTTTAGGCTCTACGGCAAGGTGGACATCTATCATCCCTTCCCGCCGGAGGAGAAGCCCCGGGAGGAAAGTTACGGTTCCGCCCGAAACGAGATGTGGCTACCCGCCCAGGTGGATATTGACGGCTATATGTTGATAGACGAGTTGACCGGGGCTGATGAGGGCTGTGTCTATCTGCGCACCGGGCTCTACTCCGAAAGCGAGCAGAGAATCTATCTCTGCCTGGATGCCAACTGTGCGCTTGTGGTTTGGGCTGGTGGAGAGCTGGTCTATGAACGCAACTCCTTCCGTGACCAGCGGGGGGAGTATGAGGTGGTGGCAATGGATATCGGAGAGGGGGTAACCCCACTCCTGGTCAAGTGCTTGCGCAACAGCGGTCTTTACTATTTGAGCGGTAACTGGTCTTTTGGTGTTAGGGTGATAGATGAGGAGGGGAAACCCCTGGGGGAGGAGATACCCCAAGGGGCGGACATCGCCCCCAAGCCCAAGAATATAGAGCAGGTATGGGAGGGGACGCTCTCAGCGCTCACCGCAGAGAGCACTAATCCCTTTGATTATTTCTATCGGTCTCTTACCGCTTTGGTCTATGGTTATATGGATACCTCCATCGCCCTGGCGGAGAGGGCGGTGGAGCTTTCCCCCGCTTATCCCTTCTTCCGGGTGATGCTTGCTTATATCTACATCGCCTCCGGTTTTGAGTGGCAACTGCAGGCGGCTCGCAACCAACTGAACACCTCTATCTCCCTGGACAGCGGTTGCGTTTTGGCGCAGGAGGAGCTTGCGGTCTATTATAAGTCCGAGGATAAGCAGAAGCAGGCTCTGGAAGCCTACCGGGCAACCATTGAGTTGAACCCGGAATATGTGAGCGCCCGCCTGGGTCTTGCCGACCTACTGCTCTCCCTCCACTATGAGCGGGAGTATATGGAGCAGATCGTGGCTATAGAGGAGCTTTATCCGGAAAACCCCAATATGCTCACTCAGCTCTACACATTCTACAACCAGCGGGGGATTTACTCGGCGGCGGAGACCTACTGCCGACGCTATCTTGATGTGCGAACCAGTGATAGGGATATGTGGGCTAATCTGGCTTACCTGCTTGAGGATGCGGGCGACCTGGAGGGCGCAATGGAAGTGTGGCGGAAGCTGCTTACGATGGACGCCCGTTATATCTCCTACTATGTCGAGCTGGGACGGATACAGGAACGGCGGGGTGACCTAGTCGGTGCGGAAGAAACCTATCTTTCAGCGATTGAGCATTGCCCCTACAGCCATAAGGGCTACCAGATGCTGGGACTGCTCAAGGAGCAGATGTGGTTGGAGGTGCACAAATATTGTGGAGTGCTCGGGGTTGATGCCCAGATGTTGGGACTGCTTAAGGAGCGGATGGGATTGGAGGAGGAGGCAATAGCCGACCTGCTCAAGGCAAAGGAGATGAACCCCAGCGACTGGTGGCTGGACGAATACCTGCGCACTACCCAGGATTTGGACACATTACTACTGGGGTTTGAGGTTGATGCCGGCGAGGTGCTGAAAGATAGAGTCCGGGAGGGGGACTATCCCGGCGCCGATGCGGTGATCTTGCTCAATCAATTGGTGGTGGAGGTTCACTCCGACTACACCTTCACCGAGACCTTTCACAAATTCATCCAGATAATGAACCCCAGGGGGCGGGAGATGTGGGGCGAGTTCAGCGTCCCCAGCGGTGCGGGGGTTACTTTGCTTGAGGCTCGCACCTTTCTCCCCGATGGGGGTTATCTGGAAGCGACGTCAATAAAGGATATTGGGGGAAGCACGGTCATCTCCCTGGAGGGATTGGTGGACGGCTCGGTCATTGAGGTCAAGTATCGCAATAGTCAGGGGCGGCGGATGGTAGATGACCTGAGCGAGTTCTTCTCCGCCGGCTTCGCCTTCTGCGAATTTAACGACCCCTGCCTGAGGAACCGCTATGTGGTCATCCTCCCCGAGGGGATGGAGATAGGCTTTGCCCGGAATAAATTCAAAGGAAAGCACGAAAAAATTGAGGGGGAGGGGCGCATAGCCCATATCTTCGTGATGAATGATGTGGACGGTATAATCTTCGAGCCGTTGATGCCCATCTTCACCGAGGTGGCACCTCAGATACAGCCCAGCACCATGAAAGACCCTACACCGCTGATTGAGTGGTATAGAGGGGAGATGTGGGGGTTGGGTTGGACCTCACAGCAGGTAAAGGAGAGGGTGAGGGAGCTCTGCGCCGGCAAGACCGGCGATTTGGAGAGGGCAAAGGTCATCTATTATTGGGTAATGCACAGCATCAAAGGCTACGGAGGGAGTATCTACTATCCGTATGAGGCAAATCAGACTTTCTACAGTAAGCAGGGGAGACCTGTAGATAGAGCGGTGTTGATTATGGCTATGCTTTCAGAGGTGGGGATAGATTCACAGTTCGTTCTGCTCTCCACCTCGGAGCAATTGGAGGGGGCTTGGAAGCACCCCAATTCGGGGATATTTGATACCTGTCTGGTATATTTGCCTGATGTGGAGGGCGAGGAGTACTATCTGGATGTGCTCATAGGGGATTTGACCTTTGGGGATTTCTGGAGCGATGCTTACGGTAGGAAGGCGGCATTTATAAAAGACGATGGTTTTTACTTTGATAAGGTGCTCACCAAACCGCTTGACAGGGATTACACCGGCTTCAATGCTACGCTGGAAATTGGAGAGGACGGCGGTTTGCAGGTTGAGGGAAGCCATCGCTTCTTCGGATTGCGGGGCAGTTATCGCGGTCTTTATCGTGACCCTCGGGACCGGGACATGATGATAGAGTCAATGCTCACCTACCTATTCTCCAGCCCCACTCTGGAGGAGGTGGAGTTCTTCAATCTTGATGATGTGGATGAGCTCTTCTATTATACCTTTCGCTTGACAGCGCCCAACTACGCAAAGGTGGAGGGGGAGGAGCTGGTATTCTCCGCACTGCCCGGTCAGTTCGGCTTGACCTCAGCCTATGTCAACAGCAAGGAGCGGCGCTGGCCCTTGAAACTTACCCGCACCGAGACCATGCGGGATTCGGTGGTGGTGAAACTGCCCCCGGGCTTTGAGGTGGTCAGCCTGCCCCCGGACCTGCACCTGAAAGAGTATTTCGGGGAGTATGAGCTGAGCTTTCGGCAGGAGGGCGGGGGGGTCTATATTGAACGTTACTTACATTTGAACAGGAAGACTATAAAGGTCTCCGACTACGATGAATTCATCAACTTCTGTGCCCGGGTGGATGAGGCGGAGAAAGGGAACATCCGCATAAAGCCGGAGGGAAGTCATTAGTTGTGAATGCTATTCTTCTAGTGGTTACAATCATTCTGGATTTAGCGCTAGTTGCTCTGGCAATGGTCGGCGCTTACCATATCAGGTTTTACTGGGGTTGGATACCGCTGGTAGCCGGCATCCCCCCGCTTGCCAGCTATTTGAGAGTGATACCGTTGATTCTTGCGGTCTGGGCGTTGACCTATCGCTACAGCGAGCTTTATTCCAACTGGGGGAGGAGACGGGGAATTGACGAGTTCTTTTCCATTATCGGGGCGGCGGTGCTCTCCGTCCTGGTGGTTCTGGCTCTGGCTTTCTTCTACAGAGGCTTCTCCTACTCCCGGATAGTCCTGGTCATCTTCGGCTTTCTCCTGTTGGTCTTCATCTCCGTGAACCGTCTGCTCATGTTTGGGATTACCCGGCTGTTGTGGCGGAGGGGAAAGGGTTTGCGCAGGGCGGTGGTGGCTGGTGGTGGGGATATGGCTCGGGTGCTGGTCAAGAAGCTGGTCGGTGGGGACGGAGCCGGCTATAAGCTCCTGGGGCTGGTTTATACCGACGGCGCAGGCGATGTGGAGGAGCTAAAGGATTGGGCGGAAGGTGAGCTGGGCGTGGATTTGAGGTGCCTTGGAAAGATTTCCAATATGCACGAGTGGGTTGGCGCTGAGGGGGTGGATACTGTCTTTGTTGCCGGCGAGATGGAGCGAAATGAGTTGACCAAGATACTCCCGCTGGCGGAAAAACTGGAGGTGGACCTGAAGCTGGTGCCCGACCTGCTGGGGATTATGCGCACCAAGGTGCGCGCCGACAGTCGTTTCGGCTTGCCTTTGTTCTCTCTGCGCAAACTGCCCATGAACTGGCTGGGACGGGCGGCGAAACGGATGATGGATATCATTATATCCTTGATAGCTCTCATCCTTTTCGCTCCCCTTGCGGGGGTGATCGCAGTGGCAATTAAATTGAACTCGCCGGGACCCGTTTTCTACATCCAGGAGAGAGTGGGTTTGGATGGGCGCACTTTCAATATTTATAAGTTCCGCACAATGCGCATAAGTGCAGAGGCAGAGAGCGGACCGGTCTGGGCGAAGAAAGACGACCCTCGTCGCACTGCCATCGGTAGTTTTCTGCGCAAGACCAGCCTGGATGAGGTGCCACAGTGTCTGAATGTCCTTGCCGGGGAGATGAGCGTGGTCGGTCCCCGACCGGAGAGACCCTATTTTGTGGAGAAATTCAGCAACCAGGTGCCCCGCTACCTGGAACGGCATAAGGTGAAGAGCGGTATCACCGGCTGGGCGCAGGTCAATGGACTTAGGGGGGATACATCTTTGGAGGATAGGGTGGAGTATGATATATATTATGTTGAGAACTGGTCGCTGATCTTTGATTTGAAGATAATCATTTTGACCGTCTTTAACCTGTTCAGCTCGGAGAGGGTAGGGTAAGGGAATGAGGAGGAGGATTTGAGACCTTTAGGTCTCGTCTTTTGCAATTAGTTGTTTTTGATTACCTGAGTCATTCACGAAAAGTATTCTAATATGTCCCCACAAGCACATATTCGCAATTTCTGTATAATCGCCCACATTGACCACGGTAAGTCCACCCTTGCTGACCGACTGCTGGAGCTTACCGAGACCATAGAGCCCAGGCGGATGAGGGAGCAGGTCCTTGACGGTATGGAGCTGGAGCGGGAACGGGGCATCACCATTAAGATGCACCCGGTAACCATGCTCTACCACCACACCGACGGTGCAACTTATACCTTTAATCTTATAGACACCCCCGGTCATGTGGATTTCACCTACGAGGTCTCACGCTCAATGGCTGCCTGCGAAGGAGCTCTATTGGTGGTAGATGCCAGCCAGGGCATTGAAGCCCAGACCCTGGCAAATACTTACATGGCTGTAGAGGCGGGCTTGGAAATTATTCCGGTAATAAACAAGATAGACCTCTCAAGCGCCAGACCCGAGATGGTAGCTGAGGAGATATGCAAGATATTGGGTCTGCCTCACACCCAAGCACTCCTGGTCAGCGCCAAGGAGGGCACCGGCTGTGAAGGGATACTTCCAGCAATCGTGGAGCGCATTCCGGCTCCGGCGGGAGATGAGGACGCTCCCCTCCGGGCTCTGGTCTTTGATTCGGTCTATGACAGCTATCGTGGGGTGCTTGCCTATGTGCGGGTGATGGATGGTGCGGTGGAGGATAGGGCAAAGCTCAGGTTTGTTAACTCCGATCTGGAGTTTGAGGTGCTGGAGTTGGGCATTTTCCGCCCCCAGATGGAGCAGAAGCGGGTGCTTGAGTGTGGTCAGGTGGGTTACATCGCCACCGGGGTTAAGGATATCCGTGGTGTGCCTGTGGGAGATACAATAACCACGGCTAAGGCTTTGAACTTACAGCTTCTGCCCGGTTACCAGGAGACCAAGCCGGTGGTTTTCTGCGGGCTTTATCCGGTGGAGGCTGATGATTATAATGAACTGACTATGGCTCTGGAGAAGCTCTCCTTAAACGATTCCAGCTTCCATTATGAGCCGGAGACCTCAAACGCCCTGGGCTTCGGCTTCCGCCTGGGCTTTCTCGGACTTCTTCATATGGAGATAGTCCAGGAGCGGTTGGAGCGGGAGTTCGGTTTGCGGCTGGTCACCACGACTCCCAATGTGGCTTTCAAGGTGGTGACCGAGGGAGGGGAGACCCTCTACATAGAAAACCCGGCAAAACTGCCCACGGAGGAGGATATCGTCTCCATCGCCGAGCCCTTCATTCGGGCGTCACTGGTGACCCCGACGGAGTTCATCGGCGATTTGATGAAATTGTGCGAGAACCGGCGGGGGGATTACATAGAAATGGAATACATTGACCCGGAGCGGGTCATCCTCTCTTATTACCTTCCCCTCTCGGAGATAATGGTAGATTTCTACGACCAGTTGAAGAGCCTATCCCGGGGCTATGCCAGCCTGGACTACGACCTTGCCGACTATCGCCCCTCGGAGATGGTCAAGCTGGACATCCTGGTCAACGGTGACGAGGTGGACGCCCTCTCCACAATCGTGCACAAAGATAAGGCTTACCGAATGGGCACCGGACTGGTCTCCAAGCTGAAGAAGCTCATTCCCCGCCAAATGTTTGAGGTCGTAATCCAGGCGAAAGCTCAGGGGCGCATCATCAGCCGGGCAAATGTTAAGCCCCTGCGCAAGCATGTTACCGCCAAATGTTACGGTGGCGATGTTACCCGCAAGCGCAAACTGCTGGAGAGGCAGAAGGAGGGCAAGAAGCGGATGAAGATGGTGGGCAAGGTGGAGATACCCCAGGAGGCGTTCATGAGCGTGCTCACCGTGGGCAGGGATTGATGGAATGTATTAAATGTGATATGATATGAGCTTGTTTAACAGAATATATTCAACTATGCGAAAGAAATCTTTTCTAACCAGAAAATAACTATTTATGGAATTTGATCCTATGAAAAACGCGGAAAAAAAACAGCAAAAAATATTTTCTTCTGAAAAAGAGTTTAGAAGAATATCCAGTAAATTTTCAGAAGAAGGTAGAATAATATTGCATTTGGGTGATTCTTGCGGATTTCTTAAAACAATTACATCAGGTATCATAAATCTGGTTGTTACATCGCCACCTTATAACATTGGAAAGGAGTATGAAACAAGAAATATGATAGATAAATACTTAGAACAACAAGAAAAGGTGATTGAGGAGTTAATAAGAGTTTTGGATATTAATGGAAGTATATGCTGGCAAGTTGGAAATTACATTGAAAATGGAGAAGTATTTCCATTGGATGTGTACTATTATGGGATATTTAAAAAATTTGGATTAAAACTAAGAAATAGAATTATTTGGCATTTTGGTCATGGTTTACATGCCAAGAAACGGTTTTCTGGTAGATATGAAACATTGTTATGGTTAACTAAAAGTGATAAATATAAATTTAACTTAGATGAAGTAAGAGTCCCTGCAAAGTACCCTGGTAAAAGACATTATAAGGGGGAAAAAAGAGGGCAGCTATCTGGTAATCCTCTTGGAAAAAATCCAACTGATTATTGGGAATTTGTGGTACAAGATTGGGATAATGGAGTTTGGAATATTCCCAATGTAAAATCAAATCATCCAGAAAAGACTATTCACCCATGTCAATTTCCAGTAGAACTAGTAGAAAGGTGTGTTTTAGCCTTTACAGATGAAGGCGATTGGGTCCTTGACCCATATTGTGGTGTTGGTTCTTCTTTGATAGCTGGTTTAATGTACAACAGGAGAGTTATTGGCTGTGATAAAGAAAGCCGATATATAGAAATATCAAAAGAAAGATTAAGAGACTATTTTAATGGGGTTCTGAAAACACGACCACTCGGAAAACCAGTATATAAACCAAGTGGTAGAGAAAAAATATCACAAATGCCTATTGAATGGAAAAGTAAAGATGATTATTAGTTTAATTTGAAGGATGGTTCTTTTGAGGATTGCTGGTATATATTCTTTTAATGATGGTGAAAAGTACATAAAATGTAATTTTCCTCAAGGGTTACGAGAGATTGAGGGAGTTATAAAGTCTATTTATGCTGATAAACATAAAAAGAAAAAAAGCAAAGAAAAAACAATGAAGGGCAAAATGCTTTATAGCCCTTCTTCTCTTAACAAACGATTTAAGGAAGAATTTGAATTGCTTGGGTGGTATTCGAAAAAGATCAAATGTGAGTATTCAAGTGAATATTATGTTGAAGGTTATATTCCAGAAATTTTTAGGAGGGGAGCTTATAGAGAGATAGATTTTATAAAAAATAAACTGGCTGTAGAAGTTCAATTTGGAAAGTATTCTTTTATGGTTTATAACGTTTGTGCTAAAATGACAATTTTCAAAAAACTGGGTTTTATAGATGCTGGGGTAGAGATTGTGCCAGTTAAGCATTTTGCTAGGGAGATGTCTAGTGGCGTCTCATATTTTGAACAGATTGTATGGGATTTAGAACATAGGGGCGTAGCTGATATAGATATTCCAATAGTTGTGTTAGGTATAGACATGATATCAGGTAACTCGAGCAAATTGAAGTAGGTTTAAGTTAATTAAATGAACTTGATTGGTTTTTTTCTCTTTCATAGCTTCAATTTAATAGGGGGGTCAATGCGATGAGACATGGAATGGTTTTGTTGTCATTACTTGTAGCAGTTTTGGTAATGGTGGTTTTGACCGGCTGTGGGAAGAAGGAGGAGTTGGGACCGGAGGAGGTGGTGCAGGAGTTCTTTATGGCGGTAGGTGAGGGTGACTATGAAAAGGCGGGGGATTATTATTTTAGCAAAGAGCTCTTCCTTGAGGGGACCAGCACCAGCCGTCCGGTGAAGAACGACCTGGCCGATATCTTCCCCAAGGGATCCATTAAAGGGGTGGAGACCTATGCCTTTGAAAATGTCTCCCCCAACCTTGCCAGGATGAATGTGCTTCTATCGTATGAATTTGAGGGTAAACCGGTGAAGCTGGCCAAATTGGGGGTGGAGGTGACCAAAGCGAAGAAAGATTGGTTGGTCTATAATCCCGATATCGCCGATGATTGGGAGGAGCCCAGTGTACTCTGCGAGCTTAAAATCGGGATGTTTGTGGAGAATATGAATGTGGAGGATATCCCCGAGGGGTGGCGAAAAAAGACGGTGACAAAAGATATCTTTCTTGCTCCGAGTTCAATAAAAGAGGCGATGGATAGATCCCCCGCCATTGTTTATTCCGACTTGCAGGATCCCGTCTGTGGCGAGGAGTTTGAACTGACCAAGACCGGCGACCACGAGTTCGTGCTGGCTAGTCCCTGTCCGCAGGTGTATGGATTCAAGAACGAATACGCCTACCATATACACCCGGAGTATCTTGCGGTGCCATGCGCCGGTCATTCTGGCTTGTTTCTGCGCTGGGTGGTCTATAAGGTGCTCACCGATGGGGCGGAGAATATAGCCCTAAAGGAGACTTTTGATACTTCCGAATACCTCACCGTGGTGGCGGATATGGGCATCAACCTGCGTAGTGGAGCGGGCATAAACTACTCTATAGTCAAGAAGCTGGCACAGAACGATAAAGTTATTCCCTTGGGCGAGAAGGAGTATGCTGAAGGGGGTAAGTGGCTCTTGGTGAGGACCCTTGACGGCTCTGAGGGCTGGGTCTGCACCGGTCTTTCCGGCGAGGTGTGGGTGGAGTAGGACCGGTAAAATAAGCAGAACGGGAAACAAAGTAGTGGGGTTATCGTCTTATAATTCGGAGAGATATATCCATTTAACGCTAGAAACGGAAGGATGCGAGATTGGCAAAAAAGAAGAAGAAAAAGAAAAAGCAGAAAAAGCAGAAACAAAGAGAAGCCCAACTTAGAGAGGAGAGGTTGAGAGCAGGTGAGGAGGACCTGTTTGAGGAGGCTCCGCCACCGGAGGTGAAGGCAGAGGCTGAGCCGACGGTTGAGAAGGAGCCTAAGAAGAGGTGGAGCCTTTGGGTGTGGTGGGGGGAGAGAAGGCGTAAGAAGGCGGAGAGGAAGAAAGCCCTCTATGTGGAGAGGCGAGCGTTTATCTTCTTCGGCAAGAAGAAGATGCGCAAAAAGAAGGGGGTCCTGCAGGAGTACGGCGAAGCCTTCCTAGTAGCTCTGCTGCTGGCACTCATCATCCGCACCTTCATCTTCCAAGCCTTCATGATTCCCTCCGGCTCCATGGAGGATACCCTTCTGGTCGGTGACTATGTGCTGGTCAACAAGTTCGTCTATCGCTTCTGGGAGCCTGAACGGGGTGATATCATCGTCTTTAAATACCCCTTGCAGGACAACACCATAAACCCGCTAATTTGGGTCAAGGAGTTGTTCATGAAGATTGGGGGTGCACCCACACCTCCCAGGATGGACTACATCAAGCGCATCGTCGGTTTGCCCGGGGAGACCCTGGAGGTAATTGACGGCGTGGTCTATATTGACGGCCAAGCCCTGGGTGAGCCATATATGAAGGAACCGCCCAACCTTGGTATTTTCCTCAATGAGCAGTTCGGTCCTATCACCATCCCCGAGGACAGCTACTTTATGATGGGGGATAACCGTAACGAGAGCAAGGACTCTCGCTTCTGGGGAATGCTCCATGAGGACCTCATCAAGGGAAAAGCGGTAGTCATCTACTGGTCCTGGGCGCACTCCGACTGTCCCATATTCTTCCCCGCCCCCGGCGGAGGGATGGTGAAGTGCGGGGGTAAGCTGGAGCCATATAGCAGGGAGGAGGCGGCAATCTATCTCTCCGAGGAGGCTATGGAGAAGGCGGATGAGTTCTACCTCTGTCAGAATCCCAAATGCTACTCCGTGCACCGTTACTGGTGGGATATTATTCCCGAGCCGTTCTACAAGTTCTGGAAGCGGGTGCGCTTCAGCAGAATTGGAGATATAGTCAGATAGGTAAATCCGTGTCCCTCAGTTTCACAAAGGAGATTCCGGGGGAGGGCGGAGGCTCTCCCCCTTCAAATAAAAGCGCAAGGAGGCGCCGACAGATAACCTTCCGCAGTTTCCTGGAGGCTATTGCGGTAGCCCTGTTGATTGCCTTGGTCTTGAGGGTTTGGGTCGTTTCGGGCTACAGCATATCCTCCGGTTCAATGAAGGATACCATTCTGGTGGGGGATTTCGTCGTCGTTGACAAGTTGGTCTATCGCTTCTGGGAGCCTGAGCGGGGCGATGTGGTGCTCTTCAAGTATCCCCATCAGGATAACCGGATGAACCCTCTCAAATGGCTCGCGGAACTTGCCAGGAAGATGGTGGGAAAGCAGGTGCCCATCCGCAGGGATATGGTCAAGCGCATAATCGGTCTGCCCGGCGAGGAGGTGCTCATTGAAGATGGGGTGGTATATATTGACCAAAAACCCCTGGATGAGCCCTATCTCAAGAATCCTCCGGACTACAATTGGGGACCGAAGCGGGTGCCGGCGGGAAGCTACTTCGTTTTGGGCGACAACCGCTCGGAAAGCGACGACTCCCACCGCTGGGGCTTCGTCCCCGGAGAACTTATCGTGGGGCGAATTGAACTGATATTCTGGTCCTGGATGCCGGGACGCTGTAATGAACAGGTGCTTCGCCTGAAAAGCGGGGCGAGCGAAAAGCTACTCCTTCTTCCCTGTGGGGGAGAACTTTCCGTTGTGGGTGAGGAGATTGGAAGGACTCAGCTTTCGGATGCGGAGCTTGAAAGCGCAAAGAATCTTTACATCTGCGACCGTTGTGGACGCATCTATCGCCAATGGTGGGACGGCAGTAATGCCCCCTCCTGGCAGTTCTGGGAGCGGATTCGCTTCTCCCGCATCGGGATGGTGGTGGAGTAGGGGGGAGCCTGTGTATGAGTAATGAGATTGGTGTGGTTTAACTGATCACCATTTCTCTGGTAATTAGCTTGACTTCTGCTGACATTTGGCGTATCCTCGTTGGATATGAAAACTATATTATCTCTTTTAATATCAGAAGGCTCAAGCCTTCTATTTAATACTATATGATTCTATTTTTTAGGGGGTCTTTTCTACTTTTTTTATGCTTTTAGCGAAAGACCGAAGAAAGGCATTGTGTATAGATGTGAAGATAAGGTTAATTTCCCCCAGCTACAATTTCTATGCTCACGAAAGTATAGAATACCGTAAACGTAAGCAAAACATAGCCATCTTCCCCCCGCTAAATATTGCTCTTTTAGCTTCCCTTACACCTAAGAAGCACCAACTGGAGCTGGTGGACGAAAATGTTATGGTGCGGGATGTGGATGCGGATGTGGACCTGGTAGGGTTGGGTTCGGTAACACGCACCGCGCCCAGGATGTATCAGCTTGCCGACCGGTATCGTCGGTTGGGGGTGAAGGTGGTGCTGGGAGGGAGCCATGTGACCGCACTTCCCGAGGAGGGCTTAGAGCATGCTGACGCGGTGGTGGTGGGAGAGGCGGACGAGATATGGGAGAAAGTGCTTACCGACTTTGATAACGGTAAACCACAATCTATTTATCGCCAGGATAAATTCTCCAGCCTTAAGCATTTAAACACTAATCGCCGCAGTCTGCTTCCCCGGGGGGGTTACTATATGCGCCGCACCGTTCAGACCTCCCGGGGCTGTCCTTACAACTGCTCCTTTTGCTCGGTCACCAGCACCTTCGGCAGTCGCTACAGGAACCGTCCTATTGAGGATGTAATTGAAGAGATAAAAGAGACCCCTGGACCCGGTTTTGTGGTTTTCACTGACGATAATATTCTGGCGGATAGGAGGCGAGCCAAGGAGCTGTTTCGTGCTCTGAAGGATTTGAACATTATTTGGGCAAGCCAAGCCTCTATTAATAACGGTTATAATGCGGAGCTTTTACGCCTGGCGTATGAGAGCGGGTGCCGGGGATTGTTCGTGGGGATAGAATCCACCTCTCCGGCAAGTCTAAAAGAGATGAAAAAAGATAAGGTGAATAAACCACAGGATTATATGCGACTGATAGAGAACTTTCATTGTAATGGAATACGCCTCCTGGGTGCTTTTGTATTTGGCTTTGACACCGATAATGTACAGACTTTCCAAGAGACGGTGCAATTTGCGATAAACTCAAAACTAGATCTAGCTCAGTTCACCATACTCATCCCATATCCAGGGACAGCCGTTTATGAACAGCTAAAGAAAGAAGGTCGGCTACTGCACACCAATTGGGAGAATTATCACCATGGGTCGGTGGTTTATCAACCTAATAGGATGAGTCCGGCGCAACTGCAAAAAGGTGCTGAGTGGGCTCACAACAAGTTTTATTGCTTAAACAGCAAGATGAAGAGGCTATTGCGATATGATAGATATACGCCCATATATTGGATTCTCAATAATATCTTTAGCAACTACAAGATGGATAGTTCCGATGCCTCCCGGATGGCTGGGGTCATAAAATGCATGTTACCGTTGGTTGACGGTAAGTTCAGGCGCAATGACCGGGGAAGCTTTAAGGGTGCTGAAGTTAAAGCTGAAGCTTAATACAAGGATGGAAGTATATTACCTGGGGCATAAGAGCATATTTAAAAAGGGAGGCGTGTAAAGATTCGGCACTCCATTTTAATTTAACCGAAGATTTAAAACACCCGTTATAGGGATATATTAGGGTAGTGAGAAGATCTCAATTCGTCGCCGTTTATCTTCCGGTAGGAATTTATGGTTTAACTAATCACCATTTCTCTGACAATTAGCTTGACTTCTGCTGGCATTTGGCGTATTCTCATTGGATATGAAAACTATGTAATCCCTAATAATATCAGAAGGCTCAAGCCTTCTATTTATTATATGATTCTATATTTTTAGGGGTTTTTCTACTTTTTTTATGCATTTAGCGGAAGACCGAAGAAAGGTGAAGAGGCTAAATATGAGGATAAGGTTAATCTACCCCAGCCACAATTTCTACACCCACGAAAGCATAGAGAATTACGACCGCAGGCGCCGTAAGACTATCTTCCCACCCTTAAATATTGCACTACTCGCCTCCCTCACTCCCAGGAAATATGACCTGGAGTTAGTGGATGAAAATGTAAATGTGCGGGATGTGGACGCGGATGTGGATTTGGTAGGATTGAGTTCCATAACCGGCACCGCCCCCAGAATGTATCAGCTTGCCGACCAATATCGTCAGTTGGGGGTGAAGGTGGTCATGGGTGGAAGCCATGTGACCGCCCTTCCCGAGGAGGGTTTAGAGCATGCCGATGCGGTGGTGGTGGGAGAGGCGGATGAGATATGGGAGAAGGTGCTCGCCGACTTTGAAAATGGCACTCCACAACCTATTTACCGCCAGGATAAATTCTCCAGTCTTAAGCATTTGAACACTAATCGCCGTAATCTGCTTCCCCCGGGGGGTTACTATATGCCCCGCTCCGTCCAGACCTCCCGGGGTTGTCCTTACAACTGCTCTTTTTGCTCCGTCACCAGCACCTTCGGCAGTCGCTATCGTAACCGTCCCATAGAAGATGTCATTGAAGAGATAAAAGAGACCCCTGGACCCAGTTTGGTGATATTTACCGACGATAATATTCTGGCGGATAAGCGGAGAGCCAAGGAGCTCTTTCGTGCCCTCAAGGAACTGAATATCCTCTGGGCAAGCCAAGCCTCAATAAATTCCGGCAATGATAAGGAGCTATTGCGCTTGGCGTCTGAGAGCGGCTGCCGGGGGTTGTTCGTGGGGATAGAATCCTTATCTTCCGCAAGTCTAAAAGAGATGAAAAAGGATGGGGTGAATAAGCCAAAGGATTATATGCGGTTGATAGAGAATTTTCGGCGAAATAATATTCGTCTGCTGGGCGCCTTTGTATTTGGCTTTGACGCCGATGATATTCATGTCTTTCAGAAGACGGTGCAGTTTGCGGTAAACGCCAAGTTGGATATGGCCCAGTTCTGCGTGCTTACCCCC
The DNA here is from genome assembly GCA_030602715.1 of Candidatus Coatesiibacteriota bacterium. GTDB lineage: Bacteria > RBG-13-66-14 > B26-G2 > B26-G2 > JAUVZD01 > JAUVZD01. The sequence continues at coordinate 134,220 of JAUVZD010000006.1, forward strand.
TACCCGGGAACAGCCGTCTATGATAAGTTCAAGAAAGAAGGTCGGCTACTGCACACCAACTGGGAACACTATTATGGTGGAGAGGTGGTTTTCCAACCGCACTTAATGAGTGCAGCACAACTACATCAGAGCACCCAATGGGCTTGGCGTAAATTTTATAGTATAAACAGTAAATTTAAGCGACTGCTACGTTATGGTAAGTATGCGCCCATATACTGGATGGCTAATAATGTCTTTGGCAACTTCAATCTTTCCAATGTCTCTCGCACCACCGAGATAGTGAAACGCGTCTGGCAGTTCGTTGATGGTAAGAGATTCAGGCTTAATGACCAGGATAATGTTAAGGGAACTGAAGCTAAAGTTGAAACTGAAGCTGAAGCTAAAGCTTAGGACAAAATAGAGATTTATTTCCAGGGGCACAAAAACACACATAAAAGGGGGAGTGCTAATCGTCAGCACTCCCTTTTGATATTTATCTGTTACCTTACCACGGCAGGGGGAAGACCTCAACCCTCCTCCGCTCCTCAAGCGGCAGGAATTTATAGCGGGAGTAGCCGTCCAGGAACTTGGCTATGAGAGCGGCTTTCTCGTTGGATGGGGCAAGGGCTAGAAACTCCTCGTAATCAGTCGCCGCTTTCTCCAACCATTCCAGCTCTTCGTTGTAGCGGGCGAGCTTCTTGACATCGTAAGCCTTTACCCGATAGAGGTCCCCCCGTGAGAGGTATAACATAGGGTCGTCGGGGTCCAGTTCAATAGCTTTATACAGGGCATCAATCGCCCCACCGGTGTTGCCGGACTCCCTTTCCAGGTAAGCCACATCCTTCTGATGCTCCGGGTTGTCCGGCTCCAGCTTGGCTAAGGTTTTATACTCACCGATCGCTTTCTTCAGCTCGCCGATATTCTCATAAGCCACAGCCAGATAGGCGTGGGCGGGAACGGAGTCGGGAAGCTGTTTGACCGCCTGCTTCAGAGGAGCTACCGCCTCCTCGTCCTTCATGTCCCGCAGGAGAGCCAGCCCCCAACGCAGGAAGCTGTCGCTGTGGTCGGGGTTCAGTTCGGCGGATTTGCCATATTCCCCGGCAGATTTGGAGAAATCCTGGAGCTCGTCGTAGATGCGACCCAGGTAGTAGTAAGCCTCATAGTTAGCGGTATCTTTTTTGGCCACATCTTTTAGTGCCTGCTCAGCACCTTCCAGTTCACCCTTCAGGTAAAGGGTGCGTCCCTTGCCTAACAGAGCTTTGACCAGGGAACTATCTATCTGGTAGGCGTGGTCGTAGGCGCTGATTGCCTGGTCGTAGTAGCCCATCACCTCATCGGTCTTACCCACATTGAAGAAGGCTAGGGCGAAGTTGGGGTCGTAGCGGGTTGCCAGCTCAAACTCCACCACCGCCTCGGAGTAATCCTCTAAGGTGAAGAAGACCTCACCGAGTGAGTTGTGCGCCTCGGGAAAATCTTCCTTGATGAAGAGGCATTTGTGATAATACTCAATTGCACTCTCCGGCTCACCGGACAGACGATAGACCTCAGCCAGAAGGAAGAGCACTTCCGGGTCGGATGGGGCAATGTTCAAGGCTCCATTGAATTGCTGGATAGCCTTGGGAAATTTCTCCTGAAGGGTGTAAATTTTTCCCAACTCCACATAGGGCTCCATTCGGGAAGCGTCCAAGCCCAAAGCCTTGAGGAAATGTTTCTCTGCAGAGGATATTCCCCCATTGCCCAGGTAAGCCATAGCCAGCAGATGGTGGACTTGGAAATTGTCCTTCAGGGTATCCTCCGCTTGTTCTAATGAGTTTATCGCTTCGGCATACTCTTCACGGTCTAAATGTAGTTCTCCCAGGCCCAGGTGGGCGGAACCGTTCTTCCTGTCCAGGGCGATGGAGTTGCGGAAGGCTTCTATGGCTTTGCTGTCTCGGTTCATGGATTTGAGTGCTTGACCGAGGATGAGCTCGCTTTGGGTGGTGCTTCCGTCAAGGTCACGCACCTTGAGCAGAATATCCACAGCATCTTTTGCCCGTCCCTGGTGGAAATAGAGCGTTCCCAGCTCCTCCAGAGCTCGGGGATACTCATCCCCCAGCTCTTCAATGGCTTTATATTCCACCGCTGGTGAACAGACCTTCTCCAGCTCATAGATGGCTTCGTAGGATTCGCCCAGCCGGACATAGGCGACGCCCATTCGGTAGTGGGCTTCTATGGAAGTGGGGTCTATGCTTAGGACATCTTTGAACTCAGCGGTCGCCTCTTGATAAAGCCCCTTGGATAGATAGAGCCGTCCTAATTCCAGATGGGGCTCTAAGTTCCCCGGGTCCTCACCGACCGCTCGGTTGAAGGCGTCTAAAGCTTTGTCGTCCTTGCCGGTGGCGAGGTATGCCTTACCCAGGGTGAGGAAGAGTTCGCAGGAGTATTCCCCCAGACCGACCAGCTCTTTGGCAATATCTATAATCTTTGAGTTGTCTTCCTGCGCCTGGTATATCTCCAGCAACTTGAAGCGGGGGCGGGAGTCACTTTTAGCTTTCTTAGCCCAGGAGCTGTAAGCCTTCTCCTTCTGCTTGGCATCGCCGATCTTCTCAACCATGTCGGCGTATTTCTGCCAGACGGAGCTGTCGCTGGAATCTATTTTGAGGGCGGAATTGTAGATCTCCAGGGCTTGGGCAAGGCTCTCCATGCCCACCAGAGCTTCCCCCAGACCGACCAGGGCGGTGAAGTTTTTGCCCTGGAGGGTGAGGGCAAGCTCAAAGGCTTCCCTGGCGGAGGAATATTTGCCCAGGGCAAGCGAATTTTCCCCGACTGCTATCAGCCGTTCCACCTCATCGGATACCGCCAAGGGGTTGCTGTAGTCAAGATCGGGGTCTATTTCTAAGGCTGGCGCAGACAGGGGTGTAAAGAGAAGTGCCAGTGCCGAAATTATTATAATAGCTTTCAAATGTCCTCCAGGTTGGTAAGTTTTTACCCATTTATTAATAAATCTAGCACATAGTGCACTCTAAGTCAAGGTATGGAGAAAGGGAGGGCGGATACCCTCCCCATCAGTCTGCCGAAGGGGGGAGTTGAACCCCCACGGAGCTAATGCTCCACTGGACCCTGAATCCAGCGCGTCTACCAGTTCCACCACTTCGGCTGTAGAGGAATTATATATCCTGGGTCTACCTCTGTCAAGTTGAAAATATGAGGTGTGGAGCAGTTTAGAGAAAATTTTAGTATTTTATCCTGGGACTTGCTTGTGGATGTCAATTTCTCATTCCTTCAGGAAATACAATTGACAGGACATTCCCGGGTTGTTAATATCTGATAATAAAGAACGGAGTCGGAAATCAGGGAGGAAATCGTGGAGAGATTTGAGGAAATTAGAGATAGGGTAAAGGAGCTTGCCGACAGTGGAACCGATATGATGGAGATACTGAGTATAGTCATCAGCATGCTCAAGGAGCGCTTTGCCCATTTTGATTGGGTGGGTATCTATCTGTTGCAGGGGAAGGTGCTCTCTTTGGAGGCTTATATGGGAAAGCCCACCCCCCATGAGCGCATCAATATAAAAGACGGCATCTGTGGTGCGGCGGCAAGGGAGAGGAAGACGATAGTCGTAGATGATGTGGAGAAGGACACCCGCTATTTAACCTGTTCGCCTTCCACCCGCTCGGAGATAGTGGTGCCCATCATCCGTGATGACGAGGTGCTGGGGGAGATTGATGTGGATAGCGATACTTTAGCCGCCTTTGACGAGAACGACAGGAAAGGCTTGGAGATGGTGGCGGAAAAACTGGCAAAGATATTGAAAAGAGATTATAAATGGGAAGGGGAGACCAGATAATGCGCTGGATGGCGATAATACTGATTGTTGTTTTGACTGCACTTGCCTGGGGATGTTCTCGCAAGGACGCAGGTGATGAGGGAAAGGCGCTGGGAGGTGTATCGGATGAGGATAATCCCTCGGATAGCTCTGCGCTTGCGGGGGATTATATCGTCCTGCCTGAACCGATGACTGCTGGAGAGATGAGCCTGGAGGAGGCGCTTGCTTCCCGCAGGTCACTTAGAAGCTTCTCGGATGAGGAACTTACTCTGCAGGAGGTATCCCAACTTCTTTGGGCGACTCAAGGTATAACCCTTGAGTCCAAGGGCTTTCGCATTGCACCCTCAGCCGGGGCTCTCTATCCCCTGGAGGTCTATCTGCTGGATTCATCCGCAGTCTATCATTACCTGCCCGAAAAACATGCCCTGGAGCGGATTTCAAACCTGGACCTGCGTCAGGAGATGATGTCCGCCGCCCTGGGCCAGTGGGCGGTGGGTGATGCTCCAGCGGTGTTTGTCATCACCGGGGTGGTGCAGAGGACGGCGGCAAAGTACGGCAAACGAGCGGAGCGCTATGTTTATATAGAAGCCGGTCACTCCGCACAGAATCTGCTTTTGCAAGCAACGGCGTTGGGTTTGGGGGGAGTTCCCATCGGGGCTTTCTACGATGACGAGGTGGCTGAGGTCCTGGACTTATCCGGGGGGGAGCTACCCATCTATATCATCCCGGTGGGGCATGGTTCGTAATTTGGATTTGAGATAAGTATACACTTATATGATATGAAAAAGCAGGGCGGAAAGCCCTGCTTTGCTATAAAGACCATTCAACTGAGAGCATTTACTCGTCAAGCATCTTCAGTTTATCGTTGATTTTGGATACCTCTTCATAGGCGTGGTCGTGTGGGGCGGCGAGGTTGTTCAGGTATTGGGTGGCGTGGTGCTCAGCTTTCTCCAGATCCCTCTGCCGGGAGAAGTAGAGCAGGGTGAGGTAGTTGTGCGCACGCAGGTTGTTGGGGTCCACCTTAAGAACCCTGTCCATGTGATAGATTGCCTTCTCCGGCTGGTTTTTTATATTGTTATATAGTGTGCCCAGATTGAGGTAGGCGTCTACCTTGGACATCGCAGTGCTCTCAACATTGTTGGCGATCTCCACAAAGAGCCTCTCCGCTTCATCCCAGCGCTCTTGTTTAACCAGACACAGACCCATATAATTCTTGCTCATGGTGTTTTTGCTGTCCAGCTCGTAAGCGCGTTGGAACCATTTGAAGGCTTCCTCGTAATCCCCTAGTTCAAAGATGTTCTGAGCCATGCTCATATTCAGGAAGGGAAGGTCCGGCTCCTCGGCAAGTAACTCATTCAGCAGTTTATTGGACATCTCAAGCATGTCATTTGAGCGAGTGAGAAGAAGTTGCTGGTATTTGACGATGATGTCTATCTTCTCCTTGGGGTCGGTCATGCTACGGCTCTTCATCTCCTCCTCGCTGAAGGTGGTGGGGGCACTGACATATCCCAGGCTGTATAGAGCCGCCTTGGTGGCTTCGTCTATCTCCGCTATGATAACCTCTTTGTCGGTCTCCTCCCCACCGCCGATCATCTGCGTTAATGCTGCCAACAGAAGCTGGTCATAGAACTCATTCTCCTCGCTATCCTCAAAGTAAAGGTTGTATAGCTCCTGGGGGTCCTCCTTAAGGTTATACAACTCCGATATGGGGGCTTTGATATACTTCCAGTTATTGTCCTGGATGCCGATCAATTTGGAGTAGCCGAAAATATAACTTGTATGGTAGGACTCGCAGTAGGAGTAGTGGGGCTCATCGCTCTTTTCCCCGAATATGTAAGGTAAGAGTGAGCTTCCGGAGATGCCCTCGGGGATGTCAATGCCCAGCACATCCAGTATTGTGGGCATCAGGTCCACCAGTCGCACCTGCTCAGTAACCGTCTGGTTGGCAGGGATCAGCCCCGGGCAGTGGATGATCAATGGGACATGGAGCGTTTGCTCGTAGATGAATACTGAGTGAGCGTATTCGTCGTGTTCACCGAAGGCTTCGCCGTGGTCGCCGGTCAGTATTATCAGCGTGTTGTCCCACAATCCCTCCTGCTTGAGGAACTCAAAGAATATGCCCAGGGTAGCGTCCACATAGGCGATTTCCCCGGCGTAGGGGTTGTAATAGTATCTTTGTGAATATGGTTGGGGGGGAGTGTAGGGTGCGTGAGGGTCGTAGAAGTGGACGAAGGCGAAGAAGGGAGAGTGTTTATTCTCCTTTATCCATTTGCTGGCTTCGGTTACTACCTCTCGTGCCCGGCGGTCGTCGGGGAAACCGGCTATGGTTGTGGTGCCGGTGACGATTTGATCGCCGTAGTAGTCAAAGCCCTGGGAAAGTCCATAGATGCCGTCCAGGATTATTGAGCCTATGAAAGCGGAGGTGGCGTAACCGTGTTCCTTGAGTATCTCCTGCAAACAGAGGTTAAAATCAGCCACCAGTTGGTTGTTGTCGTGCACTTTGGTCAGCGGGGGATAACAGCCGGTTAACATATTGGTGTGGGAGGGCAGGGTGAGAGGGACATGGGCATCGCATTTCAGGAACAGGGTGCCGTCGGTGGCAAGCTGGTCTATGTAGGGGGTCTCAATGTTTTTGTAGCCGTAGCAGCCGATGTAGTCCGAGCGGGTGGTATCAATGCTTATCAGGATGACATTTAGGACTTCCTCTCCGCTCTGGATGGCAGACAGGCGTGATTTTTGCGCAGAGAAGCGATTCAGCCAGCTGATATACCAGATGCCGGCAATTATAGTTGCCACACAGACCACCCCCAATATTCCCCAGAGGAGGAATTTTTTCAGTTTTAAGGGTTTCTTTTGTGCAGACTTCATTTCTGGCTTACGCTTGGTTTTTCCCCCTTTTTCCATAAAGGACAATCCCTCTCTTGCTCGGAGTGGAATATATTCCAGTGAAGTCTAGTGTATCCAGGAAAACCCGGCGATGATGGAAGCTATTACTATGACATATCCTAACACTTGTAATTTATCTTGTCAATCATTGCTGGTTTTAGTAAAATGAGCGGGAAACACACTCTTAAAAGGCGGTGGGACTGAATGAACGAAGATGATACTAAAATAGAAACCCCAGTCAGCTCCCGTAAGAATTTGATTGAGAAACGTTTTGGGCGGAGGACCGGGCGAAAGCCAGTCCTGATAGTGGTTGTGGGGCTTATAATTGGTGGTGTGGTGGGCTTGCTTGCCGGCTACATCATCTGGGGTCGGGCGCACTTAGCCGGCGGGAATGGAGATGAGGAGCAGGCGACAGCTGAAGAGAGCGAGGAGGTGGAGGTCTTTATCCCCGGTAAGGGCAGTCTGGATGAGGTCTTTGGAGATGATGTGGTCTTCTTCGTCCCTTTTCCGGACAAGGTGGACACGGACAACCCGGAGGCTACCCGGGAGGAGATACGAGAGTTTATAGAGGTAGAGTGCAGGCTTAAAGAGCCCTTCATTTCCGCACTGGTTGACGAGGGGGTGGATATACCCGTCCGCCTGGTGGTGGTTGATGATGCAAATCATAAGCTCTGCGAGGTATATTTAAGCGAAGCCGGCTCGGAACCAAACTGGTTTCTCGCTGGTTTAGAGAAGGATAAGGACTACCAGGTGTTGATGGAGAATCTGCTGGCACGGTTAGCAACTCAACAGGAAGATTATGTTGAGAGGTATATGTTGAGCGAGGGGGTTCTAGGAGTGGAGGAGCAGGTATCCGCCTTTCAGGAGATGGCGATGCTTGCTTCCGGGGGCTTGGAAGCGGAGATGACCGCAATGGAGGGGGGACGGAGCTACGAAGTCAGTTTCCTGGATAAAGATATGGTGCACAAATTTTCCCTGGATTTGGGCTTCAATCAGAGCACTATGGAACTTGAGGTGAAGTCCATCTCTATGCATCAATAATTACCGGGGTTGAGTCGGTGATAGAGGTAAAAAATATGAGACCCTTTACAGTAGTTCTGACCCTGTTATTCATCTGCTTGCTCACATTCGGCTGTGGTCAGGGGAGCGATAAGGTGGGTGAGGACCTTCCCCTGGATCAATCCCCGGAAAATACCGAACCCATGAAGGACCCCAGCGAGGTGGAGGTGAAGGTGCTTAACGGCTGTGGTGTGGAGGGTCTGGCTTCTAAGGTGGCTACCAGGGTTGGCGCTTTGGGCTATTCTCAGGTGGAGGAGGACAATTACAAAGATGAGGAAGGACGGATAAACCACCGCATCAACTTTACCTATATAGAATATCTATACGGTTTCAAGGGCAACGCTGACGAACTGGCGGAGCTTCTGGGCGTCTCTCGCCTGGAGGAGAAGCAGGTGCTCTCCGGCGATGTGGTCGTCGTCCTGGGGAAGGACCTGGATGAGGTTGCCCTGCGAGTGGATGCGGAATACGGCCTGCCGAGCGAGGAGGATGCGGGCTTGGTCTCCCTGGAGGGCGTGGAATCGGCAATAAATCTCAAGCCCCCGACCGACGGCTTGTATATAGACAAGAGCAGGAATATTATACAGCTATACAGTGGTGGGCAATTGGTGGTGGAGTATCCCTGCTGTACCGGAAAGGACGGCTGCACCCCGGAGGGGAGTTTCACCGTCACCTCCAAGTTGGTTGACCCCACCTGGTATTGGCAGGGGGAGGCAATCCCCCCGGGACCGGATAACGGTCTTGGAACCCGCTTTTTGGGGATAAGCAAGAAGGGCTACGGCATCCACGGCACCAACGAGCCGGACTCCATCGGCTATTCCCTCTCCCACGGCTGTGTACGCCTGCAAAACGAGGACATTGAGGAGCTTTATGGTATGGTGCATGTGGGGACGGTGGTGGTGATAGGACCGTAGGGAATAGAAGTTTTCAGTTTTTAAAATTACGCGAAAAAATAAAAAAGGGAGCATAGGCCCCCTTTTTTAATAACATTCTTTACTGAGTAATCTGTTAATATGATATTCCCCCAGTAAATCCTACATGATTGCACCAATCTTCAAACCATTTAAAACCTCTGTAACCGAAACTAAAATCAAAACCTAGATGAGGTAATACTCTATATTCAATGCCCCCACCCCCACCTATTAAAAAACCAGTTGTAGAAGGGCCTTCAAAATAGAAATAATTACCATGTTCGTCTGAAAACCAACCATCAGGGAGCCCGGATATTTGCACACCTACATCAAAATATCCAGTAGGTGTAAATTGTGATTTTGGCATGAAAAAAAACTTTGTTTCTCCATAGATTGGAAAAAACCTTATTTCTTTCCACCGTCCGTATCCAAATCCGAATTCAGCGCCACCACCTAAAAAAACCGGACCCAAACCCACTCCACTAACACCACCAAATGTGAATATTCCTCCCCCTCCTCCATACCCCATATGAAAAAGATAACCTGTTTTTGAATAACCTAGGAATCCAAACCGGTTTATTTTTCCAGGTGTTTTTTGCTTCTTTGTATCTATGATACTTGTATCTCCAATATTTTCTTTGGTGACCTTGTCAATCTCGTTATAAGAGAATACCCATAAATCACCGGTTTCAGTTTCAATCTTAACGCTAATACCCGATATTTGTTCAATGATGACACCATAAACTACACTTCCATTTCTTAGATAAATGACATCCTCGTATTCGTCTGCGAATGGACCTAGGGGTATTAAGAGAAATAAGATGATTAGTGAAGAGAGAAACATTGCATATCTCATTTTTTCCTCCTTTTTCAATTTCGCTTCAACAACCTTTATTTTGTTTTCTTTACCCTCTCTTTCCCTATTCCTTTTATCGCCCTAAACCACCCCTCAACATTCCTCCTCTGCACTGCAAAGCGCTGACTGCGCCTCTCCCAGCCTCTTTTGAAAATCACCTTAAGCTGGCTTCCGACCAGCAGCCAATCCCGACGGGCTCGGCTGAGCCCCTTGCCCCAGCGGGGGGCTTGCGCTTTCATGTGTTCTTCAGCGGATTTCATAAATCCGCCCAAGGGGAATCTGAACCTCTTTTGGGGGATGGCTTTCCTCCTTATCTTATTCGGACCTAAAAGAACGGCACCGGCAAAAATGTTCCCAGGAAGACTATGACGGCAAGTATCCCCAACAGCTTCCGTTTTCCGTCCAGAGGTAGTTTATCGTCCTCCGGTGGTGGGTGACCGAAGCGGACAACCAGCATCGTCAGGATAGCCCAGAAGAACCACCCCATCCAAAGGAAGCCCAAAGCCAACATTCCCACAAAGGAGATGCGGGCGATGATGTTATGATAGCGCCCGAAGAGGGCATAGGAGATATGTCCCCCGTCCAACTGACCGATGGGGATGAGGTTGATGGAGGTGACCCACAGACCGATCCAGGCGGCGTAAGCCATAGGATGGAGTTGGAGCCCCTGTTCCGGCGAGAGCATCCCGTGAATGGCATAAGCTGCCAGCTTGAAGAATATCCCCCCACCAAGAAGGGGCCAAACCTGTTTTCCCACCACCTGGGATAGGGGGATGACTGTGGAGTGGGTCAAGCCGACGAGCATGATGGGGACGGCGACCAGCAGCCCGGCTAAGGGACCGGCAAAACCGATGTCTATGAGCGCCCGTCGGTTCTTAATTTTGTCCCGCATGCGTATGAAGGCGCCGAAAGTGCCCACCAGAGGATGGGGCACCGGCAGGAAATAGGGCAGGGAGGCGGATACTCGGTGGGCTCTGGAGGCGAAGTAGTGCCCCAGCTCGTGGGCGGTGAGGATAGCCATAAGCGAGAGGGAGAAGGGGAAGCCCAGATGAAGGTTTCTTATTGCGGGAAGGAAACTTCCGGTGGCTTGAAAGGCGCCGGCGAAGAGGGTGGAGACAAGGGTGGCGACATAGAGCAGGATGTTGAGCCACAGCTTGGTGGGCTTCCTCCTCACTTGAGGTGGCTTGGGCGTTTGATTGCTGGGTGTCTGCTGTCCTGAATATTCAGGCATTTTGATTCGGTTGGGATTAGGATATATATTTCCCGATGATGAGTTCCAGATCCTTCTTGCGTTTCTCGGGTATCAGTTTCGGGTCGGTGATGATGGCATTTTTCAACGCCTGCCTGCAGGGGCAGTCGCTTACATCCGAAGTAAGCCGTCTCACCGCCCGCTTGATTATTTTCTTGACATTCTCAATGTTGTGCTGGAGATTTTTTATTACCATTTCAATAGTAACATCCTCGCCTTGATGCCAGACATCGTAGTCGGTGACGCAGGCAAGAATCGCATAACAGATCTCCGCCTCCCGAGCCAGCTTGGCTTCCGGGGCGCTGGTCATACCGATGACCGAAAGCCCCCAGGACTGATATATCTGGGATTCGGCTCGGGTGGAGAACTGAGGTCCCTCCATGGTGATATAGGTGCCTCCCTTGTGGACCGGGACGCTCTCCTCACGGGTTGATTGGTAGAGAACCTCGGAGAGGCGACTGCAGTAGGGGTCGGCGAAAGAGACGTGGGCGACGATGCCGTCTCCGAAGAAGGTGTTGGTTCGGAGTCGGGTCCAGTCCACCAGTTGGTCACAGATGACGATATCTCTGGGTCGCAACTCCTCTTTGAGGGAACCGCAGGCGCTCACACTGATTATCTGTGTCACCCCCAGTGATTTGAGGGCATAGATATTTGCCCGATTGTTGATATCGCTGGGGGAGGTGTGATGTCCTTTTCCGTGGCGGGGAAGGAAGCAGATGTGGGTTCCCTCCAGGTCGGCTATGATTATGCTATCAGAGGGTTCTCCAAAGGGGGTATTGGGACTTACCTGTTCTACTATCTCCAAGCCCTCAATTTGGTAGAGTCCGCTTCCGCCGATGACCCCGATGCTCACATCTTGGGGCATGTTTTTTTCTCCTTTTCACCAGATTGGGTATGAAAATGTCAACCTCTATGATATGAAAAAAGGGGGCTTGTTTCCATAGAAAAAGAGAGAGCTTATTAAAGCCCTCTTTTTTTAAATTGCGATAGTTTGGACCTAGAATGGGATGGTGGCGGTTACGCCGGCGCCGAAGTAGAGGTTATTATATAATTTATTAGGGGCAATGCGCACCACCAATTAATGCATAGTTATTTCTTACATTTCATTTTTTATTTACTTGACATTCTGATTTAAAAAAGTTATAAGGAAAAAAGGAAGTTTCTGATTTTAAAAAAAATATTTTTTTATAAAGAAAGGAGAAAATCGTGAAAAAGGTAATAATTTTAACAATGTTTGGTTTAATCCTTTTGGTATCCTGTAGGCCTAATATTTCTTATAGTCCATACAATGTGGATTATATAAAGAAGGGAACATTAGCTAAGGATATCTTGATTATGGAGACTGAGCCAAGTAAACCTTATATTGCGATAGGATATATTGAGGTTAGTAAGAAAGGGAATACTTCGCTTAGTGATGTTTCTTCTGCTGATTTAATTCCGTTACTTCAACAAGAGGCAGCAAATGCTGGTGGTGATGCTGTCATAAATGTTAAATTTGAAAGATATGAAGGTGGAATTTCTGGGTATGGATTGCTTGGAAAGCAACCCGTATTGAGAGGGACTGGAACAGTTATCGTATTTAAGTAGATTTTTTAAAAGAATATTATAATTATTATGGTGATGATAGTCTATTTGACTATCAGGATTAGATATTGTTTTGTTGGAAGATATTGTATTAAATTGAGTAGACCGCATTTATTCAGATAGCTATTTTCAAAAATAGATTTAATTTCTCTATGAAAGGTGGTAGACAAATGTTTAGGATTTTTATTCTGTCAATGATTATTTTTGCATTTACTCCTGTTTTGTGTATGTCTTATGTTAGTGTATATCCTGGTTTTGGAGTTGGTTTTCTTAAATGGGGGGATGGTCCAACTGATTTACAAACAACAGGTTTTGTAGGATTTAGGGTTCATCCTATGGTTGGAATAGTAATGGAAGGTAACTATTCTTTTGAAAGTGCATATGGTTACACTATTCATGTTGTTCAAGCAGGTGGGGGGATGGACATTTTTGTTATTGGTTTTATGAGCAAAAAGCCATTAGTAGACCCTTATTTTTATGCCCGTGGTGGTTATACACGTGGATTTGGAGTACCCGGTGCTGGTAATGGAGGATATGCTCGCTTTGGCGGTGGGATTCCTTTTCTTCTTGGAACAATTATGCCCTATGTTGAGTTCGGAGGATTTATCGCTTTTGGTGGTGGTGGTTCATCAACTGCATTTAATCTTATGGGTGGACTAAGATTTGATTTGTAATGTAGAAAAGCAATAATTACAAAAAAAGAAGGGAGCCTTTAAGCTCCCTTCTTATTAACTAAGTGTTAATTTCTATCTACATAGGAATGTTGGCGGTTACGCCGGCACCGAAGTAGATGTCCTTGGTTGTATTAGAATCACCTAGACGATAGCTGAAGACCTCGTTGATGGTAACATTGGGGGAGAGCTTCCAGTTGAATTTTTCGCCCACCCAATACTCTTTGGGGTCGTTTGGATTCTGAACTCCAGCCGTTTCGCCCTTGATAACCGGGATGGCTACGCCGAATACGCCGCTAAAACTCATCTTGGGATTGAATTCATAGCCGTATTCGGCGACGAAGTAGAAGGGACTTGGGTCTTTCACATTGTTTTTAGCCATCTCCAGGGTCATTCCTATCTGGGCGTCCAGCTTGAAGGCGGTGGTGTAGCCCATGTGGAAGAGTCCGGCGAAGTCAATAGCCATACAGTCTTCCGGTCCATAATCTGTTCCCCTATCGGTGCCTATCGGGAGGCGGAAGGCGATGCGGGGACCGACGGAGATGTTGGGTTTGAGCATGGGGATGAACTTACCCTTGATCCACAGGTTGTTGAGGTAAAATTCGTTATCTATCCCCGCTGTGCCGGACATGTAATACTCTAGGGGCATAATGAAGGATGCCGACCAGCGCTCATCAAAAGCATAGCCTACGTGTATTGGGAAATAGATATAGCTATCGCCCGTATCTGCCTTGGCTTTGTAATAGATAAAGTAACCGTTGGTGATGACCGCCTTGGGGGTGTGGTTCTGGGCGCAGTTTTCAAAGGTGATGACATCGTGGTAGAATACAGCGGATGCAGAAGCTATGCCAGCAAAGACTAGCAGTGTGGAAAAAACGATCAGCTTATTCATAGTGATCCTCCTGTAATAGTTAAAGATACTGGATATATGAAACGAGAAAAAGAGGGAGCTTATCAAAGCTCCCTCTTTTTCATTGCGATACTTTGGACCTAGAATGGTATTGTGGCGGTTACGCCGGCACCGAAGTAGAGGTCCTTGGTTGTATCAGAATCACCGAGACGATAGCTGAAGACCTCGTTGATGGTAACATTGGGGGAGAGTTTCCAGTTAAACTTTTCGCCCACCCAATACTCTTTGAAGCCATCTACATCTCTAGTCTGTCCTGGGTTAGTCGGATCAAGTTCTTCACCTTTGAGAACCGGGATGGCTACGCCTATAATGCCGCAAAAGCTCATCTTGGGGTTGAATGCATAGCCGGGTTCGGCGACGAAGTAGAAGGGGCTTGGAGATTTGACATTGTCTTTAGCCAACTCCAGAGTCATACCCACCTGGGCGTCCAGCTTGAAGGCGGTGGTGTAGCCCATGTGGAAGAGCCCGGCGAAGTCAATAGCCATGTGCTTGACGGCTATCCCATCGGTTCCAACCGGGAGTCGGAAGGCGATGCGGGGACCGACGGATATGTTGGGTCCGAGCATGGGGATGAACTTGCCCTTGATCCAGGGGTCGGCAAGACCAAATTTACCTTTTTCCACATCCGGGGTGATTGGATCATCAACTGGCATTGTTTTTACCAAAGGCAGAACAAAGGAAGCGCTCCAACGTTCGTCAAAGGCAAATCCGACATCCAAGGGGAAGTGTATGGCTTTGTCTCTGGCATCCGCTACTGCCTCGGACATGTAGAAAACAAAATGGCCGTTGGCGATTAAAGCCTTGGGGGTGTAGTTCTGGGCGCAGTTTTCGAAGGTAATCATCGGGTGGAAGAATACTTCGGCGGAAACAGAAGCGGCGCCAACTAAAACTAATAGTGCGGTAAATGCGATTAACCTCTTCACAACAATCCTCCTTTAGTGGTTGGTGATGCTTTAATGTTTAAACTATACAAAACCTAAAGCTTTTGTCAAGGGAAATTTTCGCTGTAAGATATCACAGATGTAATCATATCTTATAAGTTAATAAGTGCGATATTTCAAGTAAAATATCGTTATAATTGTAAAACAGTTAAGCTGAATAAATATCACAAGTTTTTATAAATTCGGCAATATCTTCATGGTTGTTGTATATGTGCGGAGCTATGCGCACTGAACCCTCACGCATTGTAACGGCGATATCTTCCTGCTCAAGGACTTCTTCCAGCCGGCGGTAGTCCCTTGGCAGGAATACAGCCACATTGGAACGATACTTCTGATATGAATCGCTTAAAACCGGCTTCCATCCCAACTTCGGAAGGGCTTCGTATAGCATTTTGTTAAGGTTTAGTATATGTTTTTCTATTATTTCAGTGCCCACATCGCACAGTAGGTCAATTGAGGTCGCCATGCCCTCAGAGAGGATGTAGGAGATGGTAGCCATCTCCAGACGGCGGGCGTCATCATAAGGTTCCCAATCGTAGTTGGTAAGTCCCTCAAAGGGGTGTTCCCTGTCCCGTTCTACTGAAAGCCAGCCCAGGGATGGTGGTGAAAGCTCTTTTTGTAAGTTCCGCTCCACATACATGAAGCCGATTCCCAGGGGAGAGAGCAGCCACTTGGGACCGGCGGTGCAGAGAATATCTACCCCCATCTCCTTCACATCACATTGCAGTCCGCCCACTCCCTGTATCCCGTCAACCACAATTCCCATTCCCGCATCCCGGCAAACTGCGGAAAGCTCAGCCAGAGGTTGGCGCACCCCGCTTTTGAAACCGACCCAGGAGATGAAGAGTGCCTTGCTCTTGGGGGATATCTGCTTTTTCAGCTCCTCGGAGGTGAGCAGTCCGTGTTCGCATTCAATTAGCCGAACCTCAACCCCCTTCTGCTTTAATCCCATGACGGTATAGACCGGTGCCGGAAACTCCTCTGTGGGGATTAGCACCTGGTCGCCTTCACGCAACGGTAGGGACCAGGCGGCTCGGATGAGCCCCCAGGAGGTGTTGGGCATGAGCGCTATCTCCTCCACCTCCGCACCGATGATGCGGGCGGCAGCCACTCTGGCTCGTTGTAGGTGGTGTAATTCAGTTGAATAACCGCCGACGCAGTCGGCGCGGGCACTGAAGAGGTCAGCGATCTTCTCCTGAGTGGGCATGGGCAGGGGACCGATAGCGGCGGCGTTCAGATATATGCGATTTTGGGTGATGGGAAAAAATCTCCGCACCACCCGTAAGTCATCGTATTTATGGGCTTTGCTCATGGTCTACTCTTGCTTCAAGCCCCCTTCCATGAGGTTGGCTAAACCCGTCAGAGGGAGACCGCCGGTAATCTTTTTCATAGCCTTGCGGGCGGCTTCTTCGGCTCTGCGCCGCCCCTCATTTACCGCAGACATAATCAAGGTCTCCAGCATCTCCACATCCTTGCCCTCCAGCAAGCCGGGGTCTATCTTGATGGAGATGAAATCACCGGCGCCGTTTACCAGAACAGTTACCATTCCGCCACCGGCGCTGGCTTCAATCCGCAGGGCATCCAGCTCCTGCTTTATCTTCACCATCTGCTCCTGCATGGCTCTAGCCTGCTTCATCAGAGCGTTCAAGTTTCCGCCTAGCAAAATCTACTTCCTCCTGTTGTAAAATGGGTTTTTGAATGTCAGTGTTGATACAATACCAGTATAACAAAAAATTCCCAATTTATGTCCCCAAAAACCTCCGCTCATTTCCCCTCTCCGTCATCCTTCTTCTTGCGGTTTACTATCTGAGCGCGGAAGCGTTCCAACTCCTTCTGCACCAGCGGGTCGTCGCTCTTGGTAAAAATTTCTCCCTCTTGCTTGGCCTCGGAAGAGGTTTTGGGGGGGACCTCAGTTTCCTTCGTTGGGGTTTTGGGGACAGAGGTCTTACTTTTGGTCGCCTTGGCTTTAGGGTGGGTTGTCTCTCTTTTGCCGTGGGTTTGCACCTCTAAGGCTGGCTCAGCGGAGAGAACCTGGGCGCAAGCCCGTTTGATGTTCTCTTGCACCAACGCTTCCTGCACCTTTTCAATATGGAAGGAGTGGCTTTCCGGGTAGCTTAAAACCAGTTTGTCTGTGGATAGTTCAACTAGGCGGGCATCCTTGAGCAGGGCTTCGGTGCGGGCGTCCTCCTTTTTCAGGTAGGCGAGTACCGAGGACCATCTCTCATCCTCCCCGGCTGGAGACGGGACGACGATATCACCCGTTGACTTGTCCCCGCCGTAGCGGGGTTTGCCCCGCTGTGGCGGGGTCTGCTCCGCCGTGGCGGTGTTCTCCCCCGCCGTGGCCGTGTTCTCCGTCTCTAAGGCGGTGAGCATTTCTAAGACCGGAACGCCTATTATCATCCTCCCCGCTCGCAGGACAGCAAGCTCCAGAGCGGTCAAAGGGTCAACAGCTCGGAGATAGTCGCCCTTGGCTCGTATGAGGGTATTGACCACGGCGAAGATGTCAGCCAGTTCCTTGCCTTCGGCGAGCTCGGTCAGCTGGGTGATCTCGTCCGGGGAGAGAGTGGTGTAGGCTTCATCAAAGGCATCGGCGGAGATGAGCAAGAGGTCATTTGCCATGGCAATTAAGCTCTCCAGCAGATGATTAAGATTAGCACCCTCGGAATATAGCTGGCGGACGATATCCAGGGCGGGACTGCTCTTGCCCTCTACCACAGCGGTCAGTAGGGAGAGAACCCGGTTGTGGTCGGATAGATCAAGAATCTCCTCCACATCGGCTTGGGTGATCTTCTTTCCGCTTGCCGCTACCGCCTGTTCCAGTATTCCCTGGGCGTCGCGCAGACAACCTTCGGCTTGGCGTGCGATGAAGGATAGTATTTCATCATCAACGGAAAATTTCTCTTCCTCGGCAATCTGCAAAAGCCTTCCAGTGATAAGCTCCACCGGCAGACGGCGGAAGTGGAAGTGTTGACAGCGGCTGATTATGGTGGGGATCACCTTGTGGGCTTCGGTGGTGGCAAAGACGAAGACCACATTAGGTGGAGGTTCCTCCAGGGTCTTCAGCAGGGCGTTGAATGCGGGTGTGGTGAGCATGTGCACTTCGTCTATAATATATACTTTATAGCGACCCCTGCTGGGAGCCAGCTTGACTTTCTCCCGCAGGTCGCGCACCTCATCTATACCCCGATTGGAGGCTCCGTCAATTTCTATGACATCCAGGTCGTTCCCGGCGGCAACGGCAAGACAGGAGTCGCATTTTCCACAGGGTTTGGGGGTGGTACCTTTGACGCAGTTCAGCGCTTTTGCCAGGATACGAGCGATGGTGGTCTTGCCGGTGCCCCGAGGACCGCTGAAGAGATAGGCGTGAGCCACCCGTTTCTGCTTGATGGCGTTTACCAGAGTTTGGGTGACATGTCTTTGTCCCACGACCTCCTCAAAGGTCTGGGGGCGCCACTTGCGGGCGATGACGGTATAGCTCATGTTGGATCACCAGCCAAAAGTTAGCACAATGGGAGGGGGGGTGTCAAGGATATATCGCTAAAGGAGAGGGATCCGATAAAAAAAGCGAAAGTTTTTCTTACAGAATCCATTTTTTATAGACGGAAAGGGTGTGATTTACATCACATTTTTTCTTGACACGCGCAAGAAAATAAGTTAGATTTTAATCCCTTGGCTCTTTTTTGGGGGATTTGGGTGGTTATGAGCAGATTTTTATACACCATCATATCTTACTTCCGTAGGCTGAGAAGGAAGCATGTAAGCTTTGTCCTCTCTTTCGCCTCCTCCGCCAGGTTGGTCAACCTGCGAATATCCTATCTCACCCTCCAGGTTACAGTGGCAGTGCTCATTGCCGTCTTCCTTGTGGGTGGATATGCTCTTTTATATCAGTTGGGTTACTTCGGTTCTGCTGAAGATAAGGAAGTTCTCTGTGAAAGCCGTAAGCAAGAAGCCCGTCTGACGGAGCTTACCGAGAAGGTGGGGGAGCTTCAAGCGGGGGTTTTGGAGAGCGAGGCTTTTTTTGCCAAGCTCGGCAAGCTGTATTATGTGGATATGCGCACCACAGAGGAGGTTGGCATCGGTGGTCCCATCTTAGGGGTTGATGTTGAACTGCTTGAAGATCCCACCATTATGGAGATGGTTGCCTTATACAATTTGGTATCAGTAGGTGAGCTCAACAGTGGAGAGGTCTTCTTCAGGGCGGAAGAACAGAGCGGTATCCTGGGGAGCACCCCATCACTTCTGCCGACCGAGGGTGGTATCAGCTCCGGTTTTGGATGGCGGATGAACCCGTTGGGTGGGGGGATGCAGTTCCACTCTGGAGTGGACATAAATTGTGTGCTGGGCACTCCCATCTACGCTGCCGCCGATGGAATCGTCACCAAAGCTGGTATGACCGGTGGTTACGGCATTGAGGTGCGTATCAAACACGGCTTTGGTTTCTCCACCCTCTATGGTCACTGTTCAGATGTTTTCGTCACCGATGGACAAGAGGTCAAACGGGGCGACCTTGTAGCCGCCGTGGGATCTACCGGTTGGTCAACGGGTAACCACCTGCACTATGAGGTACGAATAAATAATGTGCCCGTAGATCCTATGGGTTATATAGTTACCGGATATATTGTGGATTGATGGGGAATTGCCCCAGCTCGGCTTTATGCTTACATAATTACCTGTCTTTTTCCCTTGACATAGTGGTTTTATTCTGTTAGTTTTCATTTTGCTGTTTGGTTCAATGAAGAAGTTTTTTGCAAAGATAACGAGGGGCTTAAAGAGCTTCGCCAACAAGAGACTAACTTTCCACTTATCATTTAATTCACCTGCGAAGCCATTCTCACTCCATATATCCTTTCTGACCATACTTGTGGTTATGACCAGTATGGTCTTATTTTTTACCTCCATCTTTTTGATTTGGGGGGGGTATGCCCAGCGTGCCACCACCAAAGCCTATCTGGAATTTCTTCAGTTCACCGATGAGACCTGCGAGTCCCAGTTGTGCACCCTAAGTGAAGAGCTTACGCAGTTAAAAAGCTCCATGGAGGAGATTTCCTGCTTCAGTGGGGATATGTGTGAACTATATGACATTGAGGAGATAGACCCGCAGACTCGTGAGTTGGGTATGGGCGGAGAGATAATCGGTGCGGATGCCGACCTGATGCGTGATACTCGCATAAGCGACCTTTCCATCACCTATCAAGAACTGCTTCTGGAGTTTGAACGGCAGAACGAGATACTCTCCAACGCCCAGGGGCAGTCCCGCATCTGGCAATATACCCCCACCATCAAACCCTGTGGTGGACCGATCGTCTCCGGTTTTGGCTGGCGACGAAATCCTCTGGGGGGCGGGATCCAGATGCACAAAGGGATAGACATCGCAATGCCCCAAGGAGCGCCCATAGTGGCTCCCGCCGACGGCACCATAACCTTTGCCGGCGCCAAGACCGGCTACGGATTGGTTATCATCCTGGACCACAAATACGGCTTTCAGACCCGCTACGGTCACTGCTCCCAACTATTGGTGGCGGAGGGCGACGAGGTGGTGCGGGGCGACCTGATAGCCTTGGTGGGCTCCACCGGCTGGTCCACCGGCGCCCACCTGCACTACGAAGTGCTGGTAAACGGTGTCCGTATAGACCCCATGAGATATATTCTGCCGGAGTATATAGAGGATTAGGTTTAGGGAGATAGAGTAGGATTTTAGATAGGTGAAGCTCCCGAAGGGGGGATTTTTTGGTGTGTTTGTGGGAATATATGAACCCCCCGCCGCCACTCAGACGACGGGGGGATTTTCTTTAACTTAGCCTAAATTCCAAGCCCTATCAGTGCGCTACCACCACCGCCCGGGTGCAGGTTCTGTCCATACTTCTCAGCTCCAGGATATAGACCCCGGAGGAGAGCCCTGTGGTCTCCATCACCCGGCGGTGTTCGCCGGCGTCAAGATAGTCGGCGAAGACTATGCAGGTGAGACGA
>JAUVZD010000011.1 GCA_030602715.1 Candidatus Coatesiibacteriota bacterium
CCCCTTCTTGGATAACACATAAGTCATCGCAGATGTCAATGTGGTCTTGCCATGATCAACATGACCTATCGTTCCCACATTCACATGGGGCTTGGTGCGCTCATACTTCTTCTTGGACATCACTCTCTCCTTTGAGAAACACCTGAAATTTATTCACAAAGAAATATCTTCACTCGTTTATTTCAAATACCGCTTCCCGCTAAAAAGCATCAACCTGTGGGCATCCCCTTTATGGATATTACCCGACCCGTGGAACGGGATATTATCTTGCTCACAATCTGTTTCGGAACCTCATCGTAAGTAAAAAATTCCATGGTAAAAATAGCCCTACCCTGAGTGCGGCTACGCAGACTGGTGGCGTAGCCGAAAGTCTCCGCCAAAGGGACGATTGCGGTTATCGTCTGGGCGTCGGTGCGCCGCTTCATACCCCGGATATCAGCTCTGCGACTGCCAAAATCTCCCATAACATCACCCACGAAATCTTCCGGGGTGATCACCACCACCTTCATCACCGGCTCAAGTAGTATCGGTCGGGCTTTCTCCATAGCGTCACGAAAAGCCATTGAGGCGGCGATCTTAAAAGCGATATCAGAGGAATCCACCTGATGATAGGAACCGCTGACACAGGTTGCCTTGACATCCACCACCGGATAACTAGCCAGTATTCCCGCCCCGGTGGCGTCAATCAAACCCTGTCTTACAGCAGGGATAAACTCACGGCGAATCTGCTCCGCAGAAGCCTTATTCTCAAACTCAAATCCCAAGCCCCGACTGAGCGGGGAGAGTTCTATCTCCACATGACCATACTGCCCCCTGCCGCCGGACTGACGGATAAACTTGCCCTCTCCAACACCTACAGCGGATACAGTCTCTTTGTAGGCGACCATCGGGTTGCTCACATCCGCCTGCACCTTGAACTCCCTGAACATCCGGTCCACCAATATCTCCAGGTGGAGCTCCCCCATCCCGGAGATAATAGTCTGTCCGGTGGACTCATCAACCTTGACCAGGAATGTGGGGTCCTCCTCGGCAAGCTGAGAAAGCGCCTGGTTCAACTTGACCTCATCAGCCTGGCTCTTCGGCTCAATCGCCACAGAGATAACCGGCTCGGGAAAGACGATGGACTCAAGGAGAATATGCTCCTTCTCATCGCATAGGGTATCTCCCGTAGTGGTCTGCTTCAGCCCCAACACAGCGCCGATGTTACCTGCCTTTATGCTGGGCACCTCCTTGCGGTCGTTGGCATGCATCTCCAACAACCTTCCTATCCGCTCCTTGCTCTTCTTGGTGGAATTGTAAACCAAACTACCGCCCGACAGCACCCCGGAATACACCCGCACATATACCAGCTTACCTACGAAAGGATCCAAGGCTATCTTGAAAGCCAGGGCGGATAACGGTTCATCGTTATCCGGGTATCGTTTTATCATCTCACCACTTCGGGGTTCCTCCCCCTCAATGGGAGGCACATCCAGGGGGGAGGGAAGATAATAAACGATGGCGTCCAGGAGGGGATGGATGCTTATATTCCTCAATGCTGAACCGCAAATGACCGGAACAAGCTTAGCCTTAATAGTAGCCCTGTGCAAAGCGGCGATGAGTTGTTCAGTAGTAGGTTCCTGACCATTTAGATAAAGCTCCATAGCTTCTTCATCAACCTCCGCCACTTTTTCAAATATCTCCCGCCTGCGCTGCAGAACCTGCTCATCATAATAGGTGGGCACTTCCAGGGCTTCATACTTTGCCCCCTCCACATCAACGGCGTATATCAGAACCTGCATATTTATTACATCTATAACCCCCCGAAAATGCTCCTCCACACCGTAAGGGATGCACACAGCCACTGCGTTGGCTCCCAACATCTCTCGCATCTGTTTGATCACATTATCGTAGTCAGCCCCTATGCGGTCCATTTTGTTTACAAAGGCTATGCGAGGGATGTTGTAGCTGTCCGCCTGCCTCCATACAGTCTCAGTCTGCGGTTCCACTCCGCCGACACCGCAGAAGACAGCCACAGCACCATCCAAAACGCGCAGGCTCCGTTCCACCTCCACGGTAAAATCCACATGACCCGGGGTATCTATCAGGTTGACACGGTGCTTCTTCCACGAGAAGGTAGTCGCCGCAGAGGTTATAGTAATCCCCCGCTCCTTCTCCTGAGCCATCCAATCCATCTCCGCAGTGCCCTCATCCACCTCACCGATCCGGTAGCTCTTGCCAGTATAATAGAGTATGCGCTCGGTCAAAGTGGTTTTACCGGCATCAATATGGGCGATGATGCCGATGTTGCGGATATCCCTTTTTTGAATTTTCTTCTGTTTAGCCATCGCTTTGCCCCCATCCGGGGGTCGTCCGTGGAGGGAAAATGCTTCCTCCCCAGATTCTTGCCACCCACCTATTTCCCTTGTTAACACAAAGGTGATACGAAACCCCGACCTCTTTGATTAAAGAATCAATACCAGTAAATGAACATAATACTCCCCCCGCTCTGCAAGATTGTTGAGATATAGTTGTAGTGGGGGGAGGATCTACCAACCGTAATGGGCAAAGGCTTTGTTTGCCTCCGCCATTCGGCGGGTGTCCTCCTTCTTCTTTATGGTGGCTCCTATGTTATTGGAAGCGTCGAGGAGCTCGCCAGCCAGCTTCTCTTGCATGGTTTTCTCACCCCGGAGACGGGCGAAGTTGATCATCCAACGGATGGCTAGGGCGCTCTGCCGGTCCTTACGGACCTCTATGGGCACTTGATAGGTAGCTCCACCGACACGCCTGGACTTGACCTCCAATATCGGTCTTGCGTTGTTCAAAGCACTCTGGAAAACCTCCAAGGGGTCCTTTCCAGTCTTCTTGGCTATGATATCCATCGCTTCATAGAAGATTCGCTCAGCCAGTGACCTCTTTCCCCATCTCATCAAGTTGTGAATGAATCTGGCAACTAAAACACTGTTGTATTTATTGTCAAGCGAAATCTCCCTCTTTACCACCTTACCGGATCTGGGCAATCTATCTCACCTCTTTTGAAATTACCGATTCGCTGGATTCACCAGATTGGGCATAGTAACACAACCATAAATATTACTGCAAGCGTAATTTCTACATTCTCCCCTCCAACCACCCGTACAACCCCCTTCAGGTAACCCCTGCATAAGCCCATCATTTGGGGCGCTTGGTGCCGTATTTTGAACGACCCTTCTTACGGTCATCCACACCCAAGCAATCCAGAGTTCCCCTGATGACACGATAGCGCACCCCGGGAAGGTCCTTCACTCTGCCCCCACGAATCAAGACGATGGAGTGTTCCTGCAGGTTATGTCCGATGCCGGGGATGTAAGTGGTTACCTCAATGCCGTTGGTCAAGCGAACCCGGGCTACTTTTCGCAGGGCAGAGTTGGGTTTCTTGGGGGTAATCGTCCACACTCTGGTGCAAACGCCACGCTTTTGGGGGCACCGGGACATAGCCGGAGTTTTTGTCTTCTTTTTCGGCTTCTTGCGCCCCTTGCGGACTAGCTGGTTTATAGTGGGCAAATATTCTCCTTTGCTTTTGTCGCCCTGAAATCTATAAGAACCCTCAATTACTCCCATCCTTCTCTGCTGAGGCTTCCGCTGGTTCTGGCTCTTCAGCCTCCACCTTCTCAGCTACCCTCTTGCGCTCTACCAGCTCGGCGGCAAGCGCAGTCTGGAACTTCTCCCGGTCCACAATTCCAGTGCCTGCGGGGATGAGATGACCCATGATTACATTTTCCTTCAAGCCGACCAGCTCATCCTTTCTACCGGCAACGGCAGCCTCAGTGAGCACTCGGGTCGTCTCCTGAAAAGAGGCGGCGCTGATAAACGAACCCGTGGACAGGCTGGCTTTGGTTATACCCTGTAAAATTGGACGTGCTGTGGCTGGACGCTTCTTCGCCTTAATCAGGCGCTCGTTCTCCTCACGGAAAGTGAACCTGTCCACATCTTGCTCGGGGAGAAAATCGCTGTCGCCGGGATCATCTATCTTCACCTTGCGCAACATCTTGCGCACGATGACCTCCATGTGCTTGTCGGATATATGCACCCCCTGCAGGCGATAGACCTCCTGTATCTCGTTTACTAAATACTCCTGAACTTCTTTGTCCCCCTTTACTCGCAGAATGTCATGGGGGTCTATGGAGCCCTCACAGAGCTGTTGTCCGGCGGAGACATAATCTCCGCTCTGAACCTTGACGTGCTTGCCCTGGGGGATGAGATACTCCCTATCCTCCACCTCACCGTGGACGATAATCTTCCGCTTACCCTTGGTGAAACCACCAAACTCAACCTCACCATCAATCTCGGAGATGGTTGCCGGGTCCTTCGGTCGACGAGCCTCAAAAAGCTCCGCCACCCTTGGCAGACCGCCGGTAATATCCCTAGTCTTGCCTATCTCCCGGGGTATCTTGACCAATGTATCTCCCCCCCGCACCTTGTCTCCATCTCGAACCATCAGATATGCACCGGTGGGCACATCATACTCCACCACTTTCTCCTTATTCTTCTCTTTAAACACCACAGCTATGGTAGGATGGAGTTTCTTCTCCCGATGTTCTATAATTACCCTCTGCCTCTTACCGGCGGAGTCAACCTCCTCCCGCATGGTCACGCCCTCATCAATATCCACGAAACGAACAGTCCCGTTGACATCGGTCAAAATCTGTTCGGAGTAGGGGTCCCAGTGATATATGGGCTCCCCACGATGCAAAAACTGACCGTCCTCCACCAACGGTATGGAGCCATAGGGAATGGTATAACGCACCCGCTCACGCCCCTCGTCATCATACTGCACAATCTCACCGTTGCGAGAGACCACCACTTTCTCACCACTCTGGCGGGTCATATAGCGCACCCGCTCAAATACCACCTTTCCGTCGGATTTGACCTTGATAACGGACTGCTCAACGATACGGCTGGCGGTCCCGCCGATATGGAAAGTGCGCAAGGTCAACTGGGTACCCGGCTCTCCGATAGACTGGGCGGCGATGACCCCTATCGCCTCTCCTCTATTGATCAATTCGCCGGTGGCAAGGTTACGCCCATAGCAGAGGGCACAAACCCCCCGTTTGGTCTCACAGGTCAGTACCGAGCGAATGCGCACCCTACGCACCCCTTCATCCTCAATCAACTGTGCGGTGTCTTCATCCAATAGAGTATTGGCTTTTGCCAACACCTCACCGGTTATGGGATGATAGATATCCTCCAGGCATACTCTGCCCAAAATACGGTCGCGCAGAGATTCAATTATCTCCTCCCCCTCCTTCAGAGCCTCCACATCAATACCCATCAAGGTGCCGCAGTCATCCTCCACCACGATGAGGTCATGAGCCACATCCACCAGCCGGCGGGTGAGATAGCCGGCGTCGGCGGTCTTCAGGGCGGTATCCGCCAATCCCTTGCGACCACCATGGGTGGAGATGAAATACTCCTGCACGGTCAAACCCTCACGGAAGTTGGCGATAATCGGCGATTCAATGATCTCCCCCACCTGCCCGGTGATCTTCTTCTGCGGTTTGCTCATCAGCCCACGCATACCAGCCATCTGGCGTATCTGGGTTTTGCTGGCTCTGGCACCGGAATCAGCCATCATAAAGACCGAGTTGAAGCCCTGAACATCGCTGGAAAGGATATCCATCATACGGTCAGCCACATCATCGGTGGTCTGGGTCCAGATATCTATCACCTTGTTATACCGCTCACCCTCGGTTATGGACTCCTGCTTATACATCTTCTCCACTGAAGCCACCTCTTTGCGGGCTTCACCGATGAGTTCAAGTTTCTCCTCAGGTACCCTTATATCATCAATACATATGGAGATACCGTAAATGGTGGCATATAAGAAACCGGCGTCCTTTAATTTATCCAGAAAAATAACCGTCTTCTCATTTCCCAACCGCTTATAAGATTCCGCCACCACTGCGGACAGTGACTTCTTGTCCAGAGTCTTATTAACGAAACGCAGCTCGGAAGGGAGCATCTTGTTGAAGATGATTCGTCCTATCGTGGTGTCTATCATCTCCCCATTGAAACGCACCTCTATCTTAGCGTTCCGCCCCACCACACCGTGCTGGTAAGCGGTGATGGCATCATCAAGGTCGGCGAATATCATCCCCTCGCCCAACTCCCCAGTTCTGGGCTTGGTAAGCACATAACATCCCAGAATGATATCTCGGCTGGGGGTTGCCAGGGGATTACCCTGGGCGGGAGAGAGAATGTTGCGGGTGGACATCATCAGGATGCGGGACTCCAACTGCGCCTCAACCGATATGGGCACATGCACCGCCATCTGGTCCCCATCAAAGTCAGCGTTAAAAGCGGCACAGACCAGGGGATGGATGGTGATGGCGTTCCCCTCAATGAGCAACGGCTGAAAGGCTTGGATACCCAGACGATGCAGGGTGGGAGCACGATTCAACAGCACTGGATGGTCCTTGATAACCTCGTCCAGGGTATCCCACACCTCCGGGCGCACCTGCTCCACCAACCGTTTGGCGCTCTTTGTAGTATGGACGAAGCCCTTCTCTTCCAACCTCTGGATGATGAAAGGCTTAAACAGTTCCAGAGCCATCTTCTTGGGCAGGCCACACTGATGAAGTTTCATATCCGGTCCCACAACGATGACCGCCCGACCGGAGTAGTCCACCCGCTTTCCCAGAAGGTTCTGGCGAAAACGACCCAGCTTACCCTTAAGGGAGTCGGAAAGGCTCTTCAAAGGGCGATTGCCCACCCCCTTGACGGTATATCCTCGCCGACCGTTGTCCAGAAGGGCATCCACCGCCTCCTGAAGCATCCGCTTCTCGTTTTTGAGGATGACATTAGGCGCCCTAAGTTCCATTAACTTCTTCAAGCGATTGTTGCGGTTGATAACCGTTCGGTACAGGTCGTTCAGGTCTGAGGTGGCGAAGCGACCTCCGTCAAGGGGAACCAGGGGACGCAGGTCCGGAGGTAGCACCGGCAGCACATCCAGTATCATCCACTCCGGGTGGTTGCCGCTGCCCAGGAAGTTCTCCACCTCGGACAGGCGTCTTATTAGAGTCTTTCGTTTCTGGATGCCGGTTTCAGTCTCCAGTTGCGCCTTCATCGCGGTGGAGAGCTCCTCCAGTTCCAACTCCTCCAAGAGCTCCTTGACCGCCTCTGCGCCCATCCCGGCCTTAAACTCGGCGCCAGCCTTCTCCTGCAGACGCTGATACTGCTCCTCGGTCAGCAATTGATACTTACTCAGACCGGTTATCTCCTCATCCCCGGGGTCAATGACGACATAGGCGGCATAATAGACGACCTTCTCCAAGTCACGAGAGGAGATGCCCAAAATCATCGCCACCCGATTGGGAGTTCCTTTGACGAACCAGATATGGGAACAGGGACTCACCAGGTGAATGTGGCCCATTCGCTCCCTACGGACCCGGGATTCGGTAACTTCCACTCCACAGCGGTCACAAGTGATACCCCGGTTCTTGATGCGTTTATACTTTCCGCAGTAACACTCCCAATCCTTGGTAGGACCGAAGATGCGTTCACAGAAGAGACCGTCCCTCTCCGGCTTGAAGGTTCTATAGTTTATAGTCTCCGCTTTCTTTACCTCTCCGTAGGACCAGGAGAGGATTTTTTCCGGCGAGGCTATCTTTATGGTTATGTCGGAAAAATCGGGGTGCTCGCCGCTATCCAAATGGAATAGGCTTCTAACCAGAGGTAACACCTCCAAAGGATAAATAGACACAAACTCCCCATTCCACCCCAAAACCAAGTTAAAATGGGGTGGCTTTAAAAACTTATTATACTAACACTTCAATCTACAACTTGTCAAGTGCTTCCAGCTGTTTTTTGCGAATTTTTTTCTACCCCTGCTTTTATGTATGCTATCATACCTACAAACCAAGGAGTTAACTATGAGAACATCTTGTCTACTCACTGCCTCACTTATCCTCTTCCTTTCCTCATTATCCACCAGTATCTGTCGGGCTACCTGGACTGTGGATAATGTGATTGAGGATATAGTGGCGCCGGAAGGAATAAAATTAATCTACTGGTGCGATTCCGATCTAGCAGATACCTCGCCCGGGGATGCCATCTGGCAGAAACTTCTTACCGACTTCGGCTCAAGGGTGGATTCTACCTTTAAAGTTGATCTGGCGGACACCTTTGGTAAGTATTCAAGGGGGGAGATTTTAGAATATACCCACCTTAGGGAGATTCCCAACTTCGACCTGCTGTGGGGGGACTTCTCCGACGAGCAAACCTACCTGCGCATCACCAATCCCCCAACTCTGGAGGAGCTGGATTCACTCTATCCCTTGATATATGAGGGGATAGACCAGATGTTGAAAGCCCTGGGAAGATAATCCCCATAAAATTACTACCACAGATACTATCACCGCTATTTACGAGAACTATACGAAAAAAGGGTACCGCTTTCGCCCATCCCTTATTCTTTTTCAAGCTCTTCATTCCAGGCATTGTCCATCTCAGAAGAGCTGGAGCAGAAAACCCTATGAGCCTAATATCCCTCTCTGTTAGCCTTTTCTAGACCGACCACCAATGATTCCAGCGACTCCAATAACTGCCCATGCTTGCTTGCAGGTATGGAGCTCATCACCTTCTTGTAGTAGTCCTTGGAGCAGAGGCTGAGTTTGTCGGCAATTTCATCTCCCTTGGGGGTCAACTTGACCCACAGCCTGCGTCTATCAGCCGGGTCGCTCTTTCTTTTTACATATTTCCCTTCCACCAAGGAATCTACCAGGCGGGTGATGCGGCTGGCGGCAACATCCATCTTACGGGCAATACTACCGATGGTCATGTGACCGCTAACCAGCAATACTAATAGCAGTCGGCTCTCAGCCGGACTCAAAGTTACCCTCTTGGAGATGGACTCATCCTTCGCTTTAAAGTTCTGAGCCAAGACGCAGAGTAACTCCTCCATTCTCTTTCTCTCTTCTTTTTCCATAATCTCCTTCCCTACCCGATAATCTGGAACTACTTGATGTTTTCAATTGTTGCTTACCGATAGTTACTCCCAGAAGACTTTATCTTACGCTATTTTTAATGTAAATTAAAACAAAAAAATTCCTCAAAGTCAAATATAAATCACACAAAAAATTAAACCATATCTCACTTTCAAGAAGGTAAAAAAATAAGACCTTCCCGCTGAATTGACCGACCAAACTTTTAATCAAGAAGCACCGCAAGCTGGAACACCGGTCATCAACTCCTTACCCATCACTAAACCACCAGCAGTCTGGAAACCAGTCCCCAACATTCGGAGTCTTCTTCAACCACGAAAGCCGACGCAGATGTCCTTGATATTTCTTCAGTATCCTGATAAAATATTCCACCTGGATACCTAGCCCAGCCATTCAGAAAGGCAATACTTACAATAATTGAAGTAAAACATTCCACACCCACAATCATTTAAGGAGCGGTTATGGAGAAGAAACTATCATTTTTTATTATTTTGGGCGTCATCCTTCTGCCGGTATGCACGGCGGTTGCGGAGATAACTTACCAGGGCCAGGACGGCATCACCATGGAGAATGCGGTGGTCATCCTGGGTGCGCCCAATGAGTTCGCCGGCGTAGAAGCTGAATACCAATGGCTGGAAACGAAATTCGGTCCGGAAAACGAGGTGTGGAAGAGTGGAAATCAGGGGCTTATGAGCGACGAAGAAAAATGGTATGATGTGCTGGACATTGAATTTTTACAGGATGCCGACAGCTACCAGGCTGGCGATGTGGTGCAGTTCTACTTTGATATCACCGACTTCTTCGGGAAATGGTAGGCACCAGCCGTCTTAGCTTTACAGACAACGAGAGTGGGAAGAAGAGGGGGAAAAACACCGCCGGTCTTTGATCCGGCGGTTTATCTTTTAAGCCCAGAACAGCCTTCAATCACTCAGCTTTTTACCCTATTACCCCAACACACCCGTCCTTACCCACCAAACATTATACCCTCCACCAGCGGATCTATCCTCGGCGCCTCCGAAAGCCGCCAGCGCCCCTCAGCTATCCATATCCTGCGCTTTACCTCCACCTCGTCGGGTAGTGGGGGCACCTCTTCACCACGCAGATAGAGCTCATATTCACCGTCAATCAGATGACCCACCAGTATTACCTCACCCAAACCTTGATTGTCCGCCCAGGTCATCAACCGAGGCGCCGAATCTCCATCCGCCTCAAGATAGAGCAGTTGCCTCATCTCCCCCTTCTGGGTATGAATGCGGCGGAAATCAGCCAGCTCCTCAAGCCAGCGACCGTCCTCCCCCACCTCCATACTCCCCCCACCGGAAACCGCCCCCACCATCCGTGAGAGCTCATCATCTACCGCTCCGGGCGGACCTGCAAACCAGGCAAGCATAGCAAAGCGAGGTCCTGAGACCGGCCAGGAGACGAACGGCACCACACTGCGGTCCACCAACTCCAGCCCCAAGAGGGTGGTCAAGCGGAAGGGCAACTCGCCGAAAACCTCCACCCAACCTGAGGGCTCACCGGGACAGATAAGCGCCAGCTTCTGGGTCGGCGCCTTGGGTCGCAGGCGCAGAACCAAACTCTCCGCAAGACCCACTCGACCCCACTTCCCCTGCATCAGCCGGGAGAGCTCGTAGCCGGCAACCCCCTTCATCGTCCTGCGCCCCACAAAGCCTTTCCGCCCACCATAAAGTATATACTCCGCACCGATGATGGGCCACTCTCGCCCGCCCCGATCCGTCCGCTCCGCACCCCGGGAGAAGCTACCCAGCCAGCCCCCCAGGGTGGTCTTTGGATTGGAGGGGAGATGGCGCAGAGCCATCCCCGCCTTATCCAGAGCACCGGTCAGCTCACCGATGGTAGCCGAACAGTCCGCCTCCAGGGTGAGACGCTCCGGTCTAAGGTCCAGGGAGCCCTTCTTTCGTGGGAGGGTCAGGGCTACCGTGGGCTTATCCTCTTTGGGGGGGAGGAGCGTGCCTGCGCCCAGTGGAAGGACGGCAAAGCCTAGCTTGGAAGCCAGGCGGAAAAGCCTGAGGGCTTCATCTATATTTTTCGCCTTCAGGTGCAAGTCGGCGGAGTAGGAGAGCCAATCTTCCGCCTCTCTAATAGCGGGGAATTCCTTCTGCAGTTTAGAGCGTATCTTTTCCAAGGAGTCCATAGGCTGTTTTGTGGGGTAAAATTTCAATCAGAATACATTTTCCAAATGATAACAAAACTTTCCCCTATATCAAGGTAAATTATAATTTTTATATGCCCTGCCCAAGATGTAGGGGCGGGAATCCCTTCCCGCCCGCAGCATAATATTCTCTTTTTGGATTAGGGCGGCATAGGAATGCCGCCCCTACCGGCAACCACCGCCATCCTGTTATTACAAAATGTAGGTGAGAGTTAAACTCTCCGCTACAAATAAAACAAGGGCTCCGGCGTCCGCCGAAGCCCCTACCAAAAGGAGGAAAAACGGTTAATTTACCTGTCCCCAGCCGTTATGTGCCGAGTTACCCCCCCACATATACCAGCCGTCAAGGCTCTTATCGCCGGTGTCAATGCAATAGAGGTTACCGAAATCGGTGGTGAAATAGACCTTACCGGCAACCACCGCCGGCTGGAAGCGGATGGGCTCTTTGACATTGTAGCTCCACACTTCATCGCCGTCTCTGGCGTCAATGCAGATTATCTCCCCGTCCGAAGAACCGACGAACAGGTAATCGCCTGCCATTGACGGCGGGGTGAGGGTCCTTCCTCCCGCCTCGCACTTATACTCATTCTCCCAGAGAATCTCCCCGCTTTCCGCATCCAGACAGCGCAGAAAGTCGCCCTGAGCGTTATAGGAGATACCATCTCTCACCAGCAGACGAGAGCCCTGAAAGCCCCAGACGCCGGAGACGGTGCTCAAGCCTAAATTCTCCTGGGCATGTTCCAGCTTGGCAGTTGATGGAGCGGTGCTGAAGCCCACACTTGAATCCAACTGCTTCAGACTACTTTCATATTCCCGATTATAACCCAGGGTTAGATAGTCAGCCCTATACTGCGCCCAAAGCTCCTCCTGATTCTGCTCCCCGCTGGACTTTGAAAGGGAGCCAAGCCCCTCAGTCTGGTAGGTCGCATCGCCGTCGCTCTTCTCCTCCCGCATGGTGACGAATATCTCCCCCCCGACAATCCAGGGGGCTGAGGTGGCGTTCTTCTTCTCCTTCCAGATGAGCTCGCCGTCCTCGGCGCCGAAGCGATAGACGGTGCCCTCCAGGGTGGTGGCATAGACCGAATCACCATCAATTATCGGGGCGCTGATAAGCTCGCTCACAATCTGCTGGTTCCAGAATTCCTTCCCGGTCTCCAGGTCTCTGCAGGTGAGGTGGTGATAGCCGTCAGGACCGGGGTAGGTCATATAGACCTTGTCAAAGGCTGCCGCCGGCTGGCTCATCAGCGGATCCCCCAACCACTCACACCATACGGTCTTGCCGGTGTGGGCATCCAGAATATAGATGATGCAGGATTCGGTGTTGAAGATGACCCGGTCCTTGTAAACAATGGCTGAGGTTGGTCCGTCATCTCCGCTGGCGAAATACCAGGAAAGCTTCCCGCTGTCCCTGTCAAAGGCATAGAAGCTATAGGAGCCGAAGCCCCCACCGAGATAGACATTCTCATCGTCAACCGCCGGGGTTGTCAGGGGCAAACCTTCGGGGATATGCACCTTCCATCCCGAAAAGCCTTCATCGGTCTTAAATTTTTCGGGCGTTATCTTTGTAGGCGGGTCGGTGACCATCCCGGGGTCGGCATCGTAGCCGTAGTAGTAATCATAAGCGGGATACTCCACGCTGGTTACCGGCACCTGCTCGGTATCGCTCAAAGCCACGATGGGATTTGGGGGGTAATCGCCGGGGTCGGCTAATGTAGGCACAGTTGGAAGAGCGGCGATTATTATCAGGGTAAGTAGGGAAATTAGAGGAAGATAAAGCTTAGACGACATCAAAGGACCTCCGTTTATCGTTGAAGATTGGGGTTATTGCCTCATTTTCAACCTATTAGACCTTTTTCAAGCGAATGGGGTTTAATATCCGGAATGTAACTGGACCTCAAAAACGCCCATTTGGGGGTGAAGTAGCCCTCCAACTTTCCCTTGACTGACAAATCTAAATAACCTATGATTTTGTCGGTTGAAGACTATTCTTCAACCGACCCTAAATTATGTTCAATAAAATCCTCATCGCCAATCGGGGGGAGATAGCCCTGCGCATAATCAGGGCTTGCAAGGAGTTAGGCGTCCGCACGGTGCTGGTCTTCTCCGAGGCTGACCGAGACTCTCTTCCGGTGCGCCAAGCCGACCAGGCTATCTGCATCGGACCTCCTCCGGGGAGTAAGAGCTATCTAAACATCCCCCGCATAATCGCCGCCGCCGAGGTCTCCGAAGTGGAGGCAATCCATCCCGGCTACGGTTTTCTGGCTGAAAACGCCTATTTCGCCGACGCGGTGGAGGCTTGCGGACTGACCTTCATCGGACCTACCTACGACGCCATCACCAAGATGGGGGACAAGGCTCTAGCCCGCCGCACCATGGACTCCGCCGGCGTGCCCATCACCCCGGGCAGTGAGGACGGAATGACCGACCCGGAGAAAGCCCTAGAGGTGGCTTCCGCCATCGGTTATCCGGTGATGGTCAAGGCGGTGGCCGGCGGGGGCGGTCGGGGGATGAGGATAGTGCACAGCGAATCCAGCCTGCGCAAGGCGGTAGCCACCGCCTCCGCCGAGGCTGACGCCGCCTTCGGCAACCCCAAGGTCTACATAGAGAAATACATCATTGACCCCCGCCACATTGAGTTCCAACTGCTCGCCGACAACCACGGCAATGTCATCCACCTCGGCGAGCGAGAGTGCTCCATCCAGCGCAGACATCAGAAGCTGGTGGAGGAATCTCCCAGCCCGGTGGTAACCGAGAAGGAGCGGGAGATGTTGGGCGCCTTCGCTATTGCCGGCGCCAAAGCCGCCGACTACCGCAGTGCCGGGACTATGGAGTTTCTGCGCGACCAGGACGGCAAATTCTACTTTATGGAGATGAACACCCGCATCCAGGTGGAGCATCCGGTAACCGAGATGGTGAGCGGTATAGACCTGGTCCAGGAGCAGATAAAGCTCGCCGCGGGTGATAAACTGTCCATCAGCCAGAAGGAAATCAAGCTTTCCGGTCACGCCATAGAGTGCCGCATAAACGCCGAGGACCCCCAAAACGACTTCGTCCCCTGCCCGGGCAAGATAGAGGAACTGCACCTGCCCGAGGGCGAGGGGGTGCGGGTGGACACCCATATCTATGCCGGCTACACCATACCCCCCTTCTACGATTCGCTGATCGCCAAGCTGATAGTGTGGGGCGAGGACCGGGAGACTGCCACCGAGCGGATGGCAAAAGCCCTGGACGATTTGGTGATTGAGGGGATAAAGACCACCATACCGTTTCACCGAAAGGTGATAGGCTCGGAGATTTTCAAGAAAGGTGACCTGTCAACTTCGTTTGTGGAGCGGTTAGAGGAGGAGGAGGAAAAGGGGGGCGAGGGTTGAAATCTGTAGCGGGGATTTTAAATCTCCGCTACCAGGTAATAGTAAGAATAGAATATGGAGATGAATATGAGCAAGATTAGACCCACAGTATTCGGTTTGTTAATGACCGTTATGGTGGGGGCTTTTATTTTGGGGGGGGTTGTGTGGGCGGTGGAGGAGGCAGCAATCTTGGATTTCCCGGCGGCGGAAGAAAAGCCAGAGGGGGAGGACGCGCCTGCAGGAGACGAGCCCCCTACCCAGCCCGGCGGCGCCGCACGCAAGGGCGAGGAGGGAAGCGAAGTAGGTAAGGAGACGGAGTGGAAAGAAGACCTAAATTGGACAATTAAAACCTTGGATATAGTTATTGCTTGTATGGGTTTATTATTGGTATTGATTGCATTAATTGCAACAGGCGTTGGCATTTACCTAAATATTAGATATAAGGATTTGAAAAAAGATGTAGAAGAAATGAAAGAAGCTAAAAAAGAACAAGAGGAGCAGTGGACTGACATTATTGAAAAAATCGAACAAGATATTAAAGACTTTGAAGAGACAAAGAAAAATGTTGAAAAATGGTTTGATACAAGAAGATCCTATATTGAGAATATATTATTAAAAACTACTGTTGAAAAAATTTCAGAACAAGATAAAGAAAAAATAGATGAATTCAGCCGAAGATTAGATTTTTTGGATTTATTTGGGCTTCCGCTAAAAGCAGAAGATTATATCACACGAGGAATCGATATGTTCAATAAGCGAAGGTATGAAGACGCTTTGCTTGCATTTAATAAAGCCATTGAGTTGAAACCCGATGATTCGCTAGCTTGGTATAACAAAGGGATTGCTCTTGGAAAACTTGAAAGACATGATGAAGCCTTATCAGCCTTTAACGAAGCCATAGAGTCAAAACACGATTATGCTTATGCATGGTATAACAAAGGGGTTTCACTTGGAAAACTGGGAAGAGATAATGAAGAACTAACCGCTTATGCTAAAGCCATTGAGTTAAAACCCAATTTTGCTGAAGCATGGAATAACAAAGGTGTCTTACTCTTAGAATTAAAAAAGAATGATGAGGCTCTTCTAGCCTTTGACGAGGCAACAAAGATAAAATCAAATTATGCAGAAGCATGGAACAACAAAGGTATTTTGCTAAATAAAATAGGTAGATATGAAGAAGCACTAGAAAATCATAACAAAGCATTAGAATTACAACCTAATTTTGTAAATGCATTAGTCTCAAAGGGAAATATATTAGATAAATTGGGTAGATATAATGAAGCACTTGAAGAACATACTAAAGCGATTGTGTTAAGCCCTCACGATAATTTTGCATTGTATAACAGAGCCTGTACTTATGTTTTATTAGAAGATAAAGATAACGCCCTCAAAGATCTAGCCCAAGCCATAAAAATAGACGAAACAAACAAAGAAAAAGCCAAAAAAGACGATGATTTCAAATCACTCTGGAAAGACCCGGACTTCAAAAAACTGGTAGAATAATCCCACCCATGACCACCAAAACCCCCATATTCCTATCCGTCAAATCAGCCGATGATTTTCGGGAACTGCTCGCCCCATTAAAGATCACCGGTGAGACCATCGTCATCAAGCCCAACTGGTTCTCCACCCACAGGGGCAACTTCACCGAGGCGGAGGTGCTCTCCGCCGTCCTTTCCGCCCTGCCCGCCGACACCTACAAGCTGGTGGTGGAGGGCTACAGCGGATTCCGCAACGACGGCAGCCGCCGGATCAACCTGAAGGACCAGAGGTCGGACTGGGAGTGGATCAGGGAGCAGGACGAGTGGTTCAGAGAAACCTTCGGCATCACCGAGGTGCTTGCCGAACACGGCGCCAAGTATCTCTCCGTAACCGAGGAGGTGTGGAGCGGGCGGACGGCACCCGCCGACGAGGTCTCCGCCCTGGTGGAGAAGAAAACCTCCTCCAAGAAAAAGGCAGAACCAATCGCTCACACAGAGCTTTACGAACAGGTGCCGATGAGGCTGTGGGAGCTTGCCGGGGCGACGCTTATCAGCCTGACCAAAATAAAGGGGGGCTTAAGCCTCTCCCTCAAGAACCTCTTCGGTATGGTGCCGGAGCCCTTACGCTTAAGCTACCATGGAGAGGACAGCGCCGACCTTCCCCAGAGCATAGCGGACATTGCCCGCATCTACCTTAGCATCTTCAATGTGGTGGGGGTCTGCGAAGCGGTCTTCTCCACCGCCGTATATAACGAGAAGGGAGCACTCACCACCGACTGGGGTAACTACGACCTCGTTGAGTCTGCGGGCATAGCCTGCGCCGGACGAGACCCCCTCACCCTGGATGCTGCTGTCTCCGCCATCATGGGCGAGAAACCCAAGAAACTCCACTACCTGCAGAAATTGGGCAAGAGCTACGGTTCCTACGACAAAAAAGCGGTTACGGCGGCTGTAAAGCAGTATTCCGACCTCTTCGCTCCCTTGAAGCGCTAGCTTTTATCCTTTCAAAGGACTTGCCTTTGCCCATCTCCTCTGTTATCCTGGTGTTTGATTTCATCATCTCTAACCATTGAGGAGAACACACATGAACTGCCCTAACTGCGGAAAACAGGTATCCGGAATGCCTGAGAGTTGCCCCCACTGTGGTTATCCTCTGAAGCTCTCCTCCCAGTTGAAGACCTCCATCCCCCAGCATGTGAAGCCGGAACCCTCGCCGACTCCCCCCGAAAAGGTTCCTCCCACAAGGACCAAGACAAAGAGCGGTCCGAAGGTGCTGATCAGCCTTGTGTTAGTTTTTGTCGTTTTCGGAATTGTTTCATATCTGCTCACCTCGGAGTCCACCGAAGGGACAGATGAAGAGCTTTCGGAGACTGAAGGGACCGAGTCGGTAGGGATAGAGACAGAGAAAACAAGGGGTGGCGGAGGAGTCAATTATGGGTCCCAATCGCTGACCGAGACCCCTTCCGGTGTATCAAGTATGATGGTGGTCCAGGTTGACTCCCTAATCCTCTATGAAGTGCCGTCGGAAGATTCTGCTACGGTGCCGATCCAGCCTGAGTTGTATCAAGGCCAGGAGGTAGTCATCCTTGAGCAGATGGGCAACTGGGCTAAGGTGAAAACCGCCGAGGGAAATATCGGCTGGTGTCTCTCGGAGAAGGACGGGGTGGTAATGCTGGAGTAAGACAGGCTCTTATCATCCAAAAATCTCATTTAGAGTAAAAGAGTACCTCAGTAAAAAACCGGGGAGGCAATCCCCGGGTTATTTTCGTTACCGCTTTGCTCTCCCCCTCAATACGACACCCTAAAGCAGAGTATCTCTACGTCGCTTTGTAGATAATCCTTCGCCGACTCCACTTTGATAATAAAGTTGCCGCTGAACATCGTTTCGTCCATATAGAGAATGGTATCGTAACCGGGTGGTATCTGGTCCCTGATGGCGTTGGAAAGAAGCGGCGGAACCTGCGAGGAGAACATCTCATCACCATAGGGCGAGTATATCCCCGCCTCAATATCCCCCTTCAGAGCGACTATATAAGAGTTGCCCCTGATTACATCCAGGTCAAATGAGGAGGGGCTCTCACCGCTTATCCTGGCGCTGTAGCTTCCGGCATATTCCAGGATGGGGATGTCGGGAAAGACCTTAACCGGCTCAGGTCCACCCTCGGAGAAGAGGGCTTGCTCCAGGGCGCCGATGGTTTGAAAGCTTACGATGCCGTTCGCATCCAGGTGGTGCTGCTTCTGGAAACTGAGCACAGCCATATAGGTGCCAAAGCCGAAGCTGCCGGTAACGCCCCCTTCGCTTTCCAGAAACTCGCCGTAGCCCAAAGCGTAGAGGTCCTGCTGGAGAAGGGTGACGAAATCCCCGGGCAGAAGGTCATCTGAGTAGCCGATGGTCAGCAAGTATCCCCCGTAGCGCTCCTGGGAGAGGGAAACCCCAGCCAGCGCCAGAAGGAGAACAGTGGCGACTATGGCAATCATCGCTCTTTTCATAACATGGAGATTATATCATAGGTTAGGGCTGACTGGAGAAAAATGTTTAAGGTATTATGGGAAGGATGGTAATCCTCGCCTTTTTGTATACAAGAACCCCGTCTGCCTTGCCATCCCCCCTCCCCTATGTTATCCTTCCCGATTATGTCCCCAAAAACCAGACTCACCTCCCATGAACGAGCCCTGGTCCTCACCGTCTCCTCGGTCCACGCTTTGGTGCACATGGCTATGCTTGCTCTGCCCTGCCTGCTCCTTCCCATAAAGGAGGAATTCGGCACCAGCTTGGTGGGTGTGGCTTGGGCGGCAAACGCCGCCGGTCTGGCTTTCGGGCTCTTCGCCCTGCCGGCGGGCTTCCTCGCCGATCGCCTATCCCCCCGTTGGGCGCTCTCCCTCTGCCTGGTGGGCATGGGAATGTCGTCCCTCTTCACCGGGCTGTCAACCAATATCTACACCTTCATCGTCGCCGTCTTCCTGCTGGGCGCCTTCGGGGGGTTATATCACCCCGCCGGGCTCTCCCTAATCTCGCAGGGGGTGAGCTCACGCCGGGCAAAAGCCATCTCCTATCACGGCATCGCCGGCTCCATAGGCTTAGCATGCGGACCCCTGCTAGCCGGAGTCATCTACTCCCTCTACAACTGGCGCCTCACCTATCACATCTATCTCTTCGCCTTCCTAGCCGCTCTGGCGTTTCTATTCCTGGTAGCACGCAAAACTTCTTCAGGTGAACCAACCAAGACCCCGAATCCAAATAGCGCCGAAAACCCGGAACCAAAAACCTCCATCCGGCGCTTCTTCCTCACCCGGCGCATGCTCATCTTCTACGCCGCTTCCGCCACTACCAGCTTCGTCTTTCACGGCTCGCTCAACTTCCTTCCCACCTTCCTTGCCGAGCAGTTGGGTCCCCGCATTGAGGGTATAAACATTGTGCTGACCGGCAACATCTTCACCGCACTAATGCTCCTTTTAGGAGTGGTCGGTCAGTATGTGGGAGGGCTATTCCACGAAACGGTCAAGCAGACCAAAGTCCTGGCGATAGTGAACGGCGCAGTTACCGTCATGCTTCTAGGGATGGGGCTTTTCCTGGGCTGGTGGGTGCTTCCCTTCACCCTCCTGTTCGGGCTGATATATTTCGCCAACCAGCCCCTGACCAACACCCTGGCGGCAGATTTCTCCCCCAACGATATTCGGGGCAGAACCTACGGCATCCTCTTCATCACCAACTTCGGCTTGGGCTCCTTCGGAAGCTCGGTCGGCGGTTACATCGGAAGCGCAACGAGCCTCTCGTTCATCTACCTGGGAATGGCGGGTGCCAGTGTGGTGGGTTTTCTGCTGTGCGTCCTGTTGTATTTCCATATCAAGAAGTGCGGCAATTGACGGATTGAGAAGACCAAAATTGACCGAGAAACGAGCGTATGAAATCCTTTCCTCTTTATCCACTTGACCAAATCCCCGCACCAAGCTATAATTCAGTTTTAATCTCCACACACAAAAGAAACCAGGGGGTTTTGATGTTAAAAAGCACCTCCTTCATCATCCTTCTCCTGCTGGTAGCGGGCGGCACTTGGGCGGACATCACCATCACCGACAGCTCCTATCGCACCGTCGCTCACATTGAGGACGACGGCGATGTGCTTGATTCCTCATATCACACCATCGGTCACATAGAGAGCGACGGCGACATCACCGACTCCAGCTACCGCACCATCGGACACATAGAGGAAGACGGCGACATAACCGACAGCTCCTATCGCATCATCGGGCACATTGAGGACGATGGGGACATAACCGACAGCTCCTACCGCACCATCGGGCACATTGAGGACGACGGGGACATCACCGACGATTCCTACCGCACATTAGCCCACGCCGAGGACATGATGCTCGGTCAAAAACCGGTGGTCGCTGCTTATATCTTCTTCTTCACCAATATGTTGACCCCCTAAATTTGCCACCTTCATCACGAGGAAGACAATGAACTTAAAGACACTCCTTTGTTTTATTCTCCTCATATCGTTGTCAATGCCCGCCTCCGCTGAGGTTATAAAGATATATCTGAACGATGAGTTCAAGGCGCTCATTGACGAGGATGGAGAGGTCTACGAGGGGAAAAAGCTAGCCGGGGAAATACAGGAGAACGGCGATGTCTTTTCAAAGAACACCTTCACCGCCTTCGTCAACAAATACGGCGATATGTATATCGGCAACACCCTCTACAGCAGTATTGAAGAAGACGGCGAGATCTATATGAGCGGGCTTTACAAGGGTAAAATTGAGGAGAACGGCGACATCTACATAGGCGACGAGCTATCCGGCTACGCCGAGAACATGGACCCGGAGGAGCGCTGGAAGGTGATGGCTTATCTGATCCTCTTCGCCCGGGCGGTCAGATAGAAATGCAATTTCCCACCGCACCATTGGAGGTAGTGCGATGTATCTCAAAGTAGGTCTGACAATTACCATACTCCTCCTCGCCGGGGGGCTTTTGCGGACTTTGACATCTACATAGACGGCTCGTATGAGGGGCGGATTGAGAGCGACGGGGACATCTACATAGAC
This sequence comes from Candidatus Coatesiibacteriota bacterium, assembly GCA_030602715.1. GTDB lineage: Bacteria > RBG-13-66-14 > B26-G2 > B26-G2 > JAUVZD01 > JAUVZD01. The sequence continues at coordinate 21,014 of JAUVZD010000011.1, forward strand.
GGCTCTTACTGTGGTCGCATAGAGATGGACGGGGACGTCTATGTGGACGGCTCTTACGCCGGAAGAATTGAGGATGACGGCGATATCTACCTGGACGGCTCCTACTACGGGCGCATAGAGGACGACGGCGACATCTACATTGACGGCTCCTACACCGGCAGGATTGAGGACGACGGCGACATATACTTAGACGGCTCCTACTTCGGCAGGGCTAGCGACATGCCCTACGGCACAGCCCCACTGGTGGTGGGCTATCTGATATTCTTTGCCGGGTATTTGTAGGGGAGCGTCTTCAAAAGGAACCGACAGTCCCCGAACTGGGGCTAGTCTATAACCGTCTAAAATAACGCCACACCTTCATTTTTTTATGTGAACATCCGGACGACAACGGCACAATGCAAATTAGAGAATCCTTTAAAAATCAGTTCTTTAGACTTGAAAATCTAAGCGTCCTGCTTCGTTCCCCAACTTCGCATAAACTACAACCCATAATCACCTTAAACCCTAACGACCCAACAATCGGCAGACCAAGATGAATATGAAGCTCAGCAGAGAGACTCTCCTACCTCCCCCTCTGCCTAAAGCCTTCGTCAAGGCTCTCAAGAGGATTGTCGGAAAGGAGCAGGTTTTCACCTCCGGACCGGAGATGGTGGCTTACTCCTTTGACGCCACCAAACTCGCCTCCTGGCCGCAGGCGGTGGTCATACCCACCGAGCAAAGCCAGGTAGCCCCGGTGGTTCGGCTCTGTAATCAACATATGGTTCATCTCATCCCCCGAGGCGAAGGGACCGGCTTCACCGGGGGAACCGTGCCCGTCACCGGAGGAGTAGTCCTGGTGTTGAACGAGCTGAACGCCATCTCCTTCAAACCTGGTCCGCCTCCCTATATAGAGGCTGAGGTGGGGGCTGTCACCACCAGAATTCAAGACCTAGCAGGTGAAAACGGTTATTTCTACCCTCCGGACCCGGCAAGCCAGAAGTATTCAACCATCGGAGGGAATGTCGCCGTCGGCGCCGGGGGACCCCATTGTCTGAAATACGGCACCACCAGGGACTATGTGTTGGGCTTGGACTTGGTTCTACCCGATGGAGAAGAGGTGAGCGTTAACCGAAACGATGAAAGAAGAGACCTACTGGAGTTGCTCATCGGCTCCGAAGGTACCCTGGGGGTGATAGTGAGAGTGCGTCTCAGACTGGTCCCCGAACCCCCCCACACCGCCTCAATGATGGTCGCCTTCAAGGACAATATCTCCGCCATACGCGGCGTCTCCCGCGTGGTGGCGGACGGACTGATCCCCTCAAAGCTGGAGTTCATTGATAATCAATGCCTCAAAGCCATCGGCGGTTACATGGAGAGCCCACTACCCACCGAGGGGGCGGTGATACTTATGGAGGAGGACGGCTCGCCCGAGGATGTGGACTTTACCCTGAAGAGAGCCGCCGAGCTAGCCCGCAAAGAGGGAGCGGTGGACATCCTCATTTCCGAGGATGAGGAGACCAAGGACTTGCTCTGGGAGGCACGTAACGCCATCTCCCCCTCTCTTTCCCGCTACGGACCGACCAAGATAAACGAAGATGTCTGCGTGCCCATTGACCATATGGCGGAAGTAATGGATAAGATAGAGGGTATAGCCCACAAGCGTGGGGTCTTCGTTGCCAATTTCGGTCATGCCGGCGACGGCAACATTCATGTGAATTTCATAGGCGATGCTCGTCGTCCCAAGGAGATAGCCGAGATAGAAAAAGCGGTGGAGGAGGTCTTCGCCCTGGTCCTATCCGTCAACGGAACCATCACCGGCGAACATGGGGAGGCAATCACCAAGCAGAGCTTCCTCCCCGACGAGGTCTCGCCCCTGGCCTACTCCCTCTTCAAGAGGATTAAGAATAGTCTTGATGGCGAGGGCATGTTCAACCCGGGCAAGATATTTCCCCTTGAAAACCCGCCGGCATAATGGTAACATCACATAAAAAGGTGGAACACAGGAGGATGGTATGGCTTCGGAGAATGTCCAAGAACTGACCGAGAGCGATTTTGATAACATTGTTGCGGAATCAGAACTGCCAGTGCTGGTTGACTTCTGGGCGGAATGGTGTCCCCCCTGCAAGATTCTCTCTCCACGTTTGGAGAACATCACCAAAAAACTGAAGGGACAACTGCTGGTCGGAGCTGTTGATGTGGGGGAAAACCCGAATTTGGCGGCAAAGTTTAATGTCACCGGCATCCCCACCCTGATCTTCTTCAAGGACGGTAAGGCGCATACCACCATCGTCGGAGCGGTCAGCGAGGAGGAGATATTAGCCGCCTTCAATAAACTCAAGTAGGTCTTTTATATAATAAATGGGGAGCTGTATATTCCAGCTCCCCATTCTTTCTTGCCGATTTAAAGCCATGATTCTTCCTAACCCACCCCTCCTAACCAACCGCCGTTAAACTCTCTACAACCACTCCTTCAGATTGGGGGGGACTTCCCCGAACCGCCAGCCGGATAGATGGGCGATGGGGACGGGCATACGCTTGAACTGATTGGCGAGGAAGGTCCGCACCACCAGCCTGCACTTATCCTCAGGGAAACCCAAGGCTGATACCTCATCCCTGCCCATCGCCAGATCAAAAACCCGATAAGCAAAGGCATCCAGCAGGGGATAGGTTATGCCCATCTCCTCCTCATCGGTCTGCCCCTCCCAGAGCCCCGCCGAGGGCGTCTTTTTGATGAGCCAGCCGGGCAAACCCAGGTGTTCGGCAAGCCATCTGATCTGGGTCTTATACAAGCCCCCCAAGGGGTTGAAGGCGCAAGCCAAATCGCCAAAGAGTGTGCCGTAGCCCATTATCAACTCGCTCTTGTTGCTGGTGCCCACAACCACCGCCTGGTGCGCCTTGGAACGGTCGTAGAGGACCATCATGCGCAGGCGAGCCATCAGGTTACCCCGCCGCAGCTGGTCCATGGAGGGTTCGGGGTTCGGATAAGCTTTGACCATCGGGCTTATGTCAACCGCCGTGGCAAGCACCCCCAAATGCTTTGCAACCTTAATTGCTTCAGGAGAGGAATCGGCGCAGAAGGCAGCCGCCGGGAGCGAATAGGCGAATATATGTTCGGCGCCCACCGCCCGAATTGCCAGGGCACAGGAGACCGCCGAGTCCAGCCCCCCGGAGAGACCCAGAACCAGGTTGGGCAGACCGGTAGCCTCCAGTTGAGTGCGGATGAACTCGGACAGGGTGGATTCCACCTCCGCCCAATCCCGCTTCAGGGGTTGTAGGAGTTCCGCAAGCCTACCCTCATCCATATGTATCTCCCGGCTTCTTGCATTAATTACTTTGACGCAGTATAGCATAATGGTGAGGAAGCGAGAAGGGAAATGAGGACACACGTCCTGACCATCTCAGAGTAAAGATTTTTCAGAATCTTTTGACTTTTAATTATGTTTGCTATATACTACTAAACCGTCTTGAACGATGTTGGATTTTAACAGGGGAAGGAGTTCAAGTTACTTTGGGGCTACACCAGGTGATGAATCCAGTCCTGAGAAAAGGATGGAGCCGAATTTCGTAAAACAGGTGGTGATTTTGAAATGAACAATGTCACCCACGATGTCATCATTGTAGGAGGTGGTCCTGCAGGACTGACTGCAGCAATATACACCTCAAGAGAAAGGCTTGATACCCTTTTGCTTGAAAAAGGTCTATGCGGAGGATTACCCGCAACTACGGATTTGATAGAGAACTACCCCGGTTTTCCGCAAGGAATAAAGGGAATGGACTTGATGAATAAGATCAAGGAGCAGGCTCTGAGATTCGGCACAAATGTGATTGAATTTAAGGAGGTAAAGAGAATTGCACCAGCGGGAGAAAAGATAAAGGTGCAAACAGACGAAGAGCAGTATACCGCTCATGCAGTGATAGTAGCTTCAGGTAGCACCCCCAAGAAATTAAATATTCCCGGCGAGGAAGAATATCAGGGTAAAGGCGTCTCTTACTGTGTCACCTGTGACGGACCATTATACGCAGATAAAGATGTCGCTGTCATTGGATGTGGAAACTCTGGATTACAAGAAGGAGAAGCCCTTCTCAAGCATGTAAAGAGTATAACCTTTATTGAGTTCCTGCCTCACATGACCGCCGAAAAAATATTGCAGGAGAGATTGCAGGAGAGCGAAAAAACAAGGTTCCTCTTAAACCATATGCTCACCTCAATAAACGGCGATACTCAGGTCAATTCCGTTACAGTAAAGAACCGTCAGACCGGCGAGGAAGAGCAGATTAAAGTCTCAGGCGTCTTTATATATGCGGGATTTTCACCCAAATCCAAACTTTTAGAGGGCATCGTTGAATTGGATAGTTCAGGGTATATCAAGGCGAATGAAAATATGGAAACTTCCCTGCCCGGCATATATGTAGCCGGTGATGTGCGCTCAAAGAAGGTCCGCCAGATAGATTCCGCCTGCGCGGATGCCACCATAGCCGCCATATCGGCCAGGGACTACATAAGAGAACTAGCATAAAGTGAAAGAATATGAATTTTTGCAATAAAGAAATATCGTAGATTACAAGATGCCCCCCCATTCTTCCCGAACGGGGGGCTTTCTCTGCTTATTTTTCGCCGACTATCAGAGTCTAATACACATTGAGGTGCACTTTCTTGTTCTCAAATTCCAGCTCGTAGGCGCTCATGGCTCCCTTGGTCAGGCTTGCCCGATTCTGGGTGCCGTCATCAAAGAGCTCCTCGCGGTCTGCGTCCCCCAGTTGAGCCAGATACTCCTCCATCTCAGAGGCGCTGGGCACCTCCCCCAAGCCGGAGGAGAGCACCCCATCCATGGAGTAACTGGTCAGAAGACGGGTCCAGACCTTCTTGAACAGGTCGTGGTTGGCAAAAATATCCCCGGCTTGAATGCTCCCCTCGGAGACCACGATCACCCCCACCACTTCCTTGTCATCTACCAGGTCCTCAAAAGCCTTCTTATACTCCTCTACCTGCTCCAGAAATTCTTCGTCACTGTAGCTTGCGGTCAGGGTGTCGCTTGCGGAATAGACCCCCACCCCCTCATTGACCAAGGAGACATCGCTCCAGACGGCGGATTGGTCCATCTTCTTCTGAGCGCTGTAGCGGATTATTGAGGGGGCTATCTCCTCCTTGTAGCTAAACTCGGCGCTCACCTCGGTCCATCGCCCGGCTTCCACACAGAAGACATCCACATAATACTTGCCCCCCGGTGGAACCACCATATCGTAGGAGATGATGCGGTCCTGCTTGGCGCCCCGGATTATCTCCCCGGCCAGTAGGATAACGTTTTTACCAGTGTAATTGTTCACCTCAAGTAGATTGACCGAAGCCCCCTCGGAGAGCTCGGTAATCTTGAACTGTCCGCTCTCAATAGCCTCACCCATGGTGAGGATATCGCCAATCTTCTCTCCGCCCTTGGGGAGATAGATGGGATAGACCGCCAGATTGCCGTGTATCTCGGGTTTGCCCACGGAAAGTTGGGAGTAGAAATCCTCGGCAGACAGCGGGGCAGATAGGAAGGCGAGAGAGACTACCAGAGAGAGAAGGGGAATTAAAATTTTTTTCACAAAGACCTCCTGAATTGATGTTAATTCGGGTTTCTATGATATTTGACATAGCAATTCAGGTAGGAGTTTAAACGGGTAAGTCAAATTTAGGTACTATACACACGAAAATTTTTCCTGAAAAACACGAAGTTTTTCTTGAAAAACTTAGTTTTATATGCTATTTTCAATTATAAGTTTTAACTAATTATTTTCTATTTTCCAACCCTTAGATTAAGGAGGAAATTTATGAAGAAGGTGATTTACATAACGCTCTTTTGTGCGCTTGTTTTTAGCGCGCAGGTCTATGCCTTTTCTGTCGGTTTCGGTGGCGGGTATTTCTTGGGTTTACCTGTGACCGAAATGAAGATAACCGGAGAAACATATTACGGGTTTAATTTTAAGGTCAATATGACCGACGGTTATCCCTTCAAGCTCGGTCCCACAAATGTTAGCTTCATCGGCATATTAAACTTCACCTCAATTGTCGGCGTAGAGGCAGGAATGGACAATCACTTTGGCTACAAGAACAAGGCTGCTACCATAAAAGGTTCTAGAGAATCCACAGGTGAGCCGTTTGAATACGACATCAACGAAGACACATTTATGAAGTTTAAGATGTATGCCTTGAAAGTTGGTAGTAGATTTACATTCCCCGTCGGCGGTTTCTTCAAGCCCTATGCCAATGGGGGTCTCTTGGTCGCTTTCGCCAAGATTGAAAATCCTCAAGTTGAAGGTGAATATTACAAAGGAAATCATCTAGGAGTATATGCCGGTGGCGGAATTAACCTATTCGTAACCAAAAACATCGCCATTAACGTTCCTGTATCATTCAACACGTTCTTCGCGGGCAAACACAGCTACTATTATGAAGGAACTAAAGTTGGGGGTTATGGCATTAAATTCAAACCTCCTTCATTCATCACCTTCGGCGCCGGAACGGAGATTTACCTGTAAGCAACACTCACTCCAAATTTGTGTAAAAACCCGCACCCCTCAAGGTGCGGGTTCATTTTATACCTAAAATCTTTTCCCCTACCCTATCCTCTCCCTCCCCCCGAAGTAGGGTTGAAGCGCCTGGGGTATCTTTATGCTCCCGTCCTCCCCCTGATGCACCTCCAACAGGGCGAGAAAGGCTCGGGAGAGGGCAATCCCGCTGCCGTTCATGGTGTGGGCGAAGACCGCCTTGCCCCCGCCCTCGGGACGCATGCGGATGCGTGCCCGCCTAGCCTGATACTCCTCATAAATGGAGCAGGAGCTTATCTCCCGATAGCGCTCCTCGGAGGGAATCCACACCTCAATGTCGTAGCACTTGGAGGCGCCGAAGCCGATATCCCCACTACACAGGACTATCACCCGATAAGGCAACTCCAGAGCTTGCATCACCACCTCGGCGTCAGCTAACAGCTTGTCCAGCTCTTCGTAGCTGTCCTCCGGGCGGGTTATCTTGACCAGCTCCACCTTGTTGAACTGGTGCATGCGCATAAGCCCCCGGGTGTCCCGACCGGCGGCTCCCGCCTCCCGCCGAAAGCAAGCCGAGTAGGAGCAGTAGCACTTGGGAAGCTCCCCCTCGGGGATAATCTCGTCCTTGTGCAGGTTGGTCACCGAGACCTCGGCGGTGGGTATGAGAAAGTAATCGCTGTCCTCTATCTTATACATGTCATCCCTCAGATGGGGGAGCTGACCGGTGCCCTGCATGGAGTCGGTGTTGACCAGAAACGGGGCGAAGACCTCGGTATAGCCGTGCCGGGTGATGTGTATATCCAGCATCATATTGATCATCGCCCGCTCCAACTGCGCACCCAAACCAAAGTAGCAGGCAAACATGGAGCCGGAGACCTTCGCCGCCCGCTCAAAATCCAGCAGACCGTGCATCTCCCCCAGCTCCCAATGGGGCTTAAGTTTAAAGTCAAACTCCGGGGGTTTGCCCCACTTTTTTATCTCCACATTGTCGTTCTCGTCCTTACCGATGGGGGTGGAGGAGTGCAACATGTTGGGCATCCACAGAAGAACCTCGTTCATCCGCTCCTCGGCACTGCGCACCGTCTCCTCCAGCTCCTTGATGCGCCCGGAGATGGAGCGCACCTCCTCTATGAACTTGGTGGCGTCGCCCCCGCTCCTCTTCAGCTTTGCCACCTCCTCGGAGGCTCGGTTGCGCCGGGCACGCAACTCATCCAGCTCGGTTACCGCCTTGCGCCGCTCGCTTATTGCGGACAGCAGACCGTCCAGGTCCACCTTGTCCTCGTAATGACGGTCGGCAAGCATCTTGCGCACCGCTGAGGTGTTCTCCTCAATAAAACGAATATCCAACATAGCTAAGCCCCTCTCGTCAGTTTAACCTAGAGGATAAAATAAGTAATATGTCAAGTCAATGGGATAATGTGAAAAGTGTGTGCCCTGTCCAAGGGATGTTGAAGTAGGGGCGGGAATCCCTTCCCGCCCGTAAAACGGTAATCCCTTCCCGCCCGTAAAGCAATACAATCATACGATAGGGCGGCATAGGAATGCCGCCCCTACCAGCAACCACCGTTATCCTGTTATTACAAAATGTAGGGGAGAGTTAAACTCTCCGCTACATACATTGGATTAACCTGATAGTGGGCAAACCCAAAGGTTCGCCCCTACACCTGACCCAACAGCTTGAAGACAAAATCCATAGAGATGAGCGCAGACTCCAGGGGGATGAAGGGCTCGCTTCCCTCCTCCAGCACGCTTACGATATTCTGGTAGATTTCAGGGTGGAGTGCCAAGGAACCGGTATATCCCGGATAGCGGTTGAAGTCCGGGCGTATCCCGGGGTCCGGCGGTGGCAGGGGCGCATCCCACTTGCGAATCTCGTTCAAGGTCTTGCCCCCAATCTCCACAAAACCCTTCTCCGCCAGAATGGTAAGGCAGGTCTCCTCACGGATGGTGGGCAGAACCGAACAACTGATAGTTCCGAAGGTCTCACCGATATTGAAGGTGCCCACCAACGAGTCGGCGAACTCTATCTTTCTTTTCTTGGTGGCGGAGAGGGCTTGAGCGGAGTCCACCTTTCCAAAGAGGTAACATATCAAATCCAGGTGATGCAGGAACTGGAGATGGAGGATGGAGCCAGCCATCTTTATATCGGCGTGCCAGCCGGTGAAATATTGCGGGTCACGGCGCCAGTAGCCGGCAAAATGCACCTGAAAGACCTCCCCCATCCGGGGAAGCACCTTCTTCTTAAGATAGTCAACATAGGGATTGTAGCGATTCTGCAGAACCGGAAAGCATATACCTTTGGACCTCTCCGCACAGGCGATTATGTCCATCTCCTCGGGCCACATGACGATTGGCTTCTCCACGATGACATTCTTGTTTTGCCGGAGCAGTTCAGTGGTCATCTCGTAGTGCAAGCCGGAGGGGGTGCAGATGACATAAAAATCAACATTCTCCTCCTCAATCGCCTTCCGCCAGTCGGTGTAGGGCTTAGCGCCCTCATATGCGCTTGCCCGCTCGGGGATGATGTCACAGCAGGCGACCAGCTCCCCACCGACGGCATCTATCGCCTTCTTATTGAACTGACCGGCGTAGCCGTTTCCGATGAGCACAAAGCGTCTCTTAGCCATCAATAATCCTTATTTGAAGAAGTCCCTGATTGCTGAAATCACCCGCTCCACATCCTCCTCGGGGATGAGAGGGTAGAGCGGAAGGGAGAGCACCTCCCGGCAGAAACGCTCCGCAGTGGGGAACTGCCCCTCCCCATAGCCCAGATGGCTGTAGGCGGGCATGGTATGCAAGGGGAAGGGATAGTGTATCTGGCTCTCAACGCCCTTTTCGGCAAGATAATCCTTGAGCTCATCCCGCCTGGTGGTGGTGATGGCGTATTGATAATAGACATGTTCCTTATGTGAGGGCACCTGGGGCAGGGTCAGCTTATCCGCCAGATCAGCCAGCCCCTCATCGTAGAGGTGAGCGACCGCCCTGCGCTTCGCATTCCAATCGTTTAAGTGGGGTAACTTAACCCGCAAAACAGCCGCCTGCATTGCGTCCAGCCGGGAGTTGTAGCCCAGACCGTGGGCTTGATACCTGCTCCGCTGATAGTGGGAGCGTATGAGCCGAATCTCCTCCGTCAAGTCCGCATCGTCGGTGGTCACCGCCCCGGCGTCTCCGTATGCGCCAAGATTCTTCGCCGGAAAGAAGGAGAAGCAACCCACAGCACCGAAGGCACCCACCTTCTTGCCGTCTAAAGTTGCACCCAGAGCCTGAGCGCAGTCCTCCAGGAGATGAACACCCCTCGGGGATAATATCTCCTGCAGGCGGTTCACATCGGCGGGCAAGCCGTTGAAGTGCACCGCCACCACCGCCCTGGTCCTCTCCGTGAGCGCCGATTCCACCGCCGCGATATCTATATTCATATCCTCGCCCACATCCACAAAGACCGGCTTGGCGGAAAGCCATGCCACCACCTCGGCGTTGGAGATATAGGTCAGGGCAGGCACCATCACCTCGTCGCCCTCCCCCACCCCCAGAGCCTGCAGGGCAAGCATCAGGGCGTCGGTGCCGGAGGCGACCCCCACCCCCTCGCTGGCACCAATGTAGTCGGCGAGCTCCCGTTCAAAGTCAGCCACCTCCGAGCCTAAAATATAGCGCCCGGAGGCGATGACCCGCTCTATGGCGGAGTCAATCTCCTCCTTGATGGAGCCATATTCGGCTACCAGGTCCAGCATGCGTATGGTGTATTTTTGCTTGTGCATGGGGGATAATTTATATTTTTAAATTACCTAATTTAGTCGAATCTCTTCGCCATAATAATTGCCTTATACCATTCTCTTACTTCATCGTAAGTCATAAAATCACACACTTCTGATAGCTCCTTGAATGTAGGACGATCCATTTCCCTTTCAACTTTCTTTAGCCGCTCTTCAGGAATTACTATTGATGCTTTAGGAATTGGATAATCAATTAGGATATCACTTAATCTTAAAAGACCTGAGTATATTGATGTGGAGTGTTCAATCTCAAAAAATCTAACAGGTTTATTTGTATCCTTCATGAAAAAGATAACATCTACCCACTTAGCAATATTTATTGTGCGTGGCGAAGCGAAACTGGGAATAGATTCTAATGATAGTTCAGAGAATTTATGCCCGTCATAAATTTCCTTTCTGTCATTGGACGCAACCCATACATCGTATCCTTTATCGCGTCCTATTCTAATTAGCAAATATTGTATTTCTAGATACTTCTTTCTTTCCTGTTTAGGAATTTTTTTTTCTTCTATATCGTCTTCCAGTTCTTTTACCTCTTTTTCTACAATTTCTTGTATGCCAGCATCTTTGCCAATGTATCCACGAACTAAAGAAAAAAGATAATTGTCAACTACCGGCAAAAAACTCTCCCCAATTATTTTAGAGACTTCAATTACAGAATTGTTAATCAACAGATATTTTTGCGGGTTTTTAGTTCCACGAGGTATTTCCGGATAAGCCCCGATAATTTTTAAAGCTTCATCAACCACTTTATTCCACTGACTACATTTATGGGGGAAAATTACCGTGAGAAAAAGAGTGACAAAGTTAATTCCCACTCCTTTCAAGTTGTAAGGACTTTCAGGGTCATCAACTATTTCAAGTATCTTGTTCTCAATATCTACTGTTTCATCCAAAATAAATAAGAAAGTTTCACCAATTTTTTCTATCCCGTTCTCAACAAAAGTATTGGGGTATAACTTTGGAGCAAAACCGAATGACTTATAAAAATTTAATACCTCACTTTCCTTTAATGTGTCCTGTTTATATTTTGTTACAATATCATTAATTGAAGAACTATAGTACTCCCACCAAGGTACCCCAGAAATAACGAAACCGTCTTTCTCACCATAATTTCTAAATATCTCATCACGCTGGGTAATGTATTCTTCGTAAGTCTCTTTAACAAGTTGTATATCCATCATAGGCTCCTTTCTATTTTTTTTCCAATTTTATGTCATTTTTTTCAATCACAACCTTAACACATCCCCACCAACCCCCACTCCCCCTGCTTATACCTCCGCCTGCACTTTCCGCAGGAATAAGCCTCTATATCCCCCTCCAGGAGGGCATCCAGATTTGCCCCGCACTCGCATATCCATCTGCGATGGCTGGCGGGGTTGCCCATGACCACCGAGTGGGGAGCGACATCTTTGGTGACCACCGCACCTGCGCCGACGAAAGCCCAAGCGCCGATACGCACCCCGCAGACTATGGTGGCGTTAGCGCCTATAGTGGCACCCCGCTCCACATAGGTGGTCAGATATTCGTCCACCGACTGCTTGTGGTAGGCGGAACGAGGGATGAGGTCGTTGGTGAAGACCATACTGGGACCAAGGAAGACATCGTCCTCGCAGATGACCTTGTCGTAGATGGAGACATTGTTGTGCACATGGACATTGTTGCCCAGCTCGGCAAGGGAACCGATGAATACATTCTGCCCGATGACGCAGTCCTGGCCGACCTTGGCGCCGGGCATGATGTGGCAAAAGAGCCATATCTTGGTTCCTTTGCCTATCTCAGCTCCCTCTTCCACCACCGAGGTGGGATGGACGAAATAATCAGCCACACTCAACCGTCCTGTTGCGCAGTCTCTTCATGGAAAAAATTCTCCGCCAGTGTAATACAGCGACGGAGATATTTCAAGCGATTTAGGCTCAACTATTCAAACGAACCCTAATCTCCCTCCCCTTCTCCTTTCTCATCCTCAAAGCCCCTGCGCACCTCATCAACTATAGTCTGCGCCCGCTCCCTATCCTTCTCCAGCACATACAGGTCACCATAATAGCCCTCGGCGAACGCCAGGACGCCGTCATACCAGGGTATCTCCTGGGCTTTGATTAGGGGGCGGATGCCCTCCTCTTCCAGGGCATAACGGAGCAGGTTCGCTTCCTGCTCGCTTTCCAGCCTGGCTATCAAGACCAGCGGTTGCTTGGCGGCGAGGTGGGCATAGAGTTTGCGACCATCCCCCAATATAATCCCCTCTATCTCTTGTAGATTTTGAAGCTCTCTCACCGAGCTGACGATCCAGTGGGCGTGATGTTTCCTTGCCAGGGTTATCAGCATATCGGCTGGCGGGATGCCCAACACCCTATCTGCATCCTTAGGCGATGAAACCACCGTAAGTATCTCCAAAAAAAGGTCATAAGCTTCCTCAGCGATGTCACCCACATCCCCCTCAAGCTTTCCCACCTCAACCCCCAAACTCTCCGCCTCCTCGGCGGTCATCATGAACCGCAATCCCCTCTGGCTCATAAACTGCAGATCGGAGATGAACCGTTCACCATCCAACATGAGGTTAAGCGCCTCGGAGAGGTCTATGACCACCACAAGCGAGCCTTCGGACATCTAGCCCTCCTCCTCATCTTCCTTGGAAAGCATCTGTGCGGGCACAGAATCTGGATACCGCTCCAATAAAAACTTCCTCAACTTATCTACCCTGGTTTCATCCCCCTGGGCTGAAAGGAGCTCCACCTGATGATAGAGCGCCCAGGGAGCACTCTCACTCTGGGGATAGCTCTCATAGATCCCCTGGTATAACTCTACCGCTTGTTCATAGTCCCCCTGAAGCAGGGCGATGTGGGCCAGCTTTTCGGCTATGGCGATATCCAAATGCTGGGAAGCAGGGGAGATTCCCTCCAGAGTAATACGCGCCTCATCAAGGAAACCGAACTCCATCAAGTCCCACCCCCGGGCAAAGTCCGCATATTGCTGCTGAAAGGGAACTTCATAGGCATCTAACAGACGAACCAGCTCCCATGCCCCCACCCTCTGCTCACTCTCTTGAGCAGAGAGTAAAATCTTCATGCACAGCTCCCCGGCACCGTCAATCTCCCCCCTCATCACCAACTGGCGAGCCTTATGCAAGAGCTCTTCCACCTCCCCCTGCTCCAATGCCGGGGATGTCCCCATCAAGCCCCCCAGCGCTACCGCCAAAATACCCGCCGCACAGACCGTCCTCATCTTTCCCCACCTCCCAGATACCTCTCAATCAGCTCGCCGTAGCCGTAAGGAATCTTCTGCCCATAGATGTCCTCTACGCCAAAAGACTCAAATCTGGGGGGGATATCCACCCCCGGGGGTAGATGTTGGGGCACAAAGGGGTCGTAGTAATACTTTGCCGGCTCGCTCTTGCGCTCGGTGCTCACTCCCTTGGAGCGGATGGAGCGTTTGACGGACAACAACCGCTCCATTATGTGCTCCTGCTCCTCGGTGATCCGCCCCTCGGAGAAGCCCTCGGTGAGCATCCGCTCTATCCCCTCCATTCCCTGCACCGCCCCCTGAAGTTCGTCCATCAACTCCTCCATAGCCGAGTATTTCTCCATCAACTTCTGCAGAGCCTGGCGGAGTGCCGCCTGACCAGCGGCTAGAGCAAGAAGCTGTTCCCGGCTGGGGGTGGGCATCCCCCCGCCGAAGAGGCTCCGCAAGCTCTCCCCGAGCTTTTGTTGACCGGAGACTATCTGCTCCAGAGCGGAGAGCATGTCCGCCAACCCAGAGGGTGTGGAGGCGCTCTCCACCCCCATCTTTGCCGCCCACAAATCCAACATAGCCTCATTCATCGCTCCTGCCGCCTCCGAAAGCATGGATAGAGCTCTCTCCTCGTCAACCGAATCTTTGGAAAGCGAGGACATCTGCTCCACAGCGCTGTCCAGTTGGCGCAGTCCTTGGGGGCTCAGGAAAAGGGTCTTTCCCATTAGCTGGCTATATTTGCGCTTCACCGCCCCCAGTCCGCTCTCCATCTGTCCCGCAGACTCCATTTGTGAGGGGGTGATTTTACCATCCTGAGCATCAATTTCGGAGGAGAGTTGATTCGCCTGCCTTTGAAGTTCGGAGAGTGCGCACATCAGTTCATCTATTCCCTCAAGAATCTCCCGGCGCTGGTCATCGTAATAGCCCGCCTGCATCGCCTCAAGGGCGGAGAGCATCTCCTCCAGGCTCATCTGCGCCTCATCCCCCATCTGAGTAGCTCCACTCAGGTCTCCTGCCTCCATCGCCGAAACCGCCTCACTTAATGCTTCCTTTAACTCCTCCATCTCCTCTGCGGATAGCTCGGAAAGTGCCTCACCTGCCTCCGGCGAAAATTTGCTGACGGAATCCTGAAGCTGGTCCAGCAAGTGGTCCACTCTATCCGCTTCCCCTTCAAGCCTCTGCTCCTCCTTGGAGAGCTCGCCCAGGTCCTCCCCCTCATCCAGTTGTTGGTTTATCTGCTTCTGCTTCTCAAGCATCCGTTCCAGTTGAGCCTTGACGGCATCCAACAGCATCTCCGCCTCCACCCGCTCCAGGACCTCCAGCATCTGCTCCAGCTCCTCCGCCAACCGCTCCTGCTCCATCAAAATCTGCTCCAGATAGGGCTCCATCTCCTCAGCGGTGATGGAGTCTATAGCCTCCTGCAACTCCTCAAGCATCAGTCGGGTCTGCTCGTCCAGCAGGTTGTTCAGGCGGCGGTTGACCTCCTCTATCTTTGCCAGGGTCTCCAGGGAGATGAACTGCTCGTTCTCCTCCATCATCTGCTCCAACTGAGCGAGCAGTTCCTCGGTTGTCGCCCTCAGTTCCTGCTCCTTTTCAATTACCTGCTCCATGGACTGCATCTGTTCGTAGGTGAGAGAATGGCGGTCGCCGAGTTCCTCCCCGAGCTCCCTCAGCGCCTCCAGCAACTCCTCCCCCTGCCGATGAACATCTTGGGCAGTGCTCGCACTCTGAAACTCCAGGCTCCTCTCCCGCTCCATGAAGAAGTCGGCGAGCTCCGGTACCTTGACCTTAAATGAGCGTGAGTAACCGGCTTTGGGCCCATTTACGGTGTCGTTATCAAAGGCTACCAGCTTACAGATGATGATATCGCCGGGCAGGGGATTGGCGACGCTGAAATCAAAGACCGCCTCAACACTTGCCCCCAGGGGCTGGTCGGGGAAGTTGAGGAGCGGGGCGATTCCGCCCTCGCCGGTTGCGGCAAGCTCGTAGGCAAGAGCCAGACCCCGCAAGCCGTAGTCATCGCCGGCGTAGGCTCTCAGTGAAAGCCTGAGGTCCGTGCCCAGATGGACATCCCCCTCCGGCTGAAGCAGTTGAACTGTGGGTGGCAGGTCGGCGAGCATCTCCACCCTTCCCCCCTCAACAAGGGAGACCTCTCCGCCCAGGGGGTCCTTTGCCAACAGGAAAAACTCCTGGCTAGAATAGACGATCAGCTCACCGCCCCAGGCGCCGTCCTCCTGAGGGGTGAGCGAGTGCTCCGTATCACCCAGGCGCAGGTAAACCTGCTCAGCCTCACCCTCCAAAATAACGTTTAATTCCAACTCGGTGCCCGGCAGGACGGAGATAACCCCCCCGAGGACGCTCTGCAATATCTCCGGCTTTCGGCTGTAAGCGGGGGGAGTAATAGCTAATGTGAGGGAGGAGAGATGGGGAGGGATGAGGACATGCAGTCTCCCTATCTCGCTTTTATTTGCGGAAAGCTGTGCCCAATAGCTGACATCCTCCTGCACTTTCTTCAAAACCGCCGAATACTTCCCCCCGCCCTCGTGTTTAAGTGGAAGGGAGAGGACTTCGTCCCTGTCGTCCTTCTGGACATACAGGTTCGGTGGCAGAGGGGAGTTGCCCTCAACAGCCACCTGGATGGCAAAGTCCTGACCACGATAGACCATAGCCTCCCTCGGCTCTACGGTCACCTCCACCTGCACCGCACCCAGTATATTCTTTAACGGAAAGAGGGCTTTCTGGGAGAGGGCGTACCAGTCGTAGCCCGAAAGGGCGATGCCGGCGATCAGCAAGACCGCAAGCACCAGCCACAGAAAACCCAGGCGACCGAAGCCCCTGACAAAGGGGAAGAGCGGTCTAACCCTTTGAGCCACTCGCTCTGTAAGCAGGTAAATCAGGGAGGGGGAGTATCCCCAAAAGATACCTTTTTGCGCAGAAAGTTGATAGGCGCTCTCTAGGTCGTCGGGGGGAATGCGGGAATTTCTTGCCAGCAGGTCAAGGTGCAGTCGCCTCTCCCTCTTTCGGGCAAGAACAGGGAGAAGTATAGCCGATACGACAACCAGCAAAACAAGGACAAGCTCCAGGAGATAGAAGCCGGTCCTTGCCAAGATGAAGTCAGCCAGTGCAAGAGCTTGCAGAGCCAGGCAAAGAACGCAGAAAAACCCCAGCATAGCCTGTATAAGGCGACCCAGAGACAAGCCCATCTGTGCCCATCTTAAAGCCGAAAGGATACGGCGGTGATATGTGGTCAGCGCTTCCATCTGAAAAGGATGATTAAGTATAAAGATATATTATCACAGTTTTTGGACTGAGGGAGCATCATTTACATCTCGTTCTTCAAAGCATAAGATTAGACAGAAGGCGTGCTGGCTCCGTTTAGGCAACTTGCCCAATCCAGCTTGATTTTGGTGTAAGCTTATCCTATTATCAGACGGTAACAGCCCTAATTTAGGCGAAGAATGGCACAGATACTGAAGATTCCCATAAAAACCCACCTTATAATCCCCGACGACGACATCGTTGAGGTGGTAGAACGCTATGTTCATCCTCACATTCAAGAGGGCGACATCGTTCTGGTCACCTCCAAGATAGTCTCCATCTGCCAGCGGCGCGTCCGTCACTTTGACCGGCTCCAAGTCGGTTTCTGGGCGAACAGACTTTGGAAATATGTCACCGTGCCCAAGTTCGGCATAGGTGCGGTGGGTTTACCGGAGAAGATGCAGGCGGCGATAGACATCGCCGAGCTACCCCGCATACTACTCGCCGCTCTGGTGGCTGGTATAACCCGCACATTTCTTCGCCGCAGAGGGGATTTTTTCCGCATCGCCGGCCATCAGGTCGCCGAGATAGATGGCAGCCGTATCCTCACCTTTGAGCAGTACTGCCGGGTGATAATATACGGTCCCGTAAACGGCGATGCAGTAGCCGAAGCCATCAAGGAGCGGGTGGACGCCGAGGTGGCTATCATAGACGCCGGCGACTGGGGGAATGTGGATGTGCTGGGAGCCTCCAGCGGTCTGGACTGGAGCAGGCGGCAGTGGATAATCGCCAACTGCGCCGATAACCCCCTGGGGCAGACCATGGAGATGACCCCGGTGGGGATTTTGCGGGTGGTGGGCGCCGGCAGGAAGGGAAGGGGATAATGGAATTTGTGGAATATATCTCCCTACGTAGTTTAGGTATCCTCCTTTCCATCGTCCTTCCCTTTCTCATCCTAATAGCATCCCTGTGGCTTTCCTGCAAGGAGAAGCTCTACGACTGGCTTTCGCGCTTTGCAGAGCGTTATGGTAGGCAAGTGGTATATATCGTAGGCGGTCTTTTCCTCATCTGCCTGGTCTATGAGAAGATAATAGACTATCTCTCCTTGCGCTACCTGTTCACCGAGACCGGCGTCTTCCACCAGGGGCTGTGGAACACCATAAACGGCAACTTCTGCGATGTATCCGGATATTCGCCCCACCACCTCCTGCTCAACCATTTTGAGCCCATCCTCTTCCTTCTCCTCCCCCTCTACTATATCCAGCCCACACAACTGTGGCTGGTCTTCCTCCCGGTAATAGTCGCCTTCATCGGGGGAATTATCCTATATCGCCTCCTTGAAGCCTACAATACAGATAAAGTATTAGCCCTCTTGCTCACCATCGCCTACTTCTTCTACCCCACGGTATATAACTCCGCCTCCTGGGACTACAACTCCGCCGCCCTCATAATGCTCTTCACCCTCTGCGCACTACTTATGGAGGTGCGCAAGAAGAACCTCTGGTTTTTCGTCTTCATCCTCCTCACCATGATGTGCAAGGAAGATGTAGCCCCGCTCATATTCTGCCTGGGCATATACATCTTCTTCTCCCGCAAACGTCGCCTTCTGGGGGCGGTCACTTCCGCAGTATCCGTCGTCTTCTTGGGTGCATACCTGCTCATCACCGGGATGATAACCGACGCTCCCAGCTTTCACATCGTGGATAGATTCTATCCCCTGGCAAGCGACAGCTTGGAACTGCTCCTGAGCCCCATTCTCCATCCCCGCCTGTTCTTCAGCACCCTTTTTTCCGGGGCAAACATCTCCCTGCTGGTAAAAACCCTCATTCCGCTGGCGCTACTTCCCGTCTTTTCCGGAGCGCTTTCCGTGGGAATATATGTCCTGCTCATTCCCACCTTCCTCAGCCAGATCGCCATCCAACATAACGCCTTCGCTCAAACCCACGCCTATATAGTCCCCTTCCTCTTTCTAGGCACAGCCTTGGGGGTATCCTTCTGGGCCAGGAGACAGCGAAGTTGGACCCGGTTCCTGAAAAAATTCAACATTAACTTACTGGTCGGATTATACATAGTCGGGGCTTGCGTCTCCTACCATCTTTACTATTCCTGGTCCCCGATTTCGCTGAACGCCTCTACCAGCATAGTATATGCGGAGTCCATCCAGGAGCAGTTTCACCAGATTACAGAGAAGTTTTCAAAAGACGACGCCATCGGCACTAACCATCGGACATCCAGCTACCTGAGCAATCGCCGTTACATCTCCCCAGGGCACGATGTGGATTTTGACTATGTGCTCTACTTCCTGGACAATATTGACCCCACCATGAACATTCTGCTTCTAGAATCGCTTTCCCTGGACCACTTTGCGGTGGAGGAGCAGTACCCTAACTTCATTATCTTGAAAAACGCCCCCAAAAGCACGCTGAATAAGGACATCTATCAATCGGTCTATTCCCGCTTTGATGACGCCTGGGGAATGGCGGAACCGGGAAAGATGTTTAAAGACCCCCAGGCGAAGAACGGCTTAGCCACCATAATCGGGGGTTATCTCTCAAAACAGTACTTTCAATATCTACTCTGGTATCCGCCGGGAGAATACAAGCTGGAAATAATGCTGTGCGGTGAGCCCCAGCCGGGGAAGAGTCTGCTAATTGAGATAATCACCTTCGGTGGGATGGACGTTGACCCCCTCAAGCAGAGCGCCAACATCCCCCTGGACGACCTCTCAGCGGACGAGTATCGCCCCTTCCCCATCACCATAGTCATCCCCCGGGGAAAGAGGATGCTTTTGCACTTCACCACGCCAAAGGGAGGGGAGGTCCATTACGATGGCTTTCTGGTCTCTGAAGGTCTACCCGCCTTTGAGGAGCTTGCGGATATGTTCATAGACCGCTGTTTCTCAGTGGACGGCGAAGGTGAACTTCAGACCATCCCCCTGAACCATGAACTCTACTCCCGACCCGGATTCCTCCTGAGTGAAGAGGGCAAAACCTACTCCTTCACCATGAACGATGTCGCAAGCGATGCCATCGCCCTCAATCTCTCCCTCATGGTGAGTGAATATCCCTATCCCCGTCCCCTGGCGGAGATTGTGATAAGAAGCGGAGGGCAGATAATCGGCGAACTGAAACTGGACCGCCGAAGGATTGCCTTTGACAATTATTATGAGCTGATAACCGTGTTTCTGGATGGTGAACCCAGCTCCACCATCACCCTGGAGATCACTCCCCTGCTTGCAGACCAACTGTATCTAAATATAGTGCAGACTAGAAAATTGGTGGAGAAGTAACCATTGATTTTATCGGCAGTATTTACATATCTTCTGCAGATAGAAGCGCAGAGAATCTGAAAGACTTTAAGCCCAAATGGGCAGAAAAAATGTTAAAATCTTCGTGATGGCATAAAATTGCAAGGAGGTTTTATGTCCGGTCACTCCAGATGGTCCACCATAAAGCGCAAGAAGGGGGCAAAGGACGCCAAGCGGGGACAGTTGTTCTCCAGGCTGATCAAGGAGATCACCATCGCCGCCAAACTGGGAGGCGGAGATGCGGACACCAATACCCGTCTGAGGATAGCTATCGCCACCGCCAAGGAGAACAACATGCCCAAGGGCAACATTGAGCGGGCTATCAGACGGGGCACAGGCGCTGAGGAGGGGGTCAACTATGAAGAGGTACTCTACGAGGCGTACGGTCCCGGGGGGGTAGCTTTCCTGTTAGAGACCTTGACCGACAACCGCAATCGCACCGTCGGCGAGGTGCGCTACATACTGGATAAAAACGGGGGGAGTCTGGCTGAGTCCGGCTCCGTCGCCTGGCAGTTTGAAAAAATCGGCTTGATAGTCATTGACGACCCCAAAGCCGACCCGGACAGGATATTGGACATAGCCCTGGAAACAGGCGCCGAGGATATCAACCAGGAGGAAGGTATAATTGAGATATTCACCCCGGTGAGCAAGTTTCACGATGTCTGCACCGCCCTGGACCACGCCGGTATCGCCCGCAGTCTCTCTGAGATCTCCATGCGCCCCAAATCCACCGTCAGGGTGGAGGGTAAGGAGGCTGAAAAATTGCTCCACCTATATGAGTTGTTGGAGGAGCACGACGACATCCAGAAGGTCTGGGCTAACTTTGACATCCCCGACGAGATTCTATCCGCTGTGGCTGAAGGATGATGAACCCCCAAAAAAGGGACCAACCCCTAATAATTCTGGGCATAGACCCCGGTCTGGCGGCTACCGGCTACGGAATAATCTCCCTCATTGACCGCAAGGTGGAGGTACAGAGCGGGGGAATAATCACCACCCAAGAGGGCCACCCCCTGCAGGAGCGGTTGGCTCACCTCCACCGGGAGGTCTCTTACATATTGGAAAAACACCAGCCCCAGATTATGGCAATAGAGGGACTATATAGTCATTACCGCCATCCCAGCACCGCCATCCTGATGGGGCATGCCCGGGGGGTAATCATACTCTCCGCCCAAAGGAATACCTTAGAGGTCGCCGAATATCCCCCAGCGACGATAAAACAGGCGGTCAGCGGGAGCGGGCGTGCGAGCAAGGAGCAGGTGCGGGGGATGGTGTCCGCCATGCTCTCTATAGAGGGTGAGAAGTTATCCGACCACATTAGCGACGCCCTGGCTTGCGCCTTAACCCACCTCATCAAGGAGGATAAGTGGCCATGATCGCTTATCTACGGGGGACCCTGATCAGCCTGGGGGAGGAGGGCATCACCCTGGAGGTCGGTGGGGTGGGAGTTCGCTTGAACCTCTCCTCCTACGAGCGGGCGCAGTTGACCGAGGAGGAGCTTTCCGAAGAGATCATCTTAAACACCCACCTGGCACTGACCACCTCCGGAAACCAGATCAGCGTTATGTTGGCTGGCTTCCTGAACCAGGAGACCTACCACCTCTTCACCAAGTTGGTCACCGTCCCCGGTTTAGGGCCGAGGGCGGCGCTTCAGGCCATATCCCAGCCTCCGACGGAGCTGATAAAGGCCATAAACGACGGCGATGTGGAAACGCTCAAACGTCTGCCGGGCATCGGCGCCGCAAAAGCCCGGCAGATAATCTCCAGCCTGGCCGGGAAGGTGGTCCTTCCTGAGGAGGCGGAAGCTCGTGCCTCCGCCGCAACTCTTGAGCCCCCCTGGGACGATGTATGGAGCGCCCTGGAGAAATTCGGTCACAAGCGCACGGAGATTGAGGGGATGATAACCAAAGCCCGAAAGGAGCTTCCCGAGGCTGAATCGGTGGAGGAGATTCTGGCGCATATCTATAGGCGGGAGTAGAGGGTTTGCCGCAACCGGGAGGTTGAAGCGCTCACTCCCCTCCCCCGACCGTGGGTTGCTTCCAACGCGGCTTACGGAACTGATATATGATCAAAGGTATGGCGCATACTAAGATTATGCCCAAGATCAGGAATGCCTCGTAGAAGACAACGCTACCTATCTCTAGTTGGGAAGGAGGAACGTAGCCGAGCGCCACGGCTAAAACGGCGACGACCGTCGCGACGCCCGCAACCAACCACATCCCCCATTTACCGCCCGGGACCTTGTAAGGTCGCGGGACGTCCGGTTTGGAATAACGTAAGCGAATAGCCGATATAAACAACAAAATATACATCACCAGATAGAGTTGCGCCGTTAGCACGGTTAGGATCCAATAAGAGCTGCTCACGGTCGGCATAAGGAGGAATACGAACGACAGGGCCGTCACGACCAACGCCTGGATTAATAAGATATTGGTCTGCACGCCATGGCGGTTGACGCGTTGAAAGAAAGGCGGCAGATACCCGTTGCGGGCAACTGCCAGGATGCCCTTGCTTGGGCCGGCGATCCACGAGCAGATCTGACCGAAAACGCCGAACGTGAGGAGCAGGGCGACGACCGGCAGGAACCATGTCATATGATAATTATCCAAAAAAACCGTGAATGCCTCCATCAAACCCGCGACGAGACTGATCTTCTCTCGCGGCACCACGGTGGCAACGGATAACGTGCCTAGAACGAACACAACGAGTACAATAACCGTCGCGAGGAATATCGCCTTCGGGAAATTCTTCCGCGGGTCTTTTACCTCTTGGGCATGGGCGGCGGACACCTCCATCCCGGAGAAGAAAAGGAGAGCACTCGCCGCCAGCACAATGGTGCCGAGTTTACTGAATTCCGGGATCAACGTACTCGCGGCGAAAGAAATCTGCGACGGCTCGCCAAGCGCAATCCAAACGATCCCGAAGATAATGATCAACGCGCCCGGCAGCAGCGTCCCCCCGATGACGCAGAGGGTACTGATCAAACCGGAGACTCTCATCCCCAAGAAATTAGCTAATGTCGCTCCCCAGTATACGACCAGGATTACGGCGATGCCGTAAACCTTGTTCCCAGCGAGGGAGGGGCTCAAGACGAAGGCGAACATCGCAGCCGCAAAAGCCAACACCGTCGGATACCAGATGACGTTCTGAAACCACTGCAACCAGACCGCTAGAAAACCCCACCTCGCACCGAGCGCCTCTTTTACCCAGACGAAGATGCCACCTCGTTTCGGCCACCCGGTGGCGAGCTCAGCGGAGACCAACGCCGTGGGAATTAGAAATATGGCCGCGGCCACCACGAAATAAAAGACCGCGCTGAGGCCGTATTCGGCCATAGTTGGCAAACCGCGTAAGCTCATAATTATCGCGACGTTGATCATCGCGAGCGTAAAGACGTTCAATACGCGACGAGTACCCGACTTTACTTGATTCGCGATCATTTTTACCTATCCTTAGTTTTAAACCTCGCGCTCTGGTTACTTAATTGACGTGGTGTCCTCTCCGCGCCGACCTCCGCGGCACGACTACCTCACCCTTAGCGCCCTCTAGGACCTCGCAGACGTTCGCCACGTCGGCGACGAATATGTCTGCCAGATCTCGTCCGAAGTTTTCCTTTACTACTACGCGCATTATGGCGATATCCTCGGCATTGGGCGGCAACGTATAGGCCGGCACGATCCATCCACGCTCACGGAGTTTGTGCGAGAGGTCGAAAACGGTATATTTAGCATCCTCCTTCAATTTGACCGTTACGATCGGGAGAAGGTCCGCCGTGTTCAGCACCTCAAACCTTCCGGAATCGGCCAGTTGCTCCGCCACGTATCGTGCGTTCTCCAGAACGTTGGTCGCGATCCTCGCGTACCCCTTTCGGCCAAGCCGCAGTAAATTGTAATACTGCGCTAGGATCATGGCGCTACCCCGCGAGAAGTTCAGCGTATACGTGGGCATCTCGTCGCCGAGGTAGTTCACGTAAAACACCAAATCCTCTGGCAGGTCGCTGGCGTCACGAAAAATAAGCCATCCTAAGCCTGGATAAACTAGTCCGTATTTATGGCCCGAGACGTTGATTGATTTGACGCGGGGCAGCCGGAAATCCCACTGGAGCTCAGGATTTGCAAAGGGCGTGACAAAACCACCGCTGGCTGCGTCGACGTGCACCGGGATATCCCAATCTTTCTTCTTGTAAACGCCGTCTAGCAGGGCGCTTATTTCAGCGATTGGGTCCGCCTCCCCGGTGAACGTCGTGCCCAGGATCGCGCCGACGCAAATGGTATTCTCGTCGATACGCTCCTCCACACCCACCGCGGTAATCGCAAAACGGTCCGGTTCCATAGGGATTATACGCGGTTCAATGTCGAAATACTTCGCGAACTTGTCCCAGCACACATGGGCGTCGGCGCCATAGACGATGTTCGGTTTTCCGCAAGGCTTCCCCTTGGCTTCCCTTCGCTTCTTCCAGGCCCATTTGTGCGCCAACAACCCAAGCGTTACAGCTTCCGACGACCCGACCGTCGCCGTGCCAGCGAAAGTGGTATCCTCGGGCGCATTGAATAAACGCGCCAACATGTTTACTACTCGCTCGTGGATAACTTCAGTCTGGGGATACTCGAAATGGTCGATAAAATTCCTGCCGATGTTTTCTATGATCAGCCGTTCCGCCTCGGGCTCCATCCACGTTGTGACGAAACTCGCGAGGTTGAGGGCGGGATTGCCGTCGAGGTTCAGCTCGTCGTGGACCAGTTGATACGCGGCATTTGCCGGCATACCCTCCTCCAGTATTTCGTACTTCGGCACGGTTTCATCAAAAAATCTCGTGCTGTACGTGCTGGCGTGTCCCCTGCGCGATTCCTCCAGCCGTTCGATATCAACTTTCTTAGATATCATAACCTGCCGTCCTTTCTACCCGCTTGTCCAGCGGGATTTCGCGGCGTCAATTCCCGGGTGACGCTGAAGTCCTTCATCTTGCTCAGTTAGCACCCGATATTTCATACTAATTATTATATCAAAAATGCGTATAAAAAATAAAATAATACCTCAGCCTTCTTAATTAGGCTGGGGTTTCAATCATCACCCTGAGCCTCTTATTATTCATGGATTTACCCATTTCCTCCATCCTAATATCTTACCCCACCAGTCTTTTCCACGATTCAACACCACCACAAAATTATGATATAATTCCTCCACATGCCAAAAAAAATCCACATCCTCCTAGCCTTACTTCTCCTCCCCCTCGCTTGCTCCCCAAAAAGCGACACTGAAGCAGGGAAGGAGCAAGCCCCCACCACGGTAACCGTCTGCGCCATGGGCGAGGTTGATTCCCGCTGGCTCACCCTGATGGGCGAGACCCTGCAGGCTTCCTTCAAGGTGGAGTGGAAACCCGGCTCGGCTATGGACTACCCCGAGGGCGCCTACAACGCCTCCCGCAACCAATATGACGCCCCCACCATCCTCAAATACATCCACAAAAACCAGCCTCCCACCGAAGGAGTGATGGTGCTGGTGGAGGGCGACCTCTATCGTGAGGGGCGTAACTACCTCTTCGGCTATGCGCTCATGCCCGGGAATATATCCATTATGTCCCTCGCCCGCCTGGACGGCTCCGCCTTCGGCTATCAGCCCACCGACACAAAGACCGTCCCCCGCATAATCAAGACCACCGTCCACGAGTTCGCCCACAACCTGGGCTTGAGCCACTGTCAGCACGACGACACCTGCGTCGTCTCCGACACCCTGGGCTTAAAGGATTTGGACAACAAGCAGATGAACTTCTGCCCCACCTGCGAGAGGTGGATATGCATGGTCTGTGGTATGGAGGTGGAGGAGGGCCGGGAAAGGATGAGGAAGCTCTTTGAGAAATATGGTCTGGTGGTGGAGTTTTCCCCCCTGGAAGAGAATTAGCGGATGATAGTAAGCGCCAGCAGAAGGACGGACATCCCCGCCTTCTACGCCCCCTGGTTTATGGAGCGAGTAAGACGGGGCTTCTGCCTGACCGCAAACCCCTTCAACCCCCATCAGATTCGCCGGGTGGAGCTTGACCCCCAGGTGGTGGATGCGGTGGTCTTCTGGACCAGAAACCCCAAGCCCCTACTACGCCATCTGGACGAGCTGGACGAGCGAGGCTTCAATTACTACTTCCTTTTCACTATAAACGATTACCCTAAAATACTTGAGCCCCATCTTCCCCCACCGGCTGAGCTTGTGGAGAGCTTTTGCGAGCTGGGTCGGCGCCTGGGGCGGGAGAGGATGGTGTGGCGCTACGACCCGATAATACTGTCAAACATCACCGACGGAGCCTACCATGCTGAAAAGGTGCACAGGATTGCCGATTCGGTCGGGGAGTGGTGCGGACGGATGGTGATAAGTATAGTCCATCCCTACCGCAAGGTGGAGCGCAGGCTTTCCAGGCTTGCGGAGACGGGTTTTTCCTACCTAGACGCTGAAAATCACCAGGAGGAGTTGGACAAGGTTTTCTCTGCGGTTCAAGAGGTCTCCACTGACTACCGCTTTCCGGCTTTCTCCTGCGCCCAGAGGGTGGACCTGTCAAAATACGACACCGCACCCGGCGCTTGCATTGATAATGAGTTAATCAATCATGCCTTCGGGCTGAACCTTCCCTACAAGAAGGACAGGTCCCAACGGGCGGAGTGCCGGTGCATGCCAAGCATAGACATCGGCGCCTACGACACCTGCCCCTACGGCTGTATCTACTGTTATGCGATAAACAGCGTGGAGGTAGCAAGGGAGAACTACAGGTTGCATAATCCTAGAGCGGAGGGGCTCCTGCCTCAAAGGACACCAGGCAGTTAGTTATCTTTATATTAGCGAGGTGCTTAATAAGCGGGTTATTTTTCCCCTTTACATGTCGTAAAATTATGTCATAATGTCTAATGCATGCATATCTTATCTCCAAGAAAAAAGGAGGTAAAAAACATGAGAATCAACAAACTCGCTTTTTGGGTAGTTTTCACAGCGTTATTCTTGCTGATGGGAATGACCACCAATCAAGCAATCGCCGAGGATGACGATCTAGTGTGGGTGGACGAGGATGGAACCATCTGGATTAATGACAACTTTGATGGAGTTGACCCCGACGATGATATCAACGACTATCACAACTGGATAGCCTTTCCAGATGACTACGATGATATTGAAATTCCGCCAGTTCCGGAGGTTACCGTCATAGATGATACAGAAGCGGAGGACTCAGAATAGATTTTATCAGTAAAAACAAACCCCCAGCCCTGCACTCAGGCTGGGGTGAACTATCTTAGAAATCAGGTCAGCTCTTCTCTCTTAAGCGTTCTCCATCTGTCTGATGGTCAACCTAATAACCAAACTTCTTCAATGCTCTCACCAATCTATTGCCGGATATTATTGGAAGCTTTGTCAAGAGCTACTTATACCTCAACAATGGCTTCATTTATCGGTGGAGGAATTGGCTCACCGTGTTTTTCCAGGCTCTCTATATAACCCTTTATTGCATCCTGGATATTTTCCAGAGCTTTCTGGTATGTATCACCCTGGGATACACAACCCGGCAGAACTGGACACTCTGCGATGAAGACCCCGTCTTCACCTTGCTCAATTATCACCCGATATTTCATACTAATTATTATATCAAAAATGCGCATAAAAAACCAAACAAAAAAGCCCCAGCCCTATCAAAAGGCTGGGGTTGACAATTCACTTGTTGATACAGACGTTTTACCCGCAGACCGCCTCCATTATCTCCGGCTCCAGATTGAATTTCTCCAGGAAAGCCCTGCGCTCCTCCTTCATCTTCGCCACCCAGGCGTTATATTCGTCCAGCCTGCCCTCCTTCTCAAAGAACCGTCGGGGCTCAAGTATCTCAGCGGGGACTTTTTTTAGCAGTTCGGCATTTTCCGGCGCATCCGGATCGGCAATCTCATAGCCGAAGTCGGGGTCCTTCTTCCAGACGATCTTGCCGGCGAGCATCGCCTCCAGCATTGCCGAGGAGTGGCGAATCTTCACCTTGAGCGCACGCCCCTCCTGCTCGGCTCGGGCGTCGCCGCCGATATATCCGGTGTTCATAATCCACAAGTCCACATCCTTCAACGTCTCCGCCAGCTTGCTGAAGCGCTCCGCCTGAAGTCCCATAGTTTGGGGGAAGAAGGGTTGAGTGAAAGGCGAGCGTGTCTTACCCCGCTCTTTGCCGGCTGCGGAGGTCTTGGAGGTCTCCCCCAGCATGAAATAGCCCGCCGCCTGCTCAGGACATACGAAGCGGGCTATGCCCGGCGTTGCCGCATCATCCCCCTCATCACGATTGAGGATGCCCATAGACCCCACCGGTGGAAGGTGCTGGGGGTCGGCGGCGTCCTTGATGGCGGACATGGGGATGATGGAGCGACCGTTCTCGGTCCACATCACGAAATCCCAGCCGTCGGCGGGGATACCCAGCTCGTCCACCACCTCCTCAAACTTCACCTCACCCTTGATATATTTATCCACATTCTCAGCTTGTGCTCCGGTCTCTATCAATATATCCCGCCACCGCTCCACATCTTGAGGTGAAAGTTCCTTTTTGGAGAAATCGTAGATGCCGTCGGGATTGATGAAGTTGTTCTCCAGCCAGGCGCTGGGATCTATAGTGCCACGGTAGATGGTCGGCTCCGCCTTCTCGGTCAGCCCGAAGGTCTTGGCGAAACACCCGTTCTCGGTAACGGTTACCTGTCCCCCTTCCCAGAGGCAGACCATATCATCCTGAGACGGCTTGGTCAGCTTACCCTGTTTGCTGAAGGTGGTGGTGGTCTTGCCGGTGCCGGAGAGTCCCATAATGGTCATGGTGACCGGCGGCTCATCCCCAATCTTCACAATCTTCGCCCCGGCGTGCATCACCAGTCCCCCTTGGCGATAGACATATTCATTCAGCATACGCAGGGCGCCCTTCTTGGACTCGCCGAAATAGTCGGAGCCGATGACATAGGTAACGAAATTCTCCAAATCCACCAGCATAGCCACCTTGCCGGGCATATCCACAGGGATACATCCAGCGGTAAATACCAGCTGAAAGAGAGGTTCAAACGGTTTTGCTAACTGCTCCGGACTCTCCACCCGTTCCCGGGGGAAGGTGAGGGTCTTCTGCATACCGGCCAGGTTCGCCGATTCAAGGGAATAATACCATCTGACCGGGTAGGCAAAATCACCCAGACCCAAATAAGTTTCAATAGCTATCAGCTTTCCACTATCCTCAATATACTTCTTCTGGAACTGGATGAGCTCCTCCGCCTTTGCCGGGTCTATGGTCTCGCTGGAATACCTGCCCGCTTGGGATTCATCCGCTATGATATAAGTATACTGCGCCTTACGGGCTTTGAAGCGGGTTATCTTATCCAGGTTGTTATAGGCTGAGGTCAACACCGAGGGGACATGCTTGAGGGTCAACTCACGGAGCTCCTCTTGACTGGGGTTGGTGATCACCTCAACATTGAAGGAAAGTTCTTTAGCCATCTCCACTCCTTAGGGACGGGATAAAGCTTGTGAAAAAATGTTCAAGAATATATTGTATCAACAAAAAACCCCCATGTCAAAGGAAATCGTTAGGGTTTTCCTCAAAATTTACCGGAAATTCAGGTTAATCAATTTTGATTGGCCCAATCCCCCTTACTCACCCTCCCAGCCCCGTGCCTTAACCACACCCCGCCAGAAGCCCTTGCGCAAAAAGTGGTTATCGTCCACATCTATCATCTGATAGAACATAGGCATATTCATGGTAAACGCCATCTCACAGGGGGGTAGATAACTGCGCATAGCCATATCGGAGGAGCCCAAGACCGCCCGGGGTTTATCCGGGTCGGCGTAGTTCACGAACGGATCAAGCAGAGAACAGCCGGAGCCCATAGTGGCTATGACCACATCGTCGGCGGGGTCAACGGTATAATAGTGCGCCCCGGTTATTAACGGCGCCAGCCGATCCGGGTCGGCAAAGAGGGTTACAGAAGTCATCCTGTCGGTATGCTCCACCCGAAAGGGACCCAAAAGGGTGTATTTTTCCCGGGGTCGGCGTCGTTTGGCGTCGTCCATCATCTCCTCTACAAGCTCCCTGCTCGCTTTGAGCCCCTCATCACCATAGAGAAAATCAACGAAATCCTCCCGGTTGAGATGAGGCTCTGCCCCGCAGAGGTAGCGCCCTCCACCCCCACAGCCGGACCGCTCCTTGGTAAGAACCAGGGTCCTATCTTTCTCCCAGGCGGGGTAGAAGGAGAAGACACAGGCATGACCCTCCTCTGGAGGATATACCACAGGTTCAAAGGGCTCCACCTCATCTGCATCATACAAGGCAACAATCGGTCGGTCATAGTGGAGAAGCCCGAGGAATTCTTTCAGCCTGTCCTGCACCTCTTTTGCATCCATCATCCTCTCCCCTTATTTTCAGTTGGGTTAACTTTTAGCCTATATTACTCAAACCAATCACTCTAACCCCGTAAGCCGATTACCAACACTCCTGAAGCGATGATACACGCTCCCAAGATGCGCCACAATATCGGTCGTTCTCTATAGAAGATAACCCCCATGGTGGCGCCGAAGGCTATGCTTACCTCCCGCACCCCGCTCACATAAGCCAGGGGGGCTAAGGTCATCGCCCACAACGAGAAGATATAACTGAAGGGGAAAACAACCCCCCCGGCGATCACCTGCTTCCAGGACACTCTAATTTCATTTAGAATAAATTTCCTGCGAAAGATCAAGATAAAAGGCGTAAGGATGAGGAAAGTCGCCATTATCAGAAAATACATGTAGTGATAAGGTGGAAGGTAGGCTATTCCGATCTTATCAACAGAGTAAAAACCCCAAAGGGTTAAACCCACTCCAACGGACAGAAGAACTGTGCGCAGATTCACCGGGCGGGGATTGTTCCTTCCCCGGCGCATCAACATGAACACCCCCAGCACCACCACAGCAATGCCTAAAGTTCCCCACAAGGAGGGGAACTCCTTGAACAGGACTGTGGAAAATAAAGCGGTAAATACTATCCCTGAGCCCCGAGCGATGGGATAAGCCAAGGAGATATCACCGTAGGTATAAGCGGAGGTGAGCAGGAAAAAATATACAGCGTGGATGCAACCGGTGGCTAGAAGGAAACCCCAGGCGGGCCAAGCCAGGTCGGAAATGTCAAAGGTTATGACGACCGGAATGGTATAGACCACCACCATAAAGCCGACCACCAGCCACAGCGTTACCAGCTTATCCTCGCCGCCCTTGACGAAGAAGTTCCACAGAGCGTGGGTCAAAGCGGCGCAGATTATGAGGATGAAGGGCAGGAAGGGCATAAGTTGCCAAGATAGTAGCATAAATCTTAAGAGACGAGAGCCTTTTTGTTTCCTCTACAAAAAGGATTATCCGCTGATATTAAACTAAAAAATTTGAAACCAGGGGCATTGAACCCCTGGTTAATATCGGAGCGGTTCAAGAGACTTGCTCAATCTATTACTTCTTTTCCTTCTTCCTCTCCTCCTCCTTCTTCTGCTCCCTCTCCTCAAGCACCGCCTGGGCGGCGGCAAGACGGGCGATGGGTACCCGATAGGGGGAACAGGAGACATAATCCAAGCCCAAGCGGTGGCAGAACTTCACCGAATCCGGGTCTCCGCCGTGCTCACCGCAGATGCCCAACTTGATATCCTTTCGTTTTCCGCGCCCTTTCTGCACACAGATTTCCATCAACTGACCTACCCCGTCAAAGTCTATGGTCTGGAAGGGGTCCCGTCTGAGGATGCCTTTGGAAGTATAATAAGCCAGGAACTTTCCGGCGTCGTCACGGGAGAAGCCGAAAGCGGTCTGGGTCAAGTCGTTGGTGCCGAAGGAGAAGAACTCCGCCACCTCGGCGATCTGGTCGGCGACCAAAGCGGCTCGGGGAAGCTCTATCATAGTCCCTATCTTATACTCCAGCCGCACGCCCTGCTCCTCAAAGACCTTCTCCGCCACATCGCGCACCACCTCAGCTTGAAGCTCAAGCTCTTTGGCGATGCCCACCAAAGGAATCATTATCTCCGGCTTGACCTCTTTCCCCTCTTTGGACACCGCACAGGCTGCCTCCAGGATGGCTCGGGCTTGCATGGCGGTTATCTGGGGA
Organism: Candidatus Coatesiibacteriota bacterium; assembly: GCA_030602715.1. GTDB lineage: Bacteria > RBG-13-66-14 > B26-G2 > B26-G2 > JAUVZD01 > JAUVZD01. The sequence goes on from JAUVZD010000011.1 coordinate 53,166, forward strand.
TAGACCACCCCTAAACGACAACCACGATGACCGAGCATGGGATTGGTTTCCGCCAAGCTCTCAACCTTGAATTTCAACTCCTCGTTGCTTACCCCCATCTTCTTCGCCAAATCCACTATCTCGTGCTCATCATCCGGCAAAAACTCGTGCAGGGGCGGGTCAAGGGTTCTGATGGTAACCGGAAGCCCCTCCATAACCCGAAAGATACCCACAAAGTCCTCCCTCTGCATGGGCAGAATCTTAGCCAGAGCTTGCTCCCGTCCGGATGGGCTGTCGGCAAGAATCATCTCCCGCACCGCATCAATGCGGTCCCCCTCAAAGAACATATGCTCGGTGCGACACAGCCCTATTCCCTCGGCGCCCAGCATGCGGGCAACATACGATTGATCGGGCTGGTCGGCGTTGGTAAAGACCCCCAACCGACGATACTCGTCCGACCAACTCATTATCTTATCAAAGAGCTGATAGGTGGGAGAATCCTCCGGCTTCATGTCCTTCTCTATCAACACACGAATGACATCCGAGGGCTGGGTGGGTAGCTCCCCTAGGATGACCTCGCCGGTTGAACCATCAAGGGAGATGAAGTCCCGGTCCTTGATGACGGTATCGTTGACGGTGATGGTGCGCTCCTGATAATCAATGTTCAGTTCATCACAACCAGCCACGCAGACGATACCCATCTGGCGGGCGACCAGCGCTGCGTGACTGGTCATCCCCCCTCGGCTGGTCAAGATGCCCTCAGCGACGGACATCCCCCGGATATCCTCCGGGCTGGTCTCCATGCGCACCAGAATTACCGGCTCACCCTCACCGGCACGCTCCTCAGCCTCCTCCGGGAAGAAGCAGACCCGCCCGGAAGCGGCTCCCGGTCCGGCGTTCAATCCATGAGCAACCACCCTACCCTCTTTTACCGCCTTCCTTTTCGCCTCCTGGTCAAAGATGGGACGGAGCAGTTGATTGAGTTGGTCCGGCTCCAGGCGCATCAAGGCTTGCTCTTTGGAGATCAACCCCTCCTCAACCATATCCACCGCTATCTTGATTGCCGCCAGACCGGTCCGTTTTCCCGCTCGGGTCTGTAACATCCACAGCTTGCCGTGCTCAAAGGTAAACTCCACATCCTGGACATCTTTGTAGTGCTCCTCTAATTTGTGGCGTATCCCATCCAGCTCTTTATATATCTTGGGCATCTCCTTTTCCAGGTCGGAGATGGGATGGGGATTGCGGATGCCGGCGACTACATCCTCGCCCTGGGCATCTATCAGATACTCGCCGAAGAAACTGTTCTCTCCAGTTGCCGGGTCACGGGTAAAAGCCACCCCGGTTCCGCTCTCCTCGCCGGTGTTGCCGAAAACCATAGCCTGCACATTAACCGCCGTGCCCCAGTCGTCGGGGATGTAATTCAACTGGCGGTAAGCGATAGCCCGGGGGTTATCCCAGGAGCTGAATACCGCATCTATAGCCCCCCAGAGCTGGTCGGAGGGGTTGTCGGGAAAGTCCAGACCCAACCGTTCTTTAATCATCCCCTTAAATCGGCGCACCAGCTCCTTGAGGTCCTCGGTGGTCAGGTCTATATCCTGCTCCACACCCTTTTCAGCCTTCATCTCCTCAATTATAGCCTCAAAGGGGTCGGTCTCTTCTTTGCTCTCCGGCCTTAAGTCCATGACTACATCGCCATACATCTGCACAAAACGGCGATAACTGTCCCAGGCGGCACGGGGATTGTCCATGGAATCAGCCAAACCCCCTACCGTCTCGTCGTTTAAGCCGATGTTCAACACCGTATCCATCATACCGGGCATGGAGACCCGAGCCCCGGAACGAACCGAGACCAGCAGTGGGTTAGCCTTATCCCCGAAGCCCCGCCCCATGACCTTCTCCAATTTAGCCAGAGCCTCCTCCACCTGCTTCTTCATCCCCTGCGGGTATTTCTTGTTTCTATAGAAATACACGCAGGCTTCCGTGGTTATGGTGAAGCCGGGAGGGACGGGGATACCGATGACAGCCATCTCCGCCAGGTTACTTCCCTTTCCTCCCAGTAAGTTGCGCAACTCTTTAGACCCTTCGGCCAAATCTCCGCTGAAGAAATAGACATGTTTGTCTGCCATCAAAATCCTCCCAAAAGCACTGAAAATGACCTGAAATTTTTTCGGTTCTAGAATGTGAAGAATTATACCACATCTAAACAAGATTTTGTTCGCTTTTTCACAAAATTGCTCAGATTAACTCACTCCTCCGCCAAAATCTCATAAAGACGAAGGAGTAAACCATAGCTCAAGCCCCACCAGCAGACCTGAACCGCATCCTTCTCCAAGAAGCGCATAAACTCCTGCAAGACCAGCGTCCCGGCAAGTATGATCGCCGCCCGCTCCGGCTCAAATGGCATCCGCTCTCCACGCTCCTCTTGACCTAAAGGGGCTAATGCGGCGACGGTCCCGGCGACATCATCGGCGGTGAGCGACTCGCCGTGGATAGCGTCTCGTTCGTATTGCGCAAGTCCCAGCTTGAGGGCGATGAGCGCCACCGCCGTCCCCCCAACCACCACCAGCGGAACCGCCCCAACTTTCCTAAGCCATCCCCCTTCCTCCTCCTGTAACTGCTTGCGGATGTAATCCTGCAATCCGGACAGGTCATCGTTTGACGTCGGTGCCTCGGGGATGAACCTCTCGGTCAAGCGCAGTGAACCCAAAGGCAGTGAAACGGATTCTCGGATGACAGCCCCACTGCCCAGGCTCAATTGGGCGCTTCCGGCACCGATATCCAGGACAACCACATCGCCGGGAAGCTCCAAGCTGGTTGTAGCTGAGAGGAAGGAGAGCTCCGCCTCCTTTTGGGGGGTAATCAGGGCTATCCTCAGCCCAATCTGCTCATAGACCCTATCGCTGAAGTTCTGCCAGTTATCCGCCCGGCGGAGGAGCCCGGTGGCTACAGCCAAATAAGCCTCCACCTCAGCCTCATCCATCCTCCTGGAAAAATCCACCAAAGCGTCCAAGCCGTCTTTCAAAGCCTCGGGGGATAACTCCCCGCTCTCCTCCACTCCCTTGCCCAATCTGGTGGTGACCAGCGCCTCATCAATGATGACCGGCGGCTTCCCCTCCAGAACATCGGCGATAAGCAGAAGGGCGGAGTTTGAACCCACATCAACAGCAGACAGGCGCACCGCTCAACCCCCACGACCGATAGCCTGAAGCAATTCCTCAACTATCTTATATTTGCCCACTACATTCACCCCGATACGAATATTCGGCTTTATCCCGGGACCATGGAAGTCCGAGCCGGCTGAAGCGACCAGGTCCAGTCTCCGGGCAAGGTTGAAGAAGGCGTTTTGCATAGCTCCATCGTGATAGGTGGACCAGACCTCCAATCCCACCATACCGTGCTCCTTCAGTTCGGCGATCAACCCGGCGTCCTTGCTGGGGTCAAACTTCTCGCCGGGGTGAGCCAGAACCGGAGCCCCTCCAATCTCCCTCAGCAGTTCTATCGCCCCGGTGGTGGAAATTCGTTCTACATGACAGTATGCCGGCTTCCCCTCCTGCAGGAAATCCTTGTCAAAGTAGTAATAGGGCTGTTCAGCGCGCTCTCCACCCTCACGATAGGGAAGTAGCCTGGCGTCGCGGTCGTTGGCGGGGTTGTTGATGATAGCCATTCCAAATATGGGACCGACCGGCACCTTACCCCTGGCGTATCTCGCCACATCCGAATCGGTGAAGACGAAGCCCAACTGGCGCAGTCTTTCCGCCCGTAGCTTTGCCTGCTTCCTCTTTGCCGAATCCAGCCTGGAGAGCTCCTCCACCAATCTCTCCTCAAAGGGATCCATAAAATATCCCAGAAGGTGAACCGTCCTCTCGCCGAGTCTGGTGGTCATCTCCACTCCGCATATCAGCTCCGGATTTGAGCCACCGGGGGGCGTCTGGAGATATGCCTCGGTGGTGTCGTGGTCGGTGATGGAGACGGCGCACAGCCCGGCGGCGGAAGCCAATTGCAGAAGCTCGGCGGGAGGGACCTCGCCGTCGCTGGAGACCGAACTATGTAAATGTAGGTCTACGAGCTCCATTAGAATATCTGAAACTTGTAAATGTTTGTCATCATCAAGGGATAATGTAATTATTATTCTTGCCATTTTACCACCAACTTGCCACCGTGTCAAGATTTTAGATTGTGGCAAGCAACAGTATTCGGTAGCCGACCTCCGGCTTCAGCTCATCGTTAGCGGTCTATGGCTGAGACCGGGATTCTGCTCAGGGAGATTTCCATCTATAGAATAAGCTAAAAGTAGCAGTTCCAATCTTCATCATCTACCACACCCTCCAGCTTTCCCCGCCTACCAATTTGCCTTTTCCCCCATTTCGGGTTATACTAATGAGGGAAATTTTAACCGCATCCTTATGCCCCCAACACCTTAAATAGTAACCGGCAGCCCGATTATGAACACTACTACCTTCGCCACCCCGCAGGGGTGAGCATGCTTACATCCGCCAGAACCTGCAAAGCAAAAAGACTCCCGGTCGCAGGTGTATTTGCAGGTCTACTCATCATCTGTCTCGCTGTAGTGCCGGCACAGGGAGGTTTTTTGTCCTTCCCTGATGAACTGGTCGGCTACGAAAAAGAGGAGACAGAGAGGTTCTATCCGGGGGAGGAAGGTCTCTGGGAATATCTAAACGGCGGAGCCAACCGGTTCATTGATGCGGGGGCTACAGCTCTAGCCGTCGCCTACTATCAGAAGGGGGAGGACGAGTTCTCTCTGGTAATACTCTCCTGCGCTGATGGGGGGCGCCAGGTTCTGGAAAGCGTCTATGAGGACTACAGCACCGACGGGCTCGGAGAGGGAAGTCTTATCGGTGAGGGCTCCATCGTCTTCTGCCGGGGGACATATCTGGTCATGCTGACCGCCTACAGCGACGGTTCCCGAAGGGAGCTGACCGTTGTGGCTGAAAGAGTTGATGAACTGCTCTTCAGATAATAGAATTCAACCTCCAATATTCATTTGAGGGATAAAGGAGGGAAAGATGGGAAATTTCGTAAACGGCTACCTCTACGATTTCAACTGGAAGCAGTCTCGCAGGGATTTTCTGAAGACCCTGGGCACCGCCGGCATAGGAGCACTCTGCGGCGGTCTTTTAGGCTGTAAGAGGGGGGATTCTTCCGGTGAGGTGATAACCGTTGAGGAACCCAAGACGGGGGAGCTGACCGAGGGGCTGGTGGTGGTTACCGGGCGGGATTACCGGGCCATGGTTCGTCGGGGCTTGGAGGCAATGGGGGGACTCTCCAATCTGGTGCATGAGGGCGATGTGGTGGTAGTCAAACCCAACATCGCCTGGGACCGCACTGAAGAGCAGGCGGCAAACACCCACCCCGAGGTGGTCGCCGAGCTGGTCAAGCAGTGTGTCGCCTGTCGGGCGGAGAAGGTGCGGGTCTTTGACTACCCCTGCAACGACGCCCGCAGAACCTATGTGCGAAGCGGTATCGCCTCCGCCGCCGAAGCCGAGGGAGCTTCCGTCTCCTTCATAGACGAGGAGCGTTTTGTGGAGGTGGCAATTCCTGGAGGCGTCGCCCTGGATAGCTTCCTCTACTACCAGGACTGCATGGACGCCAATGTGATTATAAATGTCCCCATTGCCAAGGACCACAGCCTTACCAAACTGACCCTGGGCTTCAAGAACCTGATGGGGGTGATCGGCGGAAACCGGGGAAAGTGGCACAGCGGTATAGGGGAGAAGCTGGTGGACTTGTGGACCGTGGTGCGCCCCCAACTGACGGTGATAGACGCCACCCGCATCCTTGTAGCCAACGGACCTACCGGCGGAGACCTGGCAGATGTTAAAATAATGAATACCATTATCCTCTCCACCGACCCGGTAGCTGTTGATGCCCACGCCGCCACCCTCTTCAACATAGACCCGGAGGACATCTACTGCATCAAAGAGGGCTACCAGCGGGGGCTGGGGGAGATTGACCTCACCAAAGTCAACATTGAGCGGATAGCGGTCTAACGGGGTCTCACCTTGACCGGAAAAACCAAGCCCAAAGGCAACAAGATGTGCCTCATCTGGCTGCGCCGCTTAACCCAGCTTTTCAGCCTGGCTTTCTTTCTCTATCTCATCGGTCGCAACAGCTACCCCCTGGACTTTCCCATCCCCCCAGAGCTCTTCTCCCGCCTCTCGCCGCTTACCGCACTCACCGCCTCCATCTCCGCCCGCAGTCTGCTCACCCCCTTCTGGCCGGCGCTGTTCATCCTGGTCTCCGCCCTCATCCTGGGTAGAGCCTTCTGCGGCTGGGTCTGCCCCCTGGGCAGCACCATTGACATAACCGACAAACTCCTCCCCGGATGCAAGGAGAAGCCCGGCGATAAGCCCTCCCCCGCCTCTCGGGTAAAATATCTCATCCTCATCGGGGGAATCTCCGCCTCCCTCCTGGGGGTGCAACTGGTGGGCTACCTGGACCCGCTGAGCATAGCCCCCCGCTCCTACATCATGGGCATACTCGCCCCCCTGGAGCTCCTCACCCGATGGCTGCTTTCGGTAGCAAAGGGCGTTGGGTGGCTCTCCCCCATCGCAAGTCCGCTATCCTCCTTCGCCAACAAACATATCTTCTCCTTCCTTGCGCCCAACTTCCCCCACTGGTATGTCCACACCCTGGTGATATTGGGAATAGCCCTCCTGGCTCTGTGGCGCAGGCGGGGATTCTGCCGTATGCTCTGTCCCCTGGGGGCGCTTCTGGGAACGGTCTCCCGACTCGCCCCAATGGGTCGGACGGTGGATGCGGAGAGGTGCAAGGATTGCGGCACCTGCCCGGCTGAGTGCAAGATGGGGGCTATTGCCGGGGACGGGGTGGGGACCTTCGGCGGGGAGTGCATCCTCTGCCTGAACTGCCGTAGTAGCTGTCGCTTGGATGCGGTCCATTTCAATTTTGCCAGCCCCTTCATCCGCAGGAAGGAGGAGCAGGAACTTGCCTCCGCAGGACCCAGTAGAAGAGCCTTCATCGCCAGTATCGGCACCGGGCTGGTCCTTGCCGCCCCCAGAGCTCTTGGAGCGGACCTGTTCCTCCCCAAAAAGAAGAACAACGCGCCCCTCCGTCCCCCGGGAGCACTCCCCGAGGAGCGATTTCTGGGCGCCTGCATCCGCTGCGGTCAATGTATGCGAGTCTGTCCCACCTGGGGACTTCAGCCCACCCTTCTGGAGGCTGGCTTGGCGGGGATGTTCTCCCCCCGGTTGGTGCCCCGCATCGGCTACTGTGAGTATAATTGCAACCTGTGCGGGCGGGTCTGCTCCAGCGGGGCTATTCGGGAACTGCCCCTGGAGGAGAAGCAGATATTCGTAATCGGTTTGGCGGTGATAGACCGCAACCGCTGCCTTCCCTGGGCGAAGAACGAGGAGTGTCTGGTCTGCGAGGAGGTCTGCCCGGTTCCGCAAAAGGCTATCGTCCTCAAGGGCGGGGGTAAGAGAAAGGGAAAGGGCGGTAAGAGAGTGGCAAGACCGGTGGTTGTTGGGGACCTGTGCATCGGCTGTGGGATTTGCGAGAACCGCTGTCCGCTGGAGGGAAAGTCGGCTATCGTTGTGGAGGTGGGAATGGTGGGGGGTGATTCGTAACTACCTCTACTTCACATCATCCGTTGACCCAAAAGCCTCCACGGAGGGCGCAAACAGAGCCTTCACCTTACCCACGCTGATGGGCTGGATGCTGCCGATTGGATCACGACTGAGTATAGTCCCATTATCTCCAACTGCCCAAACATATTCACCCCATCTTGCAACACCATGTAAATCAAAATATACGGGACAATCTTCTATCTCCCAGCTTTGACCACCATCATAGCTAAACAGGATTGTCCCATTAGCTCCGACGCAAAATAAAGCCCAAGCGGGGCCTTGTATAGAGAATAAGTCCTCAGTTGTAGGAGTATCCACCACATTCCAGCTAGCTCCGTCCCAAAGAATTATAGTCCCTGCCGCACCGCAAGCAACTGTTAAGTCGAAGTAGTCGTTAACATAGACACCATATAAATCTTCAGTAGTAGGGGAAGATGGATATAGGCTCCATACCCCGTCCTCATAGTCTATAATTGTTCCTCCTGCACCTACAGCCCAGGTGCTGTTGGGATTGTCATGGTCTCCGCATACAGAATAGAGGTCCTGACTAGTTGGAGATGATTCATAAAGTTCCCACTCTGGGGGGTCTTCGTCAGCGAAGATGATAGTTCCATCCTCGCCTACAACGAAACCCACCTCGTTGTCATTTCTGGATATAGAAATTGAGTAAAGGTCTTTTGTTGTAGGTGAGTTATCGAATGTCCAAGAATGTTCTGAATAACAGATGATTATCCCTGATGTTCCAACTACATATTCATTAAACCAACCATAGCACTCTCCATACAAGTCTTCCGATGTTGGCGGGGAAATATCTTGCCATTCAGGATCGTAATCAGAACATAGTGGATACAAACATTCCAGAACTACCCCATTATCTCCGACGGCAAAAACCCCTCCAATGTCAATAAAATTCAAATCCTCTTCGGTTAGGTCGTGTTCATAGACCCACCAGTAATCTGAAAAAGCTGGCGATGATAGGAGAACCCCGGACACAAAAAAGAGCACCATTAATGTAGGTGCGAAGATAGAAAGCGCCTTCACCTTGTCCTCCTTTATCAATAATTGATTGGATATTAACTTTTATAATGACATTGAAATCGCATGAATCATAACACAATTCCAGCCTGCGTCAAGAAAAAAAATGCATATATTTTGGGGTTTTTTCCTTCTTTCGCAAATCCCCTACCCTCCCCCACTCAACCGCGCATACAACTCCCCCTCCAGCTCCTTGATTATCTCCTCGTCGCTCTCTATGTCCTCCAAAAGGCGCACCGCCCGCTCCCCCTGGGCGTAGTCGCCCATCCCCACATAGTCGGCTATGGCTCGGATGAAGGCCTGGTAGCGCTCAAAGTTGCGCCCCTGCCGTTTCAATATCTCCGCAAAGAGCCGGTCATCACAATCCGGGATGATGGAAAGCCTTCCGTAAAGCTCCTCCACCAGCAGGGCAATTTCCTCCATCTCCTCCATGAACTCGGCGGGCTCCATCTCCCCCCCCTCAGCCGCCGTCTGAAGCCCCTCAGCCTCCACCATATAGCCCTGCAATATGGTCTCCAGGGTCTTGGCCTCTATCCAGCTCTCCAGAATATCCGCCTCCACTCCACCGACAGCCCGACCGGCGCTAAGCGAGAGAAGGGCGAGGAGAGCGAGGGAGACTATTATTGTCCATCTGGTAAGGTTCTTTTCCCTATGCATTGTCACCTTCCCGGAGAAATCATCCGGCGTCATTATATCATAAAAGTTCCCCCTTCATTTCCCCAAGCAGTCCCATCCGCCGACCAAAACTCAATTTTCCTTGCCTGCTTGCGAACTCTTATGTTATAATTTTCACCAATTTCCCCCTCCAACATACTTCCCATCAGCAACAGGAGGATTCATATATGAAAATCAAATGGTATGGACATTCCGCCTGGGGCATCACCTCCGCCGACGGAACCACCATCATCACCGACCCCTACGAAGCCGGCTCCTACGACGGTGCGGTGGGCTACGCCCCCATAAGCGACTCCGCCGATGTCATCCTCGCCACTCACGAGCATCCGGACCACTACGGCGTGGGTGCAATCCCCGGCAACCCGGAGGTATTCCTGGGCGCAGGCAAATACAGATTCAACCAGTATGAATTTGAGGCGCTGGCCAGCTTCCACGACGAAAGCGGGGGCAGCGAGCGGGGTCCCAACGCCATCTTCCTCTTTGAGGTGGATGGGGTCAAGATGGCTCACCTGGGCGACCAGGGCATCTATCCCCCCGAGGAGATTATGGAGAAGTTAAAGGGCGTGGAGGTGGTCTTCATCCCCACAGGCGGTCATTTCACCATTGACGCCCAGACTGCGGTGAAGATAATTGACGCCTTAGCCCCCAGGGTGGTCTTCCCCATGCACTACAAGACCGATGTGCTGGGCTTTCCCATCGCCCCGATGGACGATTTCGTCAAGCTCTTCGGTGAGGATAGGGTCAAGCGCTTTGACGATTGCCAACTGGAGCTTACCAAGGAGACCCTGCCGGAAAAGACCGAGGCTTGGGTCTGCAGTTACGCAAAATAACCCCAATTTCAAATAGGCACTTTAAGAAAGGAGATTTCAAGTGCGCGTTATCAAGGCTGAGGAGTTAACTCCGATAATCAAGAAACTGTGTATGGACTCCAACTACTTCCTGGACGACGACCTCATCAATGTCCTCAAGAAGGCGGTGGATGAAGAGGATTCCCCGGCGGGCAAGGAGGTTCTGGAGAAGATTCTGGAGAACGCCGAGATTGCCGCCCGTGATGAGGTAGCCGCCTGCCAGGACACCGGCTTTACCGTTGTATTCATGGACATCGGCGAGGATGTCTTCTTTGAGGGAAGCATCAACGAAGCCATAAACGAGGGCGTCCGCCAGGGCTACACCGATGGCTATCTGCGCAAGTCCATTCTGGACGATGCCCTGCGGCGCAAAAACACCGGCGACAACACCCCGGCGATAATCCACATCCGGGAGGTGCCCGGCGACAAGGTGCACATCACCATAGCGCCCAAGGGCGGCGGCGCCGAGAACATGTCCACGGTCAAGATGCTCTCTCCGGCGGCTGGCGAGGACGGCGTGGTGCAGGCGGTGGTGGACCAGGTCTCCCAGGCGGGAGCCAACCCCTGCCCGCCGGTCATAGTCGGCGTGGGGCTGGGAGGAACATTTGAGATGGCGGCTCTCAACGCCAAGCGAGCCCTGCTTCGTCCCCTGGGCACCTTCAGCGACGATGAGGAGACCGCCCGCATAGAGAAGCGTATGCTCACCGAGATAAACAAGCTGGGCATCGGTCCTCAGGGCTTCGGCGGGCGGGTGACCTGCCTGGGCGTCTTCATTGAGCGCTATCCCTGCCACATCGCCTCCCTTTCGTGCGGGATAAACATCAACTGCCACTCCTCCCGCCACAAGGAAGCGGTGCTGTAAGGGGTTCAACGGCGGAGTTTGCGCAAAGGGAGAACAAGCCGTCAAGTTCCGCTTTTCCCTTGACCGAGGGCGGGAATCCTGGTAGAATATTTATTTGGCGGGATAAATAAGGGCCCATAGCTCAGCTGGCAGAGCTACCGGCTCATAACCGGTTGGTCTCAGGTTCGAATCCTGATGGGCCCAAAGTGATAAAAGTTTGGCATTTAGGGCGGATAGCTCAGTCGGTAGAGCGCTGCTTTCACAGAGCAGAAGTCGCAGGTTCGAGCCCTGTTCCGCCCATTATTTATGGTATATGCTAATAGCTTTTATTCTGGGTAAGTTTGTGGGGGTAAGTAATTGTGCTGAATGAGATAGGAATAAAAGCGGGATGGTTTTTTGGGGAGACAAAATGAAAACTCTAAACGGAATACAATCACTACTCAGTAAACATAAGCGGGAAATCGCCGAAAAATATAAAGTAAAGGATATTGGAGTATTCGGTTCCTTTGTGCATAACAGGCAGAAGATGGGAAGCGATATTGACCTGCTGGTGGATTTTAAGGAGACAATAGATTTTTTTGAATTTCTAGAACTGGAGGAATATCTCAGCGAACTTCTGGAGATAAAAGTGGACCTAGTAATGAAATCCACCCTCAAACCGAAAATAGGAGAACGGATACTAAGCGAGGTCATCTATGTCTGATGACAGGACTAATATAGACTATGTCCGAGATATTGTGGATGAACTGCACAGAATATTGAAATTTACCAAGAAAAAATCCTACGAAAGTTTCAGCAAAGATGACAAGACCATCTATGCGGTTATCCACTCCTTTGAGATAATCGGCGAAGCGGCTAAAAAGATACCTCAGAACATAACAGGTAAATTCCTGATATCCCCTGGAAGAGGATGTCCGGTATGAGAGACAAGTTAATCCATGAATACTTCGGGGTGGATATTAAAACTCTGTGGAAGACAATCCAGAAAAGAGTGCCGGAGACAATCCCATTAGCGGAAAAGCTGCTTCAGGAACTGGAAAGGAAAGACGATTAGAAAATTATAAATATGCTAAGAATTCACTGTATTTGAAAATTTTTTAGACCTTTCATATTTTCCCCGCTTTTTCAGAGCAGAAGTCGCAGGTTCGAGCCCTGTTCCGCCCAATGGTTTATGTAAAAAATGATCTTTAGAAAAAACATAATCGTGTTTTTTCTGGTGGGTATATCACCGCTGTTTCTATTCTGTGACTATGAAACCCAACCAAAATCACCAACCAACCCACTGGGGGCAAAGAACATAACCGCAGGCAATGGCTTAAATGAAGGACCCGTGCATTTCAGCTATGATGGTTCAATTATGTATTACACAACACAAGAATACATCTATGACCATTATACCTGGCTTTGGCAGTATGCAGGCGACCCAGAACTCCATTTCTGGCATCTAGAATATGAGGATTATGTAACCGCTGGACAGTTCCCACATCTTTCCGCAGATAATCAATATGTGGCTTACTCTGGGATAGATTGGGGTGGCTTGTATCAAGATGTATATAAATTTGATGCCATGAATCCCGCAGAGCATACCCCCCTAACCAACCTGCCCTGGATCTACCAAGCCTTTGCCAGATACTGGCTACATGACAGCGATTATCTTCTCTGCCTCTCAGACAAAGACCGCGCCGAACCCCACGGGCTTTCCAACCCGGAGATATATCTCCTGCATAAAGATGGGGATACACCCGAAAACCCCATGATTCGCCTAACCTGGACAGAGGAATACGAATGCCCACATCAACCGTTAATAAGCCCCGACGACCAATGGGTTTACTACTGGCACTATCACTGCTTCTATCCCAACGAGCACTCCGACCTGTGGAAGGTCAAAACCGACGGCAGCGGTGAAAGGTATCAGATAGATTTTCCGGACACCTATGGTGTAGTGCGTATCAATGATATATCCCCCGATGGGCGTTGGTTGGCTCTACATCGTTCTCTAGATGAAGATGAGTGGGCTACTCAGTGGCAGATCTGCTACATTCCAGTTGAGGGCGGTGAACCAAGAATGTTCTTTGAACCGGTTAGCTATTACTTCGGAAAAGTTGCTTTTGTCCCCGGCTACGACCTTATCGCCTTCGTCTCGGACTTAGACCACCCCGGCGGTGAGACGGACATCTATGTCTATCCCTTCAATCCGGATGATGAGACCGGGGCACTGGATTTTGCCGAAATGGATAGATTCCAGTTGGATTTCAATCCGTGGAACTTCTTTGGGAATATTACAATCTAAACACCTCCAAGCACCAGAAATTTACCTCCATCCTCTTTTTTGAGGATGGAGGTTTCTTATGTTTAAAAAAATATCGCTTGGAAGACTTTGCCTGTTGTGATAATATCCCTACAATCATAACCACCATTTGAAAAGCGAGGTCGGTCAATATGACCAAATCTCTCTACCTGCGCATCCTCTGTATTATCGGCTTCCTACTATTCCTTCTTGTCTTCGTCGCCCAGCTCCTGCTCATCTTCCTCCCCAACTGGAAATATACCGCCCTGCTGTGGGTGGATGTGGCTACGGAGAACATACAGGAGCTTCTCAATGTGGTCGTCTATCTGGAGTGCTTCGTAATCGTTCCCATGATACTTATCGGCCTGGTCATGCTCTTCTTCGGCAGTTCCCGGGGGGCGTGGATGGTCCTGCAGGGCACCATCATGGTCGCCTTCCTGGACTTCATCGTGCACCTGCTGGTGCTGGGCGGATTCCAGCACATCAATAACTGGCTCAATTTCTGGCTGGCTATGGCGCCCTACATCATCTGGTATATCCTGATGTGGATAGAACTGGGGAGAAAGCGCCGCCTCCTGCTGGCAAGCCCCCAGGGGGTGATCTCCGCCCTGGAGGAGATGCCCAGGAGTGAGTGAGGAAAATAGCCAGAAGATATAGACATTATAAAGCCCCCAGAGATGGGGGCTTTTTCTATTGTTGGCGTCTTTCGGAAAGCCTAACGGCGGACCCCCCTTAATCACACTACAAAGTTAAACAGATAGCCAGTGAGGATGATGCTGACGGTCAAGATGCCTGCGAATATCAAAATCAGGCGTGTCTTCATCACCTGCCGTAAGATGATGAACTCCGGCAGGGAGAGGGCGGTAACCGCCATAAGGAAAGCCAGGGCGGTCCCCAGAGGGAGCCCCTTTTCCAAAAGGGCGGTCACTATAGGTATGGCACCGGCGGCACCGGCGTAGAGGGGGACGCCCAGGAGCACCGCCGTTGGAACTCCCCAGAGGGTGGACTGTGAGGAGAAGCGCAGGATTATATCCCCGGGGATGTATCCATGGATGAAGGCACCGACAGCGATGCCGATGACGATAAAGAGCCAGATCCTCTTGAGAATATCCCGGGTATAAGCCACAGCATAACGAAGGCGTTCCCGCTGACTCCACTGCTTTTCTTCCACCTCACCAAAGTGAATATTACGAACATGGTCCTGCAAGAATCTATCCGGGCGCAGCCAGCCGATGACCAACCCTGAGACGACAGCCACGACAAGACCGGTACCAAGATAAATCAAAGCCACCTTCCAGCCGACAAGCGCGATTAGCAATATTAGAGCTACCTCGTTCACCATCGGGGCGCTGACCAGGAAGGAGAAGGTGACCCCCAAGGGGACGCCGGCTTCAATGAAGCCGATGAACAGCGGTATCGCAGAGCAGGTGCAGAAGGGGGTGGCTACGCCTATCCCGGCGGCGAAGATATTGCCGACGACCGGAAGTTTTTGGGAGAGGAATCGCCGCACCCTTTGCGGGGGCAGGTAACTGCGCACATAGCTGACCATAAAGATGACCACCAACATCATGAAGAAAATCTTCATGGTGTCCCAGATGAAGAAGTTCAACGCCTCCCCCAGACGGTTCTCCGGCGAAAGCCCGATCAACTCATAGACCAACCAGTCGGCGATGGGTTTGAACAAAATAGTTCCCTTTAGTCTTGGCTGGCGAGGGCGTTTACGATCAGGGTGGTCAAACGGGCTTTATCGGGCACGGTGCCGTCGGAATGGACCAGCTTCCCGTCAATAACCACACCGGGGGTCATGGGGGCGCCGTAAGAGGCAATCTTCTTTATATCGGTGACCTTGACCACTTCGGCATCCAAAGCCATCTCGGAGACAATCTGTTTTGTGGTCTTTTCCACTTGATTGCATTTGGGACAGCCCATTCCCAGTATCTCAATCTTCATAGCTAAATACCCCTTTTAAGGATAAGTGAATCGTCTCCACTTAGGAAGCATCTCGCCCGGACCTGGCGGAACAGCAACCGCTGGCAAGCCTCTCATTCAACCTCTCCCGGTCCTCAATTATGAGCTTATCTTCGGCAATTTGAGCCAGTATCGCCGATATGGTACCCATAAACTCTGCATTTGACTTATCAATAGAATAATGCACCCATCTCTCCACCCGTTTGGCGCAGACTATCCCCGCGTGGCGCAAGACCGCACAGTGGCGAGAGACCGTCGGCTGGGAGAGCCCCAGGACGGCGACCAGGTCGCAGACGCAGAGAGGTCCGTCGCTGAGCAGAGAGAGGATTCGCAGACGAGTGGGGTTGGCGCAAGCTTGAAGCATTTGGATGATTTTTTCCATTCTTTTTCTTGACTTTTTGAAGCATATTGGTTATGATTTCATATTCACATATGTGCATAATAGTATATCATAAAGTCCTTAGAATATCAAGAAAAACCCATACTATAAGTAGTGGAGAGTTCTTATGAGTTAAACATCGCTATAAGCAATAAAAAACAACTGCAAACAAATTACTTTTGGAATCAAAAGGAGCTTTAAGATGAAAATCAAAACAGCCTTCTCTATTATTCTTGCCGTTTTTCTCGTTGCCAGTCTCACTTATTTGATCTATAGAGAAATCGACCAGCGTAAGGAAAAATCCAATATAACCAGCAAAGACCACATTGCCAACGAACCCAATTGGGATATAAATAATGACATTATTGAAAAAGCGAGTGATAATATGTCAAATGATAATGAAGCTAACAATGACAATTCATCACAAAAACCAATAGAAAACAACTTCAAAGTGGTCACTTATTTATTTCATAAAACTCACCGCTGTCCAAGCTGTAATACAATTGAAGATCTTACCACAAAGACCCTTAATAAATATTTTTCGGCTGAACTCCAAAAGAAGGAGCTGGAATTTATTTCTATAAATGTTGACGAACCACAGAACAGACATTACATAGAAGACTATCAGTTATTCACTATCTCCCTGGTAATTGCACTTTATGATGGTAATAGGGAGGAAAAATGGCAGAATTTGGACAAGGTGTGGGTCTATCTGAACGATCAAGAGAAATTTAGCCAGTATATTATGACCAGCATCAAAAGCTATCTTTCCGAATCAGGGATAGAATAAATGCTTCTGTTTTTTGCCACTGCTCTCTGGTTAGGAATACTAACCTCTATTAGTCCATGCCCCTTAGCCTCCAATATTGCTGCCGTCTCTTATACTTCACTACGGCTAAATAGACGCTTTCAGGCACTTTTCTATGCATTAGTCTATACTTTGGGAAGAAGTATAACTTATATAGGAATTGGCTTTCTAATCATCAAAACCCTGATAACTATTCCTACTATCTCTCAATTCCTGCAACTATATATCAATAAGATACTGGGGTTACTATTAGTTGTGACCGGTATGCTTTTGTTGGACCTTATCAAACTTAAAATGCCCAGGCTATCTCCTTCAGAAAAAATGCAGGTCAAATTTGACCGTCTGGGTATTATCGGCTCGTTTTTCCTGGGTATTCTTTTTGCTTTGGCTTTCTGCCCGGTCTCGGCAGCTTTGTATTTTGGAAGTCTTATCCCCCTTGCTCTACAGTCCAATTCAAGAATTATAATGCCTTTATTATATGGGATAGGGACTAGTTTTCCTGTTTTGTTTTTCTCATTGGTGGTCGCTATATGGTCACAATATGCCAGTAATATATACAAGAAATTAATTAGAATAGAGTTCTATTTACGCAGGATAACCGGTGTTATATTTATTCTGGTGGGAGCTTATTACATTCTGGCTTATGTTTTTGAAATTTTTTGAGTGAGAGGAAAAAAATGAAGATTACTGTTGCCGGACCAGGATGCCCACGGTGTAAACAGACAAAAGAGAATTTGATTAAAGCCTGTAAAGAGCTAGGAATAGAGGCGGAAATTGTATTTATTAACAATGTATTTGAATATATGAAAATGGGAGTCCGAACGACTCCAGCAGTTCTCATTGATAATAAGATTGTTGTATCTGGTTTTTCACCCAGTGTGAGTCAATTGAAGAAGTTTTTATCCACCGAATTATAATAAACCTTCCTTTCAATATGGTCTTTATCCCTTCCCTCCGGCCCCCAGGTCACAGACGCAGAGAGGTCCGTCGGAAAGCAGGGCTAAGATGCGCAGCCTGGTCGCATCCGCACACGCCCGCAACATATTGACGACATTATCCATAGGATAATACCTCAGTTAATTCAGGTATGCTTATATGCACATATATGAATATAACACATCACGGATAAGAAAGTCAAGGGATTTCGGGTGGATTATAAAGATAATTACCCTCAGGTTTTCACTTGATTTAACTGGCTTCCTGTGATAAATTTATAGATAAATAGTAAATGGGTGGCTACTCAACCGTCCAGGTGTCATCAATAGTTTTTAACCTAAGGAGTGGTGGAGGTATGCCGAAAAGAAAGGGAGGAATCCCTACCCTGACAAGTAAAGCGCCCACAGCCGGTCTTCTTTCGGTGATGGTCGCTTTATTTGTTTTCTCTCTAGTGCCGACTGTTACCTGGGGACAGCCGGCTCCCAGACCCCCAACAAATCTCCAGGGAGAGGACTTCCCCCTTGATGACGGAAGACGCATTCAACTCACCTGGGCTCTCTCCCCGGATGACAGAGAAGGGGGCTTGGTAGAGGAATACATCCTCCTGCGCAGTACCAAAGAGGAAGGACCCTACACAGAGCTTCCCTACAGCATCCCTCTGGGTTCGGATAGCTATGTAGATTCCGGCGAGGTGGATGAAAACGGGGTAACCGTAGTGGAAGAGCCGAGAAACAACATAAAATTCTACTACAAAATCATAGCCCTGGGAAAGGGAGGCGTGCGCAGTGAGGAATGCTTGATTGATGGGCCGGTTGTGGCTACTCGCCAGTGGTTCCACCCCGGACGAGTAAACATGCTGGTGGCAAGCATCGTCCTCTCCCTGCTCATCCTCTTCTTCATCTGGCAGGCGTCCCTGGGTAAGGAGTTGTACATCCGTCCCCTCGCCGGACTGGAAGCGGTTCAGGAAGCCATCGGTCGCGCCACCGAGATGGGAAAACCGGTGCTCTTTATCCCCGGCATTATGGACATGGATGACATCCAGACCATCGCCGGAGTGACCATCCTGGGCCGGGTAGCTCGTATGGTAGCGGAGTATGACGCTGATATCCTGGTGCCCTGCTCCCGTTCATTGGTCATGACCATCGCTTCGGAGGTGGTGCGGGAGGCTTACCTGGACGCCGGCCGTCCAGATGCCTTTAAGCCGGACAACATCCGCTATCTGACCGACGACCAGTTCGGATATGTCGCCGGCGTGGACGGTATTATGCTCCGTGAGCGACCGGCGGCAAACTTCTACCTGGGCACCTTCTACGCCGAATCCCTGATCCTTGCCGAGACCGGCGCCTCCGTGGGAGCCATTCAGATAGCGGGAACTGCCATGCCCAGCCAGCTTCCCTTCTTCGTCGCCGCCTGCGACTATACGCTGATAGGCGAGGAACTCTTCGCCGCCAGCGCCTATCTCTCCAAGGAGCCCAAGCAGTTGGGCAGTCTGGTGGGGCAGGACTGGGGAAAGTTAATCTTTCTCCTCTTCATCATCATCGGCTCCATCATAGCCATCTTCAACCAGCTCAATCCGGACCTGATCAGCATCAAGTCCTGGTTTGAGATACAATAGAAGGGGGGAGGAGAAAAGTGAAAAAACAGTTTCCCCTAGCCATTGTATTTATCGCCGGCATGATCTTCATCGTGCAGTTCTTCTCCCCGGCATTCACCCCCATTCAAGAGCGCTTCACTCATTGGTATATCGTCGTAGCTGTCTTCGCCTTCGTTTTGGGCTTAGCCAACCTGACCAGACTCAATCTGCAGAAAATTCATCGCCAACAGGAGGGCTGGATTTACAGCATACCCCTGCTCATTGGTCTGGCGGGAATGGCTCTCTGCTCGTTCATCTTCGGCATTGAAGAAGGACCCTTCGTATGGCTATTTAACAACATGATGCTTCCCATGTCTGCGACCATGTTCTCTCTCCTTGCCTTCTTCGTGGCTTCCGCTTCGTATCGCGCCTTCCGTGCCCGCCACAAGGAAGCGGTTATGCTATTGGTCGCTGCGGTCATCGTCATGCTGGGTCAGGTCCCCATCGGCTCCGCCGGCTTCATGGAACATCTGAGGCTCTCCGATATCACCCAGTGGATTATGGCTTATCCCAATATGGCCGGTCAGCGGGCAATTATGATCGGCGCCGCCCTGGGGGTGGTGGCTATCTCCTTGCGCATCCTTCTGGGCATTGAACGTGCCTATCTAGGTGAGGATTAATCCCCTATCCTAAGGTAAAAACGAAAGGGAAAAACAATGGGACTCGTAAAGACTATGTCCAGCTTAGATAGGCGGATTATCTTCCTAGTCGTCGCCCTGGCGGTAATCATCCCCCTGCTTTTACCCATCGGTCTGCCTATTAAACCTACCGCTCCGGTTAAAGCGTTTTATGATTCCACAGAGTTGATACCCGAGGGCTCTTATGTGCTTATCTCCTTTGATTACGACCCCGCCACCATGCCCGAGCTTCAGCCCATGGCTATCTCCCTGCTCTATCACTGTTTCAGCAAAAAATTGAAGGTGGTAATGATGGCCCTCTGGCCCCAGGGTCCTCAGATGGCTGACCTGGCTATGGAGGTGGTCAACCAACAACTGCAAGCTGAGGGCAAACCCCTGCCGGAATATGGTAAAGACTATGTGAACCTGGGATACAAATCCGGGGGTGGTTTGGTGATTATCGGTCTTGCCACCAACTTCGGCGCCATCTTTCCCCTGGACACCAACGGAATTCGTATCTCAGAACTTCCGCTCATGGACAAAGTAAAATCCGCCCACGATCTGCAAGCGGTGTTCTCCCTCTCCGCCGGAGACCCGGGCATCCCCGCATGGGTTATGGTCAGCCGTATGGCTGGTTATCCCACACCGCCCCAGCCGGGTGAGACCGATATCACCGGTAAGATGTTAATCCTAGGTGGTGCCACCGCAGTCTCCGCCCCACAATTCTACCCCTATCTCAACACCAACCAGATGCAGGGGCTTCTGGGGGGAATGCGCGGTGCCGCCGACTACGAGACGCTACTCGCATTACCCGGCACAGCGAGTGAGGGTATGGACCCTCAATCTATCGCCCACTTGGTAATCGTGATATTCATCATCATGGCAAATATATTCTTCTTCCTGGAGAAACGCCAGGAAGAGAGGAAAGCAACCTAACTCCCCCCGGGGGAGAGACCCTTTACGGAGAGGAATTAAAAAATGGAAATCGCAAATATACCCTTCTGGGATTTCTTTGGAGTGTGGGTTGCAGCCCTCCTGACCCTGTTTATCTTTTCCTTTCTTTATAAGGACAACCCATTCTACAAGTTCGCCGAGCACCTCTTTGTGGGCATATCCGCCGGCTACTTTGTCGGTTACTACTACTATAACGTGCTCTTGCCCAACTTCTGGGAGCCCTTCTACTACCAGGGGCGTTATGAGTATCTCATCGCCGTAATCCTGGGAATTACCATCCTTTTCCGCCTCTCCCGCAAGCAGGCTTGGGTGAGCAGATTTGGCTTCGCCTTCGTCATCGGCTGTGGTGCAGGCATCAACTTCATCGCCTACCTCCAATCCAACGCCCTGGCACAGATATACGGCACCATCACTCCACTGGTCAGTCTGGTATCCGGAGAGGGGGGCATCCTGGTTGACTGGAAAAACACCGTCTTCAACCTGGTGGCGATTATCGGGGTATGCTCCGCCCTGACCTACTTCTACTTCTCCAAACCCCACAAAGGTTTTTTGGGGGGTGTGGCTCGTCTGGGCATCTGGTTCCTGATGATCTCCTTCGGAGCCTCCTTCGGTTACACTGTCATGGCTCGTATCTCCCTGCTCATCGGGCGAATGCATTTCCTCATCTTTGACTGGATAGAGACGACAATAAATGTAATCAATGGAAACATCGCCATAGGGTCCACTTTCTGAGTAAGGTGTCTCAGTAAACCAGCGCCCATAGGTCTTCGTTAAGAACATAATACAATAAAAATCCCCCCCCGCTCTGCGGGGGGGGGATTTTTTCACAATCAAATAACGGTTGAATCCTGCTTGCCGTTATCGCCTATTGGATATTTAAAAGCTCCTCCTCCTCCGCCGTTGGGGCGGTCAAGTCTATCTTCCAGACACCGCCCTCCACTACTAAATTATATACCTCATTTTCCGTGGGGTTCTCACTGCCGTCCACCATATACATCACCCCGGAGATTACCACTCGTGCTCTATCTCCCTCTATCTTCTGGTCAAGGACGGTATACTCCACCAACTTCACCTTATTGGCGAAATCGTAGAAGTTCTCCTTTGATTCCGGGGTGGAGAGCTGTATCTTACTGGTGGAGTTATAACAGTTCAGGGCATCGTAATAATTCTTCTCCTCCAGGGCGTTAAAGTATTTGCGAACGGTTACTTGGGGCTCATCTATGGGCTCCTCTTTCCCCTCCTGCTCGCTCGCCGCCTTCTCCTGCTTCTTACAGCCCAAGGAGAGGAGTAGCAGACACGTCAGAAGAAGGATTGTGGAGAAGAGTAAAATTCTGCTGATAGCTGACATATCCATCCTCCGTCTATGCTTCACTGTTTGCTGAGGAAGAGTCGTTCTCCTGCACCGCCTTGAAATATCTATCCAGCGTCTCCCTGACGCTTACCTCCTCCGCCGGGGCTTCAGAAATTACCGCCGATTGAAAAGGCATCGCCAGGATACAGACCAAAATAGCACGAAAGAAAGCCTCCCCTTCGTAGCCATCTCCTCTTGCTTCCAATTTGATTTCCCAACAGCAGAAATATCTTAAACCTCGGTTCTGCCCAGAAGAGCCCTAGCCAAGGTTACAGAATCAGCATACTCCAGATCACCACCTACCGGCAGACCACTGGCAAGACGGGTTACCTTCACCCCCAAAGGCTTCATAAGCTTGGAAATGTATAATGTGGTAGCGTCGCCCTCCACACTGGGATTGACGGCGATGATAACCTCTTCAACATCTTTTGCCCGCTTAACCAGCTCATTGACGGTCAAATCCTCCGGACCCACTCCGTCCAGGGGGGAGATGATGCCTCCCAGCACATGATAGAGACCCCCATATTCCCCCGAACGCTCAATGGAGATGACCGCCGCCGCATCCTCAACCACACATATGATGGAGCGGTCCCGGGATTGGTCAGCACAGATGTCACAGCACTCATCCTCCGACAGGTTTCCGCAGTGGGGGCATGGGTGAACATGTCTGCGGGACTCCACCATCTTAGCCGCCAACTCCTCCACCCGCTCAAGCGGCTGACGGATAAGATAAAGTGCCAACCTCTGAGCGCTTCTGCGCCCGATGCCCGGCAGGCGGGAGAGCTCGTCTATCAGCTCAGCCAATTTTCCACGATAATCGGTAGCCATGACGGTATGCCCCTCAAGATAGATATGATGATAAATAAATTGGAATGGATTGTCAAGGAGGGAGAAGTCGTGCGGTCGTGCACGGGAGCCTAAGACCTCAAAGATAACTCAATCACTTCACAAGGATTTTAATCGGTGGGGACCCATCTCATAGCTTCCCGATAAAAAAAGAGGAGCGTTGTTCGCCACAACACTCCCGAAAGCGTCGCACCTTTCACCTCAGTCTATCCTTGTCCGTCTTTCATCCGCTCGGTCAGTTCGCGCAGGCGCTGTTTCACATCCAGGTAATCAACATCCACAGCATATATCTCCCGCAGTTGGTTGAGCATCCCCTCAATGTTACCCAGGTTCTCATGAGCCCGAGCCAGGTTGTAGCGCAAGCCCAAATGTTCCTCCTCTCGGCCGGGGGTGGAAAGCCCACGCTCATACTCCTTGATGGCTAACTCCACCTCACCCCGTTCCATAAAACACAACCCCAGCATATTACAGCTCCTCACTCGCAGGCGAGGGTCTCGGCTGGCAACCTGCAGTTCCTTTATCGCCTCATCAAACATATCCATCTCCAGATACGCCAAGCCCAGATCATAATGCGTTTTGGGGTCCTCCAGACTACGGGGCAAGCTATCCTCAACGTGACCCAACTCCTCCAAAATGGAGTCCAGACTGGCCATAACCTCCTCACTCATCTCTCTGCGGAAATCGGATGAGGTCCTCCCGGGAGAGTAGCCGGGAGCGGGCGCGGACTGGACAGAAACCCGGGTGGGGACGGAGCCCAACTGGGTCATGCGGGCTTTTGCCAGTTCGTGGGCTGGGTCCAGCTCTGTAATCTTCTGGAAACAGGCGACAGCCTTCTCCTCTATTCCCCGCTGGGAGAGCACCTCCCCCAACAGGAAGAGCTCCTCCAGAAGCTCTCGCCGTTTTCTTGCCAGGGAAAGGAACTCCAGGCGCTTCTTGCGGGCGGAGATGGAATCGGGGCGAATCCGCAGGATATACTCATACTGGCGGGCGGAACGGTCATAATCCCCACTCTCGGCGTAGGCTTGCCCGGCACGGATGAATGAGTCCAGCGCCTCCCCCAGCGAGTTGCGCCGCTGATATATCTCACCCAGCCGTTCGTAAGCCAGGGCGGTCTCCTTGCCAATCTCAATGATGCGCTGGTATTCGCTAACTGCCCGCTGGGTACGCTCCGCCTTCAGATACAGTTCCGCCAGCTCGTAGCGCAGGGTCACCTCCTCTGGCAGCTTATCCAGGAAGAATTTACAGATTTTGATTGCCGAATCCATCAACCCCTGTTCGGCATAAAGACTGGCTACGGAGGCATATTCCTGTCCCGCTTTTTTGGTCTCCCCCAACTGGAAATACATATCCGCCAAAGTGTGCCGAGCGTTGGAAGGCAGGGGTGAGAGGGCGTCAGCGGTCTCGTAATAGGCTATCGCCTCTTCCTGCTCACCGCTCTGCCAGAGGATATCGCCATAGCGGATATACTCCTGGCTGGCTAGCTCCAGATGACCGTTAGCCTCGTATTCAAGTGCCCTGGCTAATATCTCTTCAGCCTTCATATCCAATCAAAGGGATGTTTTTCCAGAAAAATAGCATATCACAAAAGCCTGATGTCTCCATCAAAAAAGGAAGGCACTGCCTGTGTAGAATCTAACATAGCGGCAAACTCCAAATCCGCTGCAAGCCCCAAAGAGCTCAAGTGTCGTCCATGTTTGCTTCCCATAAGCATGGAAAGTATATCCTTTCCGTAAACTCCGTAGAGTTTCACCGCCACCTCAGCGCTCTCAGATAACTCCATCGGCACTCCAACCTTCAGATAATCGCTTGCCAGCTGCGCAGTCAATGCACCACAGCAGACCGCATCTTCAATGCAGAACCGCCCCAGTTTGCCACTGCAGAGCATTATCACTTCCCCGTCGGGCGCACCGTCACCCAAGCCGAGGATCCTTTGGGTCACCGCCCTCAAATTGTTGAAGCAAGCCAGAAGAACGGTATTCGCCCCAACTGTGGTGTTCAGTGCCCGTGTGCCGTTGGTGGTGGAGAAGATTAGGGTCCGTCCGGCGACCCTTTCAGCGGTGTACTCCCGGGGGCTGTTGCCCATATGGAAGCCGTCTACGATTAATCCACCCCGTTCACCGCAGAGCAGAGCATCGGACAGCTTCCCTGCCCTGTTGAAGGCATCCTGGACATCCTCAGCCGGTATGACCCGTTCGGCTCCACTGGCAAATGCAGTGGTGATGGTGGTGGTTGCTCTGAGAACATCCACCACCACAACCAACCTACCAGCAAAATCTATTCTATACTCCTCTCGCCCCCTCTCTACCTCATCCGGGGAGAGGACCACATCTATTTTGACCGTCATTACGATTGTATCTATCTACTTCCTTAAGTGAATATATATTATAGCAGAGTTTTATAGGAAAGGCAAGGGGGAAAGAGAGGATTATATCCTGCGCAAGCACCTCATCCCATTAAATATGACTACGATACTGGCTCCCATATCGGCGAACACCGCCATCCACAGGGTTGCCAGTCCGAAAACCGCAAGCGCCAGAAAGACAGCTTTTATGGAGAGAGCCAGAACGACATTTTGAACAACGATGCGCATGGTCTTCCGGGAGAGATTTAGAAGGGCGGGAAGCTTCCTTAAGTCATCCCCCATCAGGGCTACATCGGCATTCTCTATAGCCGCATCGGAGCCGACTGCACCCATAGCCACCCCCACATCTGCAACTACCAGAGCGGGCGCGTCATTGACTCCGTCCCCGACCATCATCACCGCACCGATGCGCTCACCAAGCTCTTGCACCACCTCAGCCTTGGCTTGGGGAAGGAGTCCGGACCAAACCTGGTCCATTTCCGCCTGGCGGGCAAATTCCTCTGCGGTCACCTCATTATCTCCGGTTAACATAACCAGATGTCTTATTCCCATCCGCCTAAGCTCCTCAACGCTCTCCTTTGCTTCATCCCGCAAGCGGTCGTCAAAAGCGATGATCCCCACAACCCCTGCAGAGTTTGCCAGAAGCACGGCGGTCTTGTAACCCGCTATCTGTCGCTCCAGTTCGTCGTGTATCTTGTGGTCGCACCAGCCCCACTCCTCCACCATCAGATGGTTGCCGAGGATGTAACGCCGTCCCTCCACCACTCCCACCACACCTCTTCCGGGAACGGCCTTAAAGGAATCGGCTGGCAGGGGGGATATGCCCTGTCGCTGGGAGTATGTGCGGATAGCCCGTGCCAGGTGGTGTTCGGAGCCCACCTCCAACGAGACGGCTATGGTAAGGAGTTCTTCCTTGGGAAAGGAGTTATGGGGTATGACAGCCGATACCTGGAGCCGACCCACCGTCAAGGTGCCGGTCTTGTCCAGGGCGACGACTGCGGTTTTACGTATCTGCTCCAGATGAATTCCACCTTTAATAAGCACACCACTGCGAGCGGCGGCGGTCAGAGCGGATATGATGGTTACCGGGGTGGAGATGACCAGAGCGCAAGGACAGGAGATGACCAGAAGCACCAGAGCACGATAGACCCAGGTGAGCCACCCGGCGCCGAGGAGAAGGGGAGGTATTATGGCAACCATTGCTGCGGAAGCGACCACCAACGGCGTGTAATAAGCGGCGAAGCGGTCAATGAAACGATGAACTTTGGCTCTTCTGGTGCGAGCCTCCTCCACCAGGTGGACGATTCTTGCCAGGGTGGTATCCCGATAACCGGCGGTGACCCGCACGGTGAGGGCTCCCTCTCCGTTCATGGTTCCGGCAAAGACCTCATCATCCGCTTCCTTCAAAACGGGGATGGATTCGCCGGTAATGGTGCTCTGGTCAACATGAGATCGCCCTTCCAGGATAATCCCATCCAGAGGTATGCGCTCCCCCTCCCGGATGAGAATCTCCCCACCCAAAGCCACCCCCTCCACTGGCACTTCAACAACTGAGTTATCGGAAATCAAATTAGCCATCGGTGGTGAAAGCTCGGTAAGTTTCTCCACCGCCCGACGCACCCGCCCCATGGTATAGCCCTCTATCAACTCAGCCAGTGAGAAGAGGAAGATGACCACCGCAGCCTCACTCCACTCCCCGATTATCGCCGCTCCCAGAACCGCCACGGTCATCAGGAAGTTCATATCCAGCCTACGGCTCAGGAGAGTGCGCAGACCCTGATATGCAATCCGATACCCCCCCAGAAGAATCGCCGCCGTCAGCAGGGGGACAAGAACATATAAGGGGAAGCCGAGAAAGTCCAGGACGGTGCCGGTGACCGCTAAAAAACCGCTTAAGGTGGTGGTGATGAGCTTGGCGGGGAGCTTGCGCCCTTCATTTGGTTCAATTCTGGGTGGATAACCCTCGCCTGCCAAAAGATCAGCCAGTCTCTGTGGGTCGGTCAGCTCGGGGTGATAGTGGATGATGATGGTGGAAGAAACCAGGTCAATATCGGCACCGACTATCCCCTCCTTACTTTGAATGGACGAAACCAGCTTGGAGGCACAACTGGGGCAGTCCATTGTTGGCAGAAGGAACTTTATCTTTGCACTGGATTGGCTCTCAACCATTATCGCAAAAAACCCTCCCAAAAACCCCAGGTTTTATCCAGGGGAGGATGAGGAATACTGTGCTCCGTCGGACTATTCTCCCTCGGGACCGTAGCCTGGCTTATAGCCCTTCTCCTGCTTATAACCGATGGGAGTTCCCTCCTCGTTGGTCTCCACCCCCATCAGGTCTTCAATGTAATCCCCCTTCTTTCCCTCAGGAATCCTCAGCATCTCCGAGGATACTGTAACCTCCTGGGATGAATGTTCATCCTCACCCACCAGGTCAAAGATGATAAAGGAGAGAGCAGAAACCAGGGAGATACCCACGATGAACCACGCACCTATCTTTGCCAGCGCAAGCTCAACGCCCTTCAGCTTATCAAACTTGGTGAGCAGTAACAAACCCACAGCCATGGAGATGAGGAAGAGGAAGACGGGAATATAGAACATAGCTCTCCTCCCGGTTCTGTCCTTAGCCAATTTACCCCAATAATACAAACCGAAAGCACACTATTCAATCACAATAGGTCACCAAAAAAATGCTTCCAGATTCCCACATCTGGAAGCACTCCTTGCAGGGAAAAATCCCCCACTACTTAACCTCTCCGGATTCCTTACCCACAGGTGGGGCTTCTTTCTCCCCCTCAATCATTCCCGCCGGCGGCTCTTCCAAGCCCATATGCTCCCCCATATGTTCCTGCATATGTTCATGCATGTAGTAATATTCCCCCTCCTCACCCATCATCATCGGGCCAAACATACCAGATTTTGTCCCCATATGACCAGGTCCAAACATTGAGCCGCAGGGGGGACCACCCGGATAAACCATCCCGAAGATTATGAACAGGATTACGGCGATGAAGGAGAGAACAATAATTATCCAGGCCCCGATGCGAGAGAGCATCCGGTCAGCGCCTTTGAGGGCTTCCAGCTTGGTCAAGAGCCAGATACCCACCGCCATGGATATCATGAAAAAGAAGATCGGTATGAAAAACATGCTTCACCTCCTCTGAGAACGACTATTGACATCTATATATTATCATAAATAAAACCGATTTACCAGACAAATAGTTCCGCCAATTTGAATCCTCCAATTGGTTGCACTCGCCACACCCTTTTGATATACTAACAGGAAGGAAAAACCTCCCATCGCCCTATGATACCCCCATCCAAAGACCCAACCATTCCCATTGACCTCTCCAGAATTGAGCGAGCTCTGCTCATCCAGACCGCCTACCTTGGCGATCTGGTGCGCACAACCCCCTTGATCCAGACCCTGAGCCGGGCTCTGCCCGGAGGCTCGGTTGATGTGCTGGTCATTCCCCAGACCGCTGAGGCAATCAAGGGACTTGCCGAGGTGGGGGAGGTCCTCATCTACGACAAGCGCAGGAGATTGGGTCAGTTTCCTCAAAGCGCCCAACTGTGGCGAAAACTAAAGGAAAAAAGATACCAATTGGTGGTCTGCCCCCATCTCTCTCTGCGCTCGGCGCTGGTGGCTTCGGCAAGCAGAGCCCGCTGGCGTGTTAGCTTTGCCGAGAGCAACGCTCCCTACCTTTTCACTCACCTGGTCCCTTATGACCCCAATATCCACATCGTGGAACGCTATCTAGCCCTGGCAAAGGCACTGGCTGCGGGAGAGATTGTTCCCGACCTGCATCTTCGGGCTACAGCGGAGGCTAAAGCCTTTGCGGAACGGTCGTTGAGGGAAATAAAAAGTCGGGGGCGGGGTCTGCTCGCCGTCTTCTGCGGCTCGGTTTGGCCCACCAAGCGGTATCCCGCTGAGATGATGGCTTTGGCGGTGCAGGAGACAGCCTCCCGGTTGGACTTCGGGGCGGTCTTGCTGGGGACAGAGGATGAGCGGAAACTGGCAAAGGAGGTGGAAAGAGGGCTCAAGATAGCCAACATCAACCTAGCCGGCGAAACCAACCTCTCTCAATTGAAGGGGGTGGTGGAATCCTGTGACCTCTGCCTTGCCAACGACAGCGGGGGCTTGCACCTGGCTCTCGCTCTAGGGGTGCCCACAGTGGGCGTTTACGGTCCCACTCTACCCAGCCAGGGGATCGGTCCCTGGGGAGAGCACGGTCGGGCGGTCTTTGCCGATGTGGAATGCTCCCCCTGCGGAACCCACGGGGGAAAGTCCTGCCCCAGGGGGGATTTTGCGTGTATGAAGGATATCAGCCCCTCCGAGGTGGCGGACGCACTGATAGATTTGCATCGGAAAGGGCGGCGGTAAAATCCATCCCATAGAATTTTTTACTTGACTTACGATTGTTTTATGAGTATCATATTTAAGATAAAAAATTGGAGAACATATCTTTTGCCACCTTAAATGAGTTGGGATGAAGATAACCCCCCAGGACATCCATAAACAAGAATTTAAGACCGGTATGCGCGGCTACGATAAGGACGAGGTAGATGCTTTTTTGCAGATGATAGCCGAGCAGTTGGAGGAGACTTTGAACGATAACGCCGGTCTACATGATAGAGTAAAAGAGCTGGAAGTGAAGACTGGGGAATATCATAAGCTGGAGCGGAATCTGGAGGAGACTCTACTCGCCGCTCAGAAGGTCACCGAGCAGATGAAGGGGAATACGGAAAAGGAAGCGCAGGTGATACTGAAGGAGGCGGAGTTAAAAGCGGAGAAGATCATCGCCGAAGCCAGTAAGGAATCAGAGCGCTACCGCCAGGAGATAACCGCCCTCCGCTCCCAGCGAGACCAGATGCTCGCTCAATTCAAGGCTATCCTGGAACAAAACTACCGTTTTCTAAAGGCGATCACCGACAACACAGAACCTAAAAAAGAATAGTCACCTTTGCCTTTTAACCAGCTTCATTATAGTTGGTTTTCAATAGTAACGCTGAAGAATATCTCAGCAATCTAAACAAAAGGAGGATTTTTGATGGCACGGAGAACAGCCATACTACTTTCCCTTGTAGCCCTTGGTCTGCTTCTGTTTGGCTGCGTAAACTACGAGCAGACTCTGAAGATGCAGCCCACCGGCGCCGGGGAAGCGGAGATTTACTACTGGTTCCAGCCGGGTAGTTTCAGCATGGACCCGACTGCTGCGCCTCCCTCCACCGAGGCGGACATCAAGAGCGTGTATGAGCAGGGGGGAATGAAGGTTGGCAACATCAAAGTAGAATCCAAGACAGAGAAGGACGCCGAGGGCAACCCCGTGGAGTGGACACATGTCAAGTTCGATCTCAACTTTGACAATGCAAGTTCGCTTGCTCTGGTCGGCTTGGGCGACCTGGGAGAAGTAACTGAAGTCAAGTG
The DNA here is from genome assembly GCA_030602715.1 of Candidatus Coatesiibacteriota bacterium. GTDB lineage: Bacteria > RBG-13-66-14 > B26-G2 > B26-G2 > JAUVZD01 > JAUVZD01. Next base: position 83,714 of record JAUVZD010000011.1, read on the forward strand.
GGAAGAAACCCCAGACGGCTATACCTTCACTGAGGATATAATTCCCAGCCCTGACTTCGCCGATCAGTTGGGAATGACCGAATACCACATCACCTTTGCGGTGAACATGCCCGGCAAGATTTTGAGCGCCAGCGACCCCGGAAAGATTGACGGCAGCAAAGTAACCTGGAGTTGGGATCTGGATTCCTACTCCAAGCTGGGTGCAGAGTTCACTATGACCTGCACCAGTGCCAAAGCCGGTGCTGAAGTAGCCGGCGGTATGGGTGTCTGGCTGTGGGTCATTATCGGTATCGTTGTGGTCATCATCATAATCGTCATCATCATCATCGTGGCGGTAGCTGGAAAGAAGAAAAAGTAATCCCACCGATTTACCATGACCCTCGGGGATGAGCAAGACGAAGCTGTGATAGCGTTGCGGGTAAAACCCCGGGCAAGCACCACCCGAATAATCGGTAAGACTAAAAGTAAACTTGGGGCGGCGGTCTCTATGGAGATAGCCGCCCCTCCTGTATCCGGTCGGGCTAACAAAGAACTGCTTCGCTTCCTTTCCAAGACCCTGGGCGTCTCCCCCAGCGACATTACCATCATCTCCGGTCACTCAGCCCGGGACAAACTGGTCCGCATCCGGGGGCTCTCCCAGAACAAAGTCTTTAGCCTGCTCTTTGCGGAAAAAAGGTGAGTCTGGCGCAAAGCCAGAGAACCTTTCCCCGAAGAAACCTCAATCGGGTCAGTTTTTCTTTCTCCGCTTGCCCTTATATGTTAAACTGTTTCCCCATCAACATCGTCTCCCAGTTGGCGAATCTGGTTCCGGGTCGCCATCGGCGGTGCGGTGCTGGCATTGATTGTAGTGGTTGTTATCCTTCTGATAGTAGTAGTTAGAAGAAGGAAGAGGGAAAGCCCCAGGGGAGGTAAATAGCACAGGTTGATTTTAACGATTTAGCCAAAGGACGGTCAAAATGAATCCCAGAACAGCACTCCTACTTTCAATTCTGGTCTCCTTCCCGCTTCTATTCGGGTGTATAAACTACAAGCAGACCCTGAAAATGAATGAAGACGGTAGCGGGGAGGCCTACATTCACTATTGGTATGTCGCCACAAACTTCACAGATGCCGAGGCTGAACCCCCGCCATCAACAGAGAGTGAAATCCTACAGGAGTTTGAAAAAGGGGGAGTGGAGATAAACCAGATCCGGGTGGTGGTAAGGCAGGAGAAGGTTTCTGAAGGCGAACTTTTGGAGTGGACCCATGTCTATTTCACCGTCTATTTTGATGATGTATCCCAGTTCGCAGAGACCACCATCGGGGATGTAAAGGAGTGTAAATGGACTGAGACTGAGCTGGGCTATACCCTCACCGAAACCATCGCTCCCACTATCGGCTTTGCAGGCATGACCGACTATTTCATCACCTTTGCGGTGAATATGCCCGGCAAGATTGTAGATGCCAGCTACCCGGGAAAGACGGACGAAAATCGGGTTGAGTGGGTCTGGGACTCAGACACCTACTCCAGTCTCGGCGCTGAATATACCATGTCCTGCACCAGTGAGAAATAACCTGTACCTCCTGCCGGAGCACTTAAGAACTAAAAATGTTATGGAAAAAAACGAGGTCAGTCCTCTGGTTATCTATCAGACCTGGACGGGAAAAACTGAGTTGATGCGCCTGACCATCTCCCACGAACTGGTGGCTCAAGTTACCCACAAAAGCGAGGGCGCTGACCCCTGGTCCCAGGAAAAGGAAGCGAAACTAAACCAGGAACAGATAGACACACTCCGCAAATCGCTCATAGACTACCGCTTCTTTGACAGGGTAAGAACCACCTGCCAGCGTATGTTTGAGGACTGTCGGGAGAGATTCCTTTACTTGTGGGACGGTGACGGTGGCTGGTGCTTGGGCTGTGAGCTTGAGGAGTGGGCTGATGACGACGAAGCCATATTCAACTTAATGGATGCCCTCTGCGCTCTGGTGTGGCGAGACGAGGAGGATGAAAAAGCAAACCGGACCAGTCTTAAAAATAGTGATTTTATGTGATTTTTATCACAAAAAACCTTGAAATTACATAAGCCAAGATGTATAATAATTTTCTTTTCCTCTTCCCTTTAATGGTTTTCTATACACTGGCAATCAACTTCAATTCTAAAAGGAGTGGGGCACTTGATTGAGATTCGCTTCCACGGTCGCGGCGGACAGGGAGCGGCTATGGCTTCCTCAATTATGGCTGATGCCATCTTCCGCATGGGCAAGGAGGTGCAGTCCTTCCCCATGTTTGGGGTTGAACGCCGTGGCGCCCCGGTCGCCTCCTTCATCCGCATTGACGACAAACCCATCTGGGTTCGCTGTGAAGTCTATGAACCGGACCATGTGGTAGTCCTGGACCCCACATTAATCCAAGCGGTAGATGTAACCTCCGGATTGAGCAAGGGGGGCATCCTTCTGGTCAACTCCGACCTCCCGCCGGAGGAACTGAAAATTAAGGGCGACTATAAGATAATCACCTTTGACGGTAACGGCGTGGCTGTGGAATTCGGCTTGGGCTCAAAGGCTCAGCCCATCGCCAACACGGTGATGATGGGGGCTTTCGCCAAAGCCTTTGGAGAGATAGACATTGACAAGCTCTACGAATGCATCATGGATGCTTTCCCATCCCATCTGGCAAAGAAGAACGCCGACGCTGCCAAGAGAGCCTACGAACTAGCCCCCACGCCCGATTGATATGGCAGGGAACCATTTGAACCTAGAAAGGAGAACGCCGGGTGATGGCTGAAAAATATGAGATAAAGATCAGCGGGGCAAAGGATATGCCCCCAATGGCTGCCTCCCTGGGAAAGATGCTGGTCAACAAGACGGGAAGCTGGCGCAACATCCGCCCCCTGGTCATCCCCGAGAAGTGCAACGGATGCTCTCTGTGCTGGAAATTCTGCCCGGACTTCTGCATCAATATAGACGGTGATTATCCGATAATTAACTACGATTACTGCAAGGGCTGTGGCGTCTGTGCCCACGAATGTCCCACCGAGGCTATAGTTATGGAGGAGGAGATAAAATGAGAAAGGTGATAACCGGCAACCACACCGTCTCCTACGCCGCCAAGATAACACGCTCCGAGGTGGTTGCCGCCTATCCCATCACCCCGCAGACCCAGGTGGTGGAGAAGATATCCAGCTTCTGCGCCGACGGGGAGATGGACGCCATCTTCATCAAGGTGGAGAGCGAGCACTCCGCCTGCGCCGCCTGTATCGGAGCCTCAGCGGCTGGCGCCAGAGCCTTCACCGCCACCTCCTCCCAGGGATTGGCTCTGATGCACGAGATGCTCCACTGGGCGGCAAACGCTCGCACACCCATAGTCATCGCCAACATCAACAGAGCCATGGGACCACCGTGGAGCATCTGGACCGACCAGAACGATTCCCTCTCCCAGCGGGACACCGGCTGGATACACTATTATTGCGAGGGAAACCAGGATGTGCTGGATTCCATCATCCAAGCCTTCAAGGTATCGGAGACGGTCTCCGTCCCCTCGCTGGTCATTCTGGATGCCTTCTTCCTCTCCCATACCTCGGAGCCGGTGGACCTGCGCGACCAAAAGCTGGTGGATAAGTTCCTGCCCAAATATGAAGCCAAGTGGAAACTGGACCCCAAAGACCCCCATACCTATGGCGGATTGACCGGCCCGGACCGCTACTACGAACTCCGATATAATTTACAGAAGGACTTTTTACGCGTGGAGAAGGTGATGGACAAGGTGCACCAGGAGTTCAAAGAGCTCTTTGGCAGGGAATACGGGCGGGTGGAACCCTTCATGGCAGATGATGCGGAGATACTTCTGGTGGTCTCGGGAACCATCTCCTCCACCGCCAAACAGGCGGTGGTGGACGCCCGGGAGGCGGGCTTAAAGCTCGGCTCCCTCAAAATCCGTGTATTCCGCCCCTTCCCCTTTGACCTGGTGAAGAAATATCTTAAGGGGAAGAAGGCGATAGCGGTCATAGACCGTAACTACTCCTTCGGCGGTGAGGGCATCTTCTACTCCGAGGTTAAGTCAGCTATGTATGATGAGCCCCATCTACCTATCTACTCCTACATCGCCGGTCTCGGTGGTCGGGATGTGGCGGTAAAGGATATTTTAGCCATCGCTAATCTTGCCAAGGAAGGCAAATGCGACCATCCCACCTGGTGGGGGGTAAAACTATGAAGACGACCATTCCCAAAGAGGAGTTAGTTTATAGTGGACACCTTGCCTGTCAAGGGTGTGGCGCCACTCTGGCGATGCGCTACACCCTCAAGGCTCTAGGTCAGAACACAGTCTATTCCGTCCCGGCTTGTTGCTGGTCGGTCATTGACGGTCCTTTCCCCTATACCTCCCTGCAGATTCCTCTGTTTCACACCGCCTTTGAAACCGCCGCCTCTATGGCTAGCGGTATCCAGGCCGGTTTTGCAATCCGGGGAAAGGGAGATATAAATGTCGTCGCCTGGGCAGGGGACGGGGGAACGGTGGATATCGGCATCCAGGCTCTCTCTGGTATGGTGGAGCGGGGGGATAATGTCCTGTATATCTGCTACGACAACGAGGCTTACATGAACACCGGCATCCAGCGCTCCGGCTCCACCCCGGTCGGTGCCTGGACCACCACCACCCCACCTCCCCACTTCAAGAAGTCACCCAAGAAGGACATGGTGGCTATTATGGTGGCTCACCACATTCCCTACACCGCCACCGGCAACATCGCCTATCCCGAGGATTGGATTAAGAAGGTAAACAAGGCAAAGGAGATTGTGGGTCCGAAGTATTTGCAGATTTTAGCCTCCTGTCCTCCGGGCTGGAAGCACTCCAGCGAGATATCCATTGAGGTGGTTCGCCTGGCGACATCCACCCGCAAGTGGCCCCTCTATGAGGTGGAGAACGGCAATTACAAGTTCACCCGTATGACCCGCAAGTTTGTGCCGGTCTCCGAGTTTCTAAAGTTACAGGGGCGCTTCCGCCACCTGACCGAGGAGGAGATAGATGTCATCCAGCTGCTGGTGGAGGAACATTGGGCGGACCTGTGTGCCAAGGCGGGGATAGAGAACCAGTTCGCCGACAAACTGGAGGGATACACCGAGAAAGTCAAGAAGCATCATCCCCAATGGTTCCACATTGAAGAGGATTAGGAAACCTAAGAATCAAAAAAACCCACTCACAAGGAGAGGAATAGATGAAAAAACTGACAGTCTCCCTGACGGCAGTTCTCTTGATCGTCGCCTTTTCAGTAATTTGGGCTTCTGCTCACTGCGGTCACTGTGGTGATGAAGCGGAAGCTTGTTGTTATGCCACCGGAACTTACAACTGCGCCGACGACTGCAACTGCTGTAACCACTGCGACTGTGTGGACGACGACAAGGACGGCATATGCGACAACTGTGGTATGGAGTTCTGTGTAAACGGCGGTGAATGCCAAGGTTACTGCGAAAGCGACCAGAGCGAGTAACATTATCCTCTTATATAGTCCTAAAAAAAGCCCGGCACATCCGCCGGGCTCTTTGAATTTAGATAAAATTATCCCCCCTACTCAAACTCGCCGGGCACGAACAGCTCCTCATCCAACTGGGGCGCAACCCGCACATTGTTCACCATTATCCGGTTGACCACTACCCCCTCTTGGGTTGTAATCCATAACTGAGGAAGCAGGAAACCACCCTCAACCTCGGTAAACCGGGAGAGTTGAGTATCCAAGGTGTTGCCGGCATCATCCCTAGTTATCAGCCTCACCACCGACCAGCTGTCCACATCCAGCCACAGTTGTGGGGAGTCTTCGGATGGGTCGGAGACGCCGATGATGGCTAGATTCTGCCCCTGAAAGTCAAGGGAAGTATAGACCATGGTATCTATCTCCGCCCGTTCCAGAATATCCCTAAGTGAGGTCGCATCCAGAGCACCGGCGTCAAACAACAGCCTGTGCAAGAGGGGCACCGCACTCTCCGTCTCCATATCCGGCTCGCCGTAGCGCACACCATCCACATCCACCAGAAACTGAACCTCATCCCCCCACTCTATCTGGTAATGACGTTTTGTACCTTGAGCGAAGAGGGTAATGTAGAGAAATCCAGCCCCCTCGCCGGTCTCTGAATCATAAAGGTCCTCGGTGGCGCTGACGATGATAGCAGGGCAGGGTTCGGCGGAATCCAAAAAGCTGCTTAGGACATCGGAGGCGGAATCAGCAAAGACTCGCTCAGGGGAGAGGACGAATGACGAGAGAATGAGCGCAAGAGCCAGCACCACTGCGATATATTTTCTTTCCACATCAACCATAATCACCACCTCCAAAGAATCATCCCGCTCAACCGGCGGTCTACTGCTAATCTCAGGGCGGGCAATCCCTCACCTCCACCTGGCGAGTAAATAGCGCCCCATCTCCCTCCACAATTACATCGTAGAAACCCTCCTCCAGGTCAAAGATGCGCACCACCTCGCCGTAATTGACAGTAACTGAGAGGGGGTCGGCATCGGGGTTGTTGCCCATAATGGGATTTATCATAATAGTGCTGTCCTCAATTTTATATTCATAGGGTATCTCCACAATTTTGAAGAGCGAGCTGGGCAGAGTCCCATACATAATTATTACCAGTACATCTCCCAAATTGATGCAGGTGGGAACCTCCACCTCGGATACCGGAGCCGGTCGGCGAATGCCGATAAACTCATCGCTCTCCCCCTCCTCAACGACGACCCCAGCCTCAACAGCGGTGAGGGCGGAGACGGGAACGATCATCATCACCAGCGGCAATACGATAGTCGGGAGAAATTTCTTTCCTTTCGGGAAACACATAGTCTCTAATTTGGGTATCTACGAAACAAGTGGCTGACAATCCAGCCACAACAGAGAGGTTCGTATTAATACAGGGCTCAATCCCAAACGGTTACTTCGTCAAGGCGCCGCCTGCCACGGTCGGCGGGATCCTTTGCTGGATATCCCAGAGGGATTATTGCCACAGGACGCTCGTTGCGGGAAAGCGACAGAGCCCGACTGCAAGCCTCCTCGTCAAAAGCCCCCACCCAGCAAGTACCCAACCCCATGTCCACCGCGGTAAGCAGTATGTGTTCAGTGAGAGCGGCGGTGTCCTGTATGCTGTATAGTTCCAACCCCCGCTGTCCGTATGTTGATAGGGTTCGTTCTTTGTCTATACAGACCACCAAAGCCACCGGCGCCTGGGCGATAAAAGACTGACCGTGGGCTGCTTCGGTCAGTAAATTTCGCGACTCTGGTTTGCGCACCACATGGATTATCCAGGGTTGGACATTCCCCGCCGAGGGTGCCCGAATAGCCAGTTCCAAAATAGCCCGAACGGTGGAATCATCAACGGGCTTATCCTCGTGGAAGTGACGGACGCTTTTTCGCTTTTTGATGGTTTCCTTCAGCTCCATAGGCTTCCTGAATAGATATTATGAATCCCCCAGCTCATCAAAATCCTCGGGCTTCAATTCTTCAATGAACTCCTTGAACTGTTTTTCCCTCTCCTCTTCAGTAAGACTGTCATCCTCCAACCACTGGCCGCTGGCAAGCACATGCTCCTCCACAAAGATGGGACAGCCAGCTCGCAGGGCGACAGCGATGGCATCAGAGGGGCGGGCATCAATCTTGGCGGTCATCCCCTCAATGGAGATCTTTATCTCTGCGAAATAGGTGCCCTCCTTCAGGTTGTTGATGACCACCTGAGTTACCTTTGCCCCCAAACCACCGATGATAAGCTTAATGAGGTCATGTGTCATCGGTCGGGAGGTGTGCACTCCCTCAAGTTCCATCAGAATAGCGTTAGCCTCAAAGGCACCTATCCAGATGGGTAATATTCGCTTCTCCTCCAGATCCCGCAGAATTACCATCGGTTGGTTGCTTTTGGAATCAAAGGTTACCCCGGCTACTTTCATCCTCTCCACGCCCTGCTCACCTCCTTTCAGTCTGTACAGATTTTTTCTACCATAGAGGCACTCTAAATATAACATAAAAACACCCCAAGTCAAATGTTTTACCGCCCAATCAGTTCGGCTTTTGAATCGGCTACCGAATCTCTATTTCTCCTCATCCGCCACTAAAAGCTCCTCCGCCCCTACAGAATAGTGGGCGATAAGCTCCCCGCCCTCCTCAGTATAGATGATGACCTCGGTATCGGCAAGCTGGTCTATGAGCGCTATACCTTCGCTTACGCCCAAGACGAAGACGGCGGTTGTCAGGGCATCAGCCAGGGTGGCTGTGGGGGCGATGACCGTGGTGCTGATCACCCAGCGAGCCGGAAGACCGGTGCGGGGGTCTATTATATGACTGTAGCGCTCATCATCAACCTCAAAGTAACTTTCGTAGTCGCCGGAGGTAGCCACACCACAGCCTCCGGTCAGTGCAAGCTCCGCCAGGGTCTTTTCCGGGTCCCGGGGGTCGGCGATTGCCACCAACCAGGGATCACCGGAGGGCTTACGACCACGAATTGAAATATCGCCACCTATGTCCACCATAACCCCCTTCACCGAGTAATAAATTCCATCGCAAGCCAAATCTGCAGCGTAGCCCTTGGCAATCGCTCCCAGGTCTATGTTCATCCCTGAAGGAAGAAAGACCACTCCCCCCTCCTCATCAAGCAGAATCTTATCAAAACCGACCAGAGGGAGCAGTTTTTCCAGTTCCTCGTCGGTCAGTGAGTGGGGCTTGCTCTCCTCCCCGGTTGTGGGGTGATAATTAAAGCCGTAGGCAAAGACCAGAGGCGCAACGGTCGGGTCAAACGCTCCTCCCGTCAACTCGTAAGCCTCCCTGGACTTGACCAGTATGTCCATCAAGGTATAGGAGACGGTGTAACCTCCATCGGCTCCCGCCGATTGATTCAGAGCATAAAGCTCACTCTCCTGGCGAAAGGCGGCGGCAATATCCGCCACATCCTCAATAGCCTCCAGAGTCCTGTTGTAGAAGTATTGAGAATCGGCTTCCTCATCATACGGATAGATGGTGATGTTGACCTCTGTGCCCATCATGTGGGTGGTGCCGGATATGAATGCGTATCGCTTCTTCCCGCAGGAGGATACCGTCAGGGAAAGGACCAAGACGATAAGGACGACCGCTATTCCCACACTCCAAAATCCAATCTTTAACCTCATCTCTTACCCCTTTGCAAATCCACTGTTAAAAGAGAATAACGCCAAATAAATATAACACACCAAACCGAAGATGAAAAGCATTGCCCCGATGACCCTTATATGCTACTTTTGGTTGAGAATATTTGTGCGGGGAGACGATGTGGCTGGAATCATAACCGGCAGACGATTGAGGGAGCTGGTCTTTGAGCGGACCCCCCCATTGGTGGAGGGGGCAGGTGAGGCGCACATTCAGCCCAACGGGGTGGAGCTCTCCATAAAGCGAGTTCTTTCAATAAAAGGTGCAGGATTCCTGGGCAAGGAGGACAAAGACCGCCAGGTAGCCCCCACCGAGGAGCTAACGCCCGACGGTGAGGGCTGGTGGCAGCTTGCCGGTGGAGTCTATCGTCTGGTGCTCGCCGAGGTGGTGCACATACCCCGAAATATCTGCGCCATCGCCCGTCCCCGCTCAAGTCTCACCCGCTGTGGGGTCAGCCTGGGCACCGCGCTGTGGGATTCAGGCTACGAGGGACGGAGTGAGGTGCTCTGCGTGGTGCACAACGATGCCGGCTTTCGCCTGCAGAGGGGAGCTAGAGTGCTTCAACTCATCTTCTTTGAGCTGGACGAAGAGGTGGAAGAGGGCTACAGTGGAAAGTTCCAGGGGGAGAATGTGTGATGGGGGGGGGATAGATTCAGTCCGGAAAAAAGTTGGGGAGACTTTTTTGTCTCCCCAAAAATTTCATCCTGAATGTTAAACTACTCCCCCCCTACCTCCTGGACAACAGTATCATCCTGAGTAACCACACCAGCGCCGCCAGGGCTGAGGCTACATAAGTCCATGCTGCCGCGGAGAGGACCTTCTTGGCTGATGAAATCTCCCCCTCCTGCAGGATTCCTCCACTGCGCAGTTGCTCTATCGCCCGCCGGGAGGCGTCAAGCTCCACCGGCAGGGTGATGAGGGTGAAGAAGACCGCAAAGCTGTATAGGAAGATGCCCACCTTGATGAGGAAGCCCCACTGGAAGATGAGCCCACCTATGAGCAGGGGAATGAAAAGATAGGACCCGAAGGCGGCTAAGGGGTAGATGGCGTTACGCACTTTAAGGGCAAGGTAGCCGGTGGCGTGCTGGATGGCGTGTCCGCACTCGTGGGCGGCGACGCCGACGGCGGAGAGAGAGGGTGAGCTATACACCGACTGGGAGAGGCGCAGGACCTTCTTGCGGGGGTCGTAGTGGTCGCTCAGATTGCCACCTACCTGCTCCACCTTGACATCGGCTATTCCGTTCCGCTCAAGAATCTCCTCGGCGACCTCAGAGCCCCTTATCTGGCTATAGCTGGCGACTCTTGAGTATTTGTTGAAGGTGGAGCGCACCTTCCAGGAAGCCCACATCCCCAGCAATATGGCCGGGATTAGAAGTAACCAGGTCCAGTCGTAGAAGAGACCGTAATACATCTTCGGAACTATCGCCTAAAATACGGTAGGGTTTAACACAACAATGTTATTGCAATTTTATTGGCGAGGTGAAACACCTTACCAATCTCTAAAATCATCTCAGTATATTCGCTTTTATCGTCATCTTTTTCTATTCCCCTCTCATATTCTATTCCACCTCTCATCTCCCTCATCTTTCACCAATAAATAATGATATAGGGCAAAGATACTTATTCTTGCCCCATAGCACTAAATTATAAATATGGGTTCAGTCACTTTCTCTATTCAAGTCTTCCCCCTGGTCTTCCTCTCTCCCTCCGTACTCACTCTAATGATTACTATGTAGCTTCTTCAACCAAAATCGTTTTTCCTAATTTTCTCGTCCACTCATCATTAAAATGTTTGTGGAGTTTTTTCGAATTTGCAACTAAAGAGACATATCTATTGAGTAGGGGATCACGTTCCACGTCCCTGTCTTTGACTAGAATTATGTCATAAATCTCAGAATGAACTAAAAAATGACTCCCTATGGACACATCGGTATCTTCAACTATCTCCATCCTTTTGCTACGAATACCAGCATGAGCGCATAAGCGGACTAATCTTGTAAGTGCTTCGTCATTAGCCATGGACAGACCAGAGGAGTGAATAATGTTCAATTCATGTTCACCTGCTAATGAGATATAGTAGGGAACTAATCTACTTTCAAGTTTCAGAGTAGTCTCATAGCTAGCTTCACCTCGAGTAAGGCGAAACTCACCTTTAATAACCTTTTCTTCATAACTAGCAGCTTTCTCAAGTATGAACAAAATGCCATAGAAAAGAAGGTCGCCGGAGAACTCCTGTATTTCATGGAATGAATGTTTTATGTCAAAGAGCCTACTAAGGTCAATAAGTCGTACCCAAGCATCATCCTCTAGCTCCAGGTTCTCAGGTAAACAACAAGCTACTTGCAAATATTCTTTTTCTTCTCGAAGGTTTTTCCAAAAATCAGCATAAATAGTACTCTGGGCAATTTTCTTCTTAACATATGGTAAGTATTCACGAGAGTAGTGCTCAAAGAATGCTCTTCTAAGGTCATGGTTCTTCATTAATGGCTTTTTCCAAATATTAAAGAACCCATCCATTAATCCGATTCCCCTCGCAAGCTGAAGTTGGAAAGTAAGCATTTCAAGGTCATCAACATCTAGTGTTTCTTCGTGTAAAGATGATTGAGAAGGTACCATCTTTAATCCTCCCTATCTTTTAGCTAAGATACTTTTAATGTTCATCTGGGTTAACAGATTCATTGCTACAGGAAAAAGTAGAAATCCTAAAATGACAAATTTGAACGGTCCTCAGGCTTATTAGGCTCAAGATATGTTGTTAAATTTTTTACATCAAAAGCCGTATTTATAACATAGCTTTGAAACTGATTAAAAAGCAAATGCATGATTTTATGCGATGTAAAGTATTTTAGAGCCAACATTGGTGCGGCAAACCCAATGAGCTGATTTGAGGCTTTTTTAAACCACTCTGTCGTATTACCGTAAGAAGGGATATTCTCTCTAAAAGGTTCTTCCAACCGCTCTACAATTTTGTCAATTATTTTAATTATCGTTCCCCAATCATGATATGTTTTATCCCGTTGCTCAGATATATCTACATTCTTAGATTCATATACTAAATCTTTAAGTACTCGAGAAACATCATCGGACAAACTCTCGTTAGATATCCGTTGAAGATTTACACGAATCCGATCCCTCTCACTACCTTTGAAATAGTTATATCTTTCTAAGGCTCTAACTGCACAATCTTCAAAATGTTTATAATGACTGGATTTCTCTACCAATGAACCTAAAAAAGATAGTTTATGATTAATCCCAATCCTGTGACCAAAAATAATTAAAGAATTTCCACAAAGCCAATAGTGTAATCCATTGAGTCCTAACATTTTCATCTTCTCCCAAGCACTGTATTCCTCTTGCTTGACAAATAAAGCTGTTTTATCAGGACTCCTATATTCACCTCCAAATTGCATTATTTCATCAATATTTCCATATCCATCATCCTTTAATATTAGAGAAAAATAGTCTTCAGTATTTACAATGCCTTCTTTAGGTTCAATCCCATCGGGAGTTTTTTCTTCCTCACTTAACATCTCTAAAATCGATATTCTATCTACTATGGCATCATAAAAAAACATTTTTTTAATATCAATATCTTTCAATTTTTCTTGCATTTTCCGTTTTAATTCTCTGGTCGTTATATCTTTGCCATTCTCTAGTGCTATTATATGTATCGGCTTCACCCATAACGATTCATGTTTTTTCAAAAATTCAATTATAGTTTCCGCAGCACTTTCAATATTTGCTGTTCGTACTGAGGTAGCGATAATTATTTGGTTGAAATCATCAAAATTGATTTTGCCACTCAAATACTCAAATCGTTTATCACTTGAATCGTACAAAGCCCCAAAATCCAGTGTAACCCCATATTCTTCCTTACTACCATTATCCGTACACATTCTAATAAAATACTCATTACTACTCTCTTCAAATATTCTACGAAGCTTTCCACCTTTCCCAGTTCCGCTTCCACTATCTGTTCTAGCTATAACTAAACTTCTATAAATATGACCCTTCTCTTCCACTAACTGTTTTAAAACAGGTATGGCAAAAGCTTGACCAAACTGACCAAAACCTATTTGGATATGCAAAATATCCATAATAAGACCCTCCTTATATTCTTCATTTCTTGCAATTTAAATTAGTCCATTCTACAACTATAATAATAATTTTCAAATCTCAAGTCAAGGAAAAAATTCATGCCTTTTCATAATATTCTTTCAGAATTATCCCCCCAAATACTACTATAATCTTTCACCACAGTTTATCCCCTAAAAACCGAATCAGCATCAATTCCAAGAACTAAAACCGGAATATCTATATCAGCCACTCTCCGTTGCTCCAAATCCCACACAAACTGTTTAAAACATTGTACCCCCGTGGACATATCATCCGTGAGAATTCGAAAGAATAATCAAATAACGATTCCAACACTGCTTGCTTCAACACAAGGTCAAAAGCCCTATATTCATCACGATTGTTGAATCTAAAGCAAAACTCATTGACATAGTGTTATAATATATTATAACATAAATTAAAGATATTTTCAATACAAAACACTACAGTATCTTAGGAGATAATTCCAATACATCTTACACCACCTGCAAATTTCCTACAAAAAATCAACACCGGCATGGAAGAGAAAGAACTGAGCGTCCATCGGAGGCATTCCCAAAACCTCGGTATCTATCTCGTTGGTTCCCGCACCCTTGGCATAGAAGTAGCGCAAGCCCATCGTGGCGCTCAATAGCTTACCCGGTAGAAGGGTAACCCCCACATCAATGCCGAAACCATGGTTGTAGTTAATCCGCGATTGGTCGGTATATCCAGGTATGAATGGCATGGGTATGCCAGCCAATTTCACCCCCCGAAGGAAGAAATAATATCCCCCCATTATGTAAGGTGTGGCCAGTTTCTTGGGCAGCAAGTTCACCTTAACTCCCCCACCAAGAATCCACATATTGCTTCTGACATCCGAGACGTCATACCCCTGTAACACCTCCGGCGGTACAAAGGCCTGGATGTATCTTATCAATGTTTCATCCTTACCAAGGTCGCAGTAACCCACCTCTATCGGCACCAAAGCCACATGGCCTACGAGCACGAACTCCAGGGAGAACATCGTCGCCATCCCCCCACTGTAGCGGTCCTCTGCCCAATAACCGAAGGGCTTAAAATAACTGAAGCTGGGGTTAATTATGGCAGAAACAGACCCCACAAGAATCAGCAGGAGGGCTATCGCCAATATTATCACCTTTCTATAATTCATCATTATCACCTTTCTGCCCTTCTGACATTGACCGATTGCTCAAATTCTGCCTTATTTTAGGCTTCTCCCTGAGGGGCACCTCACCCGTTTCATGGATGCGGTAAAGGACCCACTCGCTTCCTTTCGGCGTTGACAGGTTTCGGTATAACTCCAGGGTCTCACCGCCTTCAGTCATCAGCAGGTAGTAGTTGCGGTTGTGGCGCATGCGCCAGTTGTGGCTGGGCATCGGCACCCTGCCGAAGCCATAGTCGCGCCATTGGGCTACCAGCTCCAGAGGGTGGTAGCGCTGAGAACCAAGGACAACCGCCTCAGGGACCTTCCCCGAAGCGTTCAGTTCCACGGTTACTTTCTTACTCACAAAACGCATCTTCACTGCAAAAGGTTTCTTGGAGGGGAAACAATATAAGTTATCATTTTTTCATTAATGTGTCAAGGCATAGACAACGATATTGGTCCCCATCTGAAACGCCTCTTCCCTTTTTTCCGGTGGGTCGTTATGCACCTCCGGGGCTTCCCAGCCGTCGGATAGGTCGGTATTGTAGCTATAGAATAGTGCCAGGCGCCCCTCAACGAACATGCCGTATCCCTTGGGGGGACCACCGTGGTGTTCGTGAATCTTGGGCAGACCGTCGGGAAGGTCGTAGAAGATGTGGTAGATGGGATGCGTTTTGGGAAGCTCCATCAGGCAGTCGTCGCCGAAGATGCGTATAAGCTCAGGGCGCAGAAACTCATCCAGACCGTAGTTGTCATCGGCGTGGATGAAGCCCCCCCGCAGAAGGTATTCCTTCAATATTAGCGCTTCGGTTTCGCTGAAGGTGATGCGCCCGTGCCCGGTGATATGCAGTAAAGGATAATCAAAGAGCTGGGGGTCGGTGAGACTCACCACCTCCTCCTCCTGCAGGTCTGCCATAGGCAAGCCGGTGCGTAGCGCCACCTCCCGCATCAGGTTCGGCAGGGAGGTGGGATTGGCATACCAGTCTCCCCCGCCCTCATATCTCAGCTTGGCGATTACTATCTCCTCGCCCGAGCCGATGGTGGAGAGGTCATAGTCCGCCCCCACCCCTTGGGGAAAGACACAGAAAATAATCAAGGAGAGGACTGCTATGAAAATTAATACAATCTTGGACCCACCTGTCCTGCGTTTTGACAATAGTCATTCCTCGCAGTTAAAAACTCTAATCCGGCTCCAAACCCCACAGCATGTTGGCGATCTTTGCCACCACAAAGCCATCGCTTACCAGTTGGTAATGGTCTATATCATAGGCGATGACCTCACCCTCAAAGGAAGGGATGTCTCCGAAGGGACCGACCGCGCTCTCAACGGTCACCACCCCATCGCCGAAATCAAGCGCCGGGTTGTTGAAGAAGTCCTCATAGGCGGTGCCATAAATTATAAAATAGGGCGGAAACCCTAGCTTGGTTGACACCTCTTTATACCTGTCATTTGAATACTCAATAAACTCACTTCCCAGCGACTGCTCAACGAGAGCGACTGTGGTTGCATAACCATCCCCGGGGGCATTGATGCCATAGTTGGGAGTTCCCAGGAGGAATACCCCGGCAACATCATCGTTATAAGACAACCCCCTCACATATTCCGGTTTAATCTGGTGGTGAAAGGAGGCAAAAACACCCCATTTTGGCGGGAAGATGTAGTTGTCCATTATCCGGGGGTCGGATTCCACATAGTAACGCACAACCAATCCCCCCTGGCTGTGCCCGATGAGGACCACCTGCTCTGCATCAAATTTGTCCTTGGTCCATTCTATGATTTCGGAAAGCTCAACCGCACACTCCTCCAGAGGGCGGACGGCGGAGTCGGGGCTGGTGTAGGTTACTACATCAAAGCCCAAGTCAACCAGGCTTTGAGCCAGACCGGAACGAATTATCCTCTCCTCTCGCTCATAGATGGAGTATGGGAAAAGGGTCACCTTGCCGCAGAAACGCCACAGATAATCGTCGGCGGCAGCGGTGCCGTGAAGAATGATTACCGGCGGATAGGTGGAATCCTGTCGGGCATACTTGATCTTTATCCCATAGTCACCCTGCAAGCCGTCAATTCCCACATGTTCGGTGCGATAGTCACCAAAGAGCTCCCACTGCCCCCATCCATTCATAGTGGCGGAACGGTAACTGATCAGGCTTATGAAGGAGAATATGGTGAGGGCGACCACAGGGAAGATCTGGAAGAACAAAGTCCCGGGGCTGGCAAGATACTTGAGGAAGGTTGAGAACCTGCCCACGCAACAGCACCTTATCTTTCTATTATTCATCCGGGTTAAAATAACCAGAAGCAGAACAGGGCGACACCGACGCCCAAAAACGCTCCGGAAAGAACCTCCCGCCAGTTATGCTCTCCGGAGCCGATTCGGGACTGAGCTACAAGAAACGCTAAAATGAAGACCAGGGCGGTTATCAGGGAGTTCATAAATAGGACGGAGAGGAAGGTCCACACCGCAAAGGCTAAAGCCACATGACCGGAGGGCATTCCCCCCCGAAGCGGTGTTCCCTTGCCGAAGGCTGCTTTGGAGACCACCACAAAGATAACGGTGAGCAATAAAGCCACAATAGCGACATGTCCGGGGTTCTGGTGCACCCGCACCAGGATGGTGAGCATGGGGGATTTGAGACGGGGGAAGAAGACCACATAGCCGATGAAGACCGCGGTTGCAGTGGCGATGAAGACCGCTCCGGCGGCCATATCCTTGACCAGGCGAGCCAGGGGGTGATACCGTTCTACGATAAAATCCAGGGTGAGCTCCAGGGCGCTGTTGACCATCTCGGTTATCAGCACGATGCTGATGGCGACAATTACAATCAAGAGCTCCAGGCGGGAGATGGAAAGGAAAAGACTGGCGATAAGCACAAGAACCGCCACCCCGACATGTAGCTTCATATTGAACTGCGACCTTATGGCATAGATGAACCCTTCAATGGCGTCGTTAAAGCTCTGCCATAGATTTCGCTTAGCCATACAGGCTCTCCCTCCCGAATACAACTATCGCCGTCACTTGCCCTCCTCCCAAAACTCCGCCAACAACCCCATAGCTTCAGCCATCATAGCCTCCCTACGCTCATCGGAATCGTCCTTTCTGCCGGTCAGGTGGAGCAGTCCGTGGATTATGAGCATAGCCAGTTCCTTATCCTTTCCCCAGCCAGCCTCCGCCCCCTGCCGTTCTGCAACCTCCACCCCCACATAGACCTCACCGAAGACCCATTCCCCCACTGCGGGCTTCCTTGCATCTATGTTAAAGGCGATGCAGTCCGTGCTGTTACTGCTGCCCAGATACTCTGAGTTGAGAGCGGTCATGTGAGCGTCGTCAGTCAGCACGATGTTGACCGAGGCGTCGGGGTGAATAGACAGGCGGTCCGCGACCTGTAAAGCAAGTTCTTCCAGGCGGGGGTCCACTTTCTCCGTGCTTAGAGCATTATGTATGTAAACCGCCATCTCAAAGAACTCTCAGCTTCCAGAAGATTCAAGCTCCCATCCGTTCAACCATCTTACTCTTTGGGAGGTATCACCGGTTGGGTGGGGAGGGGAACCTCGGGGAGCAGCGGCGGGGCCTCCTCAGAGGGATAGGAGACTCGGGAGTGGTATATCGCTGACAAATCCTTCGCCAGTCTCTCCACCACCAGGCGCATCTCCCTCAAGGTGATATCACAGTTGTTGAACTGCCCATCCTCAATGCGGGTCTCTACTACGGTCCTGATCAAGTTGCGCAGGTTCGCCAGGTTGGGGTGGGTAAGAGAACGAGAGGCGGATTCGGCGGAATCGGCTATCATCAGTATCGCCGATTCTCTGCTAGAGGGCGTGGGTCCCTGATAACGATAGTCACCCTCATCCAGGCTCTTGTGCCTGTCGCTCTGCAGGGCTTTCTGATAGAAGAAGGATATCAGGCTGGTGCCGTGGTGCTCACCCACTATATCTATTATGACCACCGGCAGTTTGTAAGAGGTGGCGATGGTCACCCCTTCCTTAATATGACCCGAAATTATCAGGCTGGACATGTGGGGAGTTATGGAATCGTGGGGTTTAACATCGTCGCTCTGATTCTCCACAAAGTACTCCGGGTTGTTCATCTTTCCGATGTCGTGATAATACCCGCCCACCCGGCAAAGGAGACCGTTGGCTCCGATGGCGTCCGCCGCCGATGCGGCTAGATTGCCGACAACAATTGAATGGTGATAGGTGCCCACCGCCTCGGCAGCCAGTTTTCGTAACAAAGGGTGGTTCAGGTTGGAAAGCTCCAACAACTTGATATTGCTGACCAGACCGGAGAAGTGTTCAAACAAAGGCAGGGCCATGGTCGCCAGAAGCACACTGCCCAACGCCCCCGCTAATCCCCAAGCGCAGGTATAAAGAATTTGCCCCCAGGAAGCCAGTTCAACCAACTCTATGCCCAAAATTACCACCACATTCGCCACACTAACTGCAATTGCCGCTTTTATAAGGTCCATACGTTGACGGGCGGAGGTCAAGGTGATAGCCCCCACGGAAGCCCCCACCAAACTGACCAGGGCGACATTTATATCCAGACCGGTGATGATCCCCCCGGCAAAGCCCAGGAAAAGAGCCATGACCATGCCCATCTCCACTGAAAACAGCAATGTAATTAGGATTGAACCGACTGCCGCCGGGAAGAGCAGACCCGCCTCCGGCAGGCGGTCAACGAAGATGAAGATAAGCAGTCGGCCCACACCGGCGGTCAGCACCACAATTAGAGCCATAACCAGAAGCGAGCGCAGGCTATCGTAGATTTGACGGAAGTTCTTATAGACATAGATGCCCAGAATGGCGATGATGGTGAGCATGAGGAAGGCTCGCCCCACCCAGAGCAGGAATATCCTGCCCGGGCTTGCGTATTCATACATGGCGGTAACCGCCGCCACCTGCTCGGCGGTGATACGCATGTGTTCCTCAACAATCTTCTCATCCTTAAGCACCCAAAAGGCTATGGGGCCCAATTGGTCCTGTTTCTCCTGCACCCTCTGCTGAGTGAGCATCTTGTCCTCTACCAGGTTGGGACGGATCATCAACCGACATATGCCAGCCATTGCCTCTGCCAGATGGGGTTGGTCGGGATAGCGCTCCTGTGCCAACCGTTCAAGATAAACATCAATATTACTCGGGTCCACCAACTCATCCAAGGGAACCAGGGTCTCACCGCCCTCATCACCCATCAGGCTGACCCCCGCAACCCCGCGCTTCTCCAGTTCGGCGATATCCTCAATAATCCCCTCGTCCATCACTCGCTTGATGATACTGGTCACCGCAAGTTCCAACTGCTGGCGAACGGAGGTATCAAAGAGGGCTGAGGAGGAATCGGAAGAGAGGGTCAAGCCCATGCGCCGGGCTTGCTCGCTGGGATTTCCCCCTTTACTACTACTCTCCAACACACTGAAGAAGTCACCAACCTGGGAGAGGACTATCTCGGTGGTAAACTTATCTACATAGAAGACCGGGGCTACCTCTTTTTCGTTCCTTTCCCTCTCACTCTCAAGGGTCTCCTCGCTCTTGTAAACCGGGAACTTATAGGGGGCGATGATATCACTTTCGGCTATCTCGTCCTCCTGCACATCCATATGGCGAGTTACTCGCTCCGGGCTGGCAAAGAGCAAGAGGGCAATAGCCAAACCAACTGCCACCAGGATTCTCTGCACCCCGACATTATGGAGGATAAGATGACGCAAACGACGAATCGTCGTCTGTCCCCTTATCCTCTCCAAACGTCTTTTGACACCTCTCCTGGCCATGCTATTCCTTCAATTCACTTCCCTTCTCGCTGTTTTCCACATCGTCACCATCAGAGGTGGTTAGACCCTCACCCTTCACAGAAGGCTAGTCGCTCGTTTGTGGGGCTTCAGCTTTCCTGCGCTTGTTGGTCTCCCACTCCTCGTATGCGGCGACAATCTTTTGCACCAACCAATGGCGCACCACATCTTCCTCACCGAGATAGACAAAAGAAACACCGTCAATTTTTTTGAGAAATGACTGCACCACGATAAGACCGGAGGGCTTACCGCTGGGCAGGTCAACCTGAGTGATATCCCCGGTCACCACCGACTTGGAGTTGAAACCCAGGCGAGTGAGGAACATCTTCATCTGCTCGGCGGTGGAGTTCTGAGCTTCATCCATTATGATGAAGGCATCATTCAAGGTGCGACCACGCATATAAGCCAGAGGGAGCATCTCAATGGAACCCCTCTCCACCGCACGCTGGATGCGGTCAAAACCCATCATATCGTTGAGAGCGTCGTAGAGGGGGCGCAGGAAAGGTGATATCTTCTCAGCAAGGTCGCCGGGTAGAAAGCCCAGTTTCTCGCCGGCTTCAAGGGCTGGACGGACCAAAACCAAACGGTTGACATCGCCACGGGCTAGAGCACAGACAGCCATAGCCATAGCCAGGTAGGTCTTGCCGGTTCCGGCGGGACCTATGCAGAAAGTCAGGGTATTCTCTTTTATTGCTCGGATATAGCGTTTCTGACCTGGCGTTTTGGGACGAATGATGCGCCGCTTGAGGGGAACGGGGATAGAATCATAAAGGATCTCCGCCATGGAGGAGTCATGTTCCGCAACCAAGACATTGATGGCGCTGGATATCTCCTCGGAATCAACCCAACCACGGTTCTTGGCAACGTCCAGGATATCCAGCAAGATGGCATGAACCGGATCAACCTGCTCCTCCTCCCCCCGAATGATCAACTCCGTCCCTCGGGCGATCGTCTTGCAGTTAAAATGCTTCTCCAGCAGTTTGAGGTTTGTTTCGTCCTTACCGACTATATTGACGAACAGGTCCGTATCCTCGATGGATAGCCGGGCTTCAATCTTTCTACCTGTGGGCATAAACCCCCATTCCCCTGTTTAATAGGTATTATAGCACGAATTTTGAAGGAATTATAAGAAAGTTGGCCTGATATGTAAAGGGGAAAGCCTGAGGATAAGCGAACAGCCACCCCAGAAGAGGCGGCTGTTTGAAGGATTTTCAGGTAAGTGCGAATGCTATTTACGGACGAGGAATCTTCAGCTCCCAATAGGGATAGATGAGGTCGGGGTCCCAGATGAGGTCATCATTGGCGTGGTAAATGTCCGGCCAACGGGCGTAATTGCCCCAACCATATACTTCCGGATACTCAGCGAGTTTGGAGAGCCAATCCCCGGGCATGACAACATAAATGTCATAATCGGGTACTGCGCCGATATATCTTTCGTCGTCCGCATACAGACCCTTGTAAAAGTCCTGAATCTTGCGAATCTGCTTGATGCGGGTATCCAGCTCATTGTTCTCTGCGGTCAGCTCCTGGGTCATGCCCTCGTAGTTGCCGGCTTCGCTCAGAAATTGATCGGTGAGGGCTACAATGTCCTTACCCTTGACTTCCTTCTCAAGGGCATCCCAATCTACTCCGGGATATGGATCAGCAGCGATAACCGACCCCGCAAAGGAGAGAACGAGCAGACCCGCTAATATTACCAAGAATTTATTCACTTAGTCTTTCACTCCCTTCTTATGAAATTTAATCAACGGTAAACTTCGAACGGACCTCTCTTACATCCAATCAAGCTTTTCCTCGGGGTCTTCCTTGCCGTGGAGTAAGGGGGTTATTAGGTCACCCCTCCTCTCCTCCTCTACGTTACGAGTTGCGTGAATCTCTGCGTGCTTCTCCTTGGCATTCTCCAAAGTCTTCAGCTCGCTGGCCAACTCGTCCTTATACTGCGCATTCAGGTCATCGGCATAAGCGTAAGCATCCTCCGCTTCCTGCTTCTTCACTTTAGCCTCGTAGTAGGCTACAAGCTCTTTACTGGGAGCACACCCGATAAAAACCAATGCCGAAGCTGCAAAAATAAAAGCCAAGGAAAAAGCTAATACTCTACGGGTAGTCATCCTCTAACTTTCACCTCCTTCAAAAAAATGAAAATTCAAAAGATTGCTGAGGGACTATTTCTCTAAACTCCATTCTGTCCAAAAATACTACAAAATTTTTCCGCTTATGTCAAGAAAAAAATTGGTGCTATCCAGCCTAAATTATCCCCCACCTCTCATACCTTTTCCTTATGAATTCTAAGAAAGTCAAAAACCGATTTCAAACTGATAATTGCAAAAAACCTACAATTTTCCTTTTCCTTTTCCAAACAGTATACAAAAGATAATCCCTCTAGATTCCCCCTGAAAATTATGTTAACCTCTGCTATAAAATCAAGGAGGAACCCGTTGCCTGAAAATCTGATAGAAATAGACGGCACATCACTTACATTGGAGAAGCTGTATGCGGTCTCCTTCCAGGAGGCAAAAGTCGCCATCTCATCCCAAGCGATAAAGAAAGTAGCCCTGAGCCGAAAAACCCTGGAAAAACTAATAGCCGAAAATACGCCCATATACGGCGTAAACACCGGCATCGGGGAACTGGAATGCGTCCAGGTTGATGAACAGCTCCAAACCGAACTACAACGGCGCATCGTCCGTAGCCACGCCGCCGGGGTAGGTCCCCCAGCGTCCCAAGAGCATGTTCGGGGAACGATGCTGCTTAGAGCAAACTGCCTACTCAAAGGCTACTCCGGGGTCTCCCCCCAAATACCCGATCTGCTGGTGGATATGTTAAACGCCAAAATATATCCATTGGTCCCCGAGCAGGGCTCACTGGGGGCGTCCGGAGATCTAGCTCCCCTGGCTCACATTGCCCTGGCCGTCATCGGCGAGGGGGAAGTCATCTGCGAGGGACGCCTGCGACCGGCTGATGAAGCCCTGCGGGAGATAAACCTCTCCCCCATAACCCTCAGCCACAAGGACAGCCTGGCGCTCATCAACGGCTCCCAATTCTTTACCGCTCTGGGTGGATTGGAGACCTTCAGGGCGAAAAGACTTCTCCGTCTGGCGATAGTCTCCTCCGCCCTGGCCTTAGAAGCCCTCCGTTCCCTGTTGGCTCCCTTTGACCGCAAAGTCCACGACCTGCGACCCTTCCCGGGGCAAGCCCGTGTCGCCCAGGAGATACTCCGCCTGGTTGAGGGAAGCAAAATATTGGAGAATCCTGTGGAAAAGGTGCAGGACGCCTACTCCCTGCGCTGTCTGCCCCAGGTGCTGGGTCCCACATATGACTCCCTGGACTACATCACCACCCAGATAGAGGTGGAGATGAACTCGGTGGTGGACAATCCCATCATCTTCCCGGATGATGGCAGCTACCTATCCGCCGGCAACTTTCACGGGCAGGCAATCGCTCTGGCTCTGGATTTTGCCGCAGTAGCCCTCTCCAGTGTGGGTAACATCCTGGAACGGCACATCAACCGACTGCTCAACAAGAACCTATCCGCCGGTTTACCCCCCTTCCTGGTGAAGGAAGGAGGTCTCAACTCCGGCTTCATGTTGGCGCAATACACCGCCGCCGCCTTAACCAGCGAGAACAAGACCTTGTGCACTCCTGCCTGCGTGGATTCCATCCCCGTATCCGCCGACCAGGAGGACCATGTCTCCATGGGACCCAACTCAGCCCACAAACTGCGCCGGCTGGTGGACAATCTGGAGGTCATCATCGCCATCTCCCTGCTCTGCGCCGCCCAAGGGGCTGACTTCCGGGAACCTGAGGGGCTGGGCAAGGGGACTGCGGTAGCCCACCGGCTCATCCGCTCGGCGGTGCCCCACTGGGAGGAGGATAGAGTCCTTTCCCGGGACATAGAGGCGGTGCGCAAACTGGTCGCCTCCGGCAAGTTGCTGGAAGAAGTGGAATCTGCTGTGGGATGGTAGGACCATAGATTCCCGAAATATAAAAGCCGGCGGAAGTAAGCCGGCTTTAATCTCTAGCCATTTATTTTCCTCATTTATTCCACTCATACTATTCTTTCTGGGGTTTTTTGACCTCCTTCTGAGAAAGCTTCCAGACGCCGTCCTCCTTCTGGGCATAGATGGTATAGCCCTTCATCCCCTCGTCAATTCCCAAATCAGTCCCGAGCTTTCCCTTGGTCACCAGATGAAAATATGCCACCGCATAATTATCCTCAACCTCTATTGTGCCCAGCTCATACTCCCAGGTCTCATAGAGCCGGGGAACATCAACGATGTACAAACCTTGAGAATAGGTAATCACATCGGACTCCTCGGCGACCAAAAAGCTCTGCGCTTTGGTGGTGTCGCCCTCTTTGACAGCCGAGAGATAACCTTCCACCACCTGCCTGACGAGCTGTTCGTCGGATTTGGGAGCCTCGCATGATGTTATGGGAAGGATAAGGGACAAGACCACCGCAGCCAAAAGGGAGACAGTACATAGCCTCATAGCACACGAACCTCACTTTATGGGGATTTCAAGAATTATACCGAAAAATTATAACATAAACTACAGGCAAAATAAATGCAGAAAATTGAGCTCCCCAATTCCCCCCTTACAATATTTTTACTCATAGACAACAGATGAGATGATGAAGCAAATTTTGTCTCAAATGTGAAAACTTATGTTTTTCCCCAAAAAATCAGCCCCCCCCGCCTTGGCGGGGGGGGCTTTGAGGAATAATCAAAGCGGACTCTTAACCTGCCTTACTTTTTGGGCTTAAAGACCATCTTCCAGGCATCCTCCACCTTGGTCAGCTCCACCATCCTGGGCTCCTCGGCCACGGCGCTGGCTTTGGTCACCTTTGCCATGAAGATGAGGGAAGCGGTATGGCCATCAATCCTGGCTTCCTTGTAGCTACACTCGTTGACCACATTCTTCTCCAGATCCGCAAGCCAAGCCTCCTCTTGGGCTTCATCAAATGCGGCAAGGCTCTCCTCGGTCATAACAGCCTTGTAAGCGTCCACATCCTTGGTAATGAGAGCCTGGAAGTATTTCTCGGACACATCTTTGATGAGATTCTCATCGGAAGGCTCCTCCACCTCTGCGACCTCCTCTTCCACCACTGCCTCCTCTTTCTTACATCCGAAGAAAGCGACCAGCGCCAGGCAGAGGAAAAGGATTAGGATTAAGTGCTTCATCACATCCTCCTTGTTTATAGATTGTAATCTTAAGACCAACTATGAAACACCTCTATACTATACACCACACCAGCCCAATTGTAAAGAAATATCCAACATCTTGGACTATATTCAAAAGCCCCCCCCGCCTTGGCGGGGGGGGCTGGGGATTAACTGAAAGATTAATCCTACATGAGCACCTTCCACTCATCACCCACTTTTACCAGCTCAAAGGAATCGTGGTCGGTCTCTTCCTCGGTTCCGCCCACCTCTATGAATTTCACTGTGAAGTCAACGGTGGCGGACTCACCCTCTACTTTCGAGCCGTCAATGAAAAAACCCAGCTTCTCAAATTCATTCATGGCTTCGGAAAAATCCTTCATCGCTTCTTCGCCAAACTCGGCGGCACTCTTCTCATCCAGCAACGCTTTATAGGCATTAGCATCCGCATTCTTCAGAGCGTCAAAGAACTTATCAGCCACTTCTGCGATCAGCTCCTCATCGCTCTTCGGTTTCTCCTCAACCTCTCCGGTGGTAACCGCTTCTTCTGCTTCCTCGCCCTTCTTGCAGCCGAAGAAAGCTACAATCGTGAGGCAAAGGAAGAGGATTAACATCAGGTGTTTCATCAATCTCTCCTTTCTCATTTAGTTGGTTGGCTATTAGATAATCGCATTAAAACGGCGCCACCAGGCGCCACTCGCCGTCCTCTTTGACGAACTCCATCTCATCATCGGTACTGCCCTCGGTCGCTAACTCGTCGCTGGTGACATAATTTATCTTAATTCCCACAGTAGCTCTATCTCCAGTAACGGTCACCCGGGTAATCTCATAATTGAGATCCTTATAATCGTTCTCATATTTAGCCAGCGTCTTCTCCGTGGAGGGTCCTATCTTCTCCGCATCGGAGGAGGTGACTATTGATTTGTAGAGCTCCAAGTCATTACTCTTGGTGGCGTCAAAAAACTTGTTGGCTACTTCCTTGACCGCATTCTGTTCGGCAGCCTCCTCGGTCACCACGCCCTCGGGCTTCTTCTGGGTCTCCACCTCGCCTTCCACCCGCTCCCCCTCCTTCTTACAGGAGACCAGCGCAATCAATGGTGCGATCAACAGCAAGGACACCACCAAGACCATAACTCTGTTCATCATCTCTCCTTTCATCAGATTATATAGAGTTCAACATAGAAACATTATATCAAAAAACCAGGGGAATACGAAAAAAAGATTCTCCCTGTCCGGCATAAATCCCAAAATCCACTTGCAAAATTCCCCCCTTTATGTTATAAAATACTTGTAATAAGTTTTCGGTGCGCCCGTAGCTCAATTGGATAGAGCGACGGACTACGGATCCGTAGGTTGGAGGTTCGACTCCTCTCGGGCGTACCATTCTTCTATACTTACTGCACTCATCCCCAAGTTGAAAACCTCGCCGACCTCACCCATCCCTCCCCCCGACCATTCACATATCAAATAGAAGCCTGGCCCTAAACTTTCCCCCTGCCAGCTTGGTAAGCTCCATCTGGTGGTAGGTGAGCATCTTCACCTCCCCGCTGGAATAGTGCCGCTTCGCATCCACAAGCTCACCGAAGGCTCTCCCCCGCACCTTAAAACCCCCGTCATCACTCTCTATCCTCACCTGAAAGGATGAGAAATACATCCCCCTGGTGGAATAAGCGAAGATCAGCTCCTTTAGCCAGGCTATAAGCAAGCTGAGCTCGTCCTCACCGCAAGCTTCTATCTCTATCGTCTCCTCCCCCTTCACCATCTGCCTGTCGCACATCAGGTCAAACATAGCCGCTCCGGCAGTGGCTAGCAGCGAGGCTAAGCCCTCCGCCTCCACCTCCATCAGTCCGTCAGCGGTGTGCTCTAAGATGGTTATCCGTCCAATGGTGGTTACACCATCCACCTCCATCATTC
Source organism: Candidatus Coatesiibacteriota bacterium (assembly GCA_030602715.1). Classification (GTDB taxonomy): domain Bacteria; phylum RBG-13-66-14; class B26-G2; order B26-G2; family JAUVZD01; genus JAUVZD01. Next base: position 110,950 of record JAUVZD010000011.1, read on the forward strand.
CCCCTCCTCCTCGTGGGTGCTGTAACTCTTGATGCGGTTCAGCTTAAATGTGCGCTTCTGTTCCCTTAATTCGCAGTAGGCGATCAGAGACAGGTTGTCCCGGGTGTATCCCAAGGGGCGTATCAGGCGCCGGGTCACCTCCCCCTTGCCGTCCTCATATTCAATCAAAATCCTCTCTTTCCGCCTTATTGCATCCTCCACCAACGGGAGTTGGGGCTTTTCAATAGGTCGGGACAATTCTAAGAACTCAGCCAAGGTCTTATCCTGCAGATTCAAGACATCTATCAAACTGAGGAAGGCTTGTGCGGTCTGGCGAGCATCGCCGAGGGCTCTGTGGAAACTCTCCAGGAGAAGGTTAAGGTGTTCGCAGATGGTGGCAAGTTTGTAGTTGTCCAGATTTGGAAGCAGACGCCTGGCGATGTTTAGGAAATCCAGGACCGGGGCTTCAAGCTCCGGTTCCCTGAGACTGTTCATCCCCATCTGAAGGAAAGCCATATCAAAAGGGGCGTTCTGGATGAGGTAGGCACAGCCGTCGGTCAGAACCCGAAACTGGGAGATGACCTCTCCCAATGGCGGTGCATCAACCAACATCGCATCGTCTATACCGTGAATCGCCAAAGCCTCGGCGGGCATGGGGGAGGATATCCTCACCAGGCTGGACCATTCCCCGCTCGCTGTAAGATTGCGGATGAAGACCACCGCCATCTCACAGATCTCATCTCCCGCCGCAGGGTCCAATCCGGTGGTCTCCAAGTCAATTACCGCAATGGTGACATCACCGATATGTTGCTTAAAAGAAAAATCGCCCACGGGGAGATTATAGACCAGCGGGAGGGACAAATCAAGGTAAATAAAAAGCCCCCCCGCCTTGGCGGGGGGGCTTCGTTGGTTAGTCTAAACCGATGGTTAACGCACCACCACCATCTTGGAACTGGCATGGTAACTCTCAGCATCCAGACTGTAAATGTAAAGCCCGCTGCTAAACGGAACACCCCAGTCATCTACCACATC
>JAUVZD010000007.1 GCA_030602715.1 Candidatus Coatesiibacteriota bacterium
ATAGTTCTGCGATAGACTGTAGGATACCGCTACATCCCCACCACCGTCCCCCATACTGCTCCCCTCTCCATACCCTAACGCATACACCCCAAAACTGGAAATCTGCGCCGTTATCCGATCATACTTGGGATTTACCTCCCCGCCTATCTCCACCCATCCCCCTTCTCCATCGGCACGGTAGACGCTAACCTTGCTCTCATCCACCACATCCAAATCGGCATAGCTCATGCTCAACTCCGCGGTCCCGTTCAAATCCATCCAGCCAGGCTCTATCCGATAGGCTCGCCCCAATAGCTCCACTTCCATACCGCTGTGCGCATCCATCACCGTCAACCCCAATCCACCCTTCTGCGCCTCGCTCATCAAGGCCATGGCTTCGGTCTGCTCCCCAACCTCCGCGGTAAGCTCCTCCTCTATCACCAGGATGGTTGAGGTCTTGGTGGTACAGCCCACAGGCAGGTATAACTCCACCTCGTCGTTGCCCAAAGATGCGGTCATCCCCGCAACCACGATTCCAGCGGCGAAATCACGAATGTAGGCGGAGCGATTGCCATACGCATCGGCTCCCTCAAGATAGATGGTTCCCTGACCGGTCTCTCCCTGAGTGATGTTGAACGAGTAGTAGTAGACTGACTGGGAGGTGTCCGGTTGATTTACCAGTATATAGTAGGTCCTGGTATCCCCTCCATCGGGAGTGAAATCAATATCCAGCTTGGGAACACCGTGCAACATCTCATCGGCAGCGATGGTGAAGTATACATAATCTGGCTGGCTGTCGGGGATTACGGAGGTGAAGTAGATGTTGGGTGCTGTGGAATCCGTGCCCTCAATTATGCTGAAGGTGAAGTCAATGTCACGGACATCGCCACAGGCGATGGAATTGTTGCAGACAACGAAGGCGATCTCACTGTAGTCGGAGAGGTTATCCACACGGGCGATACCGTTATCCCAGGGGCAGAACAGACGCTCCCACTCCCAACTGCTTCCATTAAACTTGAGCAACCATCCATCCCACTCACGGGTCAGGGTGTCATTCTCCAGGGCTCCTAAGAACTTGAACACCCCGCTGCTCCATCCGGGCAGGCTGGTGCAGTCAATGTAGTAGGCACCCAAGGCATCAGGTACGGGATTGGGGGGCTCATCAACAACCGGATATGTGCTCACAGGGTGTGTCAGCACTTGAGGATAGAGAGACCCCTCATAATAATAGTCATTACCGGGGTCACGGGTGCCGGTGAACCAGTTCCAGCCGGTGAAGTAAACGAAGTGCTCCTGGAAGAACCGTCGGTCTTCGTCCAAATCAAAATCGTAGTCGGCGGGGGTCAACCCCTCCAGATACTGACGATACAGGAATCCCAGAGCAGCCATAGTGTCACGGTCAAAATCCGCCGTGTCTCCACCCGGAGTCGCTGAGCCGGAGAACCACTCATCGCCTCTAGCCATATACTTCCAGACATCCTTTACCGCGTCACCGTTTCCCATTTCATTGATGCCGAAGCATTGGATGAAGAAAGCCCAGATACACGCGTTGTAGGGGTCCACGCCGTCCATTGACCACAGATATTTTCCCGGGTTGCCGAAGAAGCCGGGAAGCCGTTGGGTAATATAATTGTCGCTGTCGGGATAGGTCTGCTCCTCATTCCAGGTGGAGCACATCTCCTGCCAAGCATCCATGCCGGTAGATGTACCACCTTCATACATGGCTTGAATGGCATGATGATACTCATGAGTAGCGGTTTCATCGGTGGGATATCCTGGTGGATCATACTGCTGAGGCATAAGGAAGAAGGCGGGCTCATCATGCCGGTCGGTCAGAGGGAAGTCCCAGGCACCTAAATAATGCACAGTCATCCCCAAAGCCCCTCCAAGAAAGTTGCCAATGTGGATATCCCAGGCATCCGTTGGCCACCAGCCTACCAAGTCCATCCCCCAGTCCTCATCAAGACCGGGCCAATCAGCAGCCCAAAATATGTCCCTGGTGGGCAAATAACTCTGGGGGGCGTCGCTGGAGTTAGCCCAACCCCGGGTAAAAACGGTGTCTGAAAAAGCGTATTCATAGTCGGCACCAACCCATTCCACCACATCCGGGTCAACCCCATGTTCACCAGTGGTTACATACCAAACACAGAAGTTTCCCTCCGGGGTGTCGTAGTGTTCCGGGGTAAGACCACCATAGTCAACATAAGCACCCCAAGGATGAGTGGTGTCATAGGGTCCGCAGATCATGGAGCCCCCACCGCCCGGCAGGTAATAGGCAATTATATCCTGGGTCTCCGCTCTCAACTTGTCCCAGTTGTTGTAGGCTAGATTAAGTATGCTGGTTCCACTTATCGGCTGGGGGGTTAGAGCCACACCCTCAAACTCCGGGGGAAGTTGGTCCGGAGCGAAAATGGAAAAGACTGAGTACATGACATACTCATCAAAGTCAATCTCGTCCTCGTGGTAAGCATTGGCAATAAGTTCAAGGGTGTAATCTCCGTGTATTGCCGATGCGGGTGCCACTGTGGCGGAGACCAACAACGCCATGAGCATAACTACTGAAAGCCTTCTCATCTACTGTCTCCTTTCCTCCTGGAAGATAAAATTGGCAAGATACTAGATTTTGCCTATTCCATCCTCCTTTCTACAAAATTATTTGTTTTTTCCAATTCTTTTGAAATTGTATCTTCCATCTCTTTCAGTTCAGATGATAGTTGCCCTACAAATCCCTCGTCCTTTATCGCCGACAGGTTGATGAGGATATTCAACCTGGCGCCGGAAAACCCGGCGGAAAGCATCCCCGCCGCAGTGCCCACATCGCTGATGGCGTTTGCCTCCCCATGCTCGGCTACATAAACCGATAATTTCGCCAGTTCACTGCAACCTCCCGCTGTGCGCATAGGAACCTGAGCTGCGCCCTTGAAACCCTCCTGAATCGCCTGCTTGCGTGCCTTCTTCTGTTCGTCGTTGTCTTTGGGCAACTTAAAAGCGGACATCACCGCATCAAAAGCGGAAGCATCCTCATCTATCAGCCCGCCCAACTGGTCAAGATTGCCCTTAATATTCTCCGCAGTCCTGGTAATCTCGGCTCTCTTATCCTGGTCCTCGGTCTTCTTCAGGGTTATCTGCAATACCATATGAAGCAGTGCCGCACCCAAAGCTCCGCTTAAAGCCGCCGCGCTACCACCACCGGGAGTAGGCTTTGAAGATTCCAATTCAGCCAGAAAATCAGCAATAGACGAGCTCAGAAATGACACCCATACTCCTCATCTTTTTGAACAGACTAAACCAGTTTCACAAAATATACGATAACTTCAAGATAAAATCAAGCACTTTTTTTGCCTTCCTCAACCGATTTTTCCAAAACATCTTACCGAAAACATCTTCCCCATCCCGTTACGGAATGATTCAAATTACCACCTTCCCCCCCACAATCACCCGCTTTAACAAATTCACCCCCCAATGATACACCAGATAGTTCCAGGAATGAGCATTCCACACCACAACATCCGCAGGCGCCCCTTCCTTAAAGACCCCTCGCCCGTCCCCAATGTTCAGTGCCAGCGCTCCGGCAACGGTCATGGCCCGAAGTATCTCCCGGGGGCGCATGTGCAGGTAAGCACAGGACAGGATTATGCTTGCGGAAAGGTTCTCGCAGTAAGCCGAGCCGGGATTGAAGTCGCTGGCTACAGCCACCTCGGCACCAGCCTCAATGAAGGTCCTGGCATCGGCAAAATCACTCTCCCCCAGATGGAAGGTGGTGGCTGGAAGGAAGGTAGCCACCGTCCCCGATCGGGCGCACGCCCGGGCTTCCTCCCGCCCACTCTTGGAGAGATGGTCTACCGAAGTTACCCCCAAACGAGTCGCAACCTCCACCCCGCCGAGGTTTTCAAACTCGTCAAGGTGCGCCTTAAGCGAAAAACCCAGCTCCTTTGCCCGAAGCAAGATCGTTTCCATCTCCTGCACGGTAAATGCCCCGGCATCGCAGAAGACATCGCAGAACTCCGCCAGCCCCTCCTCCGCCACCCGGGGGAGTATCTCGTCAGTTATCAAGCGGACATATCCTCCACGATCGGCTTTATACTCCGGCGGTATGGCGTGAGCGCCCAAAAAAGTGGAGACCAGCCTTATCGGCTGAAGTTCCCTCAACCTTTCGGTTACCCTCAGGCACTTCAGCTCGCTTTCCATATCCAGACCGTAACCGCTCTTGGACTCCACGGTGGTGGTGCCACAAGCCAACATAGAGGCAAGGCGGGCGTTCCCCAACTCGGTTAGCTCCTCCTCACTCGCCTGGCGGGTGGCGTGAACGGTGGAGAGGATACCCCCACCCTCAGAAGCGATGGAGAGATAACTCTCGCCAGCCATGCGCCTGACGAACTCATCCTCACGACTGCCGGCGAAGACCAGATGGGTGTGGGAGTCAATCAAACCGGGGGTTACCAGACATCCCCGGGCTTCTATAACCTCCTGCGGGCGCTGGATAGCATCCACCACCTCCCGAGTCTCCCCTAAAGCGACTATCTTGCCCTCGGCAATAGCTAAGGAGCCGCCGGAAATAAACTGGGGCTCCTTTGCATCATAATCGGGATAATAGGCTAACTGAGCGGCATCTTTTACCAGCAGGTCAGCCACCGTCACTCCTCTTTTGCCAGCATTACCTCAATAATCTGGTCGTAGCTGAAATCCTCCAGCCCCAGGTAGAACTCAGCCACATCGTAGAACGCATCCGCCGGGGACATACCAATGAGCTCACAACCAAGGATATTGACCCCCTTCCGCTCAGCCATTGCCCGAATTAGCTCCACAGCCAGATAGATGGGGGTCTTCTTGTAGTTGGTCAGGTTCATTGATATCTGGGTGATGTTGCGTTCCTCCAGGGGTATGCCCATAGCCTTCACGAAGCGCAAACCGCCACCGATGTGGCGCACCTGCTTGCCTATCGCCTCGGCGACCGCCAGATTGTCGGTGTCCAGATTGACATTGAAGGCGACGAGGAAGGGACGGGCGCCGATGGCTACCACTCCCGCCGAGGGATGTATCTCCTCGGGACCGAAGTCCGGCTTCCATTCGGCATCCTTTATCTTCTCGGAAAAACCCTCAAACTGCCCCTTGCGAATCTTTGCCAGATTCTTCCTGTCCGCCAAGGTAGCTGAATCCTCATAGAGATAGACCGGTATCTTGAACTTCTCCGCCACCATCTCTCCCACCTCCTTTGATAAAGCCACACAGTCCTCGGTGGTAACATCCTGGATGGGGACGAAGGGAACCACATCCACCGCTCCCATACGGGGGTGTTCGCCTTTATGTTTGCGCAGGTCAATGTGCTCTATCGCCTTCTCAAAGAGGGCTATGGTAGCCTCTTTCAGGGACTTTCCGTCCCCCACGATGGTCAGCACGGTGCGGTTGTGGTCGGCGTCGGGCTTGACATCCAGAATGCGGATGCCGGATACCGCCTCCACAGCAGAGACGATATCGTCTATGACCTTCTTGCGCTGTCCCTCGCTAAAGTTGGGAACCGATTCTATGATTTCCGTCATCTCTCACTCCCTCTCAATTTATAGATAAATAAAAAAACTATCATTTTCATCCTTCCACTCATTCCCCCAGCACGGTCACCGCCAGGGTGCGGTCCCGCCTGCGATTGTCAAAATCCACCAGGACTATCTGCTGCCAGGTGCCCAACATCATCCTTCCACCGTCAAGTGGCACGCTGAGCGAAGGACCCATGAGCGAGGATCGGATGTGGGCGTAACCGTTGCCGTCGCCCCAACGGGTGTCGTGGGCATAATTGCCCTTCCGGGGAGCTATCCGCTCCATAGCCTCTTTCAGGTCATGGACCAGTCCGCTCTCATACTCTATGGTGGTCAGACCGGCGGTGGAACCGGTGATAAAAACGTTGACCATCCCCCGGGACACGCCGCTATCCGCCACCAGCTTCTCCACCCTGCCGGTGATATCAATGATGTCGGTCTCGCCGGCGGTGGATAGGGAGATACTGGAACGATAGACAAGCACAGCAAACCTCCTTGCGCAACGGATGGCTATGCTAACATAGCCGAGAATAAGGTGTCAAGAGGGAGGGATAACCATATCATCCTCTCAATCCCCCTTCCATTCACAGAAAAGACCAGCCCCCGTGGCTGGCCAAAAGCAGAACACCTATTCCATCAAATAATATCCTCTATCTTTTCCAGTAGGTCTTTTGTCTTCTTGGTGGCTTCTTTTCTCTCTCTGGTGTTTGATTGCTTCATGGTAAAGAGCTCGTTGGCGATATTGAGGGCTACCAGCACCGCTATCTTAGTATCTGAGGTCAAGGCGCTGGATTCAGCCACCTCCCACATCTTCTCATCAACATACTTGGCAAGACGCTTTACATAATCATCATCAATATCGCCGGAGATGGTATACTCCACGCCATGGATATTCACCTTAATACGATCCTCATCCTCCGCTTGACCATATTCCACCATTATGATTCCTCAGTTTTTTCCTAGTTATCAACGGAGCGGAAATATTCCGAGGGAAACTCCAAGGTCGGGCTGTCCCCCCTGTTTTCACCCTCGCCTCTCTCCTCGCTCTCCTCCTTCCCCTCCTCTCCACTCCTTTCCGCCTCCTTCTGGATTTGAGGCTCAGCCTTCACTCCCCGCTTCTCCTCCTCGGCGTCATCAATCTCCTCGCCCTCCGCCGATGCAGTCGGTTCAGCCCCCTCCTCCTCGGCGACACCAGTCTCATCGCCCTCCACCGATACAATCGGTTCAGCCCGCTCCTCCTCGGCGACTTCAATCTCCTCGCCCTCCGCCGATGCAGTCGGTTCAGCCCGCTCCTCCTCAGCGATACCAGTCTCATCGCCCTCCGCCGATGCAGTCGGTTCAGCCCCCTCCTCCTCGGCGACACCAGTCTCATCGCCCTCCACCGATACAATCGGTTCAGCCCGCTCCTCCTCGGCGACTTCAATCTCCTCGCCCTCCACCGATACAATCGGTTCAGCCCCCTCCTCCTCACCAGCAGCAGTTACCACTGCCGGTTCGGTCTCCCTCTCTTCGGTCACCACTTCCGCCTCTAAGGAGGCTATCTTTTCTATAAGCGCTCCAATGCGCACCTGAATCTCGCTTCTACGCTCCTGCCAACTGTCAAGCTCCCTTTTGACTTCACTGAGCTCAACAACTTGCCCCTGCAGTTGGACGTTTCTCTCCAAAAGCTCATCCCGCTCCCTCTCCAGCTTCCTCGCTTTCTCCGTCTGCAGGCGATATTTTTCTCTTTCCTCCTCCAGCGCCCGGATGCGGGTAAGAAGGTTTCGCTTCTCCTCCCGCAGGGAGGTAATTTCGTCCATGACCTGCGTTATCTTTCTTTCCAGTTTTTCCAGGTCCTCAAGCATCTCCCTCTCCCATCCTTAACGGATAAAAATATATTAAGTATTATCACTTAAATCCTGGATTTTTACAAGCACATTTTGGCTTCGCTCACAAATCCGCTCACGCATTAACCGCGCCCACTCCTAAAACGCTTCTCATAGCTTTCACATCATCATCTGACCCGACCCTTGAATTTGGAAACCAGTTTATCCACCAATTTCCGATGGAGCTCGTTTACCTCCTCGTCGGTCAGGGTCCTCTCCTCGCTCTGATAGAGGAAGTTTATCCCCAGGCTTTTCTTACCCTTACCGACCTTCTTCCCGGTGAACAGATCAAACAGGCGCACTTCCCGGAGGAGTTCTCCGCCCTCTTTACGAGCAAAGGCTAATATCTCACCTGCAGAAACCCCCTCATCAACCAACAGGGCTAAATCCCTCTCCACCGCTGGAAACTGTGGGACCGGCTGATAGATGCGCACCTCCCGGGCGCAATCCATAAGGGGGATTATCTCCAACTCCGTCAGGAATACGGGATTTTCCAGGTCGTATGCCCGGGCTACATCTGAAGCCACCTGTCCCATATACCCGAAGCGCCTACCGGCGATGTAGAGTCCGGTTGCGGACTCTGCCCGGCAGTATAAATCTCCCTTCCCCTCAAAGGTGATATCCTTGGAGAGATTCAACTCGCTTGCCAAAAACTCAATGATCCCACTCAGGTCATAGGTATCCCCCAAAAACCCCTGGGGGAAGGACCAATGGCGGGGCACAATCCGACCGGTCAGGGTAATTATCAGCTTCGTTCGCTCCACCAACTCCTCACCCTTCATAGTATAGGTGTTACCTATCTCAAATAAGGCTAAGTCCTCCACCTTGCGGTTGACATTGTGGCGCAGAACGGCGAGCATGGAGGGCACCATTGTGGGACGCATGACAGTGAACTCCTCGCTCAATGGATTCTCCACATATATCAAGCTCTCTCCCTCAGGAAGCGTATAACCGCATCTATCCAGCTCACGGCGGTTGGTAAAACTCAAAGTAGCGGTCTCAAAGAGACCGGCAGATGTGAGCGCATCCCGCAGGCGGCGCTGGAAGATATACATCGGTGCGTGTTTGGGCGCCCGGAAGGTGCCCGACGGGAAGCTCTCCGGAATCTTATCATATCCAGCCAGGCGAGCCACCTCCTCTGCCAGGTCGGCTTCATCCTTCAAGTCGGGGCGAAAATCGGGCACCTCAAAGGTCAATGCATCGCCCTTCCTGGATAGCAGAGGAATTCCAATGCCGGCAAGTTTGGAGATCACTTCATCCCAGTTCAGCTCCATCCCCAAAAAATTCTGCACTCCCGCTGGATCCAAGGAGATACTTCTGGAAGCCGGTGCCTCTCCAAGGTCCGCATAACCCCTGACCACCTTAGCCGAACCCGACTCATGGAGAAGCCAACAAGCCCTGAGAGACCCGTCCATGGCACTACTGTAGCCCACGCCCCGCTCAAAACGATAGGAGGAGTCGGAGACCACCCCATATCTTCTTGAAGTTCTGCGCACGATCGCCGGATTGAAGGAGGCGCTCTCCAGAATCATCCTCCTGGTCTTCTCGCTGATCTCGCTTTCCCGTCCTCCCATCACCCCGGCCAAAGCGACCGGCTTCTCTCTATCGGCGATGACCAAGTCATCCGAACACAAGGAGAGCTCCCGCTCCTCAATAAGCAGAATCCGCTCCCCCTCCTCCGCTCGGCGAACGATTATCTCCCCCCCAGCCAGCATATCCATATCAAAGGCGTGCAGGGGCTGACCCATCTCCACCAAGACATAGTTGGTGATATCCACGATGTTGTTGATGGGGCGCAGTCCACAAGCCTCCAGACGCATCTGCATCCACACAGGCGAGGGTTCCAACTTTTCCACCTCAAGAACGATACCGGTATACCGGGGACAGAGGTCGTAGTCCTCAACGGTCACCTTGGGTGACTCACCCTTGGGCATTTGCAGTAATTGGGGAGACTCCATAGGCAAGCCATAGTGAACGCTTATCTCCCTGGCGATGCCCAATACGGAGACGCAATCGCCCCTATTGGGGGTGATCTGGACATCCAATATGTGGTCATCCTCCCCCCAGGGCTCAAGCCCCTCCACCTCCAAGCCGAGCATGGTCAGGTCATCCGCCAATTGTTCTGCAGATACCTCAAAGGGGACGACATCCCTAAGCCACTTATAGCTCACCTTCATCACTCACACCCCCGCAAGGAAACGCAGGTCATTCTCAAATAAAAGGCGCAAATCACCAATCTTGCACATCATCATTGCCAGACGGTCTATGCCCAAACCGAAGGCTAAGCCGGTGACATCATATTTGTCATACCCCACCGCCTGAAAGACCTCCTGATGGACCATACCCGCCCCGCCAATCTCAATCCGTCCCTTCTGTCCACAGGTGGAACAGCCGGCGCCTTCGCAGTTGACGCAGACGATATCAAACTCCGCCGAGGGCTCGGTGAAGGGGAAGAAGCTGGGCCTGAGGTTCACTTTTGCTCCCGCACCGTAGAGCTGTTTTGCCATCTCGGCAAGTAGCCCCTTCAGGTCGCTCATCCGCACCATCTTATCAACCAGCAGTCCCTCTATCTGGTGAAAGACGGGGGAGTGGGAGGCATCCACCACATCAGCCCTGAAGACTCGTCCCGGGCAGACCATCCTGATGGGAGGCTGGTGCTCAAGCATGTAGCGAATTTGCACCGGGCTGGTGTGGGTGCGGAAGACGCCACCCCCCTTGACATAGAGCGTATCCTGCATGTCCCGGGCTGGATGGTCGGGGGGGAAGTTCAGACACTCAAAGTTGTAATATTCGCTCTCCACCTCCGGTCCCAGAGCCACCTCAAAGCCCATACCGTGGAAGATATCCACCAACTGATCGGTTACCCTGTTAATCAGATGAGCCCGTCCGACCCTGGGTCTGCGCCCGGGAAGGGTGAGGTCAGGGACCACCTCAACCGCTTTTACCTCGGAAAGCGCCTCCTTTCTGGCGGAGATAGCCTCCTCAATCTGAGCCTTTACCTGGTTAACCAGCTTACCTATCTCCGGGCGCTCCTCAGCGGGAAGTTTCCCCATAGAGCGCATGATAACGGTAAGCTCGCCGTCCTTGCGTCCCAGAACCCGCACCCGCACCTCCTCCAGAGCGGAAATATCCTGCGCCCCCGAGACCTCTTCGGCGGTTCTCTCCAACAGTGCCAACAGCTTCTCCCTCATAGCAATTCCTTCTGGATATTCTACCAAAAAGTAAGGGTTTATACAAAAAACCCCCGTCAGTTGACGGGGGAGGGTTTTCGTAACAAGCTAGCTGACCAAAGCCTCTTTAGCCCTCCTGGCGATATCGCTAAAGACCTGGGGCTGGTTGACCGCAAGCTCAGCCAGCACTTTCCGGTCCACATCTATCTTGGCTTTAGAAAGACCGTTGATGAACTGGCTATAGGAGAGCCCCTCCAGTCGGGCGGCGGCATTTATGCGGATAATCCACAGCCGACGCAGGAGCCTCCTGCGCATGCGCCGGTGGGCGTAGGCGTGCTGTCTGGCTCTGCGGGTGGCGTCCATGGCTGTGCGATAAAGCTTGCTCCTTCCACCTCGGAACCCCCGAGCCTCCTTCATTATCTTCTTCTTACGGGCATGGCGAGCAACTGCATGTTTCGTTCGGGGCACTTTCAACTCCTTAATTAAAGCAAGAATATATCCACACCCCACTGAGGGTCAAAGCCTTTAGTAGGGCATCAACTTCTTCAGGCGCTTCTCATCGGTCGGATGGACAAGGGTGGATTTGCGCAGACGACGCTTGCGGGCTGGCGACTTTTTGGTCAGCAAGTGGTTGGCGTAGGCGCGACTGCGCTTGTATTTACCTTTTGCGGTCCGCTTGAACCGTTTGGCGGCGCTCTTGTTGGTCTTCATCTTGGGCATCATTCCCCATCCTATTAATGGCTGTGCTCTCGTGCAAAAAAATAACTATAACAAAAAAAACCGGAAAGAAAAGGAAAAAAGAAACAGCTTGTACTTTATGAATCCTCCGCTTTTTCCTTCTTTGTACCCTTCTCAAGCTTGGTAGAGAGGAGCAAAGTCATATTTCTCCCTTCCATCTTCATCGGCTGTTCCACCACGGCGATATCGGCAAGGTCCTCGGTTATCCGCTCTATAATCCCCTGACCCAGGTCCTTATGGCTCATCTCCCGACCCCGAAAACGGACGGTTACCTTTACCTTGTAACCGCTGTTGATAAAACGGGTGATATGCTTTAACTTGAACTGATAATCGTGCTCCTCGGTCTTGGGGCGCAGTTTTATCTCCTTTATGGATGTCGGTTTCGCACCCTTGCGCTGTTCTTTCGCCCGCTTGGACAGTTGATACTTATACTTCCCGTAGTCCATAATCCGGCAGACCGTCGGTTTTGCCTCCGGAGCCACCTCCACTAAATCCAACCCCCGTTCGTATGCAATCTCCAGAGCCTCCCGGGGATGCATTATGCCCAATTGGGCTCCATCCTCGCCAATCACCCGCACCTTTGATGCACGAATTCTCTCGTTAACCCGCGGAGTTTTCTCTATTTCTGCCACCTCTCTCTAAACGAAAAAACTATAGAATAAGTCCGCCTGAAAATCAAGCCTTTCTTGCTACAAAAATCAGTTGCGGACAACCCTCGGCTAAAGGGGACTTATCGTAATCTCCGTATTCCTCCTCAACGACAAATCCGCAGTTTTTTAGAAGTATATGAAGCTCGTTGTAGAAGAGATAGCGCAACTGGAAGTGGACCAGATGGCGCTCAAATTTGTTTCCCCCTTCAATGACATCGTAGATAAAATCAACATCCAGCAACTGCTTGAAGGGCTGGAAGGTGGAGACGGAGAACCTGGATAGAGTCAACCCCCTCTCCTCGTCGTGGTAGGTGAAGTCGTGGGTCAGCGCCCCCTGCTTGGCGGAGGTGATGTAATCCAGATTGGGATTGAAGACCGCAATACAAAGCCGACCTTCGTCTTGCAGATGTTTATGAGCGGTGCGCAGGGTGCTCTCCTGGTCCTCCAGGGTCAGGCTGTGGTAGAAGGTGTTGAAAGCGATAAAGATGAAGCGGAATTCCTCATCCAACGAATAGTCCTGAAAATCGCCATGCACCAGAGAGACCCGCTTAACCTCCTCGGCAGGTTTGGTGGCAAGCTTCTCCTTCAGGATGTTCAACATCCCCGAAGAGATGTCCAGCCCTGTAATTTTGTAGCCCGCTTCCGCAAGCGGCAGGAGCAGTCTGCCGGTGCCACAACCCAACTCCAGGATGGGGTCACCGAAGCGCTCCGCCATCTCCAGGAAGAAGTCTATATCCCTGGTCAGAGGATAGCTCAGGTCGTAATATTGAGCCAGGGTATCCAGGTAACTCTCCAAATCTTCCTTCATCTCAACTCACCAATCTAATGAGGATAAAAACAGTCTTTCCATCATCAGCTTACGGTCGGTAGAGCCTTCTCCTCAACCTCCCTCTGCATTCGGGCTACGAGCTCATCCACGCTCATAAAACCCAGATCGCCAGCTCCCCGCACCCGCACGGAAACTCCATCACCCTCCACCTCTTTCTTCCCCACCACCAGAAGATAGGGAACCTTGAGCATCTCCCCATCTCTCACCTTTGCCCCCAACCTATCGGAGCTCTCGTCAACCTCCACCCGCAAGCCTTCATTCTCCATTCTGCCAGCCACCTGACGGGAATAGTCCAGTTGTTGGTCGGTGATGGGCAAGAGGCGAGCCTGCACCGGGGAGAGCCACAGGGGGAAATCCCCACCATAATGCTCTATTAAAGAGCCTATAAAGCGCTCCATTGAGCCCAAGATAGCCCGATGGACGATATAGGGCGCCTTTCTGGTGCCGTCGCTGGCAACATATTCCATGCCGAAGCGGGGTCCCAGATTGAAATCAAACTGCACGGTGGTAGCCTGCCACAATCGCCCCAGGCAGTCCATCAGCTTGATATCTATCTTGGGTCCGTAGAACACCGCCTCGCCTTCCATACGAGTATATTCCATTCCCAACTGGTCCAGCACCTCCACCAGCGAAGCCTCTGCAACCTGCCACATCTCATCACTGCCGGCATACTTGTCCACCTGATTGGGGTCGCGCACGGAGAGCTCAACCCTGTAATCGGGAAACCCGAAGTCCTTGAAGAATATCAGCGCCAGTTCCACCACACCCCGCACTTCATCCAACAACTGTTCCTTGGTGCAGAAGATGTGGGCATCGTCTATAGTGAAGCCCCGCACCCGAAGAAGACCGCGCAGGGTGCCGGAGCGCTCATTGCGATATACCGTGCCCAGCTCAGCCAGGCGCAGGGGTAGGTTGCGGTAAGAGCGCACCTCCGACTGGTAGATGATGATGTGGCCGGGGCAGTTCATCGGTCTGAGCACATACTCCTGCTCGTCCACATCCATGGTGTACATATTCTCGCGGTAAAATTGGAAGTGACCCGAGGTGTGGAAAAGCTCTCCTCGCAAGATGTGAGGCGTTTTCAGAAGTTGATAGCCTTTTTCCAGGTGCTTCTCATACCAGTATTGCTCAATGAGATAGCGTAACATCGCTCCCTTGGGCTTCCAGAGAGCCAACCCGGCGCCAGCCTCCTCGGAGAACATGAAAAGTCCCAGACGCTGACCCAAAACGCGATGGTCTCTGCGCTTAGCCTCCTCCAGTTTCTCCAGGTGACTCTCTAACTCCCGGGCACTGCGGAAGGCTATGCCGTAGATGCGGGAGAGCATGGGGTTGCGCTCATCGCCCTTCCAGTAAGCCCCTGCCACCGACAGCAGTTTGAAATGTTTCAACTGCCCGCTTGAGGACAGATGCGGTCCCCGGCACAGGTCCACGAACTCGTCGCCCAGGTAATAGACGCTCACACGCTCATCCGGACCCATCTCAGCCAGAAGTTCAACTTTCAACTGCTCGCCCCTCTCCTTGAAGAGCTCTACGACATCCTTTTGGGACAGTTCTTCTCTGCGGAAGGGCACATCTTCGGAGACTATCTTTTTCATCTCCGCCTCAATGGCGACTAAATCCTCCTCGGTAAAGGGCTCATCCACCAGAAAATCGTAGTAGAAGCCGTCGGATATTGCCGGACCTATGCCCAACTGCGCCTGCGGAAAGAGCCTTTTTACCGCTGTAGCCAGAAGATGGGCGGCGGAATGCCAGAAGACCTCCATCCCCTCCGGGGTGCCATAGCTCACGAAACCGACCTCATCAATCCCCTCAGGAATCTCCAAATAGAGGTCAAAGAGCTCCTCTCCCGCCCGGCAGGCGACAGCATCTTTTTCGTCCACCTTTTCCGCCAGGGTGGTGAAGGTGCAGCTTCTCTCCAGGGAGACCTTGCCGTGTTCACGGACCGTAATTGAACGCATCGCTACACCTCCTTATCGGTTGGATAGATTACATCCTTTCTTTCGAGCCCATCTTCCTTGAAAAAAACCTCCCTCGATGGGAGGTAGATATTCTTTCCCTGTCGAGTGCTTTCAGGTTAGGAGAAAAAAAGTTCGTGTATAAGTCATCGTCGTGCCCCATAGTCAGTTGATAAGAAAGTCCTTTTGGGCGATGCTGGACTTGAACCAGCGACCTCTTGCATGTCAAGCAAGCACTCTAGCCACCTGAGCTAATCGCCCTGTTTGCAACATATATTATCAACTCACCCCAGTGCTGTCAAGGATTTTCCCCACACTTTTATCCCCTTGACTTTGACCACCTACTGCCCTATCATCTAATAAATTCTTATAACATTTAAAAGGAGAAACATTGCCCGACGCAAGTCCACCCCATGAAGAAGAAACCCTCCAAAAACGCAGAGAACTGGTAGAGGAGACCTACAACCGATTCCCCGAAGTCAAACTTCCTAAACTCTCTCAGAACCTGAAGTCCCTGGTTGAGTTTTACAACCAGCAGGTCAAAGACAGGAAACTCACCGTCTCTTTGGGCTACTCCCTGCTCTCCCAAGACCTGATGTATATGAGCAAGCGGGCATCGGTCGATGGTCGCCGCCGCCTTGCCCGACTCCTCTTTGAGGAGAACCGCAAGATGCTCAAAAGAGCCCTCTCCGCCGAGCTTTCAGAGCGACCGTCACTCTCCCGGTGGCTTCGCCTGCTCCACCTGCGCTGGCACGGTATGGTCTCCGGCTACGGAACCCGCCCGGGAAGGCTCATTCTGACTATGTTTTTGGTGGTCTATTGGTGGGGCTTCTTCTTTATCGCAGCCAACTACCTGTCAATAGTGGGCAATTCCATGCTGGTGCTGGACACCAGCTATGCCTTCTCCATGTTCTCCTATCTATATTTCTCCCTGACCAACTTTCTCCCCCTCTCCGGCTCCACTCAAGTGGTGCCCCTGACCTTTGGTGGGCAGATGCTGGTGGTAACTGAGGCGGTCCTAGGCTACATCCTCACCGCCTATCTGATGGAGCTGATAGTGAGGCGGAGTAAATTCTAACCGCCCACGGATTAACTAAAGGCAATATTGACAAAATACGGAATTAGTAGTAAAATAAACCCATGACCAAGGAGAAAAAAAACTCCCACCCGGTAACCGACACCACTCTAGTTAAGGGCAAGCTGGAGAGCTTTCCCTACTCCAAGGGCATACTCTCCCAATCGCTACTCTCCGCCGGATTGACCCTTGACCAAGCCTATCAGGTAGCGCAGGAGATTGAGGACCAGTTCTACAATCGCAAAAGGAAGGAGATAACCTCCTCTGAGTTGCGAAAGCTCACTGCGAAGGTGGTGGCTAAGCGCTTCGGTGAGGAGCTTTCCCAGTCCTACATCTCTATATCCAGCGGCCCACGCACCATGCAGGTGCTCTACGAGGATTCCTCCCTGCCCTTCTCCAAAGGCATCCTCTCACAATCCCTGATGGCTGCCGGTCTCTCCCCGGAAGCCGCCTTTGCCGTCTCCGCCCGCATCCAGCGGAACCTGGACCGGGACAAAACCCGCACCATCACCCACGACGAACTGCGCGGTCGGGTGAGCAAGGTATTGGAAGATGAGTTCGGGCGCACCTACGCCCGCAACTATCTACTCTGGCGGAAGATGCGGGAGCCGGACAAACCACTCATCATCCTCATCGGCGGTGGCTCCGGCGTGGGCAAGACCTCCATCTCCAGAGAGCTATCCCACCGCACCGGGGTGGGGCGCCTGGTCTCCACGGATATCATTCGGCAGATAATGCGCATGATGTTCTCCCTAGAGCTTATGCCCTCGGTTCACATCTCCAGCTACGAGGCTTTCAAGACCCAGCCGCAAAGCGGAATGTTTGACAATCCGGTCATCAGCGGTTTTCTGGAGCAGTCCCGGCTGGTCCTGGTGGGCGTCAAAGCGCTGATTGAGAGAGCCATCAAAGAAAATATCTCCATGATAATTGACGGGGTGCATAACATTCCCGGACTAATAGACCCCCGCCAGATACAGGGCGCTTATCCGGTCTTCTTCGTCCTTTCTACCGAGTGTATGGAGGCGCATCGCTCTCGCTTCATCAGTCGTGCCGAGGAATCCAACCGCTCAGCCAGCCGCTATCTAAAATATTTCAAAAACATCCGCACCATCCAGGACTATATCATTGAACAGGCGGAAAAATTTGACATCCCTATGATAGACAACCACAGCCTGGATAAATCCATCATCCAAACTTTGCGCCTGGTCACAGACAAGGTAGCCCAATTTGTGGACATTCCCCAATTCTCAGAATAATTCTGCAAAATGATCAAACTCCAGCTCCCCCCCAACTTAAGAACGCTGATCCTCGTAGATGGAAGCTACCGGCCGGATACCATCAGGGGGGCTCTGGAGAGCCTGACCGTAGATGAGCAGTATCTCATAAGCGGGTTGGTCTATCTAGGGGAAGGCGACCTCATTCCCCAGCCGGGGGAGGAACCCTGGGGCAATCTCACCCTCTATCCCCAAGAAGGGGAGTCTCTGATAGAGGTCCTGGAGCGGGGGCTTACCACTTTCAACCCGCAGATAGTTGTGGATTTGACCAGCAGGCCAAAAATAGATTGGCGCAGTCGCATGATGCTTGCCTCACGAGCTCTCTTTCTCGGTTTTCCCTTCGTCGGTTCAGACTTTGCCTTATATCCCCCGCAACTTGAGCAAATCTCCCAGAAGCCGTCCCTTTCCATTATCGCCCTGGGCAAACGAGCGGGGAAGACCGCCCTCACCGCTCATACCGCTCGCCTTCTCAAGGAGGAGGGCATAAATCCCGTAGTCATCACCATGAGCCGGGGAGGACCCTCCTTTCCGGAGATATTTTTCGGCGCCGAGGAGATGCTCACCCCACATATGTTACTGCAGATAGCCGAAAGCGGGCGCCATGCCTGCGCCGACTACCTGGAGAACGCCTTATTTTCACAGGTAACTACTATCGGCTGTCGGCGAGCCGGCGAGGGAATCTGCGGCGTCCCCTTCAAATCCATCGTCGTTGACGGGGCTCTACAGGCAAACGACCTTCCTGCAGACATCCTCATCTTTGAGGGAAGCGGTATCTCCATCCCACCGATAAAATGCGACCGCACCATCCTGATTTTGCCGGCAACTTTGCCCTTAAGGGAGTTGGAAGACATCTGCGGGCTGTATCATCTCTGGTCGGCGGATATGGTCTTCATAACCCACCTTCAAAGCGCCAGGCCAAAAAACCTGCGCACTCTGATCAACTTCATCCGTAAATTGCTGGGCGAAATCCATATAATGAAACTGGAGCTGGAACCGCATCCTTTTGGAGATATAAAAAGTAAACCCATCTTCTTAGCCTCCACCGCTCCCCAAGAGGTGCTTTCCAGCCATAAAAACCTGCTGAAGGAAAAATATAAGTGTAAAATTGTCGCCACCTCATCCCACCTTTCCGACCAAGAGGCTCTAATCAAAGACATTGAAGAGGCGCTGGGTTTGCCCCATCCCCCCCAGGTCTTGCTCACCGAGCTGAAGGCTCATGCGGTGGATACCGCCACCCGCATATTCTTGGAAGCCGACCGGGAGGTGGTATATCTGGACAACAGACCCCGCCAGGCGGCAAAGGTTGACCGACTGCCCAAAACTCTTTTGGAGATTGCAAAGCAAGCCATAGACTCATTTTCGGGGAGGTAGATTGCCCAACGACTGTAAGGCGATATTCCTGATTCTGGACGGTCTGGGGGACCGTTCCTGCGACCAGTTGGGAGGACGCACCCCCCTGGAGAGCGCCTCCACCCCAACCTTAGACCGGCTTGCCGCCCAGGGCATTACCGGCCTGCTGGACCCTCTAGCACCAGGCATTCGGGTGAGCACTGATGTCGGCTGTTTAGCCCTCTTCGGTTACAACCCCCTGAAGACCTACTGGGGGCGGGGACCTATTGAAGCCGCCGGCGTGGACTTGAAACTCAAGAGGGGAGATGTCGCCTTGAGGGCGAACTTCTCCACCATAAACGAGGAGGGGATAATCGTTGACCGCCGGGCGGGGCGCATACGAGAGGGGACCGAGGAGCTGGCAAAGGCTCTGGATGGACTAAAGCTGGGTAAGGGGGTGAAGAGCAAGTTTCGGGCCGGGACCGAGCACCGAGGGGTGTTGGTGCTCTGTGGCGACAATCTCTCGGCGGAGATAAGCGACTCCGACCCGGGAGTAAACCGTGAGGGAGAACCCATCCACGAGGTCAAGCCCAAGGAGGGGACCGATAGCGCCAAGAATACCGCCAAAAGACTGAACAAGTTCCTGAAACAGGCTTCTGAAATACTCGCCGACCACCCGGTCAACCTGCGAAGGATGGAGCAGGACTTACCCCCAGCCAATGCGGTCATCACCAGAGGAGCGGGGATGGGCTTGCAGATTCCCTCGGTCACCGACCGCTTTAATATCAACGCCGCCTGCGTAGCCTGCGAGACGACAGTATTGGGTGTAGCCAAACTGGCTGGTTTCGCCACTTTCACCGGTGCTGGTATGACCGCCAACCTGGATACCGACCTGAAGGTCAAGGCTAAACTTATCCTGAAGGCGCTTGAGGACTACCAACTGGTCATCTGCCACATCAAAGGAACCGATATCGCGGGTCACGACGGCGACGCCCGCAAAAAGGCTGACTTTATCGGGCGGATAGACGATATGCTGGAGGAATTACTGGAAAACTACGACTGTGAGAAGACCTACATCGCCGTCTCCGCCGACCATTCAACCCCCTGTAGAATCCGAGAGCACACCGCCGACCCGGTGCCCACCCTCATCTGGGGCTACGACATTCTACCCGACAAAGTAACCGCCTTCCACGAAAGAGCCTGCTACCAGGGCGGACTGAGCCGTATCACCGCCAACGGCTTGCTTTTGACCATAATGGATTATCTGGGAGCGACCTACCGCTTCGGCTCTTAGATAAGGATTGGGTTATTTCCCCTTGACAGTTTATGTTTTTAAATCTACAATATCATTTAATAGAATTTTAACTGTCCTCATCCCCCTATGCGCTCATCCAAGACAGCTATTGCAAATAAAAAGGGCAAAGATATAACCGTCAGCCGGGTGATGAACACCTCGCCCATCACCATCCGACCCAAGACGCCCATAAACAGGTTGTTGGAGATACTCCGTGCCAAAGCGGTTACCTCCATCCCCGTGGTGGATGATGAGGGCATGCTGGTGGGAGTGGTCACCGAGAAGGATGTGGTGGTAGCCATAAGCCAGGCTAAGGACGGCGAAATGAGCGTCCACCAGCAGGTCGCTGACTTAATAAGCCCCCCTATCTCCCTGGATGAAAAGGAGGCGCTCAGCCGCCGCTTCAACCTGGTGGAGGAGGTGATGACCACCGATGTGGTCGTCGTCACCCCGCATGACACCATCTCCAAAGCGGTCAATCTGATGGCTGGGAATCAATATCACCTGCTCCCGGTGGTGGCGGATAAAACCAACCCCCCTCTGGAGCAAAAACTCATCGGCACCATTGAGAGCCTGGACATTTTAAAAGCGCTGTTGGGCTGACAGATTGCTCATCCAAACATCAACCATACATCCAGAATCCAAAACAGTTTTCGGAGGTGAATTGTAGTGGGAATCATTGAACGGATAAAGACCATCATTCGGGCAAACATAAATGACCTGATAAGCAAGGCTGAGGACCCGGAGAAAATCCTCAATCAGCTCATCCTGGATATGCGAGAGAGCTATGACGAGGCAAAACAGCAGGTTAAGGTAGCCATCGCCGACGAGAAGATACTTACCAACAAACACGAAGAAGTAACCGAGAAGGTGGAACATTACAAGTCTGGAGCTGAGAAAGCCCTGAAGAAGGGCGACGAGGAGCTGGCGCGCAAAGCCCTTGCCCGCAAGATAGAGGTAGGGAAGTTGGCGGAGGAATACCGCTTGCAGCTGGATAAACAGCGCCAGGCGGTAGAGATTCTGAAGTCGGGGCTTATCGCGCTTGACAACAAGATAGACGAGGCAAAGCGCAAGAAGGACCTGCTCATCGCCCGTGCTGCTCGGGCTGAGGCGGCAAAGACCATAAGCGAGACCCTGGAACAGATCACCGTGGACAGCGGTCCCTTTGAAGCCTTTGAGCGGATGTCAGATAAGGTGGAGGCTATTGAAGCCAGCGCTGAAGCATCAACGGAGATAGCCGCCCTGGAGGCGAAGAGGGTCTCCCTGGACGAGGAGCTGGAGGCTCTGGGGGATGTGGATGTGGAGGACGAATTATTGGTTCTGAAGGCGGAGATGGGTCTGGAGAAGCCCAAGGAGCTTCCGCCCGAGGAGAAGACCGAGGAGCTACCACCCTCATCCGAATAAACGAGTTTCATCAACAACACCCCCGGGGGAAGTGGACTATTACCCCGGGGGGATTTTCAAGTCGGTTTTCAGGTTTAGAATCGTCCCATTTGACCACCAATCCGGGGGAATTGGATATGTTCTTTTTATATCTCTTCCACGCTCTCATCAAACCAGGCAACATCTTTCTCTATCTTTTCATCTCGCTGGTGGCTCTGATCTTCAGCTTCTTTTCACCCGCCGGCTTGTTCATCTTCCTGGGGGGAAGCGCGGTATATGCAGCACTGGTGGGGGTAACCATCGCCAACCGGGATTTCCGTCTGAAGATCGCCCACCGGGAACGCCTGCGCAAGATAAGCTACGGCTGGCGCAAGAAGGCTCGGCTGATAATTGAAAAGATCAGCAAGATAGATGAACTGACCAAACGGGCCGACCCCTCGGTGCGCGGCAGACTTACCGAGGCGCACATGTATCTGGAACGGATGCAGGAGCAGGCGATCAACCTCATAGAGACCATCAGCAAGGTGGAGGAGGCACAGAAGCTGACCCCCTCCGAAAAACAGGTTCAAATGAAGGAGACCAAATCCCGCCTCACCCAGCAGATATATAAACTGGAGAGTGGCTTGGATGATGTCACCAGCAACATCATAGGCGTCCTGAGCGCCGATGCTATGGACTCCTCCGCCCAACTGGCATCCATCAACAAAGACATCAAAGCCCTATCCGAGGGCATCTCCGCCGCCAGGGAGGAGCTCGCGGCGCTGGAGTAGAAACTGATATAGATAGGCATAAAGCAAAAAAGTTAGTAAAAAACCCAAATAAGATATTTGCAAACCACAAAAATGGAGGTTGTGTAATATGTTTAACGCACAATTACGAGATAACCTTAAAGATTTCTTTGGATCAAAATTACTTAGAGTGCCAGAGTATCAAAGACCATATGCATGGGAGAAGAAAAATTGGGAAGATGCTTATAATGACATTAAGGATGTTACAGAAGGAGGAAACGGAGATATAGACCATTATTGGGGTACAATAACGCTTTACAAAACTAAAGAAAGAAAAGAAGAAGTAGGAAGAAAATTTACAGTCTATGAGATCATTGATGGGCAACAGCGAATTGTAACGATTATTCTATTTTTACTGGCGATTTCAAAAATTATTAAAAGTAAAAAGACACAAAAAACTATTATTAATAGTTACATCAAACGAGGTGACAAATACCGGGTTGAGCTTGGATTAAAGGAAGATGACGATTTTTTTGATAAACTTATAAGTGGTCAAAGATGTAGAGCAACCAGGTTAAGTCAAAAAATGCTCAGAGGAGCATTAAACCATTTTTCAAATAAACTAAGAGATTGCAAACAAAAAGAAATTGAAAAAATCTATTATAGTTTAGTTGATTCTAATATATTAGAGTTTGTTGTTCATGACAGGGTGATGTCTGTTAGGTCATTTCAGTTATTAAATGACCGTGGTAAGGATATCACTTTGATAGACAAAGTAAAAAGCACACTTTTGTATTATGTTGTCAAGTGCCTTGATAACAACGAGGATAACAACGAAGCAGAAAAATTACTTGACATCATAAATGGTGAATTTGGGGATGTTTTTAATGGATATAGCAAAATAGTAACTGTTGGGCAGAGAAGACATATAAAATACCTTGAGCAACTATCTGAGGATGACTTCTTGAGGTTGTTTTATCATTATTTTGGTTACTATGCATTCAAAAAATACGACGTTTGGACACAGGATGAAAATGAAGATTGGGTCGAATATGATTTTGACATTTCTGCAAAAGCTGTGATAGATTCTTTTACCAAACCAGCTTGCGAAGACCTAAAAAACCCAGAAGAAAAGCAACAACTACATGATTTTGTACTAGATTTTTCAAATATCTTTGCTGAGTGGTCTCGTTATTTTGCAAAAATGGTTAATAAAGCTAATATGAGAAAGAAAAATTATAAACTCACAAAACTTTTACGGTTTCAACAACTATCCGCAGAAACATACCCAGTAATAATAAATCTAAATTCCAAGGAAATATTAAACTATGAGATTTTGCATCTTATTGAGGTATTAGATTTCCGCGTATATAAGGTAAATCGTGGGGACCCAATAGCAGATTTATACAGAAATTTCGTATCAAAAATAATTCTTGATAATGCTGAGAATGAATTGACGAAAAATGGACAGTTTTTGAAGGACTATATTAGTCATAAAGGGAATGATGATGATGTTGATTGGTATCTTAACCAAAAAGTATATGGCAAACCATGGGTAAGATATGTTTTATGGGAATTTAACAAAAAGTTTAATAAAAAATTTAAAGACCTAGACGCAAAAAAATATTTTGACACAAAAAAAATACAGATAGAACATATATTCCCTAGAGGATTGTTTAATGATGTTCCAGAAAATGAAATAAAAAAAATACTTAAGAAATATGGATTTAAAGGTTATAGCGATTACAAAGAAAGTATAAACTGTTTAGGAAACCTAGTTCTCTTTGAGTATAACCCAAAAACAAGCAATAAACACCCACAGGAAAAAGTAAAATATTACAAAAAATCAAAATTCCCTGCCGCAAAAGCGTTGGCAAAAGAGATAGAGAAAAGCGGGTTTAACAAAAAGAAGTTAGTGGAACGGACTGAAAAAATTGCAAAATTCTGCTTAAAGCGCTGGTCTATTGAACCAAAATAATAATACGCCCTAGGAGCATTCAAACTTGCACCCCCTTCCAAGAAATATCCTGCAAATCGCCTTAATACTTATCCTTTGCGCCCTCCCAATCATCTCCCGGGGGGGCGATTCCGCCCTCCTACTATCCCAACTGAGCATATTGGACGGTCGGGTGGGCATCGGCTTAAACTACACCTTCACTGTGGACAATGCCGAGCTTTCGCCTGTGGAACACCCCTGCCCCTACGAGAAGAGCTACATCGCCCAGGAGTTACATCCCTACCTCCGCTTCACCCTCCATAAAAGTGACGAATCGCTGATAGAACTCCGCCCCGGCTTGCGCCTGGTTCACATCATCGGCGGAGGGGTCGCCGTCCACCCCCGCATTCAGGCTGAGCTGGCAAGCACAAGCCACCACCTCCTGCTGGGTCACTTCCGTCCTGACCTCCACCCCCTCTTCCTGCACCTCAAGGCGGAGAGCGACGATTGGCCCGGCGCAGACTACACCTTCAGCAGGGGCTTCTTCGGCTTTGACCTGCTTGCCGCCCGCACCCAGATACCCGCCGACCGAACCTACGAAACCATCCCTCTGGCGGTCCGTTTGACCGCTTCCTACGGTGGACTTTTTCAAATCTCCGCCCTGGCATCAGCCCTCCATCTGGCAGGTCATGACACCGGCGGCACCGGCTATAAACCGCCTGAGCCCTCCAAGCGAGAGTTTCTCTGCTACGGTGCGGTCGCCGATTTCTCCCTACTTCGCCCCTTCATCTCCAGCGAAGGATGGCTGAACGACATACGAGTGAACGGCGCTCTGGCATTTGGTCTGGAGCGAGGGGTGGACGGAGGTCTCGCCTGGGATGTAGGCGTGGAGTTAAGGCTATTCAGTTTTATGGGCTTTGCAAGCAACTACTACTCCCTGCAAGGGGAGTTTGTCTCCCCTCTTGCCCACGACGAACTGCGGGGCGCATCATTCTACTGGTCCAAAGGCTGGAGCTACAGCCAGCCCGGCGCCTACCCCGACCACCGCTATCTCAATTTCATCCTCTCCGGCGGCTGGGAATTCATCGGCGCCGTATCGGTGAGCGGAAGTGTGGAGCAGGGCTATCATTTTGAGAAAGACGACGACGGAATGCGCCGTCTATACAGCTACAATCGGTTTATCTGCTCGTTGAATATCAGCCTTTAGGCAAAGTTTTTGCAGATAACTCAGGTTGGTTTTGTAGCGGAGAGTTGAACTCTCCGCTACATTAATAACCCCCACCTATAAAAATACCACCCACCCACAAAAACATTGACAAGCGGGTGGGATTGACTTATTTTGGGGGAAATCAAGGGGTGTTCATCATGGACATCTTCGTCTATTTTACCGATATCATCGGCTCCCGGGTCTACTCCCAAAAGGGGCGCTACCTGGGCAAGGTTAAGGACCTCATCGCCCGAAGCGAAGTCCTCTACCCATTGGTGCTCCGCTTCGTCATCCGCTCCCCCCGCTTCGGACCCCTCTTGGACCTCCCCTGGGAGGCGGTCAAGAGCCTGGGAAAAAAGAAGATACGGCTTGTCCGTGGCGGTGAGAAGAAGCTAGTCCCCCACTATCAGGACCCGGAGGAGCTGGTCCTGCGTCTGGATATCCTGGATATGCAGATTCTGGACACCGACGGTGCCAAGGTGGTGCGGGTGAACGACATCCACCTGCTCAACACGGATAAAGGGATGCGCATCGTCCATGTGGACGTGGGCTTCCGGGGCATCCTGCGCCGACTGGGCTACACCCGTCCAGCGGATGCGCTGACCGAATGGCTCTTTTCCGCAAAATTCAAAGAACAACTGATCGGCTGGAAATATATCGTCCCCCTGGGGGGACACTTCTCCCCCCTCAAGTTAAAGCTCTCGTTGGCACAGAGGCGTCTTGCCGAACTCCACCCCGCCGACCTGGCCGACATAATGGAGGAGCTTGCGGTGCATGAGCGGCAGGCGCTATTCTCCAGCCTGGATGTGGAGACCGCAGGCGAAGCCCTGGAGGAGATTGACGACCCCAAACTGCAGACTGAGTTGCTCGGTGCGGTGGACGAGGAGGTGGCAAGCGACATACTGGAAGAGATGGAACCCGACGAAGCGGTGGATTTACTCATAGACCTGCCCGAGGAGGTGACCGAGGAGTTGGTTGATGCTATGGAGGATAAGAAGCGGGCTGGTGAGTTGCGCCGACTGATGACCCACGACGAGGGAAGTGTCGGCTCCATCATGACCACCGAGTATCTGACCATCACTCCCCAGGCGACCGTCCGCCAGGTGCTTAACCTCATCCGCAAAAGCGTCAAGGATGTAGAGGATATCTACTATATATATGCGGTCACCAAGGAGGGGGAACTGCGCGGGGTGGTGTCAATCAAGGAGCTTGTTACCGCGAAGGGAACTGATATTATCCGCAAAATCATGCACAAAAAGGTCATCTCGGTAAAGGATGACGATCCGGTCAAATTTGCCTCTGAGATACTCAGTAAATACAACTTCATAATGGTTCCAGTGGTGGATGAGGACGAGCACCTTTTAGGGGTAATCTACTGGAAGGATGCGGTGGAGGCGGTCCTTCCCAAATTCGCTGAGGATTAGGTTTGAGCGATAAAGATACAGAAAGCACTCTGCAAAAAGCTCCTCTATGGTATAAACCCATCGCCTGGACCAGAAACTGGCTTCCCAGACTGCGGGGAATCTGGCTCTTTCTGGCGGTGCTTGGTCCGGGAATCATCACCTCCAGCGTGGACAACGACGCCGGAGGCATAGCCACCTACTCCATCTGCGGGGCAAGGTACGGCTACAGCCTGCTCTGGTCGCTTTTACCCATCACCATTGCCCTGATGGTCATCCAGGAGATGTGCACCCGCATGGGGGTGGTGACCGGCAAGGGTCTCTCCGACCTCATCAGGGAACGCTTCGGGGTGCGCCTGACCTTCTACCTGTTAATCGGGATGCTCATCGGCAACCTGGGAAATGTGCTGGCGGAGTTCGCCGGGGTAGCCGCCAGTATGGAGCTGGTCGGGGTCTCCAAGTATATCTCTGTGCCCATAGCGGGGGTGGCGGTATGGCTTCTGGTCATCAAGGTCAGCCACAAACGGGTGGAAAAGGTCTTCCTCCTGGCCTGCCTGCTTTACGCCTTCTACATCATCTCCGCCTTCCTCTCCCAGCCCGACTGGGGCGAGGTGTTGACCTCCGTGGCGCGCCCCCGGATAGAGTGGGGAAGCGGATACTTCGTCATGCTAGTGGGGGTCATAGGCACCACCATCTCCCCCTGGATGCAGTTCTATCTACAATCAGCGGTGGTGGAGAAGGGCATCAAGGTGGATTATTTAAAATTCTCCCGGCTGGATACCGTGCTCGGCAGTTTCATCGTCAACATCATCGCCTTCTTCATCATCGTGGTCTGCGCCGCGACCATCTTCGTCGCCGGTCTGCCCATAGAGACGGTCAAAGACGCCGCCGTCGCCCTCAAGCCCCTGGCTGGCGACTACGCCTCCCTGCTCTACTCCTTCGGCTTGCTCAACGCCTCTCTCTTCGCCGCCTCCATCCTTCCCCTCTCCACCGCCTTCATTATCTGTGAGGGCTTCGGTTGGGAGACCGGGGTGGACAAGAAATTCAACCAGGCGCCGCAGTTCTACACCCTCTACTCCCTGCTCATCCTCTTCGGGGTGCTCTTCATACTCATCCCCAATCTGCCTCTGCTGGATATCATGTTCACCACCCAGGTGATAAACGGCATACTTCTCCCGGTCATCCTGGTGGTGATGCTTGTGCTCATAAATGATCGGCGGATAATGGGCGATTATGTCAACAGCACCAAGGCAAACATCGCCTCATACATCACCGTAGGCGCGGTGATAGCCATTACCTTGACTATGGTGGTCCTCGCCCTGATGGGCACAGGGTAAGCCCCACGGATGGTGATTTATTTTTTGTAGACGAAGGGAAAACCACAAGCTTTACTTTAGATAACCAAAGGTTGCAAAATGAAAAAAGACGAACATATCTGGAAGACGGCAATCACCGACGCCCGCCCCAACTCCATCCGTTTGCGGGGCTACCGCATTGACGAGTTGATGGGGCGCATCCCTTATTCCCAGGCGGTCTTTCTGGCTTTCACCGGCAGACTGCCCAACGAGGAAGAGGGACGGTTGGTGGACGCCATCCTGGTCAGCTCCATAGACCATGGGGCTACGCCCCCCTCCACCCTGGTAGCCCGCACCGTAGCCGGCTGCGATGTTCCCCTGACCAGCGCGCTTGCCGCCGGCATCCTCTCCATCGGCAAAGCCCACGGAGGAGCGGTGGAGGGCTGTATGGAGCTCATCGGCGAGACGGTTACGATGGCGGATAAGGAAGGCGTCAGCATAGAGGAAGCCGGCCAACGCATAGTCGCCGAGGCTGAAGCCTGCGGTCGGCGTCTGCCCGGACTGGGTCACCGCTATCACACCGCCGACCCCCGCACCGCACGGCTCTTTGAGCTGGCCGAGGAGTGCAAGTTCTCCGGACGCCACATCCAGGCATTGAAGGCGATAGAGTCCGCCTTCGCCAAATCCAAGGGCAAAAAAATCCCCATCAATATTGACGGAGCTATCGCCGCCTGCCTCTGCGAGATGGGCTTCCCCAGCTCCGCCGGAAACGGCTTCTTCATCATCGCTCGCACCACAGGCTTGATAAACCATATTCTGGAGGAGTGGGCACGAGAGCCCAAGATGCGCAAGATATTCCCGGATTCGGCGGTGTATGATGGGGAGGGGGACAGGAGCTTATAGCCCCCAACCCACCATGCCCTCACCACCCACCAGCATCACCCTCACCAAAGACCAACAACTGGCTTTCATCCTGGAATGTCAGGGATTGGGGAAGCGTCCCAGGCGCCCGGGAAAGGCGGACATCTCCGCCCTCATAGACCGGCTGGGCTATCTGCAGATAGACACCATACAGGCGGTTCGGCGCAGTCAATATCTGGTCCTGTGGTCCCGATTGGGCAGTTACAATGTAGAGCTGTTACATCAACTGGCATATAAAGACCGTGCCCTCTTTGAGGGTTACTCCCACATGCTAAGCTACATCCCTATGGCTCACTTCCCCCTCTTCTGGATTCGGCATCTGGAATATCGTAAGAAGCCCCATCCCTGGATGGAGCGGATGGTCAAGGAACTCAAGGGACTGGAGGGGGATGTGCTCTGCCAGATTAAGGAGCGAGGCGCGCACACCAGCCGGGGGTTCTCAGGGTTACCCGACATACCTGACAAGTATAGGGGGGTAACCTGGGCTTGGCGTCCCTTGCGCGTCGCCCTGGAGCATCTTTGGAATCGTGGCGAGCTTCTGATAAGCGACCGGGACAACTTCACACGCGTCTATGACCTGACCGAGCGGGTCCTGCCCTCCCCCCCACCCGAAAGCGCTCCAAGCGAAGATGAACGCAAGCGCTACATCGCCCGGACCACCCTCAAAGCCTGGGGACTAATCACCGAGCGGGACCTGGCGCAGTATGTCCTCCCCCGGGCGCTCTATGTCAAGCTGTCCAACTCCCGCATTCGTGAGAAACTTCTGCGGGAGATGATTGACCGGGGTGAGGTGGGAACTGCGCAGATGGAGGGTATGGAGGAGACATTCTACTATCTCACCGACCTGAAGCCCCAACTGGATGCCGTCCTCCGCAGAAGGAAGCCCCTGCCCGATTTTCTCACCCTCCTATCCCCCTTTGATAATCTCATCTGTGACCGTCGGCGCACAAAACGAGTCTTCGGCGTGGACTACGCCCTGGAGGCTTACAAGCCCCCCCAACAACGACTTCGGGGCTACTTCGCCATGCCCATACTGTGGCGTGGGAGACTGGTGGGTTACATAGACCCCCGCCTGGAGCGCAAGCGAGGGGTGATTCGGGTGGACAATGCGGAGTTGGAAGGGGGATTTAAGGGCGACGATGCCTTCTATTCACATCTGGCGAAAATTCTGAGGGATTTCTTGGGATTTCATGGAGCGGAGAGGATTGAGGTGGGGAGAGCCAAGCCACCATCGCTCAAAAGGTGGCTTTCGGAGTTTAAGGATAAGATGTAGGAGCGTATAAACTGAATGAAGTAGATGCACGATTGGCTTAAAGAAAAGGTAAAACTTGGCAGAAGCGACCTCTTCGCCGGACGGTTGGGCTTGGGTTCCAGCTACGGAGCGCCCGCCCGGGCATTTGAAGCGGCTTATGCTGCCGGATGCAATTATTTTTACTGGGGCGCACTACGCCTCCCCGGGATGGCAAAGGCTATCCGCAACATCGTCGCCCGGGGGGAACGGGATAAGCTAATTGTGGTCGTCCAGGTTTTTCGGCGCAGACCCACCCCGATGGAAAAAAGCCTGATGCGGGGGCTCAAAAGGCTTGGTCTGGATTACGCAGATGTTCTCCTCCTGGGTTGGTATAATAAGCCGCCCAAGCCCCAAATCCTGAACCATGCCCAGAAGCTACGGGAGCAGGGAGCATTCCACTATCTGGGTCTCTCCACCCACAACCGGTCTCTTATCCCTCAGTTGGCTAAAGACGAGCGCTTTGACCTTTTCCACATCCGCTACAACGCCGCCAACCGGGGCGCCGAAACGGACCTCTTCCCCCACATTCCTGACGATAGACCCGGTATAGTGGCATTCAACGCCACCAAGCGGAGGGCTCTCATGATATCCGGGCGGATACCCCCTCATGAAAAGCGACCCACCGCCGGCGACTGCTACCGCTTTGCCCTCACCAACCCGTCCGTAGATGTGGTTATCACCGCGCCGTCCAACACCAGGCAACTTCACGAAAACCTCGTAGAGACCGCCAGGGGTCCCATGAGCCGGAAAGAGCTGGAATGGATGCGCCGGATAGGCGATTACATTTACAAAAAGAAGCGGGATTATTAAATTGGGAATTGAAAGCATTAAATAACAAAAAAGCCGGGCTTTGCGCCCGGCTAACCTTTATCCAGAGGATAAATATTAAACCCTCAATTAAAATTCACAAGACACTTTCCATATTGTCTTAAAACCATCAAACCCTCGGTTGACATCTTTTCCATTTCAATTTATACTTCAATTATGGACCTTCAAGGAAGAGCCAGATATGTTTAAAGAATTGCTAAGCCCCACAACAACCCATTTGGTAATATTGAAGATCGGAGCCCTTGCCATACTGGGCTTCTTAACCGCCGTCTTCATCAGGCGGAGAAGGATTGTTCTCGCAGTAATCGGCATACTTGTTGTAGCGGTGCTTCATCTCTCTATCTTCGGTTTCTGGTTGATGGATGACGCTTATATAACCCACCGCTATGCAAAAAATTTCGCTTCCGGTCAGGGGCTGACCTTCAACCCGGAGGAAGCTGTTCCCATAGAGGGCTTCTCATCACCAATTTATCTTTTCACACTGGCTCTCCTCATAACACTCGGTGCATCATCTTTATATCTTACCCAGATGCTGAGTTTGCTGTTCTTCGCCGTATCTATGATGTTGCTCTTACTCTCCGTAAGAGCTTACTATGAAAAATCAACGGAGATAGCCCTCTACTCAATCCTCTTCCTCTCGCTTGCCTCCCCTTACATCGTCTATGCCATATCCGGTATGGAGAACACCCTGGTTTCGTCCTTAATACTGCTGACAATTATCCTCTATTCAAAGGGCAAGAGAGCATTGACAGCCCTCACCTTCGGATTCCTGGCTATCGCACGCCCGGAGGGCTTCGTCATCGGTATAGCAGCCCTCACCTGCGACTTAATCGTCACCCAACGCGCCTCAAAGCGGAGGTTCAAGGAATGTGCATTCACAATACTAAAGTGGGTTCCGTTCATAGCAATTTTTGGAGCGTATTTCCTGTTCCGCATATTATATTTTGAAGAAATCTTTCCAAACACATATTACGCCAAGATGGGAGGATATGTAGATAGAATAGTGACCGGAATTGTATATTTCATCCGCTTCTTCATCTTCTTCGGATTACCCCTCTTCTCAGCTCTCTTTATCATCGGGCGAAAATTTATCAAGATGTATCATCTCCCTCTAACGCTACTTGTAGCCTACACAGTATTCATCATCCTTGCCGGGGGTGACCTTCCAGCATATCGTTTCTTCACCTACACCATCCCGTTGATCCTCCTGCTGGGGGTTGGTGGGTTGATCCACTTAAAGGGGATTTTAAGACGGGGCTTCACCGCGGTTCTGTTCATAATGATTTTTACCCTGGTATCCGGCACATATTTTCTGGCTTTGGTGGATATGGGTGGGGGGATTTCCTCATTAAAGGCGAGAGGAATTGTTATCGGAGTTGATAGGGTCCAGGGAGCGTTATACAACCTGGCAAACGATATAAATAAGGACGCAGAGGGCGATGAGAAAATCGCATTGATAGATGCCGGCATCGTTCCCTATCTTACTGGATTGACTACCGTTGACCTTTGGGGACTGATGGATGCCCAGATAGCGGAATGGAAGTATGCCTGTTCCAGCGGTGCTATTACCGGAGATGAGTTTGACCATAAGGTGTGCGAATATTTCTTTGGGGGGCAGGTTGACTATTTGGCTATGGATGTCGTCGGTCAGAGTGAGGAGGAGATTGAAGAGATTCTCTCACAAGGTGAATACCATAAGTTGGAGAGCCACCACGACTTTCACCGCATAAATGAGGATGAGAAGTTCGTTGGACTCTACGAGGCGGTCGGGGTCTATACCATAAACGACGAATATCACCTGGTTCTCTTTAAGCGGCTGAGCAGTTGAATCTCACCTTGAAGGGGGTGGATTCTTTATTTTTTCCCGACTTTCACCAAATTCCCTACTTTACAGCTTGACTATCACATTTCAATAATTTAATTACTAGTTTTCCTTTAAAACATAACCCGGAAGTTAATACCTACAAGAAATTTAAAAAATTTCCGGAGACCAAGATGCGCTTCAACTCAGGCTGGGCTTGGACCGCCCTGGCGATTTTATCCGCGGTGTTCGTCATTCTTGCCACACTGCAATACTGGTCTATGGAGGAGGACGCCTTCATCCTCTTCCGATATGCGGAGAGCGCCGCCCACGGCAACGGACTATATTTCAACGGCGACTACGGCTCACCGGAGCGAGTCGCCGGATATTCCAACATCGTCTGGATACTGATACTCGCCCTCGTCGCCAAGCTGGGTATCCCCACCCCGGCGGGAGCACGGGCGGTCCTTCTCCTGATAAGTTCGCTCAATCTAATTCTCCTGTATTATCTTACCAAGCGCATAACCGGCGAGCACCGCCCTCTCAACCTCCTCCCCCCCCTCCTTCTCGCCACCAATGTATGCTATCTATGGTATGCCCCCGGCGGAATGGAGCCGGCGCTCTTCATCTTCTTCGCCCAGAGCGCATTTCTAGCCTTCATGTATGAAGAGGAACACGGGGTGAGATTCCCCTACTCAGCCATACTTTTCGCTCTCCTCACCATGACTCATCCCGAGGGACCGCTCTACTTTCTGGCTGCGGTCGCCTGGCGGGGCGCCAGGCGGTGGCGCAATAAGGAGATATTCCTGCGTGACGGGGTCTGGTTCTTCATCTTCTGGACTATCTACTTCGGCTTTCTCATCTGGCATCTGGGCTACTATCGGGACCCCTTCCCCACCACCTTTTACAACAAGGGCGTGGGGCATCCCCAGAAACTGCTTCCCGGGTTAAAACACCTGCTCTCCTTCTTCCTGGACAGCAGGGGATACATTCTATTTCTACCAATTCTCGCCCTGCCTCTGCGCCGAAAATGGGACCGCCTGGCCTCACCCGGCCCCCCCCAAGGCGGGGTGGCGGGGTGGCTGGTCGCCCTTTTCGTGCTGGCTGGAGTCGGTTTCATCCTCGTCTGCGGGGGCGACAGCAAAACCCACTATCGTTTTATAATCCCCTTCATGCCCTTTCTCTTCGTCCTGGTTGCGGCGGGCTTGGCTCGTCTGGGAAAATGGATGCGAAACAAGCGAGCGCTGGCAGTCGCAGTAATTGCATCGCTTGCGGTCATCCTGGCGGTTACAAACACCGTTCTCTTTGACGATTTCGTCCCCCGGGGCAACATGCTTACCGCAAACATCGCCGAGCTGGTGAAGAACCCCCGCTACCTGATTGACAAGTGGCGATACAGCTTCGCCCCCTACTCCCACCACCCCAGCACCAATGTAGGTCGCTGGATGAAGGAAAACCTCCCCCCGGACAGTTACATAGCCACCGGACAGACCGGCAATATCCCCTATTACGCAGAGATGACCTGCCTGGACATCATGGGATTTAACGACCAAATCATCCAGAAGATACGCATGGAGCGCAACTGGGGGTATAACACATACATCCTGGCACGCAAACCCGACTACCTGGGCGACTACGATGTCATGATGAGGCAGTATGGCGACCGATTAGCCCCCACCCGGCTGGTGGAGGACCCCGACTTTATCGCCAACTACGAGCTGTATGCGGTCATTGACACCGACCGGGCGGTTCGTGGGGAGAGCATCGGTATACAACGTTTCGTTCTTTTCAAAAGGCGGGAGCAACCGGTAGAATTAGAGGGCTGGGAATATGAAGAGGCGCTGGAGAGATTTATCTCCAAAGGGGAAAATGTGCTTAGCTACCCCTGTGATTATATCCTCCCTCCTGGATACAAAGAGAGCGAGAACGATGGTAAAGAGGAGTAACGGGAGACGATGGACATGGTTGACCTGCGAAGGGAAACACGCACAATCGCAGTAATGATTATCTTGACAAATCGTTTCCTTATGTTAGTATAAATGGTAAGATTTCAACCATTAACCGTAGGGAGGTTCAGAGATGAAGTGGATTACCATTGTTTTTGTCCTGATGTTCTTGCCCTTCTGGGCATTTGGCTTGTTGGACGATACTGGAGCCGATTTAAGCGCTCCGTTTGGGAGCCAGATACCCACACCCAATCCCGATGTGGATATTGAGATAGATATCCTCAACACCTTCACATGTTCTTACGCATCGCATATCTTGGGATTGGATTATGTTGAGGACGAAAGCCTCTTGGGGTTTGACAGCAACTTGAACAAAACATTCTTCTATTGCGACCCTGACGACGGGACCTATGTGGACGAACTGTATCTGGCTTATTCCTCATCCCCCTTCTGTGCCGTTGCTGACGACAATGGATATGTGTATGTGGACGACTGGGGAGAATCCTACATAAACTGGTGGGACGGATCCTGGCATTCCTTCTCCAATCCCTCTGGGACCGATGGCAGAGGGATGGACTATGACTTTGACAGCGGTTACCTCTGGGAGACCAAATCCAGCACTGGCGTGTATCGCTTCCTCACCGATGGCACCGGCTCTGAGTTCTTCAGCCTTTCCGAGGTTCCCACCTCGATGAGCGGGCTCACCGTCTTCCCCCACGGCGACAATATGTGGTTGATGGTCACCACCTATGGCACGTTTAACTTCTACTTCTACGAGTTTGACGGCTCTACGCTCACCTATCTGACCTACGAACCCTGTCCCACCGGCTGTTCCTCCTCCTTAGGACTGACCTATTCCGCCGAGAGGGACACCTTCTTCTGGAGTTACAATAGCGGTGGCTACAAAATCAGCGAACTGGATATCACCTTTACTTTCACCGCCGTTCAGCCGGTATCTCTCGGCTACATCAAGGCTCTAATGAGCGAGTAAATCTTAGAGGCAAGGAAAGCCAAAGTGGATGGGTCAATTCTTCCCATCCACTTTTATTTTTAAACGGCTTGGATCAGCATCGTTGCCTGAGAGGGGGAACCATCCCAATCGGGTAATTTTTTTCTTGACATCTTTACTATTTTTATCTATAATTTCAATGTAGTTACCCAGATAGTTAGTGGTTTTATTTTATTATTTTGTTTGTGGCTTCATAGTGAGGGGCTGAAACAAAAACCTAAAAAAAGGAGGATTTGGGATGAGAATTTTACTTATTTCAGTTATCTTGGTAGCAGTGGCTGCTGTTGCCTATGGAGACCCGGGCGATATTCTTGACCAATGGCAAGTCTCTGGCCAGTCTTACAATTATGTCCGCGGGTTGGCTTATGATTGGAACGATGAGGATGTCTGGTGTATTGATAACGATGCCGGCTATGCTATTGACTATTGCAAGTTCGACGGCGCATCACCACACGATGTAGTCGTCCCCTGGGATGATGTTTCCTCAACTTGTTACTGGGGCTTTGACATCGCCTACGATGGAACCTACATCTACATGAATGACCAGAATATTCTTGTTTATGTAATTGACCCCACCGATGGAAGTGTGGTGGATTCCTTTAGTGCCCCTTGTGGTGGCGGAGATTATCCCGAGGGCATCGCCTACAACCAGGATACTGACTACCTTTACCACACCGGTTTTTACAGTAAGACCATGTGGGTAACCAACACCAGTGGGACTGTTGTTGATACCTGGACCAATATTCTCCCATCCGCTTCTGGTAATATGGGCGTAGCCTATGGATATGGAAGGATCTGGGTTACCAATAACACCACTAATGAGATCTACCGAATAGACCCAGACACCGGCACTCTTGAAGTAACATTCGGTCACAGTATACCTGACTATGAGTTAGGTCTCTGCTGGTCACCTAACGACACATTATTTGCTGCTAATTTCTTGACTGGATACATCTACGAAATTGAGCCGGACCTAACCTTCACCAGTGTACAGCCAGTATCTCTCGGTTACATCAAGGCTCTAATGAGCGAGTAAATCTTAGAGGCTAGGAAAACCAAAGTGGATGGGTAATTTCTTCCCATCCACTTTTTATTTTTAAACGGCTTGGATTTGTATCGTCTACTGAGAGGGGGAACCATCCCAATCGGGTAATTTTTTTATTTGACATCTTGACTATTTTAATTTATAATCTTATATGGACTTTTGAGAAAGAATTCCTGCTTTGAAAAATGTGATACAATTGATATACAGAGACGGTCCAAAACAGGTTTGACAGAAGGATTTGGTCAGTTATGAATAAGATTACAGTTTTGCTGTCGATTTTGTTGTTGGTGACGCCTCCTCTATTAGCGACCGCCGACATCCTCTGGCAGGATGACTTTGACGGCTACTATCCTGGCATGCCCCTGGAGGATTCGCCGGATTGGGATGAATTCTGTCCTCCCGATTATTGGACCTTTGTTGTTGTCACCCAATCGGGAGATGACCTATGGGTCGGCGCAAATTGGTCACTTTGCATTGCCACCGGAGGCGCTGACAACCCCAATATGAAAGTCTCCGCCGGGAGGTGGACATAGGTGTCGCTCATTATGGCCTTCTAGGAGTTCTTACTCGTTATTCAATCTCTGAAGAAAATGGTTATGCTGCTGTATGTAAGGTTACCGATACTTACTATGACCCTTACCCTCCTAGCTTTTATGGGGAGATACACTACATTGATAGTTGCTTTTCGTATGAGCGACTGGTTTCTATTGAACTGCCCGGGGCAATAAGTTCCATCAGTATCGTTGCCCACGGAGAAAACCCCGTCTATCTTGAGGCTTGGTTTGACGGTCACTGCCTTACAACCAATGATTACATTTATAATCTTACGGAGGGCTACGGCGGAATATTCGCCGAGGGGTGTATGTGTCTAGAAGGCTACTTAGACGACTTCCTGGAGGAGGAGGTCTACGAAAATATAAAGCCCGCATCTCTCGGTTACATCAAGGCTATAATGAGCGAGTAAAGCTTAGCGGCTGGGAAAACCAAAGTGGATGGGTCAATTCTTCCCATCCACTTTTATTTTTAAACGGCTTGGATTTACATCGTCGCCTGCGAGGAAAAATACGCCCACTCCGCATAATCCTTTCTTCACATCTTTACTACCACTAACTTTCCAGATTGCTCATCACCTCACTTCACCGACACATACAACCTGGCCAGTTCCGTCCCGCCGATGAGCTTTAGGTTGCCCCCCTCCACCAGTTCCTGCTCGCCAATCTGATATTCTTCCCGCCACTTCTCCGGGAACCAGACCAGCACCGCCCTACTTTCAGCCATATATTCGCCGAAATCAACCGCTCTATCGGTAACCTGCGGCGATATTTTTGCTATGCGTAAGCTGTATAAATAGATGGGATATGGGTAGTTGCTCACCAGGGGAGCATCTTCAGGCAATATCCGGGAAAGCTCGGCGATTCCCTCCCGCCACATCGGATTGGCATAGCCCAAAGAACCGTCCCCATACATTTTGAGGAGATAACCGCCAGTGGAAAAAGTTGCAGCCGAAAGCCAGACCAGAAAAAGGAGGAGCGCAAATCTCTTTATTCCCACCCCACTTCTCTGAGCGAATAAGAGCTTACGAAGGACGAAGACCACCAGTAAAAGCAAGGGCACAAAGATGGGGGCAAGCAGACGGCTGTCCAAAAAATCAAATTTGACGATGGTGGCAAGAAAGACCAGTCCCGAAAGATATAGCAGAATATACACAACCAGGACTATCACCATCAACCTACCCCGACCATCCAACTCTCCTCGCATCCTTCGCAGGATTATGATTACACCGACCGCAACCAAGGCCAGAAAGGCAAACCCCACCGACAGATGCAGCCACCGAGCCAACCCGGGGTTGGTAAGCCAGACGCCCACCACCTCTCCGATGCGTGAGAGGTTGGTGAGAAGCCCATAAGGCGAGCGACCTCTCTGCCCCACAGGACTGCCGGAGGCTATAAAACTATACATCAGCCACAAAAATAGTGGCATGCCGGCTATCAGCGAATACCAAATCGCCTTACTCCATCGCTTGCCGTCTCTTAAAGTGAAGCGGGGATAGAAAAAGATTGCCGTAACAACGGTGAAGATTGTCACCACACCTATATACCGGAGCATACACCCCAGAGCGGTCAGCAGTGCCGAGGCGACCAACGCCCTCCTCCGCTTCCTCTCCAATCCCTCTACCAACAACCATAATGCGACCATCACCACTAAGATAAAGGAGACCTCGGTCCAAATACAGGATGCGCACATCACCAGCGGGGGAGCCAAAGCCACCCCTGCCCCTACGCATAGTCCCATCCCGGGCGAGTCGGTCATGCGGAAGGCATAGTAAGCGAAGAGAACGACCGAGCAAGCCAGTAGCAGAGCGTTGAAGAATGCGCTGGCGGTTATAGGTGATAAACAGATAGATTTAAACAGGGCTAAAAGCAGGGGGAAGGCGGGGGGCCAGAGGCTGATGTGGCTTGGCGGACCGACTTCATCCCATAGTTGGAAGGGGGAGGTGAAACCTCGCCCGCCATCTAGGTTGTCGGCGATGGCGATGTAGAAGAGCGAATCCATGGAGACGCCGGGACCGTGGTTTGACTGAGCCACAAGCACCGCTCCCCCGCTTAGCAGTGCCAAGCCGAGCAAGGGAATTAAAAAATTGCTCATGGTGGAAATAGGTCTCACCAGGACTCCTCAGGATGATGAAACTCTCTGATAAATTGTATAAATCCAGCCTAACAGAAACCCCTCCCTGAGGGCGGAGGGGTAAGTATCCACTCCAACCTTCCTACTCCACGGTCACACTCTTTGCCAGGTTCCTCGGCTGGTCCACATCACAGCCCCTACCCAGGGCGGCGTAATAAGCCAGGAGTTGTAGCGGCACGGTAGCCATGATGGGCATTACCATGCGGTGAGAGCGGGGGAGGTAAATGGTGCTGGTGCAGTGCTCCTCAATCCCCTGGGTGCCCTCGCAGACCAGACCGAACACTCGGGCCTGGCGAGCCCGCACCTCCTGCACATTGGACAGGGTCTTCTCTATCACCGATTCCTGGGTCATAATAGCCACCACCGGCGTTCCATCCTCCACCAGGGCGATGGTGCCATGCTTCAGCTCTCCGGCGGCATATGCCTCCGCATGAATATAGCTTATCTCCTTGAGCTTGAGCGCTCCCTCCCTGGCGATGGGCTCGTCAAGGTTGCGCCCCAGAAAGTAGCAGTGCTCATCGTCCAATATCTGGTCCGCCAATCCCTTGAACTCCTCCTGACGTGCCAGAAGGGAGTCAATGTCCGAGGGCAGGCGATTCAACCCCTTGATCAACTGTTTGCGATCTATCTTGGAGGAGACGCCCCTGATATCGGAGAGATAAAGACCCAGGAGGAGCAAGACGGTCAGCTGGGCGATGAAGGCTTTGGTGGAAGCTACCGCAATCTCCGGACCGGCATAGGTATAGAGCACCGAATCGGAGTGGCGGGCGATGGAAGAGCCCTGGACGTTGGTTATAGCCAGGCTGGTAGCTCCCAACTCCCGGGCGGTATCCAAGCTGGCTAGAGTGTCCGCCGTCTCCCCCGATTGACTGACCAAAACCACCAGGTCGCGGGGATGGACCACCGGTTTCCGGTATCTGAATTCACTGGCGATATCCGCTGCCACCGGCAGTCCCAGCATCTCCTCCAGAATATATTTGCCGTAAATGCAGGCGTGGTAAGCGGTTCCACAAGCCACCAGATGGATGCGCTTCGCCCTCCGCAAATGTTCATCAGTCACCGCCAAATCCAGCTTGACATCCCCTTTGGGGCTCAACCGTCCCTTGGTGGTGTTATGCACCACCCGGGGTTGTTCAGTTATCTCCTTGAGCATGTAGTATTGGTAGCCCTTTTTGGAGGTTTCTTCTACAGTCCAATCCACAATTGATATGTGCCGGTTGGAAGCGCTGATAGGGGGACCGTCAACAAAGGTGTCCACCTCAATAATGTCTTCAGCTACTTTGACGATATCGCCGTTGTTTAGAATATAAAATTTATTTGTTTTGCTCAACAGAGCGGGGATGTCGCTGGCGATGTAGTTTTCCCCATAACCCAATCCAATGATAAGGGGTGCGTTCATGCGGGCAGCCACCAGATAACGCTCATCTTTGTGCATAAAGACCAGGGCGAAGGAACCCTGCACCTCAACCAAGGCTTTCTTAACCGCTTCCTTCAGGTCTCCCTGGTAATGCTTTTCCACCAGATGAGCCAACACCTCGGTATCGGTCTGGGAGACGAACTGGTGCCCCTCAGCGATGAGCTTCTCCTTTAGGGGGAGATAGTTCTCAATGATACCGTTCTGGATTACGACGATATTACCACTACAGTCCATGTGGGGATGGGCATTGATGTAGGTGGGAACCCCATGGGTAGCCCAGCGGGTATGTCCGACGCCCATGGTGCCGGTGGGCATATTATTAGCCAGGAGCTTCTCCAATTCCTCCAACTTTCCCGGGGCTTTCTCTATCACCAGCTCCCCGGAGGAATTGACCACCGCAATGCCGGCGGAATCATAGCCCCGATAGGCGAGGTTTTCCAGCGTCTCCACCAGAAATGGACCTGCTTCCATGGAGCCTACATAACTGACAATCCCACACATTACCACCCTCCAGAGCAATTGAAACCACGATGGATTTCGCTACACATTATGATA
The DNA here is from genome assembly GCA_030602715.1 of Candidatus Coatesiibacteriota bacterium. Classification (GTDB taxonomy): domain Bacteria; phylum RBG-13-66-14; class B26-G2; order B26-G2; family JAUVZD01; genus JAUVZD01. The sequence goes on from JAUVZD010000007.1 coordinate 41,137, forward strand.
ACAAAATATGCTGTGAAAATCAATCCCCCATGTACCCAAGCATCCCCTTGAGCACCACCGCAAGACGCTTCATCTGCCTTCCCCGTTCATACCAGCGAAAAACGGACGGGTCAGCAAAAAACTTCTCTTTTCGCCGGTCGTAAAAGGAGATAATCGCTTGGGCAATGCCTTCGGTATCCTCGTGGGGAAGAACCCGTCCCGCTCTCAATCTCTCCACCAGCTCCCCTGTCGGCGAGGGGGGAGAGATGACCAGGATAGGTTTTCCCGCCCGCAGATACTCCGTCGTTTTCAGGGATAGGACTACCTCCCCGGCTCTGCCACGGGGGACGATTAGAAGTAAAAGGTCGGCGCCCAACATCTCCGAGATAGCCTGAGAATGTCCCACGTGTGGCAGACGCTCAGCCACCCCCTGCCCTTCAAACTCCCCAAAAAGTTCCTCCTCAGTGATGTCAACAATTCCAACCTGGCGAAAAATTACCCGCCCGCTCAAATCCCCCCTCAACTCCAAAGCACGACGAAGACCTGCCAGAAAATAACCGCCTCCCCTGCCGGGGTAGAGTGTGCCGGTGTGAACTATCCGAAAACGCCCTTCGGGGTCCTTAGGCGCCGAATCGGCGCAGGCAAAATCCTCTTCATCATATCCGTTGGGCAAATAGAGCAACTTGCCGGAAAGATGACGCCCATGGTCCTTTAGAAAATCCCGCACCAGAGGGGTGGTTACGGTAATTACCAATGCTGCTTTTCTTATCAGATACGCTTCAAGCATTGGAGTGAGCAGCAACTCCAGGGGGTGATATTTTACCCGGAAGGGATAGTGGCGCCACAAGTCTCTGAAATCAACGATAAGTGGTTTTGCGGTGCGCATGGATAGCATCAGGGCTACAAGTAGATTGGAAGGTGGAGGATGGGTAGCATATATCGCCCGCACCCCATGTTTGCGTATCGCCTGTAGACCGGCTCTGTAGGCGGAAGGAATCCAGCCCACCACATCATCGGGATAGAGGGCAAATCGCTTGATAATCCTTAGTACACAGATAACCGCCCGCTTGATGGACGATAACCGCTTTGTTGAATCCCCCCTTCCCCCCTCCATCTTACCCCTTCCAAACCTCTGCCGGGTTGGTATCTTGGGTGAGGGTATGCGGACAAGGATGCGGGAGAAATCATCCGGCTCCTCACCGGTTAAATCCACAAACCGATAGTCCTTTGAGGTGAGCACCACCGGCAGAAAACCAAGCCTGGAGAGATACTTCGCCACCTTAACCGTGCGCAGGACGCGCACCCCACCCACTGGAGGATAGAAGTGGGTGACCATCAAGATGGGTATCCTGTGTTTCCCGCTATCTTGCATTGAAAGACCCTTTCGCTCTGGAAAGGGCAAGGTAAATTCTGCAGGCTCTGCTCCTGTTTTTACTGGATTATCTTTGCCAGATCAGCGGCGGTAGAGCCGGCGTCGGGGGACTTGAATATGGCGCTTCCCACCACCACTATGTCCGTCCCGGCATTCACCACCTCGCGGATGTTGGCGGGATCTATGCCCCCATCAACCTGAATCTTGGTATCCAACCCGGCGGCTTCTATTGTCTCCCGCATCTTGACCACCTTGGGCAGGACCGAGGGGATGAACTTCTGACCACCGTAGCCGGGATTCACCGACATCAGCAGGACCAGGTCAATGTCTGAGAGGATGTGAGCCAGGTTGGTGAGTGGGGTAGCTGGATTCAGTGACACCCCTGCCTTACAACCCAGCTCGTGGATATAATTTAACATCCTATGCAGGTGGTAGGTGCACTCCGCATGGATGGTTATCCAATCAGCTCCAGCCTTGGCAAAGAGCGGTATCTGCTCCTCGGGATTAGCCACCATCAGGTGGCAGTCCAGCTCCAGCTTGGTCTTCTGTCTGAGCCAATACACTGTGGACGAGCCGAAGGTTATCTCCGGCACGAAATGACCGTCCATAATATCCAGATGAATCATCTCCACCCCTTCCACCGAAACCTCCTTCAATGCCCCCGCCAGATTGGAAAGGTCCGCGGATAACAGCGAGGGAGCAAGTATTGCCATCGCTCCTCCAATGGGAAGTTAGCACCTCTAATTTTTCCTACCAATTTACGAAAAAATCCCCCTTTTTGCAAGGGGGAAGTTGACAACACAAGGGAAAAATTTTCCATTGGCGCCTCTACTGCAAGTGAAACCTACTCCGATATCACCACATTGACCTTGTCGCCCTTCCTGGTCTGTGAACCCATAGGTGGATTCTGGCGCACCACCTTGCCCGGGGGAACATCCGGATGGGGCTCCTTAATTACCTCACCCAAAAGCAGACCGAACTCCGCCAAGTGCTTCTGAGCGGAGCTAACATCCAAGCCGACCACTGAGGGCACCAAGATAGTCGCTTTCTCCGAGCCCAGACTGACCAACAGGTCTATCTTTCCACCTCTGGCGATGGTCTGGTGCGGTTCCGGCGTCTGGGATATGATGCCTCCTTCCGGCACCGCCTCGTCGTGCACCTCGCTTATGTCGCCGATGGAGAGACCCAGCTTGGAAAGAACAATCTCAGCCTGGCGCACCGAACGACCGCTCAGGTCGGGGATATGCACCAGACCGGTGCCGGAGCTTATCTTCAATTTGATTTTCCGTCCCTCACGCACCGTCATACCCGCAGCCGGCGACTGCTCAACCACATAGCCCACCGGCAGGTTGGAGTCCACCTCCCCGGCGCTCTCCGCCAGCAGATTGTGGCTCATCAGTATCTGCTCCGCCTCCTCATAGGTAAGACCGACCACCTCCGGCACCTCCACATCCTGACCACGGCGCATATAGCAGGAGCCGATGCCGAAAACCACCAGCAGGTAACTGCCCACCATCACCAAGACGCAGATGACCAGCCATTTTACCGGCCCATACCATTTCTTCTCTGCAAGAGAGCCTCCCTTGCGCTCTATCTTCCGCTTACTACCGGAAAGGTCTATCTCCGCCATCTACGTAGCCTTCCTCAGGGGAAATTTATTGAAAAATATCTCCCAGATGATACAAAATGTGGGGCAAATTTTCCAGTATTATTTTTAATTCTTGACTCAGAGGGGAAGACCACATACCAGCACAGGTCCGGTAAAATCTGCAAAAGGCACACTCACTACCGTCAGATAATTTCACCCGGACAACCAATATCACTCATGCCGGAGTAGGCATAGATAAGTCCCGTCTCCCCCCAACATTCCCGGAAAGATAGTAATCCCCTCCTCCCACGGCAACTCCGGATAGAGCTCAAAAAGCTCCGCCACCCTCCTTTGAGGCTCAACCAGTGAAAATTTATCGTTTTCCGAAAGGAAACTCTCCACCACCCCCCAATTCTCCCTCTTACAAATTGTGCATGTGGAATAGACACACTCACCGCCGGAAGGGAGCACACCAGCCGCTTGCTGTAATAGTTCCAATTGAAGTTTTGCCATTTGCTCTATATCCTCAGCCTTTAGCCGCCACCTTGCCTCCGGATGCCTGCGCAGAACACCCAGGTTGGAACAGGGAACATCCAGCAGGACCTTATCGGTATGGAGGACGGGGCTAGCCAAGCCGTCGGCGCAGACGGGGAATATATTGGCAATCCCCAAACGACGGCAGTTCTCCAAAAGCATACCCAGTTTGGTGAGGTTGCGGTCGCCGGCAACCACCACCGCATCAGGTGCCAACTCCGCCAGTTGGGTCGCTTTCCCCCCCAAGCCGGCACAGGGCTCAAACAGCACGCTAGCACCCTCCCCGGCTAAAAGCATTGCCGCCAACATCGCCGAGCTGTCCTGAATATAGAAGTAGCCCTGTTTATAGAGCTCGCTTGCGCATAGCCTTCCGGCGGAAGCGGATACAGTAAGTGCAAAAGACAAGCCCTTCACAGGACCGGCTTTTATTCCCTCATCCGCCAGAAGTTTCATCAGCTCCTCAGCGTCAACCTTGGTGCGATTGGCTCTTATTGTAAGGGGCGCCTCCTGATTGTTGGCGGCGCAGAGCTTGCGGGTCGCTTCCTCACCCAGCTCCTCCATCCACATCTCCACCAACCAGCGAGGATGGGAATGAAAGGCGCTGATATAGCCCGCTGGGTCGGTGGAAGCGTTGGGCCATTCAATCTTATTCCACTCCCCGACCAAGCGGCGCAGGACGGCGTTGACCACGCCTGCACCTCGGGGAGCGGTCTCCCTCACCGCCTGCACGGTCTCGTCCAAAGCCGCATAAGCGGGGGTGTTCAGGTGAGTCAATTGATACAAACCCAAGCGGAGGGCGTTGCGTGCCGTCGGATGAAGCCGACGGAGGGGCTTATCCAGGAAGGGGGTGATGATGTAGTCTAGATAGCCCCTGAAGCGCAGGACTCCATAGACCAGCTCGGTCAATAGTGCGGAGTCCGACGGGGACAATGCCTCCCCGGTCAAAGCCCCGTCCAGCAGACGGGCGGCGTATGCTCCCGCTTCCACTCGGGTCAATAGCTGGAGCGCTAAAAAGCGGACTTTTCCCTTGGGAAGCGGTGAAACTTTATGAGGGGATGAAAGCATCTTAGCTTGATAATAAACTCACCCCACCACCAGGTCAAGGGGAAAGGGATAAGGGGGAAAAATCCGCTTGAAACGGTTTGAATAATCCCATAAATCTCTTTTTACCCATATTTATAAAAATGGAACCACATAGAATCTCCGCACCCAAGTGTTTTTGTCCTTGAAATATCTCCCTGCTTTTGTATAATATCAGCAATTATTCACCTATTCGTTCTTCTCAAGTAGAACGACTTTGTGCACAACGAAAAGGCTGAGAGACTGGCAACTGTTTCATTAGCTAAGTTAGTAAGTTCTCTGGTCAATTCCAAAGCCCGGGCACATAGACTGCTAAATTATATAGAGCACAAATTAATGGTGAACTTTGATAAATAACTCTCCGGTTTGAGCGAACCGGTTTGGAGTAATAACTATCTGCAATAATTTGGATGCCATGCGGCAAAAAAAATCGCTATCAATTTAACCATAAACCCCATCAAAGGAAGAAATGATGAAAAGTTATCTGGCGACAATTATTCTAGTTTTGTTCGCCGCCTCCTCTGCCTGGTCGGTAACCTTTGACCAAGCCACGGATATAGTCATCTCCGAGGTCTGTCTGGGCAACCTGGAGGATACCCGCCTTTCTACAATTGAAGGGATTCAGGAGCAAGGCACTATCATAAGTTCTTTCTCAGACGAAGTTATGGTGCCCTTCAACTCCTATCTCTTCATCGTGGACCGGATGCCTGACGCCAACTGGGAGCACCCCTGCCAGTGGGTCTTTGTGGATGTAGCAAGCGGGGAGTTTGCGGTATTTGATATGTTGTCCCCACCCGGAATACTGTTGATGACAATCATCCACGAACCGCTGGATTTATCAAGTATCGGCGAATATTCCTACGAGAAGATCATTGAGCGCATCCGTGAGGAGCAGATCAAGATATTCGGGGCGGAAAGCTATGACTTTGACCACAGTCAGCTCAAAGGACAGCGCTACGCCCTGCTCATTGACGGCGGATACGCCCTTTCCAGCAACTACATCCGCTACTGGGACGATATCGCCTTCATCTACCGAGCCCTGGTCAACTACTACGGCTACGACGAGGACAACGAGATAACCGTCTGCATGTCCGACGGGGACAACCCCGCTAATGACCGCAACCGCTGGCCCTATTCCGGCTACGACAGCTCACCTACCGACCTGGACGACGACGGAGACCAGGACTATTCCCTGGACGCCACCCGCTCAACCATCCTCAGCCAACTACAATGGTTGGTTGACAACACCACCGCAGACGACCAGGTCTTCATCTTCACCACCGACCACGGGGCAAGCGACGGTAGTCTCTGCCTGTGGAATCAACAGTCCCTCTACCCCAATGAATTTGCCGACTATGTTGAAGATATGCCCGCCGAGGTGGTTATCTGCACCTTTGAACAATGTTATTCCGGAGCCTTCCCCGACGCCCTGGCTGACGTTGAGGGCTGTATCAGTTGTTCGGCGGTGGATGCTTACCACTCCTCATACGCCATGGGTCCCGAATATCTCTTTGATACCTTCGTCTTCCATTGGACCTGTGCGGTGAACTGGGCGGAACCCGATTTTGAGGGCTACGACAGCGACCCCATTGACGCCGACGAAGACGACTCCGGCGAGGTGGAGATGGACGAAGCTTTTGACTATGCCGACTTACACGACACCGACGACTTTGGCTCTCAGTATCAGGACCCCTCCGAAATAGGCGATGTGACCACCCTCTGGGGTAACACCACCGGCATAAATATCTCCATCACCGACTGGCAGCTCACCGAGACCTCCGGCGACGGCGACGGAATTATTGAACCCGGGGAGAGCTACGACCTCACTCCCTATCTGTATAACGGTGGGTCGGCGACCGCCACCGGGGTTGACCTGATTCTGAGCAGTGACAGCTCCGATTTAGACATAGATACCGCCACCACTACCTGCCCGGATATCCCCCCGGATACCACCCAGCATCCATCCGTCCCCCTGGCTTTCACCATCCACGGGGATGTGGACCACAACATACACATTGACTTCAACCTCAATGTCAACACCGACGAGGGCTATGACAAAGACTTCGCCTATCAGATAGGCGTAGTAACCGACTACGGTTTCCGTGACTTCGTGGAGAGCGGTGAGGGCTACTGGGAACATGAGGGCGACCACGACCAGTGGCATATCTCCGACACCGCATACTACAGCCCCACTCATTGCTGGCGGTGCGGGGATACCGAAGGAACAGGCTACGACAACAATATGGACGCCCACCTCTACAGTCCGTTAATCTTCGTAACCGACGACCCAAAAGAGACCCCCTACCTCTCCTTCTGGCACCAGTGGGGTATGTATTCAAGTTCCGACGAGTGCTATCTGTTGATTGATGACGGCAGTGGCTTTGTGGAGCTGGACAACTTCACCGGCGACAGCGGCTCCAACTGGGAAGAGGAGACCTACGACTTGACCGCATACACCGACACTCTGGTTCAGCTGGATTTCAACATGGTAACCAACGCTTCGGGGAACGACGAACTGGGCTGGAATGTGGACAACATCATCGTGACCCCCAATCCGTATGTCGGTATAAACGTCTATAACTTCATCACCCTCTGCGAGGACGGGAAAGTCATCGTCACCTGGCAGTCTCTTGAGGACGTGGGGATAATCGGCTTCAACCTCTATCGCCGAGAGGCAAGCGATACCCTCAACCAGAAAACCAATCTCACCGCTTCTCCTGAGGGAATGAACAGCCCGGCAAGTATAATCAACGACTGGCAGAAGCTGAACCAGTCCTTGATTACCGGCACAAATCCCTATCACTTCGTAGATGAGGATGTAATCCTGGACGTTACCTACCAATACCGTCTGGAAGCGGTCTATGGCGACCACAGCCAGAATGAAGCCGGCTCCACCATCACCGTTCAGGACCAGACCCAGCCCTTCAGTTATCATCTGGCGCAGAGTTATCCCAACCCCACCACTGGACACCTGACCATAGAATACGCCATTCCGGAGAGCGGTGCGGTCTCCCTCAAGGTCTATAACCTGAGCGGTCAGTTGATAGACATTCTGGTTGATGAGCACCAACTGCCCGGCATCTACTCGGTAAAATGGAACGCCCGGGACCTGGCAAGCGGAGTTTATATCTACACCCTCTCCGCCGGCAATTTCCTCAGCTCCAAGAGACTGGTCTTAAGCAAGTAGCGGATACAGCGTTTTAACAGCACATTCATCCCGCCCCCTTTTGGGGCGGGATTTTTCATAAGAATTTTGGAGATGAGATCTCTGATTTTTCAAAGACCCTTTAAAGCTATTCTGTTTTACTCCTCCAAACTCCTAAGCAAATTATGGATGCAAACAGAGTTCTTATTCTTGACATATTTTCCAGTGTGTGATAAAATTATAAAGTAATTAAGAGGAAATTAATCTAATATTAAGATGCACAAAATATGAGGTTAATCGTGTCTAATAAAAGGACAATAATTCTCTTATCCCTGTGTGCAATAATTATTGCGACAATTCTTCTCACCTCCTGCGATGAACAAGGAACGCCGAACAATTATATCGTTCCAATAATTGACGATTCATATAATTGTGAATATTTGCGTTGGTCTCCTGATGGGAGTAAAATCGGATTCTGGGGTGATAACGGTTTTAGTCCTGAATTTTTTATCTGGGATAAAGAAGAAGGGAATGTAATTAAGCTGGAATTATATGGACCAGCCATTGATTCTACTCCTTTTGATATAGAATATATTTCAGGATTAGCTTGGACGTTAGATGGAGAATATCTGCTGTGTTCTGTAAAAATAGATGATTATAAAAGCTTTAAGGAGCTCTGGCAGGTTTCCATTGCTGATGGTTACTCCGAGAAGATAGAAATGCCTCAAGGTCAACAACCCAGTTATCCTGAGGTATCCCCGGATGGAGAATGGTTGACCTATTCAATCAAAGAAAACGAAATGTGGAACATCTGGAAGGTAGCAATTCAATCAGGGATGCCCATAACCACCATTGGTGTGCCGATTAAAATTACTTTCGATGGCGGCGGTTTGTCACGCTGGTCCCCGGATGGATCAAAATTTGCGTATTATGGTAACTACTATACTCAGTATTCATGTCTCTACACTATACCAGTTTCTGGGGGTGAACCAACAATAATCACCCCTTTCGATTTTAAAGTCCGTGAGTGGTTAACATGGTCTCCGGACGGGGACTGGTTGGTTTATTGTTATAACCAACATTATGGCCCAATGGAGTTGTGGAAGATACCCTCAGTTGGCGGAACACCCCAGCAAATTACGGAGTTCGAAGAAGAATCCCAAATATTTTATGGAGATTCTTGCCCAGATTGGTCTCCTGATGGCGAGTGGATAGCTTTTATAAGTGACGGTAGAAATTATGGGTCTGTATTCTTGATAAAGATGCAATAGACCATCAAAATAAACAAAAAAATTCTCCCCCCGCAAAATCAGCTTGTGGGGTTTTTTTGCTTCAGATTATCCCCCTCTCCAAAAACATCCTCATAGCCACCAACTCCACCATCCACTTGACATCCCCCCCAAAAGAGTTATAATTCATACAATTACACCTTAAAAAGGAGCACACTTTGACCAGGATAACCTCCCTTGCAGGGACCGTCCTACTTCTGCTCTCCGCCCTCTCCTATTCCGCGCCCCCGCTGGTCGTCGTCCTCTATTCAACCGCAGTCTGGGGACCACACTGCCCAAAGACCGAGAACGCCTGCTCCGCCATCCTTAACGAGCTGGGCGAGGAGCGCTTCTGCCCCTTAGCCCTGCACATCGGCGATGAATTCTACACTTCGGCTGTGGACCGGTGGGTGGAACATTATCAAGTTGAGTACATTCCCGCCCCGGTGCTGGACGGCTCCTACGATGTCAACCGTGGTATAGACTACGACGCCCTCCTCCCCCTGGTGGAGAAACGCCTGCTGGAGGAAAGACCTATCGCCCTGGAAATTGACGGGGAGATAGCCGAAGAGGGTGACAGTGTAAATGTAACCGTCTCCATCACCCCGGAGGTGGAATCATTTTTCAAAGAGGAGGACTCAGAAAAATTGACCCTGGTGGTTTTCCTGCGGGAGGATGGTCTCTATTTTACCGGGGTCACGCACCAGTTCATCTGCCGGGACCTGTATATGGAGGAGGTAACCATCGTCTCACACAACCAGACCACAACCGTGGAGCACAGCTTCCCCCTGGCAAAGGACTGGAGCAAGTCAAATTTAAGCGTGGGGGCGTTTATCCAGGACTTTACCAAGCCCCTGCAAGAATATAGCGTGTATAACGGTGCTTTTGACGACGATCTCTAGCAGCATCTCTAATCTGTATGGAGGTCTTACCAGGTATGAACATCAAGAAAAACCCCAATCACAGACTATATATTCAAGTGCTGAGGCAGATGTCGCCCGAGCAAAGGTTGCTCAAGGCATTTGAGTTGTCCGAATTTTCCAAGGAGCTCTTTATCCATGGATTGCATAAAAGATTCCCCCATCTTTCCGATGAAGAATTCAACAAATTGCTACTGGAGCGATTGGATAAATGTCACAACAGGAACTATTAAAGAAAGTCATTAAGGCACTTGAAGCGGCTGGAATCCAGTTTATGCTGACCGGTTCCATCGCTTCCAGCCTGCAGGGTGAACCACGCTCCACCCATGACATAGACATTATCGTTGACATTCAGAAGTCAGGTGTAAAAAAAATGGTTGAGGTTTTTTCGCCCCCTGATTTTTATTTGGATGAAGAAAGCGTCCTTAAGGCGATTAAGACCAAAACCATGTTCAATCTCATAGATATGAAGGGGGGGGGCAAAGTTGATTTTTGGATGTTGACCGACGAACCCTTTGACCAATCTCGCTTTTCACGAAGGTATGCAGAGGAATTTTTGGGGATTAGAATGCAAGTCTCCAGTCCCGAGGACACAATTCTTGCAAAACTGAGATGGGCAAAACTGTCCGGCGGTAGTGAAAAACAATTCGTAGATGCCCTGCGAGTCTATGAAGTGCAGTTTGAAAAGCTGGACTCCGACTATCTGGAATACTGGGTAAAGGAGCTGAAAATTGAGTCTCTGTGGAATCTTTTAAAGGATAATGCGGAAACGACAGCGCTTTAAACCATCCCTAAAAGAAGACAGCCAAAAGCTAAACGTTCCTCTATCTGAGAGGTGGAGATGAACTACTTCATCATTATGGCAGTTGCATTGACAGCGGTAACAACAGCCTACGCCCAATCCGAGGAGGGGGTTGTGCAACCCGCACCGGAAGAAAGGAGCGAGATGGAAAAGAAAGAGGAGTTTCCCCAGATGCACTGGGAGGAGATGCGCTCCCGGATGGAGAGCGACGGTCCCGATGCGGTGGTCGCGTTCATACAGGACTTTTCCGACCCGGAGGAGCGGTTGAAGCTCTACTCCTTCGCCCAGCAGTCCTTCGGGTACAAGGAATGGAAGGGTAAGAATTTTGACGATTACATCTCTGTGGTGAACGCCGGAATCGCCGAGGCGCTCAAACAATCTGATGAAGCCGAGGATGCGAAGACCTCCGCCAAGCACAAGGACTTCGCCAATGTCCTCTCCTACAACCTCTCGGCGGATCTGGCTGAGTGCTGGCCCGGCGACACCGCAATCCGAGAGAAGCGCCACTTTGAAGTGGGGCTAGCCGCCGCCGAGGACTGCATCCGCTGGCGCCAGGAACTCTCCAAAGGACCCTTCCCCTTCTCCATAGCCCATTGGGCTAAAGGAATGCACCAGATGTCTCTGGGCGACACCGCCGGAGCGGTAGAGAGTTTTCAGAAGGCGCTTGACTACAGCGTAGAATATGCCGGAGAGCAAAATGTCCCCGAAACGATAACTCCCGAGGGCGACTTCGTGGTCATCTTGAACAGCGGATACCTGGGCATAGCCCAGTGGCTTGAAGGCAGTAAGGCGGGAAAAGCCCGCTACGAGGAAGCCTGCTCCGCCTTCCAGGGACAGATAGACAACTACCAGGACAAGAAGGACGACGCCCGGTTCGGTTTGGAGCAATTGCAGTATGTCAAGGATAAGTTCATCAAGTAAGGACTGACAAAAGTAAAATACAAGAACAAGACCGCCCTAAAGGGGCGGTCTTGGCGTTGAGCAAAAAGTCTCAGCTTGAAAAAGATAGCTACAGCGACAACTGATAGGACATCTTCACCTGCGCCAGGCGCTCGGTCAACTCAAAATCACCGGTGGAGTTGTCCCGCATCTCGTTGTAGGCGAAGTAGATGGTGCTTCCCGGAAGATAGGTGTAGCCTACCAAGCCCGCAAAACGATATTGTTTTCCGCTGTCCCGGTCCACAATGAAGCGCCACAGCAAATCCGGGGTGATGCCATGCTCCAGATTCAGCCGCACCACCCACAACCAATCCTCATCCTGGGGCTTTACCCAATTCATCTGGGAGTAAACGGTAAAAGAAGAGAAGGGATAAACCGATGTCTCCGAATATATATTCCAATACCTTTCGTAACCGTAACCCTCTCCACCGCCGAAATGCAACACTACATTCCCCCAGGACATATTGCGGGTTCCACCCTGCAGAGCAAGATAGCGGACATCGTATTCAATTCCGTAAATGTCCAGATAATCGCCCAAGTAGCCATACTCATAATTAATTCCAGCGAATGTGCGATTGGTAAATCTAAAATTGGCATTTCCGCCGAAATAACGCGTTCTACGCTCCCCCTGCAGAGAGTTACCCACATCCCACCAATTCTCAAGTTGCAGATAGCGAATTACCGACTTATTAACCGCCCAGGTATAGTTCAAGTAGCCGTTAATTGAGTGCTTGTTCTTCCAACCTTCCTGGATGAAGCCCAGGTCGGAATCAAAGTAGGTCTGAGTGCGATAATAGCCAAAATCCAGATAAAGATTATGACCATTATAGGTCGCTCCCACCGCTGTGGACCACTCTCCTTCACCCGGCATCAAAGTCTCTGGCAATGGATAGCTCTTTGAACGGGCTACCTGAGAGTACAAAGACAGATTTTCAACCACATTCCAGCGACCGTCTATCGCTCCCACCCGATTGTAACTATCATCATCCCCTCCCCCCTGGCGGTTGAGGAACTCAAAACCGATAAATCCTTTCCCCCACAGGTCCTGCTCGTAACGGGAGGCGAAGAAGTTGCTCTCTGGGAAGTTGGGGTCACTGTCCTGCAGTTGCATATCCATCACCGCCACCCGGGAACGCTTACCGACGGTAGCCACCATCTTCCCCCCCACCAGAATGTCGGTCAATCGGCGGGTATATACGAGGTATAATGGTGTGTTGAAGTTCTCCAGCATCTCCTGGAAGAACGGTCTCTTCTCGCTAAATTCAAGCTCCTCCGGGGAGAGGTTTATCTGCTCCGGATCGGATTCTATCTGGGCATAGTCTGGGTTCAGGGTGGCGTTTACCGTCATCCAGGTGCCGATACGCACTTCGGCATCCAGCCCGGCGGTGCCGTCAAATTCATGCCCGATCAGCTCGCCGGTATCGGGGTCTATAGTGTTTTCAGCCCGCACCAAGCCGAAGGGGATGATGTCCAGCGGGGAGGCTTTGGGCAGGTTGGTCATCCCCGAAAGGTCACCGCACTGGGAGACCCGGTTGACGTTGGAACCATCTCCAGCCCAATAGGTCAGCTCGCTGGTCTCCTGGGCTTCGCGCATAATTTGCAAACCCCAGACGTCGTTATCGCCGTAACGGAGGATGCGGAAGGGGATAGCCATCTCCACCACATAGCGGTCCTCGTAAATCTCCACCCCCGACTCCCACACCCCATCCCAGGAGTTATCGCTATAGTCGCCGTCCTGAGATAGGATGCCGTCAAACTGGGTATTGAGGGCATTGACCATCAGGTCATAACTTGTGCGGTTATCGTTGAAGGTGTCCAGAAAGACATCTATACAGTCATCGTAATTTAGCATAGCATCACGCTGGGTTACCGTCTTGACCAGCTTATCCCGGTCGCCATAGCAGATTATGGCTATGTAGAGATTCTCCTCGTCCTTAGCAAACATAGCCTCCGTGGGCAGTATGGGAGGCTGGTCTTTATATGGTCTAGACTGACGAAACTCGCTTATCACCTCAACCTGCGACCAGAAGGGTTCATCAAGCACCCCGTCAATGGTCACCTCTTCATTGATGTCGGTTATCACATAGGAGGGGAAAAGCTCCATCTCCCCGCCATCGTCTGCTGAGATAACCTGCCCGCAAATTCCCAGGGACAAGCCAGAGAAAACTAGAACCCAAATTGCGCATTTAAACCGCAAAGCTGTTTACCCCCCTTCGCTTCGGTGAAAGAATTTGAACAACTCTACTTATACACACCATAAAATCCAGATTTATAAATGGATATGTTTACCCATCGTTCAGACATCATATAGGACGGCGGGAGGAAAACGAAAGTTTCAACATACTGATAGAAATATCTTCCTAAAAAGAAAAATAGGGAAGCATACGCTTCTACTATTTGTTCGTAAATAAAGGGAAAAGCGACAGTAGTTTCTCCTGTATTATCAGACGGAGAAAGCAATACGCTTCCTCCGTCAATCCATCAAAATCTCCCCAAATTATCAGTTTTTAGACGTCTCGTGAAAATCGGTCAGTTCAAGCAAAGCATGAGTGGTGGACTTTCCCACCTCCGTTTCGGCAGCCTCCTCTGAGGAACGCTTTCCCTTCTCCTTGTAGATATTTCTAGCCCGCACCGCAACGGCTATAACCAGTTCATAAATGTTTCCGTAAGGTTCAGCGAGCTTTTCTATGGAAATATCGTACATCTCCACCCTCTTGAAATGAAATCCACCTTTTCCCTACCTTCTATTCAGTAAGCGCCTCATCTACCGCATCCTCCACCTCATCGGAAAGTGGAGCTTCCGAGCCCATATTCTCCAACATCCACCGGGTATCATCCACGAAATCGCTATCCGGATACTCTTTGAGCAACTTCTTAAAGGCTTCTTCCGCATCCTCAAAGCGGGAAAGCTCCTCGGCGTTCAGGAAACCTATGAGAAATTGGGCTTTATCCGCCTGCTCATCGTTGGGGTATAGGGCTACCACCGCCTTGTAGGCATTGATTGCCTGGACGGGATTGGAGGCGTTCTTTGCCACCTCCATAATCTCCTTGGCGGACATGGTGCGGTATTCACCCAGCTCCATATAGTTGACCACATCGTATTTATCCATCAAGTCGGCGAAAGCGCGGTCTCCAGCCTCAGTCCTGTATTGACTATACAGGATATCGGATATGGAATCATACACCTCATCCAAGCTCTTGAAGCCTGAGGGCTTATAGTCTTTGATGTAGAAGATGTGCCAACCCTTCTCGCCCTTCACTGGACCAACATAATCACCAACATCTCCAGCCCAAATAAGAGCCTCCGCCTCCTCACTTCTACCCAGTGCGGAGACCATTCCCCCCTTCTTAAGCCAGTTGAAATAACCACCCCGCCCTTTAGCGCTGTCCTCTATCTCGCTCTCCTCTGCCACCTGGGAGAAGTTTTTCTTCTCGGCGCGTAACTCCTCCAAAGCGCTCTGCGCCGTCCCCTTATCACTGAAGTAACAGGAGGCTACCTCATACATCTCCGTCTGCTTGTATCTATCTATGTTCTGGTCGTAGTAGCTGGCTATATCCTCATCGGACACAGCCAGAGCGCGGGCAACTTCTGCACGCACCTCCTCAAAGGGTAACTGTCCTTCGGGAATCCTCTCATCCACCATAATTATGACAAAACCGTAGTCGGTGAGTATGGGGTTGCTTATCCCCCCCACCTCCATCTCAAAAGCCTTCTTCTGGATATCCTTATCCCTAGCCACACCCACAGCTCCGACGCCGTCTATGTCAAATTCAGGCAGTAAGCCTGCCAGGCTTCTGGAGGAGACATCCTCAGACTCGTTATTGGCGATAACCTCAAACTTCTCCCCCTTCATCAATCGCTCATATATCGCCCGGGCATCGGCTTCCTCCTTCTTCACGATACAACGTATCTTCACCTTCTCGGGAGCCACATAATCATCCTTGTGCCCTTCGTAGTAGTCCTTCAGTTGGGCTTCAGGTATCCACAGGTTTTCGTTGATGTATCTATTGAAATACTCCCCGACCAGAACCCGTAGGGCGGCATATTCCATGCGCATTTTCACCAGAGGGTCATCCTGTAGCCCCACTTCCTTTGCCGCCAACTCCAGTATCTTCTGATTGATCAAGCCTTCCAGTAGAATCTTCTTGCCCTCTTCGGTCTTAAATCTCTCCTGCTGGTCCGGGGGGAAGGTGAGGATAAATTCCTCCAGGTCGCTTTCTGTGATAACCTGTCCACCGATGCGAGCCAGCACCTCATCACCCTCTTCTCCCTCCTGACAGCCTAAAGGGAGAATGAACAGAAAAGAGAGCAGAAAAGAAATCGTTAAAACCCTGCGCATGAGACCTCCAGTTTATTTGTCCTCACTATTTTTCTTGGGATGCGATCTATCTGGGGACGAACCAGTATCGTCGGTAACAGACCCTTTCTCCTCTTTTTCGCGCCTTTTGTAGTCCTCACTACGGTTTTCGGTGATATAGAAACCAGAGCCTTTGAATATCAACCCGGCGCCGGCGCTGATCACCTTCTGGGCACGCCCGCCACAGCGGGGGCACTTCTCATAGCTCCCCGAGTTGATGGATTTGAAGCGCTCAAAGATATGACCACATTCAGGACATTTGAAGTCGTAGCTGGGCATGACGTTTTAAGCTCCCATTCTAAGACAAAATTGTGATAAGTCAAGGCTCATAAAGCGATTTGGTGCCCCACCCACCTCATCGGGGGCTTTTAGTAGAAAAAGAGCCAAGCGGCAGGGGGTGGTATTACCCCCCGCCGCAGATTATCTAAATTAAGGCGCCCCGCCTAATACATGTCCCCGTATCCGCCCCCGCCCGGGGGCATGGGAGGACCCTTCTCCTCCTCGGGAATGTCGGATATCAAGCACTCCGTCATCAGCAGGAGCGCAGAGATAGAGGCGGCATTCTGCAGAGCAAAGCGAGTTACCTTGACCGGATCAACGATGCCGGCTTCAAACATATCCACAAATTCATCTTTCTCGGCGTCGTAACCGACATTACCCTTCTTGTCCATCACCTGACGGGCTATGACTGAACCCTCGGCGCCGGAGTTTAAAGCTATCTGCTTGAGTGGCTCTACAAGCGAACGAATGACAATATCCACGCCGATCGCTTCATCCCCCTTCAATTTCAGCTTCTTCAGCTCAGGGATGGAACGAATGAAGGTAACCCCTCCGCCAGCCACTATACCCTCCTCCACCGCCGCCCTTGTAGCGTGCAGGGCATCCTCCACCCGAGCCTTCTTCTCCTTCATCTCCGTCTCGGTTGCCGCACCGACATGGATGACCGCCACCCCGCCGGCCAGCTTAGCCAACCGCTCTTGCAGTTTCTCCTTATCGTAGTCGGAGGTGGAGGTTTCTATCTGGTTGCGAATCTGAGCAATACGCCCCTTAATGTCATCTGCAGAACCTGCTCCCTCTATGATTACCGTCTCATCCTTATCTATGGCAACCCGTTTGGCGGTGCCCAGGTCATCAATGGTGATGTTCTCCAGCTTTATGCCCAGGTCCTCGGTGATGGCTCTACCGCCGGTCAAGGTGGCAATATCCTCAAGCATCGCCTTACGCCGATCCCCGAAGCCGGGGGCTTTGACCGCGGCACACTTCAAAACTCCGCGTATCTTGTTGACCACCAGGGTAGCTAGGGCTTCGCCATCCACATCCTCGGCGATGATGAGCAGTGGCTTACCGGACTGAGCGATGCGCTCCAGAACCGGCAGGAGTTCCTTCATCACCGAGATTTTCTTCTCGTGGATGAGGATGTAGGGGTCCTCCAGTTCCACCTTCATATTTTCCGCATCGGTCACGAAATAGGGGGAGAGGTACCCTCGGTCAAACTGCATCCCCTCCACCCAGTCCAGCTTGGTATCCATACCCTTGGCTTCCTCAACGGTGATGACCCCGTCCTTGCCCACTCGCTCCATAGCATCGGCGATCATCTCACCGATTGTAGGGTCATTGTTGGCGGAGATGGTCCCCACCTGAGCAATCTCACTGCGGTCATCAACTGACTTGGACATGGAATGTATCTTCTTCACCACCACATCCACCGCCTTCTCAATGCCCCGCTTGAGAGCCATAGGATTGGCTCCGGCGGTAACATTCTTCAAGCCTTCCTTGAATATTGCCTCCGCCAAAATGGTGGCGGTGGTGGTGCCGTCACCGGCTACATCGCTGGTCTTGGAAGCCACTTCCTTGACCATCTGTGCCCCCATGTTCTCAAAGGGGTCCTCAAACTCTATATCCTTGGCTACGGTAACCCCGTCTTTGGTGATAGTGGGGGAGCCGAACTTACGGTCCAGGACCACATTGCGTCCTCTGGGACCCAGGGTGATCCTCACCGCTTTGGAGAGTTTTTCCACACCAATACGCAACTTGGTGCGAGTTTCTTCATCAAAGGTCAATTGCTTAGCCATAATCTATCTTTCCTCCTAGAAGGTTAGCTATTCAATAATTCCCAGGATATCGTCTTCACGCATAATCAGGTAATCCTCATCCCCAATTTTGACATCACTGCCGGCATATTTTCCGAAAAGCACCTTATCGCCCTTCTTCACATTCATGGGGACAATCTCGCCTTTGTCATTGCGAGCACCGGGACCGACGGCTATGACTTCACCGCGCTGGGGTTTCTCCTTGGCGGTATCGGGGACAATGATACCCCCCTTAACCACTTCTTCCTCCTCCAGTCGCCTGACCAGAACCCTATCTCCCAACGGCTTGATGTTCATACTCCTACTCCTTTCCAGGAAAATTTATTTATGTGATTTTTTATCCAATCAAGGGCAAAATTTGTGCCAATTGCATAATTGGCTCAAGTAAAAGCCTTATGTCTCATTCTCTCCGCAAATGTATCAAGCATTGAGAAATTATGACGCCACCCTCTCTTCCCGCTCCCGCCGGGCTTTCTTCTTCCTTCCATCATCCGACACTCTGGCGGGGAGCAATACCTCCTTGAAGACCTCATCCACATTCTCCACAAAGACGAACTCCAGGCGCCCCTTTATCTCATCAGAGATCTCCTCCACGGAACTGACATTCTCCTTGGGCAGGATGACCTTCTTGATGCCGGCAGCAACTGCCGCCAGACACTTTTCCCGCACCCCACCGATGGGCAAAACCCGCCCGATTAAGGTTATCTCCCCGGTCATAGCAAGATCACAACGCACCGGGCGCTCGGTCAGCAAACTGATCAAAGCAGTAGCCATGGTGATACCCGCAGAGGGACCGTCCTTGGGCACCGCCCCGGCGGGGACATGGATGTGGATATCCATCTTGGAGAAAAACTCCTCATCTATATCGTAGCTCCCGGCGTTGGAACGGAGATAGGAGAGGGCGGCAACCGCCGACTCCTTCATCACATCGCCCAACTGTCCGGTCAGGGTCAGCTCCCCTTTCCCCCGCATCATAGTCGCCTCCACAAAAGTGATGGTGCCCCCGAACTCGGTATAAGCCAACCCGGTTGCCATTCCCACCATAGGGCACTTCCCCCGCACCTCGTCGTAGTATCTTCGGGGACCGAGAAACTCGTCCAGGTCGTCGCTGGTTACCTTTTTCTTATAACCCTTATCCTTGATAACATCTATCGCCACCTTACGGCATATGCGGGCTATCAACCGCTCCAGGTTGCGTAGACCCGCCTCCCGGGTGTAGTTATTGATTATAACTTTAAGCACCGGCGTAGCGATAGACAGGTTGGCTTTGCTCAAACCGTGTTCTTCAAGCTGTTTGGGAATGAGAAATTTCTTGGCGATTCCTACCTTCTCATCCAGGGTATATCCCACCAGGCGCAGGGTCTCCATACGGTCCCGCAGGGGGGGAGGAACGGTGTCCAAGATATTGCCAGTGGTGATAAACATCACCTTGGACAGGTCAAAAGGTAAATCCAGATAATTATCCCTGAAGGAGAAGTTCTGTTCCGGATCCAACACCTCCAGAAGCGCTGAGGAGGGGTCGCCACGAAAATCCTTTCCCACCTTGTCAATTTCGTCTAGCATGAAGACCGGGTTGTTGGTCCCCGCCTCTCGCAAACCCTGGATAATGCGACCGGGCAGAGCCCCCACATAGGTGCGGCGGTGCCCTCTTATCTCCGCCTCATCGTGGATGCCCCCCAGGGACATGCGCACAAATTTGCGACCCAAAGCCCGGGCGATGGAGCGCCCCAGAGAGGTCTTACCGGTTCCCGGAGGACCGACAAAGCAGAGGATGGGACCTCTCATGTCCTCCTTCAGCTTGCGCACCGCAAGATATTCCAGAATGCGCTCCTTCACCTCCTCCAGGCCATAATGGTCCTCGTCCAATATTCTGCCAGCCTGGTCTATATCCAGCTCGTCCACGGAACCTTCCTGCCACGGCAGAATAAGAATCCAGTCTATATAGGTGCGAGCGACGGAGTATTCGGCACTGGCTGGATTGATGTGGGATAACCGTTCCAGCTCCTCCTCGGCACGGGCTCGCACCTCATCGGGAAGGTTTTTTTGGACAATCTTCTCCCTCAGGTCCTCTATCTCCGCAGCGGCAGAATCCTCCTCACCCAGTTCCTTCTTGATGGCTTTCAGCTGCTGGCGGAGGAAATACTGCTTCTGGGCATCGTCCATCTGGGAGCGGGCTTCGGACTGTATCTTGGAGCCCAAACGGAGGAGTTCCACCTCCCGCCCCAGAAGGATATTGACCCGCTCCAGCCTCTTCTCCACATCGGCGATCTCCAGGATATTCTGGCGGTCATTCTGGTCAATATTTATGTTGGAAGCGACGAAGTCGGACAGCTTACCGGGGTCATCTATATTCATTGCGGTGATGTAAGCCTCCTCCGGCAGGTAAGGGGCAAACTCCACCATCTCCTGGAAAGAGGACAGGATGGACCGCTTCATAGCTTCCATGTGGACGCTTGGCGTAAATACATCAGATATCTTCTCCACCTTTGCCTTGAAATAGGGTTTTCGCTGGGTGAAGGATTTCGACCTACAACGGGCTAACCCCTGCACCAGGATGCGCAAGTTCCCGTCTCCCACCTTGAGCATCTTCAGCACCAGACCAGCCGAGCCGATGTTGTTAATATCCTTCTCTTTGGGTTTCTCTACGGAGGCATCCTTCTGGGCGAAAAGACCGATTATGCGGTTTCCCAGCACCACCTCATTGATCAGCTCTACACTTGAGGGTCGGGCGATTATCAGAGGAATTATCATAAAAGGAAACACCACGATTTCCCTAAGGGGAAGTATGGGCAACTCCTCCGGTATCTCCAGGTCGGCTACCCGTCCCAGAACATCATCCTTCTCCGGCTTTTCTTCCTCTTTGCTCTTGTGGTCTTTCTCTTTCTCGTCCAAAGCAAAAACTCCTATCAAAGGTTGATCTTATAGTTGTTGGGGAGAACAATGGGTATAGTAATATGTAAAAACCCTTCCCTGTAACTCGCCTGGGCTTCCTCTCCAAGGACATCAACCGGCATCTCTATCTGACGGAAGAAACGACCGTAGTCTATCTCCATCTGGACAAACTTTATCCGCCGCCCCTCATCAAAGTCCTCACGAAAACCTTCAATGGTCAACAGGCGTTCCTTGAGTTTTATCCTCACTTTATCCTTATCCACACCTGCCAAATCCACCTTGACCACTATATCCTTGCCGGTGACGAATATGTCAATATTCGGCGCCCAGACACTATCCGAGAGCATCACATATCTGGGTTTGACCCGATGCAGACGCTCAAGGAGCCGTTC
The DNA here is from genome assembly GCA_030602715.1 of Candidatus Coatesiibacteriota bacterium. Taxonomy (GTDB): domain Bacteria; phylum RBG-13-66-14; class B26-G2; order B26-G2; family JAUVZD01; genus JAUVZD01. Next base: position 62,496 of record JAUVZD010000007.1, read on the forward strand.
TATACTCTCATGTCCCTCTTCGGGGTTATATTCTCTTCTGGAAGAACCCATAAAGCCTACCTCTTGTCCTCTATTTTCCTTCACCAAGCAAAAAGTATATATAAAGAAGCAATTGGTCATATTAACACACAGAAACAGGGTTTTCAAGACATTTTCACACCATCAAGACCACATTCCCATCTTTTTATAATTGACTCTCCATCCATAAAGTTCCCCATCCGCATCAAATCTACTCCCTTGACTGTGGTTTAGTTCTTAGTTAAAATGTCAAAAACAAAATTAAGGGGAGAAAATGTCCGCAAAAAAGATTCGCTTGCTGGTTCTCTTCGGGGGGGTAAGCGGGGAACACCAGGTCTCCTTGGTCTCCGCCAAGAATGTCATCTCCGCTGCCGACCGAATGCGCTACGAAATCATCCCCCTGCTCATCACCAAAGAGGGGCGCTGGTTCTCGGCGAATGACCCAACACCCCTCCTTGAGGGGGACACTTCCCGCTCTTTCGCCGTCTGCCTGCCCGCAGACCCCAACGAACGACGGCTCCATTCGCTGGAAGAGAAAGAACTCCCTGAATACCTTGCCCACCCCATAGACTGCGCCTTCCCGATCCTGCACGGACCCAACGGCGAGGACGGCACCATACAGGGTTTACTTTCCCTGGCGCAGATACCCTATGTCGGTGCCGGAGTGCTCTCCTCGGCGCTGTTGATGGATAAAGGCTACATGAAGCTGGTCTTCCAAGATGCCGGACTCCCCATAGTCCCCCATCAGGTGCACAGCTACCATCGGTGGGAGAAAGACCGTCAAGCGGTGATTGTGCAAATAGAGAGTGATCTGCCCTATCCCCTCTTCACCAAACCCTGCAATCTGGGCTCCAGCGTGGGGATCAGCAGGGCAGGCGACCGGGATGGGCTGGTTCGGGGATTGGAGGATGCCTTCTCCTACGACAACAGGGTGATAGTGGAGAAGGGGGTAAACGCCCGGGAGCTGGAATGCTCGGTTCTGGGTAACATCAATCCCAGGGCTTCCATCCTGGGGGAGATAGTGCCGTCAAACGAGTTCTACGACTACGCGGCAAAATACATAGATAACAACTCCGAGCTCATAATCCCGGCGCCGATAGACGATTCCCTGATGAAGCTGGGGCAGGAGCTGGCGGTCAAAGCCTTCGTCTGCGCCGAAGGACGGGGAATGGGGCGGGTAGACTTCCTGCTGGATAAGGACACCGGAGAACTCTTCCTGAACGAGATAAACACCATACCCGGCTTCACCCCCATCTCTATGTATCCCAAGCTGTGGCAGGAGAGTGGTCTATCCTATCCCCGGTTGATAGACGAGTTGGTGCAGCTGGCACAGGAGGAGTTTGAGTCCCACAGTCGGCTGAAAAAGAGCTACACACCGAATTGATTGAAGTAAAATCAAAACGTCACAAAAAATTTGAAATATGCACCTCCTATCGCCAGCGTCCGCCATCATCTTTGACCTGGATGGAACCCTCTTCAAGACCTCCGCCCTATCCGAGCCCGCCTTCCGCCTGATAGTTGACGCCATCCGCTCCCAGAAGGGCATAGAGATGGACTACTTCTCCGCCGAAGAGGTAGCTTCCTTCATCGGGCACAGCTTCAACGAGGTCTGGGAGATGGCTTTCGCCCACCATCTGCCCGGTGAAAAGGAGTATGTCCATCACACAATGCAGGAAGCGGAACGGAAGATGCTTATGGCTGGAGCGGGAGCGCTCTACGCCGGCGTCCCCGAGCTTCTGCAGAAAACCTCCGAGGAGGGCTATCGCCTTTATCTAGCCAGCAACTGCTCTGAATTCTATATGCAACCGGTAATTGAAAAGACGGATATCGCCCATCACTTCACCGCCACCTATCCCATAGGGCGCTACCCCTATATTAGCGACAAATCCGAGCTTCTATCACTCATAATCGCAGAAAATCCCCACGAAACCGGCTTCATCACAGTGGGAGACCGGGAGATGGACATCACCGCCGCACAGGAGAACCACCTGGGTAGCATCGGTGTGCTCTGGGGCTTCGGAGGTGAGCATGAACTCTCCTCTGCAGACCTGCTGGCGGGAAACCCCCAGCAACTTCACACAATGCTTCTAAAAAAGAACCTGCTGGTCTATGACCTGGCAGATTACATTCTTGAACTGCGGGAAAGGAAGAAAAAGGGGGCGCTGATGGTGGGCATCTCGGGCATAGACAACTCCGGCAAGACCACTATTTGTATGAGGCTTTCGGAGAGCTTAAGGAGAGACGACCAGCAGGTGAGCACCATCCACATTGACGATTTCCACAACCCCCAAAAAATCCGCCACCAGGACCCCCAACATCCCTGCATCAGCTTCTACCAACATGGCTTTGACTATTCTGCGCTTGAGGAGCGGATACTGAAGCCGTTAAGAGAGGAAGGAACGCTTACCACCACCTGGACGGGGATAGACATCTCCACCGACGAACGCACCTTAAGGCGGGACTACAACATCCCCCCGGACGGAATCGCCCTGGTTGAGGGTGTCTTCATCTTCCGACAGGCTCTGCGGGACTACTTTGACCTGCGCATATTTGTGGACATCAGCCCCGAAACCAGTCTGGAGAGGGTGCGCACACGCCACCGCCTGGAGGGGAAAAGGGAGGAGATGGAGCTAAAGGAGAGATACGATAATCGCTACCTTCCGGGACAGGATATATACCTGAACGACGATAAGCCCAAAGAGCAAAGTCAGATAATAATTGACAACAACGACCACCAACATCCCTTCTTCACCAAACACCCCTTATTTTAATATTAACGGATTTGGGTAAAAAAGATAAACCTACCGACCATACCTCCACATACCCTTCTGACTCTCTTTTGCCCGCCTTAAAGCATCCTCAAAAAGTTCAACATAACGTAAATTGGGGGGTATGGTCAAAAGCGTTGCCAGCCCCTCCTCCAACAGTCGGGCGTTAACCATCTCCCCATCGGCATAGACATAGGCAAGCAGGCGACCATATTTATCCCGCTCCTGAATATCCAGCTCCAACTGCACCGACCTCCCCTGCACCAACTGAGCATTCAAACTGCGGGCTTGCTCATAATAGGGCTCCCCCACCTCCGGGCAGTCTATGCCGATGTAACGCACCTTTCCCAGCCCCAAGACATATATCGTGTCCCCGTCTATCGCCTCATCACAATAATAAGTATCCCCGCAGGCGACAAAGGAAACCGCCAGCAGAGCACCGGCGATGACCATCATTACCTTTCCGCCAACGCTCACCTCTCAATCCCCCGGTAATTCAAGCAATACTTTAAGCACACCATTCTCAGACGCCTTGCGGAAGGCTTCTATGCCCTCGGACAGCGGGAACACGGCGGAAATCAACGGCTCGGGGTCAATCACTCCCTCCGCCAGGGAGCGCAGAGCCGGCTCAAAGGGACCACAGCGGGAGCCGGTGATGTTGATTTCATTTACCACCAGAGGGGTCACCGGCAGGGCGTAATCCTCCGCCAGGGTTGACTTCAGCACCAAGGTCCCCTGGGGACGCAGGTGAGCCAGAGACCCTTCAAGCCCCTCCTTGCGTCCGGTTGCCTCCACCACCACATCAAAGCGCCGGTCTCTGTCAAGTCGGTCGGCGAAGACGGTCTCAATCCCCAACTGTCGGACGATGTCCAGCTTATGTTCATGACAGCCCACCACGGTCAACTCCACCCCCAGCGAGCGCATCACCATAGCCACCAGCAGACCCAGCTTGCCGTCCCCGAAGACCGCCACCCGGTCGGTGGGCAGGATGTGGAGTTGTTCGCAAATCTCCCAGGCGGCGGCGAGGGGTTCGGTGAAGACCGCCTGCCGATCGCTTACCCCGGAGGGCACCTCGTGCAGGTTTGCCAGGGGGAGGGTGAGGTATTCGGCAAAGACTCCATCCTTCTCCAACATGCCCAGCACCCGACGGTTAGGGCAGTGCCGCCCCAACCCCGCAAGGCAGGTCGCACAACTTCCGCAGGGGAGGTTGATCTCTCCCACCACCCGCTTGCCCACCCACCGGGGTTCGTCCGCCTCCTCCACTACCCCAACGAACTCGTGCCCCAAGATACCGCTAAAGTCCATATAACCGCCGTAAAGCTCCAGGTCGGTGCGGCAGATGCCCGCCAGATGTACCCTTATGCGGGCTTCATCCGGCTTCCTTTCGGGAAGGGGCACATCCTTGAGGGACAACTCCCCTGCCCTTAAAAGAATCAGTGCTTTCATGATGAGGAATGGACGCTTTTCCAGTTAATAAGAGAACGCCAAGCCAAAGAAGAGCATCTTGGCTCTCACATTGGCTATAGGATAGGAGAGCTCCACGGAGAGACCGAAGGGAGACATGAGACCGCCGGAGCGCCCGAAGGTCACATCTATCCCCAAGGCGACAGCGTCAAACCAGCGTTTCTGCGCATTCTCCCAGTCAATGGTTCCACTGAAGAGCTGGGAGTAGTCCACCTGGGGAGCGTAGAAGCCTTCGTAGGCAAGATATAATTGCGCCGATTTGGATAGGTCTATGCTGTTCACCAGAGATATCTTGGGAGAAAGAAACTGGGCGCCCCATATGTAATTCATCCACAGGATGGGAGCGAAGTTGTACAAGGTGTGCCCGGGGGTTGCCTGCCACTTGATATGGAAGCCGAAGGAGGTTCCGGTGGTCTGCAGACCGACATCAAAACGGCGGGTGGCGCCGTATTGAACATAGAACCCGGCCATATAGTCGGTAACCTGCATGCCGGCGTCCTCCATCTTCTTCTTCTCCTTGGCGTCAAAATAAGCCGGAACGATTATGTATGAGCGGGCGTTGACCCTCCCTTCACCGATGGTTCGAGCCCCTTGAAAGTTTCCATAAAAACATGAGGTGGAGAAAACGACCAAAACCAGCAGAGCAAAGAGCATACGTTTTGCCATATATCCCTCCTAAGAATATGATTTTTACCAAATTACACCAGGATTTCCGTCGGTTCAGCCCCCAAATCTCTCCAGAAAGAAGTCTATCACCCTCTCATCGTCCCTGTCCGCCAGATAAGGCTTTACAAACATTATCATATCAACCCCCCGGGGTCAATCCCCGCTTTCCCCCGCCCAATCATCAACCCGGGGATAGAATCTTTTCACCACCAATTTAAGCTCCACCTCAAAGGCGAAGTGAAACGGCTGAAGGATGAAAAGCCCCTCCAGGTTCCCGGAAATGTCCCCCTCAAACACAACTTTCTCAAGATAACCCCTCTGAGGGTGGAAGTAGAGCTCTCCCTTAAGCGGACCCTCCATCCGACCACCTGTGAGCAATAATGTGCCCTGGTAAAGTATTTTGCCGCTCAATGCGCCCTCAAAGGAGGCTGACCAGCCCTCATCGGTCAGTTCTTTCAGGGTGGCTTGCCCAACAATATCTCCCCAAAATCCATTACCCTCACCTACCGGATAGTGCAGGGGCTGGCTTATTTCCCAACTCTCCCCCTGCTGGACTTTATCCTGTGGATAGAGTGAAGGGAAGAGGGAGAAGACGAAGCTTAAAGCATCCCCATCCAGGTCATCGTAGATTGTGGGAAGCTTGCTTTTTCTCCTAATGTCCCCTTCGGGGGAGACAAGGATGTGAACCTCTTCCTCCAACAACCCCTGCTCATAGCTCAACCAGAGCTCAGCCGGTTCACCCTCTATGTTGGGGATAATCTCCACATCCATAAGCACGGCGCAAAGCTCCACCCCCTTCTCATCCACCTGTAGAATTTCCTGGCTGACCAGTTTGCGATATTGCAATCCCCCCTGAAAAAGCTCTCCGTCAACCAGGTTTATAATACTCACCTCACCATCCAAGCCCACCGCAAAGTAGCGTATCTCCCCACAGGAGTAGTTCTCGCCGAATCGGGGTGGTTCCTCGGCGTCTCCCCCCTCATCTACCAAGAAGCCCTGAACCGCAACCAGCGTTATCAGGGCAAAGGTTATCCTGAACTTGTCAAGCACAATACTCCGTTTAATAGACGCTTGCTTTCTCCTCAACCTCTTCCTCACCTTCCCCAGTCCCCTCCAACTCGCTTACTGGCGTCTCCCGCACCAGGGAGTGCACCGAACCTGCCTTCTCCACGATAATATACTGGTTCTGTTTCAAGTTGAGCTGTTTGACCCTATCCAGGTAAAACTCCACCTCCGCCCACAGGGTGCAATTGGTCTCAGGAGACCACATAATCGTCCCACTACCCCCTCCTTCGCCCTGGGCGAATGTGGAACTGATGCTGGTCTCGCTGACCGTTAGCTCCTCAATGTAAAAATCCACCGAAAAGACATAACAGGGCAACTCCTGCCAGAAGCTATCGCCGACATAAGTATAGGTGGCTAACAGCTTCTCACTGAGGGAAAGCTTACGGTCCCAGGTGCGCGGAAAGGCTAGGTTGACCTCAACCCCGGTCTCCCAGGTGGATTCGTCCAACAACTGTTCCACCGGGGGCTGAAGCATGAGCAACAGGCAGTTGATGTCTATGGGGGAGAATTCCTTGATCACCTCGTCCAGGTTATATACATCCAAAGGCTTTCCCCGCTCATCATACGTATAATAAAGCTCCTTGTTTCTCAACATGGAGTCTACGGACACCATTGGCGGAATGGGGGTGCCGTTTATCACCCAGGTCTGCATCGCCTCGGTGAAGACGATCTTCATTGCGGAGGCGTCCTCAAGCGGATACGGCGGTCGGTAGGGTTGCACTCCTTCCCCCTCCTCGCCCTCCGGTGGCGTCTCATAGACGACAATCGCACCAACCCAATCCGTTTGCGCTTGCGAAAAGTTCAGCTTGACCATGGACTCGGTGATGGATTCGGCGGGTAGACCCAAACCGTTGACGATGCCGGAGTCGTCCTGCACCACCAGCATACTCTCGCCTACGGAGTAGGTGTAATTTACTGTTTCATCCAGTAAAAACGATATTTGTGGTGATTCCTCCTCCCCTTCTCCCTCCTCGGCGTTCTGGGGAAAAGCGGCGGTGGTCAGCAAAAAGAACATGATTAATGCAACTGAAAGCTCCTTCATCTCTACCCAAATCCTCCCTCTTCGCTCTTCTTTATAGGAATTAAAACAGTGAGCAAATATAACATAATTTTGCATCCGACTACAAAAGAAAACGCATCCGAAAGTATGGTTGACTGGACAGGTTCATTATGATATTATTGGTAGAAGTTTTTCACATTTATATCTGAGATTCTGAATCTCCGCCATAAAAAGATAAAAGCCCGATACTTTTTCCAAATCCAAGAGAAATCCCCCATGCCCATCTACGAGTTCGCCTGCACAGAATGTGGCCATCAATTTGAGCTACTGATGTCCTGCAAAGATGACTCACCACTATGTCCGCAGTGCGGCTGTGAGGTGAGAAAGCTCTTCTCCGCCTTCGCCTGCACCACAGGCGAGAAGCGCACCTCCCTGGGGGAGATTCAGTCCTCCCGCTCCACCTCATCCGTCTGCGCCTCCTGCAGGACCAGAAACTGCGCCTCCTGCACCTAAACTTCCTCCCATCACCCAGCTTAAGCCAAGAAAAATCCATTGGAATAGGAGTGGAATTTATGTTAACTTTCTCCCATCCTACCACTACCTATTGTCTATGCCAGCCCCCCACAAAGCCCATAGACCGCTGATCCTTTCCGTATTCCTCCTAGCCCTTCTGGGGTTAGCATTACTACAGAGCCTGAGCCTGCCTCGCTGGAGCACCGGTTTTCTCGCCGCCCAGAGTGCCCGCACCCTCATCCTCACCGGCTCAACCGACCTCAACAGAATGACCTCCCCTCCCCCTGAGGAGGAGGGGAACAACCTCCCCTTAACCCGCATGGGCCCGGGGTATGCCTCGGTCAATCTGGGGCATGTACTGACTATGCTACCCTTCGCTGGTCTGGGGGAGCTTGCTCAGAGTATCTTCAACCATCCCCAGCCGGACTTCATCCCCCTCAAGTTCTGCTCCGTCTCCAACCTGCTCTTCTCCGCTCTCGTTCCCGCCCTACTGCTAGCCCTCCTGCTCGCCCTGGGTTTCACCCCAAGAGTGAGTCTGGCAACCACCGCCCTATTCTCCCTTGCCACCATCTTCGGGGCTTTCGCTCTGGGCTCGGAGTGCTCCGAGGCACTGCTGGCTTTCGCCCTGCTCGCCTCCTTCTATTCGCTGGTCCGTTACTCGCAAAACCACCGACCAGGGTGGCTGGCGTTAAGCTCTGTTTCCGCCTTATATCTGGTATCGCTCAAGCCCTATGCCCCCATATTCATCATCCCTCTTGCGGTCTATCTCCTCCTGGTCAGTCCCCCACCCTGGCGCAGAAACTGGACCGACTTGGCGTTCCTACTGCTCCCCAGCCTGGTGATGTCGGGCGTGGTGTTCGCCTTCAACTACCAACGCTTCGGCTTAATATGGGGCATGTTCTCACCTTTTGAGCTTTGGGGAAGCGGTAATATCGCAAGCGGAATCTACGGCTTGTTGCTTTCCCCCGGCGCCGGTCTATTTCTCTACTCCCCTGTGCTTCTTCTCTCACTATTGGGTCTGCGCCGCTTCTTCCACCTGCACCGGCGGGAGGCTATCTTCGCCCTGCTCAATCTGGCTCTGCTCCTGGTCCTCTTCTCCCCCTGCTGGTTCTGGGGGGGAGATTTCCTGTGGGGAAGCCGTTACCTGCTGGTCGCTATTGCCCCGCTTATGGTCGCCTGCGCCCACCTGTTGAAAAAGGTCAGCAGGCGGGCAAAATACATCGCCCTGGTCGCCTTCTTGACCATCGGACTCGTGGTGCAGATTCCCTCCTGGTTCATCTCCCTGAGTGCCCCATCGGAGTTGATTCCCTCCTACCCCCTGCTGGCTAACTATCCGGAATGTTCCCCTCTGGCACTGAAATGGCAGGCTCTGGGGGTGCAGTTGGGAAAGGTCTTCGGCAAATCAGCAGGCGTTTTAGAGATCTACGATTGGAGCAGGATAAGCCGATTGGGAATGGAAGCCTTTGCGGGAGACCAAATCCTGCGCCCCTTCACCCTGCGAGTCCTGGTGAGTCCCACCGCAAAAATTGAAACCATGCTGGCGGTATCCCTGGTGGCGGTGCTACTTATAATTGGGGTTGTATTTTTTGCCCTAAGAATCCCTGGCACAATCAGGAAGTGGGGAGATAATGAGAAAAGGGGGCTGGAGGGACGATGAACCAAGGTTTCCATAAACCCCGCCTGGGGCTCTGGCTCTTCATCGCTCTGCTGGCGTTTAACCTGTGGGCGTATGATGGAGGTTCGGGAAGAGGTAGCGACGGCTACTATGTCTATCTTAGTGCCCTCTCGGTCATTGAACAGGGGGAGATGAGCGTGGAGGAGAGCGGGTATTCTGAAAGCCTGGGCACAACCCGCACCCCACAGGGCGTTGATGGAAAGCTCTATCCCGCCTCCGGGGTGGGCTGGGTGGCTTCCCTCCTGCCTACCCTGGCTTTGGGGAAACTGATAACGCTATTGCCCCTGGCTACAACCAAAGCGGCGGTCACCAGCTTCTTCGCCGGTCTGATTATGCCCCTTGCCGGGGCAACGCTCGGCTTCCTGCTCTATGCATTCCTCCTGCGCTTGGGCGTGGGAAGGGGCGTCAGCCTATTAATCGCCATCGCCGCCTCTCTCACCACCCCCCTGTGGGAATATAGCACAAGCGCCAGCTACAGCGAGATACTGCTCTCACTATCTCTATTTGCATCCTTCTATTTCCTCCTCCGCTACCGCCAATCATCCGAGCTACACTGGCTCTTCCTCTCCTCCGCCGCCCTAGGCTATTCCATAACCATCAAATTTTATTCCCTCATCCTGCTCATTCCACTGCTAATCTATCTCTGGCTGATCCTGCCCCATCCCCACAAAAAACGACCCCTGTGGCTGGCAATATATCTCATCCCCTTCCTGTGCGGAGTCTTCATGGTAATGACCGTCAACCTGCTCCACTTCGGAGCGGTATTCAATACCGGATATTCGCTGGAGGTGCAGACCCGCTCCATACCGCCCTTGGTGGGCATCTTCGGTCTTCTCCTCTCCCCGGGAGCAGGTCTGCTCTTCTACTTCCCCGCCTCCATCCTAGCTACAGTCGGCTTCGTCCATCTCCTGCGCCGCCACCGAGCGGAAGCTATCTTCATCCTGACCACCGCTATAGTATTGGTCGTCTTCTTCGGCAGATTGTGGTATTGGTCAGGCGACCCCTGCTACGGTCCCCGATATATTCTGCCCCTCATTCCCCTGGCCATGATACCCATCGGTCCGTTGTTGGAACGCCTGCGCAAACCAACCAGAATAACCTGGGTATTAATATTCTCCCTCCTGGGCTTATTCGCCGTCCTGCCGGGGATACTCCTATCCTGGAACTTTGAGGAAAGGATCATCCCCGCCGGGGGAATAAAATATTATCTTCCGGAATGTTCCCCCATCTACACCGGCTGGCGCACCGTCGCCCTTACCGCCACCGCCGGAGTCGGCGCCGAACCACAGATTGTTACCTACGCCAACGGTCCCTGGCAACTGACGATACCCCCACAACCTGTGGGCAGTTTCTGGTATTCGCCGCTCTATCCGGAAAGCGAGGTCCACCCCTCCGTCGGCAAAGCGATGCTCGCCTTTGGTATCATCATCCCCATTATAGCGTGCTTGAGTATGCTCACTTTGGTTATCAGATACAGAAAGGCTATAGGCTCAAATCGCCACAACCGACAACACCCAGCGCCCAAAATAGATGCTCCTTGAACTTTAACTGCAAATTTGTATAATAATGGGGTAATTCTTTCCAGAAGCGAATTCCCAGGTATCCTTTAACCAACATCTCATCCCGGGAGGTTGTTTTGGCAAGGAAGCGAGTACTCATCATGGGCGCCGCCGGGCGCGATTTCCACAATTTCAACACCTATTACCGCAATAATCCCGATAAAGAGGTGGTGGCTTTCACCGCCGCTCAAATCCCGGACATCTCCGACCGCATATATCCACAGGAGCTGTCCGGCTCCGCCTACCCCCAAGGCATTCCCATCTACCCGGAAGCCGAACTGGAGAAGTTGATAAAAAAACTGAATGTAGATGAGGTCACCTTCTCCTACAGCGATGTCAGTTACGACTATCTGATGCACAAAGCCGCCCTGGTCAATTCCGCCGGAGCCGACTTCCTGCTACTAGGGCACGAATCCACCTCCCTGAAATCCAAAAAGCCGGTGGTATCCATCTGTGCGGTGCGCACCGGAAGTGGAAAGAGCCAGACCACCCGTCGGGTGGCGGACATCCTCCAAGAACACGGAAAAAAAGTGGCGGTGGTGCGCCACCCCATGCCCTACGGTGATTTGCGTAAGCAGATAGTTCAGCGCTTCACAACCCTTGCCGATTTGGATAAGCACAACTGCACCATTGAAGAGCGTGAAGAGTATGAGCCCCACATCAACCGAGGGATGGTGGTCTATGCGGGAGTTGACTATGAGCTGATTCTTCGGGAGGTAGAGAAGGAAGTGGATGTAATACTCTGGGACGGCGGAAACAACGACTTTCCCTTCTATGTGTCCAAATTGCACATCGTGGTGACCGACCCTTTGCGTGTGGGACATGAATTGAGATACTATCCCGGGGAGACCAACCTGCGTATGGCAGACTGTGCGGTAATCAACAAGGTTGATTCCGCCGACCTGGGTGAGGTGGAGAAACTGACCGAGAACATTCACTCGCTCAACCCCCAGGCTGACATCGTAAAAGCGGAGAGCCCGGTAACCGTGCTCAACCCAGAAATCATCAAGGGAAAGCGGGTGCTGATCGTGGAGGACGGGCCGACCCTGACTCACGGAGAGATGAAATTTGGGGCCGGCTTCGTAGCCGCCCAAAAATACGAAGCTGCGGAGGTAGTTGACCCACGCCCCTATCTGGTGGGAAAACTGAAGCGCACCTTCCACAAATATCCGGAGATAGGCAAAGTCCTCCCGGCTATGGGCTACGACAAGGAGCAGGTTCAAGACCTGGCCAAGACCATTGAGAAGGCTAAAGCGGACAGCGTCATCATCGGCACCCCCATAGACCTCGCTAACCTCTTCCCCATCAAGAAACCCCATACCCGTGTTTTATACGAGTTGAAAGAGATAGGCTCACCGAACCTAGCCGATATTCTAGAAAAGTATGATATAATTTAGGGTAACCCAGACAACCCGGAGTCATTGTTGATGAAGTTTAAGTTCAAGGAAACTGTAATCCGTGTCCTTCAGGGGGATATCACCGCCCAGTCGGTCAATGCCCTGGTAAATGCCGCCAACTCCCAATTGTGGATGGGTTCCGGTGTGGCGGGAGCCATCAAACGAGCCGGGGGAGTTCAGATTGAGGAGGAAGCGAAAGCCCGAGGACCCATTGAGCCGGGGGAAGCGGTCGCCACAAGCGCCGGAAGACTGCCGGTCAAATATATCATCCACGCTGCGGTAATGGGACCCGACCTGGTCACCGGCAGACAACTCATCTACAAATCCACTCACAGCGCTCTCCACAAAGCAGACCAACTGGGTGCCAGCAGTATCGCCTTTCCCGCTCTTGGTTGCGGAGTGGGGAAGATGAGCATCGCCGAAAGCGCCGAGGAGATGCTCCGTGCCCTCGGGGATTTCCTGGCGGGCAACAACAACATCGGCGAGGTGCGTTTCGTACTATGGGGTGATGAAGCATACCAGGAGTTCAAGCAAAGTGTGAAGAAATGGTCAAGAGAACATCCACAGCCGTAATTACCATTATAACTTTTCTCCTTACAACTGCCGTCTGTAGCGCCCAGATGAGCGCCGCCGAGCATTTCAACCTGGGGATGACCTTGGGTCAGGCGGGAAAATACGAACTGGCGGAGGAGCACTTTACCGCTGCGCTGGAGCTCTCCCCCCAACAATCGGCTTACATCACCGCCCTGGCAACCGCCCAGTTCTTCCAGGGGCAACTTTCAGATGCGGCGGAGAACTACCGCAGAGCGCTCTCCCTGAACGACTCCGATATGCTCGCCTCACTCAACCTGGGAATCATCTACTCCCGACTGGGTCAGTATGAGGAGGCTGTGGAGCAGTTTAAGGCACTGGCGGAACTGGACACGATAAGCTCCCTGCCCTATCACTATCTAGCTATCGCTTACGGACAGTTGGGTGAGCACGAGCAGGAGATGAGCGCCTTTGAGCAGGCACTGCACCGGGAGCCGGAGAACCCGGAGCTCATCATGGACTACGGTCTAACCCTGGCTACAACTGAGGATTATGAGGGCGCTCTGAACGCCTTTGAGCATGTCGTTGCTGTGGACCCGCTCAACATAGAAGCCCGTCGGCTACTTCAGGATGTCGCCGGCAAGCTGGGTGTGGAGTTAGAGCTGGAGCTACCCACAGGTGAAGAGCTTGCCGAGGCGGAGAAATATTTTCAGCAGGGTCTGGAGCTTGTCGCAGAGAAAAAGTTCTCCGAAGCGGCGAAAGCCTTTGAACTGGCGGTAAAAAACGACCCCCAGAACAGCTCCGCTCTGGTAGCATGGGGGGCGGCGCTGACCAACGCCGGAGACCTCTCCCGGGGCAGGGAGGTCCTGGAACAGACGGTGCTAAAATCGCCGGGCGACCAACTTGCCTGGTATAATCTGGGGATCAACCTAGGCCTCGCCGGCTGGCTGGATGAGGCGGTAGGCGCCCTCACCAACTGCCTGGACATCAACGAGGACTTCGCCCCCGCCCACAGACAACTGGGGCGAATATACTCAGCCCAGATGGTTCCCCTGCTGGCGGAGGAGGCTTACCAAACGGCGATCTCCCAGGACCCGGCATACTTGGAAGCACGAATGGACTTCGCCATCTTCCTCATCGCCGGAGAGCGCTTTGACGACGCCCAGGAACAGATTGAGTATTCCGCCGAGCTCAACCCCGACGACCCCTATCTCCTCCTCATCCGTGGGTTACTTGCCTCCAAGCAGGATAAACCCAAAGAGGCGGAGAAGTGGCTGCGCAAATCCTTCCAGCTTGACGAGACCAATCCCCAGCCTCTGATATGTCTGGGGCTGATTCAACTGAAGCAGGGGAAAAGTAAGGATGCGGAGAAGAGTTTTACCACCGCTCTGGAGGTGGATGAAAACGACGCCGAGGTGTGGGCTGACCTGGGGGAGGCTTTGTTCGCCCAGGGGAAATACGACCAAGCCCGCCGAAGTTTCAACAAGGCAATCAGCAACAACCCTATACTCTTCCGCGCCTATCTGGGATTGGGGCTGGTCAGTTGGGCTCTGGAGGACTTAGCAGGCGCAGTGGAGGATTTTCAGTGGGCGCTTGCGGTGGGTTTTTATACCGAGACCGGAAGCCGGTCGGTGATAAGCAACCTACCGGAGATGCTCCTGGAGGCGAAACGAGCCATCCTCAAGATGCAGGAAAGCGCCACTACCCCCCAGGAGGAGGGGATACTCAATGGCATGATAGAGCAGTTGGAGGAGCTGGAAGCCGGACTGTAGGCGCAATAAAAAAGCAGAAGCCAACCCCCTGCAATTACCCCAGGGGGGTTTATTCTCTTCATCAGCCCGACAATAACATTCTGCATTACGCCACTTGAACTTTTTGATTATAAATGTTATATTATATATTTAATGCTCTTTTCCCCATTTAAAGGAGTGAATAGCAATTGACCCCCCCAAAGAAGAAAAAGAGCTCAGCCAAAGTAAAAAGACCATCCCCGAAAGCTCCGAAGCAGAAGACTGCGGTCATCGCTCTGGGCGGGAATGCGATAATAAAGCCCGGTCAAGAGGGGACCATCGCCGAGCAGTTCGCCAACACCCGAGAGAGCCTCTCCGGTATCGTTGACCTGATTCGTGACGGTTACAATGTAATCATCACCCACGGCAACGGTCCTCAGGTGGGCAACTACCTCATCCGGGATGAAGCCGCCTCCCATCTAGTTCCCCGCGTCCCTCTGGGTGTCTGTGTCGCCGGCACCGAAGGTGAGATGGGCTATATGATTGAGCAGAGCCTGCAGAACCGCCTGCATAAAGAGGGAATTGACCGCAAGGTGGTCACCATCCTCACCCAGGTTTTGGTTGACGAGAACGACCCCGCAATGGAGGAACCAACCAAGTTCGTGGGACCATTCTTTGGGGAAAAAGACCTCCCCCGCATGAAAGTGGAGACCGAATGGGTGATCAAGGAGGACCCCGGTCGGGGCTATCGCCGGGTGGTTCCCTCCCCCATTCCCCTCTCGGTTGTGGAGTCGGAGGTAATCAAGAAGCTTTCCTCCGACGGCGTTATCGTCATCGCCTGCGGCGGCGGGGGCATACCCGTATATTATATGGACGACCACATCCTGGAGGGGGTGGATGCGGTTATTGACAAAGACCGAGCCAGTGCGGTCCTAGCCAAGGGGATTGGGGCGGAGATATTCGTCATGCTCACTCCAGAGGAGGCGGTATATCTTGACTACAATAGCCCCAATCAGAAAAAAATCTCCAAGATGACCGTCTCCCAGGCAAAGGAATATCACGCCCAGGGTCACTTCCCTCCGGGCTCTATGGGACCCAAGGTGGAAGCGGCGATTCAATTCCTGGAAGCCCGTGGCGAGCTGGTGGTCATCACCTCGCCGGAGAAGGTGGTCTCCGCTCTGGACGGAAAGGCAGGCACCTGGATAGTGCCGGACAAGAAAAATTAAACACCTGGAGATGCGAGGGAGGGAAAACCTTTAAACAATCACCTCTCTATCATTTTTAATCTTTCTACAAAAATCGCCAGCCTATTGGCTGGCGATTTGCTTTTTTAGGTAGATATCCCCCTTAACTATCCATCCCATCCTACCTGCTGAAGAGGGCGAAGAAGCGGTGCATCTTCGGAAAGGCTTTATCCAACAGCCCTAAATCGCTTTCCTCCAGTGGCTTAGCGAGATAGACCAGCGACCCAAAGATGAGCAGGAAGGCTATCCCCCGAATGAAAAACCACAAAAAACTCCCCGAAGGCAGAATGAAGCTGGGAATCAAGCCGACGGCGACTGCGGCGAGCACCTTTAGGGTGAAGGAGAGTGGAAATTTTCCCTGGATGATGCGACGGGTGAAGAACAACTCAAGTGATATCACCAATACGGTGGCCAGGGCGGTGGCATAGAGCGCTCCCCATACTCCATAAAAGGGAATCAGGATGAGCGCCAAAACGATGTTGAATCCTCCGGATATAGCCCGTAGTATCAATGCCAACCGCTCCCTGCCGACGGCGTATAGGGTGGTTATATGCACCCCCCCGCCCAGGATGCGCATGAAGATAACGATGTAGGAAAAGACCTGAAAGAGGATGATGCTGGGAGTGTAATCCTCCCCATAAAAGCGAGTGATGAGCACATCGGCATTGAATATCAAGAAGGCAAAAGCGGGAACGCTGAGCACCAAACCCAGTTTTATGATCGTTGACCAACCCCGCCTTAAAAGCTCGTAGCCCCCTTTGGCGTAGGCTTCGGAGAGTGCTGCCAGGGATACACCGAAAAGCCCGGAATAGAGCAACATATTCAGGGAAACTGCCAGACCCACGCCAATATGATAAAAGGCGATCTTATCCGAAGGCAGGGCGAAGATTGAAAGAAAGAGGATATCAATCTGTTTACTGAGGATAAAATTAATGCCGTTGTTCAACCACAGGGACATACTGAAAATATAGACAGGTTTCATCGGCAAACTCTTTAACAATCCAGCCAACTCCCTCTGGGATAGATATACCAAGACACAGAACGATATTGCGCTTACCCCAAAAGTTACCAACATTATGGCGGTTATGCCGTAGCCCAAATATAATAGGTAGAATACCAAAGCGAGATTCAATCCGCTACCGAACAATCTTACTATCGTGAGAGCCTTCATCTTCAGCCGACCGACAAAGAGGTTCTCAAAGAGCGAACTGACCACGGTTATGAAGACGACCGGTACGGTCAAGCGGAAGTAGAAGGAGAGATAGGGTCTTGCGAAAACTGCCGATATCTGCGGGGAAAGGATAAACAAGAATAAGCCCGCGCCCATGGCGATGACCAGCCGCCAGCGCAACATGTGGAAAAAAATCCCCTTGATGACCCCAATCTCGCTGGAGTGTTTGGCGGTGTAGCGATTGAGGGTATCGTCAAAGCCCAGGGTAATTATCAAAATCAATAAAAAACCATAGCTGGTAATGGTGGCATAATCCCCCTGCAGTTGGGGTCCCAGGTAACGGGCGATGATGATGGTAAGCACGAACCCCAAGCCGAACTGTATCAGGCGAAAACCCTGATTCCAGAGATAGCCCCAGGTTGCTTTGTGAGCCAATGACCGTTCCTGTGTGCCTTCGCCCATCTAATTCTCCAGACTTATGAGACCGCTCATCCAAGTATAGGATAAAAGAAAAACGATGTAAATTATTAAAGAAAAACCCCGCTCAAGCGGGGTAAAAAAGAGCGATTATCGCTTACTTCGCCAGTGCTCGGCGGGATGGAGATTTATGCCTTTCAGCGTCGCATGGGGCTCCTTCTGGGAGCCCAGCAGTAAAGGCAATCCCCCCACCACCAAAGCCCCCAACCCCAGTGCGGTGCTTAATATGAATTCTTTGCGGGTGATTTTCACAGCTAAAATATACCAAAAAACCCTTGACACAGCAACCCTTTTTGATATATTACCACCGTAGCGGCGGTATCGTCTAGGGGTCAGGATACGTGGTTCTCAGCCACGCGACCGGGGTTCGAATCCCCGTACCGCTACCAGAATGATGAATTTCCCAGCTATAATTAGCTGGGATTTTTCTTATAAATTAGAATAATTTTGCTGACTCTTTTTTCTGTTTCTTGAATAGTTCTAACTGATAATCTTCTTTAGGTTTGCGAACTCTTACCCTTTCTAAAAATATTGGTATCTCTTGTTCTGAGATAGATTCGAGCCTACTACTAGCAATATCAACAAAATCAGGATTTATATCAACTCCAATATATCGCCTACCTAACATTTTTGCGGCAATGCAAGTTGTCCCCAGACCAACGAACATATCAAGAATAATATCGCCTTCAAAACTAAAATCCGGACATTTTTTAAAAGTATACATCTTTATTAAACGTCCAGGTAAAACTAGTGGAAATGGAGCGGGATGACCATCAACTCTCATTACATCTTCTGGATAAATTGGCCACACCTGCATGGTTAAATTTAACCATTCTTCTTGGGTTAACTTACTGTTTTCCTTGACTTCCTTCTTTATTTTTCTAGGTACGCCGTCCTTTACGAAAACATTTATAAACTCAATCGTATTGTCTTCATATATATTGGGTGGATAAGGATATGAACCAAACATCTTTTCCGAAGTTTGCTTTTGCCATATGAAAGTGCTATAACGATTCATATTCAAATCAGAATTCAAAATAGCATATTCGATATCATTATTTATATTCTTTAAATGTCTTGTATGCTGGTTAGAGATTTTTTTCTTAGGAATAGGCATAATTGGAGTCACAATTGCCAATTTCCCATTTGGAATTAGCACTCTTTCTGTTTCTCGCCAGACATTTAAAAGGTCCAATAAATACTTACCATAGGAACTCTGACCAATTTGCTTATCATTGTTATAATCTACGACATCCCAATATGGTGGACTGGTAATGGCAAGATGAACCGATTCATTCGGGATGCTCTTCATTATTTCTAGAGCATCACCACAAATAATCTTGTTAGACAGTTCTTCGATTTTTTTCAACCTACAAAGACCTCGGTTTCAGCTTAACTTCTTTGAAGGATAAAAACATTTCTGCATCCTCTTTCATCATTCCTATCCTAGCATATATTACTCGGTCTGAAAAGCTCTCAGCTAGAATAATTCCCCTAACTAAATCGCACGCTTCAATATTTTGATAGACCCAACCCATATATCTTAACAATTGACCCAAAGCTTTATCATCGGCTTCGCCAGCCTTAATCTCTATTACTACAAATTCCTCACCCTTGATGCAAAGTAAATCGATTCTACCTATATCTGTAGAATATTGCCTCCCGTCTTTATCATTCTTTCTGTCAAAGAATAGCTTTAATCCATCCTCAATGATATCCAAATGTTTTACATATAAATCTTCAATGTATTTTTCCTCCAGAATTGCTTTTATTGTTTCTTGTTCTCTTTCATCTAATTTCTTGATTTGACCTTTTCTCTTCTCAATAACTTCTTTTGCTTGTTGTTTTGAATCACTCGTCTCAATATAATACCCTAGTGCATCTTGAAATCTTGGTCCTTTTTCTTCATCTGTGAAATATTCAATCCAATCCTCTAAATTTCTGAAGTTGATTACCTCAAAATCCTTCAAAATTTCCTTCAATAATTCATTTACTTCTTTCTTCGTTCTACAAGTAATTACTTTTTCACCATTTATTCTATCTTGCTTAATTATCCTTGGGAATGTGAATAAACTTCTTTGATATGGGAAATTCTTCTCTATCGTATAATATCTTGTGATTTTCTCCATTCTATCTTTTTTTGATTGTCTAATTATCACCTTAATTTCATTATTAATAATTTCTTTCTCTTTAAAGCTCAACTGCCTCCAATGCTCTATATCTCCTTTAACCTGCCTTATATCCTCATGTCTTTCCGCAAGATTGATAAAATACTTGAATTCATCCTCGCTCACCCAATAGTCACACTTTTTTAATATTTGTAGAAGAAACACGAAAGGCACTATGCTTTGTTTTTCTTTTATCATCCTGTCAGATAATAGTTCTTTTTGCGGGTCTTCTTTTAAAACATTTGGGAATTGGATCTTCATTATTTGATTTTCAATAATTTCTTCCCCTCCAATACTTTCAATAAACTTGTTTCCCAATCTAGTAATCGCGATTTTCCCTTCTCCCTTTTCATCAACTTCAACCCAGGCAAAACCAAGAAACTCGAAAAGTGTAATATTTATCCTGGAAAGAGCAGCGACATCTTGCCTTTTTTCGCCTTTTTTATATGGTTTAATGAGTCCTTCATCCAACAACATTCTATGATATTCCAACTGTTTATCCAAATCCCAGTTCTTTCCAGAAAAATGATTAAATAACACTTTCAATCTATTTCTTATTAAACCAATATTCCTTTTTTTCACAGTTAAAGGCTTTGGAACATACCAATAGGATGAAGTCCTTGAATAACGTTCAATGAAATTTTCCCAATATTTTTTATCCTTAAATGTCCCTTTCAACATCTTGTCCATCACCTCTCTTTTTTATCTTTTATTTATTTTAGCAATTCATCCAGAAAATTTCAATCCTTTAATTACAACATTGTTACTCAAAGGGAGAACAACATAAATATCCGCCCCTTTTCTATTCTAAACAAAACCCCCTTACAAATTAAAACAGACCACCTTGGGCTCGGTCATCTCCTGCAGGGAGAACTTGATGCCCTCCCGACCCAGACCGCTCATCTTGATGCCCCCGAAGGGCATCAGATCTATACGGTAGTCGGTGGAGTCGTTTACCATCACCCCACCGCACTCCAGCCCGTAAGCCGCCTGAAACGCCGACTGTAAGCTTGTGGTCAGTATCGCCGCATGCAAGCCGAAGTCCAGGCTGTTTGCCGCATCAATCGCTGACTCCAGCTTATCAAAGGGATAAAGATTGACCACCGGACCGAAGACCTCATCCTTGTGTAGCCTAGCGGATTCCGGCATCCCCTCAAAGACGGTGGGCTCAATAACCGTCCCCGCTGGACCTCCCCTCTTTCCGCCACACAACAGCTTAGCCCCGGACTTCTTTGCCTCCTCAATCCATCCCTCAATGCGTTCCGCCTCCCCTTTGGTGATGACCGGTCCCATATCACAGTCCTCCTCCAGCTTGGGACCGACCTTGTATTTCTCGGCGCGGGCTACGAAGGCGTCCCTGAACTTGTCGTAGATGGGCTTCTGCACATACAGCCTTTGCACGCCGATGCAGTTCTGCCCGCAAGCCCAGAAGGCACCGCTTACGCAGGTAGCCACCGCCGGCTCAAAGTCGGCGTCAGCCATAACGATGGTCGGCGAGTTGGAGCCCAGCTCCATCCCTATCTTCTTCAAGCCGGCGACCTTGGTTATGTGCAGACCCGCTTCGGTTCCGCCGGTGAAACTTATCATCCGCACCCGCTTATCGGCGACCAGCTTATCGCCTATCTTATCCCCGTAGCCGGTGACGACATTGAGCACCCCGGGGGGCAGACCGGCTTCCTGGAAGGCTTCCGCCAACATCAGCGCCGAGAGGGGGGTAACCGTAGCCGGCTTGAGCACCACCGAGTTTCCCCCGGCAATCGCCGGTCCCAGCTTGTGCGCCACCAGATTGAGCGGGTCGTTGAAGGGGGTTATAGCCAGAATCACCCCGACGGGCATGCGATACCAGTAGCCCTTGCGATTCTCACTGCCGGCGACGGAATCAAAGGGCAAGGTCTCGCCGACGATGCGCTTTGCCTCCTCGGCGGAGATGGTGATGGTGTTCCAACAGCGGAAGGACTCCCCACGAGCCTCCTTGATGGTTTTGGAGCCCTCACGGGCGATTATCTGTGCGAAATCCTCCCTTTTCTCCTCCAGGATGTCTGCCACCCTCATGAGGATAGCGGTGCGCTCATGAACCGGGGTTGCCCCGGCTACCTTAGCACCCTCGGAAGCGGCGGAGAGCGCCTTCTCCACATCATTCTCGTCGCCCTCCGGCACTGTGTCAACGACCGAATAGTCATAAGGGTCAACTACATCAATCTTCTCTTTCTTGTCAAGCCACTTTCCGCCTATGAGCATCTTCATACGATTATGCCTCCAAAAGTTTGAATGATTAATCACTCACTATACTGTTCAATGCTCCTCTATCCACCCAAAGCACCATGCACCGCCAGCATGTCCGCCAGAAGCGACTGCCCGGTCTCCTTCCTCCCCGCACCGGGACCGACCAGGGTCACCTGGTGCAGGTTGTCGGTGGTGTAGGTTAGTGCGTTGGTGGCGCCCATAACGCTTGCCAGGGGATGGCTGAGCTCCACCTTCTCCGGACGCACCCGACCGAGAACCTTGCCCCCCTCCTTCCACACACTGCCTATCAGCTTCCAGCGCTTGCCCTCCTCCCCCGCCTTGACGATGTCCTCGGAGGTGATTTCGGTTATACCCTCGCAGTCCACATCGCGGGCGGTGAGCGCTGCACCCATCACCGTGCTTGCCAGAATCAGCACCTTGCCCATGGCATCGTAGCCCTCAACATCGCCGGTGGGATCCGCTTCGGCGTAGCCCAGCTCCTGCGCCCTCTTGAGGGCGGAGTCGTAGTCCATCCCTCCCTCCATCTGGGTGAGGATGTAGTTGGTGGTGCCGTTCATAATCCCCTCAATTTTGCTAATCTCACAGCCCGCCATCCCCTCCAGAGCAAGGCTTATAGCCGGGGTGCCGGCCATAACCGTCCCCTCATAGCGAAACTGCACCCCCTTATCCTTAGCCATTTTTATAAGTTCCGCACCGAAGAGAGCCACCGGACCCTTGTTGGTGGTCACCACATGCTTGCCGGCGTTGAAGGCGGCTCTGCAGTGCGATGTCGCTGGCTCGCCGTCGTCCAAATTTGTATAAGTTACCTCTATTATGATGTCGGCGTTGCTCTCCTTGATTACCTTGAAGGGCACCCAGCCGGCTTCCGGCGTGGTCAGCGCCTCCAGGTCGTCGTCCTTTGCGGCTGAGACGAGCTTATCGGCGGGCAAGCCTTCAGGGTCATAGATGGAGCCCTTGTGCAGGTCGGATACGGCCACTATGTTCCACTCAAAATCGTAGCGCTCCTTGAGATAGTCTTTTTTATCCAGTAAAATCTCGGTCAGCCCCTGACCGACCACCCCGAAGCCGATAAAGGCGAGATTGTATGACATAGGTGTGTCCTCCTATAAAAAAAATTAAAGTCCCTAATTTTAGGGGCGGAAGCCTAACACCTCCGCCCCATCATCATCTACTAATCTTACACCTTCGGTATAGCCAAATCCTTAGCCCCCACATCGCTCATGGTGCACTCCGGGCAGTTGGCCTGGATGAACTCGTGGATTATCTGGGCGTATTTGACCTTCTCCCTAGCCCACCAGGCGAGCATCTCCTCGCTGGTCCAGGGCTTATAGAGCGCCCCCGGTCCAGCGGCGCAGGCCGGTCCCGGCTCCACCTTGTAGTAACAGGGGGCACAGGTGCGAGCTATCTCCGGCGCGTCATACATGCGGTTGTATCCGCCGAAGGATTCGGCGAGCATGACATGGAAGTCAATGGGGATGTCGCAGGAGGCGCGGATGGAGGCGAACTGGGGCAGGGAGAGGTCGCCGATGGGGTTGAAGGTTCCCGCTCCCAGCTCCTGCAGGAGCTTTCCGCCGGCTCCGCTGGCGTGACCGGCGTAGATGCTCACCTTGAAGATGATATCTTCGGGGATATCGCCTGCCTTGCGCATCTGGTTAAGAAGCCACAGAAGTCCCTCGTCTATGACTAAAAACCCTCTGAAGCCGATATCTATACAGCGCATAATGTCGCTTATCACATGGCGCAATTGGTCACTTCCCCGAAAGCGCAGTCCGCTGAAAGCGCCCTCCGGGGTCACCAACTGACGACCGGTATCCCAGGCAGAGCGTGGTCCGGGGGTGAGGATGACCTCCAGCTTGGCGTCGGCAGCCATCTGGGCGAAGTCGGTAAGTTCGGCTTTGTCCAGCAGGGTGGCGCCCATGACCACCGCAATCACCCGGTGGATGGCGATCTTGCGCTTATTCATCTCATCTATGAGGGCGGAAAGCACCCCGGGTCGCTCTATGCCGGATATCTCCATACGATACCAGGCGCCGTCTGGGAAGCGCTTTTCTGACGTGGGCAGGTCATAGGCGTCACGACCGGGAATCCCGTGCTTCTCCATTGCTTTTACCGCTTTGGATTGGTCCATAATGAAAGCTCCTTTCGGAAAAATCAGTCAGCGATCTATACTTTTTAAACGATGATAATAAAAACCCCAGCGGGGGTCAAATGAAAAGATTGACATTGAAAAAGCCCACCGTAAGTGGGCAAAGATTTGACCGAGAATGCTAATCCCTATACAATATCGCCTTTATGCGGTCAAAGGAGGGGGGGCTGGTGCTCACCTCCCAACTGACCGAGTAGATATCGTAACCGCCATAACCATCCATCCTGACGGAGGTAAAGTAGAGCAGATTCTCCTCGGCGTCAAAGAAAGCTCCCCACTCCGGGCTGGATGAGCTGATGAAATCGGGCAGACGCTGTGCTTTCTCCCAGCCCTCGTCGGTGAGATGGGAGTAGAAGATGTCGTAATCGCCTGCTTGCAGGAGCACATTGGAACTCCACATAAGCAGGTTGTGGGTGAAGAAGGGGTATTTCTCGTTATAAGCGGTATTTATACGACTGCCCAGGTTGAGCGGTTCGCTCCATCCCCCTTCAGTGCGCAGGCTGACCCAGATATCCAGTCCCCCGAAGCCCCCTTCCCTGTCGCAGCAGAAGAAGAGCATCTCCCCGTCCTCGGATATACAGGGCGCCGCCTCCACCCCGGGGGTACTTATGGGCTCACCCAGATTCTGGGGCTTCTGCCACTTCCCCTTCACCCTGCGGGAGAAATATATGTCCTCACTTCCCAAGCCGTCGGGTCGGTTAGAGTGGAAGTAAAGCACATCAGCCCATCCATCAAATGACGGCGAGGCGTCAAGATAAGGGGTGTTGACGCCTGCAAGCTCCTCCGCCATCATCCAGCCCTCGGTGGAGGGGTCTATATAGAATATATCCCAATCGCCTGAGCCACCCATGTGGTCCCGGGCGGAGAAATACAACATCCCCTCATAGACGGTGGCATCACCCTCATCAAGGTAGGAGTTGACCTCCTCGCCGAGGTTCTTCACCTCTCCCCACACCTGAGCCCAGGCCGGAAGGGGAGCCGTAAAGAGAGATACCACAATGAGCACCAGATAACGCATGGATTACCCCAAGTGCCAGAAGTGTATCACAGGGGAGCTTCCCGGTCAAGTGTTGAGAAGAGACTCAGGCCCCAACATCGCTCCCTTCCCTCCGCAAGAAGAGAGCCCAGACGAGCAGGAGATAGCCGGTTAAGGTGAGGAAGAAGACCACCACCGGCAAGATGCCCACGGAAGCCTTCCCCACCGACTGGATAAGATAGACCAGGGAAAAAGGCAGAAAGGCAATGCCCACCCAAAAAAGCTTTCGTCTCCTCCACCGCCTGATGCCGAGGATTAAGATGATGAGTGCAAATATCAGATTGAGCAGGGGTAGATTCTGTGAGAATATCTCCATGGATTCTCCTTTCTTTGATTCAGTGGTTAATCATACGAAATTTCAGTCCAGAATTCACTTTTTTCAGGTTGTATAAATACGGGAAAAACGTTATATTAGTGTAACATACCAACTCACCTCTAATCCTGGAAGGAACAAAGGATGAAAGTAAAATTTGTATTGATAGGCGTCTTTTCTGCCCTAATCTTCGCCTTCTGCGCCCAGGCGGACCAGCCGGAGTGGTCCTTTGAGGGCTACGACCAGTTCCTTAAGTGGCGACAGGAGCAGAACGAGCGACTGCCACAGACGCTGGACAGTGAAGCAGAACACAACTACGATGTCAAAGCCTACTACATCTACCTAGATGTTGATATAACCGGTGAATATATCCAGGGATACTGCACGGTCACCATGGAAAGCACCATTGCCGGCTTGGACACCGTGGAGTTGGACCTGCGCAGTCTGACCGTTACCGACTGCGAGTTCAACGGTTCAAGCGCATCATACAGCCAGGACACCTATCTGATAACCATCTATCTACCCACCCCTCAAAATCCGGGCACCGACTTTGATGTAACCGTCTATTATGAGGGCAATCCCGCAGACGGAATGTTCTTTGATACCGACCCGGTCTGCGCCTTCACCCTCACCGAGCCGACGGAATCCCGCTTCTGGTATCCCTGCTACGACGACCCTTCGGACAAAGCCGACCACTGCGATGTGGTCATCACCGTTGACGGCGACTACGAAGTCGCTGGAAATGGACTGGAGGTCTGGCGCAGTTACTCCGGCGGACGCACCATCTCCCACTGGTATGAGTCCCACCCCATTCCCACCTACCTGGTCGCCGTCGCCATCTGCGACTATTCCGTGCTGGAGGACAGCTATCAGGGAATGCCGCTCAAATACTATGTCTATCCGGGGGAGGAGAGCGACGCCTGGATCGCCTTTGAGCATACCTCGGATATGTTTGACCTCTTCAATGATATTTATAGCACCTATCCCTTCCAAGACGAGAAATACGCCATCGCCGAGCTACCCTTCGGCGGGGGAATGGAGCAAACCACCTGCTGTTTTCTGGGCGAATACTGGGTCATGCCTTCTCACTCTTCGGACTGGATACTTGCCCACGAACTCTCCCACCAGTGGTGGGGCGATTGGGTTACTTGTGGCACCTGGATGGATATCTGGCTCAACGAGGGTTTCGCCACCTACAGCGACGCCCTCTTCGCCCAATATTTCTACGGCGAGGAAGCCTTCCAGAACCGCATGCAGAATTTCGCCGATGCCTACTTTGAGGAGGACTCATGGTATCGCTTCCCCATCTATGACCCGCTATATATGTGGGGGGCGACGGTCTATGAGAAGGGGGCTTGGATTCTGCACATGATGCGCAGAGTATTTGACGACGATGACCAGTTCTTCCAGATGCTCCGTAATTACGGTAACGCCCACGCCTACAGCACGGCTATTACCAGCGAATTCCAGACTGCTGTGGAGGCAGGCTACGGCGACGACTTCAGCTGGTTCTTTGATGAATGGGTCTATCTGGCTGGATATCCGGAGATAGAATATGGGTGGACGGCTGACGGCAATACCGCCACTCTGTATCTATATCAGGTGCAGGAAGTTGACGACCTGACCCCCCTCTTTGAGATGCCGGTGGATGTTCGCCTCACCACCACCGCAGGCGCTGAGGACTTTGAAATCTGGATGAGTCAAGAATCGGAGACTTTTGAGTTCACCGCCTCCGGGGAGATCACCGACCTGGAGTTTGACCCGGATAACTGGCTCCTGTGCACAAAGGATGAGACCATAGACGTAGCATTGCACTACTTCAGCGCAACCGCCACCGCATCGGGCATCAACCTCTCCTGGGAGATTTCAAGCGACGAGGAAATCTTCGGGTTCAACCTCTACCGCCGTTTACTGGATACCGATGCCGACCAAACGCCGGAATCCATCGGGGTAAAGAGCAATGCGAACTCATCCGGTGCATGGAGCAAGATCAACGAGCAACCCATTACCGGCGAAAATCCCTACTCCTATCTTGACCGGGGGGTATTTGAGGAAAAGAGATACGAATATCGGCTGGAGGTGATAATCATAGCGGGGAAGAGGACCATCGGCAACACAGAGGTCATCGCCTCCACCACTCCCGGCTCCTTCGCCCTGCTACAGAACTACCCCAACCCCTGGAGCGAGACCACCACCATAACCTTCACCCTGCCGGAAGCCTGCGAGATCTCCCTTGGTATATACGATATCTCCGGCAGGCTGGTGAAGGAGGTCGCCTGTGGTTATTACCAGAGCGGTGAGCACCAACTCACCCTGGACAACTCCCAACTCAGCAGCGGAGTATATGTCCTGCGCCTGTCAAATAGTGAACAGATGTCCTTCAGCAAGATGGTCTTTGCTAAATAAAGAATAAGCATAAAGGTAATTGGGGCGGTTTTAAAACCGTCCCTTTTTTTACACATTTTTTTAATTTTATGATATAATTATTCCACAAAGAATAAACAGCATTATTACATTATTTCATGCTAATAAATAGAATACTCAATGATTAGAGTATTCGAATCTGAGAGACTGTAACACCATAAATTCCAAAACAAAGGAGGTCGGCGCCGGGTTAACCAAGCTTTATCCTACACCAACCATCGGGGATTATTTGACTGAATACCATTAGAGTTGCGTCCCCAGGGCATACTCTCTCTCACCCTAAACAAGAATTTGCCCAATCCACAAAGGGATAAAAAAGGGATATTGGGCAGGGAGGAATACTATGTTTTACTACGCTCAGTTGTTATGTTCTGCACTGCAAAGCTCAAAGAAGATCCTGATAGTTGATGACCATCCGGATATAGTGGATATCATCTACTACTTCATCACCTTAAGTTGCGATCAAACCTTCAAAATTTACAAAGCCAGCGACGGCAAAGAAGCTCTGACAATTGTTAAGAAAGACAGACCGGACCTGATTTTTCTGGACCTGCATATGCCGGTTATGAACGGCTTTGAAGTCTGCCAAACCCTAAAATCGGACGACAAATTCTCCAATATCCCCATCGTTATCGTCTCCGCCTATCTAAGTAAGGAGAATATTGACAGGATAATCTCCTTGGGCGCAGACATGTTTATAAAGAAGCCCATTGAAATAGAAGAACTTTTAGGGGCTATTGAGAAATTTGTGACCAACCGAACGACATCCTAAATCCTTATGAGTTCTTAATAACCGGCAGGTTGAGCTATGGATGAAATAAATTGGAGAATTCCCTACCAACTAAACGATACCCTACGTACATCTTCATCCCCAAAAGGATATAAAAGGTCGTTTACGCAACGACCTTTTGTATACAGCCTCCTTTTAAAATCAATGTAGAAATCTCCCCCTCAAAAAACTCCGGCGACATCTCCCTTTCCAGTTGATTTTGGTAAAACGAAATCTTAGTATTGTATTGTATAAATAGTCCGGCGATGACCGTCTTAACCACTCTTATTGGCCAAGAAATCCCAAAATTTTTGCCATCCACCGATCAAAATAGGTTCCATCGTCAAGAGGAGTTTAGATATGAATGACACAATAAAGACAAAAAAGCAACTTATAGATGAGTTAAAAAAACTCAGGCGAAAGGTATCCCATCTGGATAAGTTGAAGGTCAAAGGCCGGAAAGAGGAGGAGGCTTTTTCCGAATCGGAGGAGAAGTATCGCACCACCTTTGAATCAACGGGAACGGCAACGGTAATCATTGAGGAGGATACAACTCTATCCACGGTTAACTCGGAATTTGAAAGGCTCTGTGGATACTCAAGGGAGGAAATAGAGGGGAAAAAGAGCTGGACTGAATTTGTGGTGAAAGAGGACCTGGAAAGGATGAAGGAATATCATCGTCAAAGAAGAACTGAAGAGGGAGCCGCTCCAACAAACTATGAATTTCGCTTTATTGACCGACATGGCAATATCAAAGAGATATTTCTGACCACCGCCGTAATTCCTGGAACGAAAAGGAGCGTGGCATCTTTACTGGACATCACCGAGCGCAAGCGGGCGGAGGAAGCCCTGCGCCATTCAGAGGAACGCTACCGCACACTCACCGCCAACATCCCCGTCGGGGTCTTCCGAACGACAGCGGACCCCGAAGGTCACCTGCTTTCAGTCAATCCAGCACTGGCAAGGATGTTCGGCTACAATAAGCCAGAAGCGATGTCGGAAACTCGAGTCGCCGACCTATACCTAAACCATGATGACCGTAAGAAGTTTGTGGAAGCGGTGAGCTCAGCAGGGGCTATATCAAACTATGAAGTCCAATTTAAGCGGAAGGATGGAACGTCTTTTTGGGGGTCGCTCAACGCAAGGGCTGTTACCGATGGTAGCGGAAAGGTGGCATACTTTGACGGCATTTTGGAGGACATCACCGAGCGCAAACGGGCGGAGGAGGCACTGAGAAAACAGAAAGAGAAAGCACAGAGGTATCTTGACATTTCCGGGGTTATGTTCGTTGTCATAGGTTCCGACCAAAAAGTTTCCCTCATAAATAAAAAGGGGGGGGAGATCCTAGGGTATAGCGAAGAGGATATCATTGGCAAGAACTGGTTTGATAATTTTCTTCCAGAAAGGACTAGGGAGGACATAAAAGCGCGTTTTGATGTGTTGATGTCCGGAGAGAAGGATCCGGATCCATACTTTGAAAATCCTATTTTGACCAAAGACGGTGAGGAAAGGATAATCCTCTGGCACAATACAATATTGACCGATGATTCGGGCAAAATAATCGGCAATCTTAGTTCAGGTGAAGACATCACCGAGCGCAAGCAGTACTTCAGCGACCTGAACGAGTATTCTAAGGCTCTGGAAAGTCTGCTCAAGGAGCGCTCCGAATTCTTCTCCATGGCTTCCCACGAACTGCGCACCCCTATCACCGTGGTCAACGGTTACCTGGACATCATGGAAAGAAACCTGGAAGATATGGACAGAGCCCAAATCCATGAAACCATCAAAAAGGCAATGGAACATTCCGAAAGACTCACCTTATTGGTAGAGACCCTGCTGGATATTTCCAAGATAGAGGACGCAAAATCTATCTTGTCCAGTGAGGTCTGCGAGATAGAGCCGATAGTCAAGCGAGCACTAAACCTCTGCGAACACCAGGCGCAGGAGAAACAGATTACCTGCCACTTTGAAGGTTTTGACTGTGGAGATAGAAAGCCTTATGTGATTGGTGACGCCCTAGCCATTGAAAATGTGTTACTCAACATCCTGGGAAACGCCATCAAATATTCAAACGAGGGTAGCGAGGTAATTATCAGATGTGACACCGAAGATGATACCCTGCGCCTTGACTGCATTGACCAGGGCATCGGTCTCCCCCCCGGGGTGGAGAAGAGGATATTTGAGGAGTTCTACCGTGTGGAGCAGGGCGGTGAACTGAAGAAGAGCGGAACCGGGTTGGGCTTGAGCATCGCCAGACGGCTGGTGGAGCGAATGGGAGGAAGGATATGGGCACACAGCGAAGGGCTTAACGAAGGAACCACAGTCAGTTTCACCCTACCACTGGCAAAATCCAAGAACCTTGCAGAAAAGGAGTAACGGCGAACCCCCATAATCCACAAAGCTCATTGAGGATATTTATCATAATGAGTATTCCCATTATAATCCATCCTCAAGAGAAGCCCTCCAATGACGACGAACTACAAGCTCTCCACCGCAACCAACGGACCGCTTCAAAGCCCGTAAAAGAAGCTCAAAGCCGGTGAAGAGCTCTCCGCTATCCCTGAAATTAAAACGCACAAGCCAATCGGCTCCGGCGGAATTTGCTGGAAGAAACCAGACACAAAAAAAGGTCCGATGTGGGCTATCTTCCCCATCGAACCCAAAATCCGCACCCCCTTCCCCTACCACCAACATCGGTCATATTCATTAAAATCTTAGTCTTCCAGGAAAAATCCCCTTTATCCTACCTACTCGTCCTCAAAAGACGATCGCCGGTCCAAAAGAGATCGCAAATTTATCAGGATGGTCAAATCCGGGAAACTTCATCAATTCCAACCTGCCCCCTATCCCAACACTCCTTGTGAACAGAAAGTTGGAGAAAACACCAAAGGCAAGCGTCCTCAAAGTGTTATGGTGTCCACCGCTGACGTCCCCCTCAAGATAAAGTCTATAACCGATGTATGGGTCCACAAAGGAACCCCTATTGTCAAGATTGACCATAATCCCGAACTTGGGGATGGGGGCAAACTCAACCACAACCATCCCATCGCCGAAATAGCTCTTGATGAACATCCCCACGCCTAGATGAGGATTGACCTTCACCCCCCGCAACAGGAAGAACTGGAAGAAGCTGTCCAAGCAAAAGCTGTGTACCTTTTCCCTCTTGGAATAGTATGGGACGATGTGGATGGCATACGACTCACCGATATTGTTGAAGGTAAAGGGGAACATGGTGTCAAATTCGGTATGTTTATATAAAGTGCTACGAACCAGACCGATGCCCGGGGAAAATATGGTGACCGTCTTCTCCCGATAGTCCAACCGATTGTTCTCATCTATGGGCAGAGCGTAAAAATTAAAACCGCAGTCCGGACACTCCCCCTTATGAACTTCAACTACCGCATGACAGCGGGGACAAGTCTTAACATCCCCGGCATAGACCGCAGAAACAGCCGCAACTACCAAAAACAGAACTAAAACTATCCTCAACCACACCTTCATTTCCTTCTTCCTCTGTCAGCTTCAGCTTCTTTATGAATATCACAATAGCTGTTCACTAAAATTCTTTAATAAACTTACCAAAACAAATCTTAAAGTCAAGCGGTTAGTAAAATATTTCTTAAATAAAGGAGTAGCTTCCG
The DNA here is from genome assembly GCA_030602715.1 of Candidatus Coatesiibacteriota bacterium. GTDB lineage: Bacteria > RBG-13-66-14 > B26-G2 > B26-G2 > JAUVZD01 > JAUVZD01. The sequence goes on from JAUVZD010000007.1 coordinate 94,515, forward strand.
CTTCATTTTCCAAAATTGTTGAGATATCCCATAAGCTCTCCTTTTAGCATGTCACGATTTCCCAAAGTCACCCTTATCACCTGCACCCCTTCCATACTTTTCAGTCGGTCGCAGATTGGATGGTGCTTCTCCCGAATCACCCCCACCAGAAGTGGAAGTTTTGCCACCACTTGCAGACTTAGGTCGGCAAATTTTTGGGAATACATCTCCATAGCCCCAAACTCATCAACAAGTAAGGGGCATCCTTCGCCAAGTGCCCTTTGCATCTCCCCCACCATCAAGTTGTCTATATCGGTTACATTGATTCCATAACGGCCCAAGCGGGGCGAGCCTTTAATATTCACCTGGGCGAGAATTCCCCGGCGCCCGTCCAATGTAGAGATGGAAAACCCCACCCTCCTTCCCCCCTCCCTGATCTCACCAGTTGTGAAGCCCACCCCTCCAAGAGATAGCATCGGGGGTATCCCCGCTTTGACCAGAGTGGTCTTTCCCACGCCCGGTGAGCCGGTGAATAGAATGACCCTTGTTGATGTATCAATCGCGCCTATAAAGAAAACCCCAAACCTATAAAGCTTTGGGAGATTGGTTTTTAATTAGCCCTATAATAATGATTTCAAGTATACGGACCTGCGGTTTCTCTCCGCCTGACAGATACGATAGTGCACTGAGTCGTCCAGTTCAACCTTATCAACCCTTCCGGAACGCATTGGTTTGAAAAACTTCCCCTCCCGACTGATCAAGCCCAAATCCTGGAATATATACAGTGCATTCTGGGTTCCCAAAAGGCTCAGTCCCTCGCTCACCGCATCCAGATATTGTTTATAATTATCAAAATGGGGACCCATGGAATCCACTTCAAGAATAGCCCGATAGACATCAACCAGGTCTTTACGCTCCGGGAATAGGTGTTTGATAACTTCCATCTCCTTCCTGACTACATCCTCGCTGAAAGCCATATAGACGGGTAGCCTGCTGTAACTTACCGCCTCCCTAAGCATAGCCAGCTCTTGAGGTCCCATCGGTGGTGATAGGAAGATAATTCCCTTTATTTTTGAAATATCCTCCACATTCAGCTCCGATTCAAATTGCTTAAAATCTTCCACCTCCATCCAATTCAGAGCGTGCTGCTCTATATTATCCTTCTTAATTATATAAACCTTATCTGAACCGGCTCTACCTTCTCCGTCGGTTCTATCTATAATCAACCAGACCGCTTCCTTCCCCCTTCCTTCACCTCTGTAGATTCGCTGGGCGTCCTTGGGTTCCATCTGGCGGATCTCAATGAGATCATCAACCATTGCTGGGATGATCTCTTTAACCCTGAATTCCAAGGAAGAGCGGCCGTTCCAGAAATTCATGTAGGGGCGTCCGGTCAAGCCCACGGGTTTCCCTGAAGAAAGCACGGGCAGAAAGTCTAAATGATTGAAAGCGATGGCGGTGATGACTTTGAAACCATCAGTAATCTTAAAACGAACATGACGGTCGCGCAAAACCTCCGGTTGGCTCAGCACCCGTGCACTGCGAATGCAGATGATGGGTTCAGGGTTGCCCATCCCGAAGGGTTCCATCATAGCCAACCCTTCAGCCAAGGATTCATCTATCTCAGAGATATCGCATTCTAGATCCGCCTTACCGACCGTCAGCAGGTCTTCCCAGACCACATTCTCCCGGACATATTCATGCAGTCGCACTTCAAGCTCAGCAATACCACCCTGGTCAATGACAAATCCGGCGGCATCCTGATGCCCACCGAAGCGAATGAGCAAGTCCTCCGTAGAAATCAACGCCTCTACCACATCAAACCCCTCAATCGCCCTTGCCGAGCCCCTGGCCGGGCTGGTGTCAGTTGTAATGAGTATTGCCGGTCGTAAAAATTCCTCAGCCAGACGAGCAGCGACGATTCCGATTACCCCGGGATGCCAATCCTTGGAGGAGAGGAAGATGCATTCATCATCCACTCTTCCCTTCAGCATCTCCTTTGCTTGACGATAGACACTATCACATATCTCTCGCCGTTCCCGGTTGCGGGTCTCCAGCTTGGAAGCCAACCTAAGCGCTTCATTAGGCGTCTTGGACATCAACAACTGCAGGGAGAGAGTGGCATCGCCCAAACGCCCGGCTGCGTTTATCCGTGGAGCAAGCACAAAGGAAATGTGCCAACTGGTAATGGCACGAGGGGAGACCCGAGCGGTCTGGCAGAGGGCGGAAATCCCGGGACGCTCCTGCAAAGCCAACCGGGACAACCCCAGTTTTACCAGAGTGCGGTTCTCCCCCACCAGGGGAACTACATCAGCTACTGTGCCCAAAGCCACCAGGTCAAGGTAACTCTCGGGAGCGATGTCGGGGAAATTCCCCGCCAGCGCCTGAATCAACTTATAGACCACTCCCACACCAGCCAACCGATTAAAAGGATACTCAGAATCCTTCCGCTTGGGGTTGACCACAGCAAGAGCCTGGGGTATCTCTTCCCCCACCTTGTGGTGGTCGGTGATAATTACATCCAGCCCCAGTTGTCGGGCTCTTGCCGTCGCCTCAACCGCCTTGGTGCCGCAATCCACGGTAATCATCAGTGTCTGCTTCCGCTCTACAGCATAAGAGATGACCTCATCACCGAGGTCATAACCCTCAATCAAGCGATTGGGGATATAATAATCAACATTGGGGGAGAACAGACTGAGGACATCGTAGAGAATGGCTGTTGCGGTGATGCCGTCGGCGTCAAAATCGCCGTAAATTAGGATATGCTCCTCTTCATTGACCGCCCTCACGATTCGCTCAACCGCTGGCTTTATATCCGGCAGAAGGAAGGGGTCATGCAGATGGGAATACTGAGAATGAAGATAAGCGTCCGCCTCTTCTGGCCCAATTCCCCTCTGAACCAGAATTTGAGCCATGCGGGGCGGTATGCAATACTTACTTGACAGAATGAACGCCTGGTAAGCGTCATCCAGTGAAAAGTTTTTCATCTCTTCCTGACAACTAACTACAGTTTAAGAACAAAATAAATCCGATAAATGTAACATCCCTTCCCAACTATGTAAAGAAAAATCTCCCCTTTTTTAATTGTTTTCCTATAAGAAAAAAAAAGACCCTCATCTATCCGAGGGTCTTTGGAATCGCTTCCCGAGCTTATCTTCTTTTCCTGCTACGCCCAATTTTCTTTCTGGAAACACCCTTTCCCCGCTTACTGCTCCAATTGTTCCACTCAATCAGCAACGGTGCGGTGACATAGATGGAGGAGTAGGTGCCCAGGAATATACCTGCAATCATCACCACCGCGAAATCCCTAAGAGCCTGCCCGCCGACGAACAGCAAAACCCCCAACACCAGAAGTGCAGAGACGCCGGTAAGAATGGTGCGGGATAGGTTCTCATTGATAGCACGGTTCAACGATTCTGCATAGGTCTCCTTGCGCCGCTGGGAAAGCCCTTCCCGGATGCGGTCATAATAAACTACGGTGTCGTTGATGGAATAACCAACCGCCGTCAGGAAGCCGGCGATGACCGTCATGCTTACCTCTATATTCAACACCGAACACAATCCCAGGACGATATAGACATCGTGTAAAAGGGCGATGATAGCCATAACCCCACTGCGCAGGTCGAAGCGGAAGGCTATGTATATCAACATCAACACGAATGCAAGGAGAAGTCCGTAGAGGGCTTTCTGGGCTATCTCCCCGGAGACCCGAGGTCCGACTATCTCCGAGCCCCGAATTTCAAAGGGGCGGATGAAGAAGCTGTCCCTTATCTTGGAAAGCTCCTCATCACTCAAGTCAGCAAAATCGGCGAGCTCATCAAAGCTGGGCACCAGGCTGATGACGGCAATGGGGTCATCCAGGTGGCGGTAGTGAAATATCGCCTCCGCTATCTCCAGCGCACGGGCTTCGTCCCCTAAAACCTCGGTGAAAGATATCTTCAAAGTCTCCAACTGCTCCATGCGGTTCAGGTCAAATTTGTCGCGAGCGTAGCCCTCACTGGGAAATAGCTCCTCCAGTATCTCCTCAATATGGGCGGTCATATCCCGAACCACCACCTCCTGCATTCGCTCCAGCAGACCGCTCTCGCTGATGGCGTTGATGTTTGCCTTATGAGTTACCTCACCGCCGGTCTCCTCTCCGCTGACCTTCTCTTCTCCCACCTCCGCTGTGGTAAATGTGTTCCGAATGCTCTGTTCACTCACCTGCTCCATCCCCTCCAAAGCCAATACTTCCTCAATGCTGTCAAAAGACCCTTTCTCCTCTCGGGCTTGTATGACGATTGAGGTCAGTTCCCTCGCCAATTCCGCACCCTTCTGCTGAATGACCAACTCGTCCTCATTTAGACCCACGGTGTGCACCTCATCCACATCCAGGCGGGAACGGACCGTAGCCAGCTGGTCGGTGCTGATCCTTTCCAGGAACTTGACATTGACCCTCATACCACCGGCAAAGTCCACGGAGAGATTGGGACCACCTTTAATTAATAAAGATGCGGTGGTTATAGCCATAAGGGTGAGGGAGAAGACGAAAGCAACCCGTCCGAAGCGAACGAAATTGTAATTGGTGCCCACAAAAAATCTCATCTCCGGTTGCCTCCGCCTATATAGACAACCGCTTCAACTTGAAGCGATTGGTTATGCCGTCGTATATCATCTTGGTGAACACAATGGCGGTGAACATAGAGGCGCTGATGCCGATTATAAGTATAACTGCAAACCCCTTGACCGCTCCCTTGCCGAAATAGAGCAGAGCTACACCTGCTATCATAGTGGTCAGGTTGGAGTCCAGAATGGTGACGAAAGCCCTTCTGTAGCCGGCGTCAATCGCCGCCCGCACCGTCTTGCCGATGTCCCGTTCCTCGCGTATGCGCTCAAAGATGAGCACATTGGCGTCCACAGCCATTGCGGTGGAGAGAATAAACCCGGCTATCCCTGGCAGGGTCAAAGCGGCACCCAAAATAACCAGCACCGCAGCGGTGATCAACATATTAAATAGCAGAGCCAGGTCAGCCAGAAGACCGCTGGCGTTGTAATAAAGCACCATGAAGAGAACCACCATAGATATACCTATGATGGCGGCTAGAATGCCGTTTCGGATGGAATCCCTTCCCAGAGAGGGACCCACCACCTGTTCCTGGATGATGTGCATGGGCGCAGGCAAAGCACCGATGCGCAGAACCAACGCCAGATCCGAGGCATCCTGCGGGCTAAATTTTCCGGTAATCTCCCCCCGGTCGGTGATGCGAGCTTGAACCACCGGGGCTGACTTGACCACACCGTCCAACACGATGGCTAGCTCTCTGCCGATACTGTTACCGGTCAGCTTGCCGAAGGCTTTGCTCCCCTCAGATTTGAACTCAAAGATTACATTCGGTTTGTTGTATTCATCGTAGCTCGCCTGGGCATTGGAGAGCATATCGCCGGTCACATCCACCTGCTCCTCGCAGAGATAGACTATGCGCACCTGCCCGCGCGCCGCTTTGAATAAAGGGTCGTCTAAATCCTCAACAACATCGCCGGGATGGAAGACCACCCCGCTGGGGATAAGCCCCCACTCGTCTGCCTGGGAAAGCATCTTCTGCACATAGTTCCAGTCGTCACGATAAACGAAGAACTTGTCCCCGTAGCCGGTCAACATGTAGGAGAGGAACTGCGATTGTTTGGCTTCCTCCCCATAAAGCTCTCTGACCTTGGCGTCATACGCCTTGATGATGCCCGCAAAGATAGTCGGGTCTGCCAACAATTTGAACTCCAGCATAGCGGTTTGACCGATCACCGCCTTGGCTCGCTCCGGGTCTAAAATGCCCGCCAACTTGACCACTATCTTGTCCGAGCCCTCGGTCTGAATTGAGGGCTCCTTCACCCCCAGGGCATCAATTCGCTCCCGAATTATCTCCAAAGCCCGCCTCACAGCATCGTCGGCTTCGCCCCCGCTCATCCCGGTGGTGTCCACCTCATAGACCAGATAGGACCCGCCTTTCAGGTCCAGACCCAGGTTTATGGGTTTATCCGGTAGCCACCTGGTCACCCAATCGGGGAGTATCTGATAGAGCCCGATGGTGGGAAGGACATAGGCAAAGGATATCAGAAAGACCAAAGTAACTATAGGAATCCTGAAGCGATTAGCCTTCATCCAGCCTCCAGTGTATGACCTTACATTGTTGTGAATTTTCTTCAGACAATTATTTCCACCCCATACAGGGATGGGAATATTAAGCACATTGTAAAGCTAAATTCCCCAAAAGACAAGGGGTTTTTGGGGAACTTGTGGGGAGGTGGTGGTAATTTTCGGGATATTTTTCTACGGTGGAAAATATCCAATCCTCTCACGACCCAATCCGCTTCACTATAACGGTTATGCGGGTGCTGTGTTTATCCGGTATCTGCGGTCGGTCAATATCAAAGCCGGCGCCGAAATACTCGGCTATCTCAAAGAACCCGCTTCTGCCCACAAAACCACGAAAATCGGCTATGGTGTATGGACGGACTACGCTCTCCTCAACAAGCTCATATCTCCCATCGGAACTGTTGACCGTGCAGGTAATGACCATTCTCTCCCGGTGGTTCTTCAGGTCGGGGACACCGGCGGAGACCACGGTGCGCACCTTAATGCCCTCCCGCTCCATATCCCAGACCTCAATATCGCCGGGATAGTTCTCCGGGTCGCCGACCAGGGAAAAATCCAGCACATAGATCCCGCCCGGCTTAAGAGCCCCAGCCACCGACCTAAAATGGCTCTTCACCTCCTCCTCGCTCAAAAGACAACGAAAGGTATCCACCATACAGAAGGCGCCGTCAAAGTTCTCCTGGCCCAGATCAAAGTCTGCCATATCCCCCTCCACTATCTCTATCCGACCCACATAATCACGGGTTCGCCTGCGGGCAAAGGCAACCATCTCCGCACTTCTATCCAGCCCCACGACGTTGAAACCCCTCTCCGCCAGTGGGGGAAGCAGACGACCACCGCCACAGCCCAGCTCCAACAAGCGCCCCTTCCCTCTGCCATAGCGCATAAAGGCTTCAGTCAGAGACTCCACCTCCATATCGGGTTCCCACCCGAAGGCGATGTCGTATATACGGGGGCTTTCGTAAAGTGAAGGGGACATAAGAAACAATAGTCAGGAGTTTTTTCACAATCTTCGGGCAGATGTCACCCACAATCTCTACAATATCCCTGCAATCCTAAAAAAATTCTCAAGAATCAGTGAACTCAGCCTATAATACTCCGCCTCATGCTCATTGAACTCTGCGGACATCTTCCGTGGCGAGAATCCCTTCTCCTCCAGCGCCCCACCATACATCCGAATCCAATCGTCCAGGGTCTCTCTGGTTATCTCCGGGTGAAACTGCACCCCATAGACCCTCTCCCCAAAACGGAAGGCTTGATTTTGGGCGATGGCACTCTCCGCCAGATGGACGGCTCCCGGAGGGAGGTTAAATGTGTCATTATGCCAGTGGAAGGTGCTGAAGGGGTTAGGGAAGCTGGAAAAGAGGGGGTCAGCCACACCCATCCGATTCAAAGTTGCCTGATGACAGCCTATCTCTGCTCGGCTGTGGCGATATACCCGCCCCCCCAGAGCCAACGCCAAAAGTTGACAACCCAGGCAGACCCCCAGGACGGGTCTCTGGCGCTCGGCGAGTATGTTCAGGAGCTCCATCTCCTCAAGAAGGAAAGGGTGACGCTCCTTTGCCTGATAAATATGATACGGTCCCCCTAAAATGATGAAGGCGGAGTAGTCCTCTATCCGTTCGGGGGGGACCCGGTCGCTCCGAGAATAGTCTATCACCTGATGAGGAATATTCCAGCGGACAGAGAAATCCCCCAGTGAACCGGGGGTGTCATAATTAACATTCTTGATGTAGAGCAGGGGCTTGTCAGTCATAGAAGATCAGCTCATCTCCACATCGTTTATCTCCAGAATAAAGCTCAAGCCCAACTTGCGAGCGGCTTTACGAGAGATTATCATCCGAGTGAGGAATATCTCAAAATACTCCATCACATGAGATATTTTAGTATCAATTGTAATGGAGAGTTTGATCTTATCCTCGTCAGCATTGACGAACAAGTGGGTATTCAGAACCGCATAGTTGACCCGGTCATGGATGTCAAAGGAGATCATTGAGGGGTTGCGCACCCGACTGCGGTGGACATCGCTCTTGTCCGCAAGTATCAACGCTGCGGTTATGGGGGTTACCGGCTCACCGGTCTTCTCATCGTGATTGCCGATAGCCATCATACACTCTATGCGCTCCTCGGTCTCCATCCCCAGCCGTTTGAGGATGCTTCCGGAGATGATAGCCCCGGATTGCTCGTGCATCTGGCGATTCACCACCCCACCGATGTCGTGCATATAACCGGCAACCGCAGCCAGCTCCTGCTCCCTGGGTGAGTAGCCCAACTGGCAAAGAATCCAGTAGGAGCGGTAGGCGGTTATGCTGTGGTGACGACTGCCGTGTTCGGTGTAACCCAAAGCGCCCAACACCTCGTTGGACTTCTCCAGGTAGATACGCACCTCCCTATCCCCCATAACATCAGAGAGCCCGACCACTCCTTCAACCTGAGGATAGAGCTCGGCAAGCACGCTCTCCAGCGTCTCGCCCTCCACTATCATCTGCTGGGCGCGCTCCTGGAGGTTGCCGGTTACCCTCTCTTTACTTTTAGGATTCATACTCCAACTTAACGGCCAAAGAGTCCTCTCTTCTTTTCCATACCACCCTCCCCAGGCAATCTTCCCACCACCTCTATGCGGGTTCGCACTACCTCCAACTTAATCCCTTCCCCCACCTGAATGACCACTATCTGGTCGTTGTCCTTGAAGCCCACAATTTTGCCCCGGATTCCACCGGAGGTGATAATCGTATCCCCCTTCTTCATCAACTCCAGCATCTCCCGACGTTTCTTCGCCTGTCTCCTCTGGGGCATAATTATCAGGAAGTAGAAGACCAGGATGATGATGACAAAGGGAAGCAGAAAGTCCATAATCCCACCACCGCCGTTACCTTCACCTGAACCCATAGCATAGGCTACATCTACAAACATTAACTCCTCCTTAAGTTGTTCCCACGTCACATTCACATTTTGTGCTTAACGATTATAACCGAAAACGATACTCCTGCCAAGCTATTTTTTACCGAATGAAAGATAATCGCTAATAAACCCCCCGTGAAACCATCAACGGATGACCTTATACACCAGCAATTCCCTGGAGGGAATATAGACAAAGTCCAGGGCAATTCCCCCATCCATCTCCACCTCTTTGACCTGATAAAGACCCATCCCCTTAACGGGAATCACACCCAGGGAGGCAGGTCCCGAGCGAGGCACCCAGGAGAAAAGAATGGTTCTGCGCTCATTATCAAAATCCAGGGCGGTTATGCTCCCCCGGGAGAAATCAAAGCCCAGGGGCATCTCAATGACCTCTTGTCCACCCTTCTGGATAAGATATATACCCACCGGAGGCCCATAACCCCCATAAGCATCCCCTTCCACCACAACCAGCAGGGAGTTATACTCCCCCAGCCAGATGTAGGAGGCGCTCCCGAAGGCTTCACTTATTGGAGTGGTTACCGTATCCTCATCCCGGTCATATATGCGCAACTGCCAGCCTCCACCTTCGGCAGTCTCCATCATATAGGCGATGTATCTTCCATCGGGCGACGACTTGGAATGGCGGCACTCTCCCAGGGGGGAACTATCTATGCCCAATCCGTCACTGCGTATCTCCCAGGCTTCGCCGGGACGATCGCTACCGGGGACGAGGCTCAATTTCTCCCCGTCCCACCGCCAGAAATACTGCGGAGGAGTGCCAACAATGTCCCCGGAGAACACTTTGGTGAATCCGCCGAACCAACCGAATTCCCACACCCCCAGGTTATATCTATCCCCCTTGGAAAGCAAGCACGCCACCCTATCCCCCTGGGGGGACCAGGTGAGATACGAACCCTGATACGGTGATATGTCCTCCTCGTCCAGCTTGTTCAATTTCAGGTCGGTGTGAATCAATCGCTCCCCGCCCTCTATCCAGGCAAGCTCCTCACCGTTGGGGGAGAGGTTGGTGGGATAAAGATTGACCACCTCAAACCCCAGATACTCCGAAAGCGAAAGGACATAGTAACCACCATACTTCTCGCCCAGCTCCGCCTGCGCCCAGGTGCGCTGCGCCTCACCAAAATAGAAGATAACGACCAACACGATGAAAATTGTTACCACAGAGATGAAACAAGTTCTAACCCTCATCACTGCACTCCTCCAGTTTGATCTCCTCATCTTCGGAGTGATATTTCTCCAAAAATACTTTACCAAACGAGGCGAGCATCCCCTCGCTGATTGCGGCGCGGATGGCTGACATAAGGTCGGCGTAGAAATAGAGATTGTGCAGGCTGGCAAGCCGGGGAGCGAGCATCTCCTTGCTTAGAAAGAGATGGCGCAGATATGCCCTGGAGAAACGGGTGCAGACCGGACAAGAGCAACCCTCATCCGGCGGGGAATCGTCCTCCCGAAAGCGGGCGTTGCGTATGTTGATGGGACCTGAAGCGGTAAAGAGCAAGGCGTTTCGCCCACAGCGGGTGGGCAGAACACAGTCAAAGATGTCAATTCCCGCCGAAACCGCAAAGAGCATATCCTCCGGTCTTCCGATGCCCATCAGATACCTCGGTCTGTCCTCAGGTAGTTGGGGGGAGAACTCAGCCACAATCCCCTCCCGTTCCTCCTCAGTTTCACCCACGGCAAGCCCCCCCAGGGCGTAGCCGTCAAAATCCAGCTCACAAGTTCCCTCCAGGCTAATCTTACGCAGTTGTGGATAGACCCCCCCCTGCACGATACCGAAGACAGCCTGTTCGGGCTTGGCAGTCTCCTTACAGCGAGCCGCCCAGCGCAGGGAAAGCTCAAGCGACCTTGTCGCCTCCTGCTCCGTCGCCGGATAGGGGGTGCATTCATCAAGAACCATAGCGATATCGGTGGAAAGCGAGCCCTGAACCAACATGGAGAGCTCCGGGGTCAGCAGATGGCTTGAGCCGTCAATATGGCTCCTGAAGGTGATCCCCTCATCATCTATACGGCGAATCCGGGCGAGTGAGAAAGCCTGAAATCCCCCCGAATCCGACAACAACGCCCTTGACCAGCCCATGAAGCGAGCCAGCCCTCCCTTTTCACGGATCAGCTCATAGCCGGGACGAAGATAGAGATGATAGGTATTTACGCAGAGCAGGGAGTAGCCGGCGACCGCCACCTCCTCCGGGGTCAGCCCCTTGACCGTCCCCTGGGTGGCTACGGGTAAAAAAGCCGGCGTCTCCACCGCACCGTGGTCGGTGTATATGGTTCCCAGTCGGGCTTTACACGATTCGTCCCTGGCAATTACCTCAAAGGCGAAAGACATCTCCGAGTCCCCAGGAAAGCGAGAAGGACTGATTATCAATTACAGGATGAGCATTGCATCCCCGTAGCTATAGAAGCGATACCTCTCTTTCTGAGCCAGTTTATAGAGCTTCTTTATCTCCCTCAAGCCGGCGAAAGCCCCCACCAGAGCCAGCAGACTACTCCGGGGAAGATGGAAGTTGGTCAGCAGTGCATCCACCATACGGAATCGGAAGCCGGGGAGGATGAACAGCTCAACCATCCCCGAGCCGGGGAGCAGATAACCCCCACCCACAGTGGCTGATTCCAGACAGCGCACCGTTGTGGTGCCCACCGCCACCAGGGGACGACCCTCGTTTTTAGCGGCGTTTATCTGCCGGGAGGTGCCTTTACTTATTGAATAGTATTCACCGTCCAGTCTGCCCTCTCTCAAGGCTCGGTTATCCAGGGGTTTGAAGGTGGCGTAACCTATATGCAGGGTGATGAAAGCAGTCTCCACTTTGGCTTTTTGTAACCTGTCCATAAGCTCCTGCGAAAAATGCAGGGCGGAGGTGGGTGCAGCCACCGAGCCGGGGCGGCGGGCAAAGACCGTCTGATATCGCTCCTTGTCGCTCTTATACGGACCCTTGGGGCGTTTTATGTATGGTGGAAGCGGTGGTTTCCCCAACTCCTCCAGATAATCGCTTATATCTCCCTCCGAAAGAAAGTCAACCACCCGCTCAGCTCCCTCCAGCACCCCGGCAATCTCCGCATAGATACCCTTTCTGCCCAAGTTTATCCGCTGTCCCAGAGGAAGCCCGGGGCTGACCAGCGCCCGCCAGCGGTTGGGCTCAAGCTCCCTGAGGAGCAGTATCTCCACCGCTCCACCGCTCTTCGCCTTCCTGCCCCAAAGGCGGGCGGGGATGACCTTGCTGTCGTTGAACACCAAAAGACAACCCGATGGAAGCCAGTCAATTATATTCCCGAACCTGGCATGATTTACAGTGCCGTCCTTGCGGTTATAGACCATCAGACGAGAACCGTCTCGCCTGCGGGCAGGTTCCTGAGCGATGAACTTCTGGTCAAAGGGATAGTCCAGGTCTCTTAGCCGAAGGAGTTTCTTAGGCGACTGGGAGTTGAAGTTTTCCCCTTTCACCCCAGCTCAACCTCCCTCTTGGAGTAGCGCTCATATTCGCTGAAGATACAACCGCAGTAGGGCTGAAGATAAAGCCCCAACTTTCGGGCATCGGCTTGACCCTCTCTGAAATGGGGGCGCAGGTCGCTATGAACGAACTCCACCCCGGCATCGTCTGCAGCCCGCTCTCCAACCCTTATTATCTGCTCCCGGTTCTGGTGAGGGGAGATGAGCAAGGTGGTGGTGAAGGCGTGCATGGAGAGTTCGGAGGCTTTCTCTGCGGTGCGGGTGAGCCGAAGTCGGTAACAGCCGGAGCAACGCTCCTCCCCGCAGTCAACCGCGGTGAGAAATTTTTTCAAATCGTAGAGGTCCTCATCGTGGAAGGGATAATTTCTTTCCTGAAGATACTGAAAGAGCGCCTCCCTCCGCCTGAGGTATTCCCTGTAAGGATGGATGTTGGGGTTGAACCAGAATATGTGCGGAAGGTAACCCTCCTCCGAGAAGACCTCGGCGGTCTTAACCAGACAAGGAGCACAGCAGGTGTGGATGAGAATGTCCATAATTGCCCGCCTGAGGAAAACGAATTATCAGTATATCACCAAAAAACTACGTGTCAAGGTGTATAGCCACGAAGATATACACCGAACGATGCGAAATATTCCCCTTGAGAAGTCCCCCGCTGTGATATATATTATAATAAAATGAATGAAGCTTTCCACTACTGCGCTGTAACCCTGCTTACAGTCACCCTTCTATCATCAACGCCCACTGCGGCGCTCTCCGCTTCACCTCCCCAGATAGTGGAGGTGCTCAAGATAAAAGGCATTGCCTCCAATCCCCCATTGATAGACGGAGGCATCCTCTTCATCGGCACTATGAATAAAAAGGCTCTTGCCATTGACCTGCAAAGCGGAAAGAAACTATGGAGCAAGGGGTTCAAGTCGGCGGTTGTTGCCTCCCCGATAAAGTTCAACTCCCTGGTCATCTTCATAACCGATTTCGGCGATGGGAGGATATACGCCCTCAATTCCACCCAGCTCAAAAAAGCCTGGCAGGAAAGGTTCGGCGTGGGCAGTTCCATCCCTCTCGTCGCAGGCGACCGTTTGATTATCCCCCAAAGGGAGTGGGTGATCTGTCTGGACGGAGCTTCCGGCACCCTATTGTGGGAGACATATCTGGACGGCACAGTCATCTCTTGCGGGGTAATCACTGATGACAAGATATTTCTGGGCGCTGATAATGGAACTCTGTATATCTTGAACGATGATGGGGAGATAGTGGAGGAGGTGGACTTGGGGGAACCAATTCTGTCCGACCTGGCCTTTGCAGGGGGGTTTATCGCTGTGGGTGATTATGGCGGCGTCCTTCATATTCTACGGGTGGATGACCACAAGCAGGTCTGGCAGAGCCAGTTCCCTGCTCCCATCCTCAGCCGACCGATATTCTATGATGATACAGTCCTGGTTTCCAGTATGAACGGCACCTGGCGGGGTTTCAATCTGGAAACCGGAGACGAACTCTGGGAATACACATGTAATGCGCTGGTGAGGGGAAACGGATTGATCTGGGAGGGGTCTTTGGTCTTCGGCGCCGATGACGGATACCTGTATGCGCTTGACCCCGAGAACGGCAATGTGAGATGGAAGGTGAACCTGGGCGGACAGCTCTCCTGTGGTATCACATTGGAAGGGGACCGACTCTACACCCCCTCCACAGATAAAAAAATATATGTCCTGTCGTATCAGTAGATGGGAAATGGGCATCCAACTCCATCCAAAAGAATTGTCTACCTCCACCCACGATTACCCACTGTTTAAGCGGCAAATATTTACAGATAATATGTAACTTTAGGCTAAAAAAACCCTTGACATTGGACGATTCATTGTGTTAGTCTTGCCAGGCTGATACATCGTAACCAAAGAAAATCAATATACTCGTTAAAAGTTTTTCTCCTGTTTAGGAGGTGAATAGCGGTATGAATCGCTGGTTAACTCATCTGTCCGCTGGAGCTTTAGCAATGGTAATCTGTTTTACCATCGCCTCTTACTTCATCGGTTGCTCCGAGGACACCACCACACCTACCACGCCGGAAATCAACTTCAAGGATCAATATTTCTCCTTTGCCATAGGTAATGGTAGTGACATCGAACATTCCGGCAGTAATCTTATTCTCGTTGACTGGCTGAACGACGACAACTACACACCCAAGTTAGTTCCTCAACATGTCTTCCAACTGCCCTCCATTGATGGAGTTGGAGACGACGCTTGCTGGGGCGAAGCTCAAGCATTGAATCTCACCCTATCCTTCATCCCCGAAGGTGTAGAACCACCACTGTCCTCGGTTCAGTTTCCTGACAATCATGACCCCATTACCCAGGTAACCATCAAATCCGTTTATAACTACATTGGAGACGAAATTGCCTTCCTGGTAACCTGGAGCGACGATACCCAGGACATCAAGAAAGACGGCGCCGAGAAAATTGGTACCGGAGGTAGTGATTGGGAAATCCATCTGGATTGGGACCAGGATTGGTTCTGCTTTATGTGGAGCATCTGGCAGTGGCACACCAACTCCGAAGGAGACATTGACGGCTTGGCTGAACTGCACACTGATTTCCAGACCCAGGGATGCCAGACCACCTGCCACGAATCGGCCAGACCATACCACCTCAACAGCACTATGGACGACCCCTTCAATCCCGGAAACACCATTTCTGAGAAGTGCGATATCTGGTTTTGGGGCTCAAACTACACCAACTATGCCGGTGAAGCCGAGCAAGAAGGTTTACCCCAACCCCCAGCCTGTATGGTTGACGGCTTCATAGACGATTATAGCGGTATCATCGGTGACTACAACGACCCCGACGCAGAGGACCCCGATGGGCACAAATACGCTTATGATGTTCAATACTTCACCTTCCAGAATGACATGGGCACCCCCGGATACCAGCACAACACCAGGCAAGTGGGTTCCGCCTACTATCCTGCAGATCAGCACATTGATCAGGCAGACGATTATAGCATCTATTATCCCTACCTCTGGCTCTCAGCCGATACTGTCGTACCAGTTATTCTAGGAGCTGCTTGGCCACTCGGTGCTGTGATTACCGGTTACATAAACCGTTCAGGTCTAGGCGCCGCATCACAGGTAAACGGATTGGGTACATACGACAATGGAACCTGGACCGTTGAATTCTCCCGTGACCTCTCTACCGGAGACCCCGACGACACCATGCTTGACATCTACGAACCCCACGACTACTAGAGACATCCACTCACAATACAAAAGCCCCTCGCATCTGCGAGGGGCTTTTCTACTTTCTTTATGAAAAATATGGCAAAATTCTTAAGATTTTTTTGATAATATTTGAAACATCCTAAATTAAATTTCACATATAAAAACTTAAGAAACATTCACATGATATTAACAAATAACACTCCTTAAAACCAAATACCAATTCTACTAAAAAATACTAAACAATTGAGATGTATTTAATATAGCTTATAGCAACTGCGTTTTAGAAATATAACTTTACTATTAATAGTTATTCAATGTTAATATTTTCATTCCAAATTTTAATATTTTCTACTTGACTTATTGTCTATTCTGTGTTAACAAATATTGTTTAAAAATATGAAAATTCCATTAACCTAAGAAAAGGAGGAGTTATGAAAAGGATTTTAATCTTATCAATCATGGCATTTTCAATTGCCATGTTAATGCTTTCCTGCTCTGAAGGTGTTTTTGATGTTCCAGAAGGTGAAAACATTTCTTCAAGTAAAATAAATGAAATCTATGGTTACGTGTGGGATTACCAAACACCTTTAGACGCAACACTTACACTTCAAAAAGAATATCCACCAGGCCAGATGACGAGAACAGATGAAGATGGCTACTATGAGTTTTTAAACCCTGTTTGGAAAACACAATATACACTAATCTGTGATCCTGACGACCCAAGCTACGGAACAAAACGCGAAGAATTCTTCTATTGGGGTGGTGAAAAAATGGTTAACTTCATTTATTGATTAAAATGTAACCCAAAATAATTTAAAACCTCTCGCTTTCGCGAGGGGTTTTTACATGCAGTTAAGCTCTCTTTCTCTTGACCAAATTTTGGGAATATGTTAAAATTCTCACAATCTAATTTTCGCATAACATCCCTCTCACTATTTCATCTTCGGAGGCTCTACATATGGCTAAAAAGCCGCTACCAAAAGCGGAGTTGGACAAAATTTGCAAACAACTCCGTCGTGATATTATGACTATGTTGGTAAAAGCCGGTTCGGGTCATGCCGGTGGTTCTCTGGGGTCCGTGGAGATTATTGCCACACTCTACTGGAATATCATGAATTTTGACCCTGCCAATCCCCGGTGGGATGAGAGAGATTACTTCATCCTCTCCAAGGGGCATGTCTGTCCCGCCCAATATGCGGTTCTGGGAAATCTGGGCTTCTTCCCCAAAGATGAACTCTGGACTCTGCGTAAATTGGGCTCCATCCTGCAAGGACACCCCCACTGGCTGAAGACACCCGGTCTGGAAGCCTCCACCGGTTCTCTGGGTCAAGGTCTATCCATCGCCAACGGCATAGCCATGGCTCTGAAGCGCGACGGCAAGCCCAACAGGGTCTTCTGCCTGATGGGTGATGGGGAGCAGGACGAGGGGCAGATTTGGGAAGCGGGTATGACCGCAGCTCATTACAAACTGGACAACGTCTGCGGAATTGTCGACCGCAATTATCTCCAGATTGACGGCAACACTGAGGATGTAATGGGCTTGGACACACTGTCCGACAAATGGCGGGCTTTCAACTGGAATGTAATAGAGTGCGATGGGCACGATGTGGATGCTTTGACCGATGCCTATAATCAAGCGATAGCGACCAAGGGCAAACCAACGATCATCATCGCCAGAACCACCAAGGGTAAAGGGGTCTCCTTCATTGAGAATCAGGTTGACTGGCACGGAAAAGCACCCAATCAAGAACAGTATGAAAAAGCTATGGCCGAGTTGGCCGATTAGAGAACGGAGACAAAAAGATGAAAGTGGAAAAAGAGATGCACCTGGTAGAGGACCTCCACCAACCTCAGGAGAAGCCCACCCGTGACGGTTACGGAGACGGCCTCCTCTTCCTCTGCGAGACCAACCCCAATGTGGTAGTTCTGGACGCCGATTTGGCTAAATCCACTCGCACCGTCTGGGTGCGGGATAAATATCCCGAGCGGTTCATAGATATGGGCATCTCCGAACAGGATATGCTGGGAACCGCCGGGGGACTCTCCCTGGGGGGAAAGATACCCTTCGTCTCCACCTACGGTGTCTTCGTCGCCGGGCGAGCATGGGACCAGATCCGCACCACCGTCTGCTACGGAGGGCTGAATGTCAAGATAGGTGGGGCTCACGGAGGGATATCCGTCGGTCCCGACGGCGCCACCCATCAGTCTCTGGAGGAGATCCCTCTGATGCGAGTCCTGCCGGGGATGACCGTCATCGCCCCCACCGATTGCCACGAGACCAAGAAAGCCACTTTGTGGGCGGCTGAATACACAGGACCCGTCTATCTCCGCTTCGGTCGTGAGGCGGTGCCGATAATAACCACCGAGAAGACCCCCTTCACCGTGGGAAAGGCGGAGACATATCGCCAGGGCGATGACTGCGCCATCGTCGCCTGCGGCACTCTGGTCTGGCTCGCCCTCTTAGCCTCTGATGAGCTGGAAAAGGAGGGCATCCAGTGCCGGGTGATAAACAACCACACCATAAAGCCAATTGACAAAAAGACCCTGGCCAAGGCGGCACGGGAATGTGGTTGTATGGTCACCGCCGAGGAACACAGTATATTCGGTGGTCTGGGGGGCGCCGTCGCCGAAGTAATCTGCCAGGAGCATCCAGTCCCCTTGCGGATTATCGGCATTGAGGACCGCTTTGGAGAATCCGGCGAACCCTGGGAGCTGATGGAAGAGTTCGGTATGTCCAAGGACAACATCAAAAAGAAGGTCAAAGAAGTGCTCAAGATGAAGAAAAAATAAATCATGTGAATGTTACTTTTCAGGGGGATGGTCTTCCATCCCCCTTCTTCTATTACTACCGGTCAATTACGAGCGAATATGTAAAAAATAAAGTTGAATTATTTGCTTTATTTTTTCCTGGATTGTGGTATAATCGGAATGAGAATATACTATCTCATCTTTTTTAACATTTTTACATTGGAAATCACACCGACCTAATGTAAAAGCCATGATCAAAAATTCCATATCCATAGTCATAGTCCCCCATTCCTCCGGCAAACCCTACACCATCTTCATCCACCGTTATCTACTCAGTTTCATCTTAGGCTTCTCCTGCCTGGCAATGCTGGGGCTTTTTGGCATAGTCTTCACCTACACCTTTGACTACATACAAATGCAAGAGGCGTTAGAGCCCACCAAATTGGAGATAGACAACCTGATTGAGGAAAACCAGATGCTCAACGGTGCCATAACCCAAGCCTCCAATCATCAGGATGACCTTGCCCTACTGCTCAAGGAGGAGCGAGAACAACACGCCCAGGCGCTTATTGAGATACACGACCGATTGAAGATGCTGGAGAAATTTTATGCCGACCTGCGAATTATGGCTGGCTTCAAGCTAAATGTTGACGACGCCAAGGCTCTGGACAAAGTCGCTCCCGACCCCCTGGACGCCCACGGTGGTCCGGTGGAAGTCATGGACAAGCACTTTGAGGGGATAAACCTTTTCTCCATGCCCCAGGATGAATATCTCCAATTGATGCAAACCAAGGAAATGGCTTTAAAGAATGAGCTCAACGAGCACATCACCACCATCCAGAAGCTGAAGATGCTTCTGGAGAATAAAGCCTCTCTCGTTGACGATGTGCCTTCAATGGTGCCGGTGGAGGGCACCATAACCTCCTTGTTCGGTGAGGTGCGTAAGGGCGGCACCCACGGCGGATTGGATATCGCTGCACCCGAGGGCACCCCCATCCACGCTCCGGCTGACGGCGTGGTGGTGAAGTCCGGTCCAAGTATGGGTTACGGGAGGGTCATCATCATTGACCACGGCAACGGCTACACCACCCGCTTCGGCCACCTGAGTGGGGAGACAGTCTCCTTGGGAGATCGGGTGGAGGAAGGGGATATCATCGGCTATGTCGGCTCCACCGGCTGGGCTACCGGACCCCACCTGCACTACGAAGTGCGGTTAAACGGCGTCCCGGTTGACCCCATCAACTACCTGAATACCAACCTACCCCAGGAACTGCTTGACAATACCGACAACCCCAACACCTCCATTGAGGAGCTACCGCCCTCCTATCCCTTTATAGGGGACCTACCACTACAGGAAAGTGACCTTTGACCTTTAAGAAAACAACTCTACTTAAGAAATCAGCCACCCGCATGGATGGCTGATTTTCATTTTTTCTTCTGGGTAATCCTCAGCGCAGTGAATTAGCCAGTTCCTCCACAATCTCAAGGACCCTGAAGATATTCTCGCCCAATATTCGCACCATCGGTTCTTTGCCAATATCTCCACGGTCATAGATGAGTTGCGGTGGCTCACCACCCTCTAAACTCTGCGCTATCCATCCCAGGGTTGTCCCCTCCTTCCCCCTCTGCTGAGGGGGCTCATCCCTTCGCTCTACAGCTTCCACTCGTAATCCCAGACCCCGAGCGGCATCAACGATCTCCTCACAGAAAGATATATTCATCCCCGCCCGTATGTTCGGCCAGCGTCTATTTACCTCCAAAACCAGTCTAGCCACATGCGACGAACCCCCCAAGCAGGGCTGACCGGTAATCAGAGGACCCTGGGGACCCTTTACAATTCGGCTGGAAAGACCTATCACCTCCTCCACACTATCAGCTCCACCCCAGGGTATGAAGGCTATATTTATCCCCACCTCGGGGACAAAATACTCAAATCCCTTGATCTGGGAGAGCTTCCTGAGGGCATTGGAAGTGATGTTCATAGCCTCCAGTGCGTTTTCAGCACGGGATTGGCACAAGCCGTGGCGCAGTAGCCAATCCTCTTCTCTGGAGGCTTGTAAAAGGTTATAGACAAAATACCGTGCTTTCAAAATGGATTTGAACATGTCCAATCCGAAGGTGGTATAGACGGCGATGGCGGAAGATAGAGCACAACCCAGACCATGCCAAGTCCTTTCGCTCTCGGTTACCGCCTTGCGCTTCAACTCCCTGATCTGCCCTTTATAAAGAAAGATATCGCCAATTATATTATCCGGCCAGCGAACGCCGGTAGCTAAAAAATCGGTATTATACATCTCGGACAATTCATTTAGGGCGGAGACCACCTCGCTGGGAATGGAGACATCCTTGCCGGTTAGGATGGAAAGTTCTTTGGTGTTGGGGGTTACCAGAGTGGAGATGGGAAATAGCAGGTCGGCGACCTCCCTGGGGGAAGTGTCATCTATCAAGGCTCCCCCACTGCTGGCGGAGAATACCGGGTCGTTAATTATCGGTCCCTCATAACCTTGGAGCATATCATGAATCTTCTTTGCGTTATCAAGCGAGCCCACAGCACCTATTTTGTATGCTCTGGGATTTAACTCCTGATGAACCGCCTCAAGCTCCTTCTGGAGGAGGTCCGTGGGTATGGGAAAGAGTTCCAATACACCGTTTTTACTCGTCTGAGGCGCCAAGGCGGTCATAACCCCGGCGCCCTGGACACCGAGACAAGCAAATACCTTTATATCTGCCCCTATACCAGCCCCACCGCTTGGGTCATAGGCAGCAATGGAGATTACACCCTCAGGTTTCATATCCAACCTCTGAAGACACTGCAACAGAAAAGGGGCGCTCTCGCCCCGACTTTACTTAACCATAGAGATAAAACCGCATTCGTCCGGCACAACAGAATCGTCCTAAGCTGCTGAGAAGAAGATGAAAGGATAAACAATTATAGTATCACCACTGGATATGGTGGGGAAGTTCCAACCATAGACTACAGAGACTACCTCACTCTCCATGGTGGGATTATTCATAGTTGACGATATAAGGTAACAGTTGGAAACTCGTCCGGAGGCGGAGATGGTAAAGCTGACCACAATCTTTCCCTGAAGCGTTGGGTTTGTCTTAAGGTATTTCTTGTAGATGTATTCTAAACCTACTTTATGCCTTTCTATTACCTCCCGAATGATGACAGAGGAGCGGTTAGCATCAGCGGAACCTTCGCCGGAGATACTGCTGGGTGATGTGAGGGAGACACCTCCACTAACCTCCATCTCAAAACCCACCCCTCCCCCTCCCCCAGAGCCCAGCATGGAGATCAGATCGCCCAGACCACTGCCACCTCCACCACCCAAACCCAAGCCACCACCTCCACCACCAATGGAAGAGTAACCACCGGTCTTCAAACCCCCGATACCGCCGATGATTCCATCAAAATCACCAGCACCTCCCCCACCGAGGATATCTACTACACCACCGCCAGGACCATCAGAGGTTATCAATCCCAAAACTCCGTAACCCAGAGGTCCTTCGCCCAGACCGGCTCCACCTGGACCATGCCCCCCACCTGAGCCTCCACCACCAGCTCCTTCGCCCTCGCCCACACCGAAGCCCGTTCCTTCACCGTCGGGGATATCCGCAAACATATCCTCATCCGTCACCAGCTCAGCAATTCTCCCGGTAATATCCAGTATGTCCTCCTCCTCCCTCTCGGGGAGATGCAGATAAAATGCTGACGCCATGAAAAGCCCGCATAGAATGGCGATTGAGATGAAAGAAAGTATGAAGTTACGGTCATCGTGATATTCAGACATTTCCCGGCGATATTGGGGCTCCTCCAGCTTTCCGTCTTTGAACAGCTCACTAATGGGTAAAGGTTCACCCCGCACCAGCCTTCTCTCCGGTTTTTCCGTGGATATTTGCGGTTCTTGAGCGGGCTCAGCTTCCACGTCTGCAGTAACGACATCTTCCACACCTCTACTCATTGCCCGTTCCCGTAAAGTCTCCTCTAGTATATTCTTCTCCCCTACGCTTACTTCCCGCTCAGGGGCAAAGTCAGTCGGCCAATCCTCCCCCAGCGCCCTGTCAGCCCGCATCCACTTACCCCGGTAAAAAACTGAGTCGCCGGCTTCAACCCGCCCTATTTTTACCAAGCCGACTATCTCCTCCCGGGTGATAGGACCAAGGTTTTTCTCTCCCGCCCGCAAGTAGAAGAAATCCTCACCACCGGTGCCAGCTTTCCTCAATTCATACTGTTCAATAAGCGTAACCAGCGAGGAAACCACCCCCACCGAAACCCATCTCTTCTGCTGAGGAGACCAGATATAGTGGTTTCTCAACACTTGACCTTCCAGTGCCTGTTGTTTAACCTCTTCTACGGTCATCGGCCCGAATCTCTCCGAGCCCTTTGCTATGTATATGCCAGCACTCATAAAGAGAAAAATTCCTTGCAGAAGCTAGTTCACTTAATAATACTTAATCTCACCCTTCTGCAGGTCAGCACTTAATCCTTAGGGCGAATTTTCAGACCATCACTAGGTTTTTATGAACACAAAGGGATAGACTACAGTTACCTCTCCACCGGAAACGGCTGGGAATTTCCAACCGTAGATACGGCTGGCTATTTGCGATTCCATCTCCGGGCAGTTCATGGTGGAGGAAGAGACATAAGCGTTGGTGACTATTCCCTGAGCGTTGATTGAAAAAGTAACCACTACCTTTCCACTTAGGTTAGGATTCTTCTTTAGTTGGGCATTATACACCGATTGCAAGCCAGCCATGTGGGCGGAGATCACATTGGAGATAGCCGAAGAGCTACGACCGGATTCCCCTTCTGCAGTTCCACTAATACTTTGAGGACCGGAAAGGGTTACCATCCCCACAGTTTCCAACTCACTGGTATCAAACCCACCACCACCACCGCCACCCAACAATGCCGCCAGGTCCATTCCACCGGGACCGCCCAGACCTCCGAGACCGAGACCCCCACCCCCACCCAACCCCCCACCGGAACCGCTGGTAGTCAGACCGCCGATACCTCCAAGGATCGCATCTATATCACCAGCTCCACCTCCACCTCCAAGTATATCAACCACTGAGGGACCTCCGGAGGGTCCTTCGGTGGTTAAAAGCCCAAGCAAACCGGTGCCGTATACTCCGGGTCCATCATCAGTCCCCGGTCCATAGTTTGTCCCTCCTCCCCCTCCACCGCCAGGACCGATTGCCTCACCTTCTCCCTCGCCGACACCCATCATACTCTCCTCCAAATCCTCAACATTTATCAACTCAGCGATTACCTCAGGTATATTCACAATCCTTAGCGAACCTCCCATTGGACCGACTTTGAAAGCGAATATCAAGAAGAAAACGGAAAGGGTGAGAGTGCCCAGGAATAGATAGGTGAAGTGACGGTCCTCCTCATCCATGGTGCTGGTTAAGCCCCTGCGGGTGGGCATAATCTCGGCTATGGAGACCGGCTCCGGCGGTGCCGGTGGGGATATGTAGCCAAATCTCAAGGTCAGTTCGCCAAATTGAAGCTCTCCCTCCTTCCCTTCCACCATCTCCAGTTGATATACACCATCCTTGCGGGGAAGGAGCCCCTGAATGATCAAGGTGCGGAAATCTACATCCGAGCCCATGTAACTGACCTTGCCGGTCATCTGCTCGGTCATATTGAGTAGATAGCGGTCGGGTCCGGTCTTCTCCAGTAGGGAAAAAGCCTCACTTCCCTGCCAATCGTAATAGACAATATCGTTATCAGCGCCCCGCCCGATGGTTATCGTCTCGTCAGGGAAGAAGGTCCTCAACTTCTTCCCGTTGCGAAGTATCGTCAATCCTAACTTGCGAGGCTCAGCCGTTGCCACCCCTCCGCCGTCTATAGTGCCATCCGCCCTCTTCTTTTTTGCTAATGGCATTTATCATACCTCCCCAGGTCCAAAATCGCAAACCGAGGCAAACCCCAAAATGGCTATTGTTTTCTCAAAACAGCAAGAGCAATATTGCCATACTTGGAGCGACCACAGGTGTACATCACCCTGGTTAATAGGTCAAAGGTGATCAGCTTATCACCCTGTATGGTTACCTCTCCCTTGAAGGGTCGGGTGGGGTCTTGCTCAGCAATAGCCTCCTTGATCCTGCGAATACGGGTCATCTCCACCAGCAGGTTATCTATGACCAAATCCTGGTCGTTCAGGGCGTCCTCCGTGGTGCAAACCGCTGACCCCTCCACCAGTATATGTTTATTTGTTACCGCAACAATAACCGACTGAACCGGATTCTTGATGGATTCGGAGGCAGGTAGCTTGAGGTCGGGAGCCACGGACATAATATCCCCCTCTGCGGAGTAGGTCATAAACAGGAAGACGACCAGAATAACGAAGGTGTCTATCAATGAGACCAACAGAATTCGTACTTCCTTCGTCCGCTCCTCCATTATCCGTTCTTTTATCCGCCCAGTCTGTTGCCCACGCCGCCCCTTCGCAGCTGCGCGGGTAGGTTTTTTAGCTTGAGCCAACGAACCCCACCTCCTTAACTATTGCTGGTCCACGCCGGTTGCCCTCAACTTCCGATTAGGTGATCTTCGGCGCCAGGGCGATCTCCGGCAGGTCTTTCGCCAAACAACAATCCATGGTCTTGATTATGTCCTCGTACATTATCTGTTGTTCCGCCGCAATGATTACACTGGTCTGACTGGGAAACTCATCCTTTATCTGCTCTAACTGCCCCGACAAACCATCCCAATCATACTCCCCACCTCGTTTGGGAATCGGCGGAAGAATTGCACCCGAACCCCCTACAATAAAACCTTGGTCAGTTATTATCACCGTGAGGTTAAGCTGTTGCTTTTTCTCCTCCTCTAATTCGGTCCCTTCGCCTGCGCCAGCAGCGGTAGGAAGATTGATCTCAATGATCGACGTCTGCAGAATACAGGCAGTCATCAATAGAAAGACCAAAAGCACAGCCATTATGTCAATGAAAGGAACTAGCTCTAATTCCTCATCAACCCTCTGCTTCTTCCTCCTTACTTTCCCTGAGACCGGATATGCCATCGCCTAACTACCTCCGCACTTCTTCCAGAGTGTTCAATATCTTTACCACACTGGAGTCTATGTCAGCCATTATCTTGTTTGAACGACCCACCAAAAAACCGTGGAAGACTATCGCAGCGATAGCTACAAATAGCCCAAAGGCAGTGCAGTGCATAGCTTCGGAGATGCCTGCGGAGAGGATGGCGGTCTTCTCTGCGGCACTGACCCCAGCCAAGGAACCGAAACAGGCGATCAGACCGGAGATGGTTCCCAAAAGACCAAGTAGAACCGCCACATTAGCCAGCATACCCAAATAAGGGATGCGTCGGTCAAGTCTCGGAATCTCCACCAGACTGACCTCGTCGGTCACCTGCTGTATGTCCTCCTCACCCTCCATAAAAGCCTGCAAAGCTGATTTTACGATGCGGGTCAGGGGTGTATCGTGCCTATTACACAGGTTGATAGCACCATTGATGTCCCGCTTCTTTATCAGCTTTAAACATTCCAGGGTGAAAGGCTCCGCTTTGATGTTGGACTTTATGGCAACATACCATATCCGCTCAATGATGATACTAAAGGCAAAGACCATAGTCGCCAAAATGAGATGCATCCCCCACTTCCCGGCCATATACCATCCAGCTACACCCTGTAACCATTCCATTCTTTTCTACCTCCTAAGAATTTATCCACTTACTTCCCAAAATTTTCCATAAATGCGAATTTTGATTGCAAAATTTCTGTCGCCTACCTTCACCTATATTCTATAATACCCTACTAAACATACCACGAAAGGGTTATTTTGTCAAGCCTTACTTGCCCACGAAATAACCTTTAGCCACATAATTTTTTGCCTGACTACCTCCTCCAGAATTGAAATCTCCTCCAATCCCTGCGTTTCTTTCTTCCCTTCACCTCCTCCTCCTCCTCCAAGGTGCATACTTCTATCTCCTCCAGCCGCTTGCCCAACATCTTATTCAAGTGGTCAAAATCCTGATAGCTAATTCGCCCCTGCCGTAGAGCTTCCTGCAACGCCTCCCGTTCCTTCTGGATGAGTAGACGACGGGTGGCGGTCAGTTCCTCCCCCTTCAAGTCCGGGTATTCATCCTGCAGTTTATCAAGCTCTTTCTCCAGCTCGTTTATCCCCTTACGGTATTCTCGGCGCAGAAGGATATAATTGCTCCGCAATAACCCCCCACCCTTCCACGACCGCTCCAGTTCTCGCAAAGCCTCCTGAGAAGTAATCAATCTTCCCATCAGCCGCTGGTATCGCCCCTTCTGCTCTGGCAAGCGAGTGAAACCTAAAAAATGAACCAATGGGTTTATGGTCAACCCTTGAACCAACAGGGAGAGGAGAACCACCCCAAATGTCGTAGCCAAGATGAAATGGTATTGGGGCATTCCCTGGGGAATGGAGAGAACCAAGGCTAAGACTACTGTGCCACGCATAGCACCCCACACCATAACATGGCGGTTGCGGAATGGAATCTTTCCGTCTATTAGCGAACATATTGGGGTAATACAGTAGATAATTGTTGAGCGAGAAACGAGTATCGCCCCAAAGACGATGACTATAGGAAAGATGTAGTGGGTAATATTCACATTGGACATCTGCATTCCGATAAGCAGGAAAATTATAGAGTTAACGATAAAAGTGGCGAACTCCCAGAAAGAGACGATGGTAATCCGAGAGATGGGTGATAGCGCACGACGGAATCCATAATTACCCACCACCAGCCCAGCAGCCAATACTGCGATAATCCCCGACTGGTGGAGGAGTTCTGCCACCAGAGTAGTGCTATAGACCACGATAGTTGTCACGGTGACCCCAATAAGGTGATTATCAATTCGCTGGAGGATGACCGAGCCGATAAGTCCAAACACCAACCCCAGAGCCAGCCCCCCAAAGGTGACCATGAAGAAGGAGCCTATGGCGTTAGTTAAGGAGAACTCTCCCACCAGCAGGATACCCAGAACTATCTGGAAGACCACTATAGCCACACCATCGTCAACCAGGCTCTCGCTCTTCATGGTAATGGTCAAACGCTTATCCACGCCCAGCCTTTGGAAGACAGCTAACACCGATACTGGATCCGTCGCCGAGAGTAGTGCCCCCAACAGAAGAGCATATCCCCACTGGACACCGGAACCGAGATGGATAATTATTGTGCAGATCCCCATTCCCACCAATAAGCCCGGAATGGCTAAAATCAGGATAGTGCGTATGTTACGCAGAAAATCCCTCAAGGGAATATTTATCGC
Organism: Candidatus Coatesiibacteriota bacterium; assembly: GCA_030602715.1. Classification (GTDB taxonomy): domain Bacteria; phylum RBG-13-66-14; class B26-G2; order B26-G2; family JAUVZD01; genus JAUVZD01. The sequence goes on from JAUVZD010000007.1 coordinate 122,213, forward strand.
TGCATCAAAGATGAGCACCGGTAAAAGAACGGTCATTATCAGCCCAGAGGTCAGCTCCAACACAGGAAGCAGTTTGAAATAGCCTATCACCAACCCCACTAATACCAGAGCGATGGTATAGGGTAGGCGAATGTAGGAGACCAGCACAGCAACCGAGCTAAAAATTATCAGAATCAGTATGTATATCTGTAGGTCCGGGAACTCCATAATTATTTACTTTAATTATTATTATAAGTTTTGTCAAGGAAATTCCATAGATACGGGAAAGTGAAAAAAACCATTGACAAGCTTGGTTACTACATATATAATATATCTAGAATTTGCAGAAGACACCCCCCTATTGGAGGAGGAAAGCGATGAAAAAAATCATCCTTTCATTTGGCGTTCTTTCTTTAATGGTCGCCCCGCTCCTGGCCACTGAGGTAATTATTGGAGACCAGGACGGATTCCATAACGACCCCTGGTGTGGCGGCTGAAGTGCACAAATGAGGTATCAAGCCTTAATCCTGCAGTCGGAGATCGGACTTGCGGGCGAAATCACCAAGTTAGCATTTCAAGCCTACACCAGCTCGGGAGGAAGCTTCAATAACGTCCATGTTTATCTCTGCCATACTTCCGTTGATTCATTGAGCACCAGCTTTGAAGCCAACTACGGTGGAAACGACCCCGGGGAAGTATTTTATGCCCCAACAAAGTCAATGTCGGGATCAGCCGAAAGCTGGACGGACATAGTATTTGACGACCCCTATTACTACAACAACAGCGACAACCTGCTGGTGGAAATTAAATGGAGCGGGGGAAGTGGCACATACTACTCCCACACATCCAACACATCCGGCTACTACTCCTGCGGTTACGCCTTGAGCTACTCCGCCCCCACCATGACCCACCACAACCAATGGCACAATCGCTTCCGCCTGACCATCGAACCCACCGATGAAGTCCAACCCGCTTCCCTGGGTAAACTGCGTAGTCTATACCACTAGACCTAAGATAAGCCTCCCCCCAGCCATCAAGGCTGGGGATTTTTTATACCCATTCCGACCTTCTAATTCACCAGCAAACGACCATTTTACTACCCCGCTTATCCCGCCACCTTACCACCTTCACTTGCGCAAAAGCCTTCTATGTGCTATCCTGTTCCCAAATGACCGCCGAGGATAAAATTCTCCCAAAACCACTGGTCTCCGTCCGGGGTCTTCGCAAATTCTACCCCGCCGGGCGAAGGTTCCCCTGGCTCCGCTCCAAGCCCCCCATTCTCGCCCTGGATGGATTTGATATGGACATATTCCCCGGCAAAATCCACGCTCTTATTGGTCCAAACGGCGCCGGCAAGACCACCCTGCTTAAAATCCTCTGGAACCTGATCCAGCCGGATGAAGGCTTAATAGAATCCAACCACTTAGCCGACGATGATACAGTCCTGGTATCCGGGGAGGAGCGGGGTTTCTACTACCGCTTAAACGGCTGGGCTAACCTGGTATTCTTCGGTCGGCTATCCGGCAACTCCCGTCAAGAAACCCTCTCCCGGGCGACACAGTTAGCCGAGCGCCTGCGCCTCTCAGGCATCCTCAATCGCCGTTATCAGACCTACTCCAGCGGTGAGCGCCAGAAGTTAGCCATCCTGAGAGCTTTGTTGCAGGCGCCCCGCTTGATGATGATAGACGACCTGGCTAAGGGGCTGGACCCCCAAGCCACCCGGGAACTCACTGACATTCTCCTTGAGTTGGCCAGGGATGGTATGAGCATACTCTTAGCCACCCACCGTCTGGATTTAGCCGCCCAAATGTGCGACACCATCACCCTGATTCACCGGGGGAAAAACATCGCCACCGGAAGCCCTCAAAAGCTCTCCCAACAGGTCTTTCCCCACCGCCATTACCGTATCGTTTTGAGCGGGGATGAGGTGACCGCCCGAAAAATACTCGCCGGGTCCATCACCTCCGATATTGAGATAAAGGATGGGCACCTCAGCGCTGAACTGGTGGTAAGCGATGAAGAGGAACTCGCTAAGCTCAGCCTGACCCTGGCCCAAAACGGCATCTCCATCATAGAGCTCTCCTCCTTAGAGGAGGAGCTGGAGACGGTCTATAACCACCTTTTGCAGGATAGCGATTCCAATGACGGATAGAGCAAAAAGAAAATTAAGATTCCCCTCCCAGATGGCTGCCTTCTTCATCCGAGACCTGCAGATATGGGTCTCCTATCGCCTGTCACTGTTCCTGGACATCGTCGGCTTGGTGGGGACCGCCCTCGCCTTCTTCCTTCTGGGGCTTGCATTTGAGGGCTACATCCCCCCGATGTTAGAACAATACGGGGGCTACTTCCCCTTCGTCATCATCGGCATCGCCTTCTTCGGCTTCCAGTCCAACGGTCTTTACGGTCTCTCCGGAAGCCTCCGTGAAGAACAGCTGCAAGGCACCCTGGAGCCGATGCTTTCCTCCCGCATCACCCCGCTCTCCCTCTCCCTGGCGACAAACACATTCAGCTTCCTGCGCACCCTGGTCAGGGCGGTGCTCTTCCTGGTGCTGGGGGCGTTGGTCTTCTCCGTGGACCTCTCCTCTATGAACATTCCCTCCGCCATTGTCGTGCTTGCCCTCTCCCTTCCGCCCTTCCTCGCTCTGGGGATGCTCTCCGGCGCCTTCACCCTGGCATTCAAACGTGGCGACCCCGTTCGTTTGGTCTATGGGGGGCTCTCGGTGCTCCTCTCCGGCTTATACTTCCCCTATCAGCTTCTGCCCCAGCCCCTGCAGTGGTTGGCTCACGCCTTCCCGCTCACCCACGCACTGAGCGGCTTACGAGCCGCCCTGCTGAACGGCGCCAGTTTCTCCGAGGTATCCACACAGATTATTTGGCTTTTGGGCATGGGAGTAGTATTGCTCCCCCTGGGCATAGTAGCCTTAAAGCTGGGTCACCGCAAAGCCCGCCGGGACGGGAGCTATGCGCAGTATTAGGGGGGGGATAACCACCCCAGCTCAAAGGATAAAAAGCGCTCATATCTTCAATTGACTTTTGGGGAAAGATTTAATAAAATTTACAAAAAATAGCCTTCAATGATAAACAATGGAGGTTTGGGAAGATGAAGTCCAGAAATATGCTCAGCTTGAAAATCGCGGGAATACTTCTTGCCACGATACTTTTGGCATTCTCCTCGTGCGAAATAATAGAGGAACTCCTGAACCCATACAACGCCGAACTGGTATTTGAACAGATAGACTTTGATTTGGGCGGGGAGATAATCACCAACTCCTCCTGGGGCTCGGTAACTCTTACCTATACCGGCTCGCGGGATGTGCTCTACTTCAACCTGGCGGTGAACGATTCGTGGGTCATCCAGAACATACCCGTCCTGAGCCCTAAGGGAGAGGGTATTATACAGTCACTTACACTTAGATTTGACCTGGGGGTGTCCAGCGGAACCGAGGTGCTCACATTGGAATATGCCTTTGACTTGAACACGGACACGCTTGAAACCATGCCCAGGGTGGTGCAAACATCATCGGTCAGAGACGGAAATATCATCTTCTATCCCGGCTTCACCGACGAAGATGTAAGTCTGGACCCGCCAAGCATACTGGTCGGGGGAGTGTCAATCCGCTACGCCTATCATGAGGGTGATTTCCCCAATCAAGAGTGCGGGATAAACGAGTGCACTCCGGTAGCGGTGTCCAACAGCCTTCAGTTTCTCAACGATGAATATGGTCTCGGATTTACCGACGACCAGATGAGCATCGCTACTATGAAAATGGCTACCGAATGGACTCCAAACGGTTGCCTGATTTATGACTGGAACGACCAACTCGCCTGGTGGAAGGTAAAGGACCAATATATGGAGGATAACGATTATCCGATAACCACCCGTAACATAACTGACTTTAACCAGATTATTTACGAAATAGCAGATGGACAAGATGTCGAACTCGTTCTAGACTCTCACTGCGCAGCGGTAACAGGACTCTACCAACTTGATAGCAAATATGTCCTATACATTGCCCATGATATCAAACAAGGGCAATCTGGTGGAACTGTAACTGAGGGGCTTATTTACGATCCCTCAACCGGTACTTTCAGTGGGGCAACTTGGGCTAACGGTGATATTTTTCACTATTTTGTGGTAGAGTGTCCTGAGGAGTAAAAAAAATAAACAAAACCACTTAGCAATTTTGGTGAATTTATTGTAAACAAAGCCCCCACTTCCGGCGAGGGCTTTTTCATTCTCCCAAATGCTCACAGCCTTAAACAAGGCACTTAATGAAAAAACGCCCATATCCTGCCGGGCGTCTCATTTCGCTATCGGCGCTACCCCACTATCCGCTCCCGAAGTCCACCTTGCTCGCTCCCCCCCAACTGACTCCCTCGGTGATAGCGCCCTTAAAGCTGGTGTTGACGATGCTTGCGCCATGAAACTGTGCCCCGGAGATGTCGCTCTCGTCAAAGCTGGAACCGACGATATTGGCAGAGCTGAAGTCGGCGTTCTTGGCGCTTCCCCCCTCAAAGCTGACCCCCACCATGTTAACCCCGTTGAAGTCAGCTCCGTTGGCTACCGCCCCGTCCAATATTGTATCAACCAGGTTAGCCCCCTCCAGGAGGGCGCCGTTCAGCATTGCCCCCTCCAGATTTGCGCCCACCAGCTGGACATCGGAGAGGTCCGCCCCGGCAAGATTGCAGTCCGAGAGATCCGCCCCGACAAGTATTGCCCCGCTGAGCTTGGCGGCGGAGAGGTCGGCGCCGTTGAAGTCCACCTCAGCCAGATTGTAACCGCTCAAGTCCTCACCGTCTTTGACCTTAGAGACGATGAGCTGAACATAAGCCTCCTTCTCCTTCAGGTGGGTCCAGCAGTAGTCGGCGCCGGTGAGGGCGTTCTTATCGCAGTCTCCCTGCCCACAATCCTTTGTTACCACCCAACTCCCTCTACCGCAGGATATGAGCACCGCAAAGAAGAATAAGAGCAATAGAAAAGCAAGCCATTTTTTATCTTTATCATTCAACATAACTTCCTCCCCAGAGAAAGACAGATTCGCAAGCGATAAAAATCCATTAAAAAAATTATAACATACAGATTGAAATGTAGTATCAAAAAAGCCTCCATCCGCCCTTAAATCACAACCTGCCACTATCACTATTGACCAGCCCCCAACGAAGTGCTATCATTCAGCTACTAATGCCAAAGACCCCGAAAATTAAGTTACAATCGCTGATTATCACCGCTTTCGCACTCTCGCTTACCCTTATCCCAGCATCCCCCGCATCGGCTCAAGACGAGACCGGTGAGGAGGGGGCAGTCTCCTCCACCGCACCTCCCAGCGAGGAGTCCACCGGTCTCTCTCCGGAGGAGATAGAGGCGCTCATTCTAGCCCCCAGGGAGGGGGAACTCTTTCTGGACTCCTCTTATCTTGTGGTCAGCACCGTGGAGATGAAATCGCCCACCGGCGCCCTGCTCCGCTCCCTGGTTCTGCCCGGCTGGGGGCAGTTCTACAACCGCGCCTGGTGGAAGGGGCTCCTGGTAATAGGCGGGGAGGCAACTCTTGCCGCCATCGCCGTGCGTCAATATCTCAAAAGCAAGGATTACCTTAGTAAAGCCCGGGAGACCTCCGGAGCGGAATCGGACTACAATCTGAGCCAATATCAACATTACCAGGTGGAGGCGGAGAAATACGGCTGGTTCTTCGTCGGCGTGCTGGTCTTCTCCATGCTGGACGCCTATGTTGACGCCCACCTCTATGACTGGGATGTGGGCGACATAGAGAGGGAGGAGGAAGCTGACAGCGTTGAAGACAAGTTCTCGCTTGCTCTCCTCCCCCGAAAGGATGGATTTGGGCTTGCGTTTGGGTTCAGTTTTTGAGCAGGCTTTACACTTTAGATAAATCAAGGATTGCTGATGAGCAAAAGAATCGTGGTTATAATGGCTGGCGGAAAGGGCGAGCGTTTCTGGCCCCTCTCCCGAAACACTCGTCCCAAGCAGTTCCTGCGCCTATTGGGAAAAAACACCCTTCTGGAGATGACCCTGGATCTAGCTGTCACAATCCCTAGCGTGGAACAGGTCTGGGTAGTCACCGGAAAGAATATGGTAGAGCAAATCCGCTCCATCTGTCCCGAGCTTCCCCCGGAAAACATTCTGCTTGAACCGGTGGGGCGCAACTCAGCCCCCTGTCTGGGGCTTGCCGCCATCAACGCCAAAAAGCGCCTGGGGGCGGAGACGACCATGTTAGCCATGCCCGCTGACGGACTGATTGAGGACAAAGAAGGTTTTGTCAGGCGGGCGGAGGTAGCCTTCAGCGCCGCCGAGAGCGGTGATTGGCTCTTGACTTTCGGCATCAAGCCCACCCGCCCGGAGACCGGCTACGGCTATCTGGAGCTGGGAGAGGCGCTGGATGAGGAGAGGGGAATCTACCGGATAAAACGTTTCCACGAGAAGCCCGACTTTATAGATGCAAAGAGATATCATGCCTCCGATGAGTTCCTGTGGAACAGCGGAATGTTCGCCTTCCGCGCCGACACCTTCCTCTCCGCAGTGAGCACGCACGCACCCGGGCTGGCTGAGGGACTTGCCAGGCTGGAGGAAGCCCTGGGCACCCCCGAATACCCAGCCCGCCTGGCGGAAATCTTTCCCACCCTGCCGGCGGAGTCGGTTGACTACGCCATAATGGAGAAGGCGGACAACATCCTGACCGTCCACACCGACATCGGCTGGGACGACATCGGCAACTGGGACGCCCTGGACAGGCTGGTGGAGAAGGATGCGGACGGCAATGTGGTCGTCAATCGGGCGCTCACCGTTGAGAGCGGTGACAACATCATAGTCGGCGAAGATGTTACCATCGCCACTCTGGGTGTGGAGGGGCTGATTATCGTCGCCACCAAAGACGCCGTCCTGGTCACCCGTAAAGACCAGGGGCACAACATCCGCAAGCTGATAGAGAAAATTAAGGAAGACGACGAGCTGGAGGGGCTACTCTGAGGACGGAAGGTAAAGGCGAGGGGAAGGGAATCTTCCGTCGCCTGCGCCGTATGCAGGAGGGTGAAGGAGGAGAGAAGCCCCCAAAGGAGGAGAACTCGGCTGACGGCAAGCGGATGGGTTTTCTGAACCATCTGGAGGAGCTACGCAAGGCTCTACTGCGCATCCTGCTCACCCTCGTTTCGGGCACTATCGTATGCTTCTACTTCGCCCGCCAACTATTAACCTTCATAACACACCCCGCCGGCATTGTTTTACAATATATCACCCCCTTTGAGGCTTTCTTCGCCCAGCTGAAGGTGGCATTCGCCCTTGGTCTCTACATCACCCTACCGCTCAACGCCTTCTTCCTCTGGCAGTTCATCGCCCCAGCCATCCACCGCCGACGCAAAGCCTTCATCGTCCCCTTCATGGTCTTCATCTTCATCTTCTTCACCGTCGGTGCGGCTTTCGCCTATTACATCCTGCCGGTCACCATGAAGTTCTTCCGCAGTTTTGAGATGGAGGGGACTCTTGAAGCCCACTGGACCATCGGGCGTTATGTGGACTTCGTCCTGCGCATGCTCATCGGCTTCGGGATGGTCTTTGAGGGACCGGTGGTGGTCTTCTTCCTTGCTAGGATGGGGATACTCTCAGCGGGGACAATGCTTTCCAAGTGGAAGTGGTTTATACTGGGGATATTCATCCTGGCTGCGGTAATCACCCCGGGACAGGATGTCTTCAGTATGATGCTATTGGCGGCGCCTCTGGTGGCGCTCTATTTCATATCCATCCTGGTCGCCTGGCTGGCTTACCCCAAGCGGAGATAATAATATAGCGGAGATAATAAAATCCCCGCTACAACTCAACCAGCGGCTAAGACCTCACATCACCACATCAAATTCCCCCTCAAAGAGATAGTCCTCTATCCCCTCCTTGCCCAGAAACTCCATCACCGGCTCCTCCTCCAGCAGGTCGTCTATCTCTGCCGACCCATCGGAGAGAGTAACCCGCACCTCAAAGGTATGGTGCGCCTCGCCCAACAGCCCCTCGCCGAAATCAACCCACACTGCAAGCACCCGCACCAAAACCACCACCGCCTCCCCGTCGTCGCGCAGTTTAGTCGCAGACTCAACACGATATGCGCTCAAGCGTTGCTCGGAAACTTTACCGAAGTAAGCCACAGCCCCATCCACACCTCCATACCCGGCAATCAGATTGTTGCTTGCCAGGGCTAGGCACTCCTCTCCTCTGTGGTTTATCCAGGCGCTCATGAACCGCTCCACAGCGTTACGAGAAATCTCCAGGACCACACCCAGCAGGTCGCTGTAGGCACTCACCCCCTCGCTCTTTAGCAGTTCACCAAGCGACTTTGCCTCATCCATTAGTTCCTCCGCCCTCTCCTCCATCTCCCCCTGAATGAGACCCACCTCCCGCTTATATTGATAATTCTGATAGAGAATCAAGCCGACCCCAAGCATCAATATGACTACGGCGATAAATATCGGCACCGCACGCCGGGAGTAGGGGATGACCATCACCGCAAGCAGAACCACCCCGCCCGCAAGAAGGGGCCACAACACAGAAAGCAGGGAGGCGGGGCTTCTCTTCATGCGAAAGACCGTCCCCTCTCCGCTCAGACGGGGGAACTCCACTCCATCCGGGGGCTCCTCTCCGGCGGTGACCGTTATGCTTTGATAGCCCCGCCGTTCACATCTTATCTCCGCTATGAGCTTCCCCTTGTATCCCGAGGGACCGAAGGCTCCCCCCTGGGCATCATATCCAAGCAGACCGGGTTCCCCCATATCCAGCAGGACCAGGTGAGCCAGACCGTCGCTTCCGCTAGCCCCCTCAACCGACACCCCGGAGTAAACTCGGGCCTGGAGGTCGGCGAAATCAATATCCTGATAGGTGACGGTTATGAGTGCATCGCTCAAAGGGTTCCCCTCCGCATCCAGGATGACGAAGGTATAGACCCCCTCAAGCCCGGAAGCCCACACCGCCCCGGCAAAGGAGAGCAGGGTCAAAAATCCGACCAGGAAGGTCAAGTGTCGGCGAACTCCTCTCATGGTCCTTTCCCTCACAATCCAATGATATACAAATTCTGGCAGAAGTAAACCGTAAAAAGGGCGGGCAGGCATTATTTGGCTTTACATGCTTTCCGCTTATGCTATCATAATCCCCAAATTGATAAAATTCTCACAATCTTCCCCTCCCCCCAAATAAAGCTCTGCCCAGAGGGAAAGAGAGCTTCCTGGATATGTCCATAATACTGGTGGTCAATGTCGGTTCCTCCTCGGTGAAGTATCAGCTCATAGACATGGGCAAGGACAAACCAGTCCGCCTTGCCAGAGGTTTGGTGGAGCGCATCGGGCTGGACAGCTCCATTCACACCTACATCCCTTTAGACGGAGAGATGATGCGCAAAGAGCTGGAGGTCCCCGACCACAGCAAGGCAATTGAGGTCGCCCTGGAGACCCTCCTTGACCCCGATGTGGGCGTGATCGCCGACAGGGGGGAGATAGCCGCCGTCGGTCATCGTGTGGTGCACGGGGGGGAGAAGTTCTCCTCCTCCACCATCATCAACGACGAAGTAATGGAGCAAATAATGGAATGCCGGCGCCTGGCTCCACTGCACAACCCCCACAACATAAAGGGCATTGAGGCTTGCCGACGGCTCTTTCCCCACACACCACAAGTAGCGGTCTTTGACACCGCCTTCCATCAGAGCATGCCCCCCCACGCCTTCCTCTACGCCCTCCCCCACGAGCTATACACCGAGCAGGGGGTGCGCAGATACGGCTTCCACGGCTCAAGCCACCGCTTCGTTGCCCGGGAAGCGGCACGGGAGCTGGGCAGACCTCTCTCCGAGCTGAAACTGATCACCGTCCATCTGGGAAACGGCTGCTCCATAACCGCTGTGCAGGGCGGGGCATCCATGGACACCTCCATGGGTCTAACACCGCTGGAGGGTCTGGTAATGGGCACCCGCTCGGGGGACATAGACCCGGCCATACCTTTGATGCTGATGCGCACTTCGGGAATCCATACCGAGGGGATGGAGCGGATATTGAACCGCAAGAGCGGAATTCTGGGGCTCTCGGGAATCGGAAGCGACATGCGGGAGATTGAGGAAGCTGTAGAGGCGGGGGACGAAGCCGGCATCCGCACCCTTGAGGTCTTCTGCTATCGGATTAAGAAATACATCGGCGCCTATATGACGGTTCTGGGCGGATTGGACGCCCTGGTCTTTACCGGCGGAATCGGCGAAAACTCCATGGTGGTGCGGCAAAAATCCACCGCGGGTCTGGAGTTTCTGGGCATCCATCTTGACCATGAGCAAAACCGGAGGCTCAACCGCAGTCGCGGGCGGATAAGCAGGCAAGATTCACCGGTGGCGGTCTTCATCATCCCCACCGACGAGGAGCTGGTGATAGCCGAGGACACCTACGCCCTCCTGGGCGGGGGCTAGGGGAAATTTCCTCTTTTGGAGTTATTTTCGGGTGTTACATCTGTGGGGGTATCGGGGCGGATATTATACCGTTAAACTTAAGACCCATCCATCAATTGAACAGAGCCCTTAAATTACCCAATGAATCCTGTCCACCACAACACGCGTGGGGAATACTAACACACCACCCGTAACCCACCTGTCAGTTTTTATTCTGACCGCAAACAAATGAATACCACTTGACAAGCGGAGATTTTTATATTAATATGTAAGTAGGGCGGCGGGCACTTTTTAGATTACCAAAGAACCTGAAAGTTCCTATCTAGCTTGCTCTTTAAAATCTAACGAGGAGGATAAGATGAGTAAGCAACTCAAAAAAACATCCCTTGTTGGGATGGTTATGCTCTTTTTGGCAATCCCCCTCTTTGCCCAACCACCTGACATCCTGTGGACGAAGACGTACGGTGGGGAAGGCACGGAGGAGGGTTATACTGTTCTCGAAACCTCGGATGGCGGGTATATCATCTCAGGGTGGACAACCTCCTACGGTGCAGGTGAGATGGATGTTTACCTTATCAAGACCGATGCTGACGGTAATTTGTTGTGGGAAAAGACCTTCGGTGGCGAATCGTGGGATCAGGGCCTTGAGATGTGTCAAACCTCTGATGGTGGATACGCAATAACCGGCAAGTCGGCCTCGTTCAATATGGAGGAGGAATTTGAGTTCCCTGCCATGATGTTTGACGCTTACCTGGTAAAGACCGATGCTGACGGTAATCTGTTGTGGGAAAAGACCTACGGTGGCGAATCTATGGATCAAGCATTTGGGATATGCGAGACCGCAGACAGCGGGTTGATTTTTACGGGCAGCAGCAACGACGACGTTTATCTTGTGAAGACCGACGCTGAAGGCGAGGTTGAGTGGGAGAAGACTTACGGCGGAGAACGGGCTGACTGGGGCCAAGGGGTGAGCCAGACAACTGACGGCGGCTACATCATCTCAGGATGGACGAACTCCTACGGTGCAGGTGAGATAGATGCCTACTTTATAAAGACCGATGCCTCAGGCGACACGTTGTGGACAAGTGTCTACGGAGGGGTAGCCATGGATTTTGCTGGTTCGGTATGTCAGAACCCTGATGGCTCCTACATCGCTTCAGGTATGACCGCATCCTTTGGTGAAGGCCGGAGTGATATGTGGCTTATAAAGCTCGATGCTAACGGTGACAGCCTGTGGACAAAGACATACGGCGGCGAAGGCTCGGAGGTGGCTTTTGACTACTGCTTCACCCCTGACGGAGGGTGTGTAATAGCGGCGATGACCGATTCTTACGGCTCCGGAGAAGGGGATGCTTACCTGGTAAAGATAGACGCCGAGGGTAATCTCTTGTGGGAAAAAACCATGGGTGGCGAAGCCAAAGACGGTGCCTACTACGTGACCCAGACCGCAGACGGCGGTTTCATTGTCACCGGCTGGAACGCCTCAGAGGGAGCAGGCGCTGAGGACGTGTACCTCGTAAAGCTGGGACCCGATCCAGGAACCGGCGGGGAGTAGCATTCCGATTATGACTCTGAGTTGAATCCGTGCCAGGAGGTAATCCCAATTATCTAACAATAAAAACACAGAGCGGCGAGGTTAATGGTGTTGAGATAATATCATTTCCATAAGCCTCGCAGGGCAACGTTCGCGACCTGTGAATGTCCTTATCTGGGTGATTTATCGCATTTCCTTTTCGTTCCGCCAAAAATCCACCGCCGGTATGGAGTTTCTGGGCATCCATCTTGACCAGGAGCAAAACCGGAGGCTCAACAGCAGTCGGGGGCGGATAAGCAGGCAAGATTCACCGGTGGCGGTCTTCATCATCCCCACCGACGAGGAGCTGGTGATAGCCGAGGACACCTACGCACTGCTGGGCGGGGGCTAGGGGAATTTTCCTCTTTTGGAGTTATTTTCGGGTGTTACATATGTGGGGGTATCGGGGCGGATATAATAAAGTTAACCATAAAGCCCATCCATCAATTGAACAGAGCCCTTAAATTACCCAGAGACTTCGGTTCCACACCTGTATTAGTAAACCTATCAACCCAACTGTTATCCTCGTCAAATATAACCCAGCCTTCACCTTCAGGGATAGTGTTAAGAAGTATTAATTCATATCCCTCTCCATGTTCAGAGTAAAAACCGCAGTCAAATTGCTCCTCTATGTAGGTATCACCAGGATTAATATCAAAGTAAAAATCAGCATAATCATCGTAATCATAAACAATAAAATGAAAATTTAGTACATTCGTATTAACTAAGGTGTTTTCAGAGAGATATATACCTATCTGGATATAATCCAAATAAGCAGATGGTTCATTTTGACCATCCTCACCATAGTCCCAATTGTAGTGCCACCTTGGATAATCCTCCAAATCCCAGTCCCAATAGGTGTCTGTAAAGTCGTAGTCCGCCGGGGCTTGCGCCGCGGTCAGGCTTATTGCCAATACCGCTAAAGCTATAATTGTGGTTTTCATTGCGGTCCTCCTTGGGTTTATCAATTCAACATATCTCTAAGGCTGGTGGCAAAATAAAAATGCCCCCACGATGACCATAAGGGCACAGGCGTATTTACTCATCCATCTCACCTCCTTATTAAAGATTGGACTTTATATCATCAAAATACCGGAAAAATTGCCATATTCCACTCCTCTTGATAACAGATCAAACCTCAATATAATTAAAATACCTTATGAAATTACCATAAAAACTATGAGTTGTCAAGGTGTTCTATAATCCAGCAAATAATCTTTACTGCAAGTCCAAACATCCTTAAAACGCTCGGCGCCCCCCATTCCACCCCCTACCACAGACCACCATCCGCGCCCTTTTTACCTTGACTTTTCCACCCCTTTCCCCTATAATCGCTGATTGACCGTCGCCTAGAAAGGGGGAGTGAGCGAGATGGCATTACCCAAAAGACGCATCTCCAAACAGAGAAAGCGCAAACGCCGCACCCACTGGAAGCTGACCGCCCCTTCGCTGGTCCGCTGTTCCAACTGCGGTATCTATATAAAACCCCACCGGGTCTGCCCGGATTGTGGCTACTATCGGGGTCGGCCGGTGGTAGTCATCACCAAAGAGGAGAAAAAGGAGAAGAAGTAGACGGGTCTCCTCCACTAGCTGTATCTCTCTTCCGATCGGATACCGACCTACAACATCATGCGCACAAAGATCGCCTTAGATGCCATGGGGGGTGATTTTGCCCCCAAAAATCTCATTGACGGGGCTCTGCAAGCCCTGCTTGAGGAATCCCGCTTGGAGGTGGTCCTGGTCGGCGACGAAGATGCCCTCAAAGAAAGCCTCCTGCACCGCTCCTACGACTCCGACCGGCTGGAGGTGGTTCACGCTGAAGAGGTCATCGGCATGGACGACTCCGCCGCCGCCTCAGTGCGCAAGAAACCAAACTCCTCGGTGATGGTCGCCGCCGGGCAGGTGCGGGAGGGAAGGGCTGACGGACTGGTAACTGCGGGCAACACCGCCGCCGCGGTAGCCGCCTCCCTGCTCAACATCGGTCGTCTTCCCGGCGTGCACCGCCCGGCAATCGCCTCCATCTTCCCCACCATGCGGGATAAAGCCTGCGTGGTCTTAGATGTCGGCGCCACCAGCGAGGTCCAGCCCCGCAATCTCCTCCAGTTCGCCATCATGGGGGAGATGTATGCCCGCTTCATTCTGGAGATAGATGAGCCCACCGTCGGCTTGCTCTCCATCGGCGAGGAGGAAAAGAAGGGCAGTGAGGTGGTGGTGGAGACCAACCGTCTGATGAAGGAGAAACTGCTCAAGTTTTACGGCAATGTGCAGGGTGGGGACATCCTCAAAGGAACCACCGATGTGGTGGTCTGCGACGGATTTGTGGGCAATGTTGCCCTCAAGTTCGCCGAAGCCATAGGGGAGATGGTCTTCGCCACCCTGAAAAGGGAGATTCGCAAAGGCTTCTGGACCCGGGTGGGTGCCTGGCTCATGAAGCCCGCCTTTCGGCGTTTCCGCAAAGCGTGGGACTATTCGGAATACGGCGGAGCTCCCCTTCTGGGGATAAAAAATGTGGTCATCATCTGCCACGGCAAATCCAATCCCAAAGCCATCAAGAACGCCGTTCTGGTGGCTGGCAAGTTCGTCTCCGAGGAAGTGAACCGCCACATCTCCGGGCAGGTTGCCGGGGAGGATACCGGAAGATAGATTTTTCAGTTTAGATAGAACCCCAAAAAAACAAAGTGGAGAACAGAGCGGCAATATTAGGGACCGGCAAGAGCGTTCAGGGAAGGGCGATAACCAACCAGGACCTGGAGAAGATGGTTGACACCTCCGACGAATGGATTACCGCCCGTTCGGGGATAAAGATCCGCTACTTCACCGACGACCAGACCGCCGCAAGCGACCTTGCCACCGAGGCAGGGAGGCAAGCTCTGGAGATGGCCGGGGTGGACGGTGCCGATGTGGACCTGTTCATCGTGGGCACGGTTACCCCGGACTTCGCCTATCCTGCCACCGCCTGCCTGGTCCAGCACAATCTGGGCAACAAGAAGGGAGCCGGCTTTGACCAGGAGACCGGCTGTTCGGGCTTCCTCTACGGCCTGACCATCGGTGAGCAATTCATAAAGACCGGCAAGTGCAGGTATGTTCTGGCTATCGGCGTGGAATGTCTCTCCAAGGTAATGAACATGCAGGATAGGGGCACCTGCGTCCTCTTCGGCGACGGCGCCGGAGCCGCCTTGCTGGGTCCAAGCCCCGACGGAAAAAGCGGCATCCTGGATACTTTCATCAAATCCGACGGTTCCCTGGGCGACCTGCTCAAACAGCCCGCCGGGGGAAGCCGTATGCCCGCCTCCATAGAGACGGTAACCAATAATCTGCACACCATACACATGAAAGGTAATAAAGTCTTCCCACTGGCGGTGCGGTGTATGGAGGAGGCGGCCACCACCCTGATGAACCGTTTGGGCTTGACCGGGGAAGACCTGGATGTGCTCATCACCCATCAGGCTAACCTGCGCATCATTCAATCTCTGCAGAAGCGCTTGCAGGTCCCCGACGATAAGGTCTTTGTGAATATAGATAAATACGGCAACACCAGCGCCGCCTCCATCCCCATCGCTATGGACGAAGCGGTGCGCCAGGGGATAATTAAAAAGGGGAACTTGGTGATGCTTGCCTCATTCGGAGCCGGCTTCACCTGGGCTTCTGCGGCTATCAGGTGGTAACACTCACTTTCTGGGAGAGCATTGGCAAAAAGATACACAGTATTCATCTTCCCCGGACAGGGCTCGCAAGATGTGGGCATGGGCAGGGATTTCCTGGAAAGTTCCGCCCGTGCAAAGGAGCTCTTCAATGAAGCGGGGACGGCTCTGGGCAGAGACCTGGCAAAGCTCTGTCTGGAGGGACCGCTTGAGGAGCTGACCGACACCCGCTGGGCTCAGCCGGCAATCCTGACCGTCTCCGTGATCGCCACCACCCTTCTGCGGGAGTCACTCCCCCGGCTGGAAGTGAGCGCAGGAGCCGGTCACAGCCTGGGAGAATATTCCGCCCTGTGGGCTTCAGGCTCTTTGAGCTTCCCTCGGGTAGCCTGGATGGTCAACCGCCGGGGTCAGTTCATCACCGACGCTTGCGCAAAGAGCCCCGGCACCATGGCTGCCGTCGTGGGCTTGGACGATGAAGTGGTGGAGGAAATCTGCGCCCGGGCAACCGAGGAGGCGGGCTTGGTGGAGCCGGCAAACTACAACTCCCCGGACCAACTGGTGGTAACCGGGGTCAAGGCGGGGGTGGCGAAAGCCGTTGAACTTGCCAAGGATGCCGGCGCCAAGCGCGCAATGGAGCTTACCGTCAGCGGTCCCTTCCACTCGTCAATGCTGGAGCCGGCAGGAAGAGCAATGGCTGAACTTCTGGACTCAGAAGAGGTGAAACCCACCAACTTCCCGGTCTACGCCAACGCCGCCGCTGTTCCTCATGGCAGACCGGAGGAGATAATCTCCACCCTAGCCAGGCAGATTTATTCTCCGGTGCTCTTTAAGCAGACCTTTGAAGAACTGGCTCGTCCCGACACCACCTTCGTTGAGCTGGGACACGGCAGGGTGCTCTCCGGTCTGGTAAGACGCACTTTAAAGGATTTTGAGGGGCTCAAGATAATTAACATAGGTAACATGGAGGAGCTGGAACAAGCGGTTGAGGAATTGGGATAATTTTTGAAATTTTCTCTTTTCTTTCAAGAAGGTGACCATAGATGTCTTCCCTCGCTGAAAAAGTAGCCATAGTGACCGGCGCCGCCCGGGGAATCGGTCGTGCCATTGCTGAGGCTTTTGTCGCCGAGGGCGCCAAGGTAGCCCTCTGGGATGTTTTAGCCGATGAGGTGGCTGAAGCGGCAGGTGAGTTGGGAGATTCTGCTCTCGGTCAAGTTGTGGACATCACCGAAACCGGGCAGGTAAAGGATGCCGTCGCTCTAGTTTTAGAAAAGTTCGGCGCTATCCATATTCTGGTCAACAACGCCGGCATCACCCGGGACAACCTGCTCATGCGCATGAAGGATGACGATTGGGACCGGGTCCTGGATGTCAACCTCAAGGGTATGTTCATCTGCTGTCGGGAGGTATCCCGCCCCATGGGCAAGAACCGCTGGGGGCGGATAATCAATATCTCCTCGGTGGTGGGGCTCATCGGTAATCCCGGCCAGGTCAACTACGCCGCCTCCAAAGCCGGCGTCGTCGGCTTGACCAAGACTCTTGCAAAAGAACTGTCCAGCCGTGGGATCACCGCCAATGTCATCGCTCCCGGTTTCATAGAGACCCAAATGACCGCCGAGCTTCCCCCGGAGATGAAGGACGCCTATTTCAAGCGCATCCCCCTGGGTCGGCTGGGGCGTCCGGAGGAGATTGCTGACCTAGCGGTATTTTTAGCCAGCTCCAAGGCGGATTACATAACCGGGGAGGTTATCGCCGTTGACGGGGGGATACTGCTCAATACTATTTAGTAAAAATCCGGACAAGCCCCTTTATTCTTGACATTTCTTCCCAGTTTATGTTAATGCTATCAACATAGTATTACTGCCATTAGAAGATATCTTTTCCAAGGAGGAATTGAAGTGGCTGAGGCTGTAGAAGAGAAAGTGCGTGAAATCATCGTGAAACAGTTGGGAGTGACCCCGGAGGAGGTAACCCTAGAAGCTTCATTCATAGAAGACCTGGGAGCCGATTCTCTGGACACCGTCGAACTGGTGATGGAGTTTGAGGAAGCCTTCGGGTTGGAGATTCCCGACGAGGAAGCGGAGAAGATCACCAAAGTGGGTGAGGCAATAGAGTACATCAAGAAGAACACCGCTTGAGCTTTCCTCCGAAAGTAAGAGATTTTGCGGGAGGATGTCGCTTGCCATCCTCCCGCCTGATGAAAAAGCGGTCTTCTATCCAAATTTATAGACTGGCTTATCTCTATGAGGTGATTCTAGTATGAGGCGAAGAGTGGTCATCACCGGTATGGGAGCGGTAACTCCCCTGGGCAACAGTGTGGACGAATACTGGCAGGAACTTCTTGCCGGCAGGAGCGGTGCCGGACCCATCACCCATTTCGATGCCAGTGACTACCGGGTACACTTCGCCTGTGAACTTAAGGACTTTGACGCCACCAAATGGATAGCGCCCAAAGAGAGCAGACGCATGGACCCCTTTGTGCACTACGCTATCGCAGCCTCTCACATGGCGTTGGAGGATAGCGGTTTGGGCACCGACAAGCTGAACGATGAGCGAGCCGGCACCTTCATCGGTTCCGGCATCGGGGGGATAACCTTCTGGGAGAGGGAACACCAGGTGCTGCTAGAGAAGGGCTTAAGTAGGGTCAGTCCCTTTCTCATCCCGGCTATGATTGCCAACATGGCTTCGGGGATGGTCTCCATCAGATTCGGTCTGAAGGGTCCCTCAAACTGCGCGGTTACCGCCTGCGCCACCAGCACCAATACCATCGGCGACGCATATCGGCTGATTCAACACGACTACGCTGATATGGTAGTCGCCGGCGGAGCTGAGGCAGCGATCACCCCTTTAGGGGTTTCAGGTTTCGGCAATATGCGAGCCATCTCCCAGCGAAACGACGAACCACAGAAAGCCAGCAGACCCTTTGACAAGGAGCGGGACGGCTTTGTAGTCGGCGAGGGAGGTGCAATCGTCATCCTGGAGGAGCTGGAGCGCGCCAAAGCCAGAGGGGCAAAGATCTATGCTGAGGTGATCGGCTACGGAATGTCCACCGACGCCTATCACATCACCGCCCCTGCGCCTGAAGGGGAAGGGATGGCTAGAGCGATGGCGAACACCATCAAAGATGCCGGCATTCCTCCAGAGGAGATTCAGCACATCAACGCCCACGGCACCTCCACACCCCTAAACGACATCTGCGAAACCAAAGCCATTAAAAAGGTCTTTGGAAAACACGCTGAGAAGATCGCCATAAACTCCACTAAATCAATGATCGGACACCTTCTGGGTGCCGCCGGAGCCATTGAAGCCATTCCCACGTTACTGTCCATCAAAGAGGGAAAAGTTCATCCAACCATAAACTACGAGTTTCCCGACCCGGAGTGTGACCTGGACTACACCACCGAGGGGAGCAGAAAATTGGACATCACCCATGCCATATCCAACTCCTTCGCCTTCGGGGGTCATAACGCCTCCATGGTCTTCAAAAAATATGTGTGATAATCCACCAATTCACCTCATGAAATGTAAAAAATATCCGGCAAGCGCTAGCTCCCAGTGGGAGCTAGACGCCTTTTTTTAAGTGGCATACTCCAATGCACCAAAGGAAACGACTTGGCAAAAGAGGAAAAAAAGGAATCCCCTCCATTTGAAGAGAAGCAGGTGAAGGTTGAGCTTTCCAGGGAACTGCGCAACCTGTTTACCATGTCCGCAATTCACCCCGAGGGGATACGCCAATTAAGCGAAGCCCTGACCCACTCCTCCTACGCCAACGAGATGGGCGGAGAGATACCCAACAACGAACGCCTGGAACTTCTCGGTGATTCGGTCATTGAGCTAATCGTGCGAGAATACCTCTTCCGCCGTTTCCCCCTGCACGCCGAGGGGAAGATAACCCAGATAAAGGTCAATATGGTCAACACCTACGCCCTGGCTCGGGTCGCCAAACACATCGGCTTAAACGACGCCCTCTTGCTGGGCAGAGGGGAGAAGACCAGCGGAGGAAAGCGCAAACCCTCCATCCTGGCTCAAGCGTTTGAAGCCTTGTCCGGCGCCATCTACCTCTCCTGCGGATTGGAGAAGACCACTCGCTTCGTCCTTGCCGCTATGGATGAGGAGATTACCCGCTGGGCGAGACAGAAGGAGTCGCTGGATGTAAAGGGCAGACTGCAAAAGCACATCCAGAAGGAGCACAATGTAATTCCTCATTATGTGACCCGGGATTATGACGAGGGCTTGTTCATCTCCATAGTCTATGGCGGAGATGAGGTGCTCGGCTCAGGAATGGGGCGGACCAAGAAAGAGGCGGAGAAGCGAGGCGCATACGAAGCCCTCAAACGGCTAGGGGTCACCAAGAGACGGGATAAGAGGAGGGCGGGCAACGGAGAAAGGAAGGGCGGTGCCCCTTATGACCCCCGCTACCGCAAGCCAGACGAACAAGGCAAACCCGCCCCCGACGGGGGGGAAGAAGTCAGCCCTCGGAAGGATGCTCAGACCAAAAAGAGGCGCACAAAGTGGAGCCGTAAAAAGAAATAATTAAGGCGCTCTGGAATGTTCTTATCTTGGCTTTTGTTATATATCAGGCTAGAGGATTTCAACCACCCGATAAATAAAGAAAGGATGATTGACGATGGAATTGAAGGGTTCCAAGACTGAAAAAAACCTGTGGACCGCCTTTCAGGGTGAGTCCATTGCTCGCAACAAATACACCTACTTCGCCTCCGTCGCTCGCAAGGAGGGCTATCGGCAGACAGAGGCAATCTTTGATGAGACCGCCCGCAACGAGAAGGAGCACGCCGAGCGCATCTTCAAATTTCTCTCCGCAATCGGCAACACTCCAGCCAACCTGAAAGCCGCCGCCGAGGGGGAGAACTACGAGCACACCGAGATGTATCCCTCCTTTGAGAAGGTCGCCCGGGAGGAGGGCTTTGATGAGATAGCCGACTTCTTCCACGAGGTGGCAGAGGTGGAGGAGGAGCACGAGAAGCGCTATCTTAAACTGTTGGAGAATGTGAAAGCCGGTCGGGTCTTCAAGCGGGACGAGGAAGTGCAGTGGCACTGCAGAAACTGCGGCTACATCCACACCGGCAAAGAGGCGCCCAAGGAATGCCCCGCCTGCGCACATCCCCAGGAATACTTTGAGTTGTGGTGCGAGATGTATTAGAGGGCTTCATCCGTATTACTTTGCAGCGGAGGTTCAGAACCTCCGCTAAAAAATAACCCTATGCCAAAAAAAACCCCACCCATCATTCCCATCTTCCTACCCCAGAGGGCGTGCCCAGAGCGATGCATCTACTGCAACCAACGGGTGGCAACCGGCGCCACCACCACACCGACGCCCGCCGAAGTTGACGACCATATCCAGCAGATACTGAATAACAGCGCCGAGAGCTATCAGATAGCCCTCTACGGGGGTAGCATTTCCGCCCTGCCCGTTGAAGAGCTGGAAGGATACCTCCAAGCCATACGCAGAGTTGAGCCGACTGACCGCATTCTGTGTATACGCATCTCAACCCGCCCGGATACAGTATCATCGGAGATGATAGAGCTATTCCGACGCTACCGTGTAGAAACTGTGGAGCTGGGTGTGCAGAGCCTGGATGACGAGGTGCTGGTCCGCATAAAGAGGGGGCACGACGCAAAAAGCGTCCGCCAGGCGACCGAGCGCCTGCAAAAGGCGGGCATCCTTGTAGGTCATCATCTGATGCTCGGTCTGCCCGGTCAGTCGGCGGACTCTTTCGCACGCACCGTGCAGGAGACAATTGAACTAAAACCGACTACCGTTCGCCTCCACCCCACTTTAGTCTTGGAGGACACAGAACTCGCCGGGATGTGGCGGAGGGGGGAGTATATACCCATGGAGTTGGAGCAGGCGACGGCGGACTGCGCCCGGGCTTACAGCCGATTCTACGATTCCAACATTTCGGTCATCCGGTTGGGCGTTCAGGAGACGGAAACTTTAGCCGCAGGTGTGCTGGCAGGACCGCATCATCCCGCCTTCGGCGAGCTGGTCGTCTCCAGATGGCTCAGGGAGCTGGTAGAGAAAGCCATAAAAGCGCAGAAACCTAAGAATAAGTGCATAAAACTACTGGTAGCACCCAAAGCCCTCTCCCTCTTCATCGGTCAGAAGAGGTGCAATGTCCATTTCTTCAAGGAAGAGTTGGGGCTGGATATAGATATCGCTCCCTGCCAGTCCATGGAAGACTATGAATTCCAGCTTGCCTGAAATAAGATTTTCTCCTTCCTCATAATTTTGCTATAATCATAAAAATTATCTGAGATTAACGCAGGAGGTCCTCTATGTGGGACATACATCTCACTGAAGATGAGCTTATGATCCGAAACCTTGCCCGGGAGATAGCCAAAGAGTCCATCGTCCCGGTCCGTGAGGAGTATGACCGAGAGGGTACCTTCCCCTGGGATATCGTCAAGATTCTGGCTGAAGCCGACCTCTTCCGGGTGCTGATTCCCGAGGAGTATGAGGGGCTTGATGTGGGCAACATTCTGGGGGAGGACAATACGCTCAGAGTGAGCAACATGCTCATGTGTCTGGTGACAGAGGAGCTCTCCCGGGCCTGTAGCGGAATCGCCCTGGCGCATGCCGGCACCGCCCTGGGAATAACCCCCCTGCTCATCGCCGGGAGCGACGAGCAGAAGGCAAAATATCTGCCTACGGTAGCCGGCGGGGAGAAGCTCTGCGCCTTTGCCCTCACTGAGGCGGGCGCCGGTTCCGATGCCAGTGCTGTAGCCACCACCGCCAAGCGGGAAGGCGACTGTTATATCTTAAACGGCACCAAGCAGTGGATTACCAACGGGGGAGAGGCAAAGATATACTCGGTCATCGCCTCCACAAACCGCAGTCGGGGAGCACGGGGGCTATCCGCCTTCATCGTAGAGGACGGTACGGAGGGGTTCTCCTACGGCAAGAAGGAGGACAAGATGGGCATCCGGGCCAGCGCCACCCGGGAGCTCATCTTTGACAACTGCAAGGTGCCGGCGGAGAACCTTTTGGGCAAGGAAGGGCACGGATTCGTCATCACCATAAAGACCTTTGACGCCACCCGTCCGGGGGTTGCCGCCCAAGCCCTGGGGATAGCCCAGGGGGCACTGGACGAGGCGGTCAAGTATGCCAAGCAGAGGGAGCAGTTCGGGCAGAAGATATCCAACCTGCAGGGGATTCAGTTTATGCTGGCAGATATGGCTACAGCGGTGGAAGCCTCCCGGGCGCTGGTCTATTACTCCGCTCGGGCTATAGACGCCGGGGCAAAGGGTACCGGCGCCTACTCCTCCATGGCAAAACTGATGGCAAGCGACACCGCCATGCGCGTGACCACCGACGCCCTGCAAATCTTCGGCGGCTATGGTTATATGAAAGAGTATCCCATGGAAAAGATGATGAGAGACGCCAAGATAACCCAGATTTACGAGGGCACCAACCAGATCCAGCGCCTGATCATCGCCCTGGACTTGATCAAGCGCGGGGGAAAGTGGTAGGCACATGCAATAAGTGTAACGATAACTCAAGCGCTCCCCCCCGCCTATGGCGGGGGGGGGACGCTCCTTCTATGAGCCGGGCAGGGAGGGGGTTACTGCACCGGACTCATATCATCTTTCGGGTAGGGGGAAGGGCTCAGGAGACCAAGCGCAACTTCTGCTCCGCCGAAAAGGGTCTCTCGTGGGTGCGGGAGTAAGCCAGAAGGAAGTTGCGCAGACCCTGAAAGAGAAGATAGAGGTCCAAAGCCCGCTTCTGGCTCAAAGGCTCATCGCACCTTCCCTGATTACGGAAAAAGTTCAACGCCAGGTCGCTGACCATAGTGCTGACCGCCCTCTCAATCGCAATCCTCTTATTTGCATCCATAACTATACCTCTCAATCTGATTTTGAATACTCAACATCCGTATAGTATATTACCAAACATCCGTTGAGCTGTCAAGGGGAAAAATGCGATTTTTCGCATTTTTTTTCAAATAAAAAAGCCGCCCAATGGGCGGTTCCTTTTTACAATCAGCATATTATACCCTCACTCCACCACCTTATACCTCACCACCCGATGCATCTTGGGGAAACTGACCAGAAGCATGTCCTCGGATACCACCACCACATCCCCCACCAGCTCCGGGTCCAGCTTATGCTCGGCAGTTACATTAAACTCACCATCCAGCATTAACAGATAGGGCTGATATTTGCTTCCCTTTTCTTTTTCCGATCTCTGCTTGCTCGCCAGAAGCACATAGCCCCCCCCGAACTCCTTTATCTTATGGGGTATCATCTCCTCACCGTCAACATTCACCACCTCCCGGCTTCCCCCGTCAGGCATTAGTAACCTACCCGCTCCACTGTCCACCACCAATAAACCTCCATCCATCCACATAATGTCCTCCGGATTGTGCAGTTCATCCCCACTCCGGTATATCTGCACCGTCCCGATGGGCTCCACTCGCCATATGGTGTTAGCCAGGCTGTCGGCGATGTAGACAACGCCGTCTGCGCCAATCACCATTGCCTCCGGCGCCTCCATCTGAAACTCATCCTCCGGTCCGATGACCATCAGACACTCCCCCTCGCTGGAGTAGCGGGTAAGGCGCTTGTTCACTCTGTCCGCCACCCATATCTGTCCGTTCTCACTTACCGCCAGCGACAGGGGCAGGAAAAGCTCCCCCCTCCCCTTGCCCAGACTGCCTATCTTGCCCAGATACACTCCGCTTGGGTCAAACTTGTGCACGCAAGCCCCCTCAAAGCGGTCCAGGATGTAGAGGTTTCCCTCGGAATCCACGGTCATATCGCAGGGCTCCCACAGCTCACCGGAGAACTCAAAGTCGCTGTCATATTCCACATTCACTCCCTTCTCCCCCTTACCGCAGGAGAGAAGGGATAACATCATCAAACCCGAAAGAACCAACCTGGAGACTTTATGCATACGAGACCTCCTTGGGGCGATATTACGGCTTACTTAGGCTCCCTGTCAAGGTCAAACTTCCCCCAAGTAGGTATTGACAGAAGGGCGGTAAACGGATATAATTAGAAGATGTTTTTAAAACTGGACAGTGATCGCCCGATTATCCTAATCACCAACGATGACGGCATAGATAGCCCCGGGTTAACAGCCCTTGCCCGGGAGCTATCTCAACTTGGTCAGATTGTGATAGCCGCCCCCGAGGAACAACGGAGTGCTATAAGCCACGCCATCACTCTGGGAAAGCCCCTTCGCTTCTTCCCCTATCCATCCTCCAACAGCTACCCCACCTACTCCTCCAACGGCACCCCCGCAGACTGCGTCAAATTCGCCGTCCGTCGTTTGCTCTCACAAAAGCCCCAGCTGGTCGTATCCGGGATAAATTTGGGTCCCAACACCGGCACCAACATCCTCTACTCCGGCACCGTGGCTGGCGCCGTTGAGGGCTCCATCCTGGGAATCCCCTCTCTGGCTGTCTCGCTGGATACCTACACCGACCCCATCTTCTCCGGCGCAGCGGAAATCTCCGCCCTAATCGCCGAAAATATCCTAAAGCGAAGCCTCCCGGCACAAATCGTTCTCAACCTCAATGTCCCCAATCTGCCCATTGAACGCATTAAAGGTATCCGCATAACCACCATGGGGCGCACCAATTATAACGACTTCTTTGAGGACGATCGCGGGGGAGAAGAGTATTACTTCTGGCTCAAGGATTCCAGCTCCTGGGAGGGGAACACCGAGGATAGCGACATAGCCACAGTGGCATCGGGATATGCCTCGCTGACCCCCCTGCAATATGACCTCACCCATCACCAATTCCTGGACGACCTAAGCGACTGGGATATTTCCACCAATAATCCAGAGTGATTTTACAAAATTGCAATCATTTCACAAATGGGAATTAATTTTTCGGTCTCTGTTGCTTTTTGACGGTTAGACATAGATGGAGGGAAAGATGAGACGACTGCTATCACCAATCCTCTGCGTCCTTCTGCTGGCATCTGTGGCGAGCGCGTGGGCGAAAGTGGACGATTCGGCTCCTGAAGCCAGCCTGGTAGAGGTCTATGTGAAATCTTACGAAGACGCGCTTCCACTTATTCATCTTGGTCTGGACATCTGCTCCGGAAAAGCCGGTGAGTATTACCACATCCTTGCCTTCAACCACCAGATACAACAGATACTGGACTTAGGCTACGAGATGAGGGTATTGATTGAGGACGTCAGCCAATACAACGCCTTGACCGAGGGCAAGGGCTACCAAGGTTATCACTATTACGATGAACTGCGCACCGAAATGCAGCAGTTAGCCAGCGACTATCCCGACATCGTCTCCTTCCACGATCTGGGCACCGCATGGCAGGACCATCAACTAATGGCCTGGAAGATATCCGACAAGGTCACCGAGGAGGAGGGCGAACCGGTCATCTTCTTCGTGGGTTGCCATCACGCCAGGGAGCCGATGAGCGTTGAGGTTCCATTTTACTGTCTGAAGTGGGTGGTGGAGAACTACGGCACCGACCGCGTTTGTGCTGAGATCATTGACAATCTGGAGATCTGGGTGATGCCCATGGAGAACCCCGACGGACACATCTACGACGGCTACGCCCAATACGGCTACCAGAGATTGTGGCGTAAAAATTGCCGGGACAATAACGACAGTGGAAGTTTTGAGCCATCCATAGACGGCGTGGACTTAAACCGCAACTATACCTATATGTGGGGATATGACGATTACGGCTCAAGCCCCTATATGGGCGATAGTACCTATCGCGGTCCCTGGGCGGGCTCCGAACCGGAGACGCAGATAGTGATGAACCTGGTGGAGGAAAAAGACGCCTACATCGTCATAAGCTATCATTCCTACGGCGAATACATCCTTATGCCCTGGGGCTACATCTACGATTTATCCCGACCCACCTCATTACGAACTCTTCTGGGAACTGGCTGACGGCATGAACGATGTTTTAGACGAATACTACCACAAATATATAGTCGGCAACTGCATAGATACCTGTGGATACCCTTGCAACGGAGACACTATTGACTGGACCTTCGGGGATGGCGGCGATGAAACACAAAACCAATATTGTCTTACCTTTGAACTGAACAATAGTTACCAGGGCGGTTTCTATCCCGACGACTCTTACATCCAGCCCACCTGCGAATATCACTATGAAGTGATTAAATGGCTCTGTCAATGGCTGGTAGATGAAAGCACAACGGACATCGTCATCACCGATTTCACCGCCCAGCCGAAAATGAATCAGGTAAACCTGAGCTGGTGGGCAGAAACCACCCAGGACGAACATATCCTGGGCTTCAACCTCTACCGCAAAGTCGGCGCCCACTCCATGGAGACACCCTTAAATTACTCACAGAAAACCGAG